>JBCCSY010000001.1:0-334433 GCA_039199335.1 Pseudomonadota bacterium
CACGCCCGCTCTGACTGAACGGAGCGGATCCGATGCAAGGCAGCGCCAACCTCAATGTCATGATGAAAGCCTCCCGCAAGGCCGGGCGCTCTCTTCTGAAGGATTTCAAAGAGGTGGAGAACCTCCAGGTCGGCGCCAAGGGACCGGGCGATTTTGTCAGCCGCGCCGATCGCGCCGCTGAGGACATTATCCGCGCAGAGCTCACTGAGGCCCGCCCGAACTATGGCTGGCTGGGCGAGGAGAGCGGCGAGAGCGCGGGCAAGGATCCCACCCGCCGCTGGATCGTCGATCCGCTGGACGGCACGACCAACTTCCTCCACGGGATGCCCCATTGGGCGATTTCCATCGCGCTCGAACACAAGGGCGAGGTGGTCTCGGCCGTGATTTACGACCCCACCAAGGATGAGCTCTTCTGGGCCGAGAAGGGCGCAGGCGCTTGGCTCGATGGCCGCGAACGGCTGCGCGTCTCGGGTCGCACCAACATGATCGAGACGGTCTATGCGACGGGCCTGCCCTTTGCGGGCAGCAAGTACCTGCCCGCCGCGCTACAGGATCTCGGCCGCCTCCTGCCCGTTTGCGCCGGGGTGCGCCGCTGGGGCGCCGCCGCGCTCGATCTCGCCTATGTCGCGGCCGGGCGCTACGACGGGTTTTGGGAGCGGGGCCTGCATCCCTGGGACATCGCCGCGGGCATCCTGATCGTGCGCGAGGCAGGCGGCATCGTGGAACCCATCCGCGAGGGTCAGACCCTGATCGAGGACGGCCATGTCATCGCGAGCGCCGCCTCGATGTTCGAAAGGTTCGCCGGGATCATCCGCGAACGGCCGTAACGCGGACCGGTTCGCCGCAGTTTTCTGACGACGTTTGGCTTCTGTCCCCACCGGCCGACGCAACGACAACCCGCGGCGCGCACGGCACCCGCAGGTTGCGCGCACAGGCCCCCCATGCGACCGTTGACCGACACGATCCCGAGGCTCCCCGTGACCGCCACAGACCTGCCCCGCAATGCCGGACTGCCCTTCGACCCGAGCGTCGTGGATGCCGTGCGGGTGAACACCTCCGCCATCCAGCGCCGCGCCGCCACCCTGCCCGGCCGCCGCTCGGTCAAGAAGGACCATCAAGCGGCCTGGCTGGCCCGTGTAGTCTCCATGATCGACCTGACGACGCTATCGGGCGACGACACACCGGGCCGCGTCCGCCGCCTTTGCGCCAAGGCCCTGCAACCCGTCCGGGCCGATCTACTGGAGGCCATCGGTCTGCCCGAACTCACGGTGGGCGCGGTTTGCGTCTATCACGAGATGGTGCCCACAGCCGTCGCCGCACTGGGCAACCGCCTGCCCGTGGCCGCCGTCTCCACCGGCTTTCCCGCCGGTCTTTCCCCCTTCCATCTGCGGCTGGCGGAAATCGAGGAAAGCGTGAAAGCGGGGGCCACCGAGATCGACATCGTGATCTCGCGCCGCCACGTCCTTACGGGCGATTGGCAGGCGCTCTATGACGAGACGAAGGCCATGCGCGCGGCTTGCGGCGCGGCTCATATGAAGGCGATCCTGGCCACCGGAGAGCTCGGGACGCTGAAGAACGTGGTGAAGGCGTCCATGGTCTGCATGATGGCCGGGTCGGACTTCATCAAGACGTCCACGGGCAAGGAAAGCGTGAATGCCACGATCCCGGTGAGCCTCGTCATGATGCGTGCGATCCGCGCCTACGAGGCGATATCCGGCGCGAAGGTCGGCTACAAACCTGCGGGCGGCGTGTCGAAAGCGAAGGACGCGCTGGTCTACCTGTCGCTCCTGAAAGAGGAGTTGGGCGACCGCTGGCTGCGCCCGGACCTCTTCCGCTTCGGGGCCTCGTCGCTGCTGGCGGATATCGAGCGGCAATTGGAGCATCACGTGACCGGGCGGTACTCTGTGGGGCATCGGCATCCGGTGGGGTGAATGCGGGAGCGAGGGGCCAGCCCCTCGTCGTCAGCGGTCCTCGGACCGATGGCGCACCACAGACGACCCCCGAGGTATTTCGGGCAAGATGAGGAAGGTTGAAGGATGGGCGTGGCGGAGATCTTCGAGAGCATGGAATGGGGCCCCGCACCCGAGAGCCGGGCGGAGGCGGATGCCTGGCTGGACGGCCATGGGCGTACGTTCGGACATTATATCGGCGGCAAGCACACCAAGCCGGGCGAGACCTTCGAGACGACAAACCCGGCCACCGGCGAGGTGCTGGCAGAGGTCACGCAGGGCAGCGCCACGGATGTCGCGAAGGCCGTGAAGGCGGCGCGGGCGGCGCAGAAGGGTTGGGGCGCAGCGGCGGATCACGACCGGGCCCGCATCCTCTATGCACTGGCGCGGGGCCTGCAGAAGCACAGCCGCCTTTTCGCGGTGCTGGAGACCCTGGATACCGGCAAGCCGATCCGCGAGAGCCGGGATATCGACGTCGCCCTGGCGGCACGGCATTTCTATCACCATGCGGGGCATGCCGAACTCCGGTCGGAGATCGTGCCGGGGGCCGCGCCCTGGGGGGTCTGTGGGCAGATCGTGCCGTGGAACTTCCCCCTCCTGATGCTGGCCTGGAAGGTGGCACCCGCTTTGGCCATGGGCAACACAGTGGTCCTGAAACCGGCGGAATGGACGCCGCTGACAGCCCTTGCCTTTGCGGAGCTTTGCGACCGGGCCGGCGTGCCGCCGGGCGTGGTGAACATCGTCACCGGCGACGGGGCGACAGGCGCGGCCTTGGCCGCCGCGGAAATCGACAAGCTGGCCTTCACCGGCTCCACCGAGGTGGGGCGCATCCTACGGCGCGAGACGGCCGGGCGCGGCATCGGCCTGACCCTCGAGCTGGGGGGCAAATCACCCTACATCGTCTTCGAGGATGCCGATCTCGACAGCGCGGTCGAGGGGTTGGTGGATGCGATCTGGTTCAATGGCGGGCAGGTCTGCTGCGCGGGCGCGCGCCTTTTGGTACAGGAAGGCGTGGCCGATGATGTCTTCGCCCGGCTGAAAGCCCGGATGGGACGGATGCGCGTGGGCGACCCGCTGGACAAGGCCATCGACATGGGCGCGCTTGTCCATGCCGAGCACAAGGCACGGGTGGAGGCGCTGCTCTCGCGGACGTCCGGGGCGGTCTACCAGGGCGAGGCGCCGGACGGATGCTTCCTGCCGCCTACGCTGGTGACCGATCTGGCCCCCGCCGACCCGCTGATGCAGGAGGAGGTGTTCGGCCCGGTCTTGGCGGCGACCACCTTCCGCACGCCGGACGAAGCCGTGATGCTGGCCAACGACACGCGCTATGGCTTGGCCGGATCGGTCTGGTCGCAGGATATCGACGTGGCTTTGGACGTGGCGCCGAAGATCCGGGCGGGCGTGGTCTGGGTGAACGGGACCAACATGCTCGACGCCGCGGCGCCCTTCGGCGGTATGAAGGAAAGCGGCTTCGGGCGCGAGGGCGGCGTGGCCGGGCTGCACGCCTATCTGCGGCCCGAACCGGGCGCCAAGCTGAAGCCGGTGAAGCGGCACACGGCCAAGGGCGCGGCAGGCGGGATCGACCGGACGGCAAAGATGTATGTCGGCGGCAAGCAGGCGCGGCCCGATGGCGGCTATTCCCGCGTGGTGGCCGGGCCAAGGGGGATCGTCGGCGAAGTGGGGATCGGCAATCGGAAGGACCTGCGGAACGCCGTCGAGGCGGCAGCAGGCGCGAAGGGTTGGGCGACGTCGACGGGGCATCTGCGGGCACAGATCCTCTATTACCTGGCAGAAAATCTCGAGACGCGAGCCGCTGAATTCGCCGCCCGGCTGGAGGCGCAGACCGGGCGCAACGGGGCGGACGAGGTCGCGCTGGCGATCCGGCACCTGTTTCGCTGGGCAGCTTGGGCCGACAAACACGACGGGCGCACCGTGGGCGTGCCATTGCGCGGGCTGGCCCTGGCGCTCAACGCGCCGGTGGGTGTGATCGGGGCCTTCGCACCCGAGGCGGCGCCACTGGCCGGGATCGCACAGATCCTCGGTGCGGCTCTTAGCCAAGGGAACCGGCTGGTGCTCGTGGCGTCCGAGACGGCGCCGCTGAGCGCTACGGATCTTTATCAGGTGCTGGACACGTCCGATGTGCCGGGCGGGGTGGTGAACATCCTGACCGGTGACCATGCCGAGCTGGCCGCGCAGATGGCGGGGCATAAGGCCGTGGATGCCGTCTGGTCTTTCTCGGAGGCCGATATATCCGCGGTGATCGAGCGGGAGGCCGCGGACGACCTGAAGCGGACCTGGGTGAACCATGGGCGCGGTCGGGACTGGTCGTCGGTGGAGGCGGAGCCATGGCTGGCGGCCGCGATCGAGGTGCAGACGGTCTGGGTACCGTTCGGGGTTTGAGGGGCCACTAGGGTCATCATCTTCGCAGTCCGGTGCGGCCGTCTGGGGTTCGTTTCCGCAGCACGAGGCCAGCGGTAGGCGCAAGGATTTCAGCAGATGGTGGGCGGCTTGCGACGGCAGAAAGAAGGCGGAGGACACGGCACGCCGCAGACCGGGGTCCCGGGACACCGCAAGAAGCGCGGGGTCGCGGATATCGCTTTACTGCTGTCAACCGGAAGACGGGCCGCGCAAGCTCTGGCATGATGGCGCATGCCTATTGATCCGCGCCAATCCTTTGCGGCGGCCATGTCACCAGACCGGTGGAGCCGACCATGACATCCGATCCTCCCTTCCATGCGGCCATTGTCGGTGGGTCTGTCGGCGGCCTCGCGGCTGCCATCGAATTGAAAGACCGGACCGGCGCGGCGGTGTCGGTCTACGAACGCTCTGCAGGGACTATGCAGGCACGGGGCGCGGGCGTGGTCATGCAACCGGAGCTCGACGCGCTTTTGGAGCGGATCGGCGTAGAGACGCGCTTCGTCTGCGTCCGGCTGGAATACCGCGTGGCCCTGGGACGTGACGGACGAAGCCATCAGCAGGCTGCACCGCAATGGATGACGGCCTGGGACACGCTCTATGGCACCATGCGCACGCATCTCGTCGAGGAGTGCTACCGGCAGGATAGCAGGCTGATCCGGATCGACCCGCGCGCGGATGCCGTCTCTGTGGCGTTTGCGGATGGATAAGCGGCAACGCGGGACATCGTGGTGGCGGCGGACGGCGTCAACTCCACAGCACGTGGGCTTTTGACCGGACAACAGAGCCCGCCGGAATATGCAGGCTACGTGGCCTGGCGCGGCCTGGAGGAGGAGCGCGACCTGCCGCCAAACCTGGTCAGCGCGCTGAGCGAACGCTTCACATCCTACATACGTCCCGGGATGCAGATGCTTTGCTACCTTGTTCCTGGCGCAGATGGCGGCACGGACCCCGGCCAAAGGCGGGCGAACTGGGTCTGGTATGTCAACACGCCGAGGGCGGCGCTCGACCGCCTGATGACGGGACGCAGTGGGAAACGCTACGCATCGTTTCTTCCACCGGGCGATTTTGCGGACGAGGTACGCGGAGATGTGATGGACCTGGCCAACGAGACCCTGCCCGATCTCTTTCGCCAGCTTGTCGCGACGTCCACCCTTTTCATGCAACCTGTGCAGGATGTCCCGGTCCAGCCACGTATATTCGGTCGGGTGTTTCTGGTCGGCGATGCTGCGGGAAACGTCCGCCCGCATACCGCCTCTGGGACGTCGAAGGCCTTCGGGGATTCGCAACTCTTGGCCGAGGCGCTGACGGGCTGGCGGCGCGGTATGGCGCTACCGAAGGCGCAACTGGAGAACTGGGAAGCCTTCCGTAATGCCGAGTTGACCTCAGTCGCGCGGCGGGGCCGCCAACTCGCCGCCCATTCAGGGCTTGGCCAAGATACTGCATCATCATAGGCCGACGGTCAGACCTTGTGCGACGTCCCTCCCATCAGCCGAACATCAACGTCCGCCAGAGGCTCAACCCGGCTAGGCCCAGCAACAGGCAGAGCGCGAAGGGGCGATAGTATCGCTCCAAAGCAGGGCGGAAGAGCGCCTTACCCAAGAGGACGCCAGCGGCCACCGGGATCGACAGCGCGACCCCTCGCGCGATCGCTCTGGCGTCCATCAGACCATAGGCCAGCAGCCATCCCAGGCTGAAGAACGACGACAGGACCAAGAACAGGACAAGCGAGGCGCGCATGGTTCGGACCGGCGCGTCGAGCGCCAGGACGTAAAGCGCCACGACCATGCCTCCGATGGAGGCGATGCCGGTGGCGATACCGGCCAGGATGCCCGATCCGATCAAGCCCGGCCCCGTGGCCAGGAACCTAAGCCGGATGCGGGCGAGCTGCAGCGCCGCCAAGCCGATCAGAACGGCGAGGGCCAGGATCCGGGTCTCCTCCACCGGCAGCCGCGTGGTGAGCCAGAGACCCAGTGGCACGCCAGCCGCCGATCCGCCGGTCAAGCCGAAGGCCACCCGCCGGTCCGCCTCCGCCCAGCCGCCACGCACCATCAGGATCGACGCGACGCCTTCCAGTACCCAACAGATGGGGATCAGTTCCGCTGGCGGCAGGATGACGATGGCGCTCGCCATGACCAGCGCCGAGAGGGCGAAACCGGCGAAGCCACGCACGGCGCCTGCAGCGAAGGCGATGAATCCCAAGAGGGCCAGTTCGGGCGATGAAAGCGCAATCATATCCACCGTGCGACACTGGCAGGCACGGTGTCACCGGAACAGAACGGATTTGTATCCCTACACCGGGGCCCCTGGATCGTCGGGTGCAATCACCGCCACCTCGGGCGCCGCGGCGCGCAGGGTACGGCGGATGCGGTCGGCGATGCGCCCGAAGGCGGCCCCCTGGGCGGCGGTGCGGCGCCAGATCATGCCGATATCACGGCCGGGAACGGGGTCGGACAGGGGCCGGGCGACGACCAACGCCTCGCGCGCGACTTCCGATCGGACGTAGAGGGCGGGCAGGATCGAAAGGCCCAGACCCATGGCGACCATTTGGCGAAGCGTATCGAGGGACGTGCCTTCATAGTCGAGAGACAGGTGGGCGCCTGTTTCCTCGGCGATGGCGGCGACGGTGTCGTGGAGCCGGTGCCCGGCCTCCAGCGTCATGATCGTCTCGCCGCGCAGGGCTGCATGGTCGAGGCGCGGCCGGACGGCCAGCGGATGTTCGGCCGGGAGGACGGCCAGAAGCGGCTCATGAAACAGCGGCTCGGCATGGAGGCCGGGCTCATCCAGCGGGATCGGATAGAAGAGCGCATCGAGCGCGCCATCCCGCAATCGGGTCAGGAGGTCGGCGGCCAGCCCCTCACGGACATAGAGCTTCAGGTCCGGGAAGGTGGCGTGCAGGTCGGGGATGACGAGGGGCAGGAAGTAGCTGCCCAGCGAGCCCACGACGCCCACCCGGACAGTGCCCGCCAGCGGATCGGCAGCTGCGCGGGCCAGGGTCGCGATGTCCGCGGCATCCCGTAAGAGGACGCGGGCACGCGCCGCGACCTGCGCGCCGATGGGCGTCAGCGTCACCCCGGCGCGGGAACGTTCCACCAGTTGCACACCCAGCTTGGCCTCAAGCTCACGCAGCTGGGTCGACAGCGTTGGCTGGGTGACGTTCACCGATTCCGCCGCACGGCGGAAATGCAGCGTGTCGGCGACGGCGACGAGGTAGCGAAACTGTTGAAGCGTGGGCATGGCGCCCCCGATAGACGAAAACTATTCAATCAAGGATATTTCGTAGGGTTGAACAATCAAGTCTCACCGCTATCTGTCTCCGGACCCGACGAGACGAGGCGATATGGCGGCGAGTGAAGGAGAGGCGCGCAGGTTCGGTGGCGCAGCCGGTTTGATCTCGGTCGCGGTGCCTCTGGCGCTTTTCCTGTGGTTCCTGCAGCACCTGCCCGCCGTCGCCGGTGGCGAAGTGCTGGTCTGGCAGTTCCAGTGGGTGCCGTCGCTGGACGTGTCCATCGGGATCCTGTTGGACGGGCTGAGCCTGTCCTTCGCGCTGCTGATCACCGGGATTGGGACGCTGGTGACGCTCTATTCGACGTCCTATCTGGGCGGCCATCCCCATTACACACGGTTCGTTTGCTTCCTGCTGGCCTTCATGGCGGGGATGCTGGGGCTTGTCCTGTCCGACAACTTGCTGGCCTTGTTCGTCTTTTGGGAAATTACAACGATCTCGTCCTACCTGCTGATCGGGTTCGACGCGGATCAGGCCAAGTCGCGCTGCAACGCATTGCAGGCTTTGCTGGTCACGGGGACGGGCGGTTTGGCCTTTCTGGCCGGGATCGTGCTGATCGGCACGGCGGCGGGCACGTTCGAGATCTCCGCCATCGAGGGGACGCTGACGGAGCATCCGCTCTACCTGCCGATTTTCCTGTTGGTGGTTGCGGGGGCCTTCACCAAGTCAGCGCAGGTGCCATTTCACTTCTGGTTGCCCAATGCCATGGCGGCGCCGACACCCGTCTCGGCCTATCTGCATTCGGCCACGATGGTGAAGGGCGGGGTCTATCTGTTGGCGCGGATGAACCCCAGCCTGGGCGGGTCGGATATCTGGTTCTGGACGCTGGTGATCTTCGGGGGTGTGACCGCCGTTTTTGCGAGCGTGCTGGCGATCAAACAGACCGACATCAAGCAGGTGTTGGCCTATACGACGCTGATGGCGCTTGGCACGCTGATCATGTTCATCGGCGTGGGCACCGATTACGCCATCGAAGGGGCCATGGCGTTCCTGCTGGTCCATTCCTTCTACAAGGCGGCCCTGTTCCTGATGATCGGGGTGGTGGATCATGGGACGGGCACGCGGGACGCCACGGTCTTGCGAGGGCTCGCAAAGGCGATGCCGCTGACGGCTCTGGCGGCGGCTTTGGCCGCGCTCTCCATGGCGGGCATTCCGCCGCTATTCGGGTTCATCGGGAAGGAATTCCTCTACAAAGCAGCGCTGGACGCGCCCATGGCGCAGGTCTTCGTGACCGCCGCGGCCTTCGCGGCTTCCGCGCTGATGTTCGCGGCCGCCGGGATCGTCGCATTGCGGCCCTTTGTGGGGCGGCTGGCCGAGACGCCGGTCAAGGCCCATGAGGGGCCGGTTGCGATGCTGGCCGGCCCGCTGATCCTAGCGGCGCTTGGGCTATGGTTCGGTCTGTTCCCCGATCAGGCAGAGGCGCTGGTGCGGCCCGCCACGGCCGCCGTGCTTGGCGCGCCGGCTGAGGTGGACCTGTATCTCTGGGCGGGGATCAACACGGCTTTCCTGCTGTCGCTGGCGACCTTCGCCGTGGGCACGGTGATCTACCTAGCCCACCGGCCGATCCGCGACCGGCTGCGGCAGAGCCCGGACCGCTTCGATCCCGGCTGGGACCGGCTGATGGACTGGGTCGCCGCCGGAGCCAAGCGGCAAACGGACGTGATCCAGACCGGGCAGTTGCGGCGCTATATCTTCGTCACCTTCCTGACGCTGGCGGCCATCGTCGCGGTCGCGATGTGGCGGGGCAGCGTGTTGCCCGAGATCCCGGAACTCGGCGAATTGCGAGCCAAGCACTGGTCCGTCCTGATGTTCATCACGGCGGGGGCCCTGCTGGCCGCATTCACCAATAGCCGGATGACGGCCATCGCCGCGCTAGGCGTCGTGGGCATCGGCGTGGCCTTGATCTTCATCATGTTCGGCGCGCCGGACGTGGCGATCACCCAACTTCTGGTGGAGGTGCTTCAGGTGGTGCTGGTTGCCGTGGCCATGCTCAAGCTGCCGCAGCTCAACCGCGAATATGTCTCGCGGATGCGGGGCTGGGATCTTTTGCTGGCGCTGGGCATCGGGGCCATGACGACGCTGATCCTGCTAGCGGTCATGAACACGCCCTTCGATCTGCGACTGACCGAATATTTCGAAGCCAATTCCGTTCCCATCGCCCATGGACGTAACATCGTGAATGTCATTCTCGTGGATTTCCGCGCCCTCGACACCTTCGGAGAGATCGCAGTGGTGGCCATTGCGGCCCTCGGGGCCTTCGCGCTGCTGCGCGGCACGCGGGGGGCACGGTCATGACGTCGCTGATCGTCCGGGCCGCGACCCGCATTCTGGTGGGCCTTTTGCTGGTCTTCTCGTTCTACATGCTGATCCGCGGCCACAATGAGCCGGGCGGCGGCTTCATCGGCGGGCTGACGGGCGCGACGGGGTTCATCCTTTACGCCATCGCCCATGGCTGCCGCGCCGCGCGCGAGGCGCTGCGGATCGAGCCACAGACCATCGCAATGGTGGGCCTTGGCATCGCGCTGGCGGCGGGGGCGGCGGCCTATCTGTTCGGGGATGGTTTCTTCACCGGCCAATGGCTCTTCATCGGCGCGACCGAGACCGAGAAGGGCCTGCCGCTGTCGACGGTGCTGGTCTTCGATATCGGGGTCTATCTGGTGGTGCTGGGCTCGGTCCTGACGCTGGTTCTGGCGCTGGAGGAAGAGGTCTGATGGAAACCTTCGTCGCCATCATGGTGGGCGCCCTAGTCGCCGCCGCCGTCTATCTGATGCTGGCCCGGAACGTGCTGCGGTTCCTGTTCGGACTGATCCTTCTGTCGAACGGCGCCAACCTTCTGATCTTCGCCTCGGGCGGACTGACGCCTGAGGCGCCGCCGCTGATCGCTTATGGCGCCGAGGTGCCGCCCGACGGGGTGGCCAACGCCCTGCCCCAGGCCCTGGTCCTGACGGCCATCGTGATCGGCTTCGGCCTTTTCGCCTTTGCGCTGGTGCTGGTCTACCGAGCCTATCAGAACCTTGGCACGCTCAATTCCGACGAGATGCGGCTGGCCGAGCCGGAGGCGCCCAAGTGACCTGGCTGCTGCCTCTTCCGATCATCATTCCTTTCGCCACCGCCGTCTTCGCCTTCCTGTTCCGCAACGACCGGCAGGGGCGCTGGATCTCGGTTCTCGGCTCGGCCCTGACGCTGTTGGCGGGTGTGTTTCTTCTGATCGAGGTGCTGGAAGGCGGCGTGCAGGCCGCGCAGATGGGCGAATGGCCCGCGCCGTTCGGGATCACGCTGGTGGCCGATACGCTCTCGGCGGTCATGGTCGTGATCACCGGGATCACCGCATTGGCCGTGTCAGTCTATGCCCTTTCCGATATCGACGCGCGGATGGAAGAGCTGGGCTATCACGCCCTATTCCAAGTGCTGATCGCGGGCGTCGTGGGCGCGTTCCTGACGGGCGATCTGTTCAACCTCTACGTCTGGTTCGAGGTCATGCTGATCTCTTCCTTCGGCCTGCTGGTGTTGGGCGGGAAGCGGGTCCAGTTGGATGCGGGGATCAAGTACGTCACGCTGAACCTGATCTCGACGGTGCTGTTCCTGTCGGGGATCGGGCTTCTTTACGGAACGACCGGCACGTTGAACCTGGCCGACCTGCATTACCGCGTCCAAGAGGTCGATCCCGGTCTGATGACGGTGATCGCGATCATGTTCATGGTGGGCTTCGGGGTGAAGGCCGCGGTCTTCCCGCTGTTCTTTTGGTTGCCCGCCGCTTACCACACGCCCGCTTTCGCGGTCTCGGCCGTGTTCGCAGGCCTGCTGACCAAGGTCGGCGTCTATGCGATGATGCGGATGTTCACGCTGGTCTTCACGCAGGACATCGCCTTCACCCATACCGTTCTTCTGTGGGTGGCAGCGCTGACCATGGTGACGGGTGTTCTGGGCGCGGCGGCGCAGACAGATTTCCGGCGCATCCTGTCGTTCCACATCGTCAGCCAGATCGGCTATATGGTGCTGGGCCTGGCGCTGATGACGCCGCTCGCCGTGATGGGCGCGGTCTTCTATCTGGTGCACCATATCATCGTGAAGGCGAACCTGTTCCTGGTCTCAGGCGTGGCCAACCGCATCGCCGGTGGGACCGAGATCGACCGGATCGGCGGCCTCTATAAGGGGGCGCCATTGCTGGCCTTCCTCTTTCTGGTGCCCGCCTTTTCGCTGGCCGGATTTCCACCGCTCTCGGGCTTCTGGGCGAAATACGTGCTGGTGAAGGCGTCTCTCGATATCGAGCTATGGGTCGTCGCCGGGATCGCCTTGGCGGTGGGTCTGATGACGATCTATTCCATGACCAAGATCTGGAACCGGGCGTTCTGGAAGCCGCATCCCGGCGGGCTGGTGCCGCGCCTGTCGGACTTGCCCTATGGGGATCGCGTGTCGCTGATCCTGCCCATCGCGTTTCTCGCCGTGCTCACGGTGATTATCGGTCTCTTCCCCGAGCCCTTCGTCCGGGTGGCGGAGCGCGCGGCGGCGGAGCTTTTGGACCCCAGCGCCTATCTGACGGCCGTGCTGGGCTCTGAGGCGACCGTGCCGTCGGCCGGCGTTGGGACCGAAACGGAGGTGCCTACGGAATGAGCCTGTTCCTCCTCAATCTCTTGCTGGCCGTGGCCTGGGCGGCGCTGACGGGGCAGTTCACGCTGGCCGGTCTGACGGTGGGCTTTCTGGTGGGCTTTCTGGCGCTGTGGGTCGTGCAACCGCTTTTCGACAATCGCGGTGGCGGGTATTTCCTGAAGGTCTGGCGCTGGGTGAAACTGCTGGTCCTGTTCCACTGGGAATTGATCGTGTCATCCGTCTCGGTGGCTTGGGACGTGCTGACGCCGCGCCACCGCGCGCGGCCCGGGATCGTGGCCGTGCCGCTGCGCGCCAAGGGCGAGGCGGAGGTGCTGCTGGTGACCAACCTCATCTCGCTGACGCCCGGCACGCTAAGCCTGGACGTCACCGAGGATTGCAACACCCTTTTCGTGCACGCCATGTTCGCCGATGACCCCGAGGCCATCGCGGCGCAGATCGAGAATGGGATGGAGCGCTGGGTGCGGGAGGCCCTGTCATGACGCCGACGCTGACGGAGACCATGCCGATCCTGAACCTGGCCGTGCAGATCAGCCTCGTCCTGGTGATGCTAGGGGTCGTCTTGGCCATGCTGCGCTTGATCCGCGGCCCCAGCCTGCCGGACCGGGTGGTGGCGCTGGACACGATGACGGTTCTGATCGTGGCATTCTGCGGGCTCTTCACCCTGGATACCGGCTCCACCGCGTTCTTGGACGTGGCCGTCGTGCTGGCGCTGATCGGTTTTCTGGCCACCGTCGCGCTGGCCCGCTTCGTGGAGCGCAAACGCAGGCGGGCGCCCGAAGACGCCCTGACCAATGTGGAGGGCGGGCCGTGATCCTGGAGCTTTTCCTCGCCATCTCCGTCCTTTTGGGCGGCTTCTTCGCCTTCATTGCCGGACTTGGCATCCTACGCCTGCCGGACGTGCTGATCCGGATGCATGCGACGACGAAGGCCGGGACGCTGGCCTCAGGCTTGATCATGCTGGCCGTGGCATCGGGCTATGGCGACGCGTCCACCGTGGCCCGAGCGATCGCCATCGTGGTCTTCCTTCTGCTCACCGCGCCGGTCGGGGCGCATATGATCGGGCGGGCGGCGTTCCGGTCGGGCGTGCCCTTGTGGCACACCAAGGTAGACCCCGACGCCTATACCAAGCTCAAGGCCGACCCGCCGGCGGAGACGGCGTCACCCTCAGACGCGCCGGCGGCGAAGTGAGGACCAGGCGCGAAGGTCTTTGACGGCCTTCGCGGTGGCAAACAGGACGAGCGCGCACAGGACCGCTTTTGAGACGGCACCCATGGTGCCCTCGATCAGCAGCGCATGGGCGGCCGTTGTCGTGACGATCACGATTGCCAGCGCCGTATGACCGACCCGCCATAAGACCGGTCGCAGGCGCCGACGGCAGAGCGCCAGGAGCGCGCTGGCGAAGACCGCCCACATGGCCAAAGCCCCCCAGATCGAGAACGGCGTGGGCGAGCGGAACAGCAAGACGTCGATCACATCGGGCGGGCTGGTCAGCCAGAGGCCCCCGACATGGACAACCACTAGCGCGAGGAGGGCCGCGCCGATCCAAGCATGGGCGCGGCGGCTGGGTCGCAACCGCAATCCCGGCAGTGTGCCAGCCGCCAGAAGCGGCTGCAGAAGCAGGAGGCCCAGCGCAAGAACGCCCGCAAAGCCGGCCACGATATAGACCGGTTCCCGCCAGGCCAGGAGGGGGCTAGTCGCGGCGACGGCAAGCGGGGCGAGGATGGCGACGGCCAACAAAGCCCAGATCAGGGCGGCGCGGAGCCGGGGCGACATGGCCGCGATCCTCAGACGGGCTGCAGCACGAACTCCACATGCAGGGTCGTGTCCGACGCGCTGGCCATGATCGGGCGCAGGAACACCGTCTCGAAGCCGCCATCGTCATGGTCAGCATCATAGGCCAGATGGCCATGGGGCTGACCGAAGGCCGGGACGATCTGCGGCATGTCCATCTGGAAGGTGCCGTCCGCCGCCGTGAGCGTCGCGCCATGGCTTTGCGGATCGCGCTCGTGCCCTTCGGTCGTGTGGGCCCAGATCTGGATGCGGCGGCCCTCGAGCGGTGCCCCGTCGCCCGCGCGGCGGACCGACCCGGTCATCAGAAAGCCGCCACCGCCGATCCGGTCGGTCAGGGCGGCGCCGGGCCGGTAATTGTTGGCGCCGCCGCGCATGGTCGTGGTCGGCGCAAGTCCCTGGGCGCGGGCGGGGACCAGCAGGCCGCCGGCCAACGTGGCCCCGGTTAGGGCGGCCCCGCCAACAAGCAGGGTTCTGCGGGTCTGAGGAATGACGGTCATGGCAGTCTCTCCTATCGATAAGGGGCCAGTAAGGTCGGGTCGGTGAGGCACGGCTTTCATGCGCAACATAGCTGCGTCGCGGAAAGCGGACATATCGGCGTGATCAACTGACCAACTAGGCAACGGGATGGTCCCAATGAACCACAGATTACGGTTTCGTGATCTCGCCCCCGCCGGTCGGCGCCGGGCCGCCACCCGCTCAGGCCGTCTCGGACCGACCGATGATCCAGCGCCTTATGCGCACGCCCACCCCCCAAACCAAGGCAGCCAGCAGGGTCAGGAAGACGATGTTGAACCACGGGATCAGCGTCGCGTCCGGCCCATCCACCGGGCGCAGGGAGGTGGCATTCGGAAAGATCGAGAACCATTCCGACCGCCAGCCGTAGTGGCGCATCGCCACCCATTCGGGCGCCGCGGCGGTCGAGATGGCATCCCGCGCCTCCGCCTGCAGGTTGGAGCTGTCGAACTTGAAGTAGAAGGGCCAGCCCCAGCTGGTATCCTGGTTGCGATAGACCATGGGTTCGCCGTCGGGGCGGAACGTCTCGATGAAACGCACGTCCCGATCCGGGCGGTTCGCACTGCCGGAATCCGGTCCTGCCCAGAAGATGGAATTGCCGCCCACATCGATGCGCTGGACCTCGGTATTCACGATCCGCACGATATCCGTCTGAGGCAGCGTGTAATGCAGCACCAGAAGCAGGAAGATCGCCGGGATCAACAGAAAGCCCCGAAGAACCCAGATTAATCCGCGTCGTCTCATGCCAGGTCCAGTGCGAAAAGGGTGATCGTCAGGACCGTCAGCGGTATCGCGTAGATCCAGATGGCGAGCTTGCGCTTGAGGGACGGCAAGCGGTGGGTCAGTTCGGTGCTGACGAAAGTGTCCTGTGGCAGCGGCGGTTTTCGTTCGGACCATTCCGATTTGAGCCGATCCACCAGTCCTGCGCGCGCCCAGAGGAAGACGCAGGCATAGACCACGGTCAGGCCCACCACGGCCAAAAGGACGAAACGAAGGATCACCAGGTCTTCTCCCGCCAGTGGCGCGGCAGGTTCGCCACGCTGAGCACCATGATCGGCCCCCAGAGCAGCGCACTGCGGGCGGCAAGCAGGACGAAATGGCCGGGCGCTGTCTGCCAGACCGATCCGGCGGCGTCGCCGTAGAGATAGGCAAAGCCCGCCCCGGACAGAAGCGCCAGGATCACCGCCGAAAGACCGCCAATGGTGACGAGCCAGCCAACGCCTTCGGGCAGAAGGCGGCCCAGCCGCCAGGGCACCAGCCATGCGGCAATGGCCAAGAGGGCAAGCGGCAGGACAAGATCGGTGGTCATCGCATCTCCTTGCGTTCCATCTAGGGGGTTGGGGACCGTTCCGCCACTGGCATCCGATGCGCCGACCGGCCATTCTTGCGCCGAAGGGAGAGCGGGATGGACAGATTGCTGGCAGGGATCGAGGACCGACGGGAGGCGTTGATCGCCTTGACCCAGGGCCTGATCCGGATCCCGACGTTGAACCCGCCCGGACGGCACTACCGCGATATCTGTTCCTTCCTCGGCGAACGCATGGGCGCCCAGGGCTGGGAGGTCACGATGGTCCGCGCCGAGGGGGCGCCGGGCGATTCCGTCAAATACCCGCGCTGGAACGTGGTGTGTCGCTTGGAGGGGCGGAGCGGCGGGGACTGCGTCCATTTCAATTCCCACCATGATGTGGTCACGGTGGGCGAGGGCTGGACCCGCGATCCGTTCGGGGGCGAATTGGCCGACGGTCGGGTCTATGGGCGCGGGGCCTGCGACATGAAGGGCGGGCTGGCGGCTAGCGTGATCGCGGCAGAGGCATTTGTCGCCACCTGCCCTGAGTTTCGCGGGGCGGTGGAGATCTCGGCCACGGCGGACGAGGAATCGGGCGGCTATGGCGGGGTGGCCTACCTGGCCGAACGCGGCTGGTTCGACCCCGACCGCGTGCAGCATGTCATCATCCCCGAGCCGCTCAACCCCGACCGCATCTGCCTGGGCCATCGCGGTGTCTGGTGGGCCGAGATCGAGACCAAGGGGCGGATCGCCCATGGCTCCATGCCGTTTCTGGGCGATTGCGCGGTCCGGCATATGGGCGCCGTCATCGCGGAGATGGAGCGCACGCTGTTCCCCCTTCTCGCGGGCAAGCGGACGGCCATGCCGGTCGTCCCCGAGGGGGCGAAGCAATCCACGCTGAACATCAATTCGATCCATGGCGGCGAGCCGGTCCAAGATGCGGATTATACCGGCCTGCCGTCGGCCTGCGTGCCCGATAGCTGCGTGCTGACCATCGACCGGCGGTTCCTGATCGAAGAGGACATCGCGGAGGTGAAGCGTGAGGTAACGGAGATGATGGAGCGCGTGCGGGCTGCGCGCCCGGACTTCCGCTACGAGATCCGCGACCTATGGGAGGTACAGCCGACTATGACGCCCGAAGACGCGCCGGTCGTGCGTGTGGTGCAGGATGCGGTGCATCACGTTCTGGGCAAGAGCGCGGAATTCGTCGTCTCGCCTGGCACCTATGACCAGAAACATATCGACCGGATCGGACGGTTGAAGAATTGCATTGCCTATGGGCCGGGCATTCTGGATCTGGCCCACCAGCCAGACGAATGGGTGGGCGTGCAGGACATGGAAGACAGCGCCAAGGTGATGGCGTTGGCGCTGCATCGGCTGCTGACCTGAGGCGCGACTGCCCTATCTGACGGCGATGCTGGACGCGCCCGACCGCACCGAGATGATGGAACGCCTAAGGGCCGCCTTTCCGGAGGCGAAGGCACCGGCCATCAAGAAGGGCCGCGACCCGTTCCGATCCGTTGTGTCGTGCATGTTGTCGGCGCAATCGCTGGACCGGAACACGGCGGCGGCATCGAAAGCGCTGTTCGCGCTGGCGCGGACGCCCGAGGCGATCCTGGCGTTGCGCGACGATCAGATCACGGCGGCGATCCGGCCTGCGGGCCTTTACAACGTGAAATGTCGCAACCTGCGGAAGATGTGCCAGAGCCTTCTCCACGATCACGGCGGCGTGGTGCCCACGACGCGGGCCGGGCTCATGTCCCTGCCGGGCGTGGGACGGAAATGCGCGGATATCGTCCTCAGCTTCACGTTCGGTGAAGCGGTGGTGGCGGTGGACACCCATGTCCACCGGGTCTGCAACCGGACTGGGCTGGCCATGGGCAAGACCGAGGCACAGACGGCGCGGTCGCTGGAAGCGCGCATCCCGGACGCGTTTCGGCGAGACGGCCATGTGCTTCTGCTGACTTTGGGCAAACGGCTCTGCCGGGCGCGGCGCCCCCATTGCGGCGACTGTCCTGTCGCCAGCCTCTGTCTTTGGCAGGCGGGAACATCCCCGTCCGCCTGACCCCGCAAATGTGATTTGCGCGAATCCACGGTGCCGGTGTCCACTTTATCCACCAGCCACGGGAGACGCCTATGATCCGCACACTCGCCCTTGCCCTTCTTCTGGCGCCGCCCGCCCTGGCCGCGACCGAAGGGGAACGCATCCAGGTCACCGGAGAGGTGATCGACACATGGTGCTATTTCTCGGGCGTGATGGGCGGACCGGATGCGGTGGTCGGGACCGCGCACCATACCTGCGCGCTTTGGTGCAGCGCGGGCGGCATCCCGGTCGGCCTGCTGGCGCCGGACGGGACTGTCTACATGGTGTTGAAGATGGAGGGGGATGCGACGACCCATGCGGGGGATACCAACCTGCATATCGCGTCCCACACGATCGAGGCGGACGGGATGGTCTATCGCCGGGACGGGTTGAACTACCTGGTCGTAGAGACTGTGACAGCAGACCGGGACATCGTGAACCAGACCCATGACGATTTCGGGGTGATCCCCGGCTTCGCGATCCCCGAGGAGGCCGCAGAATGATCCGCTTCGCCGTTGTTGCCGCATTGGCCGCCCTGCCCGCCGCCGCGCAGGACTTCTCCGAAGGCTCTGAGGCGAAAGCCTGGGGCCTCTACGCCGAGGTGCCCGCGCGCTTCACCGCAACCGTGTCCGACCCGCTTTGCGAACTCACCGGCGATTGCGCCGCGGATTGCGGGGCTGGGGCGCGGCAGCTGGTCCTTGTCCGGGAAGCGGATGACGCGATGATCTTCCCGCTCAAGAACAACCAGCCCGCCTTTACCGGCGCCGTGACGGAACTGGCCCCGTTCTGCGGCCAGAGCGTGGAGGTCGACGGGCTGATGATCGACGACCCGGAGATTGGCGCGGTGAACGTTTACCTCGTGCAGCGGATCAAGCCGGATGGCGGCGATTGGATCGCGGCGAACCAGTGGACGAAGGATTGGGCAGAGCGGCACCCAGAGGCCGCTGGCAAGGGGCCGTGGTTCCGGCGTGATCCGCGCGTCCTCTCGGAGATCGAGGCGGAGGGCTATCTGGGGATCGGTCAGGAAGCGGACGACGCCTTCATCGAAGATTGGTTCTGATGCGCTCTCTCGCGGGCGGACTGCTCGCCGCGCTGATCCTTGCGGGCGGCGCGGGGGCGCAGCAGGCGACCCTGCTCGCCGACAAGCCGGACACGCTGTTCCCGTCGAATTTCGGCGGGGCCTACGCCCTGACGGACCATCACGGGGTCAAGCGAACAGAGGTGGACCCGGACGGGAACCTGCAACTGATCTTCTTCGGCTATGCAAATTGCGAGGCGATCTGCACGGTGGCCCTGCCGATCATGTCTGAGATGACCGCAGCGTTGGACGCGCAGGGCATCGCCACGACCCCGCTGGTCATCACGGTGGATCCGGAACGGGACACCGTCGAGAACATGGGGCCCGCTTTGGCCGATTACGCGCCGGGCCTGACCGGCCTGACCGGCTCGGAGGCGGAGCTGGCGGCGGTGCGAGAGCTTTTCCATGTGGAGCGCACGGCCCTTTTCGAAGAGCCTCTGGGCGGAGGCACCGTCTATGCTCACGGGTCGCATATCTTCGTGATGGATGGGCAGGGGGACTTCCTGACATTGCTGCCGCCGGTCCTGTCGACGGAACGGATGGTCGAGATCGTGGCAGGCTACGCAGAGGGGTAGGGGCGTCTTGCCCCCCGCCCCCTGCCCCGCCTAACCTTCCCCCCAACCGACAGGGGGACATGTATGCTTCTGAGAACCACAGCCGCGCTTTGCCTGATCGCCACGGGCGTGACGGCCCAGCAGACCGACATCACCATCGGAATGCAGCTGGAGCCGCCCAATCTGGACCCGACCGGCGGCGCGGCGGCTGCCATCGACGAAGTGGTCTATGCCAACCTGTTCGAAGGGCTTACGCGGTTCGGACCCGACGGCACGATATTGCCCGCCCTCGCCTCGGATTGGAGCGTCAGCGACGACGGCACCGTCTGGACCTTCACCCTGAATGCTGGCGTGACCTTCCATGACGGCAGCGCGATGGATGCGGATGACGTCGTCTTCTCGCTCGACCGGGCGCGGGCGGATGAGTCGACCAATGCGCAGAAGGCCCTGTTCGAAGGGATCGCGAGTGTCGAGGCGGTCGATCCGTCCACGGTGCGGATCACGCTAACGGCCCCCAACGGCAACCTGCCCTTCAACCTGGCCTGGGGCGATGCGGTGATCGTGGCGCCCGAGACGGCCGAGACCAACGCGACGAACCCGGTGGGGACCGGCCCGTTCCGCTTCGGCGAATGGGTGCAGGGCGACCGGGTGGAGCTGGTGGCGAACCCGGATTACTGGGGCGAGGCCCCGGCGCTTCAAGCGGCGAAGTTCAAGTTCATCTCGGACCCGAATGCCGCCTTCGCGGCGATGATGGCGGGCGATCTGGACGCCTTCCCCAACTTCCCCGCCCCCGAAACGCTGGCCAATTTCGAGGCCGATCCACGCTTCGACGTCATCGTGGGCTCAACCGAAGGCGAAACGATCCTGGCCATGAACAACGGCGCCGATGCCCTGTCGGACCCAAAGGTGCGCGAGGCCATCGCCCACGCCATCGACCGGCAGGCCATCATCGACGGCGCCATGTTCGGTTACGGCACGCCAATTGGCACCCATTTCGCGCCGCACAACCCGGATTACGTGGACCTGACCGCCCGATCGCCCCATGACCCGGATCGCGCACGCGCGCTCTTGGAGGAAGCAGGCGCGACCGATCTGACGCTGCGGTTGATGCTGCCGCCCCCGGCCTATGCCCGCCGCGGCGGCGAGATCATCGCGTCGCAACTGCGTGCGGTGGGGGTCGACACGGAAATCCAGAACCTGGAATGGGCGCAATGGCTGGAGCAGGTGTTCCGCGGCAAGGATTACGATCTGACCATCGTCAGTCATACGGAACCGGCCGACATCAACATCTACGCGCGGCCCGATTACTACTTCCAATATGACGATGCCGACTTTCAGGCCCTGATGGAGACGATTGGCACGACGACAGATCCCGCCACGCGATCCCAACTTTTGCAGGACGCGCAAGAGAAGATCGCAGACGATTTCGTCAACGCCTACCTGTTCCAGCTGGCCAAGACCGGGGTTGCCGATGCGCGGATCGACGGGCTCTGGGAAAACGCGCCGACGCAGGCAAACGACTTGACCGGGGTGAGCTGGTCCCAGTGACCCACGGCCCTAATTGAAGGCGATGGTTTTTCGCGCGCTCCTCGTCCTGATCGCAGCCGTCGCCTTTGCCGGTTCGCCCTTTCTGGTGCCCGACTTCGGCGGCTACGATCCGAGCCAGTTTCCGGTGCCGCAGACCAACCCGCCCGTCCAGCCCGCGGGCTATGCATTCGGTATCTGGGGCGTCATCTATCTCTGGCTTGTCGCCATGGCCGGGTTCGGCCTGGCGGCACGACGCCAACATCCCGACTGGGACCGGTCGCGCTGGCCGCTCATCGCGAGCCTTGGCGTGGGATCGATCTGGTTGAGCGTTGCGGTCGTGTCGCCGCTTTGGGCGACGGTGTTGATCTGGACGATGCTGGGTACAGCAATCGCGGCGTTGCTGCGGACGCCCGCAACCGACCGGTGGTGGTTGCAAGAGGCCGTCGGTCTTTATGCAGGATGGCTGACGGCGGCCTCCGCCGTCTCGATCGGGTTGGCAGCCAGTGGCTGGGGCATTCCACCCTTTGCGCCAGAAGGGTGGGCAATTGCAGCTCTGTCACTGGGCCTTGTCATCGCCGTGGCCGTCCTGACCTGGCGGCCCGTTCTGTCCTACGGCGCCGCAATTGTCTGGGCCCTGATCGCGGTGGCGGTCCGAAACGGAACGGATACGGTGGGTATCTTCGCCCTCGTTGCAGCGGCGATCATCGTGGCCGTAACCCTCGGACGGTTCAGCAAGGACCGGCGCGCGGCCTGAGCTGGTCTTCGCCGAGAGCGGCGCGTCGCTCACAACTAGGCGACGGCCCTCCGGTCGATCCGCATCGGATCGCCGAAGCGACGCTGGTCGACGCCTGCGACATCATCGCAAGAGCCCGGCGCCTAGCCTTCGAAGGGAGTCTGTTCCCCGCAGGAGTAAGCGCATGTCCCCCCAACTTTTTCGCAAGACCGATGCTCCGACCGTCTTTCTTCACTGGGCGCTGTTCGCGACGCTGGTCGTGAGCCTTTTGACCGGCCTTCGCATCGGGGCCGACCGGACCGACGCCGCCTGGGCGAGATGGCTGGACCCGATCCTGCTGCAAGGCAACGTAATCGTCTGGCATGCTTGGGCCGCCACTGCCCTGGGACTGGTCACGATCGCTTATGTGATCTTTCTTGCCCGGTCCCGCCTGGCACGACGCGTGGCGCTGGATGCGCCGACGCGCCGTGCGCTGCGGACCGGCCCTGCGGACCGCAGATGGCGCGCGGCGAACGTTGCCCTTTACTGGCTCGCCTTCGCGCTGATCGCCGCTGCTGTCGCCACCGGTCTGCTTCTCTACGCTCTGCCCGGCCTTCTGCCTTTTCTGACGGTCGCCTGGATACACCAGCTTCTGGCATGGAGCTTGATCGTCTACGTGGCCATCCACGTCGCGGGTCAGCTGCTGGCGGGCGGATGGCCAAGGCTGATCAAGATCATCAGCCCGCGCTTGGCCTATGGCACCGTAGGTGCGCTTTCCGTCGGAGTGGCCGGTGCGGCCATGGCGGCCGTGGTGGTCATGGACCGCATGGCGGGAAAGACTCTGACCGTCGGGCAGGTCGCCGAAGCACCGACTTTGGACGGGCGCGCGGACGATCCGGGCTGGCGGAATGCCGACACGATCACAATCGATACTGCACGGGGTGTGAACACCCCCGAGGGCGAGCCTGTCACGGTGCGCATGGTCCATGACGGTGCATCGTTCTACGCCCTCTTCCAATGGCCCGACACGACACGGAGCCAAAAGCATCTGCCCCTGATCAAGACCGAGGCAGGCTGGAAGATCATGCAATCGGAATACGGCATCCAAGATGAAGACACCTATTACGAAGACAAGTTCGGTGTGATGTTGGCAGCCACGCCCGAACTGGCGGGGGCGGGCACGTCCCATCTGGGCGGCAAACCCCTGGAAGATCACCCCGCCCCGTCGGGCGGGCGCGGCCTGCACTATACGACCGACGGATCCATCGTGGATGTTTGGCACTGGAAGTCCGTGCGTACCGGGTCCTTTGAGATGATCGACGACAACCATTTCGGCCCGCCGATGGAAGTGGACCCGGAAAAGTCACGCTATACGGGGGGCTACACGCAGGACCCGAAAGAAGCCGGTGGCTATAAGATGAATTGGGAAAGCTTCTCTGACGACATCGTCACGCCAACCCATCTGCCCCGAGACCCGACGATGATCGCCGCCTTTCAGGAGTGGTCGCACCATCCCGACGATGGGGATCCCGGTCCGTTGGCCCTGCGGATCGCCGATGCCGTCCCCTATAGTGCCGCCGCGGACGATTACCCGGTGGGGACGATCATGCCCTCGGTTCTGATCGACGGTCCGTATGAGGGCGACCGCGGCGAGGTGGCCGCCGTCGCCGAGTGGCGCGATGGCATGTGGACCCTGGAAGCGAAGCGCGCCCTGGTGACCGGGTCAGAATACGACATGGCCCTGACGCCGGACGCGCCGCTTTACATGTGGGTCGCCGTCTTCAACCACACGCAGACACGGCACAGCCAGCATCTGCACCCGGTCGAGATCCGGATGGAATGATCCCCTAGCGCGATGTCAGATGGTGGCGTTGGTCGCGCCACCGTCCAGAAGGATGTTTTGGCCGACAATGAAACCGGCATGTTGGGAGCAGAGGAAGGCGCAGGTCTGGCCGAATTCCTCTGGCGTGCCGTATCGATTGGACGGGATCGTGGCCGCACGGCGCGCGCGGGCGTCGTCCATGCTGATCCCTTCGGCCTCCGCCACCGGGCCGTCTAAGGCATTTGCGCGGTCGGTGGCGTGAATACCCGGGAGCAGGTTGTTGATCGTCACGCCTTTCGCCGCGACCTGCCGCGCCGTTCCTGCCACATATCCGGTCAGCCCCGTCCGCGCCGCATTGGAAAGGCCCAGCTGCGGGATCGGGGCCTTCACGCTTTGCGAGGTAATGTTCACGACCCGACCCCAGCCCCGCTCCATCATTGCGGGCAGGCAAGCTTTCATCAGGGCAATCGGTGCCAGCATGTTGGCGTCGAGGGCCTTGATGAAGTCATCGCGGTCCCAGTCCGACCAGAGGCCGGGCGGCGGCCCACCCGCATTGGTGACGACGATGTCCGGATCGCCCGCGACCGACAGCACGGCGGCGCGCCCTTCGTCCTGGGTAATGTCGGCCGCGACCGTGGCGATTTCGACGCCGTAGGCGGAACGCAGATCCGAGGCGGTAGCATCCAGTGCTTCGGCGCCCCGCGCGTTCAAAACCAGATCGACGCCCGCTTCCGCAAGCGCCGCCGCGCAGCCGCGCCCCAGGCCTTTTGACGACGCGCAGACGAGCGCCCTCTTGCCGCGAATCCCCAGATCCATGTCACCCTCCGTTCGGTCGTCGCCGCTTACCATCGATCCGGCGCTGATCACCCGAAGAGGATCCACATTGTTTCAAGCCGCCCGTCAATGGCCGGATTCTGCGCCACGATTTCGCCGCAAGCCCGCCTCATAAGATGCAAAATGACGACTCAAGACCCCGCCCCCTCCACCCCGCAACGCGCCATCGTATATCCCGCCTCCGTCCTGCGGGCCGAGAGTGGCGCGATGGCCGGCGATGTGATCGGAACGGACACGGATGTGATCGTGGGGGACGTTTACCGCTTTCGCTTGGAGCAACCGCTGGAGCTGGTGTTCGAGCCGATGATGAGCTGCGTGGCCGAAGGCAGCATGGTGGGTTGGCCGGGCGAGACGGTTTTTCCACATGGGCGCCATCAATTCCTCAGCTCTCGCGGAAATGTCGTCGAAGCGCTGGTCTTCTCTATCGAAGGCGAACGGTTTGTCTTGCCGCTCGCCAGGTTTCTAGAAACCGAAGCCTATACCGTCATCGACGCCTCCGAGATCATCGACGAGATGAGCGCCTTTGCCCAAGTCAGCTTCCCGCGGAGTACGCGCATTACACGCGCCGATGGGCAGCGGGTGAAGATCGAGACACTGGAAGTCGGCGACATGGTCCGCACGCGCGACCACGGCGCCCAACCGGTTCGCTGGGTGGGTCGCCAGACGATCCGCGCGGAGGGGCTGACCACACCGGTCATGGTCGAATCCGACACGCTCAACAACGTCTCCGATCTGGTCCTTTCGCCAGAACACCGGGTCTATCTACCGAAGCATCGGGACCGGGGTAGCAACGAATTGGTCGAACAACTCGTCCCGGTTCAGCATCTGGTGAATGGCGATACGATCCGTTGGGCCGGCACCCGGCGGATGGCCTATGTCCACCTGCTCTTCGACCGGCATGAAATCGTCTACGCCGAAGGGCTGCCGGTGGAGAGCCTGCTGATCACGCCGCTGACCCTGTCCGGGCTGCTGGACGACGAATCCGCTGCCTATACCAGCCTTATGGACCGGTCCGCCGAAGCCAAGGTCACACAGATTTCGTCCCTGGGCATGGATGGCGAGCGCATCGCGGCGCTGCTGCGGCAATCGGCGGAGCGTCAGGCCAGCTTCAGACGGAAGTCCAACGTTTCAACGCTGCTTCGTCAGCGTCACTTGAGTCGACCCAATCCGAGCCGTCCTTCGACACCTCCTTCTTCCAGAAGGGGGCACGGGACTTGAGGTAGTCCATCAGGAAGCGCGCCGCATCGAAGGCCGCTTCCCGGTGCCGCGAGGCCGTCGCTACCATCATGATCCTGTCGCCCGGCGCAAGCCGCCCGTGGCGGTGGATAATCGTGAGACCCGCGAGCGGCCAGCGCGACATGGCATCCTCGGCGATTGCACTCAGCGCCTTCTCGGTCATGCCGGGATAATGCTCCAGCTCCATGTATTGTAGACCGTCGGCCACGTCCCGAACGCGGCCCGTAAAGGTCACGACCGCGCCGGTCTCGGACCCGATTTCCAACCGCTCGGCTTCGGCGCCCAGATCGAAGGGCTCGGTCTGGACGAGGATACGTATCATCCGCCGGTCATGGGCGGAAAGAACGCGACCTCGCGCGCACCATTGAGCCGGGTGTCGAGGGGCACGAGCTCTTGGTCGAGGGCGGCGCGCACTGCTTTCATATCTGAGAAGGCCAGCGCATAGCGCGGCTCGCGCGCCCGCAATTCTTCGACAAGATCGGCAATGGTGGCTGCCTCGGTTTCCACCGTCTCTCGACCTTCGCCGATACGCTCGCGCAGCCATGCGAAGTAGAGAACCTGAACCTTCATGCCGCGCTATCCTTGAGATGGGGGCGGGCCTTGGCGAAGTAGTCCCACCCGGTCATGGCCGTCAGGAGGGCGGCGACCCAGAGCAGAATGGTGCCGATCCACCAGCTCGCCAGCTCACCCCAGAGCACGATCTGAAGCCCAGTCTCGTCGGGGATATCTCCCGCCAGGATGCCCTCTACCGTGGGGCCGTCCATCCCGAAACTGCGGTCGACGAATTCATGCTGGAACATGCCGGACGCAAACAGAACGGCAATGGCGACCATCTGGGCCGTTGTCTTCCATTTGGCGAGTTTGGTCACCTTGAGGAGCCCGGCCGTGGCCCCCAGGAACTCCCGCAATCCGCTCACGAAGACCTCGCGGAAGAGGATCACGGTGGCGGGCAGCAGGATCCATGGGTTCATGCCCGAAAAGCCCGTGATGACCAGCAATGCGATCACGACCATGGCCTTGTCGGCGATCGGGTCGAGCATCGCGCCGAAGCGGCTTTCCTGATTGAACTCTCGCGCCAGATAACCGTCGAACCAGTCGGTCACGGCCGCAACCACGAAAAGGATCAGCGCGAACCAATCCGCCCAAGGCCGGGCGAAGAACAGGAACATGACGGCCACCCCCGGCGCCGCGAAGAGCCGGAGCACCGTGAGAATGTTCGGCACCGTCCAAGTCATGATTGACGATCTAGCGAGGTTCCGGGGGGTGATCCATACCCGCTGTGCCGTTGTGGCAACGCGTCAGCCACGCTCATGGAAGTAGTGATGGATGGTCTCGGCAAGGGTATCGCTGATCCCCTCGACGGCCTTCAGGTCGGCCAAGGCCGCACGGCTGACCGCCTTGGCCGAGCCGAAATGCGCGAGAAGCGCGCGCTTGCGGGTCGCACCGACGCCAGGCACCTCATCCAGCGGGTTGGCGACTAATGCCTTGGCCCGTTTGGCGCGATGGGTTCCGATGGCGAAACGGTGGGCTTCGTCCCGCAGGCGCTGGATGAAGTAAAGGACGGGGTCGGTGCGTGGCAGGGCGAAGGGGCGCTGGGCGTGGCGATGGAACTCCTCCTTGCCATGGTCGCGGTCGACGCCCTTGGCCACGCCGATTGCCGGCACATCACTGACGCCCAGATCGGTCAGGATCTCATGCACCGCGCTGACCTGCCCGGCGCCGCCATCGATCAGAAGGAGGTCCGGCCAGAGCTCGGACTTTCGATCAGGGTCTTCCTTCAGAAGGCGCTTGAAGCGGCGGCAGAGCACCTCTTTCATCATCCCGAAATCGTCGCCGGGCGTCAGCTCATCCCCGCGAATGTTGAACTTTCGGTACTGCGATTTCTCAAGCCCCTCCGGCCCGCTGACGATCATCGCGCCGACGGCATGGGCGCCCTGGATGTGGGAGTTGTCGTAGACCTCGATCCGGCGGGGCGGGGACGAGAGATCGAACGCCTCCGCCAACCCTTTCAGAAGGCGGGTCTGGGTCGCGCTTTCGGCAAGCCGGCGTCCTAGGCTTTCCCGCGCGTTTCGAACCGCGCCCTGCACCAGTTCTGCCTTCTCGCCCCGTTGCGGAACCAGAAGCTGGACCTTGCGCCCCGCCTTCTCGGAGAGGGCCTCGACTATCAGGTCGCCCTCCTCGATCCCATGGCTCAGGAGGACGAGACGCGGCGGCTCCTTTCCATCGTAGAATTGACCCAGGAAACCCTCGACCACTTCTGCCGGGCTCATATCTTCGGCAATCTTGGGGTAGAAGTCGCGGTTGCCCCAATTCTGGCCACCTCGGATGAAGAAGACCTGGATACAGGCCTGCCCGCCTTCCATGTGCAGGCCGATCACGTCGGCTTCAGGCGTGGTTTGCGGGTTCACGCCCTGGGTCGATTGCACATTCGTCAACGCCTTGATGCGGTCGCGGAGCGCTGCGGCCCGCTCGAACTCCATCTCCTCGCTGGCGCGGGTCATATCATCGGCTAGCTTCTGCTGGATCTCGGTCGTCTCGCCGCGCAGGAACTTCTGCGCATCGGCGACGCTGGCGGCATAGTCATGTGTGGTCACGAAACCCACACAAGGCGCGCTGCACCGCTTGATCTGATAGTTGAGGCAGGGCCGCGTCCGTCCCTCGAAATCGCTGTCGGAACAGTTTCGCAACAGGAAGACGCGCTGCAACTGGTTGAGCACGCGATTGACCGCGCCCGCGCTGGCGAAGGGGCCGAAATAGAGGTTCTTGCCCTTCTTGCCGCGATGCTTGCGGATCTGGGGAAAGGCGTGCTCCGTCGTGACCTCGATATTGGGGAATGATTTGTCGTCTCGGAGCAGGACATTGTAGCGCGGCTTGAGTTGCTTGATGAGGTTCTGCTCCAAAAGGAGCGCTTCCAGCTCGGTATTGGTCGTCAGAACCATCATCGACGCCGTTTCCGAAATCATCCGCCGGATGCGGGGCGAATGGCCGTGCAGACGGGAATAGTTCGTCACGCGGTTCTTCAGATTGCGCGCCTTGCCGACGTAGAGGACACGGCTTTCGGCATCCAACATTCGGTACACGCCCGGCGATCCGTCGAGTGTCCGCAGGAAGCGTTTGATGACGTCCGGTCCGGTCAAAGGGGCGGCTTCGCGCATCTCGGCCATGGTCGTCTTGATTCTCCTCTGCGCTGCCTCGGATCGCACCCAAGCGCAAGGCGGCGGTCCGTTTCAATCGCGGATCTGCGCTGTGGATAAAGCTGGGAGGGGAATCGAGACACCCCTGCCCTACAAGGTGTTAATCACAAAATCGTCACATTATCCTTTTGTTAGGATTTTTTTTAAGTGACTGTTTTTCTTTATACTCTCCGCATTCATGTCGCATCGCACTCTAACTAAAACGGAATTTCCGCTCCGGAGGGTACAGGAATGGCGCTGGTGGACAATTCCAGGGCGAGTGCCCCTGCGTCAGGTGCCAAGGCCGTCTACTCGACCCCCAACACGTCCGGCGTCTCCCAGGCTAGATGCTGACCACCATCGACGCATATCAACTGACCCGTAACAGCCTTCGCGCCCAGCAGATAGCGGAGCGCATCGGTGATATCGTCCGGATCGGCACCGCGCTTCAGGATGGTCGCCGCGCGCTGCGCAGCGAAATGCTCCTCCGACTGGCGGGCGCCACGCAGGGTCGGCCCGGGTCCAATTGCGTTCACGCGGATCGCGGGGGCCAATGCCTGTGCCAGTGTCCGCGTCAGAGTCCATAAGCCAGACTTCGCGAGGGTGTAGGTCGTGAATTCCGGCGTGAGCTTGCGCACGCGCTGATCGATCATGTTGACGATCAATCCGCTCGCTAGTGGCTCTCCATCGGATGCCGCTTCGGGCGCCTGTGCCGCGAAGGCTTGCGACAGGATGAACGGGGCGCGGAGGTTGGAGCCGATGTGTCGGTCCCAGCTTTCATGGGTGGCGGTATGAACGTCGTCATGCTCGAAGATCGAGGCGTTGTTGACCAGAACCGAGATCGGGCCGCCCAGCGCGTCCGCGGCGCGCGGTATCACGGCGTCGCAATCCGACAGTGACAGAAGGTCCGCCTGCATCGGCACGGCGCGTTGACCATGCTCAGCGATCCGAGCGGCGGTCTGCGCGGCCCCGTCCCCGTTGCTGGCAAAGTGCAGCACGACGTCATAGCCCGACTGCGCGAGCGCCTCCGCCATGGCGGCCCCGAGGCGGGAGCCTGCCCCTGTCACCACAGCTCTCATGAGAAAGCCGAGCCGAGATAGGCAGCATAGGCCACCGTCAAGCCGATGCCCCAGACCCGCGTCAGATCGCGGCCGAGGAAGACAAAAGGTATCAACAAGAGCGTGGCCCCCAACATCACCCAAAGATCATAGGCCAGAAACCCCGGTTCGACAGGAACTGGGCCGACAAGAACGGCGACCCCCATGATGCCCAGCAGGTTGAATAGATTGGAGCCGATGACATTTCCGAGGGCCACATCGGCATGGCGCCGTATCGCCGCCATGACGGTCGTCGCCAGCTCTGGCAGAGACGTCCCGATCGCGACCAGGGTCAGGCCGATCACCGTCTCGCTGACACCGAAGCCGCGGGCGATATTGGTGGCACCATCCACCAAAAGGTTCGCGCCGAGCGGCAACCCCAAAAGACCCAGAATCAGGAATAGGCCAAGCTTCCAACCTGGCAAATCGGGCTCGGCACCCTCGACCTCCACCTTGTCTCCGCGAGAGGACAGGAATGTCGATACGAGGATCATTGCGAGCGCAGCTAACAGCACCAGGCCGTGCCACCAGACAAGTCTACCGGTGAAGCAGAGCCCAATGAAGAGAAGGCTCGCGCCGAGCATCAGGATATAATCACGTCGCGTGTGACATCGGCTGGTATGGAGGGTCGCGATGATGGCGGGCACGCCGAGAACCAAGAGCACATTGGCCGTGTTCGACCCGACCACGTTGCCGAGCGCCAAACCCGGCGCGCCACCCAGGATAGCCTGGATACTGACCAGAAGCTCCGGAGCGGAGGTTCCAAAGGCCACGACCGTCAGACTGACGACCAGTGCGGGCAGCCCGAGGCGTAGCGCCAGATTGACCGCCCCCTTCACAAGGGCGTCCCCGGCGGCGATCAGGATGACTAGCCCGATCGCAACATAAACGAAATCAAGAACCAAGACTTAGCTCCGACCGCAGGGACAAGGCTTGCGACCGACGATCAGGCTTTTGCAGGCACGGCAGCGGCGCGGGGCGGCTTTGGCCAACGGGCCAGGCCAACGCAGCCGTCCGAACATGGCCAGCACGACCATGCCGATAAGAAAAAGCGAGACGATCTTAAGGAGCATGTCAGAGACCGTACCGTGCCCAATGCGCCCGGGCATCTATTCGGTCGACCACGGCGTCGATCACCCCCGGCATCAAGCGACCGAAAAGGGGGCGCCGGGCAGCGAAGCTCTGGAAGCGGACCTTGTCGCCGTAGATTGCCTTCATTCGCGGAACGAGGTGATCGATCCCATCCGCAAGTCCCGCGTCCACAGCCCCCTGGCCCACGAAAATCTCACCCGTGAAAAGGTTCCTATCATCAGAGAGCCGCGCACCCCGCCGCGATCTCACATGATCGATAAAGTGTTCATGGATCGCGTGTTGAAGGGCTTTCAGGCGGACCACGTCTTCCTCCCGCTCGGGTCGGAACGGGTCGAGCATGGATTTGTCTTCCCCGGCGGTATGGACCCGGCGCTCGATACCATACCGCGCCATCAGGTCTTGGAAGCCGAAGCCTGCCGAGATGACGCCGATGCTGCCGGTGATGGAGCTTCGATCAAGCCAGATATCGTCCGCGGCCGCAGCGAGCCAATAGCCGCCGGAGGCAGCTACATCCTCGACAAACGCATGGAGCGGGACTTCCAGTTCATCGCTCAGGCGGCGCAGATGGCTGCCGATCAAAGCCGATTGCACCGGGGAGCCGCCGGGCGAGTTCACAACGATCGCCACAGCGGCGGGACGGTTGCGTCGGAATGCACGCTCCAAGACCGGGGCAAGTTGCGCGTGGTTCAGTGTCCCCCTGGACCCTCCGGCCGCGATAACGCCCTGTAGCCTTACGACGGAGACACGCGGCGTCCGTTGCCGAAACGGGATAGGGAGGCGATCAATCATGGAGGGCATCTATATCTCGACCCCAGTTCGGACAAGCGGCGCTCGGCAATCCAAGTCGAATGCCGCTTGTTCGTTGTCTAGGTTCTTCTGGTGCGCATTGCGCGGGCGACGCGCTGTTGACCTGGGTCTGCCTTGAGCATGGTGAAACACTTCACGGGCGGTGAAGGTCACCGGGCCCGCCCAGTCGGACCTGATCACGGCATGCGAATGGGCGAGCGATTGTCGACACGCCTCACCCGTCTACCTGCCTTTCAGTTCATATGCCGTCGGAAAAGTGATCATGGCCGTTTCCGGCCCAGCCTCGAGAAAAGTGCGCCAAGACCCGACTGTTCCACCGGGCTAGGCCGGTTGCTCAAGCATCTGCAAATGCCGACGCGCCTAGTGTTCTTTGGATGATCGCGGCTTCCGGTTGGGTCATGACGAGGCTTAGGCTCGTCTTTCCGGCAGTCAGCTTTCGGCCCTCTTAGCGCCTGCTGCGAGTGTTCTGCCGTGTGTCACACATGACACGGCAACGACGTGGAGTTTGCACCGATGAGATCGGCTAGGTTCGCGATCGCCACGGGAATGTATTCGCCGACCTGGCGATCGAGACCATGTCTGCTTTCAACACGATGTCGGGGTGGGCGGATGCGAACAAGAGAGCGTCGTGAAGACCTACAGAAAGGGTTAAGCTGAAAGAAAACGTTCCATAGCGGAGAGGTGGAATGCCTCGGGGCCATCGGCCAATCTCTCGGTCCGATCCGCCCTGCAAAAGCAGACCGGTGTCTCGTTCTATTGGCCCGTCTGCCTGGCGCAGTTCGGCATATCACGCAACCCTGATCGATATCTACGCGTAGAAACTAACGGACGACAAACTCGGCGTGAAGCGCTCCGGCAGCCTTAATGCTCTTGAGGATATCGATCATATCCCGAGCCGACACACCAAGGGCATTCAGACCCGCGATCACGTCTGACAACGTGGTCCCGCCTTCGACAAGTGCCAGGCCAGGCCCGGGCTGCTCTTGCAGCGCGACGCCGGTCCGCGGAACGATGATCGTCTCACCGTCAGAGAAAGGATTTGGCTGCACGACAACTGGCGCCTCTTCGATGCGCAAGGTGAGGTTATTCTGGGATACCGCCACCTCCGAAATCCTGACATCGCGTCCCATCACGATTGTGCCCGAGCTCTGATCGACGACAACGCGGGCCCTGTGTTCTGGCTGCACCGTTACGTTCTCGACAATGCTCAGAGCGTGCGCCGGCGAGGGTTGATCTGTCCGGTCGATGTCGAGAAGCACCGTGCCCGCGTCCAACATCCGTGCAACGCGTCGGCCGAACGCTTCGTTTACGGCGGTCTCCACCCTAGCCGCTGTCGTGAAGTCGGGTTCGCGAAGGGCCAGACGAAGTTGCGTGAGGGATGTGAAATCGAAGGCCACCTCTCGCTCGACACGGCCACCGCCAGGCACGACACCGGATGTCGGCACGCCTTCGACGACCGTCGCCGCTTCACCCGTAGCTGAAACGCCGCCCGCGATCACCGTTCCCTGTGCCACCGCGTAGATTTCTCCGTCGGCGGCCGTCATGGGCGTCATGACCAAGGTTCCGCCAAGAAGGGAGTCGGCATCTCCGATCGCCGAAACGGATATGTCGATACGTCCACCGGCGCGCGCAAAGGGCGGCAACGTCCCGGTGACGATCACCGCAGCAACGTTCTTCGGACGGAACTGCTCGCCTGTCACATTGATCCCGAGGCGTTCGAGAATTGTCGTCATGATCTCTTCTGTGAAAGGAGAGTTCCGAAGACCATCTCCCGTTCCGTTTAGACCGACAACCAAGCCATATCCCAAAAGATCGTTCCCACGAACGCCGTCGAATTCCACCAAATCCTTGATTCTTATCGATTGAGCATGTGCCGACAGAGGCGCAATGAAGAACGCCAGAAGGATCCAGCACAGCGGTCGCGCACGCAACGCGCGTCGCAGGACGGTCCGGCTGCGGGACAGGTGTTGCATCATGTCTTCGTGCCCTTTCTGGGCCGCCGCCATTACCTCAAGAAAGAGGTCAAGTTCAGGCGCGTGCGCCTCGCCGTAATGGCGTAAAGGCTCTCAAGCCTCGAAAACTCGTTCTGGAGATGGCTTGCGGTTTCGTATTCATCCACCCTGGTTAAGCGGGCGAGTTCAGTTTCGACGTCTAAGCGGGCGTCGGACAGACGCGTGATCTTGGTTTCGACACGTTCTTCGATCGACCCAACCGACGCCTGAAGTTCGATTAGACCGGAAATCGCGCCTTGCGTTTCGGCCACGATTTCTGCGCCGCGTTGCGATGTAAGTATCTCCTGTGCGGAGAAGCCCGCCGATGGCAGCGCCGCGAAGAACGCCGCCTGGCGAAGTGCGCCACGGACTTCACGATCATCTGCCGAAAGGGGAAACTCGATCTTGTTGCCTTCGCCGTCAGGAAAGGACGCGGCGGTCGTTTTCGTCAGCGCCAGAACGTTGGTTTCAAAACCGCCGCCCACGGCAAAGTAGCCGTCCAATCCTGCCTCATAGCTTGCAAGATCTGGCGACGCAGCGGCGATTGCTTCGATGTCAGAAAGAAGTGTGGCGATATCCGCCAAGGGCGCATCTAAAGCGCCATTTCCGAACACCGCCCGCCCGTCGATAGTGATGTTCAATGCATTGATCATGTCTTCGAGGCCGTTTCGACCAGACAGACTGATGACGTCCAGATCCGACAGACCCGTCGGGGTGAACGTGGCAGGCAGGGCCTGAGCAAGACGCGAGAGAGCATCCTGGCCAGTGGACAAGGCGCCTTGGGCTGCGGATGCCCATGTCTTCGCTTGGGCTAGGCCGGCCTTGCGGGCATCAAAAGTGTCCAACTCATGGGCAAGACGTGAAACGACCGAAAAGTCGCTGGCGACCGAGCGCCCCACATCCGACCTGCGGCCACTCCCCATCTCGTCTGAGAGACGGTCGACCAAGCGCCGAGAGTCAGCGGTGATGTCCCGCGGTGCGAGATAGGACGTATATGATTTGGGTGTCACAGCCATGTCAGAGCTCCGTCAATCGGTCCATCATATCGCCCACGACCTGGATGATCCGCGCGTTGGCGGCATAGGCCTGTTCGATATCAAGCAGGCGGCGCATCTCGGCGTCGACATCCACCGCACCGCCATCGCGTTGGTCGACGAGGCGATCCGCTTGGCGGGCGCTTTCCGCATAACGGTTCTCCGCTCCCAGGCGGTCAGAGGAAACGGCTGACTTGAGATGCCCGGCGAGCTCCGCGATCGTGGTTGGGACTTGGGTGATCGCTCCATTCGCCGGAGCTTGGCGCGTGTCGAGGGCTTCGGAGAAACGCAGGATCTGCGCATTTTCAGCGACGTTGCCCGGAACTGCTGCACCCAAGCCATCCCGGAGATGCCAGAGTGTCGATGGGTTGGTCGGAGAGACCAGCCCATTAAGGCGAAGACGATCCGCTAGGCCTGCGGGAGCAGTTGGATCATAGGCAGACCCCAGATCGGTGAACATGCCGGGCTGTCCGGCCGTGAGGCTAGGATCGAATGCCGGATTCTCAAACCGCGTGATGAGCTCAGCCGCGAAGGCATCTAGACGTTCCATCGCCGCTGGAGCGGTCTCGTCGCGAACCTGGAAAAGAGCCTGCAACCGTCCGCCATTGATCGTCGATGTTGGTCCGGATGTCGCAATGTCGCGGCCATTAAGCGTCAGCCCGGACAGTTGTATCGGGACAACCATATCAGGCGTGATCGGGGCGCGGGGCGTAAAACTAAACTCCGCCGCGCGGCCATCCAATAGGATCGAGCCGCCGTGGGAAACGAGCGCGACGGTCCCATGATCACGCGGCAGTTCATAGACCGGAATCTGACTCGACACCCGATCGATGAGGATCGCACGCTCATCCTCAAGATCGGCCGTATCGTGGCTCGTTGCCCGCAGTCTGACGATCTCAGCGTTGAGCCGCTCGATTCCTTTCAGATCGGCATTCAGACCCTCGACCGCCATGCCGATTTCCGTGTCGGCCTGCTGTCGTTCGCGGATCACCGTATCGGCAAGGCCGTTGACTTTGGACACGACATCCTGAGCGGCCTGGGAAATCGCCTGGATCGCTTGATCAGATGCCGGGTTCGCCGCAGCGGTTGTCAAAGCCGCGTCCAAGGCAGCGACCCGAGCCTGCAGGCTGCCCGGCTGGTCCGGATCGCCGATCCCGGCGTCGAGCGACGTGTGGAACGTTTGGTCCGCCGCAAGGCCGGATTGACGACCCTGATATTCGCGACGCAGATGTCTGAGATTTGGATCGATCTGCCGTTCTACGACCGTATCGATGCGGGTGATCGCGGAGCCGACCCCAGCCGCCCGAAGGTCGCGCCTAGCATAGCCATCGCGATCGGCATTGGCGACGTTTGTCGCGACGATTTCGGCGCGACGGGAGGTGAGCGTCAGCCCAGCTACGGCGGCGTTGAGGGAGGAAGACAAGCTCATGGCGATCTCCGATCAGTCGTCCGCGACGCGGATCAACGTTTGATGTTGGTGGTCTCCTGGAGCATCTCGTCGACGGTCTGGATCACCTTGGCGTTCGAGTTGTAGGCTCGCTGTGTCTGGATGAGCTGGGTCAACTCCGATGCGACATCCGTGGCGCTCTCTTCGCGGGAGAAGCCGACAAGATCGCCCACGGGACCATCACCCGCATCCCAGAGGTAGAAGGCCCCGCTTTCGGACGACACTTGGTACGATTGGTTCGGCAGCGGCTTGAGCCCGTTTGGATTGGGAACGTCCACAATGGGGATCTGGAAGATCGTCTTCGTGAAGCCGGTATCGTAGATCGCCCGGACCTTGCCGTTCGCATCTACCTCGAGCGTGGCCAGGTTACCGACGGGCGAGCCGTTCTTGGTGATCGAGAGCGGCGCAAACACATCGGAGAGCTGCGAGAGGCCTCTTGCCTCCAGCGGCCGACCGATATCGATCTCGAGCGGGCCACTTTGGGCTGCGACGGTCAGCAGCCCGGTCGTGTTGTCATACGCACCGGCAGAAAGCGGCGTGACCGAAGCAATCGTGCCACCGTGGTCGCGGGTGTCGTCGAAGACCACTTCGAACTCTCCGATCACGAGGCCGCCTTGGGCCTGGTCCGCGATTTCCATGGTCCAGGTGTTGCTGGCGCCGGTCGCCGGAACGGTCGGCGTGAAGGTGATATCCAGATTCTGTGCCTGACCCAGATTGCCGAAATATTCGAGCGTCATCTCGCGTGGCGTGCCGGCAGCCCCGGCGACCGTGTCCGTGGCGGGGAGGTTTACGCCCAAAGACATGCGCGTCGTCGCGTCGCCTTCGAACTGGTTTGCATCTACCCGGATCGGTTGCAGCCCGCCGATGGTATCGCGCGGGAAGCTGGGAATGTCGCCGTCCTGGTCGGCAGGCCAGCCAAGAAGCGCCTGACCGCTATCGGTCCGCAGGATTCCGTTGGCATCCGCGCGGAACGAGCCCGTTGTCGTCATATAGAGCGGCATTTCCCCCGTCAGCGCCCCAATCGAGCTGACCGGTGTCACGGGCAGCATCCCGCGCCCGCCAATGGAGAGGTCGGTGGGGTTGTTCGTCGTGATGAGCGTTCCGCGCTGATCGACCGCGCGGCCCGTCGTAACGCGCACGCCGCCCGCCGAATATGCGCCTCGGCTCTGATCCAGTACCAGTGAATGAAAGTCTGCGACGGACCGCTTGTAGCCGAACGTATTGGAGTTCGCGATGTTGTCGGAAATCGTCGCGAGCTTGCTCGCATTGACGTTGAGCCCGGTCACGCCGGCATTCAGGGAGGAGGAAATCGTCATCGGCGTCCTTTCGGCAATCTCGATCTGGGGAGGCCAAGACCTCCGAGTCGGGCCGACTGTCGCTCAAGGAGGTTAAATGCCGCCTAACGATAACGGCCAATTCTCGGCAAGGTTAACGGGAGGGTCGGCCTGTGAGCACGACGATCTCAAGACGGTTGTTCCGTTCCGCCAAAGGATCTGCCACGGCCGGACGGCGGTCGGCATGTCCGGTGACGCGCGCAACACGTGCATCGGCAAGGCCGCTCTCGGGCAAGAGACGGCGCAGCGCCTGCGCCCGTTCCGTCGAAGTCGACCATACCGCCGGTGTTCGGGTCACGATGGGTTCGGCGGCCGTGTAGCCGTTGATGGCTAGGGCATTTGGCAAGGGAGACAGCCGACCCGCCAACTGCGTCACGATCTCGCGCAGGATCGCGGCGGGTGCGGCGCCATCGAAAAGCGGTGAGCCGGGTAGATCAAAGAGTTCGATGACGACGCCTTCGTCCGTGCGACGCAGCGTGACATGGCGAAGCTGGTCCTCATTCAGGAGATTGTCGCCACCCTTGCCCAAGATCGCAGCCTCGATGGCCGCCATTTCGCCTTCGGCTTCGGTCGTACCATGCGTCTCTGTCGTCGTGATGCCGCCGCGTCCGAGTTGGACATTGCTCGCATCCGACGACAAAGAGCGGCCGCCCAGGGCGCCATCACCTCCGCCGGAGGCACGGCTGACGGCGATCGTCGGACTAAAGTAATCCGCCAAGCCCTTGCGCTGCTTCTCGGTCGTCGCGTTGAGCAGCCACATGAGCATGAAGAACGCCATCATGGCCGTCACGAAGTCCGCATAGGCAACCTTCCAAGCGCCACCGTGATGGCCGCCTTCAACCACCTTCTTTCGGCGAATGATGATGGGACGGGTATTGTCGCCTTGCATGGCTGGACCTCCGGCCCCGCGTCCTAGGTGCCAGACATGAAGAAAGAGTTAGGGCGCAACCCAAAGGCCCGGCCCCTCCGGTCCGTCGAATTGTGCGCGGCGGTGCGGTATATGGGCGAGCGACACAACGTCGATTCCGCGAATTCGGCCAATTAGGGCGGCAAACCGAGATCGATCCGGCGTGCGGCGTACGGAGCCCGGCTCCCTCAGCGGCGTGCCAGGCGCGGGATCGGTCCCGTAATTCGCGCGAGCACTTTGCGGCACCCGATCCCATCGCAACGGGTCTGCGTGGATGATCTCGAAGTCAGCCTTAAGCCGGATCTGGAGCTGGACCTCCGGGTCCCAAAGCAGAATGGCCCCACGTGGGTCGGCTTCCAACGCTCCGATCTTTGCGGTGCGCCGATCCGAATGAACCTCGATCTCCCCAGCGGCCCGGTCCGCGCGACGAAGCGCAACGGTCCGAGCGTCCGCACCGTCGGGGCCGGATGTCGCCAGCACCACCAGACGCATCGGGTCGCTGCGGTCTGCGACAGCCCGGCCAAGGCGCATCCAGACGTGATCAAGAAGGTCCGCAAGATCGAGAAACGGATCACTCATAGCCGGTCATTTCAAGATAGCCGCGGCCCACATGGCTGCCCGTCACGCGAACCGGCCCTTCCCAGTAGGGAAAGATCGTCGGTTGCCAAGACTGCGCGTTCACGGCGCCGACGGTCAAGTCGAGGCGCTGCGACGGCAGGACCAATTGCCACCGAACCGGGACGTCACGCCCGGCAACGGTTTCTGTCGCAAGCGGGGTCAGAACGACGTCGTCCCCATAATACGGCGTGAGCGTGCCATCGGGTGCAATCCACGAGGCGTAGGTGAAGGGCGCACCCCCCCGGAGTTGGAAGGCCATCAGGCGATGGCCGTCTTCCAGATGAATAGAAAACCAGTCCCATCCCTCCTGATCTTCTTCCAACGGTTGGGACGACCATTCTCGGTCAAGCCAGCCCTGCCCGGTCACCGGGATCGGTCCGTCCGGAAGTTGGAGAGTACCGGAGACGTCATAGAATGGCTGGGAATAGTAGTAACTCGCCTGTCCACTGGCGGATTTGACGGAGAAACCATTCTCCCCGTGGAAGACCAGCGGACCCTTTGCCTCAAAGCTGAGATCGTAACCGGCGGTGGGCGTGGCGGCCCGCAGGGAAAGACTGTCGAATGTATCCCCTTCCAGAGACCATTCATCGATCCAGGCACGGAAGGGATCGGCGCGGACGCCGGCCTGCGCGATCCCGTCCCTAGCCAGCCTTTCACCGGAGAGATGTTCGTCCGGCGTGGTGAGACCGAAATGGCCCATCCAGACCTGTGGTCCATCCGGGGTGAGTGCCGAGCGGAAGAGCGTCCATTGCACGCCGTAATCCCGACCATCCTCGCCCGTCAGGGCCGCCGTCAGGTACCACCACTCTATCCGGTAATCCGGATGCGCGCCGTGGTCCGCCGGGAACATGAATGTGGGGTCTGGCTGCGGAAGCGGAAACCCTTCGCCCCCCTGACCGAGGCCCGCAAAACCTTGCGCTTGGCTTCCGCCCGACCAAAGCAGCGCGACGGCTGCGACCAACACTTTCACGATGTAATCAACGTTCATGGCTGAAGACCTGGACAAGACGGGCAGGCGGCATCCGCCAGAGCCGCAGCGCCGGTGTCAGAGCTGCCAGTATCGCGGCGACCAGGGCGAATGCGGACAGGATGAGCCAGTCCACCGGTTGGGCCAGCAGAGGGAGGCGCCAGCCAAAAGCCTGCACGTTGATGACAGCCAACAGCGTCCAAGCAAGCGCCACGCCCAAGGGGACTGCCAAAAGGGCTGTCAGCCCGGCCAACAGGGCCGCCCGCAAGAGTTCCATCGCGGCAAGTCGACCGCGGGTCAGCCCCATGGCCCAAACCGGCGCCACTTGCGGCAACCGCATCGTGCCTAACGTTGTGAGAGACGCCCAGAGCGCGAAGGCGGCCACGCCGAGGGTCAAGATGTTCAGCGCGGCCGTGACCGCGAAGGTGCGCTCAAAGACCTGCAAGGAAAAGGACTTGATCCCAGCCTGGTCTACGATGCCGTCAGGGGGCAGATCGAAGCGCGTGGCGATGTCGTCGCGCAAGGCTTCGAGCTGGCTCGGATCGACACGGATGGCATAGCGACGTTCGGGAATCTCCGGGAAAAGAGACGTAAAGAGAGAGAGGGTGAGGATGGCCTGACCGCGGGGATTGCCATAGTCGGAATAGACGCCGAGCACCTCGACCTCACCGACTTCGCCCAGATTAACACGCTGCCCGGGCCAGATGTCTTCCCGGCGCGCCGTCTGCTCATTCAGCAACGCGCCATCGCCCGATGCGAGACGGTCCCAGGCGTCCGGCAGCGCCGCGATAAGTGGCCAGTTGTCGCGAAAGGTGTCATGATCGGGTTGTGCGAAGATGTCTCCGGGAAGACCCGCCACCTGTGCCTCGGTGGCCAAGATCGGCAGGACTGCCTCGGTCCTCGGCTCAAGGTAGGCGCGCAGCGCGGCCGCCTGGGACGCATCTCGCGCTGTGAGATAAAGCTCGGCCGCAAGGCGTTGATCCAGCCAGCCAACAAAGGTTGCCCGGAAGCTGCCCACCATGGTGCCTACGCCGATATTCGTGGCCAACGCCAGCAGCAGGGCCATTAGCGCAAGGCTGAGGCCGGGAAGCTGCTGTCGCGTATCGGCCCAGAGCCATTGTCCCAACGGAGACCGGGACAGCGCCGTGCCGCGATCGAGGAGCCATGCGAAAATCGGCGGCAGGAGCAGAGCCGCTCCAATCAACAGGGCGCCGAGGCCAGCGAAGCCAATCAGGAGGCCACTGCCAGTCCACAATAGGATCGCCGAAGCGCCGAGCAGACCGAGCCCGGCAAACCCCAGACGTCGCAGAGAGACACGCCGGGCTCGGAGCCAGGCGCGCGGCATGGCCGCGGCCAGAACCGGCATCTTGGAGAGGGCCCAAAGGCTTTGCCCGCCCGCCAGCAGCGCCCCGAGTCCAGCCATGACGAACCCCCAAAGCCACCAGATCGGCGAAAGGGTCAAACCACCCGCGACGGATGCCCCATAGAGCCCCCCGAGGGTCGCCGCGACGCCCGGAAGAAGGGCGGCGGCAACGCCGTAGCCGAGCAACACGCCGACGGTTCCGGCAATGAGGGTGATGATCGCGAGTTCCGCAGCCACGAGGGTGATCAGCGTCCGACCCGGCACACCAAGGGCACGCATCGTTCGAAATAGCGGCCGGCGCTGCTCGAACGCGAGGCCGATCGCGGCTTGGACGATGAAGAGGCCGACTGCGAACGAGAGGAGACCAAACGCTGTCAGGTTCAGATGGAAGCTATCGGTCAGGCGGCCCAGATCGTCTTCAGCCCGTGGCGGTTGGAGGCGTGTGCCCGGGATCAGCTCCGTCAGGGGCGTTACGCCCTCGCGGCCGGGCAAGACGAGAAGCGCGTCCAGATTGTCCCGCTCCAGGATTGCCAAGGCCGCAGCGACGTCGCTCACGACGCGACCCGGGGCAAGATCATCGAGAGGTTGGATGCTGGGCAGTAGACCCGGGGCCGTCGCCGCGAGATCCGGGGCGGCGTAGACGAGATCACCGGACAAGAAGGCCGTCAGGTCCCCGGCGCCGCTCAAGTTCGGCACACCGCCGCCAGGTGGGCTGCTGAACGGATCAATTCCGAGAAGGCGCAAGTCGGTTCCAGGTATGTTGGCCTCGATGAACGGCGTGACCGACCAACCGTCCACCCGCGCGCGCGAGAAGTCAGCAAGCGTAATCGGACCGGTCAACCTGGGAAGGTCGTCGCGGGTGAGCGTGGCCGCCGCCTCGTCGTAGCTCAGCCGAGCCTGGGCATTGATCGCCTGGACGCCCGTCCAGAGGCCCGTAGCCAAGGCAAGACCAACCACGAGCGTCACGGCCTGCAGCTTATGGCGGCGCCAATGCGAAAGGAGCGCCGTCAGCGCGGTGCGCTTCATTGGACGATCCGGACCGGCGTGGCGCTCTCAGCTGGCGATTTCAGGCGGCCCGCCGCCAGATGGAGACGCCGATCCATGGCGCGGGCCAGACGTTCGGAATGGGTCACCATGAGCAAGCCGGCCCCGGTCACACGCACGGCCTCGGAAAGGACCGCGATCATGGCGTCTGCCGTGGCCTCGTCCAGGTTGCCCGTCGGTTCATCGGCGAGGATTAAGCCAGGCCCCATCGCCATGGCCCGGCCAATGGCAACGCGCTGTTGCTGCCCCCCCGAAAGCTGTTCGGGATAGCGTGTCAGATGGTCAAGCAGCCCCAAACTCTCGGCAAGGGCTGCGGCATTTGCCGTCCGGCCCGCGAGGCGCGCATGAAAGGTGAGGTTGTCGGCGACATTCAAGGAGGGGATGAGATTGAACTGCTGGAAGATGAGCCCCACGCGTTCGCGACGCAGCGCGGCGCGGCGCTTATCCGACAAGGTTCCGATCTCATGCCCGTCGATCTCGATCTGCCCCGCATCGGGCGTGTCCAGCCCAGCGATAAGATGTAGAAGCGTCGACTTCCCCGATCCACTCTCTCCGGTCAGGGCCAACGTTTCTCCAGCGGCCAAGTCAAGCGAGATACCGCGCAGGACGGGTTGGGGGCCGTCCGCGGTCTGAAAGCTTTTCTCGACGTTGCGGACTTTCAGGAGCATGGCGGAAGGGTAGCCGGGCGGCCGGCCGCTTCAACCATCGCGGTCGTGGTCACAAAGTCACGTCAGGCAGGCTGTCAAAGGCGTTTCGGAGGGCGTCGGACCACCCGTCCGAAATCGCCCGCCAGTCTGCATCGGTGTCTTCAATCCGGCGCGAAAGGCCCAGTTGCAGGCTGTCCGTCTCGTAGACTTGCAGGTCCAGGGGCGTGCCGACAGACAGGTTCGCCTTTATCGTCGAGTCGAAGCTGACCATCATGAGCTTAACCGCACGAGCAAACTCCATATCTGGGTCGTAGGCCCGCACCAGGATCGGCCGTCCGTACTTCGTCTCTCCGATCTGGAAGAAGGGTGTATCTGCTTGGGCCTCGATGAAGTTGCCCTCAGGATAGATCATGTAGAGGCGCGGCGGACTACCGGCGACCTGTCCACCAAGGATCATCGTGGCGCCAAATGTCGGTCCGCTGCGCGGCCCCTCCCCCCGGTGCTCTGCGATCACGTCGCGTACCGTGCTCCCCACGAGCCGCGCGGCCTGGAACATGGAAGGGACCGTCAAGAGGGACGGTTTCCGGTCGGACGCGGCAAGATTTCGTTCGTCCAGAAGCGATACGACCGCTTGTGTCGTCGCCAAGTTGCCGGCCGTCATCAGAACCATCGCGCGCTCGCCCGGAACTTCCCAGGTGAAGAGCTTGCGATAGGTCGAGATGTTGTCGACCCCGGCATTTGTCCGTGTGTCCGAAAGGAAAACCAGGCCGCGATCGAGTTGCAAGCCGACGCAATAGGTCATGTGAGCGTTCCGTCGAAGATCCGGTCGTTTCTGTGCCATGCCCGCCGCGGGGGGTGCAACGCGCAACACGACGTTACCCGCGATCGCGGAGCGCAGCGTGCAGATTGGCCGCATCTAGCACCGAAAACGCTTACCGGCCGATTGAGCCTGGCTCTCATGCGTAAAAGACAGAGCTACTGCTGATCCTGCTCTTCCGACACCAGAACGGAGACCGACATCTCTTCGGCGCCTTGACCCTGGCGAACACCGCTGATCGGCGCTGCATCTCCGTAGTCGAGGCCCGTCGCCACCCGGACATACCGCTCGTCCGGGGAGATCCCGTTTGAGATGTCGAACCCAACCCAGCCAAGCCCATCGACATGCGCTTCGGCCCAGGCATGGGTGGCATCCTGATCATCCCGATCATTCATCTTCAGGTAGCCCGACACGTAACGTGCAGGCCGATCGAGGAGCCGGGCCGCCGTCACGAAGATATGCGCGTGGTCCTGGCACACGCCTTTGCCTGCGGCGATGGCTTCCTCGGCCGTCATATCGACCTGTGTCGAACCGGTCGCATAGCTCACGGCGGATCGAACGGCGTCGGACAGCGCGTGCATCTGCTGGAGTTGGTCCTCGATCCCGCGCACCTCGCGCGCAAGCGCTTGGCTGCCGGGTCCCCGCCGCGTCCGGTCCGTGGGCCGCAAAAACATCCAGAGCGGCATGTAGCCCCCCTGTGCACCGATGATACCGTTCTCGTTCGTCACCTCCACGACACCGCTCGCCGTGATCTTGATCTCGTTGGCCCCTTCATCGATGGATACGAGCTGCGTGCGGTTGGCGTGGGCGTCGTCGAACGTGACTTCCACCCGGCCCCCTTCGATCTCGGTGGTCCATTCCACCACGACCTGCCCAGATCGGCTCTTTGGTGTCAGCCGCAATTGCTGCAGGCCATATGCCACCGGGGCGTCGTACCGGTAGGCCGTCACATGGCGTATCGCGAGGCGCTTGGTCATGCGGCAAACCTGTAATCACGCTCGATCTGCTGGGCGAGCGCGGCGTTCCGGCCCAGAAAATCCTGCAAGAATTCATGCAGCCCTTCTTCGAAGATGTCTTCTATGGTCGCGCGGTCGAGCCGTTTGCAGATGTCGTCGGCCAGATCGTGACACGGCAGACGGATACCGTAATCGCGCTCAAGATATCTTAGGTTGGCGCCAATCTTGTTGAAGCAGAAGGCCAGGCTGCGCGGCAATCGGCCGTCCAGTATGAGGAAGCGCGCGATATCGGCAGGCTTCTGAGTCCGGCCGTGGACCATCCGGAACGCGTTCTCAGCGGAGACACCGCGCAGGATCACCTCCCACTGAGCATTATCGAGCTGAGAGCCGACGCCCGCGGCGGAAGGAAGAAGTACGTAATACTTCACATCCAGCAGGCGTGCTGTGGCGTCGGCCCGTTCTAGAAACGTGCCAAGGCGCGCGAAATCGTACATGTCGTTGCGCAGCATCGTGCCGTGCAACGTGCCCCGAACGAACGCTGATCGCTGGCGGATCGTGCCCAAGACGTTCGGCATGTCGCGGGTGGCCACACGCCGCGACAGTGCGTCCTTCAGCACCATCCAGCATTCGTTGACGGCTTCCCAAACCTCGCGGGTCAGGGCGGTGCGGACAAGGCGGCCGTTCATCCGTGCCGCCTCGACGCTCGATAGGACGGAGGACGGGTTGTTGGGGTCTCGCAAAAGCCAGTCCGTAACGGCGTCTCCGGTAATGGCCTCGTGATGCGCATCAAACCCGGCGCGCGCGCCGGCGGTCTCCAGCACGGAGGTCCACTCATTCTCCGCGCGGTCGGGCCGGGTCAGCGCGATGCGATGTCCGGTCTCGACAAGACGTGACATATTCTCGGACCGCTCCAAGTAGCGGAACATCCATGTCAATCCGCCTGCGGTCTTGCCTAACATGCCCCGTCGCTCTCCATGGCGCGCCCAATCACCTGGGTTCCGGCAACATGACCAAAGCGTTTCTGAGACCGCGCATTCGTCGGCCCAAAGACTACGGCGAACACCAGGTTTCCTCCGACAGGCGCGAACCAGATCGGACCACTTCCATGCATTGCCATGTGAAGCCCGCCGAATAAGCGGCCGAGAGGGCGCCAGATATTCATTCCTCCTCCAGCACCCACGTATCCTTTGTCCCACCACCTTGCGACGAATTCACCACCAGCGATCCCTTCTTCAGCGCCACCCGCGTTAGCCCGCCGGGCGTGATCTCGATCCCGTTCGGAGAGACCAACACGAAGGGCCGCAGGTCGACATGCCGCGGCGCAAGTCCGGCTTTCGTGAAGATCGGGCAGGTCGAAAGCGAAAGCGTCGGCTGCGCGATGTAGTTACCCGGCCGTGCCTCTAGCTTCTTGCGGAACTCCCGGATGTCTTTCTTCGATGCGGTGGGCCCGATGAGCATCCCGTAGCCGCCGGAGCCATGAACCTCTTTGACGACCAGGTCCTCAAGGTTGTCGAGAACATGGGCCAGGCTATCCGGGTCGGAACAGCGCCATGTCGGGACATTCTCAAGCAGAGGTTTCTCGCCGGTGTAGAACTCGACGATCTCTGGCATGTAGCTGTAGATCGCCTTGTCGTCCGAGACGCCGGTCCCCGGGGCGTTGGCGATCGTGATCCCGCCCGCACGATAGACGTCGAAGATACCGGGGACGCCCAGAACCGAGTCCGGGCTGAAATTCAGCGGATCGAGATAATCGTCGTCGACGCGCCGGTAGAGCACGTCGATGGGCCTGTAACCGCGGGTCGTGCGCATGGCCACACGCCCGTCCACCACCCGCAGATCGTGGCCCTCCACCAGTTCCACGCCCATCTCGTCTGCGAGGAAGCTGTGCTCGTAATAGGCGGAGTTATGAATGCCGGGGGTCAGTACCGCGACCGTCGGGTCACCGTCGCATCTGGGTGGCGCACAGGCGGCCAGACTTGTGTGGAGAGATTGCGGATAGCGGCTGATCCGGCGAACGCGATTGCGGGTGAAGAGTTCCGGGAACATGTGGAGCATGGTTTCACGGTTCTCCAGCATGTAGCTGACGCCCGAAGGGGTCCGGGCATTGTCCTCGAGCACGTAGAACTGATCGGGCCCGGTCCGTACCAGATCCACGCCGACGATATGGGTATAGATGCCGCCGGGTGGTTCCACACCGATCATCTGCTGCAGGAAGGCATCGTTCCGGGCGATCATGTCCACGGGTAGCCGACCAGAGCGCACGATTTCCTGTCGATGATGGATGTCATGCAGGAAGGCGTTGAGCGCGCGGACTCTCTGCTCGATCCCCCGCGACAGACGCGACCATTCGCGCGCCGAAAGAATGCGCGGCACGATATCGAACGGGATCAGACGCTCGGATGCTTCTTCCTGGCCGTACACGTTGAAGGTGATCCCGGTGAGCCGAAAGACCGCTTCCGCCTCGCGGGTCTTGGCGCGCAGCCGCGCCGGTTCTTCGGCCGCGACCCAGTCCGCGATATCGGAGTAGGGAGCCCGGACGGACCCGTCGGGGTTCGTCATCTCGTCGAAATACTCGGCGCTCATGGTGCCAGCTTGTCGGGGGTTCCGCCTAAGTGCAACGCATTATTCACAAATCGAAACCATCGCGGCCACAGGTCTAAACTGCTTGGCAACCTTTAGGCTGCAAGCCTGCTTTCGCATCGAATGCGGAGGTCTGCGATGAAATGGTTGAAGTCACTCACCGTCACCCAATCCCTGGTGACGCTCTTTGTCTCAGGCTTCGCGGTCGCCTTCATCTTTGCGTCGATCATCGTCGTGCAGGACGTGAAGCGGTACCGAGATATCCGCCATGACGATCGCATCCTCCATTTGGCCAAAGCCGTCGAGACGGTTGTCCACGAAATGCAGATCGAACGCGGCCTCACATCCGCTTGGATCGCGGGCAACGCGAATTTCGCCGACCGCATTGCCGAGCAAAGGCTTGAAACCGATGCTGTCGTGACCGCCATGCAGACAGCGACCAAAGGCCTCGACAACGTCACAGACCCCAGCGATCCGCTCCGCAGCTGGCTCCAGGCGCATCGTGCGGCCGTCGATTCCGGCCGACTGGACTACCGCACGCATCTCGACGAGATGACCCGAAAGAACAGGGAGATGATCGGCCTGATTGCCGAAAACGCGATCCGTGCGCGATCAGCGAGCCTGGCGCGAAAGCTGCGCGAAGACACGGTCCTGTTTTTGGCGAAGGACAGCCTGGGGCTTGAACGGGCAATGGGCGCAACCATCCTCGCCATGATCGAGGAAGGGCGCGCGGTAGATTTGGAGATGATGCGGCGGCTGACGGCCCTGTCGGGTGAGCGGGAATTTGCGTTCTCGACACATCGTCTGCTGAGTGGCGAAGACCGCCGCCGCGCCTTGGAATTGCTGGAGCGTATGCCACCCGCAAACCTTCTCTCGGAATGGCGGACGGCGATCGAACGCCGTGTTTTGCGCGACGCGACGATCCCCGCAGATAACGCACCGCTGCCGGCATCGGAACGCTGGTTCGACACAGCCACGACGTTGGTGGAGTCACTGCGCGAGATCGAAGCCGAAGGCGAGAATGCTCTGCGTGCCGAACTTATTGCGGAGGCGGCTGCCATACGCGCCGATGCGCAGCACAAAGTGCTCATTCTGCTGGGATTGACCGCCTTTTTCGGCGCGTGTGCTATTGTGACGCTACGGTCGGTCCGCGCTTCGCTCAAGGGGCTGATCGGCTCCATCTGTCGCCTCTCGGTCAGTCCGCGCGAAGCCGAAATCCCCGTTTGTCGCCAAGCGGATCTGAATCAGATCGCCGACGCGCTCCGGGTCCTTCGCGATATCCAAGTCGAGCAACAGACTTCGCACGAAACTGCCGAATCCCTGCGCCAGCGGTTCGATGACAATGTGCATGACATGCTCCGGTCGGTCGCAGACGGTGAGACGAAACAGCGCATCGAGCTTCTCGATCTTGATGGGCCAAACGCCGTTCTTGCCCGCGGCATCAACCATCTGCTCGATCAACTGGAGCTAAAGGGAAAGTCGGCCGCATGACCCCTGCGCGGTCGACTCACGACGCGGATGGCCACCATTCTCAGACCGCAACGGCGTCCGATGTTTGGAGATCGAAGGCCGCCGACATCAGAGCCCGTGTATAGGGGTCGGATGGCGCGTCGAAGATCATCGCTGCGTCGCCCGCCTCGACCACATCACCGCGGCGCATCACAACCACCTTGTGAGACAACGCCCTGACGACCTTCAGGTCGTGGCTAATGAAGAGATAGGCCAGGCCATAGCGACGTTGCAGATCGCGCAGCAGCTCAACGATCTGAACCTGGACCGTCTGGTCAAGCGCGCTGGTCGGTTCGTCCAAAACCACCAGTTTCGGTCGAAGGATCATCGCGCGTGCGATCGCAATGCGCTGCCTTTGCCCCCCCGAAAACTCATGGGGGTATCGGTCCATGGACGCCGGATCGATCCCGACTTCGCCCAAGATCTCTGCCACCTGTTCCCGGCGCGGGCGGTCATCGCCGGTATCGTGTAGGCGAAGGCCTTCCGCGACGATCTCCGCCACGGTCATTCGCGGGCTGAGAGAACCGTAGGGGTCTTGAAACACGATTTGCATGTCTTGCCGCAGAGGCCGCATGGCCTTCGATTTGAGACCGTCGATGTCCCGCCCCATGAAGACGATCCGCCCCTCCGACGAGATCAGCCGCATGATCGCCAAGGCCAAGGTCGTCTTGCCCGACCCACTTTCGCCGACAATGCCACAGGTCTCTCCGGCACGCACAGAAATCGAGGCGTCGTTGACCGCCTTCACATGGCCCACAGTTCGCTTCAGAATGCCGCGCTGGATCGGGAACCACACTTTGAGATGCTCTGTCCGAACGATCTCCTCGGCCGCATCGGGAACCGGATCTGCGCGTCCAGTAGGTTCGGCGGCAAGGAGCTTCTGGGTATATGGATGTTGCGGCGCATTGAAGAGCTGGTCGACCGCTCCAGCCTCCACGATCTCGCCCTTCTCCATGACGCAGACACGATCCGCAAACCGCCGAACGATGCCGAGATCGTGCGTGATGAAGAGCATCGACATCCCTTCCGACCGCTTGAGCTCGGCAAGCAACTCCAGGATCTGCGCCTGGATTGTCACATCCAAGGCGGTCGTCGGTTCGTCGGCAATCAGCAAATCGGGCCCATTGGCCAAAGCCATGGCAATCATGACCCGCTGCCGTTGACCGCCTGAAAGCTGGTGGGGATAGGCGCCCAAACGCTCCTCCGCGTCGCGAATACCCACTTTGTCCAAAAGTTCGAGAATACGGGCCCGCGCGGCATCTCCGCTCAATCCCTGATGTAGGGCCAGGCTTTCGCGTATCTGCTTCTCGATCGTGTGAAGCGGATTGAGCGAGGTCATCGGTTCTTGAAAGATGAAGCTGATATCGTTGCCGCGAACCTTTCTCAGACCGGCCTCGTCAGCGCCGATCATCTCTTGCCCGTCATAGACGACAGATCCCGCCACGCTGGCGGAGTCCGGAAGAAGGGAAACCGTCGATAGCGCCGTGATCGACTTGCCCGACCCAGACTCGCCCACGATGGCCAGGGTCTCTCCCCTCTCCAAACCGAAACTGACGCCACGGACGGCCGCGGTCTCCACCCCGTCTTGCCGGAAACTGATCCGCAGGTCGCGCACCGAAAGCAGGCTCATGCGAAGGTCTTCCGCGGATCGAAGGCGTCACGCACGCCTTCGAAGATGAAGACGAGAAGCGAGAGCATGATGGCAAAGGTCACGAATGCCGTGAAGCCAAGCCATGGTGCCTGCAGGTTCTGCTTCGCCTGGAGGGTCAGTTCGCCCAGGGACGGTGCGGAAGAGGGTAAGCCGAAGCCGAGGAAATCGAGGGTGGCAAGCCCGCCGATCGTGCCGGTGACGATGAAGGGCAAGAAGGTCAGCGTCGCGACCATAGCGTTGGGCAGCACATGCCGGACCATGATCGTCGCGTTTCCGATCCCCAGCGCCCGGGCCGCACGGACATATTCGAAGTTGCGCGCCCGCAGGAACTCCGCTCGCACCACGCCCACCAATGCCGTCCATCCGAATAGGGTCATCAAGCCGACCAGCAACCAGAAATTCATGGGAATGATCGCGGCCACAATGATGATGATGTAGAGCGACGGCGTCGCCCCCCATATCTCGATGACACGCTGGAATATCAGATCGACCCAGCCCCCGAAAAAGCCCTGCACGGCCCCGGCGGCAATCCCCACGACAGAGGTCAGCAACGTCACGATTAGGGCGAAGGCGACGGATAGGCGGAACCCATAGATGACGCGGGCAGCCACATCGCGGGCGGTATCATCCGTGCCCAGCCAATGCTCCGAACTGGGCGCGTGGGGCGCTGCGCCGGGCACGGAACTGTTCGTCGTGTAGTAATAGGGGATCGGCGGCCAGATCAGCCAGCCCGCTTGTACCTCCGATCCGGCAAAAGTGCCGCTGGCCTCAACTTCCGAGATTACCGTGTCGGGATCATCGAAGCAGTCCTCCAAACCACCCGAGATGATGAGACACTGGACCTCGATATCGCGGTAGACCGCTTCGGTCCGAAAGTCGCCGCCGAAGCGCGTTTCGGGATAGAAGTTGCGGAATGGGGTGAGCCATTCCCCCTGGTAGCTGATCAACAGGGGCTTGTCGTTCGCGATCAATTCGGCGCAAAGCGACAGGCTGAACAGAACAGAAAACACCCAGAGCGACCAATAGGCACGGCGGTTCCTGCGAAAGTTGCGCCAGCGACGCTGATTGAGCGGGGAGAGCGCCATGTCAGGTCTCCCGGCTTTCAAAGTCGATCCGCGGGTCGACCCAGATATAGGTGAGATCGGTGATCAGCCCCATGACCAAGCCGATCAAGGCAAACGCATAAAGGGTGCCGAACATCACAGGATAGTCACGACTTACGGCTGCTTCGAAGCCGAGCCGCCCCAGACCATCCAACGAGAAGATCGTCTCGATGATCAGTGAGCCGCCAAAGAAGACGCTGACGAACAGAGCTGGGAAACCCGAGATCACGATCAGCATCGCGTTACGGAAGACGTGCCCGTAAAGCACCCCACCTTCTCGCAAGCCCTTGGCCTTTGCGGTGGTTACGTATTGCTTCCGAATCTCGTCGAGGAAGCTGTTCTTGGTGAGCAGTGTCAGGCCTGCGAAGGCTGAGATGGTTGAGGCCAGCACGGGCAGCGCGATGTGATGGAGATAGTCAAAGACCTTCCCGATCGCGCTGAGTTCGTCGAAGTTATCCGACGTCAGGCCGCGCAACGGAAACCACTGCAGATAGCTACCGCCGGCAAAGACCACCAGCAGCAGGATCGCAAAGAGAAAGCCGGGGATCGCATAGGCGACGATAACGATACCGCTTGTCCAGGTGTCGAAGCGGCTGCCGTCACGGACAGCCTTCCGGATCCCAAGTGGAATGGAAATGAGGTAGGCGATGAGGGTCGACCACAATCCTAAGGTGATCGAGACCGGCATTTTCTCAAGCACGAGGTCTACGACGGATATGGAGCGGAAATAGCTCTCGCCGAAGTCGAAGCGTAGGTAGTTCCACATCATGTCGAGAAAGCGCTCAAGCGGCGGCTTGTCGAAGCCAAACTGGCGCTCAAGCTCTTCGATGAATTCCGGGGGCAATCCACGCGCACCGGCATAGCCAGATTGGTTGCCACCATCCTCGCCGATCTCTTGCTGCATCTCACTGGCTCCGCCACCGGAGATGTTGGCGAAGACGTCACCGCCCCCCTCGAGACGCGCGAGCACCTGTTCAACCGGTCCGCCAGGCACGAACTGCACAAGGGTGAAGTTTAGCACCATGATCCCGACAAGGGTCGGGATCATCAGCAAAAGCCGTCGCAGGATATAGGCGCCCATTCAGAGGGCTCCGGAAGCTCGCAACTCTGCCGCAGCATCAGCGTCGTACCACCAGAAGTCCAAGACCCCCAGCGCTAGCGGCGGTAGCGGATCTGGATGCTCATACTGATCCCAATAGGCGATCCAGTGATCGCGGTTTTCCCATTGCGCCAGCCAGAACCCGTGGGCCCGCAGAACTCGGTCCAGAGCACGTGCACGGTCACGCAAGGTATCGAGATCGTCGGCTACGATGATGTCAGCGATGATCCGGTCAACAGCCGGATCGGCCAGGCCCATGATGTTGCGGCTGGAGTCCTCTCGCGTCTTGCTATGGAACCACTGCTCCAATCCCGGCCCGGGCTCGAAGCCCTGCCCCGGCAGGATGTTGGATAAATCCCACTCGCGGCTCCGCCGAAGTTCCACGTATTGCGACGTGTCGACCCGCCGGAGGGACGCGTCGATGCCGATGGATCTCAAGTTCTCCACGAAAGGGTTCATCACACTGTCGAGTGCAGCATCGAATTGAATGATGGACAAGCTCAGCAGCTCGCCATCCTGACCCCGCACCATTCCATCATCCCCGACCTCGTACCCCGCCTCAGACAAGAGGCCGAGCGCGGCACGACGCGTCCGTCGATCAGGTGCGTTGGAGCCCGGGTCGTTGGTGGGCGGCATGACCGCATCGTCCGTCAGGATCGACGCGTCGAGTAGACCCTCATCGACCAGAGGTTGCAGGACGGCGATCTCGCCTTCTGTCGGAACGCCTTCTGCAGCCAGCTCGGAATTACCCCAGAACGAGTACGGACGCTCATAGAGGTCATAAAAGATCGCGCGGTTCGACCATTCGAAGTTGAACATCATCCGGACAGCATCACGGACCCGAGGATCCTGCCACGGTTCGCGCCGGAGATTGAAGGCCAGCCCGCGGGCATCGTCGATGTTTCCATCGGGCAAAGTCGCTACGTTCACATCGCCGCGACGGGCGGCAGGAAAATCATAACCCGTGGCCCATTCATTCGCATTGGCAGGGCTGCGGACGGTGTATTCGCCGACTTTGAACGCCTCGAGGGCCGCGGTTTGGTCCAGAAACGCCTCAACCCGAACGGTATCGAAGTTATGTCGACCGCTGTTCAACGGCACATCGGCACCCCACCAATCGGGGTCGCGAACATAGCTCACGCTACGGCCCATATCGACATCGCCCAAAACGTAGGGGCCGGTCCCCAAGAAGGGTCTTTCAGCACTTTCATCGAGCCGCTGGCCCGTCTCCTCGAACCATGCCCGGGACCAGACCAGCCAGGCGCCCGATTGTGACACACGCGTGCGAAAGTCGGCCTCCGGACCGAATTCAAAGCGAACCGTATGGGTTCCGGTCGCTTCGATGCTCTCGTAAAACTGCGCCATGGGCGTCCGGAACTCCGGAATGCCCTGTTCCAGGAACAGATTGGCCGTGAACACGACATCTTCCGCCGTCATGGGAGAGCCGTCGGAGAAGGTCACGTCATCCCGCAGCTCAATCTCAAGCCATTCCAGGTTCTCGGGATAGCGGATTTCCGTACAGAGATAGCAATAGACGCTGTAAGGGTCGTCTGCAGCCGACACCATGATCCGCTCATACATAAGCCCTACACCGGTGGTCTGGGGGACGCCCTTGATCGTGTACGGATTGAAGCTGTCGAACGTAGAGATTGTTGCCAGGCTGATCTCGCCCCCCTTCGGTGCGTCCTGGTTCACGTAAGCGAAGGGTTCGTTCGGGCCGTATTTAAGCTCGCCGAAATTGCTGTAACCGTGACTGACAATCACGTCATCCTGTGCCTGTGCGGCGAACGGAATGAGCGCGGCGGAGACGACGATAGCCCGTGCAAACATCCAAAGACCTCCCTGAAGGTTTGAGGAACAGGTAAAGAGCGCCCGGACGGATGTGCAAGGGGGCTTGTATCGCGGCGGCTCACGGGCGTGTGAGAAGACCCGACTTGCGCAGGCAAGCGCCGCATCCGAAGGCAGGCCCCACCCTTTGCCGCGCGTCCTTTCTACGAACCGAACTCAGCCGCCGATGGAATCGAGATATGCGATCAAGTTCGCGCGATCTTCAACATCGTCCATACCGCGATAGGCCATTTTGGTACCGGGCGCGTATTCGCGTGGATTGAGGAGGAAACCACTGAGGTTCTCGGGCGACCAATCGCCCTCCATCGATGCAAGGGTGTCCGAGTATGAATAACCGTCCACCGCACCCTTATCACGCCCGACCACATTGTAGAGGTGGGGCCCGGTGCCGTTCGCACCGTCCTCCAACTGATGACAGGCGGAACACTGACGCCAGAGACGCTCACCATCGGCGGCCGAAGCGGACGCGAACACCTCCTCGAATGGGACTTCCGGCTCTGCCTCCGCCTCGGTGTCAGCAGACGCTTCAACCACTTCGATGCGATAGCCCATCGCCACCTCTTCGCCGTGCGAGTCGTGTCCGACATGGTACAAGCCTTCAGCAGCCCATGCTCCCAACAGGAACACGAGAAGTGCGCCGCAGACGGCGCCGCCGGCCTTGGTGAAGGTCATGGTATCCATTTGTCGCACTCTCTCACGGTCTCGGGTCGCGGGTATGTATGTGGTTTCAACGTCCTCACGCAAGAGATAGGTCCCGCGACCAAACGCACCACTGCCGGATACACGTCATGACCGCGAAAATCGCCTTTCAGGGAGAGCTTGGGGCCTATTCCCATCAAGCCTGTCACGAGGCGCGGCCCGATCATGTTCCCCTGCCCTGCCCGACGTTCGAAGATGCGATCGAAGCGGTCCGCGATGGTCGCGCGCAATTGGCGATGCTGCCAGTCGAGAATTCGACCTACGGTCGGGTGGCAGACATCCATTCCCTCCTGCCCCATTCCGGTCTGCACATCATCGAGGAGGCGTTCGTCCGCGTCCGTATCAACCTTCTGTGCCTGCCTGAAACCTCCATCCAAGCCGTGAAGGTGGCACAATCGCATACCGTTCTCCTTGGCCAATGCCGGGGATTTCTGAAACAGCACGGGATCATACCGAAGGTGGCTGCAGATACCGCGGGGGCCGCGAAGCAGGTTGCCACGCTCGGCGACCCGAGCGTTGCCGCGTTGGCGTCAGAGATGGCCGGAAAGATTTACGGCCTCGATATCTTGGCGCGAAACATCGAGGATCATGATCGCAACACGACCCGCTTCCTGATCATGGCAAAGGACGAACGTCGCCCGCGGCTGGGCGACGGCCCGACCAAGACGACCTTTGTCTTCCGCGTGCGGAACATTCCGGCCGCGCTCTACAAGGCGATGGGTGGGTTCGCCACGAACGGCGTGAACATGACGAAGCTGGAAAGCTACATGATCGACGGCCAGTTCACGGCCACGCAGTTTTATGCCGATATCGAAGGCCATCCCGATGACGCCGCCGTGGCGCGTGCGCTTGAGGAACTTGCCTACTTCACGTCAAGCCTCGACATTCTTGGCGTCTATCCTGCCGATCCGGACCATTTCCAAGGCGGCGGAACGGCGGATCAAGCAGAATAGCTGCTCTCGATCGCTTCCGAGAACTGCGCGATCCGCTCTTTGTAGCGGTGGGCGACGCCCTTCCGGCCCAGCCTTACCGATTGCAACAACAATCGCGCCGCCAGACTTCGCGCCCGGGCCTCCGATGTGACGATCAGGCGTGTTCGGTCTGCACCCAACGCCTCCAGGTCGGCCCGGATCGTTACGACCATGCCCTCCGTCCCGGCGACCGTTTCCAAGGAAGCAGGCGCATTGAACTCGCACAGCCGCACCTCCACGGCCCGAACCTTGCCCATGATCGTCGCTTTCCCGGACCAGACCGTATCCACATGGATCGGCCCCGCAGGATCGCGGCTTAGGCCTCGAACACGCTTTCTGAAGCGATCCTCGAACACCTCAAGATCGGAGACACGGCGCCAGACGTGGTCGATCGGGGCAGCGATCTCTTCAGTTGCAACGAATTTCATGCTGCTGTCCTCGTGCCGACGGCGATCTCAATCCAGCCTATCCGCCAACCAATTCCAAAGAAGAAAGTGGGCGATCGCCCCAGCACGCGCCGGGGAGATCCGCGGGTGATGCCCCTCGAACACAGAAAGCAGCTCTTGCCGGCTCAACCACACGGCCTCTGCGATTTCCTCCGGGTCTATTTCGATCCGGTCCGTCGTCGCCCGCCCATGTGCACCGAGCATGAGCGAACCGGGAAAGGGCCACGGCTGGCTTGAGAGATAGCTGACCTCGCCGATCCGGACGCCCGTCTCCTCCCAAACCTCGCGCCGGACGGCAGCTTCCAACGTCTCGCCGGGTTCCATGAAGCCTGCCAAGCAGGAGAAGAAACCCTCAGGCCAGGCCGGTGACCGTCCGAGAAGCACACGGTCGCCGTGGGTGACCAGCATGATCACGACTGGGTCTGTCCGGGGGAACTGCATGCGGCCACAGGACGCGCAACCCCGCATCCATCCAGCCTTGCCGGGCGCTGTCGGGGCCCCACAGTTCGGGCAGAAACCATGGGTCCGGTGCCATTCCAAGACCCCTTTTGCTGTGGCCGCGATCTCCGCGTCGAGCGGCGACAACGAGAGCATCGCCTGGCGAAGCTCCGTAAAGGCGGCCCCGTCCGGCAAATCGGGATGCGACTGCAGCGACGGGTCACGGAAATCGCCAACCGTTGCGTCGGAGCCATCAACGCTCAGCCCCGTTACGTCCCGCGCGAAGATCGCCGCCCCATCCTGGCGGCCAATCAACACCGGGAAGCCTTGCCCCGCGAAGGCATGCCCGCGCATCAGCGCGAGACCATCGGCGAGGAGCGCCGGCTTACCGCGCCAAATTGGAAGCGTTCGTGCCGGCAGATCTGCCAACTGGTCTGGATGTCGGCGCAGGTCCTCGGCCCTGTCCAAGCCACCCCCGCCGAATGTCACGCGTTCCGCTCGCTTCATGTCGCCTCGATCCCGTCGCTCCGGAGGCGTTATCGCAGATGCGACGCCCTGTCGCCCCGCTTTCCGTTCCGTAAACCGGGCCATGTCCCGCTCTGGTCAAACAATCGCCCACAGTGCCGCCTACGGAAAGGGACCTTCCGGAGACGCGTATGGCTCGCCTAGTCGCCATTTTAACGATCATTGCTGGCCTCGGCCTGCTCGCGGGCGCTACCCTTTTCAAGGTGCAGCCGGACAGCGTCATTCCTGTCGCGCGAAGTGTGGGGTTCAACCCGTTCGACGTCGTGATGGATCCGATCCCTGTGGACCGCGCCAACCCGCCGTTGCCGGCCGCAAGATTCGTCGAGACTGGAACGGCGACGCTGACGCGTTTCGAGGCCGGCGCGGAATATGTTCCCGAGCCCGACCAAGGAACACTTCACCGCGGACCTGGCGGTCTGGTCTGGTGGGGTTGGGGACCAACCGGCGACACTCGGCGGCCAACGGTCGTCCTGCTCCATGGTCCCGGGCGTACCGGTGAAAGTATGGTCGATATGTGGCGCGAAACCGCGGAACGGCAGGGCCTTGTGATCGTCGCGCCGAACCTTGGCAACCTGCCGGGCTGGGAGTTCGGTCGGCCCGATCCGCGTGCGGTCGCCATCGCGCTTGACGCCGCTGCTGAGATTTACCCGGTCGACAAAGGTCGTGTCGCCCTTTTCGGTCACTCGCGGGGGGCTATCGCCGCGCAGGTTCTCGCAAATCAATATAGCGGTCCATGGAAAGCCGTCGCTGTTCATGGAGGCACGCTGCCGCTGAACTACGTTGCGCCCGCAGCGCGCCCGCTTCCTATTCGCCACTACCTGGGATCAGTCGATCAGTCGTTTCCCTACGCCACAGCGCTGGAGTCGGGCGCGGCGTTGGCTGATGCGGGACATCCGTTCGAACTCGTACGGCTGCATGGCCACGATCATTGGTTCTACGAGGCCGGTGAAGATATCGCCGCACACGCTTGGGGCTGGCTGGAGACGCAGATACGCTAGCCTTGCGCAAGACAAGTGGTACGCTTATTTGAGCTGTGAGAGGTTGGCGCGGGCAGGCGCCTCGCCAACCTGGTCAGGTCCGGAAGGAAGCAGCCACAACGAGTCCCGTCTGGGTCGTCGTCCAGCCTCTCACCATTCGCTTCATCTAGGCGATGATATCCGGCCAGACGTCAGCGGATCGCTCTGTCAGCACGTTTATATGTCCGATTGTCCGGAGACCGTAGTCCTCCGGATACAAGGTCAGCTGCCTTTTGTGCGCCTCGGGGTAAACCTGCATCAATCGCCAGACTGTCGCCGGAGGACAGAGAACGTCGTCCGACACGGCCACCACTTTCATGGGACAGGCAAGACCGTCTGCCGCACCAGCAGGCAAATCGGGATCAGCGCGGTGGAACCCCTTGGATGTACACCAGAGGCGCCATTGGGCGTAAACGCCGACGGGAATATCGGTACCTTGTCGGAGTAGTCGTCCCGGAAAGTACCCCATCCGTCGCGAGATAGCCGTCAGACCCGGTGTCCAAAACAGACGGACTGCAAGCTGTGCGGGCCATGGATGGTCGGAGACATGCACCGCGCCCGCAGCGACCACGATAACACGGTCAATGCTGGAAAGCCCCAGTTGGTAGGGCAGCATCATGCCGCCAAGAGAATGGCCAATGACCCAGAGAGGGCTCTTTTCTGCTTTTTCCGACAGCCAGTCGCGCGCCGCTTGTTGATCGTGAATGCCCCAATCGGTCATCGTGGCTGGGCTATCCGCAACCGCCCCGCTTCGACCGAAATCGCGGTAGTCATAGGTTAGGCACGCAATACCCTGCATGTCGGCAAGCCATCTGGCGAAGCTGGCATAGACCCGCGCTGGAACACCCGTCGCGCCATTGATGAGCGCATAGGCACGTGGACGTGCCGATGATGGCAGAAAGAGTGTCCCTTGGAGACTCGCCCCGTAGGATGGAACAGTGACGGCCATCTCGTCCATTGATCCAAGTCCTCTTGCATCTGGTCGATATAGACCGATTGGTCTAGACCATATAGTCTAGTTGCAGATGAACGATGGATACGTCAACTCCGAAATATGTCCGGTCCCCTCGAAGAGACACCAACGAGCACGCGCGGTCGCCTCATCTCTGCGGCCGCACGTTTGTTTCAGGAACGAGGGTATCACGCCACATCGGTATCGGACGTCTTAGGGGCGTCAGGCGTTCCGAAGGGCTCGCTCTACCATCACTTTCCAGCTGGAAAGTCCGACTTGGCTGACGCGGTGGCTGCAGCGATTTCGGATGTTATGCTTAGCATTATTCAGGCGGCATACGATCCAGCAGAGCATGCCGAGAGCGGGAATGCGCGCTTGTTCGAAAAATTTGCACGCTTGTTTGAACGGCACGCCCACTGGCGCGTCTGTCCGATCCAGTCTTTTCTGATCGACAACGTCTTGTCAGGCGGCCGAGCGCAAACAGGCGCTTTGCTGAACTCCTGGATCGCCGCGACCGCTAAGCAACTCGAAAGATTGCGGGGTGATCCTACACAGGCTGAAGAACTTTGGATCGCGTTGATTGGCGCCTGGACGCTTGCCGGCGCGCGGGATGACGCCACCCCCTTACGCACGCTTGGGATGCGTTACGGTCGTGGCGCCATCGCCGTAGAGCAGAAAAGCTAGGTGCGTTCTTCGATCGAACCCATTGGGCCATCTTTCGCTAATGCCGACTTCGGCGCGTCTGGATCGGCGAGCTTTCTTTCCGTTCGCCATTTGCTTGTAAGCGCAAAGATGATCACCGCAACCAGGGTCAAGCCGGCCAAGCCAATAACAAAGATATCAGTCATCGCATGTCCTCCATAAAAAGAGCGTTCGTAGCGATAACGTGCGATCCCCAAGGAGAGGTTCCTTTATTGTATCAAACCATCTCCTCAGGAACCGCAGGAAGAGCCCGGCCGAAACGACGTCCCGGCCTCGAAAGATAAGGGACGACGAGACCGTCGCGATCGTGGGGCGCCGCCTTCGCATTGGCCAGCGCGACGTTCTGCCACCCCGATACGGCCGTATCGACATTGAACAGTTCTTGCCGATCCGTCGCAGAAAGACCAAGCATGTGCTCCATACAGCGGTTCCGCAGCGCGCGTACCGTCTCCGGGTCGCGAAGCGCCACCGCGACTTCTGTGTCCCAGCGCAGGCTCCGACCGTTGAGGTTGGCGCTTCCGACGATGGCCAGCTGATTATCGAAAATCGCAACCTTTGCATGGACATAGACGATCGGGGATCCGTGAAGGATCGCCCGACCGTGCCCCTTTGCTGCGACCGGCTGAACCGGCGACCCGATAAAGAGACGGCCGGAAAATGCGCGCCGCAATCGGCGAATAGCCGCGGCCTGCAAATACTCTCCGAACCGCGCATCACTTCGGGTTGTATGCCCGTATGCGACATCTTCTGGCGCTGCTGGCAGAATAAGGATCAACGTCAGATTTGCGTTTCGTCGCGCGGCACGGGCAAGAGCCTTCGAAATGCGGCGGTCACGCAGAAACTGTGTCTCGATGTAGATCAGTCGATTTGCCTTGGCGATTGCTTCAAGCAGAGCAAACTCTATTTCGCGGCGGATCGGGCGCGGCGCGAGAAAGGACGGTCTGCCAACGACTTTCGCGGATACTGTCCGAAGAACCGATCCGTGCATCACTGATACTTCGGCTTCGCCAAAAACGACCGGCAACAACTCCTCAAGATGACGACGGACATCGCGGGCGGCCACGCGATCTTGGACGACCAGTTGCACGTCATGCCATGTCGCTGCGCTCTCGCGCGCGTGGTCCGGAGTGTCCCAACGTCGCTCGTTCAGATCGAGGCCACCGACGTAGAGAACGTTATCGTCGATGACTGCCACTTTCTGATGATGTGTCACCGGCCAGAGGCTCGGGAGCGGCCATAGCTTCGGTCGAAGACGCCCGCCTGTTCTTGCGAAAAAGTCGGAGAGGCGCGGGTGCCGCGACAAAAAGCGCGCGATACCCGCGTCACCACCGCTGGCCGCTTTGACAATCTTCTGCCTGAGTAGACCCTGGACCCGGGGCCAAAGCGCGATCCGCGCCAGCAAGCCGACCGAGGCCGGGTGAAGTGACGCACGAACATCGATCTGCGCCTCTGAACCGGCAAGTTCTTTCAGGGCGACGGCCTGGCGCACACTTCTCCATGTCAAACCATGGAGTTCCGTCCCAACTGTCGGGTCAAAATCCGAAAGGATCATCCGAAAGGAGACGCCGCGACCGACGACATGTAGGATCAAGTCAAACCAATCCTCGCCGATTGCGCGCGCCTCCGATGTGCGCAGGCGGGTCGAGAAGTCAAAGATACGAAAGCCCGCTGTGACCTCGCGCTGAGCGGATAGAACGGCGCGCTCAAAAGCCGGGAAGGCCTCTGCGGCGGTGATCAGGATCTCGACGTTTTGGACGTCCGATGCGGCTGCGTCAGCTCGCATCGTCAATAGTCCCTTGGGTCCGAATGCTGTGTGCGAATGGGGAACTTGATCTGCACGTGATACCGATCGTCGAGCTGGCCCATGGAAAGAGACCCGCCGAGCTGCGTTTCGAAAGCGCGAATGAGCTGGTGACCCAGTCCGGGCTCCGTTCCCGTCGACTTGTTTTCGACAACTGCTTCTGCGGCGCTCTCGATGAGAAGCGTTGCATGACGCCCCTCGGCCGAGAAATCGAGGCGGATCTCGATCTCTCCGTGTTCGTCCGGTGCCGCATGTTCGATCGCGTTGGTCAATGCTTCCGTCACCAGAAGCGCGAGCGGAACGGCTTGTTCGGGAAATAACTCGACCGGTTCCACCTTAGGCCGCAGCTTCACGCGACCAGCGCGCCCCGTAGCGTCAACGATCTTACTTCCCAAACTGACGACGACCGCGGCGGCATCGATCTTGTTGATCTCAGGGGATTGGTAGAGCGCCCGATGGACCAGTGCTATTCCCATTATCCGTTCATGGAGGCGCTGAAGGATGATCCGCGCCTCGTCCCCGTTTACCCGCCGGAGCTGCATATTCATGATCGAGGTGATCAGCTGCAGGTTATTTTTGACCCGGTGATGGACTTCCTTGAGAAGAATGTTCTTCTCTCGAAGGTTATCCTCGAGCTGTGCTTCGTCCTGCAGGATGGACTCGGCCATGTTCCTGAAATCCGTCTCTATGGCAGCGAGCTCGAAGGCGGCACCTCCGAGAACAGGCCGCGCAATGAGGCGCCGGGTGCGGGCAAATGTCCGCATCTGGCGCGACAACACCCGGACATGGCGTAATACAAGGCGCTCAAGCGCGATGAAGGCGACAAGAAGCGTGGCGACCCACATCAGCATTGGCAAAAGGGCATCCGCTGCCAGATGGTCGAAACGATCATCAAAAAGAGCGTCCGGCGGCCAACTTGCCATCGCATAGGCCATACCGGGCATGATTGGCACTACAGCGAAAGCGCGGTTGAGTCCGGTTTGCGTGTCGGCGTGGAAAACGCGTGCGGGTTCACCCGCAAGCAACTGCAGATCGAGGCCCGCCGGAAGGTTTGCGGCCGTTTCGTCTTCGTCGAACGTCGTCGTCAGAATTTGACCGTCTGCATCAAAGGTGACGAGACCATATGGCTCTTTGGTCGTCGGACCAATCGATGGAACGGACAGGTCGGCATCCCGGATCATAACGGAGATCTGTCCGCGTAACGCTCCGTCGTCATCATAGACCGGCTGCGTCATTGAGAGCGTATACCTATCTGCCTCCGGATCAGTCCGTACGATCCTCAGACGTGGTTCATCATCCGGTGCCGCTATGAAAGTGGGAAGGACGGCTTCTAGCCAGCGCACCTGAGCATCCGAAGAGCAAATGGTAGCCCCGTCGATCCCGATAAATCGAAAGGCATCTAAATTGTCGGACGCGAGCGCGAAATCAGCAAGGATCTCAGAACATAGGCCAACGTCATCAAACAGTGGCCCGCTCATCGCCTGCAAGGCGCGTAAGGCGCCAAGTCCGCGCTCTGCCACGTAGCGGGTCTTGCCGGTGGTCCTTTCGGTCTGGAGCAGGAGCGCTGTTTGAAGCTGACTTTCCGCCTGCACTGATATCCGCTGGGTCTGCCAAGCAGCGATTGCCCCGAGCGGGAGCAGAGCCAGCGACAACAGAAATAGGATTTGAACCGTCAGGCTCCGCCTGCCCGGCATGTCTGCGAGCATCGCTACATATTGCCGTTCTGCACCGATGCCACCACGGCCATCGTCGCCGAGTCGGTTATCTCGAAAGGATCTTCGTCGGAGATCCCCATGAGTTCGGCTAGTTTTGCGCGCCCTCGATTAACGCGGCTCTTGATGGTACCGACAGCGACACCGCATGTCTCGGCCGCTTCCTCGTAGGCAAAACCTGACGCCCCAACGAGGACAAGGGCCTCCCGTTGTTCCTCAGGCAACTTGGCGAACGCTGCCTCAAAATCCATCAGGTTAAGTCGCCCGTCATGGTCGGGCTTGCGCGAGAGACCTGCCGTAATCGACCCGTCGGTATCGGACACTTCGCGCTTCGCTTTTCGGCGATTGGAATAGTAGGTGTTTCGAAGGATCGTGAAGAGCCACGCGCGCATGTTCGTGCCAGGCTGGAATTTATCCAGATTGGACCAGGCTTTGACTAAGGAGTCTTGAACCATGTCGTCTGCGAGAGAAGCGTTACGAGTAAGGGACACGGCAAATGCGCGCATCGCTGGCAGGTGTTCGATCAGCTCGTCTTTCGGATCAGGATGGCTCATTCGCCCTCCTCCGACACCGCCGAAGTCTCTCCGCCACCTTCTCCCGATTGCAACCGTCGTAACAGGTCCGAGAAGCGATCGGGTATGTCTTCGTTGAGCACAGAATCATAGACACGACGCAGGTTTGCGTCGATCAACTCATCCAGATTTGCTTTGTCGTCGTCTTGTCCCATGTCCCCTCGTAGGCCCTCGGAATGCCCGATGTCGTACGGAACCTAACGAGGTCTCGACATGTTTGTTCCCGGGCCAACGAATAAAGGGACGGTCAGAGAGACATGAATACCATTGCCGAGATCAGCAAGTCGCTTCCCTATCTGCGACGGTACGCACGTGCGTTGACGGGATCTCAGACAAGCGGCGACAACTATGCAGCCGCGACACTGGAAGCGATACTGACCGATCGGGCGCCGCTAGAACGATCCAGCGATGTCAAGACGGGCCTATTCCGGACCTTCCACGGCATTTGGGTGAGCACGGGCGCGCCCGTGCAGATGGAAGAAGATAGCCTGAAGGCGACTGCCCAGAAGCATCTTGCGCGCCTGACCCCAAACACGCGTGAAGCGCTACTGCTTCATACGGTTGAAGAGTTCAGCTTTTCGCAGATCGGTGAGATCATGCAGATCGGTGAAGACGAGTGCCGGGAACTCGTAGACATCGCCCGCGGTGAGATGGCCAACGCCGTGGCGGGTCGCATCATGATCATCGAAGATGAAACAATCATCGCCATGGACCTGGAGTCGCTTGTCAGCGACATGGGTCACCGGGTAACCGGTATCGCACGAACTCATCAGGAAGCCGTCGATCTCGCCCGGTCTGAGCGTCCGGACCTGATCCTGGCAGACATCCAGCTCGCAGACAATTCGAGCGGTATCGAGGCCGTCAACGAAGTGATGGAAGACTTGGGGCGTTGCCCTGTGATCTTTATCACGGCGTTTCCTGAACGCCTTCTGTCGGGCGAGCGGAAGGAGCCCGCGTTCCTCATCGCGAAACCCTACACGCCGGATCAGGTGGTCTCCGCGGTGAGTCAGGCGATGTTCTTCTCGTCCACGGAAACGCTACGGGCCTGACGGACCTTCCTTCCTACCTCAGCTGTTCTGCGGCATGACACGGCGGATCGCGTCTATCAAAGTGGCGCCATCAAATGGGACCGCGATCGTTGTCCAATTGGCTCCTTCGTGAGCCGGGTGCTCTTCATGGCCGTTCAGCAGAACATATCCTGTGCTGTCATCAGGTAGGATCGCTATCGCCGTATGGGCTCTCAATTCGGCAACAGGGCGCGCCGAAATGATGACCACGGATTGGGTATCGGTCCCTTCCGAGATGACCTCATTCAGATCGGCAATCCCCCGAACATCCCGTGCCGCGAAGGTTTGCTCAAGGAGATCAGAGACATCCAAGTAAACCAATGGGTCAATGCAGTCCAAGTAGTAGCGCACGCGTGCCTCCGTCATTCCCGACGCGCCTATGGAACAAGGGAGGCGTGCACGCATTTAAATGTGACATAGCAGCGGAGAAACCGGATGGTGACAAGATGTGAGACCTGCCCGCTCCGTCGGCAAAACCTCTTCACGAAGATGTCGGATGAAGAAGTAAGGCAGACCCAACGCTTCAAGGTCGGCGAACTGACAATTGAGCCGGGTACGCCCTTGCTAACCGAGGGCGCTCACTCCGCACAGCTCTTCACGGTGATGAGCGGGCTTGGACTTCGCTACAAGACCTTAGAGAACGGACGGCGCCAGGTCACAACGTTCGTCTTTCCGGGCGATCTGATCGGCCTCCAAGCGGTCGTGATGGGAGAGATGAGCCATTCGGTCGAGGCCCGCAGTCGGATGCGCCTCTGTGTATTTGATCGATCCACGCTTTGGGATTTCTTCAAGACGTCACCTGCCCGATCTTATGATCTGACATGGCTAGCGGCGAGCGAAGAGCACTTCCTAGGCGAGGCACTGGCGACCGTGGGACAACGGAACGCCGAAGAGGCGGTCGCTTGGGCATTGGTGCGACTCTGGGTCCGCGGTATGGCGCTCAATCTCGTCGATAGCAGCGGAATGCCTTTACCCTTTCGACAGCAGGATCTGGCGGACGCCCTAGGCCTTTCGCTTGTCCATACGAACAAGACCCTCGCAAAATTCCGCGAACGACAGCTTGCCACCTGGCGGGACGGAAAGCTCTCTGTAACCGATCTGGAGATACTCGCGCGGATCGGCATGACGTCGACTGAGCCCGCACGAGTACGCCCGCTTCTTTAGGAATGCACCGTGTGCCCGCGTTTGATGCGGCTTCAAGCTTTTCTTAGCTCGCTCTCTGACTTGAGAACACGGTCACCATCTTCCTGCTCGATCATGAAGGCTGGCGCGTCATCAGACGCGTTTCGCGTGACCTCGTTTCCCTTGATGGTGCGCGTCACCTTGTCGGTGAAGCATTCCGTGACCTTTCCAGAAGCGGTACCCCCGCCCCAATCCCATTCCACCCTGTCGCCAACCGATATGCCGGACATCGTTCTCTCCTTTCAAATAACTGATCTGTAAATATGATTTCGACGACGATTGTTCCGCTCAGAGCGCACGCCGATGAAGCTCATCCTTGACTTGTCCGTGTGTGAGAAGCGTGAAGATGACCGTCCCGCCGACGATATTGCCCGCCAACACCGGTAGGAAGAACGTCACGAAGCCGTGGAACACGTTCAGCTCACCGCGCCAGACAAGCCAGGCCCATTCGACTGATCCCGCGATCACATGGGTGAAGTCGCCTGCCGCGATCAGCCAAGTAAACGTGAGAATGATGGCAAAAGCACCGCCTGCCCGTTGCGGAAGCATCCAGACAAGCGCCGCGACGAGGACACCAGCAGGGATGGCGCGAAAGAAACCTTCCAGTGGCGCAAAGCCCGTAGCGTGGCGAGACAGGCTGTCCATCGCCGGGTAGAGATCGTTGGGAAGCGCAGGTGTGTAAGCGTAGAGAGCCGCGATCAGGAAGGCCCCCACCACGTTCGACGCGAGGACAATACCCCATAGCCTGAGCATGTTTGCGAGCATCCGACGACAAGGGTTCGCGATGACCGGAAGTACAGTAGTGATCGTATTCTCGGTGAAGAGCTGCATCCGGCCCAGAATTACGACCAGAAAGCCGAGCGAGTATCCGATGTTCTCGACGAGAAATGACCAAGACGCATCCGGGAGGTGTGTTCTCAAGATCGCTTCACCGACAACGGACATGGAGATCATGATGCCCGCGGCTAAACCTGAATAGACCAGACTTCGGTTTGGTCTGGTCAGCTCCTCTTCTCCATCACGACGAATGACTTCGAAGAGCAGTTTCGGCGCAAGCTTACCGGCGTTTTCAATCGTCTCCTCGTCGCGTTCCTCCTCCGTCTCATCGACGTCGTCAGCGATATCTTGGCGTTCGACCCCCCGCTCAATGTTCATTAGCGCCGACCCTTCGTACCAAAACAGCACTTAGCAAACCTCGACATGGCTGCTTACGTTCCCGAAGAGAGGCGCGCTTCGCACCGGGCTTTGCGCAGGCAAAGGTCGTGCCAGAGAAAGGCAAGGTCGGAAAGGAAGCGAACGGCTCGGCTGTCCAGCCCGCAAGATCGAATGGATAGTTGATCGGGGCATGTTTGTACCGTCTCAAGGTGCCGAGCCGCAGATGACCTAGTCTTACAAAGCACGACCCCGCCGGAGGCGAGCGCTCAACGGCCGTCAACCAGAAGGCGCGAGCGGGCTGCCTCTGGCCCGCTGACGCTTCGGAAAGCTTTACTTTCAAGACGTTTGGACCAGTGTTATCGCTTCGGTTGTCGCAGTGTCGACAATGCGCTTACGGGACGGGGACGCCGTTGAAACAGTGGTTTGCAGCCGGTTTGGCAGCCTGTCTTACTGTGACGGCGGTGGGGGCTGCCGAACTTGACCTCGACTTCGCGACCGACGACGAGCTTTCAGCGAGCTTGGAGGGAGCATCTCTTACGGCGCAGACGCTTCGCGAGGATCGTGACGAGCCTCTCTCGCGGCGCGACATCGTCGCGGCAGCCCAAGCAGATTACCAGAGACTTCTCGCAGTTCTTTTTGAAGCTGGGTTCTTCGGGCCGACGATTTCGATCACGGTCGATGGCGTAGAAGCCGCCTCCCTTCCGGTGATTACGCGAGAAGGGCCGGTGAATCTGGTTAGGCTCTCGGTACAACCTGGTCCCGCCTTTCTTTTCGGGCGTGTTGACGTCGGGCCTCTCCCAAGAAGGACGGACCTGCCTGACGGCTTTGCGACAGGTCAGCCCGCGGGCACGAGCGTCTTGAGAGATGTCACGCGGACAGGGATCGACGCATGGCGCGCACGCGGCCATGCAAAAGCTGACCTCGAGTCGCAAGAGATCATCGCAGACCACAATAGTCGCCGTCTTGACGCGATCCTGACCCTCGCACCGGGACCCCGTCTAAGATACGGCCCAATCGTCATCGATGGCGAAGATCGTGTGCGGGAACGCCGGATCGCCCGGATCGCCGATCTTCGCCAAGGTCAAATCTTCGATCCCGAGCAGGTAAATGCCGCAGCCCGTCGCTTGCAGCGAACCGGCGCATTCCGCTCGGTCGCGATAACCGAAGCGGAACGGATCGGACCGGATGCGACGCTGCCAATGACGATCCAAGTCGTCGAACGGCTGCCGCGTCGCTTCGGTGTCGGCGCCGAAATCGGAACGAATGAAGGTCTCGGCCTTTCGGCCTTCTGGCTGCATAGAAATCTGACGGGCCGGGCCGATAGCCTCCGGGTAGAAGGCGACGTTGTCGGGATCGGCGGCGGGACCGGCGGCACCGATTATGGCCTCAGCCTCGGCTACAACCGCCCCTCAACGTTCAACCCCGAAACGGACCTCTTCGTGAACGCGGAGATCGAGCGCCTGAACGAGCCGGAATTCACCTCCGACCGCGCAGCCGTCGAGCTTGGCGCCAGACGTGTCGTGAACGAGGAATTTAGCTACACATACGGCATCGCGTATGAGCGCAATCGGATTGAGGATGCGTTTGGCGAGAGAGATTTCTCGATCCTTTCGCTTCCGCTGACTGCGGATTACGATCGCCGCGACCAGGATCTTAACCCGCGGGATGGCTACTACATCCAGGCAGGGCTTGAGCCATTCTACGGCCTGGAAACCGCTGGCCCTGGACTTCGCTTCACGGCCGATCTTCGCGGCTACCAAGGCTTTGGTCAGGACCGACGGACTGTCATCGCGGCCCGCGTCCAGCTGGGCAGTGTCGTCGGCCCCGGCATCGACGACGTTCCAGCCACAGACTTATTCTTCTCGGGTGGTGGCGGCACCGTCCGCGGGACGGAATTTCAGTCACTGGGAATCGAACAGCCGGACGGCGATCTTGTCGGCGGCCGATCCTTTCTGGGACTGTCCGGAGAGTTACGGCGGGACGTCACCGACGCGATCGGCCTCGTCGGGTTCGTGGACTTTGGCTTAGTCAGCGTAGACAGCCAATGGAGCGATGGCGAAACCCATACCGGTGCCGGCATCGGCATCCGCTACAATACCGGCATTGGCCCAATTCGGGTCGATGTTGGCGCGCCTGTCTCAGGTCCGGGGGATGACGGTGTCGCGATCTATATCGGCATAGGACAAGCCTTCTGATGCGGCGCCTGCTTCCCTTCTGTCTGACGATTATCGCCGGGTCCGCGCTCGCACAGGACGAAAACCGCGATCGCGGTTTCCTTGTCGGTCTAATCGAAGACAACATCTCAGCGCCTGGCCTTGCGGTCCGGATTGACGGGTTCGAAGGTGCCCTCAGTTCTCAGGCGAGCATCGACAGCCTGGTCGTCTCGGATGACGGAGGGCCCTGGCTGCGACTCGAGGACGTCGTCCTTGACTGGAACCGCTCCGCTTTGTTGCGCGGACGGCTAGAGGTCGAGGAACTCACCGCAGCCCTGATCTCGGTGGATCGACCGCCGCTGCCGCCCGAAGGTATAGAACTTCCGGAAGCGGAAGCATCCGGCTTCTCCTTGCCCGACCTGCCTGTCTCGATTGATATCGAACGGCTGGCGGCAGAACGGATCGAACTGGGAGAACCGGTCCTGGGGCGGCCCATTGCATTGGCACTGGAAGCCTCCGCACGGCTTGCCGATGGATCGGGCCAAGCCAATTTCCAGGCGCAGCGTATTGACGCGATCCAGGGCAGCTTCTCGGTCGAAGCCGCCTATGCTGCCGAGACACAACGCCTCACGATCGATCTAGACGTGGCCGAAGCCGAAAACGGCTTGGTGCCGGGCCTTCTCCGTTTGCCGGGCGAGCCTGCGATTGAACTACAGGTCTCGGGCGATGGTCCGCTAGACGCATTCCAAGCCGATCTTGCGCTGTCCTCTGGTGGGGCCGAACGTCTGGGTGGCGCCATCATCTTGAACGGAACGGAAGAAGGCCGCCGGTTTGACGTCAATATCGGAGGGGACGTCACCTCACTCTTCGCGCCGCGCTATCAGCCGTTCTTTGGGGACGATGTCTCGCTTCGGGCCGTGGGCCTGCAAGCGGCGGATGGTGCGCTGGCGTTGGAGACCCTCCGTATCGACACCCAGGCGCTGGATGTGACTGGAACGGTTCGGATCGGCGCCGATGGCTGGCCGAACTTTCTCGACGTCTCCGGCACCCTCGACGCCGAAGATGGCGGCCCCGTCCTCTTACCGACAGCAGATAGCGCGACCCTGCGCAGCGCCGGTCTCAGTATGCGCTATGATGCAGAATTGTCGGACGCTTGGCGACTTGATCTGACCTTGCGCGATTTCGAGGGACAGGCAGCGGGGCTTGACGCAGCCGCACTTCGTGCATCGGGCGCAATACGGCGCGAGAACGGACAGGTAGCTTCTGCGACGGCGGCAATCGAAAGCACGATAGACGGCCTTTCATTCCCCGACCCCTCCATGGCCGAGGCGCTCGGCCAGGCCATCGCGCTAACAGCCGACGTGGACTGGCAACAGAACAGCCCGTTAAACATACGCGATCTAACGTTGCGCGGCTCCGGCTACGGGCTTCAAGGGGATGTCCTCGCCGATCTCACTGCGGAGACGGGTCTTCCGATATCATTGGATCTGGCAGCCAGGATCGACGCGCTCAACCAGCTGTCCGACCTTACCGGTCAGGACCTTTCAGGGTCGGCTGTCGTTGACTTGAGCGGCGTATACGATCCGGTTGGCGGAACTTTCGATCTGGCGACGGAGGGGGTCGCGCAGGATCTCGCTCTCAACATCCCACAGGTCGATGCCTTGCTGTCGGGTCAGACAAGACTGACGGTTGAGGCCCGCCGCAGCCCCGAAGGCACCTTTCTGGACACGCTCCGCCTGGCGAACAATCAAGTCACGGCAGACGCGAGCGCGGCCCTGAGGGACGGGACACCCGAAGAGGGTGAGACGGTTCCGCCAAGCGAGGCGCAACTGATCGCCCGGATCGTCGACGGAACGTTGCTCGACCCTCGGCTGGATGGTCCGCTCACGTTGGAAACAACGCTTTTGCGCGATCCGAATGCGCCTTGGCGCGGAGAACTGGCGCTAAGCGCACCGCAGGGCATTGCGCTTTCTGCAGACGGCATCCTCACAGGCAACCGGCCCGATCTTCGCTTCACCGCCCAAGTCCCGGACCTATCGGCCTTCGCAGATGGCGTGCCCGGCAGCCTGTCCCTCGACGGCCGCGCAAGCGCAACCGACGGCGTCTGGTCGATCGACGCAAATGCGGCCGGTCCCTGGAACCTCTCGGCGCGTGTTGCCGGTCCGGTCACAGGTGCACAGGCTGCGATCGCCTTCGAGGCACGCCTGCCCGAACTAACCGCGCCAGCGCCAGCGCTATCCGAAATTGAAGTATTGCGTGGAGAAGTGGCGCTCGACGGCACGCTTCGTCAGGAGGGCGGGGCCTGGCAACTCGACACACGTCTAGATGCGCCGGCAGGCATATCGGCCCGCCTGCGGGGGCCCGTCACCGGCGACGCCGCGCGCATCGACTTGGTGGCCACCGTTCCGGAGCTATCGGACTTTACGGCGGCCGTCGAAGGACGTCTGGATCTCGACGCGTCCGTTTTCCGTTCCGGCGAAGACTGGACGGCAGAGGCGCGCGCGCGCGGGCCATATGACAGCCGTGTGACCGTTGAGACGGTCCTCACCCAAACGCCCCTTCAGGTCGGTTTCGCGGCGCAACTGCCGGAGCTTGCGCCGCTTGTCCCAGCCGTACCGGGCGGCCTGGACATCTCCGGCACGGCGCGTCAGGCCAATACCGGATGGCAGATCCAACTGGTCGGTACTGGTCCCTACGATGCGGCGATCGAGGTCTTTGCAGACCTGCCCGAAACGGGGCCGGTGGTTCGGGCAAACGGGCGCGTCCCTGATGCCTCGACCCTGGCGCCGCAATTGCAAGGCGCCTTGGACTTTACCGTCGATGCGGAGCAGATCGGTACGGATTGGGATGTGGAGGCACTTGTGTCCGGTGCGCAGGGGGTCAGGCTCTCGGTCGCTGGAACAGCGACGGGTCCAGATGCCGACCTCCGCATCCAGCTTGGCGCGGCAAATGTCGCACCTTTCGTGCCAGCGCTCAGCGGAGCACTCGACGCGACGGCACGTCTCTACCAAGACGCAGAAAGATGGGCCTTCGATCTGGATGCTGCCGGACCACTCGGATCTGACCTGACTGCGTCCGGCATTCTGACGGGCCAAGCGCTTGAAGCGCGTTTCGACTTGGCCGTGCCGGATATCTCGCCCTTGGTGCCAGACTTGTCTGGACCGCTCCGTGCGAATGGCTCTGTGCGGCAGCGAGACCAGGATTGGGCGCTTGATCTCGACCTCACCGGCCCAGCGGGGACACAAGCGACCGTGTCGGGGACGGCGGGAACAGGCGGTGACGTCAATCTGTCTGTTAACGGATCGGCACCGCTTGGCCTAGCAAATGCTGCTCTGGCCCCACGCCGCCTGTCTGGCGTTGCCGCGTTCGACGTGCGGGTTAACGGCCCGCCATCTTTAAACAGCCTGTCCGGCAGCATCACGACACAGGGGGCCACGCTGGTCCTGCCAACGCTGCAGAACGGATTGGAAGATATCGACCTGACGGTGAACCTGTCCGGCAGCGGCGCCCGTCTCAACCTGACGGCCCGCCCGGAAACCGGAGGACGTATCACCGTCGCCGGACCCATTGCATTGAACGCTCCGTTCAACGCCGATCTCGGCATCGACTTCGATGTGCAGCTGGCTGATCCCTCGCTATACACCGCAGATGTCGAGGGCGATCTTCGGGTCAGCGGCCCGCTGACCGGTGGGGCGACCATTCAAGGAGGTATCGTCATCGAGGGAGCGGAGATCGCCGTCCCATCCACTGGCCTAACCGCCATCGGCGATCTGCCCCCGATCAACCATATCAACACGCCGCGTCCTGTCCGACGGACCTTGGCGCGCGCAGGTCAAGACGAAACAGAAACCGCATCTGGCAATGGGCAGGACGCTGCGGGGCCCAGCTACCCGTTGGACATTCGTTTGTCCGCACCTGGGCGCATCTTCATTCGCGGACGCGGCCTCGACGCGGAGCTCGGCGGCCAGCTTCGCTTGACCGGAACCACGCAAAACCCGGTCACCGCTGGCGGCTTTGAACTCGTACGCGGGCGCCTTGATATCCTTCAGCAGCGTTTCGATCTGGACGAGGGGGCCATCAACTTCCAGGGTGATCTAACACCGAACATCCGCCTCGTGGCCGCCACGCAAACGGAAACGTTGGACGCGGCTATCGTCATCGAAGGACCTGCGGACGACATCGAAGTCCGGTTCGAGTCCTCACCAGATGTCCCGCAGGAGGAAATCCTGGCGCAGATCTTCTTCGGAAGAGACTTGTCTCAGCTATCGCCGCTTCAAGCCCTTCAGCTGGCCAATTCCGTGGCCGTTCTGGCGGGACGTGGCAGCGGCGGTCTTCTGGAAAACCTGCGGGGTGGCGCTGGGTTGGACGATCTGGACGTGACCACGGACGATCAGGGCAACGTCGCCCTTCGAGCTGGAAAATACGTCTCGGACAACGTCTATACGGATGTGCAGATTGATCAGGCCGGACGCGCAGCCATCTCACTTAACCTGGACGTCACACCAAACCTAACGGTGCGGGGCTCCGCCGGAGCGACGGGCGATACCGCCGTCGGCTTGTTCTATGAACGCGACTACTGATCCAGCCCCGGAACCTGCGCTGGTTTGCTGCCATGTCTGCGATGCACTGCACGATATCGGCCATGTCGAGGACGGAAAACGCGCGCGTTGCGTCCGCTGTGGAACTGTCCTCGCTGTCGGCCGACCGGAAGCAATCTTGCGTATCGTGGCCCTGGCAACAGCCGCGCTGGCGCTGATGTCGATCGTCGTCTTCTACCCTTTCTTGCAGCTGCGGAACGGCGTCTTCACAAGCCGTGCGTCCGTCTTTGAGACGGTGATGAGCTTCAGCGAAGGTGTGATGGCGCCACTTTCGCTGGCCGTGGCGGCCTTTGTCATCGTGCTTCCGGTTCTTCGATTGACCCTTATCCTGTGGGCGTTGGGGCCTATCGCGGCGAACCGCGCCCCCTGGCCTCAGGCGGCGCACGCCCTTCGCTATGCCGAGGTGCTCAAGCCATGGTCAATGGCGGAGATCTTCATGGTGGGCGTGGCTGTGGCGCTTGTGAAACTGGCAGACCTCGCGACACTAAGCATGGGTCCTGCCTTCTGGTCCTTTGCCGCCATGGTCGTGATAGTGGCCTTGCAAGACACTCAAATGAGCAAGCACACGCTATGGACGAAGCTGGACGCAGCCTCAAAGCGTTGACCGCCCGTGAAGCCGGTCTTGTCGGATGTCGGCATTGTACCAAGGTTTCTCCAATGGGAACCGAGCGATGCCCGCGTTGCGGAGGTCGTCTCAGCAGCCGAGACGTGACATCGTTGCAAAGGGTCTGGGCTTGGTGGTGGGCTGGTCTTCTGTTCTACATTCCCGCCAACGTATATCCGATGCTGGTCACCCGAACGGTGGGCCGCGGAAGCGAGGCGACGATCATGGGCGGTGTGGTCGAGCTTGCCGAGTACGGAGCCTACGGTGTCGCTGCCATCGTCTTCTTTGCCTCGATCATGATCCCCGTCGGCAAGTTCATTGCAATCGGCTACCTTGCTTGGATCGTCCGCAAACCCCACGGGCAAAAGCCGAAACACCTGTTGCACCTGTTCGAAGTTGTCGAATGGATCGGACGCTGGTCGATGATCGACGTTTTCGTTGTGGCGATCTTGGCCGCCTTGGTGCAATTCAACCTTCTGGCGACTATCAATCCGGGCATTGCTGCAGTTTGCTTTGCCCTATCGGTCGTGTTCACCATGCTGTCAGCCATGAGCTTCGACAGCCGCCGCATCTGGGACGAAATCGAGATACTCGCCGATGAGTGACGCCCCCGACCGACCCGCACAGCCTGTGACGGACGAAACGCGTTCCGCACGTCGCATCGTGTCCGCCGTATGGCTTGTGCCCATCGTCGCCGTGTTGATCGCCGTGGCCATCGCCTGGCAGACCTACCGGGATCGCGGGGTCCTGATCGCGATCGCCTTCCCGGACGCCTCCGGGATCGAGGTTGGTACGACGACGCTGCGCTATCGCGAAGTCACAGTCGGCGTCGTGGAGGATGTTGGGTTCACTGCGGACCTGAATGAAGTGAACGTCTACGTGCGGGTCAATCAGGCAATCGCGCCCTATCTAGATGAAGATGCGAGTTTCTGGATCGTGCAGCCAGAAGTCACTGCGCGCGGGGTTGAGGGCCTGAACACGATCCTCTCCGGAACCTACATCGAAGGAACCTGGGACAGCGACGTGGGGATCACGGCGACGGCCTTTCGCGGCGACGAAAGGGCCCCGATCGTCCCGCCCGGAGTTGAGGGCACGGCCATCGTCTTGCGGGCGCGGGACAGCGCCCGTCTCGGCCCCGGATCGCCGATCCTCTATCGAGGTATCGAAGTCGGTGAAGTCGCGGCCCCGCGGCTCTCGCCAGACGGCACCGAAATCCGGATCGATGCCTTCATCCGGGCCCCGTATGACCGCCAGCTTTCCACGGCGACCCGTTTTTGGGACGCGTCAGGCGTGTCCGTCGATCTGGGCGCAGGAGGTGTGGAGCTACGGATCGGGTCGGTGGCCGCGATCCTGGAAGGCGGCGTCAATTTCGATACGCTGATCTCTGGCGGCCGCCCCATCGGTCGTGGCCATATCTACAACATCTTCGAAGATGAGAACGCGGCCCGCGCCTCGACCTTCGAAACCCCGACCGGCCGGACCGTCCTGTTTTCGGCCCTCTTTCCATCCGCCGCTTCGGGCCTGGCAGAAGGTGCGACTGTGCGGTTTCGCGGCGTACGCGTCGGTATTGTGACAGACATTACCGGGTTCATTCGCCCCGACGATCCGCAGAACGAAGTGCAACTCTTGGCCGTGCTGTCTCTGCAACCGGCGAAGATGGGCTTTGAGGGCGCCCGCGACGATCTGGATGCCGTGGATTTCGTGGATGCGCTTGTCGGTGCGGGATTGCGAGCAGAGCTGGTCTCCACGAGCATTCTGGGCGGTGAGTTGGCGGTCGAACTGAGGATGCTGGACGAAGTTATCCCCGACACATTGGAGATCGGCGTCGCGGACAACCCGCTGATCCCGACCATCGAAGGCGAACAGCCAGGCCTTGTCACCACCGCCGAGAGCCTTCTGACACGCCTTCAGGACCTTCCGGTGGAGGAACTTCTAGCCGCCGGGACGGACTTGCTGCAGAACCTCAACCGGATCGCGGCCAATGATGACACGCAGGCCCTTCCATCCGACATTCGAGCCCTTGTCGGCGATGGGCGCGGCCTCGTCCGCGATGGCCGTTCCATCATCTCCTCCCCCGATGTGGCGGGCGCTCTTCTCGACGTCAGACAGGTCACACGTGACCTCGCCGAGATGACTCAGACGTTCACCGAAGAGCAGCTGGCAGAGAACCTGTCCCAGACCCTTGAGGCCGCTGTCGACGCCACGCGAAATATCGCCGCCGGGACCACCAATCTCGAAACCCTCCGCGCGACGGTCGAACGTGCGGTCGCGTCCATCGATGCAATCCTGGCCGATCCAGATACGCGGGCCTTGCCCGGGGCCACTCGCGCGCTTCTTGACGACAGCCGCACTCTGGTCGCGGCGCCAGAGCTTCGAGCGACCTTGGCGGAACTGGCCGTGGTCGCAGCTGATATTCGGGGGATCACGCAGCGCCTCGCCGCCAACGATGCGGCAACGCGCCTAACGAACACCCTGGAGGCTGCGGAAACAGCGGCCCTGTCGGTGGCGGACGGCACTGCAAACCTGCCCGAGCTTACGGCATCCGCGGAACGGGTGATGCAGCAGGCGGAGGTCCTTGGCGAAAGCCTCAACCGCCTTGCCGAAAAGGCCAACGCCCTTGCCCTTGACCGGTTGGTCAACGCCACCAGCGAACTGATGGAAACCGCGGATGCGTTCCTCAGCTCCGATGATGCTGATGATGTGCCGATCGTCCTCGTGGACACCTTGGAGGAACTCCGCCTCACGATCCAAACGATCCGAACGGGCGGCACACTCGACAACCTGAATGCAACGCTCTCCTCGGCCGCGGGTGCCGCCGACAGCGTGAATGACGCGGCCAGCGATCTGCCGGAATTGGTCGCGCGCCTTCAGCGCCTTTCACTCGAAGCAAGTTCCCTCTTCACCGCCTATGGTGATGGCAGTCGCGTGAACACGGAGCTTTTCGAAGCATTGCGCGCGGCGACCCGCGCCGCGGAAGATGTCAGCTCTCTGTCGCGAACGATCGAACGCAATCCCAACTCGCTGCTTCTCGGACGGTAACGTCATGCGCCTGCTCCTCACCATCACCTTCCTGCTCGCCGCCTGTGGCCAGACGCAGTATTTCGCGCCACCACCCGCAACTTCCGATCTGCGCGTGAACATCCGCCCGAACACGGTTGTAATCGCCGATGTCTCCATTCCGGAATATGCGATCAACCAAGAGATCCCGATCCAGCAGGCCGATGGTAGCCTGTTGACAGATACAAGCCGCCTCTGGGCCGACCTACCAGACCGCGCTTTGTCGGGCAGCCTGGCGCGTCATCTCAATCAGATCACGGATGCGCAGGTGGCGGTGGAACCTTGGCCGCTGGACGGGTTTCCGGAAGTCGAGGTATCGCTCTTCGTCGAAGACATGATCGTTCGCGCCGATGGCACGCTGCGTTTTACGGGCACATACGCCATGGGAGGCGATCGGTATCGGGGCCGCATCGAGACATTTGCGATCAGCGCGCCGGTAGCTGGGCCGGACTATCCCGCAATCATTGCTGCACACGAGGCAGCCTGGCTTTTGCTGGCCGAAGCCATCGCTCAGAATCTGTAACCCAACGGGCGGTCATCTGATGTGCGAGGGTGTAAGCGAGTGTGGGGGACGCGCCGTATACGACTTAATGATCTAGCGCTACTACGGTGCCCTGGTGCCGCTGAAGGGACTCGAACCCCCGACCCCATCATTACGAATGACGTGCTCTACCAGCTGAGCTACAGCGGCACCGTGGCGCGGTCTCTAGCAGGCGGATCGGGCCTGTTCCAGCCCCGTTCTTCCGCTAAATCCGCGATGTCTCGTTACGCGCCGACGCGTCTTCCCCCGCGGCGGAGGCCGCATCGCCGGGCGAGACGACGACCGGTTCCTCAACGTCCCGTGTCGTGCCCACCACCTCTGGATCGACAGTCCCATTGCGCACCGCAACAGTCTCCGGCGCGGGGTCATCGATGGGCGCATCCGGGACCGGGTCGTCTGTTGCCGCATCGCTCAGAACCACCGCATTTTCGGCATCGCCACCAGGGCCGCCGATGAGAAGTGGCAGCATGTCGGCCGTCAGGGACGCCGAAGCACCCGCAGCTTTCGGGGGCTCGATCCATGCCAAGCGGTCGAACGCCTCACAGTTGGTGCAAACCGGGACCCAACTTCCATGTTCCGTGCCGCAATTCTCACAAACCCATTGCGGACCACGTGACGCCGTCAATGCTTTTGCTAACCAGCCCCGCACGACAGCTTCCGATACGCCCTCACCGCGTTCGATCGCGGCCATGAGCGACAATGCGCGGGCCGTCGGATGCGTTTCATAGAGCGTGCCCAGCGCCCGGCGCGCGGCTGGAAAGTCTTCCGCAGCCAAATGAAGTTCCGCTTCCAGCATCCGCGTTTCCGGCGCATCCGGCGAAAGCTTCAGAAAGGCCTGGAAACGGCGCAGGCGCGCATCCGGGGTCTCTGCCGGCTCGATCTCCGCGAATGTCGCCGCCAGATCAGGATGCTTTGTTGTCTGCCATGCCGCTTTCAGCACCTTTGCCGCTCGGCGCGACTCGCCATTCTGAATGTGCATCTGCGCTGCCATTATCGCAGCGGGCACAAGCTCGGGCGATAGGCGGTTGGCTTCCAACGCTTCCACCCGCGCCTTAGCCGTATTGCCAGCCGCAAGCTGCGCCCGTGCATCAGCAAGGGTTAGGACCGCTTCCCGACGTTTGTAGACGTCCTTCGGCAGCGCCCCAGACTTCAGTTTAGCGGTCAGCACCTTCCGCGCGCCGTCCCAATTCTCATCACGGGCTTGTAGGCGCAGAAGGACATCCTGGGTTTCGACATTTCGCGGTTTCAGCGCAAAGGCCTTCTCGGCGAGCTTCATCGCCGTATCCGTCTCGCCTTCATCCAGCTTCTGGCGCATGAGCCCACGAACGCCGACGAAACGTGTGCTGTCATGCTTCAGCTTCAGGAGCGTCTTCCACGCCTCTTTTGCTCGCTCCGTATCGCCCGCCGCTTCGGCCGCCTGGGCAACCACAAGGGTCGTTACATCCGGTCTCTTAAGATACTTCTCCGCCTTCTGGGCCTTTGTCGCGGCCTCACGCGCCTCACCCGAAGCCAATGCGATCATACTGTCCGCTAGGGCCGCATAACCCTTGCGCTCGCGATTGCGGTCGAAATAGCTGGTGACCGCGCTGTCGTCGCCATTGATGAACCGGAGAACTGCAACCAGCAGCCCGGCAATCTTGAACACCACCCAGAGCGCAATCATCAAAAGCAGGACCCCAAGGATCACAACCAGCGGTGGCGGCGAATATTCCTGTCCGGCGAAAGTGATCGTCACAGTGCCCGACTGTGCGAGGAACCACTGAACACCAAAGGCAAGCCCCACGACGATGGCGATGAAGAGAAGAACCTTGAAAAGCGACCAGAGCATCGGGTCCTCACTCGTCCTGAATATATGTCTGTAACGCAACCTGTGCGTCGAGGCGCGTCTCGGCTCGGTCGATCCAGCCAGCCATCACGTCCAAAGCTTCTCCCGGGAGCGCATCAAGCTCGGTCAAAGCCCCCGATAGATCGCTAGCACGCAGTGCGGCCTCGGCGCGGCTCAGGATAGCATCAGGATCGTCACCCTCACGCGGCTCGACCGATCGCGCATTCAAAAGGCGTCCAGCAAGCGATCCCAAGCTCCCTCCCGTTTCGCCAGACCGGCTGACGCGGAGGGCCTCTCGGGCCACATCGGGAAAGTCGGCAGCCAATGTCGAGAAGGCAGGCACGCCGTCTTCGGCCGATGCAGCCAATTCCGATGGCGCGTCATCTAGTACGGCAAGCGGTTCCGCATAAGGCTGACCTGTGTCGAGGGCCAGAACGATCTGATTGATCGCCGTATCGCGCGCCGCCCTCGCAGCGCGCTCCTCCGCCGTGTCAGCTTCTGCAGCGACCTCTCCGATGCGACCCTCCAGCGCACTGATACGATCAGACAACTCAGACCGAACGCCCTCAATCGTCTGCGAAAGGCCAGCAAGCGCGGCCACATCGTCCTGGAGGCCGTCGAGGTCTGTGCGCAGTGCATCCAGACCGGGCCCGCCGCCCACGGCGGCCGTAGACGCGCCTGACGCTTGGTCGGACGCTCCGCCCGTTGTTTCAAGGGTCTCAACGCGCGCAGCCAACGCATCCAAGCGGTCAGCCTGCTCCGCGATCGTACTTTCCATACCGGAAAGATCAGTCGGCGTTGTCGATCCGCTCCCGCTCTGAAGTGCAGCAATCTCCTGTTCGAGCGCTGCAATCCTACCGTCGTTCTGTACGGCGCCGCCTGTTTGCGGGCCATAGGTTGCGACGACCCATCCGATCCCGCCGGCAATCAGCCCGCCGAAGACCAACGCGATGACACCAGGTCCGCGACGCTCCACCACAGTTGGCGGTGGGGCCGGAGCCAGTGCCGCAGGCTCCGGCGATTGGTCGGATCGGTCATGGACGGTGTCATCACCCGATGTCACCTCGCCATCACCATCCGAGACGACGTCGCCTGATTGTTCCGATCTCGCCGCTTGTTCGGCTTCGTCGGCGCCAGCTTCTACCGAATGTCCAGCATCGTCCTCGGCCGCCCGGTCTCCATCATCGGCATCGGCGGCGTCGTCTTCGGCCTTCGCCTCCACAGGCTGATCAGCGGCGGCAGGCGGATCGACGACTTCGACCACTTCGGCGTCCGCAATCGTTTCCGAAGCGCCGTCAGCCTGTCCTTCCTTCGTAAGATTCTTCGTCGACGCCTCTTCGACCTCGTCTCGCGCGGCCTCGATCTCTTCGCTCTTTTTCGTCTTGCGCGCCACGCGGTACCCTCCAGGCCGTCCCGAACCGGGTGGCAGACCCGGCTGGCTCACCACACCTAGACCGTCCCCCGCCCCCCCTCAACCGCCCTTCAGACCCAGAAGCTCCACCAGCGCCTTAAAAAGCCCTACCCCGTCGGGCGTGTCAGCGATCGCACGTGCCGGAACCGGCAAAGCATTCGCGACGGCCTTGCTCAGACAGACAGCTTGGAGATTACGCAGCGCATCGGGCGAACACTGGGCGACGAGCAAGGAAGCAGTGCGGGGCGAGAAAAGCGGCGCGACCACGGGTCCCACGCCGAAGGACCCAAGGGCTTCAGCTGTCAGGTCTTGTGGAACGGCCTGATAGATCACCCGCTCTGATGCTGCGATACCTCTCGCACGCAGAGCGCCGACCAGGTCTCCGCGTTGAACGGCGCCGCGCAGATGGAGCAGCGGCGGCACGTCGGTCGGGATCGCTTGGGCCAGTCGGTCGGCGTCCGGCGCCGTCGCTTGAACCCGCAACCCCGCTTCGTCGGCCAAAGCAGCCGTCCGTGGCCCGACACACCATGTCGGCAGGCCGCTTGGTCCACCGCATCGCTGATAGGTCTCGACGGCGTTCGCCGACGTGAACAAGAGCCCCCCCGACCATTCCGGCACCTGGCCCGACGGGTGGATGTCCAACAGCGGCGAAAGGATTACTCGTCTGACGCCTGCCCGCGCCAGCCTCTGGGCCCAACGCTCTGAGTCGGCGCGAGGCCGGGTCAGCAGGACGGGGTCCATTGTTCGCGGCCTCCTCGAAGGCTAGATGGGCTGCGACACTGGACCCGTGGGGCGCATGGCACAAGAGTTGACGATCCTCGGGCTCGAAAGCTCATGCGATGACACCGCCGCCGCGATCGTTCGGCGCGATGCAGATGGCGCAGGATCGATCTTGTCGAACGTCGTCTTGCGGCAAGACGATCTGCACGCGGCCTTCGGTGGCGTCGTGCCCGAGATCGCGGCGCGGGCCCATGCCGAGAAGATCGACCTGGCGGTGGAGCGGGCACTGGCGGAGGCAGGACTGGCTTTGGCCGATTGCGACGCCATCGCCGTGACCGCCGGGCCGGGCCTGATCGGCGGCGTGCTGGCGGTGGTGATGTGCGCCAAGGGCCTGGCTTTGGCGGCAGACCGATCGCTGATCGGGGTCAATCATCTGGCAGGGCACGCGCTGACGCCAGGGCTCAGCGACGGTTTGGCGCCGCCGTATCTGATGCTGTTGGTTTCCGGCGGGCATTGCCAGTTCCTGATGGTCGAAAGCGCAGAGCGGTTCACACGGCTGGGCGGAACCATCGACGACGCGCCGGGAGAAGCTTTCGACAAGGTCGCCCGCGTTCTGGGCCTGCCGCAACCCGGCGGCCCGGCGGTGGAAAACGCGGCCAAGAGCGGACGCGACGCCATCCCCCTGCCCCGCCCATTGCTTGATCGGCCGGGATGCGATCTGTCCTTCTCCGGCCTCAAGACTGCTGTGCTTCGCGCCCGGGATCGGATCGTGTCCGAGAAGGGCGGCCTGCCGGTCGCGGATCGGGCGGATCTTTGTGCGAGCTTCCAGGCCTCGATCCGCGATGTCCTTGCCGAAAAGTCTCGCCGCGCACTGTCAATATCGGGGGCGACGGCGTTTGCGGTGGCGGGCGGTGTGGCGGCAAACCAGGGCCTTCGCGCGGCATTGGGCGAGGTCGCCCAATCGATGGGGGCGGCCTTCGTGGCACCGCCCTTGTCGCTTTGTACCGACAATGCGGCGATGATCGCCTGGGCTGGCGCAGGGCTCCTTGTCCGCGGGCATCGCGACGATATGAGCCTGGCGGCGCGGCCCCGCTGGCCGCTCGACAGTAGGGCTGTGCCTATGCTGGGCTCGGGCAAGCGCGGGGCCAAGGCGTGATCGGCGTCGTTGGCGCCGGGGCTTTCGGGACGGCGCTTGCCGTGGCTTGGGGCCGGAGCGCGCGGGAGGTCGTCTTGTGGGGACGGAATGCCGAGGCCATGGCCGAGGCCGCAACCCGGCGGCGGCTTTCACGGCTGCCCGATATTCGCTTGCCTGCCTCCGTTTGCCCGACCTCCGCCCCGTCAGACCTCGGCGGCTGCGACCTGCTTGTCGTGGCCGTGCCGATGCAGCGCCTGTCCGAGGTGCTGGACGCCCTGCCCCGGTTGCAGCCGACCGACGCAGTGGCCGCCTGCAAAGGGATCGATCTGGACAGCCTGCGCGGGCCGACGGCGATCCTCTCGGAGGCTTTGCCGGCTGCCCGCGCGTCGATCCTGTCCGGTCCGAGCTTTGCGCGTGACATCGCGCAGGGCTTGCCGACGGCCCTGTCCCTCGGTGGCGGCGACGCGGGCCTGCAGGCCAATTTGTCGACCCCGGCCCTTCGGCTCTATCGCACCGACGACACTCGCGGGGTCGAACTGGGCGGCGCGCTGAAGAATGTCATCGCCATTGCCTGTGGGGCCGCGATCGGCGCGGGTCTGGGTGAATCCGCACGCGCGGCACTCATGACGCGGGGCATGGCAGAGATGATGCGCCTGGCCACGGCGCTTGGCGCAAGACGCGAGACGCTCATGGGCCTCTCAGGGCTTGGTGATCTGGCTTTGACCTGTGCTTCGCCGAAGTCTCGTAACTTCACATTGGGCCATGCCCTTGGCCAAGGACGCCCGGCCCCCGACGCCACGACAGAAGGCAAGGCGACCGCACGAGCCGCGCTGCGCCTGGCTGAGGCCAACGGCATCGACATGCCCGTGACGCGCGCCGTAGGCGGGCTTGTGGCGGGCACGCTCTCTGTCAAAGATGCGATAGACAGCCTACTGGCCCGCGAATTGAGGACTGAATGATGCTTCACGCCCTGATCTGCACCGACAAGCCCGACCATCTTCACGTCCGCACCGAGAACCGAGAGGCCCATCTGGCACATCTGAAGGCCGACCCTTGCGCCGTCCAGGCGGGGCCCTTTTTGGATGCGGCAGGGAACATGTCCGGATCTCTGATCCTCTTTGCGACGGAAGATCGCGCCCATGTGGAAGCCTTCGCGGCAAACGACCCTTATGCGAAGGCGGGCCTTTTCGCCGATGTGCGGATCGAGGCGTGGAACAGGGTTCTGGAGCGATGAAATACTGGCTCTTCAAGTCCGAACCGTCGGTCTGGTCCTGGGACGACCAGGTCGCCAAGGGAGACGCTGGCGAAGAATGGGACGGCGTTCGCAACTATCAAGCCCGCAACTTCATGCGTGAGATGGCCGTCGGTGATCGGGGCTTCTTCTACCATTCGCAGGACCAGAAAGCGGTGGTGGGGATCGTCGAGGTCTTTGCGGAGGCGCATCCCGATTCCACGACGGACGATGACCGCTGGGATTGCGTGGACATCAAGGCCGTTCGACCTTTTGCGACACCGGTGACCCTGGCAGAGATCAAGGCCAGAGACGACCTGTCTGATATGGCGCTGGTCACGCGCAGCCGTCTGTCGGTGCAGCCTGTCAGCGCGGCGGAGTGGAAGATCGTCTGCGAGATGGGCGATACTGACCCCGATTGAACCCTTCTTTGGTGCGCCGCGTTAAGGGCATATGACGAGTGCTCGTATCATCCGCATTGAGAAAGTTCGCTTCGATTTTCTTTCGGACAGGTTCATCGGGACGGCGATTTGTCGGGAAGCCAATGGCGTGCTGACGCGCCATGCGCTTTCTGCGCCGGGTGATCCGACATGGGATTATGGCCGCGCAACGAATGCGCTGGCGATCTCCGCCGCCTGATCCCGCTGGACAGCCTGCTGAACCTCCCGTAGCCCCTCTGAAACCCAGGCGGAGATACGGATATGTCAGACGACCGACTGATCGTCGCGATCGACACACCCGATGCGCTCTCTGGTTTGGCTTTGACTGATCGCATTGGCGACGCGGTGTCCTTCTACAAAATCGGTCTGGGGATGCTGACGGGCGGTGGCCTGGCCCTGGCCAATGAGCTGAAGGACGATCACGGGAAGCGCATCTTCCTGGACATGAAGCTCTTCGACATTGGCGCCACGGTGGAGGCTGCCGTTCGCGGGCTTGCTCGGTTCGGGCACGATTTCCTGACCGTCCACGGAGATCCGCACGTGGTAGGTGCCGCGGCGCAGGCCAAGGGCGATACGGCGATCTTGGCAGTGACGATCCTGACATCCCTGGACCGCGCCGACCTCGATGCGGGGCTGATCGTGCCGGGCGATATTGCCGAGCTTGTCACGGAGCGGGCGGCGCGGGCCTTCCTGGCCGGAGCCGATGGCGTGATCTGCTCACCTCGGGAAGCGGCGGCCATCCGCGCCCTACAAGAGGCCGATGGCAAACTGATCGTCACGCCGGGTGTCCGTCCAACAGGCGTCGATCTGGGTGACCAGAAACGGGTGGAAACGCCCGCGGCCGCCATCGCAGCCGGTGCCGATCATATCGTGGTTGGGCGCCCGATCCATCAAGCAACGGACCCAGCCACCGCCGCCCGCGCCATCCTCCAGAGCCTGCCCTGAAGGAGCGTTGGACAGGAGACATGGCCACTGACTAGGCTGCCCCGACACCTTGGGAGGGGAACGTTTGGACGCATTGCTCACGATCGGCCTGCCGATTTCGCTGGCCTTCATCATGCTTACCCTTGGCCTCAGCCTTGCTTGGTCGGACTTCGGCGCAGTCCTGAAGCAGCCGCTGCCGTTCCTCATAGGTGCTTTCGCGCAGTTGGTTCTGGTCCCGACAACGGCATTTCTGCTTCTTGGCGTCGTCACATTGCCGCCGGAGCTCGCATTCGGCGTGATGCTTCTGGCCTTTTGCCCCGGCGGGGTGACGACCAATCTCATGGCTCGCTTCGCCCGTGGAGACGTCGCTCTTTCGATATCGCTGACCGGTTTGATTAGCCTGATCTCGGTCGTGACACTGCCCCTTCTCGTTTCGTGGGCTTCCACGCGTTTTCTGGGGGAGGCAGCGCCACCCGTCGACGTCACCGGCCTGGCCATCGCGATGTTCCTGATCACCGCAGTGCCCGTTCTGATCGGCATGACGTTCCGACAGCTTAGACCCGCCGTGGCTGAACGGATCGAGCCCGGCGCATCCCAGATCGGTGCAGGCCTTTTTGTCGTCATCGTCCTCGCGGCGCTTGCGGCCAACTGGCGACTCTTGATGGAGAATGTTGGAACGCTGGGTCCGATCCTTGTGGCGCTGAACGTCCTCCTCCTGGCCATGGGCTACGGTCTCGCCCGCCTGTTCCGGGTACAGCCCGACAAAGCCCGGACGATCAGTGTTGAGGCCGGTGTTCAGAACGGCACCCTCGGGATCACTGTCGCGGGGTTGTTGGCGGCTGGTCCGGTCCTGGGGCCCTTTGCCGTCCCGTCGGGCGTTTACGGGATCACAATGTATCTGGTGACCCTGCCGGTCATCTTCGGCCTCTTCCGACCGCTCAATCGCCGCTAGTCAATCGTCGTTCACATCGCGCTCAAAGGTCTGTGGTGCCTGTCCTGGCGCCCCGAACACCGCCCTCAGGGCCATCCATGCACCCAACGAGAGTGCTGCCGCCAGCAGCAGCAAAGCCGCGAAGCCATAGGCCCCTGCCATGTTCGTCAGCGCGCCGAGGATCCCAGTCATCAGACCGAGGCCGACCAGCCCGACACCAATTGCGAAACCCAAAAACAGATATCCGGGGGCCAGCAGCTCCAGTACGGCAAGCGCTACGGCCCCCAACATCCAAATCCACCAGATAGACCACATCAACTGCGTCCCTTCAGCATCTGGAAGGCTTCCCCAAAGGCATCTAGGGCTGCGGCGGGCACGATCACCGTCTGTTTCCCGTCCGACGCGCCCAGGGAGACGAGCGCTTCGACCTGCTTCAGCGCCACTTGATACTGCGCCGCCTCCAGACCGTTCTGGGCAATGGCCTGTGCCACGACCTGTGTCGCATATGCCTCAGCATCGGCTTCAACCCGTCGGGCCTTAGCAGCTTGCTCGGCGGCATAGAGTTCGGCGTCCGCAGCCAGTTCCACGGCGCGGCGCTGACCTTCGGCTTCGGTCACCTGCGCACGGCGCGCCCGTTCAGCGTTGAGCTGCTGGAGCATCGCATCGCGGGTTGCCTGGTCCAGATTCACATCCAGGATCTCGGCCCGAGTGACCTCGATACCCCAATCGTCGACGGCGTCCTCGACCTGTGTCTTGATCTTCGCGATCAGCTGTGCGCGGTTCGACTGGACCTCGTCCAGCTCCATCATCCCGATCTCGGCGCGCACGATACCGGCAACGGTCGTTGCGATCGCCGCATCGACATCCCGGATCCGATAGACCGTCCGCTCGGGGTTCAGAATACGGTAAAAGACACTTGTCTCGACCTGGACCAACACGTTGTCTCGCGTGATCGCGTCCTGGCTGGCATTGGGCAGCTGGCGCTCCAGAATAGAGACTTTGTGCGCTACCTTATCTAGAAACGGCACGATCAGGTTGATGCCCGGATTAAGCACCGACTTCAGGCGACCAAACCGCTCGACCACGTACTTTTCGGATTGCGGGACGATCCGCACCCCAAGAAAAATGCAAAGAATGATGATCAGCGCGAGGCCAATGATCACCGCGTTCTCGCCCAGCAGGGCGAGGAATTCGTTCTGTAGATCCATTCAATCGTACCCGATACGGACTGTTTGGCGCCTTGTCCGATAGGTTTCAGGCAGGAAGAAGGCTATTCCGTGGGATTGCTTTCAACAACGGTGCTTGGAACAAGGCCCTCGCCCTGGGGTGCGTCATCCGCCCAGAGAACCGGGATGGCCAGCATCACTAGCAGGAACGCGAACAGGCCCCAAAGCCCAACCTTGGGCCGACTGTCCCCTGACGGTATATGCGACGGGTCAGCCTTCTGCTTATCGCGATCTGGTGGCGTTCCGCCCGGCGTTTCTTGGTCCATGGGTCGCCTCCTGTAAGGACGCTCTGCGGATGGGTCAGGGCCAGCACGACCCCGTATCCATGTAAACGTAACTTCGGAAAGACCGATCACAACCATCGTAAGGCCTAGGAAGCGTCAGATCCGGCATCTCATCCGGTTTCAGTTCCTATTCCGTTCTCACAACGATACGGTCTATCCATGTCGAGTCTCTGCCGTGCCTGCCTGACCCCGTTCGCGGATGGTCGTCGCTGTCCCGAATGCGGCAGTCCGCAGGTCGTCACCCATCCAGAGCTGTTCGACCTGTCCATTGCGCATATGGATTGCGATGCCTTCTACGCCTCAGTCGAGAAGCGGGACCGACCGGACCTGGCCGACAAACCTGTCATCATCGGCGGAGGGCGGCGCGGCGTGGTTTCGACGGCGTGCTATGTCGCGCGGATCCGGGGCGTGCGTTCGGCCATGCCGATGTTCAAGGCGCTGCAGCTCTGCCCTGACGCGGTTGTGCTGAAGGGACGAATGGATCTTTACGTCGAGGTGTCAAAGAACATCCGCGCAATGATGGAAGAGATGACCCCCGCCATCGAACCGCTCAGCCTTGATGAGGCGTTTCTCGACTTGTCCGGCACTGCGCGGCTCCATGGGGCACCGCCTGCGGTGATGCTCGGACGCCTCGTCCAACGGATGAAAACGGAGTTAGGCATCACCGGGTCCATCGGGCTCAGCCACAACAAGTTTCTCGCAAAGATCGCCTCTGACCTCGACAAACCGTCGGGCTTTTCCGTAATCGGACGCGCAGAGACGGAGAGCTTCCTTCGCGACAAACCCGTGAGCATCATCTGGGGCGTTGGTGCGGCAGGGCAGGCCGCACTGGAAGGGGCAGGTATCCGCACGATCAACGACCTACGTCGCTGGGATCGGCGCGATCTAGGGCGACGCTTTGGATCGATGGGGGACCGGCTCTGGCATCTGGCGCGCGGTTTGGATCGGCGTGCGGTCAGTCGGAGCCGCGCGGTCAAGTCGATCTCGAAAGAGACGACCTTTCATGAGAACACGGCCGACCGGGACATTCTCGATGGTCATCTCTGGCGATTGTCCGAACAGGTCTCGGACCGGGCCAAGGCCCGTGGTCTTGCCGGGCGCGTGGTGACTATGAAGCTCAAGGACGCGCAGTTCCAGACCGTGACGCGTCGCCACGCGATGCACGAACCTACGCAGATGGCGGATCGGATCTATCGGGAAGCCCGTCAGCTTTTCCACGCCCTGGGCCCGGTAGGGCCGTCACGCCTAATCGGGGTCGGCATCTCGGACCTTGTTCCGGCCGAGCAAGCTGATCGCGCAGGGGATCTTCTGGATCCCAATGGGCGCAAGCGCGCGGCGGCGGAACGGGCGACCGATACTATCCGTGCGCGGTTCGGCGGCGACGCGATCCGCAAGGGCCGATCCCTACGGTAACACGCACCGGTCAGGCAGTCTGTTCTGAGAAGAGACTACTCTGCGGCCAAGCGTGCCGCGCCATCGGCCGCCGCCGCGATCCGCGCGACTGCGTCGGTCAGAAGATCGCGAATTGTATCGAAACGCTCGTTCGGCTCGACCCGCGCCTCATCCATATAGAGAGCTCGATCAATTTCGATCTGAATAGCATGCCGACCCCGGTCTGGCTGGCCATAGGCTTGGACCGTGTAAGCCCCAGCGAACGGTGCATTCCGCGCCACGCGAAACCCTAGATCGACGAAGACGGTTTCCACCGCATCCATGATCTCTGCACTGGCGGCGGCACCAAACCGGTCGCCCAAGACGATCTCCGGCACCCGCCCGCGCGATCCGGTCGTCTCGATGGCCTCATGCGGCATGGAGTGGACATCAAGCAGGACAGCATGTCCGAAGCGGCGGTGGGCCGTGTCCATCAAATCGGCTAGCTTGGCGTGATAGGGACGCCAGACTGTCTCGATCCGATCCCGCGCTTCACTCCGGGAGATCTTGCCACGATAGATCGCTCGTCCCTGCGCCACAACGCGGGGAATGACACCCAGACCCGATGTGACCCTCGGATTGCCGGAGCCACGCGGCACATCTTGGACGACGGCTGGGTCCAGTTCCTCGGGCGCCCGATTCAGGTCTAGAAAGGCGCGCGGCATCTCGGCCGTTAGAAGGGGCAGCCCCAGCCGCGGCACGCGCGAGAGGAGAATATCAACGAAGGCATCCTCGGAGGAGCGGATCCGGTCGCGATCCAAGACCGTGGAAGACATGAAGGCCCAATCGTAGTTGCGCCCGGAATGCGGAGACGCGACAACGACCGACCCGCTGAGGTGGTCCGGCATCACCAAGTGGAAAGACCGCCGCGCCATCGACATACTCGACTCCCTTGGAGATCAAGATAGGCACTTCAAGGCGCCTCAGAAAGCCCCCTTGCACGCCTTGTTGAAAGGCGCTACCCACCGCCGCACCAATGCGCTGAGGCGTCACGGGGTTCCCCGGCGCGTCGAAGCGTCGGGGCGATTAGCTCAGCGGTAGAGCACTTCGTTGACATCGAAGGGGTCACTGGTTCGATCCCAGTATCGCCCACCATTCGCCGCCTCCGAGGAGGCAGAGTTTAACCCCGGGGCGTCACCCCGCGCGCATCAGGAGAAGAGCCATGAAGGTTCGAAATTCCCTCCGGTCGCTGAAGACCCGCCACCGCGATTGCCGCGTCGTGCGCCGCAAGGGCCGGGTCTACGTGATCAATAAGACCCAGCGTCGGTTCAAAGCTCGCCAGGGCTGAGATACCGGAAATGGTTGTGAAAGGCCGCCTTGGGCGGCCTTTTCGTTTGAGAAGCCGTCCAGATCTTACGTCTGGAATAGCGCTACGCGGCCTGTGCGTGAGAGAACCGGGCCTGCCCGTAGATTTGCGATGTCAGACCCCATCATGCCCTGCCCTGCATTGAAGTGGGCAGATATGACCGTGATTGAAGTGTCCTCAGAATAGATCGCCCTGCCCACGTCGACCGATCTCGCTTATCTCCGCGACAAAGGGCCAATGCGATGTCGAGAAAGATCGACCTGGCGCGATGTCAATCGAAGTTCGGCAGGCGAAGCTTGGTGGGTTAAAGCCAGGAGCGTCGCACTGTTCTTTTGAGGCTATCGACCACCCTCTCCAGATGGTCTTCCCGCGGACGTTGTGCAGTGTCGGAAACGTCGCGACGCAAAATGGGTTGCGCGAAGACAGGTCATAACACCTGGGCAGGGTCGGTATTAGGCCGCCAGCCTTGGATATTCGGAACTCTGTGGGACGGTGGCGTGGAAGCGGGTTCGCATGACGTGTCCAGGACATCGTTCGGGCCCTGGCACCGGAATATGCTCGACAATTTCCTGGCACGAGACCAACAGGATCTGAGCCAACGCCATCACTGGAAAACGAAGCAACCCGTGAACGCACGGCGCGCGCGAAGGTGACTGGTTGGCCGGCGGAGCTCGGACATCCAAGATTGGAATATCACGAAGAAGAGTATCGTAATGTCGAGAAAGATGGGGCAGCTCTATTCGGCCACGCCAAAATACTTCACCATCAATGCGTCATATGTTCCATCCGCCCGCAGATCTTCGAGGGCCAGAGCGAGGTCGCGCGCAATCTCTTTCGGGAAAGACGGGCTTGCGGCTAGATAGAGCGTCCCCCCGGTCAGAGGTGTGCCGAAGACCGGGGACGAGGTCAGGTCGAAATGTCGCCACGCCCAGGTGGCCCTACGGTTGTTTGTATACCAAACCACCGGGCGCCCGCGTTCGATCATACGCAAGCTCATATCGAGCCCGTTGGTCCGGATCGGATCAATTCCAGCCGAAAGAAGGTGCCGAAGCTGCGGCGTGCCATCGCGGACAAGCACGGCGCCGAACGCTGCGGCTTCCTCGAAGCCGTCAATTTGCGCGCTCGTGGTAACGAAGACATTCTGGTAATCAATCAGCGGCGCGATCCAGGAGTAATGCGGCTCCCTCACTTGGGTTCGGGTTAGGTTGAAAGAGAGGTAATCCTCTCCCTCCATGATCATTTTTTGGGCCCGCTGCCAGGGAAGATACTTTACCTTCAGCGTGTAACCGGCGCGTTCCACCGCGAGCGCCGTGAGTTCGTGATTGAAGCCGGCGCCCTCCGCCTGCATCGAGAACGGTGGCAAGTCCGCAGCTAGAACATGCAATTCCGTCGCCGAAGCGGTCAGCCCCGAGATCGCACCCAGCAAAAATGCTGCAACGAACCGAATTGCTCGCATGGATCGTCCCTCCTTAAGCTCCTGCGCGAGTTAGAGTAGAGAAATTGACGCTGCGTTAATGGACGCGCCACGCGTTGACTGCGGAGCGACATCTCGGCCCCGCGTATCAGTCCGCCTGTCCGAAATACTTGATCATCAAAGCATCGTAGCTGCCGTCAGCACGCAATTCCTCCATCGCGACCTGTAGAGCCATGGCCACGTCGTCGGGAAAGCCGTGGCTGGCCGCCATGTAGATCACCCCACCCCCCAATGGGGCGCCAATCGCCGGTGGATCATCGGAAACGTATCGCTTCCAAGCCCAGAGCGCCCGCCGATCATGGGTGAACCACCCATGCGCACGGCCGCTGTTGACCATCTGGACGGCAGCCGCCGTGCGCTCAACTTCGATCGGCGTCATCCCCTCGTTCAGGAGTCGCCGCAGTTGTGGCGTGCCTGAACGAGACACAATCCGACCCCCCGCCGCCTCGGCCATACTGTTGATCGGCAAGTCCTTAGAGACGAAGACGTGGTTGATGCGGACAATCGGGGCGATCCACTTGTAGAGCGGCTCCCGCGCCTCGGTGCGCGTCATGTTGAACGTCAGATAGTCCGGACCGGCCATGACGATTTTCTGCGCCCGCTTCCAAGGGACATATTCGACCGACAGCGTATGGCCCGCTCGCTCGGCAGCAAGAACGGCCAGTTCGTGATTAAAACCCGATCGCTCCGCTTGGATCGAGTAGGGAGGTAAATCGGCAGAGACAGCACGAAGCTCCAAACCAGCCACTGGCGATACGAGAAAGGCTGCGCAGGCCAGTGCTGCCAACAGAGAACGAATCCACATCTGTCACCTCATGATCCGTGCGTCTGCTACGCGCTATCCATTGATCGGCGGTTAACGGCTCCGCCTGCTATCGTTGCGCGGTCGCCCAGGCAGGATGGGCCCATGGCGCGCGGTCATCGGGCGGCAGTGGGCGGCGACCAAGGACGTGATCTGCCATCTTCTCTCCGACCAGAATGGACGGGGCGTTGATGTTGCCATTGGTGATGCGGGGAAAGACCGATGAATCCGCCACCCGCAGCCCGCGAACGCCGATCACGCGCCCCTCTGGATCGACCACCGTGTCGGCATCGCCGGGTTCGCCCATCCGGGCCGTGCCGCAGGGGTGATAGGCGCTTTCGGCATGGTCGCGGATCACCGCGTCGAGTGCATCATCGGAGGCAATGTCGGCCCCCGGCTGGATTTCGGCGCCGCGATACGGGTCGAATGCTGGCTGCGCGAAGATCTCGCGTGTCAGGCGGATGGCCTGCCGGAAATCGCGCCAATCTTGGTCGCATGACATATAGTTAAAAAGGATTGAAGGCGGCGCGACCGGATCAGACGATGCCAAGCGCACGTGCCCGCGCGATGGTGACCGCATGGGGCCGACATGGGCTTGGAAACCATGGCCGCGCAGACCCGCTTGACCATCGTAACGCACGGCGATCGGCAGGAAGTGGAACTGTAAGTCCGGATAGGGCACGCCCGCGGCGGACCGTATGAAGCCCGCGCTCTCGAACTGGTTCGAGGCGCCAGGGCCACCTCGTGTGGCCAACCAGCGCGCACCGATCCAGGCTTTTCCCGCAAGGGACCAGTAGCGGTAGAGGCTGACGGGGCGAGTGGCGGCCATCTGGACATAGAGTTCCAGATGGTCCTGCAGGTTGGCGCCGACGCCAGGTCGATCGGCTCGCAGCGGAATGTCGTAGGCTGCCAGATGCGCGGCCGGGCCGATGCCGGAAAGCATCAGAAGTTTCGGCGTGTTGATGGCAGAAGTGCATAGGATGATCTCCCGTCCGGCACGCAGGGTCTCGATGCGCCCTTTGCGCAAGATGTCGAGCCCCGTGGCGCGATCCCCATCGAAGACGACGCGCGTGGCCAGGCCGCGCAGAATGCGGACGCGACCCGTCCGCTGGGCAGGCCGGAGGTAGGCGTCGGCTGCGGACCAACGCCGCCCGCGATAGGTCGTCTGGTCCTTGGGCCCAAACCCCTCCTGCCGATAGCCGTTGTAATCGTCCGTTCGGCCATAGCCGGCCTGCACGCCCGCCGCGGCGAAGGCCCGGGTCAAGGGGTTGTCACCGGGGCCACGAGTGACCTGGAGCGGGCCGCCCTGCCCGCGCCAGGCCGTATCCCCGCCTTGGCCGCGGGGTTCCCAGTTCTCCATCCGGCGAAAATAGGGAAGGACGTCACGGAAAGACCAACCCTTGGCCCCGGCCGCAGCCCAGTAATCGTAATCGGCCGGATGGCCACGGACATAGACCATACCATTGATGGACGACGAGCCGCCGATCACCTTACCACGGGGGCAGGCCATGCGGCGGTGGCCGAGATGCGGCTCCGGTTCGCTGACGAAGCCCCAATCGTAACGCGCCATGTTCATGGGGTAACTGAGTGCGCCGGGCATTCGGATGAACGGCCCCGCATCGCTCCCGCCATGTTCGACGACGAGAACGGATCGCCCCGCCTCGGCCAGGCGGTAGGCCATGGCACATCCGGCAGAGCCCGCGCCGACGACGATGTAATCCGGTGTCATGGGCGGACGCTGACCGGATGGCCGGTTGCGGTCAATCCGTTCGCTTTGGGGTTGGTCCGGAACGCGCGGATGACTTGATCCATGCCATGGCCAAGCAATCCTCTCCGAAGCACCTGGCAGATCTCGTCGATCGCCTCGCCCCCGCCTTGCGGCGCCTGCAGGGCAGCGGAGCGGCGCGAGCGCCACGTCTCAGCCTTATGGGACGGCTGGCCGAAGACGGACCGTTGACCATGCGCGACCTGGCGGCGGCACTGCATATATCGCCCCAGGCGGTGACGGGTTTGGTCGATGCGCTGGAATCCGGTGGATTGGTTACACGCGAACGGCATCCGACGGATCGACGTAAGACGCTGATCCGGCTGAACGAACACGCGCGAGATCAAGTCCAGGCGGCGCGCGCGGAGCGAATGGACGGGCTGAGCGCGCTGTTCAAGGGAATCGACAAGACAGACCGCGCGGCCTTCGCGCGCGTTGCGGAGACCCTGCTGGAACGGCTGGGCTAGGGGTCAAAGGTCGTCAAGTGACATCATCCTAGCTAGACAGGAGCCACAACGCGCTCCAGGTTCCCTGAGCGTACGTATCCGGCGTCATCGACCCGGCCACGCAGTATAGCCGACCCGAAACCGGATGGGACGGGATGACGTGCCAGGGACAGCATTCCGTACGCGGGAGCACGATAGCTTACCCGAGGTCCCGAGTACGTCTGAGATGGCCCATCGAGATCAGCGGCGCGATGGCGGCCAATAGGCTCCGATGCTCATCGGGCGCGTTGCGTCCTTAGCCCTCCAGATCAAAGACTTATCCACCGTCGAGATCGGCGAGTGGGTTGATCTCGGCAGCATTGCCGCCAGGCGAAGCGCCTTTGCCCGGGTCTGATCCCTGATGTCACACCGCGCGGCATCTGGGTGTCGCCTGGGCTCTGGCGTCTGTCTGTTCTCTGGGGACGAGGCACCCGGTCAGTCGCATCGATGCGCTGGATGCGATTGACCGGGCTGGCGAGCGTCTGGCGGGCAGACATCTCTTCTTCCGTTGCCCAACCAACCGCTTCGCGCCCAGATGGCTCCATCGACATGTGGATCGCGCGCGTCGCGTGACGCCGGGGGTCCGGGGGGCGTCCCCCGGCCCTGCCGGTTATGCGGACGGATCCTTCGTCGTGCGCAGATAGGGGAAGTGCGTCGTGAACTCCCCGAATTTTGCCTTGGCATCCTCGTCGGACACCGTGGCGGGGATCACCACGTCGCGGCCCCGCTCCCAATTGGCGGGCATTGCCACGCCATGCTTCGCCGCCGCTTGAAGTGCGTCGAGGGCGCGCAAGACTTCCGCGAAATTGCGACCGACATTCATCGGATAGGTCATCGACAGCTTCAACTGCTTGTCCGGCCCGATGATGTAGACCGATCGCACCGTCGCCGTGTCGTTGGGCGTGCGGCCGTCCGGAAGCACCGCTTCGGCGGGCAGCATGTCATAGGCCTTGGAGACCGCGAGCCCCTCATCCGCAATGATCGGGAAATCGGCAGCGGCACCCCCGAAGGTTTCGATATCGCCTTTCCACTTGCGATGATCCTCAGCCCCGTCGACGGAAATGCCGATCACCTTCACGCCCCGCTTGGCCCATTCGTCTTTGAGCTGGGCCACCGCGCCGAACTCGGTCGTGCAGACCGGCGTGAAATCCTTGGGATGGCTGAAGAGGATAGCCCAACTGTCGCCGATCCATTCGTGGAACTTGATCGGCCCGTCACTGGTCTCGGCTTCGAAATCCGGGACGGTTTGGTTGATACGTAGGCTCATCGCGGCCTCCTGTCGTTGACTCTCGAAGAAGTTAATCCTCTGCCGGTGTGGTGTTAACCTCTGCACCACAGAAGGGAACGATATCCGGTCCAGGGGCATGGCATGAGGAAAGCGCCGGCGTCAAAAGGCTTTGATGAAACGCCTGTATCGCCGGAGCGAGCGCGGAAGGTCGCATGTTTCGTTGGGATTGCGTGACCGCGATCCACTAGAACGGGCATGGCGCCTCCAACCTGAGGACTTTCTGTGTCACCGGGTGCTGGAACTTCAGACCTTCGGCATGGAGCATCATGCGCGGAAAGTCTCGGGCGGGACCGTCAGCATAGAACGGGTCGCCCAGGATAGGGTGGCCGAGCTCCTTCATATGCACCCTTAACTGATGACTGCGGCCCGTGCGCGGCATCAGCCGCATCCGCGTGGTACCAGCCTCCTGACCGATCCGCACCCACTCAGTGATCGAGGGTTTACCGATCTCGTGGTTAACATGCTGAAGCGGACGGTTCGGCCAATCCACGATCAGTGGCAAGTCCACGATGCCCTTCGCCTCCGCGACGTCGCCCCAGACGCGGGCGATATAGCGCTTGCGCACGCGCTTAGTCTCGAAAAGTCGCCCCATCTTGCGCTGGGCTTCCTTGGTCAGCGCGAAAACCATGATCCCGGACGTGTCCCGGTCGAGCCGATGGCAAAGGAGCACCTCGGGATGGGTCTCGATCAGACGGGTCAGGAGGCAATCGGCCAAGTCGGGCCCGCGCCCAGGGACCGAGAGCAGGCCATGGGGCTTGTCGACGACCAAGAGATGATCGTCCTGCCAGATCGTCGGGATCGGACCGCTTGGCGGATTGTAGGGTGTCGTCGGGCCAGGCATGGCCCGCGCCCTTAGCGCGTGGCCTGCCCCAGCGCCAGAGTCTCCGCCAATGCTTCACGGTCGCCGACGTGATTTGCAAGTATCAAGACGAGGCGCGCATTCAGGGCCTGGCTCTCGCTATCGGACAGCCCGCGATGGGCCGCGAGAAGGTCCGCGTAGAACCCATCCGGATCGTCAATATTGGGTGCCGTGTTCAGGGTCATGTGCCCTCCAGGACTGCGCATCGGGCAGCCATGATCTCAGCAGCGCTCGCCTTGCGCCAGCGCGCGGCAATGACCTGATCGGGACGGATCAGATAGATCGCCCCAGGCGCGTCGCCGAGATAGCGCTGCCGGAGGATCGGGTCCGGGTCGAGGCGAAACGTCTCCATCTCCGCGACCTCCGGGCCGGTCGTTCCGATGGCCAGAAGGACCCAACCGCGGCCCAGACGCTCCATCAGCCAACCTTCGGAAAGCGGGGCGTCCTGCGCCACTGCACCGGGGCGAGTGAGCGGCGGCAGGCCGCCCGCATCGGGGCCAGGCACCGGATAGGTGCAGGGTTGAGAGAGACGACCGGAATTGACCATGGACCGCGCGAAGTTAGCCCGTTCGGAGAGCGCCAATACCTGGTCACGAAACAGGCGCTCCGCGCCCGGGTCGGGGGTCATGAAACGGGTAGCTCGGGTGGAATTGGCGATGTTCTCATCGGCACCGAAGCCACGCTCGCGGTCGTAGCTTTCCAGGAGCCCAGTCTCACCCGTGGCCAACACATGGGCCAGTTTCCAGCCCAGATTGTCGACATCCTGCAGGCCGCCATTTCCACCCCGTGCCCCGAAAGGAGAAACGACGTGGGCACTGTCGCCAACGAAAATGACGCGGTCATGGACGAAATGCTCCAGACGGCGGCATTGGAACGTGTAGACACTGACCCAATCGAGGCGAAAATCGCCATGGCCCACAACCTTCTCGATGCGCGGGATGACGGTTTCGGGCTGCTTCTCGCGCTCGGGATCGGCATCCCAGCCAAGCTGCAGGTCGATGCGATAGATGTTGTCGGGTTGGCGGTGCAGCAGGGCGGATTGACCGGGGTGAAAGGGCGGCTCGAACCAGAAATGGCGCTCCGACGGGAAATCGGCGGTCATCTCGATATCAGCAATCAAGAAGCGCTCTTGAAACACCTCTCCATCGAAATCCAGGTCGAGCATTTTGCGGATGGGTGACCCGGCGCCGTCGCAGGCCAGGATGTAGTCGACTTCGATCGTGTAGGCCCCGTCCGGCGTTTCGACGTCCAGACGGCCCGTCGCCTTGTCGACGGCCGTGACCCGGTTCTTGAACCGCAAATCGCAAAGCGGGTTTTCCAAGGCTGCATCAGCCAAAAACTGTTCGACGTAATACTGCTGAAGGTTCACGAAAGCGGGCATTTTGTGCCCATCCTCGGGGAGCAGATCGAAATTGAAGACCTCCGTTTGGCCATGGAAGGTCCGGCCGACATTCCAGACAACTCCTTTCTCCACAGCCCGGTCGCCAAGGCCGAGACGATCAAGGATTTCAAGGCTACGCTTCGACCAGCAGATCGCGCGAGAGCCAACTGAGACGACGTCGTTGTCATCCAGCAGTACGCTCGCCACGTCATGGCGAGCCAATTCCAGCGCCATGGCAAGCCCAATGGGCCCGGCACCGACGATGGCGACCTTGTGCCGGGGCTCGACGGCCTCAAGACCAGGCGCGCGGCGATAGGGGAAGGGCTGATAGTCATACGGCATCAGACAACTCGCAACAGAAGGAAAACCAGAACGCCCAGTACGAGAACGGCAGAGGTGAGCCAAAGCCAGATCCGAAGACGGCGGGAGATGCCCGGCTCCTCGCGCCAGGACGGCCCCGCCTCGATCGCGGCGGGATCCGTGATCTCCGGCGCGTGCCAATTCCGGCGTATCAGACGAGCCAGGATCGACAACGAGACCACAGCCCATCCGGCAAAAGCCGTCGAGAGGAGGAGAAGCGCGACCTGGATCATCGGCCTTTCCAGAGCCGCCGCCCTGCCCAGATCGCCGTACCGCCAAAGAAAGTGCCCGCCAGACCAACCACCTCGATGGCGGCGATCCCGCCGACACCGCGCAGGCCGACGGCCACACCCATCAGCGCCAGACCGGCGAGGGAGAACAGAAAGTAGAACCAGACTTCCTTCCGGCTGGGGCCGAACTTGCTCATGCCGCTGCAGCTCCATTCGTGTCACGCCGCCGGCCGGCGATGGGAAGGGACACACCCCCGCATGACGGGCTAACCCTCCAGCTCATCCCTGTAACGCCTCCCACATCTCTTTGTCGCGCTGTGCCGTCCAGATGCGCGGCGTATCGATACCCTGCGCCTCGTCATAGGCGCGGGCCACGTTGAAAGGCAGGCAGTGCTCATAGATGGCGTAGTCGCGGAACTTCGGGTCGCAAACGGCACGGCACGCAGCCATGGCCTCGGCGAGATCACCGCCCCTTGCAGCAACCTGCGCCACCGGCCGGTAGGTCGAGCGAACGAAGTCCACCGTGTTGTCAAGCGAGCGTCCGACCATCTCGGCCCCGATCAGCGCGTCCCCACGTCCGGGCGCAATGGCCTCGGGCGCCAGCGCGCGGATCGCCTCGATCGTTCCGGGCCAATCGCCGTAGTGACCGTCTCCGCAATAGCAGGCCGAGTGGTACTCCACGATATCGCCGGTGAACATCACACGCGCATCGGGCACGCCAATGACAATGTCCCCCGCCGTATGTGCCCGCCCCAGCTGCATCAGATCGACCCGGCGGTTGCCCAAGAAGACCGTCATCCGCCCGGTGAACGTCGTGGTGGGCCAGGTCAGGCTCGGAATTTCCTCATGACCCTGGAAGAGACGCGGAAACCGGTCGAATTCGCTGTCCCAATCCTCTTGCCCCCGCTCCGTGACCATGGCGCGGGCCTTGTCCGACATCACGATCTGCGGCGCCCCGTAAGCCGACGCACCCAGGACACGAACCGCATGGTAGTGGGTCAGGACCAGGTGGCTGATCGGCTTGTCGGTGACAGACCGGATGCACTCGATCACCTTGCGGGCCAGGCGTGGCGTGGCCTGGGCCTCGACAACCATGACGCTGTCATCGCCAATGATGACGCCAGAATTCGGATCGCCCTCTGCTGTGAACGCATAGAGCCCGTCCCCGATTTCGGTGAAGGAGATTTCCTTCTCGGCCATGTCTCCCGCCGATGCGAATGCCTTATTCATCGCTCCTCCAAGAATTCGATGCGGTTCCCCGAGGGGTCGTCGGTGTAAAAGCGGCGAAGGCCCGGAATGCTCTCGTCCCAAATCACGGGACGGCCCGCGTCAGACAGTCGCGCAGCAAGCGTATCGAGTGCCGCCAAGGCAAAAGCGGGATGGGCCTTTCGGGCCGCGCGATGGTCCTCTTCAATGCCGAGGTGGACCCGCACGGTGCCGCAGCGCAACCAAAGGCCGCCTCTGCGCTGCAACGCTTCCGGCTTCGGCTCTTCCTTGAAATCCAGAAGGCCCAGCCAGAAATCGCGCTGCCGCGCTTCGTGACCCTTCGGAATAGCAAGTTGCACGCGATCCAGCCTCATGCCGCAACGATCTCCTGCTCGATCGCTCCAAACAGATCCGCGCCGTCATGTTCCGCCCAAAGCCGCACGCGATCCCCAACCGCCAGGAAAGGGGTCTGCGCCCGGCCATCCCGAATGGTTTCGACCATTCGCTGTTCGGCGATGCAGGAATAGCCGCGCCCGCCAGCCGAGACCGGGCGGCCGGGCCCGCCATTGGCATCCCGGTTCGACACGGTGCCCGACCCGATCACCGTCCCCACAGGCAGATCGCGCGTCCGGGCGGCATGGGCCACGAGCGTTGGAAAATCGAACGTCATATCCGCGCCCGCATCGGTCCGACCGAGGGGCGCGCCGTTTAGATCGACATGGATCGTCGCGTGCAAACGACCGTCTCGCCATCCAGGCATGTCATCAACGGTCAGGGCGAGGGGCGACAAGGCGGAGGCTGGCTTGCCATGGACGAAGCCGAACCCCTTTGCCAACTCGTCCGGAATCAAGGCGCGCAGGCTGACATCGTTCAGCAGGCAGACGGCCTTGATCGCCGCGCCCGCCACGTCCACCGACGCCCCGCGCGGCACGGGCCCGGTCAAGACCGCAACTTCGGCCTCCAGATCGGTACCCCAGCCCGGCGATGACGGGATTGGGGCGCGCGGCGGCTCGAACAGATTCAGCCCCTGATACATCAGCGGATCATGCCAGAACCGCTCGGGCATCTCGGCCCCGCGCGCACGTCGCACGAGATCCACATGGTTCACATAGGCAGAGCCGTCGAGGAACTGCCACGCCCTGGGCAGACAGGCCAGCGCCTCGGTTGGGTCAAACCCTTCCTCCATGCCCAAAGTCCTATCCCCGCCCTCGAGCCATGCCAGCATCGTCCCGCAAGCCACGGGACGGCAGGTCTCGCCGGACACGGCAACCAGACGGCCGTCAGGTGTTGGGCCGGGCAGCGTCGCCAGCTTCATGACACGCCCCCATCAGACCCGCCCTCGTCCGGGCCGTGTCCGTCACGCTGCGCCTTCCAAGGACGAACCCACATCTCACGTAGGGCCCGCGGCAAGGTCGCGACGCCGAAGCCAGCCAGTGCCAGGACAATCCAGCCGAAAGGACCAAGGGATCCAAAGAACTCAGCCATGGCACCCTCGCGCGATGCCTCTTCTTCTTGGTGAAAATATGCCGGGGGAGTCGATCTCCGATCGACGGGGGCAGCGCCCCCTCATTTGACCCCCGGCGTCCCGTCGAAAAGCTTGGGCAGGTCCGCCCAGACATCGACATAGTTCTCCTGAAGCGGCGCTTCAGTGGCGGCAAAGCGTGTCAGGTGCTGCGGGAAGCGGGTTTCGAACATGAACGACATGGTATCTTCAAGCTTTTGGGGTGAAAGCTCCGCATTCGACGCGCCCTCGAAAGCACCGCGATCAGGGCCATGGGGCAGCATCATATTGTGCAATGACATACCGCCCGGGACGAACCCCTCGGGCTTGGCATCATAGATGCCATGGATGTTCCCCATCAGCTCGGACATGATGTTCTTGTGATACCAAGGCGGCCGGAACGTATCCTCTGCCACCATCCATCGGTCGCGAAACAGAACGAAGTCGATATTCGCCGTCCCTTCGATCCCCGAGGGGGCTGTCAATACGGTGAAGATTGACGGGTCTGGATGGTCGAACAATACGGCACCCACGGGGCAATAGGTCCGCAAATCGTATTTGCAGGGGGCGTAATTGCCGTGCCACGCCACCACGTCCAGCGGCGAATGGTCGATCTGCGTCCGGTGAAACCGTCCGCACCATTTCACGGTGACGGTCGATGGCACGTCGCGATCCTCAAAAGCGGCGACCGGCGTCTTGAAGTCACGGCGGTTGGCCATGCAATTGGCACCGATGGGCCCGCGGCCGGGCAATTCGAACGTCTGGCCATAGTTCTCACATACGAACCCACGGCAGGGGCCCTCCAGCACCTCGACCCGGTAAACGAGGCCGCGCGGGATCACGGCAATCTCTTGCGGCTCGATATCGATCACGCCCAGCTCTGTTGCGAAACGCAGCCGACCCTCCTGCGGAACGACCAGCAATTCGCTGTCGGCGGAATAGAAGTAAGCGTCGACCATGCTGTCGGTGACCAGATAGACATGGGCGGCCATGCCCGTCTGGGTGTTGACGTCCCCCGCCGTTGTCATGCTGCGCATCCCGGTCAGCCAGGTCAGCCCGTCGGTATGGGGCACGGGATCCCAGCGGAACTGCCCCATTGAGACGACGTCCGGTTCGATCGCCGGTGCAGTCTTCCAGAGCGGCAGGTCGATGGTCTCGAACCGGGTGACATGCCGGACCGAGGGGCGAATGCGATAGCACCAAGTCCGCTCGTTCTGATGACCAGGCGCGGTAAAGGGCGTGCCCGAGAGCTGTTCGCCATAGAGGCCGTAAGCGCATTTCTGCGGAGAGTTCATGCCCTGAGGCAACGCATCGGGAAGGGCCTCGGTCTCGAAATCGTTGCCGAAACCCGGCATATAACCCTCGTGTGGCCCAGAGAGGCCAGGCGCCCGGACCAGGCCCGATGGGCGGTTCTGCGTGTTCATGACCCGTCCTTCCGGAAGACTAACTGAAAATATCGTTGCGACCGCAACGAAGTCAAGCCTAAGCCTCCCTCCGTCGGATCGTTCTACCTACACAATCCGAAACGTATCGCCGAACATCCCGCACCAGAGCTCCGAAGCCAGAGTACGCGCCAACCCCCTTTCGATGATGAGAACATCGGGTATCTCTCGGCTACAAAGGAACAGATCGCTCAACCGAAGGTTTTGTCGGCATGAAACACATCGCACTTGCAGTCGCCGCCGTCGTCCTGCCCGCCTCTGCGGAGCAAGTCGGCGAAGTCGGCGTGGATTGGGTCGGCAATGACATTATCATCGAGGCCATCGCCGACCCCGATGTTGAGGGGGTGACTTGTCACATCGCCTATTTCGAGCGCGGCCTGATTGACCGGCTTAGCCAAGGCAACTGGTTCGAAGACCCGTCAAACGCATCGATCGCATGCCGCCAGACCGGACCGATCCGGATCGGAGATATCGATCGGGACGAAGATGGTGAACAGGTCTTCCGCGAAAGTCGCTCGATCATTCTCAAGTCGCTCCGGATCAAGCGCATCTTCGATGAAGCGAACCAGACGCTCATCTATCTGGTGCATGCCCAGGAACTGACGGAAGGGTCTGCGAAGATGTCAATTTCCACCGTCCCGCTCTACGGCGCGGATCGGGTGGAGAACGGCGGTTAGTCGAACCAAAGCGATCGCACAGCGGCGTATCCCGCAGGGTCGAAGCTACGCAGCTCCGCCCGGTCGAATGGCTGAAAGTCGTTCCGGCCGAAGTAACTCTCGCTTAGTTCGGCGAAGTATTCGGAGACATTGGTAGCAGCATAGGCTCGCCCGCGCCGCCCGGAGGCACGACGGACGTCATCGTAAAGCCCGGCCTCCATCGCCGCAGTATAAGCCCGGTCCAGACTTGGTGCCGTACGCCCCAGGGCAATGTCGTAATATCCGTGGGCTAGCTCATGCAGCACAAACAAGCTGCCCGATCCGTGTCGACCGACAATCCCATGATCGACTTCGATAGCGCGGGCCTTTTCCGGGTTGAAACCGTTCTTTTCGAGCCACCCTTCGGACCGATGATAGACCGACCGCCGCGGCGCCGATTTTCGATATTCCAGCCAGATCGGCACCATGCGCACGGCTTTCAGCGAATCGGGGGGCAGCACACGCGCGATTTCGACCAGTTGCTCGTCCAACTCGTCGATCGCCTCCGTTCGCGCCTGAGGGTCATCGACATAAGCCGGCGCCACGAGGATATGCCATCCATGAAGGAGGACGCGCTCATATGCCGATGTGGGCGAGAACGCCGACGCCGACCCTGCCGAGAACAGGACGACCAGTGCCGCGACGAGCCGCGTCCCCAAAAGATCAGATCTGCAGGAACCGCTGCGCGATCTTGGGTAGGAGACCTTGGAACTCCAACGGCGCGTCCGTGACGACCAGGCAGATGCAGTCCTCTCCGGCTTCCGCCACCGGTGTGTGATGCACATCCGGGTCGGCCACTTCCACGTCACCTCGACCATAGCGATCCGCACCGTCATGGAAGGCGCCGCGCAGAACGAGCGTGATTTCCGTTCCTTTATGTCCATGGTCTGGCATCGCCTTTCCGGCGGGGATCTTCAGCAAACGAACAGACCCGGACTCGCCCATCCGCAGGATCGCCTGCTTTACCCCCATCCCGGCGGACCGCCAGCGCACCTCGTCCAGATCGCCACCCACGACTTCACGGAGGGGCTGCGGAAACGTCGGGTCCATGCGCGGCGTCTTTATGTCGGAGTGGATCATGTCATCGGGCGGGGTTCCCATGATCCGGCCCATCACCGCATCGAACGTGTCATCGCGCAACGGCGCCACTTCCGACTCCATCATCAAGGCACCGCCCATCGCCTCGAAACCGGCCAGCCGTGCGCGCGCCTCGTCGTCCAGCGAAACGGCCGTTGCCACCAATAGATCGAACGGCTCCGGCAGAAGACCGGCGGCAAAACCCATCAGATAACTGTCATCAATCGAATGCGTAATCGTCATTGTCGTTCACCCCTTATCCCGGCGCTATTTCTGCTGCGCCCGCGTGTGCGGCGTCGGTCCGTCGCTCTGCATGGCGTATCGTAACCGCTCAATCGCTAGTCGTATCCTAGATTTGATCGTCCCCATGGGAAGGCCCGTCTCTGCGGCAATCTCGCTATGGGTCAATTCGCCGTAGAAGGCCCGCTCCACCAGCTCGCGCTGTTTCGGCGGCAACTGGGCCACCGCCTCCGCCAAGCGCCGCGTGTCCTCCTGCAGCGCAACCACATCGGCCTGGGCGGGCTCCGGTTCTGGCCCCCAGGGCAGGTCTTCGGGCTCCGGACGACGTGTCTTCCGGATCAGATCGATCTTCCGATTCCGCGCGATCGTGAACAGCCACGTCGCCACGGTCGCCCGCGCCGGGTCGTAGAGATGCGCCTTTCGCCAGAGCGTGACCATCACGTCCTGCATGCAATCCTCCGCCACGACCGGTGTAAGACCGGTCCGGATCAAAAACGCCTTCACTCGCGGGCCGTAATGTCGAAACAGCACTTCGAAGGCCTTGCGGTCGCGCTGCGATGCAATCGCCAGCATCTGTGCCGTCCAATACGCTTCGTCCCGTGGGGTAACCGACACGGCTCTCTCCGATCCGGTGGCAGGGCCAGCTCTGTAGCCTGCGCCAGTATCGTGGAAAGAGCCTGGTCGATCAACCTTGTGCGGGTTACGAGGCTCTGGCGCGCCTGGATGACAATTGCGTCGGATTTTTATGACCTCGGGTCAGGCATGCAACTCGTGGTGATCCGTGCCGTGCAACGTCACGTATCAGAAACAACTCCCAACAAACGAGAAAGTCTTGCCGGTGCCCTTCGAGACCCCGCTTCCCCGCCGTTCTGTCGCCATTGTCGGGGGAGGCATCAGCGGTATGGCTGCGGCCCATGCGCTTTGCGCAACCCACGCCGTTACGTTGATCGAGGCCGAGCCGCGATTGGGTGGGCATGCACGGACGATCCAGGCCGGGCGCCATGGCGCGCAGCCGGTCGATACCGGCTTCATCGTCTATAATAAGGTGAACTATCCGAACCTTGTGCGTCTCTTCGAAGACCTCGGCGTGCCTGAGCAGGAAAGCGACATGTCCTTCGCCGCCTCGTTGGACGGCGGGCGCGTGGAATACAGCCTGCAGACGGCCGATACGATGTTCGCGCAGCGCAAGAACCTGCTCTCTCCGCGTTTCGTCGGGATGGTGCGTGACATCTTCAAGTTCAATGCCCGCGCCGCCCGTGATGACATCGACCCAGACCTTCCCCTGAGCGTCTTCTTGGATGAAATGGGGCTCGGGCAGGCTTTCCGCGACTGGTATCTCGGGCCGATTTCCGGCGCGATCTGGTCAACACCCAGCGACGACGTGATGGCCTTTCCGGCGCGCGCCCTGATCCGCTTCTTCGACAATCACAACCTGCTGCACCACACCGGCCAACATATCTGGTATACCGTCAAAGGCGGCTCAATTGAGTACGTCCGGCGACTGGAAGCGCATCTGAGACAGACTGGCGTAGAGCTCCGTCTTGGCGCGCCTGTGCAGGGTATTCGCCGGACGTCCGTCGGCGCCGAGATCCGCCTACACGGGGGCACATGGGAAAGCTTCGACGACGTTATCCTCGCCACCCATTCCGACGACTCGCTCCAGATGCTTTCCGATCCGTCGGCCGACGAAGCGCGATTGCTGTCGCAGGTTCGATATCAGCCCAATAGGGCCGTTCTACATGCCGACCGCACGGCCATGCCGCGCCTGCGAAAGGTCTGGGCTTCCTGGAACTACCGAGAGCCCTCCGGACCCAAACCAGAGCATCTTGGGTTGACCTATTGGATGAACCGCCTGCAATCCATCCCGGAGGAAGACCCGATCTTTTCCACCCTGAACCCGCACCTGCCGATCCGCGAAGAGACGATCTACGACGAGACCGTGTTCCGGCATCCGGTCTATGATACGGCCATGGCGGATGCGGTCGCTGGGATCAAAGCAATGAACGGCGCCAACGCAACGTGGTTCTGCGGCGCCTGGATGCGGGACGGTTTTCACGAGGATGGCTTTGCTTCCGCTCTCGATGTCGTGGACGCCATGGCATTGCAGCGACCTCTGCCTGTCGCGGCCGAGTGACGCGCGTTCTCGATCATATCCCGGCCTCCACCTACCACGGCCGTCGCGCCGAAGGCGTCCGCAACGACTTCAGCTACGGTGTGGATTACGTGCTGCTCGACCCCGAGGATCGCGGCCCTTTCCCCCGCCTCTTCAGCCGCGGCGGGACGTCGCTTTTTGCGATCAGGGACCGCGACCATGGTGGCCCGCCCGGGGCCGGAACGGGCGTGGACTGGGTCCGAAAGGTTCTGTCCCGCGCCCTGCCCGATTTCGCACCCGGCCGCATCCTGCTGCTGGCACAACCCCGGATGCTTGGACATGTGTTCAACCCGGTCAGCTTCTGGCTCTGCCATGACGGGACGGGGGCCATGCGGGTCGTGATCGCCGAGGTGACCAATACCTACGGAGATCGCCATTCCTACCTCTGTCACGGCGATGACCTGTCGCAGATCACGCCGGACATGACGCTGACGGCCCGAAAATGCCTACATGTCTCGCCCTTTCAGCCTGTCGACGGCGGGTATAGCTTCACTTTCGACATTGCTCCCGACCGGATTGCCATCCGGATCGACTACCGGACGGGCAATAACCGTCTTCTGGCCACGCTGGCGGGCCCCCGACAGCCCTTGAGCAATATCGGGCTGCTCCGCGCGGCGCTGCGCCGACCGTTCGGCACGCGGCGCGTGCTGGGCCTAATCCATTGGCAGGCCTTACGCCTCTGGTGGAAGGGCGCGGTTTTCCGGGACCGCCCGGCCCCGCCGACGCACGAGGCGTCGCGCTGACATCGGGTCTGGCAAGATATGCGGGCTTCGCGGCGATGCTGTCGGCTGCGGGGCTGCCGATCTATATCCACGCGCCCAAATTCTACGTCGACAGCTACGGCGTGACGCTGGGCCAGCTTTCCATCGCGCTGTTTCTTCTGCGCCTTCTGGATTTGGTTCAGGACCCACTATTGGGGCGCCTGGCAGAGAAGACGCGGAAAATGCGCACGCCGATGGTCTGGTGCGCTGGCTTGGTCATGGCATTGGCCATGTGGATGCTCTTCGCGATGACGCCACGCCTGCCGCCGCTCTGGTGGTTTGCCCTCAGCCTCGGGCTGCTCTTTTCCGCCTTCTCCTTCCTAACGATCTGCTTCTATGCGCAGGGCGTGGCCAAGGCCGCGGCACTGGGCGACGGCCATGTCCGCTTGGCGGCTTGGCGCGAAACGGGGGCGCTGACGGGTGTCTGTCTGGCCGCCGCGCTGCCGACCGTTCTGGCCGCCACCGGCGCGCCGTTCGTGGGTTATGCGGCGATCTTTGCCGTCGCGGCATTGGTCGCGCTCGCGGCAATGACGCCGGAATGGTCCGGGGGTGGAGACGTGCCGGACTCGAACGGCCTCAAAACCGTGATCGGCGATGCGACCGCCCGCCGCCTGTTGCTCATCGCGCTGGCCAACGCGACGCCCGTTGCCGTCACATCGACGCTCTTTCTCTTCTTCGTGGAGGACCGGCTGGCCCTTCCGGGTTGGGAGGGGCCGCTTCTGCTGGTCTTCTTCCTGTCGGCCGCATGCGCCGCCCCCTTATGGGGCCGCGCCGGACATCGCTTCGGCGCGAAACGCGCCCTGATGGCAGGCATGGTTCTGGCCATCGTCACCTTCGCGGGCGCATTGGCCCTGGGGCCCGGAGATCTCCTGCCCTTCATCTTGATCTGTATCGCTTCGGGCGCCGCGGTGGGCGCGGACCTGACCCTTCTGCCCGCGCTCTTCGCCAGGCGGATGGAGGTCATCGCCCCGTCGGCCGCGGATGGTTTCGGTCTTTGGTCCTTCGTCAACAAGGCGACCCTGGCCCTTGCGGCCATCGCGCTCTTCCCCCTGCTCGACGCAGCCGGTTTCGTCTCCGGCGCGGAAAGCAACCCGGCCGACGCCCTGTTGCTCCTGACGGCTCTCTATGCTGGGCTCCCCCTTGCCTTGAAGGCACTCGCCCTCGTCCTGCTTGCTAGAACGGACCCGAAGATCGGATGATGGAACAGATCGCCTTCTTCGCCATTGGCTTCGCTCTCGCCCTCGCCGTCGTCTGGGGCGTGCGGCGGTTCATGGGGTTCCCGGCACAAGACCCTCAGGATTATGCTCATCTGGGTCCGGAACTGGACCTCCGCGCAAGGTTGAAAGGACCACTCCTTTGCCAGGGGGTCATTTTCGGTCCTTCTGGGCGGGTCAGTTCCCGATTCAATGCCACGATGAACGTGACCTGGGACGGACGACGCGGCACTATGCAGGAGCGGTTCGTCTACGACGACGGCAGCGAGATGGAGCGGTTCTGGCTCATCCAGCAGTTCGAGGATGGACAGGTCGAAGTGGAAGCCGCGGACGTCGAAGGTACGGGACGTGGCCATATCATCGGAAACGCACTGCGCCTGACCTACCGATACCGCCTGCCCGAGGAAAACGGCGGCCATGTCTTGAACGCGACGGATTGGATGTATCTCCTGGAGGACGGGACGATTATCAATCGCAGTCAGTTCCGCAAATTCGGGATCCTCGCCGCCGAACTGGTGGCCACGATCCGACCGAAAGGGGACGAGACAGGTGCGTGATTTCAAAGGCAAGCGATACTGGCTGATCGGTGCATCCGAAGGATTGGGGGCCGCGCTGGCGCGCAAATTGTCCAATGCAGGGGCAGAGGTCATCCTGTCGGCACGCTCCGAGGACAAGCTTCACGCGCTGTCCGACAAGCTGTCGGGCCGGTCTTCTGTTGTGACCTGTAACGTGGCCGACAGGGCGTCGGTGGAGGAGGCTTACGACAAGGTGGGCCAAATCGACGGGATGGTCTTCCTGGCCGGGGTCTACTGGCCGCTGAAGGCCCAGGAATGGGACGCGGAGAAGGTTGAGGCGATGGCCGATGTCAACTTCACCGGCGCCATCCGTGCGGTGGGGGCAGTGATCGGAGACATGGTATCGCGCGACGCGGGGCATATCGTGTTGACAGGTTCGCTGTCCGGTTTTCGGGGCCTTCCGGGCGCCACCGGCTACGGCGCCTCGAAGGCAGGGGTGATGTGGTTGGCAGAGGGAATGCATGCCGACCTGCGGCAGACCGGCGTGCAGGTGCAGGTGGCCAATCCAGGCTTCATCCGCACGCGCCTGACCGACAAAAACGACTTCGAGATGCCGTTCCTCATGGAGCCCGATCAGGCGGCGCAGGAAATGTTCGAACTCATGTGTTCGGACGATTTCAAACGCAGTTTCCCGACGGTCTTCTCCTGGCTGTTCCGGGGCGGGCAGTTCCTGCCGGACTGGCTCTGGTACGGGTTGATGGCGCGCGGCAAATAAGACGTTCGCCGTCCGGATTACGGGCGGTATGACGAATTTCCCGATCCCCGCCCTTTGGCACGAGAGCCTGCTGATTTCCCTCGAAATTCTGGAGTCACCCCTCGTGCACCCCCTGTACACCCCCCGTACAGACATTTTTTGACGTAGGGCGGTTCGTTAAACGCTCTGGCTGTTGGGTGTGGGGTTTGTGGATCGCATGTTTGCCGCCACGGCGAGGACGCCCAGATGCATCTTGGGTTGCTGAACTGCGAATAGGTCCACCCCGGCACATCTCGGGTCGTGTGCCGTTCATCTCGCGACCGGAAGCCCGCGTCGCGAAGTCGCGTTGTCGATCCGTCCGCCCGACATGACAGACGGTGGGATACGCTAGAAGGAACAATCAAGGATGCGGTTCGGACGGATCAGACTGATACGGAGGTTTGCAACCCCGGAGGCGACCTCACCCGAAGAGGCGTGCCGCCGCTCCAGCTCGGTCCTTCGAAGAGCATGTCGGTCGCATCGAGAACGGCCGCGCCTCGGGTCCAAAAGAAGGACCAGACCTGCTGTTCGTCCGTAGGACATTTCGAGAGGGCGTGTTCTTGAGTGTCTCCATGCGGGACATCCTGGCGAGACCTTGCCCTTCGCCCGCAAACGCCCAGGCGAAGGCGGCGGTATCCGAGGCCGAGGGGCCGGTCACGCGGATAGGGGCGATGCCAATTCGCGAAGCGGCCGCGGCCGGAGCCATGTGGAGTTCCAGGTCCCCAAGCGAGCCGATCTGAACGGTCCCGAGCGGTCGCGGCGTGTTACCCGCACGATGGCTCGCACCGGATCCATAGGCGAGGCCGGACCGCGTGAAATCGTCCGCCTGTTCCCGGCGTTGCTGTCCGCCGCTACGGCCTCTCGTCCCATCGCGTCGTCACAGGCGGTTGGTGTCGGTCGCGGCAGGTAGGGGCGCCATGGCGTGCGGGCCTGCTCTTGCAAGCCCCGCGCACCGTTCCGTCTTGGGGCGTCTACCGGTAGTCCGGGGCGATCGGAATTGCCGCCTCGCCTCTGCTCATGCTGGTCCTTGGGATGCCAATCCCGCTCGACCCTTCGACGAGGGCGACGCTGATCGTGTTGGCCGCGCTTTCGGCCGCATCGGCGGCGCATGTCCCCGTGGCCGGTCTCGGAGCGGACCGCAGCTTGCCTTGCACCATCATCACCCGATCCATCTTGCTCGCCTGCGTAACCCTGCCCTTCCGCAAAGAGGCTGTCCCGCAAGTCGATCGGATCGGGCCATCGAAACGGTCAAGCTGCGGCGGTCACGCGTGCGTGCCGTGCCGTGCCGCGCCGATCAGGTCGGCTGGGCGTCGCCGTCCGCCAATCTGCGTGCCGCGCGTGCGTGAAGCGAGGCGAAGGCGGGCACGAGAACCATCTGGAGGATCGCCACGAACAGCACCCCGCCGCCGAGCGCGACGGCGGTCGGGATCAGGAACTGCGCCTGGACCGACGTCTCCAGGACCAGCGGCGTGATCCCGAGGAACGTCGTCAGCGTGGTCAGCATCACGGGCCGGAAACGGTCAAGCGTTGCCTCCGACACGGCGTCGAGAGGGTCGTCTCCGTCGTCTTCCCGTTCCTTTATGTAATCCACGATCAGGAGCGCGTCGTTGACGATCACGCCTGCCAGCCCGACGACGCCGAACATCGAGAGCAGCGTGAGATCGAGGCCAAGGGCCCAATGGCCGAAGACGGCGCCGAAGAAGCCGAAGGGGATCACCCCGATCACGATCAGAGGCAGTGTGAAGCTGCCAAAGGCCAGCGTCAGGATCGCGTAGATCGCCATCAGCGCGAGCGCGAAGTTGAAGGCGAGCGCTTGCCCGAAACGGGCGGCTTCCTCCTGCTCGCCACCCGCGCTGACGGTGACGCCGGACAGGTCGCGCGCGATCTCTGGGACGACGTTTGTCTGGACCCAGGCCGTCTCGACCCCGCCGGTCGTAATGCCGGCATCGACATCGGCCTGGACGGTCACGATCCGGGCGCCGTCCTTGGTGACGATCTCGGTTGGCGCGGGGCGGTAGTCGAGCTCCGCCAGCGCGGCGAGCGGGACGAGCCCGCCCTCGGGCGTGGGGATGCGCAACCGTTCCAGCGCGGCGATCGAGTTACGCTCCCGGCTGGGCAGGCGGAGGCGGATATCGACCTCTTCACGGTCGCGGGCGAACTGATCGATGACCGCGCCGAACAGGGCTGCGCGCACCTCGGTCGCGATGGCCTCGGTCGTCACGCCCAGCGCTTCGGCGGCGGGCAACGGCCGGATCGCGACCTCGCGTGCCGCCGAGAGCCGGTCGTCGCGGATGTCGCGCACGCCCGGTCGGCCTTCCAAGGCGCGGCGGATCCGGGCGGCGGCTTCTTCACGCGCAGCCTCCTCCTCGGCGGCGACCTCCAGGCTGATCGCGGCGCCGACGCCCACGGCAGAGGCCGAGTAGACGGTGGAGCGGGCACCGGGCACCGCGCCCGCCGCTTGCGACCAGGCCTGCCGGAAAGCCTCTGCCGCGGTCTCGCGCTGCGCGCTGTCCTTGAGCCGCGCCTCGACCGTCGCCACGCTGCCCGCGGATGTGCCGCCGCCGCCGTCGGGTGAGGACCGCCCCGAGAAGCCGATGGAGACGGCCACGTCGCGCAGCAGACCCGCCTCTCCGATCTCCTCGGCAGCGGTCGCGGCGGCGGTGCTCAGCCGACGGGCAGCGGCGGCGGTGGCCTGAGGCGCGGTGCCATCGGGCATGGTTAGTGTGGCCGTGACGAAGTTGCCCTCGATCTCGGGGAAGAAGACGAACTTCACCTTGCCCCCCGCAAGCGCGCCTGCCGCCAGCGCCGAGACGGCAAGGCAGGCCACGATGGCGAAGACGGGATGGGCCGTCGCGCCCTCGACCACCGGGCGCAGGCGTTTCTCTCGGGTGCGGGTGAACCCGTCATCAACGCGGTCGCGCAGCCAGTCGGTGACCCGGCGCGGCGAGTAGCGGCGTGGTTCGGTCAGGCGGATATGCGACAGATGGCGCGGCAGGACGAAGAAGCTTTCGATCATCGACAGGCAGAGCAGGTAGATCACGACCGCGGCAACGGGCGCGATGAAGCTGCCCGACGAACCGGGCAGAAGCAGAAGCGGCACGAAAGCCGCGATGGATGTGGTCACGGCGAAGACGATGGGCCGCCAGACCCGCATCACCGCGCGGTCGGCGGCGTCCTCGGCATCGCCTTTCTCTAGCTCAGCATAGCTGTTCTCGCCCACGACGATGGCGTCGTCGACGACGATGCCAAGGGCAAGGATGAAGCCGAAGAGGCTGAGCTGGTTGACCGTCGTGCCGAAGAACAGCATCGGGGCGAACGCGCCGACAAACGTCACGGCCACGCCGACCGCGACCCAGAAGGCGACCCGCAAGTCGAGGAACAGTGTCAGGATGGCGAGGATCAGCGCGAGCCCGATGGCCGCGTTCTCCGCCAGCAGCGAGATGCGCCCCCGCAAGCTGTCCGCTTCATCGCGCCAAAGCGCGACGTCGATGCCAGGCGGCAGGCTGGGGCGTAGCTCGTCCTCGATATAGGCCGTCGCGGCGTCGGCCACGGCCAGCACCTGCTCCCCACCTGCACGGTTGACCGACAGGAAGACCGCGCGCACATCGCCCAGCGTCGCGACCGGCCCGCCCTCTACGCTGGCCTCGCGCACATCGGCCACGTCACCCAGGCGCACGCGCCCCCCGGCGGCGTCGGTGAAGAGCACGCGATCGCGCAAGGTTGCGGCTGCTTCGGCATCACCCAACGTGCGGACCTGAATCTCGGTGGCGCCGGTGCGGATCGTGCCGCCCGACAGGTCCAGCACTTCGGCCGAGAGCCGCCCGCCAAGCTGCGTCAGCGTCAGGCCGTAGGTTTCCAGGTCAGCGCGGGATATCTCGATCTCGATCAAGTCCTCCGAGACGCCCACAAGCGAGACCTGACTTACGCTCGGAAGCGCCACGAGCCCGTCGCGCGCCCGCTCGGCCACCGCTTTCAGCGCGGCGGCCGACACGTCACCCGAGAAGACGAACTGGACCGCCAGTTCGGTGGGGTCGACCTCTGTCACGCGCGGCGTCTCCGAACCGGCCGGGAAGGTGGTAATGCGCGCGATCTCGGTCTCGATATCGTCGCGGATCGCCCGGAGATCGGCACCTTGGGTCAGTTCGGCGGTCACGGTGCCGAGGCCTTGCACCGCGTTGCCCGTCAGCTCTCGCACGCCTTCCAGGCTCTCAAGCTGTTCTTCGATGGGGGTCAGGATGGCGTCGGCGACCTCCGACGGGCTGGCACCCGGATAGACCACCGTGACGGTGACCGAGTTGGTGGCGATTTCAGGAAATGTGCGCACGGTCAGTTGCGTCAGCGCCGCGAGGCCCGCCGCGACCAGTCCGACCATCAGCAGGTTTGCGGCGACGGGGCTGCGCAGGAACCAGCGGATCGCGCCCGTCACGAGCCCCCCTCGCCGTCCTCACGTTCGCCCGTGCGGACAGCCTGGCCCTCGGAAGCGGCGGGCAGGTCGGTCAACATGACGATCTCGCCTGCGCGCAGGTCGCCCGCGCGCAGAATGACCCGCGCGCCATCTGGATCATCCTGACGCAGCAGAAGCTCGGGCGTTAGCGCCACAAGCGCGTCGTCGCGCACCGCCCAGACCCGGCCGCCCGGCTTGAGGGCGCGCGACGGTAAAGCCAGTGCACCATCGCCCTCGATCGCGATGGGAAGCTCGGCCAACAGCAGCGCGTCGAGGCGCAGCGGGCGCGCGCCCGCGAACGGATCCGGCACGCGCACCACCAGGGGTAGGAGGCGCGTGCCTTCCGACAATCCCGTCTCGACCGAAGCGACGACCCCCTCGGCCAAGATCGGGCCGCCCGTTGGGTTGCGCAGGCGCACTTTCGCACCTGGCAAGGCAGCCGGGCCGCCGGGAATGATCGCCAAATCACGCGGCAGGATGCCGACTTCCAGTTCCGCCGCCTCTGCCGAGACGAGCTGGCCAAGAACCGTCGTTGGGCCGACCAACTCGCCCGGATCGGCCGCGACCTCCGTAATGAGCGCATCGAAGGGGGCCACGATCTCGGTATCGGCCTGCGCATCGCGTGCCAGGCGAAGCTGGACGCGCGCCGTGTCGAGCCGCGCCTCGGCGGAGGCGAGCGCGACGAGCGCGCCCTGCACGACCGTTTCGGCCACCACTGCCCGGTCCTCTAGCGTTTCCTGCCGCTCCGCCTCGATGCGGGCCTCGGTGACGGCCGCTTCCGCTTCCGCCAGCGCAGCCTCGGCGCGGGCCACGTCGCCGTCCACCTGTGTCGGGTCGAGGGTGACCAGAACAGTGCCCGCCGCGACCCGTCGGCCGCGGTCGAATTCCGGTGACACCGCAAGGATACGCGCCGTGGTCTCGGGCAGGACCGGGCTCTCGGCGACGGGGCGCAGAAAGGCGGTCTGGCGAAGGGCGATCTCCTCGATGGCGCGTGCCTGCGCCGTCTCGATCAGAGGCGGTGGCGGCGCGGGCTGAGCTTCAGGTTCCGGCGTCCGGGACAGGAGCCAGAACCCGGCTCCACCCGCTGCGAGCACCGCGATGCCGCCCAGCAACCAGGGCCAGCGCGACGCCACGCGGCCTACTCCGAACCGCTGGAGGAGACGACGACCGCGCCGCCCAGCGCGTCAATGGAGATGTCGGCGATGTCCACGCGCTCCGTCTCGCCGCCGAGACCCAGCAGCCCGCCGGACCCGATGACGACGGCGACCAGGCGACCTGTCGCGAGCGAGACGATGACGTCCTCGACCTCACCGCGCTCGGATCCGTCAGCGCCGCGTGCCGGAAGCCCCAGGATTGCGGACAACGGCACGTCTTCGGCGGTCAGATCGACGGCTTGGGCCATCCGGTCTTCGGGGGCGGATGTGCCGGTTTCCCGAGCCGCAGCCGCGTCGGTCGGCGTCACCTCCACGGAGATCGCTTCGCCCGCCTCGACCGACGCCTCGGCCGGCGCGGTCGGCTCGGGGCGGGCGGGGCCATCTTGCTGCTCTGGCGTCTCCACCCCGACGCCGGTGTCGGATGCCGCGATCCGCGCGTCAATGTCGGTCTCCTGCGCCGTGACCGGTGCAAGAAGGAGAACGATGCTCGCGACACACGGAAGGGCGAAACGTCCTGTCGAGATTGTTGGCATGGTCTCTCTCCGCTTCACCTTGGCACACGTACCGGTTGATCAAGGAGCCCGAAGAGCCCCTTTGGTTGTGCAAGATTAGGCGGCGCACCGTTTTGGCAAGACTCTATTTTCGAAGAAAAAACCGCTATCGCGATGTATCAGACCGGTGTGGGCAACTTCCCGTTCAGAGCGAAGATCAACCTTCTTGGACGCTGGACCCATCCGCCTGCCTCTGGAGTGGCCATTGCGGAAGGCGGGCGCCTGGCCCTTCGTCCTCCTACCGAAACCTGACGCTACAAGACCACTTCCGCGTGCTGCGCCAGATAGGCTTTGAATGTGGTCGGCGCGCCAATCAGATCACGCAGCGCGTCCGGCCCATGTGTCCAGCCCCGGGAAACGTGCCAGCGCAGCTGTGCTGCGAATTCCGGAGCGACGCGCCGCAAGACGATGTTCGGCAACCACCAACGCTTTGCCCTGCGTCCGGTCACGGCAAGGTAATCTGCCTTCATCCGCTGAACGGTGGTCGTCTCGCTCGCAAGATCGCGGCGTTCGTTTTTGTGGCGAAAGGGGTCCATGAGAATGGCTGCGACCGCACGCCCGAGATCATCCACGGACAGCACCTGAAAGGGCGTGTCGCGGCGCAGCGTCCCGGCGAGGGCGGGAAACGTCATCGCGCCACCTGTCTTCGGGTTCGACACGTTGTCGATGAACCAGGCCGTGCCGACAAACGTGGCGGCGAGACCGAGCTCCCTCACGATCCGTTCGATTTCGAATTTCGACCTGAAATGATCGACGTCGCCAGGGTCGGACGTGGCAGCCATGGTAGACTGGACGAAGTGGTCCACCGTTGCGCGTTTGGCCGCCTCGGCGAGGTTGCGACCCTGTTCGATCTCACCCGCGTAGCCGACGCCCGGAGCGTAGAAATCCTGCACCGAGAACACCGCTTGAACCCCTTCAAGCGCCCGATCCAGGCTGGCAGGATCACGGAGATCGCCCGCGATCATCTGAGCGCCGAGACCGGCCAGTTCCTGGGCGTTGGCCGATCCGGGGTTCCGAGTGAGGCCGCGCACGGACAGCCCCTCTGCCAGAAGGTGTCGCGCGACGGCCCCGCCTTGGGTGCCCGTCGCCCCCGTCACGAGGATGGTACGGTCGACGTTGCGCTGTCTCATGCGATGGCCCCGTTCGGTTGAGCTTGCGGCTTTGGCGTTCGCGCCGCCCAGTCTTCGCGTAGGATGTGAAAGACGTCCTCGGGTGCATCGACCGCCGCGATATGTGCCGCTTCGACAACGGCGAAGCGCCCATTCGGGAGCGCCGTGGCCGCGTTGCGCTGCATCGCCGGATCGTACATCGGGTCGTGTCGACCGGCGATCACGAGAGCATCACAGGCCACATTCCCGAGCCACGCCTTGACGTCTTCGCGCGTCCGGAAGACGTGAATGGCAGCGGCTGCCATGGCGCGCGGGTCTCCGTCTTGGAAGGTGGCATGGTGCGCCGCCATGACCTCTGCGTTGGTCGGATCCGACACGGTCTGCGGCAAGAAGAAGGATCGGGCAACTCCGTTGGAGAAGGTCCGGCTGCGGCCCATCCAACGCGCCATCGTCGGAAGGAGCCGCGTCATATTCCAGGCCGATGGCTCCCGCTCGAACGGCGTGTTGAGCAGGGCAAGATGCGCGAGTTTTTCCGGGTTCTGCTGCGCAATGGCCAGTCCGACCAGGCCACCCCATGAGGTTCCGACCAGGCGTATGGGGCCGCGAAGCCCGGCCTCCTCCAGCAGGGACAACGTCGCGTCCGCTGTCTGCGCGAGGGTGAGAGCCGTCGCCTCCAGAGGGCGGCTGGCGCCGTGGCCGGGCGGGTCGACGACCAGGACGGGGCCTTCAGCGCGAAGCAGTTCCGTCAGACGTATCTGGACGGCGCCGGTCGAAAACAAGGACGGCCAGACGACGATCGGCGCGGACGCCGACTTGGCGCTGGCCGCGGGCGGGAAAAGCCGTCCCGCCAAAGTGCCAAACGGAGCCGTGATGGACATCGCTTCTGGGGGCGGGCGCTCTTTCGTATGCGCCGTAGCATTTGGATCAATCATCGGGCCCTCGCAATTGTAAGCACTGCTTACTTGCGCTTGGTGGACCCCTATGTCAACACTGCTTACATGGGCGATGATGCAAAGACGTCTTCCAAGACGGATCAGAGTTCCGGAACGGTTGGGCGCAAACGCCATCACCACGGGGACCTTCGGGCGGCACTTATCGCGGCCGCGGTCGCGCATGTCCGCGCACACGGCGCCAGCACGTTCTCGCTGCGGGACGCCACCAGCGGCGCGGGTGTCACCTCAGGCGCGGCTTACCGGCACTTCAGGTCGAAGGACGAAGTGCTAGACGCCGTCGTCGTGCACGGCTTCCGGATGCTGTCGCAGAAAATGGCAGACGGCGCACGCGGCACCTCCGGCCCGTCGAAGTTGGCAGCGACGGGCCGCTCTTATGTTCGGTTCGCAAATGAGGAACCGCACTTGTTCGCATTGATGTTCTCTCCGGACGGGGAGAGCGGGCGGGCACAGGCCTTGCAGACGGATTTCGGGATCCCCAATGCGTCGGACCAGTTGGCAGACGCTCTCGCCGCCGCCGGGGGATCGGGCGAAAGTCTTTTCCTGGAAGCATGGGGTCTTGCCCACGGGCTCGCAGCGCTGGCGGCTGCGGGTCTCGGGGGCACGCTGTCCGACCAAAACGCGGCGATCGAGTCCTTCGTCCGGTCGATATCCCGTTCCGCCTAAGCCCGCTCGACGACATGGCAGCGCTGCCTCAGCCGTCTGGCGCTGGCCAGAGCGGCGGATGCGCGAGGAACGTCGGTCGCATCATCACGACGAGGTCGGCGGCCACCTTTTGGTAGCGTGCAAACGCGGGATGAACCTTCAAGCGCATCTCAAGCGCCGCGCGCGGCTCGGACCAGATCTCGTAAACATGGAGTTCGTCCTCGGCATCAAGCACCGGATGGACGGCAGCGCTGACGAAGGTCGGCTCCGCGCGCATGGTATCGAACAGGTCTGCAATATGCGTGAGGAGCGTGTGACGCTTGCCCGGCTTGGCGCGAATGAAGAGATGGACAGCCGTTCCTGTCCCCGGGCGGTCATCGCGCATGACTGCTTCCTCCTTTCGCGCGCGCGGCGCGGTTTCGGCTCAGGTCTCGACCATCGGCCGCAGGATTTCCTCGTACATGACGCCCAAGATGGTTCCGCCAGCCTCGGTCGACCAATCGGAGGCAAGCTCGGCCAGGATCTGGTTCGTGCCCGTGATGCCGACGCCGGACTGGCGCATGCGCGCCACCGCGAAGTCATCGGCCGCCTGCGTCGGTGAGCCGCCCGCATCGACGACCACTTGCACCTGGTAGCCCTCCTCTACGGCACTGATCGACGGGAAGACGGTGCAGACGTCGTTTGTCAGCCCCGCAACGACGAGTTTCTTGCGCCCCACGGCGAGCGCGGCCTCATGGAAAGGCGCATAGCGCCACGCATCGACAGTCCCAGGCCGCTTGACCCTTGCCGCATAGGCGTCGGGCGCGATCTGCTCGAGATCCGCGAACATGCGGCCTTGGAAGTTGGTTTCCTGGCTCGTGGTCAGGAGGAGCGGCATTCCAGTTCCAACAGCCACCCGTGCAAGCGCGCGTGTATTCGCGACCAAAGTGCCATGGTCGATGTTCCGCGCAAGCTTCGCCGTTCCGACTTGATGGTCGATCAGCAGCATCGCGGCGTTCTCGGTTGTGAATGTATCCTTCATCGCGGGGCGTCTCCAAGGACTTGGGGCAGGCGCGTCGCGCCTGTGACCGGGTGCCGTTCGGCGATCAGCTAACGCGCGCCGAGAAGTCCGATCTTTCGAAAAGCGGTCATTCCGTTGCCGAGACGCGCTTTTGTGCCATCCGCATCAAAACAGCACGATTTGGAAAAATCGGAGCAGACGTCAGGTGGACGCGCACGACAAATGCCCGGACACATCACGTGAGGGCCGTCCCGTTGCCGCCGGAGAAACCGCCATGCTTGACGACCCAATTCATCAAGAAGACAAAGGCTTTGGCGCGGTTGCAGACGCTCTGCAGCATGTCCTGGGCAATACGTGCCGCCTGGCGACTGCGTCGCTCTCGTGCCATTGGAACGTGACCGGCACACAGTTCTCAACGCTGCACCTCCTCTTCGGCGAGCAGTATCGTGAACTTTGGGAGGCCCTCGATCTTCTGGGCGAACGCATTCGTGCGCTCGATCATCCCGCCATTGCCGACCATGCCGACGAGGTCGTGGTTCCGATCTTTCAGTGCCGGGCCTCATTCCCACCGGCCAACGTGATGCGCCATGTCCTGATCGACGGCCATGGCAATATGATCGATGCATTGCGTGCGGCCCTCGATGTGGCGCGCGCCGCCGATGACGAAGGCACGACGAGCATCCTGGGCGAACGATTGGTCGCCCATGAGCGTCATCGCTGGATGCTACGCGCGCTGGATTGAGCGCACAAATTCGAAAGGCTCCGAACCGAATGGCAAAGATGCGCATCCGACATGTCACTAGGGTCTGACAGACAGATCGTCCGTCTTGAGTGACGCATAGGAGGCTTCAGAGATGGCGGAAGACTTTGCGCTGCGTGGCCTTGCCCACGATCTTTGCAACATGCTCAGCCCCGCGATGCTGCATGCCAGCGTGTTGGCGCAGGCGGAGGTGGACGACAGATGTCGGCGTGCCGAGTCCATCATGGCCGCCTTGGAGCGTGCCCTCGCCTTGCTGGAGCGGGAGATCGATAGCCCCAAAGCGCCGGGCGAGGACGCGCTGCCGTCGGACTTGGATGCGCTGATTGCGCTTGCATGTGAATCTGCTGTCGATGGAACCGCCGCCGACTTCACGGTCGGCGTCCCGCTTGGCCTGGAGATACGCCCCAATCGCCAGGTTGCGGTCTTCCGGATCCTCTTCAACCTTGTCCACAACGCCGCACGGGCTGGCGGGTCGAGCCTCGTGCGCCTCCGTTTCCTGACAATCGGTGCGGACGCCGCGGTGGAGGTGGAGGATGCCGGGCCCGGTCTGCCGCTGGCGGTCCTGTCCTGGTTTCGCGAACCCTGCGAAGATATCACGGGTGAAGAGGTCCGTGGCCATGGCATCGGCCTGCTAACGACACGCGTTCTGGTCGAAGGGCTGGGCGGAACGCTTGCCGTCGGGCGCACCGGGGAAGCGGGAACGGTGATGCGCGTCAATTTGCCGGACGTGCTGGAACCACGGGAAGCCCTTCTCGAACGCTCTTGATAGGCGCCGAGGCGGCGAACTCCGGCGATGCATGAATGCATCTTCCCGGTCGTCGTGACTGCCCTTCGATCTGCCCTAGCTCTTTTAGGATTGGGGATCGGTACGACCGGCGCGCTAGGAATCTGAAAGACCGTCTCCGGGTGAAAGATCACGCTCGGACCACGGTCAATATCTCGCGCATCGCTGGGATCAGGAGGGGCGGATGCGCGTCCGGGGTGAGGAAACGATGATAGATGCGGCGAAAGACCCAGCGGCGTTCTTCGCCGATCTGGTCGCGGTGGGCGGTGTGGTGGACACGCAGGCGGATGGCCTTGGCTGGGGCGGATTGGCCGCGCAGGTCGGGGTGGCCCCCGCGCATCTGTCGCGGGCATTCAAGGCCGCCACCGGGCGCACGCCCCGCCAGCATCTGATTGCCCGCCGCCTCGCCCATGCCACGCGGATGCTGGCCGAAGGTCGCGAACCGCTGGCCGAGATCGCCTATGCCTGCGGGTTCTCCTCCCAGAGCCACATGACCGCGCTCTTCTCGGAGCATATCGGCATGCCGCCCGGGCGGTACCGGAAGGAGGCGACGCGATGAGGGGGCCGCTTATCTCTCAGGCTGAGGTGATCGACCGGGACATGCCGGTCCAGCAGACGGTGCTGGGCGATGGGCGCGGGCGTCATCTGCGGGCCCGGCGATTGCTGCAGCGACAAAGCGACGGCGTGTCACCAACCCTGATCGGGACCGACCATCTACTGGTCTACCAGTTGGGCGGAGGTGCGGGCGTCGAAAGATATTATGACGGTGTGGCATCGGGGGTGGTCGACCGGCTGCGAACCGTGACCCTCGCCCCCGCGCTGCGACCGTCCCAATGGCGGATGCCCGAAGAGGTGGACATCCTTCACATCTATCTCGATCACACGCGCCTTTCGGCCCTGGCCGAGGCCGAGGGCCACGATCCCGCGCGCGCGGAGGTGATCGACGCGATCGGGGTGCCCGACCGGTTCCTCGACCGTCTCGCGCCCGCGCTCCTGCACGAGATCGCGCGCCCCGGCCCCGCCTTCGCCCTGATGGTCGATGCCTTCGAAAGCGTGATCGCCCACCACCTGCTGCGCGCCTATTCCACCGTGGGCGCGCAGCAGGTGCGGCTCGACGCGAAGGCGGCGGGCCACAACGAGGCGGCCGCGGTGGCGCGCGTCCAAACCCTCCTGATGGACCGGATGGAGGACCCGCCCGCCTTCGACGCGCTGGCCGCCGAGGTGGGCCTGCCGCCCTCCGTGCTGCGGGTCCAGTTCAAGCGTGAAGTCGGGATGGCCCCCCATGCCTGGCTCACCATGCAGCGGCTAGCCGAGGCGCGACGCCTGCTGGCCGAAAGCCGAGAGCCCATCGCCGCCATCGCCTATGCCTGCGGCTTCTCCTCCCAGAGCCACATGACCGCGCTCTTCTCGGAGCATATCGGCATGCCGCCCGGGCGGTATCGGAAGGAGGCGACGCGATGAATGGTGCGACCGGGTTCCTGGACTTCTGCCGATCCGCCTACGGACAGTTCGATATGGAGCAACGCGTGGCGGGCTCAATCCCCGTTGGAATGATGCTGGTGGACCAGAATAGCCACGCCACGGTGGACGAGGCGGGCACATCGTTCGCCATGGCAACAGCTCTTCATGTGGAGGGATTCTCCGGCGAGATCGATAGCGGCGATGGAAGGGATACGCTGCTTCCCAGAACCGGGATCGTAACGCCCGTGGTCGCAGGGACGGAGGTCCTTTTCGACTGCACCGGCCACCATCAAATGCTCTGCCTAGCTGTGGACGAATCCTCTGTCTTGGCCCTCATCGACGACGATCCGTCCCGCACGCGCACGGCGCTGGAGCGGGTCCATGCCCGTCAGATCGCCGACCCGGTGATCGGCCGCGCCATGCAGGCGATGTGGACCCATGCGCACGCACGGGGCGCCTCCGATGCGCTGATGGTGGACGGGCTGTTCCGGCAAATCCTGGCCCGCCTCCTCGATCACGGTGAGCGGCCCGTGAAACTGCCTGCGCGCGCCGCGCTGTCGCCCGCCGAACTGGCCCGCGTGCTGGAGGTGATCGACACCCATCTGGAAGAGGTGCTGACCACCGACCGTCTGGCCGCCGAAACGGGCGTGCCGCAGATGCACTTCGCCCGTGCCTTCAAGGCGGCCACCGGGGAGACGCCGCATCGCTTCGTGATCGCCCGTCGACTGGAGCGGGCAAAGGCGATGATTCTGGCGGGCAGCGAACCGCTGGCCGAGATCGCCTATGCCTGCGGGTTTTCCTCGCAGTCGCACATGACCGCGCTCTTCTCGGAGCATATCGGCATGCCGCCCGGGCGGTATCGGAAGGAGGCGACGCGATGAGTACCACCGCGCGTCACGCGGCACGGAACATGTCCGACTTTCTCGCCACGTTGCAAGATTTGCCGGGGACGGATCTTCTGCATCCGCCCGACACTGCAATCTCTGGGGTTCGGGCGCGTTGGGGCGACCACGAAGCTAAGGCGGGCCCGTCCGAGGATTTGACACTGATCTACAGTCGTCTGTCGAAGGGCGACCTCGTCATGACGGTCGATGAAACGCGCATCTATGACGGTCGCGTTCATGGCGGCGTGATAACGGTCATGCCGCCCGGCGTCACGCAGTGCTACGACTTCCGCGGGTCGATGGAGAACGTCATCCTCCGGGTCGACCGAGCCGTTTTCGACGCGGTGATCGAAGAGGAGCCCGCCTTGGGGGGCCTCGGGCGGATCGACCTGCGCGCGCCCTTCCTGCGCCCAGCCCTGTCGCGCGCCATCGAACGGCAGTTCGATGCGCTGCGCCGCCGGGGACCGGGTGCGCGTCTGCTGGTGGAGGCGGCCGCGATGGAGCTGTCCGTCGAGCTTTTGCTTGCCTTTGGCGAAGCCCCGAGACGGCCGCGGGTCGCCGCGCCGCTCGGGCCGAAGGAGCTGCTCCGCATCACAGCTTATATCGAAGAGGCCATCGACGGCGCCATCGGGATCAAAGACCTCGCAGCCGTCGCGAACCGCCCTCCCGTCCAGTTCGCCCGTGCCTTCAAGGCGGCCACCGGGGAGACGCCGCATCGCTTCGTGATCGCCCGTCGGCTGGAGCGGGCGAAAGCGATGGTTCTGGCGGGCAGCGAACCGCTGGCCGAGATCGCCTATGCCTGCGGGTTTTCCTCGCAGTCGCACATGACCGCGCTCTTCTCGGAGCATATCGGCATGCCGCCGGGACGGTATCGGAAGGAGGCGACGCGATGAGGAGGCAGACGCGCAAGCTGATGCGGGGGGCCGCCTTGCAAGGCTTCATCGAGGGCCATGGCGGCGTCACGGAGGCGCTGCCCCTTCCGCAGGACGCGGCGATCCGCGCCCATTGGGCCTTTCAGGACGATGCGGTCTTCGACTCTCCGGCAATGGATTCCCATTTTCTGGAATTCTCGGTCGAGGGCGCGGCCCGGGGCACGGCCAGGATCGACGGAATGCTGACCTCACCCAATGTCGATGCCCTGCCGGGCCTCGTCTCGTTCGTTCCTGCTGGACGGGACGGACGGATAGACATTCACGGCACCGGATTGTTCCTGCAGGTGACGCTGGATGCGGAGATGATGGAGAGCACCGCCCGCGACCTCTTGCGGCGCGGCGGCGAGGGATCGGACCTCCTGGGTTTCAACACGCTCATGGTGCCAGAGGTCACGCCCCTGTTTCGCACGCTACAAGTCGACCCGCCGCGTGACCGCCTGGCCGCCGACGCGCTGGCGCAGAAGTTCTGCACCGCGCTGGTGTCGAACTTCTCCACCGGTGCGCTGGCCAGCCCCCCTGCCGAGCCGACCTTGAGCACCGCGCAGATGATGCGGGCCGTGGACCTGATAGAGGCGTGCCTGGGGCTGGACCTGTCCCTCGGGCGTCTGGCGGAGGCATTGGAACTGCCGACATGGTACTTCGTCGCGGCCTTCGAATCCGCCACGGGGATCGCGCCATCGGACTATTTGCAGGAACGCCGCGTGGACCGCGCCCGCGAATGGCTGGCCGAGGAAGCGGAGCGCCCGGAGGAGGAGCGCCTGGACCTCGACGTCATCGCGCGGTTCTGCGGTTTGGGCGACCGCGCGGGAATGGATGCGGCGTTCCGGCGCTGCGTGGGCACCGACGCGTCCGGGCGCCCGGTGCGGCGACAGTGAGGGTGTGAAGATGGGTGGTTTTACCGAGTTCTATCAAGAGGCCTACGCCCCGCTCCGGCAGGAATATCGCGCGGCCGGATCGGTGTCGATCGACCTGATGACGGCGCGGCACGGGGACGTGGATATCCACGACGATTACGGGTCGACCTTCGTGCTCGCCAACGTCCTGCGCAACGAACCTGGGCGGGCCTTGGTGGATGCCGGCGATGGTGTGCGAGAATACGCGGAAATCAGAAATGCGCCGGTCTTCCACCCGGCCCGGACCCAATGCCACTACGACGTGGTTGGGGCGCACGACATCCGTCTCGTCATGCTGCCTGAAGCGGCGGTGCGCGCCTCGCTGGATCAGGTAGGCATCCCCGATGTCTCCGTCCTCGACCGGATCGCCTTCTGCGCGGAACCCGATCCGATGCTGGCCCGGCTGATGGACGAGATGTGGCGCGAAGCCGCCGCGCGCGGGGCGTCGGCCGCGCTGCAAGTGGACGCGCTTTATCATGCGATCCTTGCCCGTCTCGTTCGGCGCGCGGAGGCCGGGCCCAAGCGCGCGCCCGGCCCGGGTCGGCTCACGCCCCGGCAGGTGGCCCATGTCGTGGATGTCATGGAGGCCCATCTCGATGGCTCCATCACGGTGGCGATGCTCGCCGAGGCGGTGGGCGTGCCCGTGCCCGCTTTCGCCCGTGCCTTCAAGGCAGCCACCGGGGAGACGCCGCATCGCTTCGTGATCGCCCGTCGGCTGGAGCGGGCGAAGACGATGGTTCTGGCGGGCAGCGAACCTTTGGCCGAGATCGCCTATGCCTGCGGGTTTTCCTCGCAGTCGCACATGACCGCGCTCTTCTCGGAGCATATCGGCATGCCGCCCGGGCGATATCGGAAGGAGGCGACGCGATGAGGGGGAACGTTCTCCAGACGCCAAAGGATCTGGCGCGTGAGTTGGGTATTCAAACAGGTGTAGTTCGCACGAGTTCTTTCGATGCAAATTGGAGCGGTGTCGAAGCCTTCGTCGTCGAGCAGCAATCATTTTGCGCTGACGCACCACGGAACGACTTCCACGTCTTGGAACTCTGCTTGGCCGGCAAGCACATCGGCATCAACGATGTCGAGAACCGCAGCGGCGGAAAGGACGTAGTCTGGCGCCCAGGTGGGCTCTTCTTCACCGCCGCAGGCAACGCAGCCCGGGTCGAAACCGAAGGTCTAGTCACCAATTTTCAAATCACTCTGTCACGCCAGATCATGGATGACGTAAAATCCGAGATGCTCGTAGGCGATCCTGAGCAGGTCGAGTTGCTGTCCTACAATGAATGCTACGATGCAACGCTGCGAGGATTGGCGCAGGCGGTGCATCACGAATTAGTCGCACCGTCCGCGGGAGGCGCCCTTGTGGCAGATGCGATGGCGCAGGCAATCTGCGTAGCTCTCGTGAGGCGCAATCCATCAGGACGTAAAGCGCCGGCCCTTGCGCTCGACCGGCTGTCGCCGGTGCAGCTGGGCCGCGCGCTCGACCGTATTGAAGCGGGCCTCCACGAGAGCCTCGGTGTCGCCGACCTCGCCGCGGCATCAGGGGTTGTACCGGTCCGTTTCGCCCGCGCCTTTCGCATGACGATGGGCATAACTCCGCACCAATACATCATCGCCCGCCGCCTCGAGACGGCAAAGAGTATGCTGAAGGGGGATGAACCGATCGCCGCCATCGCCTATGCCTGCGGGTTCTCCTCCCAGAGCCACATGACCGCGCTCTTCTCGGAGCATATCGGAATGCCGCCCGGACGGTATCGCAAAGCGCTCAGGGAATGAGCGGTGTCGGGGCCTATCTCGACTTCTACGCGACGGCCTATGCGCCCTTCCACGTCGAGCGGCAGGTCGTCGGTTCGCTGCCGGTGGGCTTGATCCTGTCTCAGCAGGGCTCCCACGAGACGACCAGCGAGACCGAGGATGCGTTCTTCGTGGGCGTGGCGCTCCGCAATGCGGTCACCCACAGCCGAATGGATATGGGAGACGGCGCACGCCCCGTCATCAACAGGCCGGGCATCGTGATCTGCCAGCCTGCCCGTTCTTCCGCGCGGTTCGAAGTGGAGGGCGACCACACGGTCGTCGGCATGGTGGCGGCGCAAGCGGACCTGTGCCGCCTGATCGGCGGCGACCCCGCTCGGGCCGACGCCGCATTGGCGCGGTTGGGCGGGCGACAGATCCCCGATCCCGACATCACTGGCGCGCTGCGGGCGATGTGGGTCCATGCGGCGACGGAAGGTTTGTCGGGCACATTGATGATCGACGGATTGCTGCGTCAGGTCGTGGCGCGACTGCTCGTCCATGCGGAGCGGGGAGAGACCGCCTTGCGACGATTGACGCTTTCGCCTGCGGAGATGCGGCGCGTCCGCGAGCGGATCGAGGCCGCGCTGCACGGGCCGATCACCACGGCGATGCTCGCCGCCGAGACGGGGGTGCCGACGTTCCACTTCGACCACGCGTTCGAGGCGGCCATGGGCGTGGCGTCCGCTGCTTTCGTAACGCAGTGCCGCCTTGAGCGCGCCAAGCGGATGCTTGTCGAAGGGGACGCGCCTTTGGATTGGATCGCCACGGCCTGCGGCTTCGTATCCTCCGCGCATATGGCCGCACGCATGTCGGTGCAGGAAGCGACGACACCCACTGCCTACCGGGCGGCGGCACGAATCTGATGAGAAGGGCCTAGAAACCGCGCACGATCTGGAGGATCACGCGCTGCTCAAAGCTGTCCTCGCCCGCGCCGCCGACGGGCATTTCGACGCCGAGCAGCCCGAAGATCGGGGCGCGTGCCAAGCGCATGCGTAGGGCCGGCGTGAGCGTGGTGAGGTCGTCGCCATCCTCCGGATCCACATAGGATGCCGCAACAGAGTAGGTGAACTGACCGCCCAAGCCGATGCGGCGCGGGTTGATCGTTTGGCCGAGCGCGGCCGAGACGCGCGCGATGCCGTTGCCACCCTCGTCGCTCCCGTAGCCGATCGCGCCCCGCGCCGAGATGCCTGCGCCCAGGTCGGTCCAAAGGTTCAGTCCCGTGTCGAAGGCCCACAGGTCGCCGCCCGTCTCAGCTTCACCGGTCGGCAGGCGCAGGGCGTTGGACCAGTTGAGCGACAGGTCGCGCGTTTCCCGCAACATGATCTGCGTTGTCACGGTGACGTCGCCGAAATCGGTCTCACCGCCTTCGTCGACGATGAAGGGAACCTCCGCGCCGAACCAAAAGCGACGGGTGAGTGGTCGATTGTAACGGAAAAGCGCGGTCTGGCGATCCTCACCGTCTTCGATCTCGGTGTTGTCATAGGCCAGGTGCCATTCGCGCGTGAAGAACCCATCTTGCACGCCCAGCCAACCTTGCCGCGGGGCACCGGAAGACCCATCGGGAGGGGGTGCCCAGGGGGCAGCAAAGTCCTGGGCGATGGTGCCGAAACGGAGCGGTTCCCACGGCACGGCATCCTCCGCCATGGCGGCCGGGGCCACGGCAAACGTCAGAAGGGCGAGGCAGATACGGTAGCTGGCCATGAGGGGGTTCCGTTTTTCGATGTCTCTGGGCGCAGCTAACCGCGCCGGACGGAGCCCCTCTTTCCCAAGCGGGCGGGTTCGTTGCGCGATCAGGGCGAGGCTTCTTGTTGATGTTTCGTCGCTGACGTGACCACGACCACGTCGCATAGCCCTTCGGCATGGCGCACACGGTCCTTGATCACCGCGCACAGGGCGTCCGCCTCTGCGACCGTCCATCCGGGCGGCACGCGCAACGCAACCTCGCAAGCGTGACGCGCGCCGATGGGGCGCGTGCGAATACGCGCGATGGAGGCATCCGGTGGCGGCGCTGCGGCTGCGGCAATGCGTTCGGCAAGGTCGGGCGGCACGCCATCGGCAAGCGTGGTGAGCGTCTCGCATCCCAACTTAAAAGCAGCCCAACCCATGGTGGCCGCAATCACAAGGGCGGCGATCGGGTCCGCCTCGGGCAGGCCGAGGAAGGCCGCGCCGACGCCACCCAGCACGACCAAAGTCGTCCACATATCGGTGCGAAAGTGGATCGCATCCGCCGCCAGTGCCGCCGAGCCCGTCCGACGCGCCGCGATCGATAGGGCATGTGCGCGCCAGCCGTCCACACCGACGGATACCGCAAGCGACACAATCACGAGGGGGGCCACCACCATGACCGTCATGCCCATCGCATCGGTCCGCATCGACATCTCGTGCGTCAGCAGCTGTGCGGCAGCTTGAAGACCGACGAAAGTGGCCGTCCCGCACAGCACGACCACCTGAAAAAGCGCTACGAGACTTTCGATCTTTCCATGGCCATAGGGGTGGTCGGCGTCTGCCGGACGTTCGGATGCCGTAACCGCCCAAAAGGTGAGCGCGGTCACGGCAAGGTCCAGGATACCGTCAAGTGCCGCGCCAAGCAGCGCCACAGAGCCGGTAATCGCGGCTGCAGCGAGCTTGGCACCCGCGAGACCGGCTGTTGCGGTTAAGGACGTGAGCGCGGCACGGCGTTTGATCTGTGCCGCGCCGCTATCCGCCTGCCCCGTGGCGCCGGGCTCGGCCCGCTTGCCGGCGGGGACAGCGTTCATGGGCTCAGTGCACCGCTCGCAACGCGGTGAAGGAGCCGTCATCGCCCGGCGCTGCGGCGAAGCGTTGCGCATATCCCGCCTCGCCCATGGACTCAATCTGAGCAATCTGGGCGCGGACACAGGCGAGGTGACGCTCCTCTGTGGCGAGCAGGCGCGCTGTCAGCTCGTAGGTGCCGAAATCCTGTGCCTCCAGCGCCAACGCGGCGGCGGTACGATAGCGACCGATACCCTCCGCCTCGGCCTCTGCGTCCAGCGTCATGATCTCCGGCAGGGTCGATCCGACACGCATGGGTGCGCGTTCGCTCGTCGGGCTCACGCCAAGAAAGGCCAGGCGATGGACGATTTCGTGGGCGTGCTCCAGTTCTTCGGCCGCTTCTTCCAGCCAGTTGGCGGCGAGCCCCGGATGCCCGAGGTCTTCGAGGATCTGGGCGTGCAACCAGTGCTGTTGGTGGGACGCCAACTCATAGGCCAAGATCGCCTGCAAGGCCTCGATGATTGAGGTATTCATGTCTGTCTGCTCCGTTGCGAAAGGCTGTCAAGCGCCGCGCGCGGCCGCTTCGGGGCCGTAGGCGGCCCGAAAACCGTCGAGGTCGATGTCGTCACTCATTTCCATCGTCGCGGCGTTCTCGACGGCGACATGGGCGGTCTTGGCGCGGGCGAAGCCGATGACGAAGGCGTTGTATTTCGCGGTGTCCCCCGCGACCGTGACGCGGCAGGTCGCACCGAGGTTGTCAAAGCTGCAATCGTCCTCGGTCAGAATGCGGCGCAAAATCCAGTTCTGTGACCGGTCGATTGAGATCGACAGACGCGCGCCGGGATTGCCGACGCGCCGCGTGGTGATCACCAAAGCCTCGGGCCCGGACCTGTCGGCCCCGAAGACGATCTCGACATGACGTTCTGCGGGATCGCCGAACATGAGAGACACGGGCTCCTCGGCGGATGCGAGAGTGGCGTAGAGGAGGAGGCCGGTAGCAAAACCGAGTTGGATGAGGAGTGTGGGGAAAGAGGGAAAGCGCATGGCAGTTTGACCTCGTGACAGCGACGATTGGGAAAGAGCCGCCCGCGCGGGGGGAGAGAAACGCGGGCGGCAAGTCGGCGCGGCCGTAGGGTGGGGCCTGCCGCGCCTGGGGATGTCGTCTACTGTGTCAGTTGACGCGGTAGACGACGGGGCAGTTCACGATGAGGCCGACGGCGCGGAGCGGGCCATCATCGAGGGACGTGATGTAGCCCTTGGCGGCCATGTCTTCGATCCAGATCGCGTCGGACATCCTTGTCCGGTAGCCTTTGGAGATCGCTTCCTCGGTCCACTTCGCTGGAAAGAGCCGCCACATCGGCGAATAATCGAGGTTAAGCGTCGGGATACCGCCCAGCACGTTCAGAGGGCCACGGCCGTCGCCGCCAAGCGTCGAGTTCACGCCCTGACGATGCGGGTTCTCGATACCGGTAGGGCCATTGGCGAAGGCGTAGATGCGTTCGGCGGCCTCGCCGGGATCGGCGTCCTCATTGGCGAAGGGCAGGCCCTTCATGGCGGGGGCATAGATGGCCTCCTCCAGCGTGGCGATCAGTTCGTCGTTGGAATCCGTCGATAGGTAGAAGATCGGCTTTCCGAACGTGTAGCCCAGGGTCATCCGGATCGTCGCCGTGCCATCCTCCGGGCAGATCGAGACGACTTTGTCGTGAACCATGGAGTAGTCAGGGTCGCCATCGCAGAACGCGTTGAGTTCCTCGGCTGACATGTCGAAAGCGAGAACGGGTGCGTTGAAGACGGGATCCTTACCCGCATTCGAGATGTGGACGAGCGGCGAATAGTCGGCGTCGCCGATCGCACCGGGCTGATGGGCCGTCGGCGGGAAGGTAGATGGCGCCTCACCTGGGGTTACGGACCATTCGGGCGAGAAGTCGACGGCGCCCCCGTCGAAGGTCCACGTTCCGTCCGCTTCGATATGCGCCGTGCGGTACGCCTCTTCGGTCAGGCCGTAGGCCATCTTTGCGGCGTAGGGAATGCCATGGAGCTGGGCGAGGTCGCGGTCGGAGACGTCGGTCACGACAAACCAGACCTTTTCGCCCGACTCCAGTTGCCCTTCACGCAACGGGAGGGTCGCCGTGCCTGCTTCGAGGTCGACATGGGCCGACTTCATCAGAAGCACGGGGCCGAGAAAGGATTCGTTGATCTCCGAAGGGCTGGGCTGCGCGACCACGAGCATATGGTCCGGCGCCACCGCGCTAGGAGCAGGGCGGGCCTCGTGGAGTGGCGCGCCTTCCACGCCACGGACGATCACCTCGGCTGCGGCGGATGTCGCGAACGCCGAGGCGACCGCGCAGAGGCCGGCAAGTACCGTTGCGCCTCGCTGAGTGCGCCCACAGCCCGTGGCGCCAAGGCTTGGGTCAAGTGTCTGGTCTTGGGACATGAATCACGTCTCCCGTTGAGGCATCGAAGGATGCGGACCGGGCCCCGAAGCAGCCGTGTGCCGCGCCGAATGGCCATGCACAGAAGGTGACCCCCAAACGAACCGTCCATCTTTCCCGAAGTTGCCCAAACGTTGCCATCTACTGCCTCGGCGGATGGGCACCGCCCGTGTCACACCAGACTGACGCTCCGACGCACGAATGTGGTAGATATCGATGCGGGTGAGAGAACTGGGCTTACTCCCAACGGGTGGGTGAGCCGTCCCGTTTGCCCGACATCGCGCTCATCTTACGCCCGCAGGCAAGGCGCACCTGTCGCGTGGCAGACCAGGACGGCTGTCTCTGGCGCCCCTGTTTCAGCAGCTCCGGCTCTATGCCCGGTCGGTTCCAAAGCCCGCAGCGCATGTTCAAATCGGTGGGCTGTGTGCCGATCTTCGCGCGCGGCCGTGATCGTTCTTCCCCCCAGGAAAAGGAAAGGCGCGCCGACAACTTGGTCGACCGCGAGATCGCCAGAGCAAGCGGCCACGACCGGCGGCCACGATCACGTCGCGATCAGCTCCATCCGTCGTTCCAGGACGGTCCAGACGTGAGGAACCGAAGGCCTGTGACTGGACACCGCCAGATGACGCGCAATCCGTCGAATCCTGCAAACCCGGTCTGCGTGAAAGATCAAATGTTCGATGTCGCACATGTCCACCACATGGACCGCGAGAAGCTGCTCTTTCGACGCGCGCTGCTGGGTGGGTGTCCAGACGAGACCTCGACCGAGACGACCTCGGACGGGCTCCAATTTCGCGTGGTGCCGCCTGGTGTGCAGGCGGTTCGACTGCTGCCGGGCACCGTCTATCTCGACCTACACCGAGATCAGCGGATGTCGGGCTTCGCAGTGGCGGCGGACGACGCAGCCCATGCCGTGTCGGCATGCAAGGCACCACCGCGGACCTGTTCTTTCTTCCCGGTTGCCGACACGATCCGCACCCTCGAAATCATGCGCGAAAGGAGGAGCGTCGGTATCGTCTTGCCGAGCGCCAACACTGGTGCGGGGTTCTCGCTCGATCCGCTCTTCTCCACCACGGACCAGCGGCTGCATATGGCCGATCCGACGACCGCCGCGCTGGCGGACATGATCGTCGCCGCTCCGGAGCGTGGGACCGAGGGTCCGCGGCCGCGCGATGTCGACGCCTTTGTCCTGTCCATCGCCTCGCGGCTGGCAAAGCGTATCTCGGAAGAAAGCGCCGGGGGGTCGGCCGACTGGCCAATTCCGGTCAGGGCAGCGGTGGACTTGATGGAAAGTCGCCTCGACGAGCCGCTCTCGCTTGGCCGGATCGCGGCCCATGCCGGTGTCAGCCAGTACCACTTCGCTCGCATCTTCCGCCGCGTCGTCGGTCAGTCGGTACATCAATATCTTGTCCAGTTGCGGGTGGCGCGTGCCACACATCTGCTGCGAGAGACAAACATGCCGCTGGCAGAGGTCGCTTACACGGCAGGCTTTGGATCGCAGAGCCATATGACGACGGTGATCCGAAAGATCGAAGGACGCACGCCTGGTCAAATCCGACGGGAAACGACAGAACGCGGTTGAAGAGGCGCCCGACACATCAGGTTGGCAATGGTTGGTCTCTCCATTTTCGACGGAATACCTCCAAAGCCATCTCTCGGTTTCTATGCCAAATGCGTGCGCCGAGATTGGGTGCCTCACGAAGCGCTCCAATAGAAGCGAGACGATGAGCACGCCCGGCGAGTGCACGATGGGACTTGATCGCCACATCGGGAAGCGATTTGCGGGACGTCGGACTTATGTGACGTGTCCAGTCTTTGATCTCGAAAAAGGGATCGCCGCTGACGCCACGGGGCGGCGAGAACACTCGCTTGGCAAAAGACCTGCCGCGACCAAGCACCTTTCGAACCCTCTATTTGACGGGAAGGCCATGGCGTGCGCGTCCTCAGTACTGCGTGCGGGCGGCGGAGCGGGCGGGGGCGTCGAGATGGGGGGTGGCGTTGTAGCCCGCCAGGATCGTGCGGTCTGGAGTGACGCGGATGCGGTGGAGCGACGTGTTGTAGATGGGCAGCATCACGTTGGACATCGCCGTCAGGTCCAGCCCCAGGAGATGGCGCAGGACCATGCCGATCACCCCGCCAGAAGTCACGCAGAGGAGGCGGCGGCCCGGCACCGCCGCCTCGTCCAGAAGGTCGCGGACACGGCTTTCGAATTGGGTGTAGGGCTCGGCCCCTTCGATCTCGGCGGCCTGCCAGGCGGCGAAGACCTGGGGCATGTGGTCGGCGAAGCCGTCGGGGCCCGGATGGGGCACGCCCTTCACTGCCGTCAGGGCAGCGCTCAGCGTGTAATAATCGAGCTCGTTGAGGCGTGAGTCTTCGTCGGCGGTAAAGCCCATGCCGGTGACCGTCTCCCGCTGGCGGCGCAGCGTGCCGGAGAGGATGTGATCGAATTGCGCATCATGGGCCTGCAGCCATTCGCCCAGCCAGCGGGCCTGCCGGTGGCCCAGATCGGAGAGGCGGTCGTAGTCCGCCTCGGTCGTAGCCCCTGAATTGGCCTGCCCGTGACGGACCAGAAGGATTTCGCCCATGGAGATGTCTTTCCTGCTGGCCTGTGCACGGCCCATGGTCAGGGCCTAGTCCGTCGAGATCGGTGCGGCAAGCGGGGTGGTGCGCGTTGGCCCAGCGCCTGGTGGCGGGCGGATCGCTAGGCATCGGCGCGCCAATCGAAGAAGCCCGCGGGCGCACGGTCGAGCAGGCGCTGCGCCAGGTCCTCGCCCAGGACCACGCCATCGGAGAGGGGTGCAGCGCCCGCCTCCTCGACCAGATCGGAGCCATCGGGGCGGAGTACTTCGCCGCGGAGGCGAATAGACCCGTCCGCGATCTCGGCCAGACCGGCGATGGGCGTCTCGCAGGAGCCGTCGAGGATGCGGAGGAATGCGCGCTCCGTCGCGATGCGGTGGCCGGTCGGGGCGTGGTGGAGCGGCTCAAGCAGGGCGGCGATGCGGGTGTCGTTCGCGCGGCGTTCGATGCCGATGGCGCCCTGGGCCAGGGCGGGCAGCATATCGTCCACGTCGATGGCTTTGCGCGGCACGTCCTCCATGCCCAGCCGGTTAAGGCCCGCCATGGCCAGAAAGGTCGCCTCGGCCACGCCGTCGCGCAGCTTGGCCATGCGGGTTTGCACGTTGCCCCGGAATTCCACCACCTGGAGGTCGGGGCGGCGCAGGGCCAGCTGCGCGCGGCGGCGCAGCGACGAGGTGCCGACCACGGCGCCCGCCGCCATGTCGCCGAGGCGGCGGCCATCCAGGGTGACGAAGGCGTCGCGGGGGTCTTCGCGGGGCAGGAAGCAATCGAGCACCAGGCCGTCTGGCTGCTGGGTGGGCATGTCCTTGGTGGAATGGACGGCCAGGTCGATGCCGCCATCCAGCAGCGCCTCCTCGATCTCTTTGGTGAAGAGGCCCTTGCCGCCGATCTCTTTCAGGGGGCGGTCGAGAACGCGGTCGCCAGTGGTCTTGATGATCACGATCTGGAAGGCGGCTTCCGGGGCGCCGGTGGCGTCCATCAATCGGGTGCGGGTTTCATGGGCCTGGGCGAGCGCCAGGGGAGAGCCCCTCGTGCCGATCTTCAGCGGGCTTTCGGGGGTCGGGTCTGTCGTGGTCATGTCGCGTCCGGTCTGTCAGGCGGTGTTGACACACTGACCCCATCCCGGCACGACCTGTCCACCCCCCTTTTCGGCACGGCGGAGCGAGAGATGACGAAGACCAAGACCCTGTTGCGCAGCCTGGCGGGCGAGGTGCTACCCGTCCCCCCGATCTGGATGATGCGGCAAGCGGGGCGTTATCTGCCGGAATACCGCGCCACGCGGGCGGAGGCGGGGGATTTCCTGTCGCTCTGCTACAACCCGGACCTGGCCACCGAGGTGACGTTGCAGCCGCTGCGGCGCTATGGCTTCGACGCCGCGATCCTGTTTGCCGACATCCTGCTGGTGCCGGACGCTCTGGGCGCGGATTTGTGGTTCGTCACCGGCGAGGGGCCGCGTCTGTCGACCGTGACGTCGCAGGCCGATTTCGGACGATTGAAGGGGGCGAGCGATATCCACGACCATCTGGCGCCGATCTATCAGACGGTGCGGAACCTGGCGGAAGAATTGCCGAAGGATGTGGCGCTGATCGGCTTTGCGGGGGCGCCCTGGACGGTGGCCACGTACATGATCGCCGGGCGCGGGACGCCCGATCAAGGCCCGGCGCACAAGCTGATGGCCGAGGCGCCGGAGGTGTTCGATGCACTGATGGAGCGGTTGACCGACGCGACGATCGAATACCTTTCGGCGCAGGTGGAGGCCGGGGCCGAGGTGGTGAAGCTGTTCGACAGTTGGGCGGGGTCGTTGGATGGGCCGGCCTTCGCGCGCTACGCCGTGGCTCCGGCCAAGCGGATTATCTCGGAGTTGAAGGCCCGCCATCCGGGTCTACCGGTCATCGCCTTTCCGCGGGAGGCGGGTGAGGGCTATGTGGGCTTCCATGCGGCCACGGGGGCCGATTGCGTGGCGGTGGACGACTCAGTGACACCGGAATGGGCCGCTGCCAACGTGCAGACGGGCGGCTGTGTGCAGGGCAACCTGGCGAGCCGTCACATGGTGACGGGTGGCGACGATCTGGTGCGTGAGGTGCGGCATATCCGCGAAGCCTTCGCGAAGGGGCCGCATATCTTCAATCTGGGCCACGGGATCACGCCGGATGCGGACCCGGATAACGTGGCGCTGATGATCGACACCCTGCGGGAGAGTGTACCCGCCTGAGGGCTGGACTGTCCGCGCGATCCGGGCAAGCTGCGGGCCATGGATCGGTTCGATATCATCGTGATCGGCGGTGGCATGATGGGTGCCCCCTGCGCCCGCCATCTGGCGGAGGCCGGGCACCGCGTGGCGCTGGTCGCGCCGCCCGAGCCCGTGGCGGGCGGGGATGGCCCGTGGGGCAGCCATTTCGATGCGGCACGGATCACGCGGCATGTGGCGGCCGATGCGGACTGGGCGCGTTTGTCGGCGCGATCGATCGCGCGCTACGGCGATTTGGAGGCGCGGTCGGGGCGGCGGATCTTTCGCGACGTGGGCGCGGTGATGGCCGGGCCGCGGGACGGGGAGATGGGCGCGTGGACGGCCGGTTTCGCCGCGGTGGCGCGCGAGGTGTCGGGCGCGGCGCTGATTGACCCGGTAGAGGCGGAGGCCCGGATTGGGTTACGCCTGCCCGCCGGGTCCGTGGTGAGCCTGGAGGCCAAAGGCGGCGGCTGGATCGACCCGCGGGCCATGCGGGACGCGCAACAGGCGCTGGCGGAGGCCGCCGGGGCCACGCTGATCCGACAGCCCGCCATCACACGATCCGGTGGGGATGTGACACTGGCCGATGGCAGCAGCCTGTCGGCAGGCCATGTGGTCGTGGCCACGGGGCCATATGCGCCGCTGGACGGGCTGATGCCCGCGCGACCGGCGATCCGGGTCTGGGCGCGGACGATCGCATTCGCGCGCCTTTCGGAGACAGAAGGGGCGCGGCTGGCGGCGATGCCCAGCGCAATCTGGGTGCCGGAGGGATGGGATCATGACCTCTATATGCTGCCACCTGTGCGTTACCCGGACGGGTATCTCTATCTGAAGATCGGCGGGCAGACGGATTCGCCTTTGATCCATTCCAGCGAAGAGATGCGGTACTGGTTCCACGGGCCGGGCGATGCCACCGTCGGCGCACGGCTGATGGCCGAAATGCGCGCCGTCCTGCCCGAGCTGGATGTGGCGGAAGAGAGTACCGGGCCTTGCGCGGTCGTTTGGACCGAAACGGGCTATCCCTATATCGAGCGGCTCGACGACCGGGTGACGGCCCTGTGCGGCGGCAACGGGGCGGCGGCCAAATGCGGGGACGAGTTGGGACGTCTGGGGGCAGTGCTTGCCACGGGCGGGACGCTGGAAGCCGAGGGCTACGATGCGGATTTTAGGGGCGTCTGGCGGTAGTCCGTGTTTGACCGACCGCCGGGCCTGTCGCCGTGAGCTGAGGGGGCGGGCGCGCCGGGCACTGGCTTTCGGGGCGGTCTGTCTGTCAGCCCAAAGGTCCGAAGAGACCGCATGCCGCCGAGGGGCTGCTCAACCGATACTCAGACTTGACCCAGCGGCAACTTGTCGGCTACGGCTGAAGTGCCCAGAGACGAGAGACAGAGGAGGGCGCGTATGATCGATCGTATCACCGAACCGACGTCCTCGATGCCCGGCCTTCGCGGCCTCTCGCCCGTTATGTCGCTTCGACTTCCCGACATCGGCTGAGCCCCGCAAGGCAAGTGCACCAAGCCCCGATCTGGGGCTGATCTCTCCATCATCGTCAGGGGCATGGCAGGCGCATCGCGCCGCGCCGTGACGCATCCATGAAACGCATTTCCTCCACCGACGCGCCGCGTCGGGTTCTCTTGTTTTCCTGGCGACAATGGCGCCAGAAACCGGCCCGTCTGGCTGGGCTGATCGCGCTCGTCACGCTATCCACCGCAGCAGATGTGGGCATACCGGTGGCCACGGGCTTTCTGATCGACGCGGTGGCAGACGATGCGGCTGCGCCCAATACAGCCTGGATGGCTCTGGCCGCGATCCTGGGACTTGCCGCACTGGCCATTGCCGCGCGCGGGTTCAGCTATTGGGCGATCATCGGCCTGACACTGGCCGCCATGCGGAACGTGATGGCTGGCGGGTTCAGCCATGTGCAGCGGTTGCCCACCTCGTGGCACGCCAACAGTTTCGCAGGGGCCACGGTGCGCAAGATCACCCGGGCGGCGGGGGCACTGGACAGCCTGGGGGACACTGTGTTCCTGGAACTCTTTCCAGCGGTTCTGGTGCTGCTGGGCACCACGGCGACGCTGGCTATGTTCCGCCCGGAACTGGGCTTAGCGGCCTTGCTCGGCAGTATCATCTTCGTCGTCGTGTCGATCCTGCTTTCCATGCGCTGGGTGGCACCAGCCTCGAGCCTGGCCAACGCGCAGGACAGCCGGCTGAGCGGCGCCCTGGCCGATGCCATCACGTCGAATGCAGTCGTGAAGGCCCATGCGGCCGAAGCGCGGGAGGAAGACCGTCTGGAGCGGGTGGTCGCGAAATGGCGCAACCGGACGGGCCGGGCGTGGCATCGCGGCACCGTGGCGGGGATTACGCAGGATGGGATCCTCTGGGTCTTGCGCGCGACTGTTCTGGGCGGTGCGGTCCTGGCTTGGGCGCGCGGCTCGGCCACCGCGGGCGAGGTGGCCTTCGTCGTCACGGCCTTCGCGACGCTGCAAGGATATCTGCGCTCCATCGGCGGGGAGGTCCGGGCGTTGCAGCGGGCGATCAACGACATGGAGGAATTGGTCGACCTGATGGATGCGGCGACCGAGGCGCAGGTGGTGCGGGCGCCAGCGCAGGCCCTGTCACGGACGCGGCGCGGCGCCTTGGCCTTCCACGACGTGGGTTATGGCTATGCTGGGGCGCCGACCCCCCTCTTCACCGGGTTGAACGTCACCATCCCGGCGGGGCAGCGTGTGGGTCTGGTGGGGCGCTCCGGCTCGGGCAAGACGACCTTCGTGAAGCTGTTGCAACGACTGCACGAGGTGACGTCCGGCAGCATCGCGCTGGATGGTGTGGACATCGCGTCCCTGCCGCTGGCCGATCTGCGCCGGTCCTTGGCCGTGGTTGCGCAAGAGCCGATCCTGTTCCACCGGAGCCTCGCCGATAACATCGCCTATGCCCGCCCGGGCGCGGGGATGGAGGCCGTCCGCGACGCGGCGGCGCGGGCAGGTGCGGCGGAGTTCATCGAGACCATGGCCAAGGGCTATGGCACGCTGGTGGGCGAACGGGGCGTGAAGCTGTCGGGCGGCGAACGCCAGCGGATCGCCATCGCCCGCGCCTTCCTGTCGGACGCGCCGGTCTTGGTGATGGATGAGGCGACGTCGAGCCTGGATTCGGAATCCGAGGCCAAGGTGGCGGACGCGGCAGAGCGGTTGATGGAGGGGCGCACCACGCTGGTCATCGCGCACCGCCTCGCGACCGTGGCGCGGCTGGATCGCCTGCTCGTCTTCGACAAGGGCCGGATCGTCGAGGACGGCACGCCGGAGGCGTTGCTGGCCAAGGAAGACGGGCTCTACCGTGCGCTACACCGGCAGCAAGCGGAGGCTTTGGCGGCTTAAAAAGCTGTGTGAAGGTCGCCCCCGATGCGTTGGGGGCAACGTCCGTCAGGGCCACTTGGCCTCGGGTGGCAGGCTCATCAGGACGGCATTGGCGTCATGGCCGGTGGCGAGGCCGAACTTCGTGCCGCGGTCATAGACGAGGTTGTATTCGGCATAGAGGCCGCGATGGACCAGCTGCGCATCCTTGTCGGCTTCGGTCCAGGCCTGTGTGCGCCGCTTTTCGACCAGCGGCACGAAAGCGGGCAGGAAGGCGCGGCCGATATCCTGGGTGAAGGCGAAATCCGCGTCCCAATCGCCGGTATTCAGATCGTCATAGAAGATGCCGCCCACGCCGCGGGCGCGACTGCGGTGGGGGATGAAGAAATACTCGTCCGCCCAGGCCTTCAGCTTGTCGTAGCGGTCTGCGCCTTCGAGCGGTCCATGCGCGTCGCAGGCGGCCTTGAGGGTGGCATGGAAATGGGCCGTGTCGTCGTCGTAATCGAGGCACGGGTTCAGGTCGGAGCCGCCGCCAAACCACCAGGCATGGGGCGTCCAGAACATCCGCGTGTTCATATGAACGGCTGGAACGTGGGGATTGCGCATATGCGCCACCAGGCTGATGCCGCTGGCCCAGAAACGGGGATCTTCAGCCATACCGGGGACGCCGCGAGCCGCCATGGCCGCCTGGGCCTGCGCGCCGAGGGTGCCGTGGACCTCGGACCAGTTCACGCCGACCTTCTCGAAGACGCGGCCGCCGCGCATCACGCTCATCAGGCCGCCGCCTGCATCGGTGCCATCCTCGGCGGCGCGGCGGGTCTCGCTCACCTCGAACCGGCCGGGCGGTAGCGCATGAAATGGGCCTTCGGCGCCGGCATCCTCCAGCGTCTCGAAGGCGGCCACGATGTCGTCGCGCAGGCTGCGGAACCATGCTGCGGCTGTGGCTTTTCGGTCATTGGCGGCATCAAGCATCCGGCTCTCTCCTTCCGGCGCCATTCGTGGCGTCATCACCTTGTAGCCGCAGCAGAAGCCAGCCACCAGATATCGGAATGCCATGACGGATTGAGGTAATTTTGAGGCGAGGCGTTCGCCCTGTGGATTTCGGCGTCGCGACCCGCTAACCTGATGTTAATCATAAACGCGGTATCGGCGAAAAGATCGAACCGCACGGCAGACAGAGCAGTCGACCGATATGAACAGATTGATCCGGGCCTTTGCGGCCCTGCTTCCGCTCGTCATCCTTCTTGGGGTGGCCGAGCCCGCCCGTTCGGCCCCCTATGCCGAAATGGTGATCGATGCGCGCACCGGTGAGGTGCTGAGATCGCGCAATGCCGATACCCGGCTGCATCCGGCATCGCTCACCAAGATGATGACGCTTTATGTGGCGTTCGAAGCGATCCGGCGCGGAGAGATCACGCTGGACACCAAGGTCCGGATCTCGCGCAATGCCGCCGCCGAACCGCCCAGCAAGCTGGGATTGCGGGCCGGACAGAAGATTGCGTTGCGCTATCTGATCCGCGCGGCGGCGATCAAGTCGGCCAACGACGCGGCGACGGCCATCGGTGAAGCGATCTCGGGCTCGGAGACGGCCTTCGCGGCCCGGATGACCCGGACGGCGCGCGCCCTTGGCATGAACAGCACGACGTTCAAGAACGCCCATGGCCTGACCCAGTCCGGCCATCTGAGCACGGCCCGCGATATGAGCACGATGGGGCGGCGGCTGTTCTACGACTATCCCGACTACTACAACCTCTTTTCCCGCCGTTCGACCGATGCGGGCGTCACGCAGGTACGCAACACCAACCGGCGGCTGCTGAACGCCTATCGCGGCGCCGATGGGATCAAGACGGGCTATACCCGCGCGGCGGGCTTCAACCTGGTCGCCTCGGCGGAACGGGGCGGTGTTCGCGTGATTGCGACGGTCTTTGGGGGCCGGTCCACAGCCACGCGGAACCAGCGCATTATGGAGCTGTTCGATATGGGTTTCGCCCGCGCGCCCCGAAACGTGGTTGAGCGGCGGCCGGACCTACCCACCTACGGTGGCAGTGTCCCAGGTGTTGCCGCCGTGGCGCGGTCTGCACGGCCATATGCGAGGCCCTCAGGGCTTGATCCGGTGGCTGTCGCCATCGCCAGCGTGAATATCGACGCCCCTGCAGTGGAGGGTGCCCCGCAGGTCGTGACGCGGGCCTCCACTTCAGGTGGCCGTGTCTTTGCCATCTCGCTCGACAAGCAGCCGTCGCGCTCGGCGGCCGACAAACTATTGTTGCGCGCCGCCCTTCAGGAGCTGGATGCGCTCGACGATGCCTTGCGCCGTGTCGAACAGGTTAGCGGTGGCTTCGCACCCAGCTTCGTCGGTCTAAGCGAGCGGGAAGCGAACCGCGCCTGCACCCGGTTGCGCGCGCGCCAGGTCGAATGCGACGTGATGCAGGGCTCCTGATCGCGCGATCAGCCACCGCCTAATACCTCGATAGCAGACGCTTACCCCCACCATCGGGGGCATCGGCAATTCCCGAGAGACGCGAAGGGGCTTCCCCAGCGGCACGGTCCTGCCTAACGTCTCGTTATGGCACAGGGTGATCTTCTGCACGTCGTCACCGAAGACGACATCTCACCGGGTCGACGGCGCCTGGGCCGGTTGGCCATATGGGGAAGCTTTGCTCTGCTCGTTGCGGTGGCTTTGGCACAATGGCTCGACCAAACCGGTCGCCTGGAGCTGGGGCTGACAAGTTGGCGACCGACGCTTTACGCCTTCTGTCTTTGGGCCACGGCGCTTTGCGTCGGGCAAGTGGTGATCAACGGCGAACAGGGCAAACGCAGCCTCTTCGTACTGCCAGCCGCGCTTTTCGTCGGCGCCATGGTGGTCTTCCCGCTGATCTTCGGGCTGGGCATCGCCATGTCGGATTGGAACTTGGCCAGCCCGGACGGACGCCGCTTCAATGGGTTCGACAATTTCTGGGCGGCGTGGCGCGATCCGTTCTACCTGAATGCGCTGTGGAACATGGTACTCTACACGGCGGCGATCCTGGTGGAGTACGTGATCGCCTTCGGGCTGGCGCTGCTGCTCAACGCGCAGATCCGCGCGCGCAAGTTCTTCCGCGTGGCGTTCCTGCTGCCCCTGATGCTGTCGCCGGTGGCCGTATCCTGGATGATCGGCAAATCCATGTTCGAGCCGCGCTTCGGCCCCATGGCGCGGCTCGCCCGCGAATTGGGCTGGGACAACCCGTCCTTCTTCGGCCAGCCCGAGATCGCGCGGCTGATGATCATGCTGATGGATGCCTGGACCTTCATCCCCTTCATGATGATCATGCTGCTGGCGGGTCTGCAGGCCGTCCCAAAGGAGCTGATCGAAGCGGCCAAGGTGGATGGCGCCCCACCCTTCCGCCGCTTCTGGGAGGTGACGTTCCCGCTTATGCTGCCGGTCTCAATCACGGCCATCCTGATCCGCATCATCTTCAAACTGAAGCTCGCGGATATCATCATCAACGTGACGTCGGGCGGGCCGGGTGGCGCGACCGATAGCGTGACAAGTTTCATCTTCCGCGAGTACCGCGACCGTTCCAACGTAGGATACGGAACGATGCTCGCCTTCATCTACCTCGTCCTGATTGTGATCTTCATGACGGTTCTGATGAAGGCCACCAACCGCTGGACCCGGCCGCAAACCTGATGACGCCATGACCACCGAGACGCAAATCTTTCACGACGCAGAGGCCGACCGTGCCTTTCGCCCCGGTTTCGTTTTGGGACGGCTGGGTATCTATGCGCTGCTGCTGGGTTGGGCGCTGATCTGCCTTTTCCCGATCTACTGGACGCTGACCACCAGCTTCAAAGCGGCGCCGGACGTGATGCAGGGGAACCTGATCCCTTGGGCCGACTACGTGCCGAAATGGCTGGGCTGGCGGTCGCTGGGCTTGTCGCCCGAAACCATCGGCACCGAGAGCACGGTGCGGGCAGAGTTCATGAAACGGTTCTGGAACAGCACGATCATCGCGCTCTCGGCCTCGACCCTCGCGGTGGTGCTTGGATCCTGCGCAGCCTACGGGCTCAGCCGGTTCTCCTACCGCTTCGGGCCGATGAAGAACGACGATATCGGGTTCTTCTTCCTCAGCCAGCTGATCCTGCCGCCGGTGGTCTTGGCCCTGCCGTTCCTCGTCCTTTACAAGTCGCTTAACCTTCTGGACAGCCGGATCGGGTTGATCCTGCTCTATACGCTGACGGTTCTGCCCATCGTGATATGGATCATGCGCGATCAGTTCGGCGCCATCCCGGCGGAGCTTGAGGAGGCCGCCATGGTCGACGGGCTGGGTGTCTGGGGCGCGTTCCTGACGATTGTCCTGCCCATCGCTTTGCCGGGCATGGTGGCCGCCTTCATCCTGAGCCTCGTCCTGACTTGGAACGAGTATTTCTTCGCGGCGCTTCTGACTTCCACCCATGCCAATACGTTGCCGGTTATGGTCGCCTCGCAGACCGGCTCGCAGGGCATTTCCTGGTGGTCGATGGCGGCCCTGTCCTGGGCCGCCATCCTGCCGCTGATCGTCATCGGCATCGTGCTGGAGCGCTACATTATCAAGGGCATGGCCGCGGGCGCGGTGAAGTAGCGCGGCGTTCAGCCGTTCGCCACGCCGGCCTCTGCGAAAGTCGCCATCCCGGAATGGCAGGCCAGCGCGCCTTTGAGAATTTGGATCGCGAGCGCTGCGCCGGACCCTTCGCCGAGGCGCAGACCAAGGGATAGCAATGGCTCCAAACCCAGCGCGTCCAGCATCCGGCCATGGGCGCCCTCTGCCGACAGATGCCCGGCCAAACAGTGATCGAGCGCCGTATCGACCTCTGCCCGCAGACAGAGCGCGGCAGCACAGCAGATGAAGCCATCGAGGATGACGGGGATCCGCCGCGACCGGGCGCCCGCGATGGCCCCGGCCATGGCCGCGATCTCCCGCCCGCCGAGGGCGGCCAGCACCTCCAGCCCGGTCCGACCGGGATTGGCATCGAGGGCGGCGCGCAAAGCGGCGAATTTGCGGTCGAGACCCGCGGCGTCAATGCCGGTGCCGCGCCCCGCCCAACCTTCTCCCCCCAAGAGCGCCGCTGCGATTGCCGCCGCGGCCGTGGTGTTGCCGATCCCCATCTCTCCGGTCACCAACAGGTCTGCCTCTTGCGGCACGGCCTCCCAGCCGGTGCGGAAGGCCGATACCATCTCGGCCTCGCCCATGGCGGGGCCTTCGGTCATGTCGGCGGTCGGGGTGTCGAGGCTCAGCGCATGGACCGACAATTGTGCGCCCGCCAGATCGGCCAGCTGATTGATCGCCGCCCCGCCCGCGTTGAAGTTGGCGACCATCTGGACAGTGACCTCCGGGGGGAAGGCGCTGACACCGCGTGCGGCGACGCCGTGATTGCCCGCGAAGACCAGGATCCTGGGATGCGCGATCCGTGGTCTCGGATCGCCGCGCCAACCGGCATACCATTGGGCGAGGTCCTCCAGACGGCCCAGCGCACCCGGCGGCTTGGTAAGTTGTGAATTGCGGTCGGCGGCGGCGGCCACGGCCGCCCGATCCGGTCCGGGCGCGGCCGCTAGGGCGGCGCGGATGGCGGCGAAGTCGGTCAGGTTCATTGCATCTCCCGTCGGGCGGGTCCCTTTACCGGCCCGCACACGCCCGCTATGCGATGAAACTGCGCCGCCCGAAACCGGGATTTCCATGACGCTTCGCGCCGATCTGATCTCTGCCGTCCTGTTGCTCACGCGACTGCCTGTTCGCGGTCGCCCAACCGACCCGGCCGCCCATGCCGCCTGGGCTTGGCCCGTCGTTGGGTTGATCATCGGACTGATGACGGGCGCTCTGGGAACGGGCCTGATGCTCATGGGCATCTCGCCCGGACTGAGCGCGGGTCTGGCCCTCGCGCTCGGCGTGATCGTGACCGGCGCGCTGCACGAGGATGGCCTGGCCGATCTGGCGGACGGGTTCTGGGGCGGCTTCGACCGTGCGCGACGGCTGGAAATCATGCGCGACAGCCGGATCGGCACCTATGGGGTCATCGCCCTGACGCTATCGCTCGTGGCGCGGTGGACGCTTTTCGCGGAGGCGCTGTCCCTTGGCACCTTACTGCCGGTTGCCATCGGGGCCGCCATGACCTCCCGCGCGGCGATGGCAGTGATGATGCGCTGGCTTCCGGCGGCACGCGACGACGGCCTCTCGCGACGAACCGGCGTACCGCGCTGGAAGATCGTGGCTGTGGCGATGGTGATTGGTTTTGCCGGCCTCCTTCTCAATGGGATCGTTCTCGCCGTGCTGGCAGCCACTTTGACCGTCATCGTGACGATGGCGACGGGCTGGCTAGCGCGGGCAAAGATCGGCGGGCAGACCGGGGACGTCCTGGGAGCTTGCCAACAGATCGTAGAAATCACCGTTCTCGCCGCGCTGACCGTCCGCTAGGCTAGGCGCATGACGCTTTGGTCCCGCATCCTGGACGCGCTGACGCGCCTTGCCCCTGGCGAGCGGTTGCTGGCACTGTTCGACCGGCTGACCGGACCGCCGGAACGATCGGTGGCCTTCACCATCGCCGTCATTGCCCTTGGCGCGAAGATGGCCAAGGCGGATGGGCGCGTGACACGGGACGAGGTCTCAGCCTTTCGGGAGGTCTTTACCATCCCGCCAGGGGAGGAAGAGAACGCTGCGCGCGTTTTCGATATGGCCAGAACGGATGTCGCCGGGTTCGACGACTACGCGCGCCGGATCAAGGCGATGTTCGCCGAAAACTCCGAGGTTCTGCGCGACCTTATGGAGGGTCTCTTTCACATTGCCGTAGCGGACGGGAAATACCATCCGGCAGAAGACGACTTTCTGCACGAAGTTGCCCGCATCTTCGCGCTGCCAGAGCGTGAATTCCGCGCGTTGCGAACCCGCTTCGTGCCCGGCGCCGAACCCGATTGCTACGACGTACTCGGGGTGACGCCGGACACGCCGATAGAAGAGATCCGTGCGGCATGGCGCGCTGCCGTCCGCGAAAGCCACCCGGACCGGATGATGGCGCGCGGCTTGCCGGAAGAGGCGGTCAAACTGGCGGAAAAGCGGCTTGTGGCCGTCAACCGCGCGTGGGAACGCATCCAGGCCGGAACAGCGTGAGCCTGCGTTTCGCGACGTGGAACATCGAATGGTTCGACCGGCTTTTCGACGACCATGGGGAAACCTATGATGATGACGAATGGTCCGCCCGGTACCAGGTAACGCGCGGGCGCCAGGTTGAGGCCATTGCCACGGTCTTTCGCTGGATCGATGCCGATGCGGTGCTGATCATTGAGGCGCCGGACGATTCACGTCGGCGCTCCACGCGCGTTGCCCTTGAGACATTCGCCGAGGCCGCGGCGCTGCGGACGTCGCGCGCGATCATCGGTTTTCCCAACGAGACGCGGCAGGAGATCGCCCTTCTTTTCGACCCGGAGCAGGTGACGCCCGTCCATGCGCCCGGAGATCATGATGGTGCCCCTCGCTTCGACCGTGTCTTCGGCTTTGACCTCGATAGCGACCTGCGGGCGGAGACGCTGACATGGTCGAAGCCGCCCCTGGAGCTGGACCTGGAGACGGTCTTGGGCCCGCTCCATCTGATCGGCGTCCACGCCAAGTCGAAGGCCGCCCACGGTGCGAAGGATCCAGCGGAAGAGTTGCGCGTCGCGATCCTGAACCGACGCAAGCAATTGGCACAATGCGTATGGCTACGCCGCCGTGTCGAGGCGCGGTTGGCGGAGGGTCATTCTCTGATCGTGGCGGGCGATTTCAATGACGGCCCCGGTCTGGATCGCTTCGAGTCCCTCTTCGGGCGATCTGGTGTCGAGATCGTGCTGGGCGACGGCGACACCGCTTTGGTCGACCCGCATGCCATCCCCGCGCGACTTGGGGCGGCGATGCCCGCAACCGCCCGGTTCTGGGACAACGAGAACCGCCGATACATGAATGCGCTCCTGGATTTTGCAATGGTCTCGGCCGATCTGGCGCCGCGCGCTTCCTGGCGCATCCTGCATCCGTTCGATGACCCGGAGGCGTCGCGCAATCCAGTCTTGCGCGATGCGCTCCTCGACGCCTCGGACCATTTTCCGGTCATCCTTGATCTGACGGTGTGACCGACACACCTTCAGTCACATGAAACGCATCGCCTTCGCCGTCGTCATCCTAGCCAGCCCGGTCACGGCCCAGGAAGAGGCCCCGTCGCTGATGGAACGGGGTCTGCGTCTCTTCATGGACGGTCTGTTGCAGGAGATGGAGCCGGCCCTGCGCGACCTCGAAGGTTTGGCAGAAAACGCGGCCCCCCTTCTGGAGGAGTTGCAGCGCGATCTGAACGAGACGTTGGGCGACCTGAACGCCTATGGCCCCCCGGAAATCCTGCCCAACGGCGACATTATCATTCGTCGACGGGTGCCGTTGGACCCGGAACTGCCCGTGCCCAACCCTGACGGGTCATTCGACCTCTGACATGATCCGGGCCTCGGTCATCTGTTGCACGGCCCCTGCCCCAAGCAGATAGGCGCTGGCCGCGGCAAAGATCCATCCCGGCACCTCCCCCAGTCCGAACTCTCCCCAGGCGGCGGCGAAGGCCAGGCCAACCCAGATCGCGGTGACGCCCATGGTCAGCGGACGCCAGCGAAGCGTCCGAACCGGATGGACGAAGCGCAGGGGCAGGAACATGGCCGCAGCGAGGAGAAGGCTCGCAATAAAGGTGAGCCAGGGATTTGGCTCCAATACGAAGACGACCAGGGCGACCATGTTCCAGCAACCCGGAAAACCCTCGAAGCTGGCATCCGGCGTCTTCATCCGAATGTCCGCAAAGTAGAGCGCACTGGCAAAGGGGATCACGACAAGGATGCCCCAGCCGGGCCAGCCGGGAACGAGGCCACTGGCATAAAGGGCATAAGTGGGGATGAAGACGTAAGTGAGGTAGTCGATGATCAGGTCGAGGAGCACGCCGTCGAACCTTGCTGCGTGCAGCTTCACATCGTAGCGGCGCGCCAGTGGCCCATCGATCCCGTCCACGACGAGGGCGGCAAGCAGCCAGAGAAACATCCACGACCAGTTCGCCTCCACTGCGGCAAGCAGGGAAAACATCGCGAAAACCGCGCCGGTCGCGGTCAGCAGGTGAACGGAAAGGGCGCGGGTGCGAGGCCACATGTTTGAACGTTGACCGCCGCAGCCCGCAATGTCGAGGGGGCGCCTAGTGGCACCCCGCCGGGATCAGTTCGTCAGACGGACCTCTTGGACCGGATAGCCCATGCTGTCCTGATCCTCGAAAGCGGCATGGCAATCATGGCAGAAGCTCTGGCTGATCTTCAGCGCCTTCCCATTCGGTTGAACTCCGGAATAGACCCACCCATCGGTGTCGGGCGCATCGGCGACCTTCTCCATGAAGAAAAGCGGCCCGACCCGCCCGGTGCCTTCGCGAACGGCCATCGTCTCTTTCGCGAGGATTGATCCGACAGGCATCTCGAACTCCCCTTGTTCGAAGGCCAGGTACTGTTCCGCGGCAACGTCGTTCACGAAGGTGTAGAGAAACCGCTCGCCGTGGGCACCGGCCACTGCGGGACGAGAGGCGGTCGCGTTCCATTCGCGATATTCTGCTGCCCAAGCGTTGTCGCCTTTGGTGTACCCTTCGATCATGCGGGCCTGCATGCAGTCGTAAAGCGCGGTCACGGCTGCATCGTCGAGATCCCATTTGTCGCCCTCGACGGAACACGCCTCTTGGGCCGCAGCAGGCAGCGCAAAGCATGCCAGAACGGCAGCATATCTGAACATCGTTTTCTCTCCCTTGAACGATCGTCTGCTCAAGCTTCAAGCATTCGGGTCCGCTCACGGTCGACTGACATTGGCGTGAATGGCAGCGTTCGTTGACTTGCACCGGCTTTTGCGCCACGCCGAATGCTCCAACTAAATCCAGAAAGGAACCGGAGATGATCCCCCCCGTCCTTCCCACCTACAACCGCGCCCCCCTGAGCTTTGTCTCGGGCGAAGGGTCCTGGCTGGTGGAAGCGGAGGGCCGACGTCTTTTGGACCTTGGCGCCGGTATTGCCGTGAACGTGTTGGGTCATGCCCATCCCGGGCTGACGAAAGCCCTGACAGAGCAGGCGAGCCGCGTCTGGCATACGTCGAACCTGTACCACATTCCGGAACAGGAACGGCTGGCTGAAAAGCTGGTCGATGCGACCTTTGCAGATACGTGCTTCTTCACGAATTCGGGCACCGAGGCCTGTGAACTCGCGATCAAGATGGCACGGAAATACTGGTCCGAACAGGAATCGGACCGCGATGTGATCCTCGCCTTCGAGGGGAGCTTCCACGGACGGTCCTCCGCCGGCATCGCCGCGGCGGGCTCCGAGAAGATGACCAAAGGGTTCGGGCCGCTCCTGCCCGGCTTTCGGCATCTGCCCTTTGGCGATCATGACGCGCTGAAAGAGGCCATCGCCGTCTCGGATGTGGCCGCCGTGATCTTGGAACCCATCCAGGGCGAAGGTGGCATCCGGCCGGTTCCCGATGTGTGTCTAAAGGGGCTGCGCGACCTGTGTGACGAGACCGGGGTTCTGATGATCCTGGATGAGGTGCAATGTGGCGTCGGGCGAACCGGCAAGCTTTTCGCCCACGAATGGGCCGGTGTGGCACCCGACATCATGATGGTCGCGAAGGGTATCGGCGGCGGCTTCCCCCTGGGTGCGCTTCTGGCGTCCGAGAAGGCGGCTTCTGGCATGGGGGCGGGGACGCACGGCTCCACCTATGGCGGCAACCCTCTGGCTTGTGCCGTGGGTAATGCCGTCATGGATATCGTGGCCGACGACGCGTTCCTGGCCGATGTGCGGCGGAAGGCCGGTGCTTTGCGCCAGGGGTTGGAGGGCCTCGTGGCGAGCCATCCTAACGTATTCGAGGCGGTGCGCGGCTCTGGCCTGATGCTGGGACTGAAATGCAAGCGGCCGAACACGGACGTCGTTGCCGCGGGATACGACCAGGACGTGATGGTCGTGCCCGCCGCCGATAACGTGGTGCGCATCCTACCCGCGCTGAACATCGGCGACGACGATATTCGCGCGGCTTTGGAGCGACTGGACCGCGCCGCCACCGCGCTTTCGCCCGTTCCGGCCTGAGGCCGTTTCCTTCTTGCAGATCGGTCAAGGGGGTAAGCCCCGTGACCGGCATGGACCGACACATGACGCATTTCCTCGATATCCACAAAACCGACGCGACCGACCTCCGGGCCATGATCGACCAAGCCCGCACCATGAAGGACGCCCGCACGGGCCGGCCCAAGGGCACACCGGACGACGAGCAGCCGCTCAAGGGGCACATGGTCGCGCTGATCTTCGAAAAGCCGTCCACTCGCACGCGCATCAGCTTCGACGTGGGCGTGCGCCAGATGGGTGGGGAGACGATGGTCCTGTCCGGCAGCGACATGCAGTTGGGCCATGGCGAGACCATCGCCGATACGGCCCGTGTCCTCAGCCGCTATGTGGACCTCATCATGATCCGCACCTTCGAAGAGGACACACTGTTGGAGATGGCCGACCACGCCACCGTGCCCGTCATCAACGGCCTGACCAATCGCACCCATCCCTGCCAGATCATGGCCGACGTCATGACCTTCGAAGAGCATCGCGGCCCCATCGCGGGCCGCAAGGTGACCTGGTGTGGCGATGGCAACAACGTCTTCGCAAGCTTCGCTCATGCGGCGGGGCGCTTCGGTTTCGACCTGACGTTCTCGGGTCCGTCTCAACTGGATCCCGAGGACGAAGCGGTGGGCTTCGCCCGAAAGCAGGGCGCCAGCATCGCCATCGAACGCGACCCGGTTGCTGCTGTCACCGGTGCCGACCTCGTGGTCGCCGATACGTGGATTTCGATGCATGACAGCCAAACCGCGCGGGAGCGGCGGCACAATCTGCTGCGCCCCTATCAGGTGAATGCAGAGTTGATGGACCATGCCAAGGACGACGCCCTTTTCATGCATTGCCTGCCTGCTCACAGGGACGAGGAGGCCACCTCTGCGGTGATGGACGGCCGCCATTCGGTGATCTTCGACGAGGCGGAGAACCGGCTCCATGCGCAGAAGGCCATCATGCGCTGGTGTCTGGGCGTGTGACCGCCACGGATATCCCGGCGCGGGGCGCCGCGGCGGTGGCCTTCATGGTCGGCGCCGCAGCGTTGATTGCGGTGACGACGTTGCTGGCCAAAGCCTTGGGCACCGACGTGCTGGGCCCGCCGCTCCATCCGTTTCAAATTACCTTCGGCCGCTTTCTCTTTGCCGCGATGGCCGTCGGATTGACGGCCGCCATCCTGCGACCCGCGATCTCGTTCCGCTTCGCGCATGTCCACGCCATGCGCGTGATCTTCGGCTGGGGCGGCGTCACCCTGATGTTCGCCGCCGTGGCCACGATCCCGTTGGCCGAAGCCACGGCGATCAGCTTTCTCAACCCGATCGTCGCCATGATCCTCGCGATCCCGTTTCTCGGCGAACGCCCCGGCCCCGTCCGGTTCACGGCCGCCGGCATCGCCTTGTTCGGCGCGGTGCTGTTGCTCCGGCCCGGCGGTGGGCTGGTGGAGCCGGGCGCCCTACTCGCACTCGGGGCCGCGCTGGCGTTGGGCTGCGAGGTTCTCTTCATCAAGCGGTTGACCCGGACAGAGGGCGCGCTGGCGATCCTGTGTTTCTCGAACGGGATCGGTGTGGTCATTGCAACGGCCACAGCCTTGCCCGTCTGGCAAACGCCAGGCGCTGCGCAATGGGCCGCCATGATCGCATTGGGGCTGACCATGGCAGCGGCGCAGACCTGCTTCGTGCAGGCGATGAAACGGGCGGATGCCAGCTTCGTCACACCGTTTTCCTACCTCACGCTGATCTTCGCGGGTCTTTACGATGCTGCCCTGTTCGGCATGATCCCGGATGCCATCGGATGGGCCGGTTCTGCCCTGATCATCACGGGCGCAGCGCTTCTCGCGTGGCGGGAAGCGGAAAGAGCTGGTCGAGCGCCCTCTCGACAGGTTCATAAACGGCATCGACGCCCGAATTGACCGCGACAAATGCCGCACGTCCTTCCGACAGGCGCATCGCGGCAAGCCAAAGCGTGTTCGATCCGGCATGGCCCATAACCCCGTCCGGGCGGACCGCCCAGCCCATGGCGTAGTCTTCGACGGGCGTATGAAGGCGTGTCCACGAGGCGGGCGAGAGGAAGTCTTCGGGCCGGGTCGCGTGGGCTTCGAGGAAGGCAAGCATCGCGTCGCCCGGCAGATGGACCGTCCCGGCCGGCCCCATGGCTGGAATATTGTCGGCCACAAAGGACGGCGGGACCGGACGCGGGTTGTGACCCAACAGATCGGGTGGCGCACCAAAGCCGACCCCCATCATGCCGAGCGGGGCAAAGACTTCCCGCTCCATCAATGCCTCCCAAGAGGTGTCGCTGGCCTTTTCCATCATGGCACCGGCCACGACATATCCGGCGTTCGAATACAGGAAGGCGCCCTGCGGGCCTTCGGGAGGGCGCGACAGCATATGCGCCACGTAGGACTTGCGGTCGGGTCGGAAGACCGACCGCCATCGCGGCAGATTCGCCGCCATGCCGGAGCGATGGGTCAGAAGGTCGGCAAGCGTCACGGCATCCCATTCTTGCCGGGCTGCCAGCAGAGCGTTCACGGGCGTTTCCCAGCTCAACACACCTTGCTCGACCAATCGGGCCGCCAGCGTGGCGGTCATGGCCTTGGTGAGGGATCCAACATGCCAGGCATCCTGGGGTTCCGTCTCGGATGGCCCATCGGCCCGTCGCGTTCCGGCAACCGCCAGACGCCCCCCGGCGCCATCCTCCCAGATGGCTGCAATGGCCGCAGGGACATCTGCGTGCGCAGCAAGCTCCCGCGCCACGACGCCGGGCTCCGCAGCGGCAGAAGTGGCGGTTATGGCAATCATGATGGAAGCGGCGCGCGCATGGATCACGATTTCAGCCGGTATCCGGTTCGGAACATCCACCAAGCCAAAGCGCCAACGGCCAAGGTCGACAGAAGCACGACGGCGAATCCCAGCCAAGGCGAACTGTCCGAGACACCCAGCACGGAATGGCGCAGCCCGTCGATGAGATAGAAGACAGGATTCGCATGGCTCAGGGCCTGCATCACGGGCGGCAGGGTATCCAGCGAGTAAAACGTGCCGGACAAAAAGCTTAGCGGCGTGACGATGAAGTTGGTGATGGCGGCAATCTGATCGAACTTGTTGGCGAAGACACCCGCCACGATGCCCAAGGCGCCAAGGAAGGCGCCGCCCAGAGCAACCCAAACAAGCGCCATGATCGGATTGGCGACACCGAGGCCGATAAACGGAAACAAGATCAGCACAATCGTGATGGCCACCACGATCCCGCGCAAGATGCCGCCCGCCAGATAGCCCGTTACCAGTTCCGCTGCCGAAAGGGGCGGCATTAGGGTATCGACAATGTTTCCTTGGACCTTCGAGATCACGATGGAGGAGGATACATTCGCGAAGCTGTTCTGGATCACGGTCATCATCAGAATGCCGGGGGCCAGGAAGTGCACAAAACTCACCCCCATCACGTCACCACGGCTTGTGCCAATTGCCAGCGAGAAGATCAGAAGGAACAGAGCTGCCGTCACGAGCGGGGCCAGCAAGGTCTGGGTCCAGACCGCCAGGAAGCGCCGAACCTCCCGTTCGGACAGCGTGCGAAGCCCCAGCCAATTGACCCGACCAAAGCGCCGCACACCTTGGCTCATCTCCTGAGATGACATTCACGATCCTCCATCTGCGCCACCGCTTGTAACCGGCTGGGCAGTGCTTAGAATAGGGCATCTGTCCGGATCGCCAGCGCCCTGCCAGAGGTGCGCGCCGGGCGAAGTGGGACAGCTGCAAGGAGTTTCCAGATGGCCTGGACCGACGAACGCGTCGAGACGCTCAAGCGTATGTGGGGCGAAGGGGCCAGTGCGTCCCAGATCGCCAAGGAATTGGGTGGCGTGACCCGCAATGCCGTGATCGGCAAGGTTCACCGCCTCGGCCTGTCGAACCGCGCGAAGGATGAGGAAGAGTCGCCCAAAGCCGCCGCGCCGAAGCCCTCCAAAGCCGAAGCGAAGCCGAAGGCTGCCCCCGCAGCCGAGCCGGAGCCGGCGGCCGAAGAAGAAGAGGATGACGACGAGCCGCGTACTATGGCGGCGGTGCCCCAGGGCACGAACGTCACGCCCCTACGCAAGCCTTTGATGGCGGGTCAGCCCCTGCCGCCTCAACCGTCCGCCAACGAGATCTCACCCGAGGCCCTGGCGAAGGTGAACGCGGTCGAGAAGACAGCGAAGAAAATTTCTTTGATGGAGCTTACCGAACGGACCTGCAAATGGCCGATCGGCGACCCTGCGACGGAGAAGTTCTGGTTCTGCGGGCTGCCCGTCCAGGCCGGAAAACCGTATTGCGAAGCCCATGTTTCCGTCGCGTTCCAACCGATGTCGTCGCGCAGGGATCGCCGTCGCTAAAAGCAAGGCAAGGGTGTGTTAGGCGCTACGCGGCGGCCCGAATTTCCTTCACGGGCCTGAGGCGGAGGAAGGTAAAAAGTCCGAGCGGCGGCAGGCTGGATCGCTCGATTTCTTCCACATGTCCGGAGCCTAACACCGTGCCGATCTCAAAGTCGGCGTGCCAACCCATCCGATCGGCGAAAGGCGCGAGAAGGGCTTCGACACGCCCGAGCGGTCCGCCTTCGGCGGCGAAGTGGTTCACGATGACGATCTCTCCGCCGGGGCGGCAGACGCGTGCCATCTCTGAAAGCACCTTGCGGGGTTCGGGCACGACAGAAATGAGATACATCGCCACGACCACATCAAAACTGTCGTCAGGGAAGTCCAACCTCCGCGCGTCCATCTGCCGAAGCGCCTCAACCGTGGTCAGGCCCTTCTCGTCCACCTTCTCCTGCGCCAAACGCAGCATATCCTCACTGAAATCAATGCCCGTCACGCGGACGTCCGGCTGGTAATGGCGAAGGGCCAGGCCGGTCCCAACACCGACTTCCAAAACCCGCCCGCCCAAAGCATTGACGCGCCCGGTGGCGGCCCGTCTACCCGGCCGCGTGACTGCGCCGAAGGTCGCATCATAGATCGGTGCCCAGCGCCTATAGGTGCGGGCAATTGCATCCGGGTCCATCAGCTCTCCTTCTTCCTGCCCGAGATCACGCCCCAGACGAGAAGGGTCGCGTAGACAAAAGTCATCACCACGCAGAACAGCCAAAGCCGAGTAAGCATCAGGCCGATCACGACCGCCGCGCCAAGGAGGATATAGACCACATTCTCCCGGCTGACCTTCACGCTCTTGAGAGAGAAGGTTCGAAACCGCGCGATCATTAGACCGCCAACGGACAGGATCCAAAGCGCGATCAACCAATCTGCCTGCCGCATGTCCCAGAACTCCGCCAGATGTAGGAAGACCGGGAATAGCCCCATCATTGCGCCGGCAGGGGCAGGCACACCGACAAAGCTGCTGGAAACATCCTCCTCCTCGTCTTTGGCCATCACGTTGAAGCGGGCGAGGCGCAAGCAACAGCAAATCGCGAAGGTCAAGGCGGCGACCCATCCTAAGCCGGCCAGATCTTCAAGCCCAAAACGATAGACGAGAAGCGCAGGCGCGACACCGAAGCAGACGAAATCAGACAAGGAGTCGAGTTCCGCCCCGATCGGCGATGCCGCGTTGAGGCGGCGGGCCAGAAGGCCATCCATACCGTCCACGAGCGCGGCGAGCACAAGAAGGCCGGCCGCGATCTCGTAGCGATCTTCGAAGGCAAAGCGGATGGACGTCAGTCCGAAGCAGAGCCCCAGGATGGTGACCATGTTGGGCAGAAGGGTGACGAGTGGAAGCTGACTTCCGTTTCGCAAACGCGCCATCAGGCCGTCCGCGCGGTTGCGGCATCGTCCCGCCCTAGTACGGCCAGGATCGTCTCACCCGCCACCATCTTCTGGCCCACCGCCACTCGCGGTGCGGTGCCCTCGGGAAGGTAGATGTCCAACCGGGATCCGAAGCGGATCAGGCCGAACCGTCCGCCTCGTTCCAACACCGCGCCTTGATCGACCTCGCAGAGGATACGCCGTGCCACCAGGCCAGCGATCTGGACGACGCCGATGGCCGTCCCATCCGACATCGTCAGCGTGATCCCGTTGCGTTCGTTTTCTTCGGATGCCTTGTCCAATTCGGCCGACAGGAACTTGCCGGGCCTGTAAGACACCGCCGTGACCTCGCCCGCCACAGGTGCCCGATTCACGTGGCAATCGAAGACGGACATAAAGACCGAGATCCGGGTGCGCGGCGCCGATCCGAGGTCGAGTTCGGAGGGCGGCACCGCCGGCTGGATCAGGCTGACAAGGCCATCGGCGGGCGAAATAACGAGGCCATCGTCTTGCGGCGTCGTCCGCGGCGGGTCGCGGAAGAAATAGTAGCACCAGACCGTCAGACCCAGGCCGATCCATCCCAGAGGCTGCCAGATCCGGAACAGAACTAGGGTCACGGCCGCGAAGATGGCGACGAATTTCGGTCCCTCACGGTGGAGCGGCTTGATGACTGTGTCCTTAAGGCTGACGCCCATCACTCGGCTCCTCGTGTCGGGTGGTGCGCAGATAGCGCGCCGTTACAGCAACTTCCAGCCGCTCACCGATTGAAGAGCTTGTCCAGAAGTCTGTCCTGAACACGGTCGACGATGGCATCCTCGATCGCTTCGCGATCCGTCAGCGTCTCGGGCGCGACGTTCAGTTCTTCGGCCAGCTTGCGTTTCGCGGCCTCCTCCGCCTCGGCTCTTTCCGCGTCTATCCTTTGACGCGCCACAAAGTCGAAATCCGGCCGAATGCTGGGATCGTCCCAGGGCCCGGAGAAGAGGATCGGAACGGTGACGCCATCGGCCTGTCGCAACCTTGGTGTCAGGCGCCAGTCCAGCGTCTGCGCCCCGATATCGATGCTGCCTTCTCCGTCGGCCGTCAGAAGTGGCGCATCCAGTCGGAAGTCATCGCCACGCGCCACACCATCCGCGATCTCGAACCGGGCGCTCACATTGTCAAAGACCGTCTTGCGCCCCGCGCCACGGAAGGACGGATCGAAGTTTCGGATCATGCCGACGACATCCAGCCCCTCGATCTCGCCCTGACCCAGATTGAATGCGAAAGCGCCCTCCAAGCTTCGCATCAGCGCCGCCTGACTATTTCCGACCGCGAGTAGGTTAAGGCGGGCGTCCAAGGGGGCAACAAGGCGATCCGTCCCGGCAACTTGCGAGAGAAGCGGCTGCATCCGAAGGCCAGACAACTCCAGATCCGTTCGCATCGACAGACCGCCGCGTCCGTTGACGACCAAGTCGCCCTTGATCTGACCGCCATAGGCGACCAGCGGCTGCAACGTGGTGACGGCACGGCCATTGTCCAACGTGATACGTGCGGCAAGGGCATCGATGCCGAACCCATCCATCGCAATCGGCCCGCTGCGAAGCGCGATATCGGCATCCGCAGCGAAAAGGCCGGATACGTCCAAGGTTTCTTGATCCCAACCGTCGCTTGCGGTGGTACTTCCCGCGCTGCCTGCGCCGCCATCGCTCACCAGCGCCAGCCCATCGGTCTCAAGCGAGGCCGCAATCCGCGGACGGCTGTCAGATGGGTCGATGTCGATCTCGCCGCTCACGCGGTTCTCATCGAGGGTCACCACGGTCTCGCGTAAAGACAGGCGGCCTTCTGACGTCAGCGTCACTGCTGCGTCCAGCGCCAGGCGGTCCCGACCGAAGCCCGCCGGAAGGTCAAGCGGGTCCAGGCCGAACGCGGTCAGGACGGCGGCGCCATCCGTCGTCTGCACGCCAAGCTGCCCCTGTGCCGCCGGACCGGACGGATCCACCCGGCCGTCCCAGTCGAGGGTCGTGCCGCCCGATGTCAACGTCACGAGGATTGGCGCGATGGTGCCATCGACGAAAGCCATTGGCTGATCTGCCCGCATCGAGACGCTGATCGCCTGCCCGGCCAGAAGCGCCGATGCCTCGACCGTCAAAGCGCCCGACGGGTCGGGAAGAGAGGCGTTCAGGTCCAACGCCCGCACCTGCCAGACCTGTCCATCGGCTTCGTAACGCACCTCCGCATCCGTGAGGATCGCTGCGTCGATGGAGAAATTCCGCCGGGCAGAGGCCGCGCTTTCAGACGCATCGGAAGCGACGGCCGCAGAGGAGGTGGATGGCACCTCCCAATTTCCGGTTCCGTCGGCGGCCCGGCGTAGGGACAAGCGGGCACCATCAATGGCCAACCGTTCAACCTTGATCGTATCGCCCCGAAGACCGGATAGTCCGACGCCGAGGTCCAAACTGCGCGCGGTCAGCAACGTGTCGGTCCCGTCGGCGATCTCGATCCCTTCGGCGCGCACGCCCAGGCTGGGCCAGAGGGTCGCGCGGACGGGTCCAGAGACCGTCAGCGTCCGGCCGGTGGCACTCTGGAAACGTTCTGCGGCGAGGTTCACGATCCGCTCCGTCGGCACCAGCAGAATGGCGGCCACGACAACCACGGCGAGAACCGCAAACGTCACTCCGATACGGATGATCCAACGCATAGGCGTCCCTCCCCTTTCGCTACGATGAATCGCGCCGCCCGGCATCGCAAGGGGTTCCGCAGCCCGCGCCCACCACTTAGAGGACTGGAATGGCGCAGAACCCGCCCGATATCCGCCCGGACCTCGCACCGCGGCCCGTGTTGCCGTCCGATGCCCGCCCGGGGCAGCCGCGCATTGGCATGGTATCTTTGGGCTGCCCAAAGGCGTTGGTGGATAGCGAGCGGATCCTGACGCGGCTTCGGGCGGAAGGCTACGCGATCAGCCCAGATTACGAGGGGGCCGAAGCCGTCATCGTGAATACCTGCGGCTTTCTCGACAGCGCCAAGGCCGAAAGCCTAGACGCCATCGGAGAGGCCCTGCGGGAAAATGGCCGGGTGATCGTGACCGGCTGCCTGGGCGCAGAGCCCGACTACATCACCGGCGCGCATCCCAAGGTGCTGGCCGTGACCGGCCCCCATCAATACGAACAAGTCCTCGACGCGGTCCATGACGCGGTGCCACCCGCGCCGGACCCGTTCATCGACCTGCTGCCCGCCTCAGGCGTGAGCCTGACGCCCCGTCACTACAGCTATCTAAAGATTTCCGAAGGCTGTAATCACAAGTGCCGCTTCTGCATCATCCCCGACATGCGTGGTCGGCTCGCCTCCAGACCGCAGGCGGCGATTATGCGAGAAGCGGAACGGCTGGTGGACGCAGGGGTGAAGGAACTCCTGGTGATCAGCCAGGATACGTCCGCCTACGGCACCGACCGAGGCGATGCCCGGGCCATCGTCCCGCTGGCAAAAGATCTTGGGTCGCTGGGCGCTTGGGTGCGGCTCCACTACGTCTATCCCTATCCGTTTGTGCGCGACCTCGTACCCCTCATGGCCGAAGGTCTGGTGCTTCCCTATCTCGATGTTCCGTTCCAGCATGCCCATCCCGAAACGCTGCGCCGCATGGCACGCCCGGCGGCGGCGGAACGCACACTGGACCGCATCGCGGAATGGCGGGAGATTTGCCCGGACATTGCGATCCGCTCGACCTTCATCGTGGGCTATCCCGGAGAGACAGAGGCGGAGTTTCAGACACTGCTCGACTGGTTGGAAGAGGCGCAGTTGGATCGGGTCGGGGCCTTCACTTATGAAAATGTCGACGGCGCGCGCGCGAACGCGCTGCAGGACCATGTTGCCGAAGAGGTTAAGGCAGAGCGCCATGCCCGGTTCATGGAGGTGGCGCAACGGATCAGCGCGGCGAAACTGGCCGCGCGGGTTGGTTGGCGCGAGACCGTCATCGTCGATACGGTGGACGAAGACGGTGCAACCTGTCGAACAATGCGCGACGCGCCGGAGATCGATGGAAATCTCTTCATCGACGCCGGCGACGTCGACGCATTGCAGTCAGGCGATATCGTCGACGTCGATATCGACGAAGCATCCGACTACGACCTCTGGGGTCGCCCGGCCTAATTCTGCGCAAGACGTTGCATCAGAGTCGTGTTGCGGCACCCGTCTGGCACGGTCTGTGCACCCCACTCCACCGCCAACAGCCAGGCGCGGCAGGCCTGTGGATGATCGCAGTCCCGGCATCTCGATACGGCGTCGGCCCAGTCCTGCTGACTGAGACGGCCCTCCTCCGACGCCTTTACGACATCGGCACCCACAGCGCGGGCCATGGATCGCACCAGCGTCAGGTGCGACCGCAGATCGCCGAGCGGGCGATGGGATCGTATGTGGTTCGGCATCGGCACATCCTCCGGCAAGAAGAATGGCAGACCCTTTGGCTGTCACATTGATCCAGCGCAAAGCGCGTCACGACATGGCAACCGTCAGTTCTATCCTGACGGCTTGGAACCCTGCAGACCCAAAACCTCGTCCAGATGACGGGCAAGCCAGCCGCGCGGGATCAGATGGCTAGCCGGGTGGACATCCATTGTCACCAACCCACCTGCGCAATCCCATTCGTGTCGCGTATGGGTCAGCCAGGTCACCGCCTGCCAATCGAAGGAGCGGGTGGACGGACCGCATGCCAATTGATCGCGCCAAAGCGCCACTGCGTATGTCGTCTCGCCGCCAGGGCCGTAGGGAAAATCGAGGACCGTGTCGGTGGTGCCGTGGACATGGCTGACACGGGCCGGCATCCCGTCGCAATCGGTCCCAGGGGGAAATGCACCCGCAATCAGGAACAGGGCATCCACCGCAACGCCGCTCTCACAGGCAAAACGCGCGGCCATCAATGCGCCCCAACTATAGCCGGATACAAAGACCCGGCCGTCGGTCGGGTAGCGGACCGCGACCGAATCCAGAATTGCGCGGGCAAAGGGCGTATCGCGCGAACCCGGCTGGCGGAAATCCCAACTCCTGCCCAAGCCGTCCGGTGCCACCAAGAGGATGCCACGAGGCAGCGTAGCCCCTGCGATCCGGGTATGTCCCATCACCGTCTCGCCCTGGCGCCCCCAACCGTGAAAGTGCAGCAAGACCGGCAGCGGCGTCGTGCCATCCCAGCCATCCGGGGGGAGTACGTGGTAGCCCCGGCCATCGATCTGGCATTCGTCAAGACCTTCGCAGGCAAGTGCGGCCATCGGAAAGAATAGAAGGATCAGGGCAAGAAGACATTGCATGCGCGGACCTTACCCAAGCCGTCCGTTGAGACCAGTCACGATCCGGTCAGAGACCTGCGGCGACCCGCCGGACCGTCGCGATCCGTTCCGCGTTGGGGGGATGGGTGCCGAGGAACTGATCGCCCGGGTCAGGGATCCGGTTGAAGAAGGCTGCGCCACGCACTGGGTCATAGCCCGCGCGCGCCGTTATGATCGTGCCGAGTGCATCCGCTTCCAGCTCGTTCTCTTTCGAGAAGCGCCGGGCCCCGACCGTTGCCCCTGCCCTGCTGAGCGTATCGACCGTAGAGGCGTTCGCACCGGCAACTGTCCCGATTAGGTTGCCAAGGATCGCACCTGCGGCTGCCGATTGCCGCTGCTCCGCCAGATGCTGTTCGATATGGTGCGCAGCCTCATGACCGATAACGAATGCGATTTCGTCCACGTTTCGCGCATCCGCGATCAAGCTTTGCGTGAAGGTGAGGATAGGCCGACCCGACCGGCTGAGTGACTGGAAGGCATTGGGTGGCGCGTTCCGGTTCGGATCGACCTGAATCAGAAAGTCACAGTCTATGCCGTTGGTTTGCTGCCGACAGACCGCCTCCGCCACAGGCTCCATCCGCCGCACGGCTGCACGAAAATTCGCAACCGCATTGTCGGAAGACACCCGGTCGGGAACCGGCCCGCTGGGCGCGGGCGGCGGTGACGTCGTCTCAACGGCGACGCAACCTGAAAGGGCTGCCGCAAAGAACCCGACGGCGATCCATGCACGCATAACACATCCTCTTTCTGCCTCGGTCACCGTGGAAGTATATCGCCTTGATAGGCAATGTCAGCGCCTCCACTACGGACCGGACAGACCTCGGAGGAAGATGGATGTTCTCGATTGAACACACATTCGACGCGACGATCGTGACGTTGGTGGATGAAGGTGGGGCCGGGGCACAGCCCGCCGAGGACGTCGTCGTGTCCGCTTTCGAGGAATGCATTACACTCACCCAGCTGGATCCACGTTCCGCGGAACCGGTGCAGATCACGCTAACCATGGGACAGGTCCAGGATCTGGTCACCGCTCTGAACCTGCCCGAAGGGGTCTATCGTCGGGATGGGCTTAAAAGATGAAGATCCCTTCGGCCTGAAGCTGTTCGGGCTGCAGATCGGCGATCCGGATACGGGTTTCACCATCGTCAAGTAAGACTACGGTGTCGTCACCTTTGCGCTGCATATCCAGAAGGCTTTCCAGCGACGGAAGAGCGAAAGCGCGCAGGTCGATGCGATCCTCACCCAAAGTGAAGTCGACGATCCTGTCGCGACCGTCACCCGGCGCGAAGACAAACACGTCAGCTCCATCTCCACCGATCAGACGGTCACGCCCGCCTCCGCCTTCGAGCCGATCCCGACCGGCACCGCCACGCAAAACGTCATTGCCATCTCCGCCGATCAGGTCGTCAGCGCCGGCACGTCCGCGCAAGACGTCGTCGCCGGCCCCGGCCTCGATCCTGTCGTCATTTGCTGTTCCGCGGAGGGTGTCGTCGCCGGTCGTCCCCGAGATCACGTCGGGATCATCCTCTTCCCGGTGACTGTCATCGATGAAGACTGCCGGATCGCGCCCATCGGTGTCGTACCACGGCTCCCTTTCGTTGAACGCGACGGCGACACTGCCCCGAAAGTTCGGTGCCGTGTCGAACCCCGTGTCGTAGCTTGACCAATTGCCGAAATAGCCATCGTAACCCGTATCCGCAAAGGTCGCGATCAGCCCGCCACCCGCCTCGATGAAGGTGTCATAGATGCGCGCATTGAATTCGACGATGCGGGGGTCGCGGTTCAGCGACATGATGAAATCGGTATAGGCGGGATCGTCCCAGGGCTGTGTGATCAGGAACGATCCCCCCTCATAGGACAGGAAATCCCAATCGTTCTGCTGCGAGATACTGGCAAAGAGGCGATAGTTCGCGGCCAGTTCATTCCAGTCATACGGACTTGGCAGCCCCGCGCCTGTTGTCATGGCATCGAAGACCCGATCCCGAGCCTCATCCTCCGGCAGCGTTTCGAACCAGTTTCGCGCGACGGCGGCATTCTCGTCGAAGATCAACCCGCCATCGAAGTACGTGTCGACGGCCAGCGCGTCGAAGATCGGGTTCTCGGCGGGTGCTGTCCCGCCCAGCGCAACCACGCCGGGGGCGTCAAAGAGTGCCGCAATGTAGTCACTGTCGAAGCCAAAGCCTGCCGTGGTGGTCATCACCGTCTCGACACGTTCCGGCGAGCCAAAGGCGTCGTTGAAAAGCGTGAGAACCTCACCCGCGCGCAGACCGTAAAACTGTGCTCCTGGATAGGCGGCGTCTTCCCCGAACAGTGCCCGGCCCCGGGCCTCGAACCATTCGCGCTGTTCAAAGCCCCGGGTCCAATGCTCGTTGGAGTACTCAACGATCACCCGAAGCTCCGGATCCAGGCCGTCGCGCAGGAAGCGCGCCAGGTCTCTTACGTAGTCGTCGGAGGCCAGGTGCGGGATGGTGATCCACAAATCCGCGTTGACGGTATTCGCCAGGTCCAAAGCGGCCGCCATGGGGGCCCGGTCGGCCCAAATCGCGCGTTGCAAGCCTTCTGCAGCCGGGTCCCAGTCGACGACGTCACTGCTGTTCGTGCCAAGCATGTCCATTGGACGGACCACCCGGAACTGACCGACCTGATCCAGATACGTTGGTCGCCAGATCTCACCGGCGAGCACGCGCGCCTCATCCTCCGCCCGAAACACTCGCAGATTGTCAAACCCAGAGGGACCGATCTGATCCAGATAGACTTGCAAACCGTTCGGCTGTCCGCTGCCATCGGATCGCGGGGTCACGTCGAACTCGATCCGGTTCGGAGCGCGAGACGTCACATTGCCCTCGACCCCAATCTCCGCGTCGCCTTGCCACGTCAAGATATATGAACCCGTCGGCAGGTCGTCCGAAAAGGAAAGACGGGTGAACCAGATGCGCCCAGCATCCGCGCCATCCGGCATCCGCGTCGGCCATCCGAAGGGATCGAAGTAGCCCGGATCGACCTCTTCGGTCTCGTTGAAGCCACTATTGAAATCCAGGATCCGCCATCCGTCCGCCTGTTTGAAGAGATCAAGTGTCTGAAAGCCGCTGCCATAGGTGTTCAAGGCATTGAGGTTAAGGCCCATGGCCGGATCGTTTGCCCCACCTGACATGATCGTCCCTCCGCATTGGTCATCCCATCCCGGAAGGGTCGCCTGTCGGAGAGACGTCTGCCAGCGTCAGAGTGCCAAATGATCTTCGTATGTTTGGTCAGATCGACGGGCTGCCGAAGCGGATTGCGCCACCGTCCCGGTCTCGCGATCAAACCGCCGTGAAAGCAAGAGTGTGGTTTCCGTCCGCTCCACCCCGGGAACCGACAGAATGGTGTCGACCGCATCTTCCAGTTCGACAGCATCGCGGCACGCCAGCAAAACCAGCAGATCAAATGCACCCGCAGCGGTGTAAACCCGCGAGACACAGGCCATGGCCGTCAGCGCGCACTCGACCGCCCGCGCACGGTCCGGTTGAACGGAGAGCTGCACCTGCGCCTCGACATGGCGGCTCATCCATGTCCGTCCAAGCCGGATCGTATAGCCCGCGATCACGCCCTTGTCCTGAAGACGCTGAACGCGCGTTTGAACCGTCGTTCGAGACAAACCGCTGCGACGGGCGATCTCGGCGGTCGATAAACGGGCGTTCTCGCGGAGAAGATCGAGAAGACGATGTTCGGCGTCAGTGAGCTGCATTGGGAACCATCCGGCAATCGTTACGAGCCCTGGCAGAATGCCGCCCCGCCAACCACAAGGCAGCCTTACCTGCGTGGCGGCTGCGATTTGGCAAGCCTCCGCCGACCAATGTCGCCGGTCCCGCGATCACGCCGCCAGGCTTTTGGACCCAATCGCCAGGAATTTCTTCCGACGGGCGGCACGGATCGCATCGGCGTCCTGTCCGTCGAGTTCGCGCAGCATCGCGCGCAGCGCCCCTCCGACCGCGTCAATGGTGGCCGCTCGATCCCGATGAGCACCGCCCAGGGGCTCTGGCACGACCCGATCGATGACACCCAGTTTCAGAAGATCGTCAGCCGTCAGACGCAGGGCTTCCGCCGCTTCGCGCATCCGCTCCGCGTCCTTCCAGAGGATCGACGCGCACCCTTCCGGAGAGATCACCGAATAGATCGAATGCTGCAGCATCGCCACGCGGTTCGCCGTCGCGAAGGCGACGGCCCCGCCGGACCCGCCTTCGCCAATCACGACGCTCACCAGCGGGACGCCGAGGCGCAGGCAAGCTTGCGTCGACCGGGCGATGGCTTCCGATTGACCACGCTCTTCGGCGCCCTTTCCAGGATAGGCGCCGGGTGTGTCGATCAAGGTCAGGACGGGCAGGTTAAAGCGGTCCGCAAGCTCCATCAAGCGGATCGCCTTTCGATAGCCTTCCGGACGCGCCATGCCGAAATTCCGCTCTATTCGGGTGCGCGTATCGTGGCCCTTCTCATGGCCTATGACCATCACGGGGCGATCATCCAGGCGGGCCATGCCGCCCATGACAGCGTGGTCGTCGGCAAAGTTGCGATCGCCGGCCAAAGGCGTCCATTCGGTGAAAAGCGCTTCGATATAGTCGCGACAATGGGGACGATCCCCGTGCCGGGCCACCTGAGCCGTCTGCCACGGGCTCAGCCCACGATAGAGCTGCTCCAGCATTGCCTCGGCCTTACGGTCCAGGGCAGCCGCCTCTTTCTCGACATCGAGTTTGTCGTCCGACCGGGCCATGGCCCGCAATTCTTCTGCCTTGCCCTCGATCTCCGAGAGCGGCTTCTCGAAATCCAGATATTGCGTCATGCCCGTCCTTCACTGCTTGCCGGAGGATATGGCGAGCCGTGCGATACGATGCAACGGGCATGGCGCCTATGGCGTTCGACCGTTGCCGTAGCCGCGCGCATCGGCGTTCTGAGCAATCAACTCTTCGGCAATCCGAAAGAGACGTGGAGACGCAGCCACCTCATTGACCTCTCCCGCCGACCGAGCCGTCCAAGCAGGGCCGCCCGAGCCTTCCGAGCGACCGAACCAACCAACCAGCATCGGGGTCTTGGCGATGTCCTCCGAGCTTGGGAGATTATCGAATTGGATGGCGTCGAGTTGAACTGGCAGCTTCATGTCAGAGCCGCCCGGCACGACGACGGATGTGCTGTCCAGGATCGCCTCCAGATCCGCTGCGACGGCTTCGGTCTCCACCGCGCCGGGAAGTGCCACGATGAAACGCCCCAAACCGGCTTCCCCGATGATCGCAGCATTCGGCAAGGTTTCGTGCGTCAGACGCGCAAGTTCCGCTAGAAGATGGGACCGGATCTGTCGGCCCCACAAGAGCGCCCGAAACCCTCCGACCAGCCGGATCGTAATCAAGCCGACGCGCGTGCCCATGGCACCCGTTGCAATAAGTTGGCCCAGGTTTCGTTGGAACTCCGGCATCGGCATGATGCCGCAATCCGACTTGAGCAGCATCGCGTCACGTGCGGCTGCCTCTTCCTTCATCGCGCGATCTTCCCGCTCAAGCAGGGCACCGATTGCAGGAACGGCAATGAAGTTCAGCATCAGGACGACCGGCATGGCATCTCTGATGAAAGTCAAAGCTATCTCGGCGGGAAGGAGAAGCGCACCGACCACATGGCTCGACATCATGGCCGCCAAAAGCGTCAAGTCCCCCAGCCCCCGATCCCCGTTGTTAGACGTCAGACGCGACCAGGCTGCCCCGGCCATGCCAGACACTAGGATCGCGGTCACCCCTGCGGACCAGCCGATCCCGCCAATTCCGATCCGCGCGGTGATCGCAATCGCCATGCAAAGGAGCAAGCCGCGCAAGCCAAGGAACGCCCCGGCCAAGGCAACGGGTATCGTTCGTCCGTCTACGATCACCCCATCCGCAATTTCTAGCGGCTGGAACATCTGCACGACGGCCATCGCTCCGAACAACACACCCAACAGCGTAGGCGCCAACGTGGTGCCCGGCAGGACACGGCGTGTGGCGCCGTAGGCGACCGCCAGCATTCCGATCACAGCTAGGCAGCCGACGAATTGCGAGACGATGTTGAATGTCCACATGGCACACACTCCGCAGAAACAGCAGCGGCGTAGCGCGCTTGGCGTGAAGACTTTCTTAATCTCCGTGGCGAAAGTGCCGTCAATTCGCGGCGATCATCTCGGCCTGCTGCACGATCACGTGGGCTTGCCGGATCGACGCGATATCCACCAACCGACCCTTGTAGACCGTCGCGCCAGCTCCCTCGGCCTTGGCCGTCTCCATCGCGTCAAGGATCGCCCGCGCCTCGGAAACGGCATCTTCAGACGGGGTGAAGACCTCGTTGGCCAGCGCGATCTGCTTCGGATGGATGGCCCATTTGCCGACCATCCCGAGAACGGCCGAGCGACGGGCTTGCGCGCGAAACCCTTCCTCGTCCGAGAAGTCACCGAATGGTCCGTCCACCGGTAGGATGCCGTGGGTCCGGCAAGCCGCCACGATGGCCGCCTGCGCCCAGTGCCAAGGGTCGGACCAGTGCCGCACACCGTCCTTGAGCATGTAGTAATCGTCCTGGGTGCCGCCGATGCCCGTTGTCTGCATCCCCATCGACGCTGCGAAATCCGCGGCGCCCAAAGACATGGCGACCAATCGGGGCGAGGCCGCAGCGATCTCTTCGACATGGGCGATCCCGGCTGCGCTCTCGATTATGACCTCCAGCCCGATACGCTTCTTGCGCCCTTTCGCGGCCTCGATGGCGGAGACAAGTGCATCCACGGCGTAGACATCGGCGGCACACCCGACTTTGGGGATCATTAGCTGATCCAAGCGTCCATCGGCCTGCTCCAGCAGATCGACCACATCGCGGTACCAGTAGGGCGTATCCAGTGCGTTGATCCGCACCGAAAGCACTTTGTTCCCCCAGTCTTCTGACCCAATGGCGCCGATGACGTTGGCCCGCGCCGCCGCCTTGTCATCCGGCGCGACCGAATCCTCGAGGTCCAGATTGACCACATCCGCCGCCGAGGCGGCCATCTTTGCGAAAAGCTTGGGGTTGGAGCCAGGGCCGAACAGCTGACAGCGGTTGGGACGTGCGGGGGGCGTTGGTTGGACGCGGAAACTCATGGCGCTCTCCGGGTAAGGATATGTCTCGATCAGCTGTCAGCGCGATACGATATGACCGACCAGAGAACAAGCGCTGCCGCGCGGCATCACCCCCTAAGGCTCGAGAAAGGTCCGCATTGCAGCGATCGCATCAGGCCCGTCCCATTCCGCGGGACCGCGGAGTTGCGCGAGAATCTGACCGTCACGCCCCAGGATCACCGTATGTGGCAATCCGGTGACGCCGAAACCGCGGGCAAGCGCGCCCTCCGGGTCCATGTGCAACGGCAGAGTATCGATCCCGGCCTCTTGCCAGAACCGCTCCATCGCGGCCTTCTTGTGCCGTCCCATTGCGATGGTGACGACCGAAAGCCCGTCTTCCCCCAACACATCTTGCAGGCCTTGGAGGGACGGCATCTCATGCCGGCACGGCGCGCACCACGTGGCCCAGAAGTTCAGGACGACGACCTGCCCGGCATAGTCCGAAAGATCACCCGGCGCGTCCGTAAAGGTCGTGAACGCCGTCGCCGCTGGCGGCGTCGGCGCCTGGCGCGTCAAGCCCGAAAGCTCCGCCGCCAGAGGGGTGGCGAGCGTCAGGGTCAGGGCGTATAGGCCGAAGGCCAAAGCACGCAGCATCGGATCATCCTATGTCCAAGTCATCCAGCGCCCAATCCAACGCGATGTGGGGCGGTCGGTTCACGGAAGGCCCGGATGCCATCATGGAAGCCATCAACGCTTCCATCGGCTTCGACCGCCGCCTCGCGAAGCAGGATATCGAAGGCAGCCGGGCCCATGCCGCGATGTTGGCCGCGCAGGGCATTATCAGCGATACGGATGCCGAGGCGATCCGGGAAGGCCTTCTCACGGTCTTGTCAGAGATCGAGGGGGGCACATTCGCGTTTTCCACGGCGCTGGAGGACATCCATATGAACGTGGAGGCGCGCCTGACCGCGTTGATCGGAGCGCCCGCCGGCCGCCTGCATACAGGCCGCTCGCGCAACGATCAGGTGGCGCTGGACTTTCGCATGTGGGTCCGGGACCAGGCGGATGCAGCGCAGACCGGGCTTAAAGCGCTGATCGAAGCGCTGATCGGACAGGCGGAGGCGGGTGCGGATTATGTGATGCCAGGCTTCACGCACCTGCAGACGGCGCAACCCGTCACCTGGGGGCACCACATGCTTGCCTATGCAGAGATGTTCCATCGCGATCTGGGTCGCTTCCGCGACGCTCGGACACGCATGAACGAATGTCCCCTGGGCACGGCGGCACTGGCGGGCACATCCTTCCCCATTGATCGCGACATGACCGCCAAGGCGTTGGGCTTCGACCGTCCCGCCGCGAACTCACTCGATGCCGTGTCGGACCGAGACTTCGCGCTGGAATTCCTGGCCGCGTCCTCGATCTGCGCGATGCACCTATCGCGTCTGGCCGAAGAGCTGGTGATCTGGTCGTCGGCCCAGTTCCGCTTCGTGGCGCTCTCGGACCGCTGGACGACCGGGTCTAGCATCATGCCGCAGAAGAAGAACCCCGACGCCGCTGAGCTGCTGCGCGCCAAGGTGGGCCGCATCTTCGGGGCCTTCACCGGGCTTCTGATGGTGATGAAGGGGCTGCCGCTGACATATTCGAAGGACATGCAGGAAGATAAGGAACAGGTCTTCGATGCGGCCGACAACCTCATGCTGGCTCTGGCGGCTATGGAGGGGATGGTGCGAGACATGGCGCCCTGCCCTGATAACCTGGAGGCGGCCGCGTCTGCGGGCTTTTCCACCGCTACCGATTTGGCCGATTGGTTGGTCCGCACGCTCGAAATGCCATTTCGGGACGCGCACCATGTCACGGGGGCGCTGGTAAAGGTGGCCGAAGACGGTGGCTTGGACCTGCCGGACCTGACGCTGGAACAGATGCAGAATGTCGAGCCCCGCATCACACAGGACGTCTACGCGGTTCTTGGGGTGAAGAACTCTGTCGCCTCTCGCACATCCTATGGCGGCACCGCACCTGCGAATGTCCGCGACCAAGTCCAGCGCTGGAAGGAACGTCTGACATGATCCGCTTGGCTCTTATCCCGTTGCTCTTCTGCATCGCCGCATGTGGCGTCGACGGACCGCCGATCCCGCCATCGCAGGTCGAGGAGAGGGAACCGGAAGAGGCACGCACTGGTCTCACCATCACGGGCTCTGCCGAGTTCGGCATCACGGGTTAGGACCTTGATCTGAGACCGCGAGAGCTAGGTTCCCGACCATACGACGGGCAGCGTCGTCCGAGGGGCCAGCACGATGAAAGCAATTCTGTTCGGGTCGATAGGGACCCTTTCTGACACGTCGGAGCTGCAAAGGGCAGCCTTCAACGAGGCATTCCAAGCCCATGGCCTGGACTGGCATTGGGATCGTTCCGCCTATCGGACCCTGCTGACCGAAGCAGGCGGTCAACGCCGGATCGAAGAAGAGGCCCAGCGGCGCGGCGCGACAATCGACGCGTCATCCGTCCATTCGATGAAGACCCGGATTTTTCAGAACTGGCTTCAGGCAGGACGCGCGAAGCTTCGGCCGGGTGTTCTTGAACTCCTCGGTCGAGCCTCTGAGATGGAACTCCCAACCGGCTTGGTCACAACGACCGATCGCCGGAGCGTTGACAACCTTCTGGCCGGGACCGGCTTGGATCAGGGCTTGTTTCATACAATCGTCTCGCGTGATCAGGTACGGGCTCCAAAGCCCGCGCCCGACTGCTACGATCTTGCCGCAGCCACTCTGGCCGCTGCGCCAGAGGACTGCGTAGTAATCGAAGACAACGTCGACGGAGTGCGGTCCGCCTTGTCGTCGGGCATGACCTGTTTCGCTTGGCCGAACGAGAATACGGCGCATCATGACTTCGGGGATGCCATCCTCGTCCGGCGCGATATCTCCGACGCTGTTTTTCCCGTGTCGTGTGCGGCCGAATGACGTGGAAGGCCGCAATGTGTACGCTCGAGCCCGACAGCGTGCGCGGGGCACTGGCTGAGGTTGGCGTCGTGGTCATCCCGGATGCGCAAGTAACCGACAGTGCATTCGTCGATTTCCTCGAATGTCTCGGGCCGCTGACGTTCACAGATGGGGAAGCGCCCTTGGCGGGGCAGCCCAAGCTGAACGTCGTGAGCAATATCGGACGCACGCGCCCGCCGCGCTCTGTCTTTCACACGGATACCAGTTACGTGTCGAAGCCCCCCGCTTTTACTGCGCTCAAGGCCGAGCGGATCCCGGCTTCTGGCGGGGAAACGGTATTCACCAACCAGTTCGATGCCTATGACCGCCTCGACGACGATCTGAAGACGCAGCTTTCCGGTGCCCATGTTCTCCACCGCGTGACCGGTGTATCGCCCGGCGCGGGGTCGGAAACCGAAAGCTGGCACCCCCTGTTTCGGCGCCACCCGATCTCTGGCCGCACGGCCCTTTTTCTGTCGACGCCCGAACGCTGCATCGACCTCCGTCTGACCGGTGGTGCGCACAAGGCCGAGATCATCCCGGACCTTTACGCACACTCGACCGATCCGGCCCATGAACTCCGGCATCGCTGGGCGCAGGGCGACATCGTGATCTGGGACAATCGTTGCACATTGCATAAGGGCGATCATTCCGCCGTCGTGGGCGACCGTGTCTTACACCGCGGCATGATCTTGGGCGAAGTCCCCATCGCCGCCTGACGCACCATTTCGTTTCGTGTCAGACCGATATTGCGCCCGTGTCATGCGCTGTTAGTCTTCTCGAAACAATGGCAGGGGCGATCAGGTACGCCTCGCGCAGGAGATGCGATTCATGGAAAAGGTACCGATGACGCCGCGCGGCATGTCCGCGCTTCAGACCGAGTTGAAACAGCTTAAGTCGGAAGAGCGCCCCGCCATCATTCGTGCCATCGCCGAAGCCCGTGAACATGGCGACCTGTCGGAGAACGCCGAATACCATTCCGCGCGTGAGAAACAGTCTTTCATCGAGGGCCGGATCAAGGAATTGGAAGGACTGATTTCGCTGGCCGAGGTGATTGACCCGGCCAAGCTATCCGGGCCTGTGAAGTTCGGGGCCACGGTCACGCTTGTGGACGAAGAAACCGAGGCTGAAAAAACCTATCAGATCGTCGGCGAGCAGGAGGCCGATATCGAGAAAGGCCTTCTCAACATCAAGTCGCCGCTCGCCCGAGCGCTGATCGGCAAGGAAGAAGGCGACAGTGTCGAAGTCAGGACACCGGGCGGGACGCGCGACTATGAGGTCACCGCCATCGCATACAAGTAGACGCATGGTGAGTGACGAGGTGCGGATGAACGACATCCCTGGCAACAGCGAAACGCAGGGGCTGGCGGGAACGGATGTCGCCGCCCTTCTCTTCACGTCGGCATGGCTTGGCCTTGCCGGTTGGCTGTCGCTGACGTCGCTTCGCCCCGCGCCGGACGACGTCGTTGGGATGGCGGCCACGGCCTTCGGGATCATCATGCCAGTGGCGCTGATCTGGGTGGCCGCGGGCATTGCGCGGGTGGCCCGCCGCCTTCGGATCGAAGGCGCCCAGCTCCGGGCCGAGATGAACCTGCTCCGTCGCACGGGCGGTTTGTCCGGCAACGCGCATGCGGCGCCTGACGTATCGAAGGGCTCCGTATCTGAACGGGCCAAACCTGTAGACCGATCGGCGCTCGTCTTGACGGAGAATGCGTCGACGGAACCGCAATTCGTTCACGCATCCGGGCGCGAGACGGCGGATGAGATGCCGCTTCCCATGGATGAGCTGTTGCGTGCCCTGGACTTCCCGGAATCTGAACACGACCAAAAAGGCTTCGCCCTTCTGCGTAAGGCCATGTCCCATGCGCCGACCGCCCAGCTCATTACCGCGACACAGAACGTCCTGACGCTGCTACGTGAGGATGGCGTCCGCGTTCGAACTTTGACGCTCGGACCGACGGAACCGAACGCCTGGCGCGCCTTCGCGCAAGGTATGCGCGGTCCCGAGGTCGATCCCATCGGGGCGATCCAAGATGAGGCGGTTCTGCGTTTGGCCGACAGGCGGCTCCACGAGGATCCGACGTTTCGCACCGCAGCCCATCATTTCCTTCGAAACTTCGATCGCTTTCTCTATCGCTTCACCGTGGACGCGTCGGATGACGATATCCGCCTTCTGTCGCGCACCCGAACCGGACGGGCCTTCATGCTGGTCGGTGGCGCCATCGGCGTCTTCGCCTGACGGCTGTTCAAGCACGCGCAGGCGCTGCGCGACAATCCCGCTTTATGGGGTGCCGTATGCCGCTAGTTGTCGGTCAACGGAAGGAGACCCCATGGGACAGCTCATCGACGGAATATGGCACGACGATTGGTATGACACGAAGAAAAGCGGCGGTCGCTTCGTGCGTTCCACAGCCGGCTTCCGGAACTGGATCACGACGGATGGAGCTCCAGGACCCTCCGGCGAAGGCGGGTTCGCCGCAGAGGCAGGCCGCTATCACCTCTATGTGTCGCTGGCCTGCCCCTGGGCCCATCGCGCGCTGATCTTTCGGACGCTCAAGGGTCTCGAAGACCTGATCGACGTGTCCGCCGTGCATCCGGACATGCTTAGCGATGGCTGGACGTTCGAGACCGATGCGGAAGAGGCGACGGGCGACAGACTCTATGGTCTGCCGTTTCTTCGAGATCTCTACGTAAAGGCAAAACCCGAGGTGTCCGGTCGGGTGACAGTCCCGGTGCTGTGGGACCGTGAGCGCGAGACGATCGTCTCCAATGAAAGCTCCGAGATCATCCGGATGTTCAACAATGCCTTCGATAGTCTGACAGGCAACAAACTGGACTTCTATCCGACCGAGTTGAGAACGGAGATCGATCGCATCAACGACCGGATCTATTCCGACATCAACAACGGCGTTTACAAATCAGGCTTCGCCACGAGCCAGGCGGCCTACGACGATGCCGTCACGACATTGTTCGACGGACTCGATTGGGTGGAAGACTTGCTGTCCCGTCGCCGCTATCTGGCCGGAAGCCGCATAACCGAGGCGGATTGGCGCCTCTTCACCACGCTTGTTCGCTTCGATCCGGTCTATCACCTGCATTTCAAATGCAACCGGCGCCGATTGGTCGATTACCCGAACCTCTGGGGCCATACCCGGGAACTCTATCAGATGCCCGGCATCTCCTCGACGGTGAGCATGGCGCACATCGTGCGCCACTATCACTACAGCCACGAGAGCATTAACCCGCACCGGATCATTCCGATAAATCCACAGATTGACTTCGAAGCGCCCTACGGACGCGGAGAAACCGGCGGGATCGCAGCCTAAAGCGTTGGTCAGATAGGCCGCATGCCGCGCTGCGGCGCGAGGGCTGCCCCCTGGGCATGAAAAAGGATCAGCTCAGAGAGATCTGGAACAGGCATCCCCGCAGGAACGTGGGCGTGGGCATTATTGACATGCGCGAAGATCGATCCGTCGGCAAAGATGCCGCCGTCGCTGACGAAGACGACGCGCGCACCGGGGTGGCGGTAGCTGGCGAAGTCCGCCACGGCCAGCGGACTACCATCTTCCAGACCCAGATCGATCAAGACGACCGAAGGGCTGACTTCGAACATGGTCGTCGCCGCTTCTGCCTGACTAAAGGCGCGCATCACCAGGAGACCCTGGGATGCCATATGCTCACCCAACTCCCAGCGGATTTGCTGGCCCGACGACCAGTTGCCGACCGCCAGGACGATTTTTCCATATCTATCTTCCAACATCGTGACCTCGAAATGTCCGCCTAGTTCGACGGAACCGTCCCGCGATATCGGTAAGTTGCCTATGGTTAAGCGGATGTTAACGACGGTTTTGGCCCGCAACATGTCGGCGGCAACCCGCCGATTGAACCCGATTTCTGAGTGATCTACGCACGGCATAAGATGGTGCGGGGACCCAGTATGACGACGACGATTACGATCTGCGATACTTGCAAGCGCGACGACTGGGAAGCCGGGTCCGGGCCAACCGACGGTGAGCGTCTTGCGGCACTTATTGAACAGGCGGCTGCAGCCGCACCAGAGATTCGTACCCGCAGACATTCGTGCCTCATGGGCTGTTCGGGCGCATGCAACGTGACGCTCCAGGCCTCAGGGAAGATGGCCTATACTTTGGGACGTTTCGCACCGGAGGCCGAGGCGGCCGCGGGCATCGTGGCCTACGCGATATTGCACGCCGAACAAGAAAGTGGCGTCGTTCCGTACCGCCAATGGCCCGACGCGATAAAGGGCCACTTCGTGACGCGGCATCCGCCCCTTCCGGAATGACAAGCCCCACACCGCGAGACCATGGCGGTGGCATCGACGCGGCCTGTGCGCGTTGGGGCGGCAGGCCGGAAGACTGGCTGGACCTGTCGACGGGCATCAATCCGGTGCCCTATCCAATTCCTGCCCTGGCCCCCTCAGCTTGGACCAGATTGCCAGATCGCGGCGCGGAGCTAGCACTCATCCAAGCCGCACGCGCCCACTGGCGCGTGCCCGATGGTGTCGACATCCTTCCTGCGCCCGGCGCGTCAGCCGTCATCGCCCGTCTGCCGATGTTGCGTCCGGCCGGTCAGGTCCATATCGAGAACCCCACCTACAACGAGCACGAGGCGGCGTTCCGCGCCCATGGCTGGGCCCTGTCCAAGAAGGATGCGGATGCGGTCGTGCTTGTGAACCCCAACAACCCCGATGGCCGCACCTGGCCACCGACGGCAGCCGACGCACCGCTTGTCGTTATCGACGAGAGCTTCTGCGATATCTCACCGGAAGCCAGTCTGATTGACCTGGCCCGGCGGCCCGGAACCGTCGTGCTGAAGAGTTTCGGCAAGTTCTGGGGGCTGGCTGGTCTCCGGTTGGGCTTCGCGATCGGCACAGGTGACACGATCGGGCCGTTGCGCGACGCCCTCGGGCCATGGCCATGTTCAGGACCGGCCCTGACCATCGGGACGGCCGCATTGCGCGATCAGAACTGGGCAAGCGAGACACGTGCCCGCCTGCAATCCGATGCAGGACGGCTCGACACTCTACTCAACCCACTCGGAACAATCATCGGCGGCACGCCGCTCTTCCGCCTGCTCGAAACGCCGCAGGCCTCCGTTCTGCAGGAGCGACTTGCCCGCAACCATATCTGGACCCGAACCTTTCCCTATGCGCCCAACTGGATCCGGTTCGGTCTTCCAGCCGTCACAGGTTGGGGCCGACTGGCCGACGCCCTTCGATGATCTTGCCCCTCGCGCTTCTTCTGGATGCCGCCTTAGGAGAGCCGGACTGGCTCTACCGCCGCGTCCCGCATCCCGCTGTCCTGCTTGGAAAGACCATCCACACCTTGGAGAACCGGCTAAACCACGGCGAGAACCGGCTTTTGAAAGGCGTCCTGGCTGTGGCCCTTCTGGTGGCATCGGCCCTGATCTGCGGCTGGCTCATCGCACTTGTGCCAGACTTTGGCCTGCTGGAAGTGATCGTCGCGGCGATGCTCCTTGCGCAACGCAGCCTGGTGGAGCACGTGCGCGCCGTCTCCATGGCCCTCCAAGACGGCGGCACGCCTGCCGGACGTGCCGCGGTGGCACAGATCGTCGGCCGCGACACATCGAATATGGATGGCCCAGCCATCGCCCGCGCAGCCATCGAGAGCGGGGCCGAGAACCTGTCAGACGGCGTCGTGGCACCAGCGCTTTGGTTCGCCGTCGGGGGCCTTCCGGCTATGCTGGCCTACAAGGCCGTCAATACCGCCGACAGCATGATCGGTCATCGGAACGAACGGTATCGCGCGTTCGGCTGGGCGGCTGCCAGGCTCGATGACCTGCTCAATTGGATTCCCGCCCGTGTGACGGCTGTACTTCTTATATTGACGAGCGCGGGCTGGATGCATTGGCATCGCGTTCCTGCCGATGCCCGTCACCACGCCTCCCCGAATGCCGGCTGGCCCGAAGCCGCCATCGCACCGATTCTTGATGTATCGCTAGGCGGGCCGCGTAGTTATGACGGAAACATCCTCAATGCCCCCTGGATCCATCCAGAGGGGCGCAAGGATCTCGGCGCAGCGGACATCGCGCGCGCATGCACCATCCTCTGGCGCGGATGGTTTGGGCTTGTTCTCTTGGCCATTATCCTCGCCATGCTTTAGGACGGCCCGGCAGACCGGAGACCACCATGCGCCGATCCACCCTCATCGCCCTCGCCATGCTGACCCTTCCCGGCGCGGCTGTCGCTCAGAGCTGTGGTGGGCCATTCGCCAGCTTCGTGGCGGCGATGAAATCCGAAGCCCGCGACCGCGGTTTTGACGGCACAGCCGTGGACCGCTTCTTCGATGGTGTGCGCCAAGACCCCCGCACCCTGCGGGCGGACAGATCCCAAGGTATCTTCCGCTTGGAATTTGTCGACTTCGCACGCCGGATCATCAGCGGCGATCGGATACGAAAGGGCGCCGCAAATGCCGATCGCTATGCCGACGTCTTCGCCGCCATCGAGGCACAATATGGTGTGCCGCGCGGCGTCCTTCTCGCCTTTTGGGCACTGGAAACCGACTACGGCGCCGTCCAAGGCGACTTCAACACGGTGAACTCTCTGGTGACGCTGGCCCATGATTGTCGCCGCCCCGATCTCTTCCGTCCGCAAGTCTACGCAGCACTCGAACTCTATGCCCGCGGCGATCTGGACCCGGACCGGACCACAGGCGCCTGGGCCGGGGAGATCGGGCAGGTCCAGATGCTGCCCGGCGACATCCTGGAGCGCGGTGTGGATGGCGACGGAGACGGGCGGGTGACGCTCAAGACCTCCGTGCCCGATGCGCTCCACACAGGGGCCCGTTTCCTACGGGAGATCGGCTGGCGCTCGAACGAGCCCTGGTTGATCGAAGTTAACGTGCCCGACGATCTGGACTGGTCACAAAGCGGGCTCGACACGAAGCGCCCGGTTTCGGCCTGGCGCGCCGACGGCGTGACGTTCCGGTGGGGCGACGCACCCGCCGCGTTGGACGCGTCCCTTCTTCTGCCCCAGGGGCGGGGCGGCCCGGCCTTCCTGGCCTTCCCGAATTACGAGACGCTGTTCGAGTGGAACAAGAGCTTCGTCTACGTCACGACCGCGGCCTATTTCGCCACCCGCCTATCGGGCGCACCGGTCTTCGACGCGGGCAACCCGGCCCCCGGCCTCTCCGCGGACCAGATGGAGGCGCTGCAGCGCAAGCTGGTCCAGCGCGGGCATGACGTCGGCGCCGTGGACGGCATCCTGGGCCGCCTCACCCGGCGCGCCGTCCAGGCCGAACAGGTCCGACTGGGCTTGCCTGCGGATGCCTGGCCAACGCGGCAGTTGCTGGACGCGCTGTAGGGATTGGCCCCGCGCGCCAAGATAGTGCCGAAATTCATCGGCATCCCTTGGCCATGGTCCGCATTCTCGCCGCTCTGATCCTCCTCTTACTCGCCGCGACCGCCCCGGCGCTTGCAGAGACGTACACATTGTCGGACGGCCGCACGGTCGAGACGCTCGAAACCTTCCAAGAATGCGACGTATGCCCTGAAATGGTCGTTCTGCCGCTGGGCAGCTTCACCATGGGCGCGCCGTTGGAGGAGTCCCGGTTTCTCGACCTGAGGCGCCTCCCTCCTGGGGAGCCGAAAGGATACGCCAAGGAAGGCCCCATGCACGAGGTGGAGATCGACATCCCCATCGCCATGGGCCGCCACGAGGTCACGTACGATGAGTGGATGTCTTGCGTGGCCGAGGGCGGGTGCAATCATACACCACCCGCCGAGATGCGGATCTATGGCGGGATGACCGATGTGACGGGGCGCGACCCGGTCCTGAACGTCTCCTATCTCGACATCCAAGAGTACTTGCGCTGGCTGCACGCGAAGGTCGGGACCGGCGCCTACCGTCTTCCGACGGAAGCGGAGTGGGAATACGCCGCTCGCGCAGGCACCACGACGCCCTTCGCGCAGGGTGACCGACTGCGGCGTGACCAAGCGGCCTTCTCGCTTGCCGCCACCGCGCTCTCGGAGGGCACGCCGCTGCCCGATCCCGAACAGTTCAACGAACCCGTCCCTGTCGACGCTCTGGACGCCGCCAACGGTTGGGGCCTGCGGCACATGGCGGGGAACGCGACCGAGAAAACGATGTCGTGCTGGAGCGACCGACACCTCGGTCTGACATCGTCGTCGCAATACCTAGCGAATGCTCATGCATCCGCGCCGTGCGATCGGGTGTCCAAAGGCGGATCGTTTGCAGGCAACATGTATTTCGCTCGTCCGGCAAACCGGGGCTATTGTCGCGAAAATCTCACATCAAGATATACCGGCTTTCGCCTCCTGCGAGAGGTGAGATAGCGCGCGCGCTCACGCCCGCCCCACCGCCACCGACTGCTCGACCAGCATTGCCGTTCCCATCGTCGTCAGGAACGACACCTCCGCGGCGTCCCGCCCCACGGCGATCACCGCCATCTCCGAGGCTTCGGCCATGCCCGTCGCGTCCACGATGTGCCAGGCATCCTCTAACCAGACCTCGGCCACGGCATGGAAATCCGGCGGATCCACATCCGGCGCATAGCCGCTGACCATCCGCGCTGGGATTCCGCCAGCCCGGGCAAACGCGATCAGCACATGGGCATAGTCGCGGCAGACACCCCGCCTCTGCACGAAGGTTTCCCGCGCCGTGGTCGACGGGCCTGACGCGCCGGGGACGTAGTCGAAGGCATCGGCAATCCAATCCCGCATGGCCGCGACCATCGGCCCGCCGGACAATCCGGCAAACTCTCCGGCAACGACAGCTTCAAACTCGTCCGACGGAACATAGCGGGATGGCATCAGGAAGGACGTGGCCTCCGCTGTCATCGTCCGCGGAGGCATCGCTTGCAGAGATCGCAGATCCGGCTCTGGCCGGGTCACGTCGACTTGCGCCCGATACCGTGCATCCAGCCGCCCGGTGCCATGCATCCAAGCCCGGCGTCCGAAGGCCGCCTCCCCATCCACGCGGCGGAACCCCTCCACCGTGGAGGTTGTCAGGTCGTCGGCACGCACCGCCTGACCCGCCGCCCGTGCCACTTCCACCTGCAGGAGGAGGTCGCAGGGCGCCGCCAAATCGTAGCTGAGCCTCGTCTCGATATTTAATGTCACCAAGTTTCACGCCCGAATGCGAAGACGGTTCCTCATCTTGCCAAAAATACCTGACGGGCGCGCTGATCAGGCGAAAGGTCCGAGCAATGAGAGTGGGCGCCAAGGCGTCGAGATCACGCCACCAGCGCTTCTGCCTTCTTCAAATCCACGGAGACGAGTTGGCTTACCCCCTGTTCCACCATCGTCACCCCGAAAAGCCGGTCCATCCGCGACATCGTCACGGCATGGTGCGTGATGATCAGGAACCGGGTCGAGGTGCGGCGGGTCATCTCATCCAGCATGTCGCAGAAGCGCGTCACATTGGCGTCGTCAAGCGGGGCGTCGACCTCGTCCAGCACACAGATCGGGGCCGGGTTGGCGAGGAAGACGGCGAAGATCAGGGCAAGGGCCGTCAGCGTCTGCTCCCCACCGGACAGAAGGGATAGGGTCGACAGCTTCTTGCCCGGCGGCTGGCACATAATCTCCAGCCCGGCTTCCAGCGGGTCGTCGGATTCCACCAGTTCCAGCTTGGCCTCTCCGCCCTGGAAGAGGTGTTTGAACAACATCGAGAAGTTCGTGTTTACCGTGTCGAACGCATCCAGCAGGCGCTGACGTCCTTCTTTGTTCAACGCCGCGATACCGGCGCGAAGTTCGAAGACAGCCTGTTCCAAATCGGCCTTCTCGGCGACAAGCGCGTCATGTTCTTCCTGCACGGCGCGCGCGTCTTCCTCGGCCCGTAGATTCACCGCGCCAAGCGCGTCGCGCTGACGTTTCAGGCGGTTCACTTCGGCTTCGATGATCTCCACGGCAGGCAGGCTCTCCGGGTCCGCCTCCAATCGCTTCAGAAGGTCTGCGGGCGTGCATTCCAGCGCTTCGGCGATCCGCTCCTCGGCATAGACCAGGGTTTCTCTCGCCGCATCCAGCCGGGCCTCGGCCCGCGCACGCGCCTCCCGGGCTTCACTGGCAAGGCGCTGCGCCTCGCGTTCGGAAGCCACGGCCTCGCGGGCCTTGGTCTCAGCCCTGGCCAGCGCGTCATCGGCCCCGGATCGACGATCCTCGGCCTTGCGGATCTCGGCCGCAAGACTGTCGCGCTCCACAGCCAATGTGTCCGGAACTGCAGCTGCCGTCTTCAGTTCGCCTTCGGCCGCAATCTGCCGCGTCTCGAGGTCGGCAAGGCGCCCGCCCGCCTGCCCGCGCCGCTCGCGCCATCCCGCCAGTTCCTTTGCGACGGCCTCCACACGGGTCGCGCGGGCCGTGATTTCGCGCGCGGCCTCATCCGCCTCCGCGCGCCGGGACATCATGACGATCCGGGCCGCTTCGACCGTCTGGCGGATCGTTTCCAAAGCTGCCTTGGCCTCGTCCAAAGGCGCAAGACCACGGCGGGCGGCCTCGGCCTCGTCGCGAGCGGCGCGCGCTTCCAGCAGGTCGGCATCCAGACGCGTCCGCGTCATCTGCGCCGCTTCCAATTTGGAGGCGGCAAGCCCACGGGCCCCTTCCGCCTGGCTCAACGCACGTCCAGCCTCGGTCGCCGCGCGATCCGCGATGCGGCGGGCGTCCCGCGCAGCAGCCTCGGCAGCGCGGGCGGCATCCAATTGCTCCGAAAGCGTTCCGTGCGCCGCGCGCATGCCGTCGGCGCGGGCTTCCGCCTCCTCGAGGTCTTGCCGTAACGATGCCAGCCGGTTCACTTGCTGGAGCCGCAGCGCGGCTGCAGATGGCGCGGCTTCGGCAGATGCCCGGAACCCGTCCCAGCGCCAGAGGTCGCCCTCCAGGCTCACCAGAAGCTGCCCCGGCCTAAGGTCGGCCTGCAGCGCGGCACCTTGGTCGGCCTCGACCAATCCCACCTGCCCCAGCCGCCGCGCCAGCAGGTCAGGCGCGGTCACGTGGGGCGCCAGCGGCTCCACCCCTGGGGGCAGTGCTGTCGGTGCATCGTAGGGAGCCAATTCAAACCAACCCGCCTCGTCCTCGGCTTCCGCGTCGACCTCGCTTGCGCGCAGGTCGTCTCCGAAAGCGGCGCCGAGCGCCTGCTCGTAACCAGGCGCGACCGTGATCCGATCCACGATGGGATTGCCATCCCCGGTGTCCCGCGTCAGCAGACGTGCCAATGCCGATACCTCTGCACCCAGCGTCGTGGCGACCCCCTCAGCTTCGGCCCGTTCCGCCCGCGCGGTACTCTCCCGGTCTTGGGCGGCCTCGCGCGCACCCTCCGCCTCGGTCAACGCGGCCTCGCGGGACGCAGCCTCGTCTTGTGCACGCGCCAAAGCCGCCTGCGCCGTATCCCGCGCCGCCTCTGCCTTCTCGACGGTGGATTGAGCCTCGCCGGCTTGGTCCCCTGCCGTGCGGACCTCCCGTTCCAAGCGCGCGAGACGACCGACAGCATCCTCTGCCATCCGGGTCACCGATTGGTGCCGTGCCGAGAGCCGAGCGAAATCCTCGGTCAGTTCTGATTGCTCTTCCTCGCGCCGCGCCAGAAGCTGCCCTGCTTCCTGCGCGCTGGCCTGCAGCGCGACGAGCGCATCGTCTTGACCGGCTTGGGCAACATCGAGCGATGCCGCCTCGTCCTCAAGACGCGCGATGCTCTCACCGGCATCGAGGTCGAGCTGCGCTTCTCGCGTTCGGTCGGTTGCCAAACGGTCCAGCATCGTCTCGAGCCGCTGGATGTTGGCCCGCGCCTGTTCTTCCCGCTCGGTCAACGTATCGCGCTGCACCGTCAAGCGCTGCACGACCGCAGCCGCGATCGCGGCCTCTTCCCGAAGTGGCGGCAGCGCGTCTTCCGCGGCCGCACGCGCCGTCTCAGAGGCGCGCGCCTCCCGCTCCCGTCCCGCGGCCTCGGCTAGCTTAAGCCGAAGCGCATCATCGGCTTCGCCACGAGCAAGGTCGGCCTCTCGCCAACGCCGATAGAGAAGGCGTCCCTCGGCCAACCGCAACGCTGTCCCGATCTCCCGATATCGTGCTGCCTGGCGGGCCTGTCGCGCCAGCGTCGCCAATTGTGCCGCGAGCTGCTCGATCACGTCCTCGACCCGCGTCAGATTCGCTTCCGTGCCGTTCAGCTTCAGCTCGGCCTCATGGCGCCGCTGGTAAAGACCGGAAATCCCGGCCGCTTCTTCCAGAACACGGCGGCGCCTTTGCGGCTTGGCGTTGATCAACTCGCTGATCTGTCCCTGCCGAACCAGGGCGGGCGAATGGGCACCGGTGGACGCATCAGCGAACAGCATCTGAACGTCACGTGCCCGCACATCCGAGCCATTCACCTTATAGGCGCTGCCGGCATCCCGCGTGATCCGGCGCACGACATCCAGTGCCTCGGCCTCGTTGAAGGCCGCTGGGGCGGTGCGGTCGGAATTGTCAAGCGCTAGCGTTACTTCGGCAAAGTTGCGCGCCGGGCGCGAGGCGGCACCGGCGAAGATCACGTCCTCCATCCCGCCGCCGCGCATGGCGGTCGGACGGTTCTCACCCATCACCCAGCGCAGCGCCTCCAGAAGGTTGGACTTGCCACATCCATTTGGCCCGACAACACCCGTGAGCCCATTCGCGATCACCAGATCGGTCGGGTCCACGAAGCTCTTGAAGCCGTTCAGACGCAGGCGCGAAAACTGCATACCCGTTTGTCGACATCCCGCATGGGGCCGGTCAAGCGCTGCGATGGCCGATTTTGCGCACCAGGGCGCGTTTTCCACAAGATATCGCGCCGAACCTGACAGCGCCGGTCTCTCCTTCACGGCGAGGACATCCTGAATGCCGTTGTCCAGGAAAGCGCCTGCGCGCGCGAGGCGCATCTCGCTGGAGCGTAAACTTCGCTTGACGCCTCGACCGCCAGAGGCGCATCACAAAGCGGCAAGGTTCCCTTATCGCGCCCAAGCGCAGAGGGATGAAATGGGAATGTGGTGAGGGGGGAGCCAAGTCGGACCCCGAAGCCGCAGCCGCCCCCGCGACTGTAAGCGGTGAGGGACGGGCCAATGGCCACTGGGACACATCCCGGGAAGGCGGCCCCGACCATCGACCCGCGAGCCAGGAGACCAGCCCTGCGCAAACGCAATCCCCCCGTCGGGTGTGACGGGTCATGGAGGGGACAACATGCATATCGAACCGGGCATCGTGCACGGTGCAAAGTTGGTGCTTGCCTATGGAACAGCCGCGGGTGCGGGTGCCTATGCCGTCAAGCTCGCGTGGGACGACTTGAAGGCCCACGGGGTCGCGCCACTTGCCGTTCGAAGCGCGATCGCGACTGCGGGAACGTTTCTCTTCTTTGAGCTCCTTCCGCATTTTGCGGTGGGGGTCTCCGAAGTACACTTCATCCTGGGCACCACGCTTTTCCTCATGCTCGGCGCCGCGCCAGCCGCGATCGGGCTGGCGATGGGTCTCTTGATCCAGGGGCTCTTCTTCGCGCCCTCGGACCTTCCGATGTTCTATGTGAACGTGACCACACTGCTGGTCCCGCTGTTCGCCGTCTTTGCGCTGGCAAAGAGGGTCATCCCCGAAGGAACAGCCTATGTAGACGTCAGCTACGGTCAGGCTCTGACACTATCAGTCACCTACCAAGGCGGCGTTGTGGCTTGGGTCGCCTTCTGGGCTTTCTACGGCCAAGGTTTCGGGGCGGAGAACATGGGATCGGTCCTGTCCTTCGGTGCCGCCTATATGCTGGTGGTCGTCATAGAACCGGTGGCCGATCTGGCGGCTTTGGCAATCGCCAAGATGTTCAGAAAGACGACGGTCACGCCCTACTTCGTGCATCCGCGCGTCCACGCCGCCTGATCACTTCCACGGATCGCAAAGGCCCTGCTTCAGCGGGGCCGATCCTACTTCGGAGATTATGAATGTCCAAGATTCCGGCAACGATCGTCACCGGCTTTCTGGGCGCGGGAAAGACGACGCTGATCCGTCACCTGCTACAGAATGCCGATGGGCGACGCATCGCACTTATTATTAATGAATTCGGCGATCTGGGCGTGGATGGCGGCATCCTGAAGGGATGCGGCATCGAAAGCTGCAACGAGGAAGACGTGGTCGAGCTGTCCAATGGCTGCATCTGCTGTACCGTGGCCGACGACTTCATACCGACCATGGAGGCCCTGCTGGCGCGCGAGACGCCCCCCGACCACATCGTCATCGAGACCAGCGGCCTGGCCCTGCCCCAGCCCCTGGTCCGCGCGTTCAACTGGCCTGACCTGAAGACACGTGTCACGGTGGATGGCGTCATCACCGTTCTCGACGGACCAGCAGTGGCCGACGGAACCTTTGCGGCATCTCCGGAGGCGGTCGACGCGCAACGGGCCGCCGATGACGAACTGGATCACGAGACACCGCTGAGCGAACTCTATGCCGATCAGGTGGCCTGCGCCGATATGATCATCGTCAACAAGGCAGACCTGTTGGGGGACGGTGTAGCAGGTCTCGTTGCCCGCCTGGCGGCTGACGCGCGGGAGGGGGTGCAGGTCGTCCCGGCCACGATGGGCGCCCTGCCGGCCGACGTCCTGCTTGGCCGCCGCCAAGGCGCTGAGGACGATCTGGCGACCCGCCACGAGGTTCATCACCACCACCACGAGCATGACGATGCGCACGACCATCACCACGACGAACATGCGCACGACGCCTTCGAGAGCTTCGTCGTCGACGCGCCAGAAATCGATGATCCCGCTGCCTTTGCCGACCACATCTCCGAAACGATCCGCCGCCATGGCATCTTGCGGCTGAAAGGCTTTGCGAGCGTGGCGGGCAAGCCCATGCGCCTCACGATCCAAGCGGTAGGCCCACGCGTCGATCACTACTTCGACCGTCCCCTGGGCGGCGATCCGCGCGGCACGCGCCTCGTGGTCATCGGACAAGCGGGGCTGGATCGCGCGGCCATCGCCAACGACCTACAGAAGACGTTGGCACCTGCATGAGCGAGCCGGACCCGTTCCTTATCGGTCCGGACGACCCCAAAGCCGAGGGGCCAGCCGCGCTGCTGGCCCAAAGCCATGCGCTGATGATCTCAATGTTTCCTCCAGGTGCCTGCCACTTTCTTGATCTGGACGCGCTTTGCGGGCCGGACATTCGCTTTGTTACGGCCAGGGATGGACGGGACGTCCTCGGAACGGGTGCCATCGCCCTGCGGGAGGATTATGCCGAGGTGAAATCCATGTTCACCGCTCCGGAGGCGCGCGGTCGTGGCGTCGCGGACGCCATCTTGCGCCACCTGATCGAACTGGCAGCGCAGGAGGGACGCCCGCGGCTGATGCTCGAAACAGGGACGGGGCTCGATGCCGCACATCGGCTCTACGCCCGGCACGGCTTCGTCCCCTGCGACCCTTTCGGCGGTTATGACGCCGCAGAGACCAGCCTGTTCTTCAAGAGAAGCTGACGGACGGAGCGCCGGGTCAGGTCCATATCTCGGGACTCGCCGAAGCCACCGCGATCCGCGCGGCGAGGCGCGCGTTGTTTTCCACCAACGCGATATTCGCCGCTAGGGCGCGGCCCTCCGTCCCTTCGTTCAATCGTGAGAGAAGGAAAGGGGTGATATCCTTACCGCGAACACCTTCCGCCATTGCCTCTGCGAGGGCCGCACCGATCTTCGCCCCGATCTCTTCAGCCGACAGGGCCGCTGCGTCCGGGATCGGGTTCGCAACGAGCATTCCGGTCTGCAAGCCCAATCGCCGGTTCGCCGCATGGATGGCGGCAATCATGGCGGGGTCATCTACACGCTCCGGTGTCGGCTCCCCCGAGTCGCGGCTATAGAATGCCGGGAACTCGTCGGCACCGAAGGTGACGACGGGCACACGTAAGGTCTCCAGCATCTCAAGCGTTCGCGGAATGTCGAGGATCGACTTCACGCCCGCGCAGACGACCAACACGTCCGTCCGCGCCAACTCCGTCAGGTCGGCAGAGATGTCCAATGCATCACCACGATGGACGCCGCCAATGCCACCCGTGGCGAAAACACCGATCCCCGCCAAATGAGCCAGGCGCATCGTCGCAGAGACCGTCGTCCCGGCGCTGCGCCCAAGCGCGATCGCGGTGCCGAGATCACGGGACGCAGCCTTCACAACTTTCGTGTCGCGCCCGAGCCGCGCGATCTGGTCTTCCGAAAGACCGGCATGGGCCACGCCATCGATGACAGCGACGGTGGCGGGCACAGCGCCCTCAGCCCGAACCGCCGCTTCCACGCCCAGCGCCACCTCCGCATTGCGCGGCCAGGGCATTCCATGGCTGATGATCGTGCTTTCCAGCGCGACCACAGGGCGCCCCTGCGCGATCGCCGCGGCCACGTCGTCGGTCATCACAGGTTGGAGCATGTCGGTTTTCCCTTCCGTCGTCCCGACCGCCTCTTGCGCCCGTCCGCACGGCACCGCAAGACCGACAGCGGAGGACATCCATGCACCTGCTTGCGGCCCAGCCGGGCGCCATTGACGACGGAGAACCGGTGGACCTGCAGCAGGATCCGGCGGCGTTGGTCGTGATCTCGGCGGCCGATACGGAACTGGCCGCCCTCTCCGAGGCCCGCCGCGTGATGGACGACCCGCCCGAGTTGCGGCTAGCGAGTCTTATGCACCTGCGGCATCCGATGTCGGTGGACCTGCATCTGGATGCCTGCGCGACGCAGGCAAAGCTGGTCATCGCCCGCGTCCTGGGTGGGCGCGGCTACTGGACCTATGGGCTGGAGCAATACGCCGCGCGCCTGCACGAGGCGGGTGTGCCGTTCGCCGCGCTGCCAGGCGACGACAAACCGGATGCAGAGCTGCGCACGCTCTCGACCGTTTCGGATGCGGATTATGAAGCGCTCTGGGCCTGCCTCGTCGAAGGCGGCCCGGCCAACGCGGCGACGTTCCTGACCCATGCCCATGCGATGATCGAGGATTTGGACCGGCCCGCCCCGGCCCGCCCGCTGCTGCGGGCCGGGCTTTACTGGCCCGCATTGCCAGAGGCGACCATCGCTCAGCTGCGAGACAACTGGCGCCCTGACGCCCCGGTCGTCCCGATCGTCTTCTATCGCGCCCTGCTGCAAGGTGCGGGCCTCAACCCGGTGAACCGGCTGATCAAGGCGCTGCTCCGCGTCGGTCTCAATCCGATGCCGATCTTCGTCGCGTCGCTCAAGGATCCCGTCTCGGCCGCGACCCTGGAGACGCTGTTTCGCGAGGCGCCGCCGGAGGCGATCTTGAATCTGACCGCCTTTGCCGTCGGCGATGCAGCTGCTAATCCCTTGGCCGGTCCGGCGGCAAGTGACGCGGCCGTCTTCCAAGCCATCCTGTCCAGCGGAACCGAAGCGGCGTGGCGTGACGGGCTGGCGGGCCTTTCGGCCAGAGACATCGCCATGAACGTCGCGCTGCCGGAACTGGACGGCCGGGTTTTGACCCGCGCCATCGGCTTCAAGGGCGAGGCGTTCTTCGACGACGCCACGCAATGCCCCATCGCCACCTGGAAGGCCGATGGCGAGCGGATCGGCTTCGTCGCGAACCTGCTGGCTGCACAATGTCGCCTTCGCCGGACCCCCGAGGCGCAGCGGAAAGTCGCGCTGATCCTGGCGAATTATCCCAACCGGGACGGGAGGCTGGCCAATGGCGTCGGCCTCGACACGCCCGCTGCAACGGTTCACGCGTTGGGCGTACTCCAAGACGTTGGCTACGGCGTCGAGGCACCTTCTGATGCACCCGCATTGATGCGGCAGCTTCTGGACGGGCCGACCAACTGGTTAACCGACCGGACAGAACGTGAAGGCGGTGAGCGGCTCTCCCTTGATGACTACCGCGCGTTCTACCTGACCCTGCCTTTGAAAGCGCGCCAACAGATCGAGGACCGCTGGGGCGCGCCGGAAGACGATCCCTTTGTCACACCGGACGGTTTCGCCCTATCGATCCACCGGTTCGGAAACGCCGTGATCGGCCTGCAGCCCGCGCGCGGCTATAATGTCGATCCCACCGACAGCTACCATTCGCCCGATCTGGTTCCGCCTCACAATTATCTGGCTTTCTATGCTTGGCTGAGACGCTGGGACGTGCAGGCCGTGGTGCATATGGGAAAGCACGGCAATCTCGAATGGCTGCCGGGCCGTGCCTTAGCCCTGGGGCCGGACGATTGGCCGGAAATCGCGCTCGGCCCCCTGCCCCATATCTATCCGTTCATCGTCAACGATCCGGGTGAGGGCACGCAGGCCAAGCGTCGGGCGCAGGCCGTGATCGTCGATCACTTGACCCCGCCGCTGACACGTGCCGAGACTTACGGACCGCTCCGCGATCTCGAAGCGCTCGTGGACGAGTATTACGAGGCGGCAAACGTGGACCCGCGCCGCATCGACCATCTGCGGGAGGAAATCCTGAGCCTCGCCCGGGTCACCGGATTGGATGTGGATGCGGGGATGGAGGGCGACGGCGATCTGGCCAAGCTCGACGCCTATCTCTGCGAGTTGAAGGAGGCGCAGATCCGCGACGGCCTGCACATCTTCGGTCAATCCCCGGAAGGCCATCTCGAAAGAGATCTGGCCATCGCACTCATGCGCCTTCCGCGCGGATCGCGGCCAGAGGACGCCTCCTTAATCCGTGCGCTGGCGGCGGATTGCGGGATCACAATCGACCCGTTGGATTGCGATATGTCCGCCGCCTACGATGGCCCGCGCCCCGACAGACTAGCGGACCTGACGACGGATCCCTGGCGAAGCAACGGCGACACCGTAGAGCGCCTGGAATTGCTGGCGCAGCGAGCCCTGGATTGGTCCGAGGCGCCGCCAGGCTTCGACACCACATCACCGGTCCTGCGCGAGGCCCATGCTCGCATCCTGCCCGCCATCCGCAGCTGCGGTCCGGCCGAAACAGCCGGCTTCCTGACAGCCTTATCGGGACGGTTCCTCGCCCCAGCACCGTCCGGCGCCCCCACGCGAGGCCGACCGGATGTTTTGCCGACGGGACGTAACTTCTATTCGGTGGACAGCCGCGCCGTGCCGACGCGGACCGCATGGGCCCTGGGTTGGAAGAGCGCGACCCTCCTCATCGAACGCCATCTCCAGGATCATGGCGACTGGCCGCGCGCGATGCTGCTCACGGCCTGGGGTACCGCGAATATGCGCACCGGTGGCGATGACATCGCGCAGGGTTTGGCGCTGATGGGGGTCAAGCCCCGCTGGGACAGCGCCAATCGACGGGTCGTCGGCTACGAGATCATACCCCAGACCGCCCTCGGGCGCCCGCGCGTCGACGTCACCTTGCGGGTCTCTGGCTTCTTCCGGGACGCCTTTCCGCGACAGATGGCCCTGTTCGACGCCGCTGCCCGCGCCGTCCAGGCCCTCGATGAACCGGAAGAGGTGAACCCCGCGGCGGCGCGAGCCCGCACTGGCGAGGGTGCAGCGCGGGTCTATGGCTCAAAGCCCGGCGCCTACGGGGCTGGTTTGCAGGCCCTGATCGATGAACGCCTTTGGACGGACGCATCCGATCTCGGGACCGCGTACTTGGAATGGGGCGGCTATGCCTATGGCGGCGGCGAAGGCGTGGCCGACCACGCGGGTCTGCGCCAGCGGCTGGGACAAGTCGACGCCATCGTGCAGAACCAAGACAATCGCGAACACGACCTTCTCGACAGTGACGACTATTACCAGTTCGAAGGCGGCGCCTCCGCTGCGGTGGAGATGATCCAGGGCGCCCGCGTCCCCGTCTGGCACAACGATCACTCCAGACCGGAGCGCCCGGTGATCCGCAGCCTGGACGAAGAGATCGGGCGCGTCGTGCGATCCCGCGTGGTCAACCCGAAATGGATCGCAGGTGTAATGCGGCACGGCTATAAGGGCGCGTTCGAAATCGCCGCCACCGTCGACTACCTCTTCGCTTTCGCCGCCACGACGGGTGCCGTGCGCGGTCACCATTTCGACTTGGTGGCTGCGGCTGTGCTGGAAGATGAGGACGTGCGCAGCTTCATCGCGGAGGCCAACGCACCAGCCCTTGCCGACATCGCCGATCGGCTGAGCGAAGCGATGGCCCGCGGGCTCTGGCGGCCGCGCTCGAATTCCGCGCGCGGGTTGATCGACGCCCTATCGCGTCACTGAAAGCCACGCGGCGGCCGATCGTGTCAGCCGTCCTTCTCGGGTTTGGCCGTCCGGTCCTCTTGCTTCTCATCCAGCAATATGCGCGCGGCATCGCCTTCCAGATCCTCGTACTGGCCGTGCCGCAACGTCCAGATGCAGGCGAGAAGCCCGAGGCCGCCGAGGAAGACTGAGACGGGAATGAGGATTAGGAGAACATTCATCGGCGCACCGCATTCGTCACGACGCAAAGGGACGAGGCGGACATCGCGGCGGCGGCCGCCAGCGGCGTTGCGAAACCCGCCAAAGCGATGGGGATAGCGATCGCGTTATAGCCCGCCGCGATGCCGAGGTTCTGCCGAATGCGGCGATGCGCCATGCGCGCAATGCGCAGCGTAGTTGCAACGGCACCCAGATCGCCAGAAAGCAGAACGCCATCAGATGCAACGCGCGCCGCATCAAGGGCCGTGGCAGGTGCCAAAGACGCATGGGCGGCGGCAAGAGCGGCGGTATCGTTCAGACCATCCCCGACCATCAAGACGCGTTGGCCCGATGCGCGAAGGCTCTCCACCAGCGCCGCCTTCCCCTCGGGCCGTATGTTGGCGTGGATGCGGGCAATGCCGAGACAGGCGGCCAGCGCGCCTGCGCGAACAGTGCTGTCACCAGAGACCATCCGTACCTCGCAGCCCAGGGCCTTCAGGTCGGCCACCATGTCTGCGGCGCCGGGCCGCAACGTCTCCTCGAGTGGTAGTGGAATGCGCCGGTCCGGCAGCCGAAGCTCCGTTCCGGTCTCTCCACGCCCGAGGAAGACAGGCGCGCCGTCCCAAAGACCGTGAACCCCTTCCCCCGGTACCTCCCGCAGGCTTGTCACCGGCGCCGGATCGCGATCCGCCAGCGCATCCGCAATCGCACGGGCCGCCGGATGGGCGGATCCTTGCGCCAGGGCCAGGGCCACGCGGGCATGTGCTTCCTCGAGCTTCGGCAACGTAAGAGCCCCGGTGGTCAGCGTCCCGGTCTTGTCGAGGAGGACGCAATCGATCTCAGCCAGGCGTTCCAGCGCGGTCTCGGATTTCAGCAGGACGCCTTGTCGGAAGAGGCGCCCCGTGAGGCTCGCCGTCACTGCCGGAACCGCCAGGCCCAGCGCGCAAGGGCAGGTGATAATCAGCGTAGCCGTTGCGACGGCGATGGCGCGGTGCAGATCGCCGGTGGCGACCCACCAGCCGATCAACGCCATCGCGGCCAACCCGTGGACCAGCGGCGCGTAAAGCCGGGCCGCGCGATCCGCCAATCCGGTATAGCGGTGACGCCCGGTCTCAGCGATTTCGACCAGCGCCGCCAGGCGTCGCAGGGTGCTGTCTTCGGCCCTTGCGGTCGCCCGCACGACGAGAGGGGCGCCCAAGACGACCTCTCCGGCACAGATGATGCCGTCGGCGTCGATCCGCACCGGATCCGCCTCTCCGGTCAGCGCGGAACGGTCGATCGTCGCGGACCCTTCGGTCACGCCATCCACAGGTATGCGGGCACCTGGGGCGAGCGCGATACGGTCACCGGGACGCAGATCGGCCACGCCGACAGAGCGGCGCGCGCCGTCTTCCAGTCGTACCGCGCGCGGCATTTCAAGGGCTGTCAGCTCGGCGGCGGCGGAGCGCGCGGCCGCACGTGCCCGATGATCAAGATACCGTCCCGCTAAGAGAAAGAAGGTGAGGGCTAATGCGGCGTCGAACCAAGTGTCCGCCCCGGCCTCGAAGAGGGTTTCGTGTAGAGACGTCGCCGCAGCCAAGGCGATAGCCAACGCGATTGGCACATCCATGTTCAACCGCGCGGCCCGAAGCGCCCCCCAGGCTGAAGCAAAGAAAGGCTGTGCGGCAAAGGCAAGCGCGGGGAGGGCGATCGCCGCGGACACCCAGTGGAACAGGGCGCGGGTCGCCTCTCCAGCACCAGACCAGACGGCAACGGACAAGGCCATCACGTTCATCATCGCGAAGCCCGCGACGGCAACACGCGCCAGAAGGCGGCGGCCGTCCGTGTCGCCGGCCGGACCTAAGGCGGCGTTGTCCAATTCGTGCGCCTCGAAACCGGCCGCCGAGAGCGCGCGCAGGGCCGGATCCGCTCCGATATCCGGATCCGTTACGATCCGGACGCGGCGGCGGCCCAGATTGACCCGCGCCGCGCGCACGCCCGGTGCTCCGGCCAGGGCCCGCTCGACCCCGGCGATGCAACCCGCGCAATGTATCGAGGGCAAAGCCAGATGCAGGACATGACCGGCCGCATCGGCGGCGACCGCAGCGGTGGCGGCGCCGCTAACGCAGGCGGGGCAGGCAGCCGGGGACGCAAGCACAGTCACGGTGCAACCCGGAAGGGGATGCGGCGGCGGAAGACAGTCCCATCCACCGCCTCAAGCTCCAATCGCAAGTTCCAGTTGCCGGGCCGAAGCGTTACCGGCGCCACCAGGGCCTTCCCGTCCCAGGCAAAGGCGGGTGTGACATCCGATGCAGTAGTGGTTGCCCGGCCCAAAGTGGCCGACAAAACCCCCGGCCGAACGGGCAAATCGTCCGTGCCGACAACCGATAGGATGAGCCTGTCTTCCCGATGTGCCAATCCCACGTCCCAACCAAGCGCATCTTGGGCCGCGCGGTCAGCGTCAAAGCGCTGGCTGGTGGCGTAGACATTCGGCGTCTCGACCCCGGGAAAGGTGCGGACGGCGTTGAAGGCCAAAGCCAGATTGACGGCAATGATGATGCTGAAACCAGCAACGAAAAGGAGCGCAACATGTCGCCCGGTAAGCCTGCTGTCGGCCGCTGCTGTCAGGTCATTCATCGAGACTCTCCCGTCCGTTGAAGATCGTGTCGTGGTGCGCCCGTTCCGCCGAGATGAGATCTTCGACCCAGATCCGCAGCGATGTCCGCTCAGACGTGGCAGCCGCGTCCGTCGCCCGGGCCGTCACGTAGATGCGTTGCCTGAAGGTGGAATCCGCCGGGACTTCGACCGAAAGGTCCTCGCGTCCCTCCAACTCGATCCGCAAAACATCCTCGGCGGTCAATGACAGGTGGAACGGCCGGGCCTCACCGTGCTTGTTGCGGAGACGCACGTCATAGGCGTTGCGGATCGAACCGTCCGATAAGGTGACGAAGGTCGGGTTTCGGATCGGCGCGACGGTCAGGTCGATCTCCGGCCGCACGAACAAGGCGACGACAAGGGCGACGCCGATGCCTGCCCATGCGCATGTGTAGAGGATCGTGCGCGGGCGCAGAACGTGGCGCCAGACAGGCTGCGGCGCCCACTCATCTGCCGTCGGGGGAGCATGCCCATCTTCTTCCAGGGTCTTCGGAGGGCGATCCTCCAACGAAAGGTAGTCGATCAGGCCCCGCGGGCGGCCGATCTTGGCCATGACGTCGTCGCAGGCATCAATGCAGAGCGCGCAGGTGATACACTCCATCTGCTGACCTTCGCGGATATCGATCCCCATGGGACAGACCGCGACACAGGCATTGCAATCGATGCAATCGCCCAGAACGCGACCATCGCGGGCGGTTCTCTCAGCGGCTTGGTCCTTGTCGATTGCCGCCCCGTACCGCGCCACCGCATCCCCGCCCCCGACGGCCTCTGCGGCGGCTTGCCGACGTTTCACCCCGCCCTTGCCGCGCGGCTCACCGCGCCACTCCCGATAGCCGACCGTCAGGGTTCCAGGGTCCATCATGGCGGCCTGGATCCGCGGCCAGGGACACATGTAGATGCAGACTTGCTCCCGCAGGAAACCCCCGAGAACAAACGTCGTCGCCGTCAGAATGCCAATGGTGATGTAAGCGACCGGCTGCGCCTGCAGCGTGACGAGATCACGGGCCAATGTGGGCGCGTCGGCGAAGTAGAAGACCCAGGCACCCCCTGTCGCCATCGCGATCAGAAGCCAAAGCGCCCATTTGGTAGCCCGCAGGCCTGCCTTCCGCGCGGTCCATGGCGCATTCCAAAGTCGGATGCGTGCGTTCCGATCGCCTTCGATCCACCGCTCGACCAACAGGAAGAGGTCCGTCCAGACCGTCTGCGGGCATGCATATCCACACCAGACACGACCCAGGGCGGACGTGAAGAGAAAAAGCCCGAGCCCGGCCATGATCAGAAGCCCGGCCACGAAGTAGAATTCGTGGGGCCAGATCTCGATCCAAAAGAAGTAAAACCGACGGCTCGCAAGATCGACGAGAACGGCTTGGTCGGGCAGGTTAGGCCCGCGGTCCCAACGTAGCCAAGGCGTGATGTAGTAAATGCCCAAGGTCAGCCCCATCACCCACCATTTGAGCGTGCGGAAGGAGCCGCTGACCCTGCGGGGGAAGATCGGCTCTTGCGCCGCGAAGAGGGGCTGGTCGGTCATCACATACCCTGCCGTTCCCGGCTGCTATGGAATGGGCGCGCGACCAGCGCCTTGACGCAGATCAATCAATTGCAGCGCGACGGTCGTTCGGCGAAGGCTGCGGCCCGGATCAGATGCCTGAGCTAGTCGCCGCTTGGGTCGCCGATCGCCCGTTCGCCTCCGCCGAGAGAGTGGACATAGGCCGACACAGCGCGCACCTCTGCCTCGCCCAACCGCTCTCCCCAGGGCGGCATGACACCATGGCGGGGATAACGGAGTTGTTGTTCGATCGCGTCCTGACTGCCGCCGCGGAGCCAGATCGCATCGGCCAGGTTCGGTGCCCCGATGTCGCGATCGCCCAGTCCGTTATCCCCATGGCAGGCGGCGCAATTGTCGAGGAACAGACCCTCTCCGTCCGCTGCCAAGACCGCATCGTGTTCCAGTTCCGACAGACTGCGGACATAGGCGGCCGTGGCGCTGATCTCCTCGTCGGACAGGATCCCCTCGAACGCCGGCATTTCCGAGAAGTGGGCCTCCGGGTCGTCTTCGTTTCGGATGCCGTGGCGCACGGTATAGGCGATCTGCTCCAAGGTGCCGCCCCAAAGCCAATCGTCGTCCAGAAGGTTCGGATAGCCCGATGCCACGACACCGGCGGCCCCCGCTCCGTGGCATTGCGAGCAATTGTTCCGAAAGACAGACGCGCCAGCCGAGACCGCGAAGCGATGGAGCGGCTCGTTCGCCTCCAAGACTGCCAGGTCGGTCGTGACCAGACTGTCGGTCAGTTCCGCGTTCGACAGGTTGACCCGGTCTATCTCTGCCGCGACTTCTCCACGGGATGACCAGCCAAGCGCCCCGGTGGTGGCTTGACTGACCAAGGGCCATGCCGGGAACAGAATGACGTAGATCAGGCCCCAGACGCAGGTTGCGTAGAACGTCCACAGCCACCAGCGGGGTAGCGGGGTGTTCAACTCCTCGATGCCGTCCCAGACATGGCCCGTGGTCTCCGTCCCGGTGACGGAATCGACGCTCTTGTCATCGGCCATGGGACGCATCCTTTAGAACTTCTGGAAGATCGCGGGCGACAGAGCCGCATTCCGGGCAGTCCCTCGGACACCGCGTCGAAGGGTGTTGCCCGGCGGGTCGCGGATCTGGGCAGTCAGTCATGGTCTGCCTCTGCGGCGGGGCCATCGTCATGGCGAAAGACGGCATGTGCTGCATCGTCATGGACGGGGCGCGAACCGGGTCGAAAGGCCCAGACGATGACGCCCAGGAAGAACAGCGTGAGAAGAAGCAGAACCCAACTGTCCGCGATCTCTCGAAGAAGGGAGTAGGTGTCCATCCGATCCTCCTCAGCGAGTCGCGTCTGGTGTGAAGGTGGAGAAATCCACAAGCGTGCCAAGCATCTGGAGATAGGCGATCAATGCATCCATTTCGGTCAGCGCATCCAGCCCGTCGAAATTCCGAACCTGTGCGCCCGGATAGCGTTCGAGCAGCCCGTCGATATCCCCAAAGGGATCGACCTGGACAGTGAAATCAGCACGCGCCTGCGCGATCATTTCGTCGGTGTAGGGCACGCCGACCATGGCATGGGTCGCGACCAACTCATCAACGTACTGACCGTCGATGCGCGTCTCCGCCAGGAAGGCGTATTTTGGCATGACGCTTTCGGGAACGACGGATTGCGGATCGATCAGGTGATCGACATGCCATTCGTCGGAATAGCGGCCGCCGACGCGCGCAAGATCCGGGCCCGTTCGCTTCGATCCCCATTGAAATGGGTGGTCATACATGGACTCGGCGGCCAAGCTGTAATGGCCATACCGCTCCACCTCGTCGCGCATGGGCCGGATCATTTGAGAGTGGCAGACATAGCACCCCTCCCGGATGTAGATCTCACGTCCGGCCAGTTCGAGCGGACTGTAGGGACGCATCCCCTCCACATGCTCAATCGTATTTTCGAGCCAGAACAGAGGAGCGATCTCCACTGCGCCGCCGATCGTGACGACGGCGAAGGAGGCAGCCAGCAAGAGCGTTGCATTCCGCTCCAGCCGCTGATGGAAGGTCACCTTTGTTGCGCTGGGCGATGGCGTGTCGGCGGCGATCGCTTCGGCGGTGGCGCCAGGCGGTACGGTGCCATTCGGGTCGCTGGCGGTCGGGTCGTTTCGGTCCTGTGCCATCTTCCTACTCCGCAGGCGTGGTGGCGATGGTGCGCGGCTCCGGCGCGCGGATCGTCATCCACATGTTCCAGATCATCACGACGGCGCCGGCCACATAGAGAACGCCACCCAAGGCCCGCACGACATACATGGGGAACTTGGCTTCGACCGTGTCGGCGAAGCTGTTCACCAAGAAGCCGTTGGCATCGACTTCGCGCCACATGAGGCCCTCCATGATCCCGGAGACCCACATCGAGGCCGCGTAGAGAACGATCCCCACGGTCGCGAGCCAGAAATGCAGGTTGATGGCAGGCAGCGAATACATCTCGCGCCGTCCCCAGAGGCGTGGCGTCAAGAAATAGAGGGCGCCAAAGGTGATCAGCCCGTTCCAGCCCAGCGCACCGCTATGGACGTGGCCGATGGTCCAATCGGTGTAGTGCGACAGGGAGTTGACCGCCCGGATCGACATCATCGGACCTTCGAATGTGGACATGCCGTAGAAGGCGAGGCTGGCCACGAACATCCGAATGATCGGATCGGTGCGGATCTTATCCCAGGCACCTTGCAGCGTCATCAGGCCGTTGATCATGCCACCCCAGCTGGGCATCCACAGGATGATCGAGAACACCATGCCCAGCGTCGAGGCCCAGTCGGGCAGAGCGGTATAGTGCAGGTGGTGCGGTCCCGCCCAGATGTAGAGGAAGATCAGCGCCCAGAAGTGGATGATGCTGAGTTTATACGAGTAAACCGGGCGCTCGGCCTGCTTGGGAATGAAGTAGTACATCATCCCCAGGAAACCCGCGGTCAGAAAGAAGCCCACCGCATTGTGGCCATACCACCACTGCGTCATCGCGTCCTGGACGCCCGCAAAGACTTGCACCGACCGGCTGCCCCAGATCGACACGGGGATCGACAGATTGTTGACGACATGGAGCATCGCCACGGTCACGATGAAGGACAGCAGGAACCAGTTCGCCACGTAGATATGACGCTCCTTCCGGTTCAGGATCGTTCCCATGAAGACGGCCAGATAGACGAGCCAGACGATCGTCAGCCAGATGTCCACGTACCATTCGGGCTCGGCGTATTCCTTGGACTGGGTGGCGCCCAGCAGGTAGCCGGTCGCGGCCAGTACGATGAACAGGTTGTAGCCCCAAAAGACGAACCAGGCCGCGTTTCCACCCCAAAGGCGCGCGCCGCAGGTTCGTTGCACGATGTAAAGGCTTGAGGCGATCAGGGCGTTGCCCCCAAACGCGAAGATCACCGCCGACGTGTGCAGGGGCCGCAGGCGGCCGAAATTGGCGTAAGGCTGGGCCCAATCGATGTTGAGCGCGGGGAAGGCAAGCTGGAAGGCGATGTACGTACCGGCTGCAAATCCAACGACGCCCCAAAAAGCGGTTGCGATCACCCCCGCGCGGACCGGCCCGTCCATGTAGCCCGTCGGAACGACCCGTTCCGGCACGGGCTCACCGGGAACGGGCATCGTTCGAAGCTGCCAGAGGAATAGCCCGCCCGCGATCAGCATGATCAAAGTCGCGTGGACCACATAGGCAAGATCGCGCCCCCAATCGGCGGCGATGGCAGCGAAAAGGGCGATCAGCGCGAGACCGATCAATTTGAAGACATCAAGATTCATGGCCGTCCGTTCCTTTCGGATGGAACGGCCTTCGCATCCGCGATCCGGACACGCCTTGATTCAGATCAACCGCGTTTAGGCAACCAGCCCGCCATCCTCGTCCGCCCCGGCCACCTCGGCCAGCCGCGAGAGGTCTGGGCAAAAGATGCCCCGTGCACCCTCTAGCTCGATGAGCCCTTCCTTGCGGAGCGCCGTGATCTGTCGGCTGACGGTCTCTATGGTCAGCCCAAGATACGATGCGATGGCCTCGCGAGAGAGGGGTATCTCCATCCTGCGCGCCGACGCGTTCGGCGCCCGTCGCAGAAGCGCAAGCAAGAAAGTCGCCACCTTCTCGCGGGCAGTCTTGCGCGCCAGGAGGAACATCCAATCTCGCGCAGCGTCGAGTTCGTCCAGCGCCATTTCGAGAAGGCGCGTATGGAGATGCGGCATCTCCGCTGTCAGTTTCTCAAACGGCGCCTTGCGGAACATGCAGAGCGTGAGATCGCTCGCCGCCGCAATCTCGTAAGGGGCTGTCGCACGTCCGGGACGGCCGACAAAATCCGACGGCAGCAAGAGCCCCACCATCTGCGCCCGCCCATCCTCGGATGTCCGGGTGAGGGTTGCACAGCCGGAGACGACGGATGCCACGAAGTCCGGATCGTCGCCCTCGCACATCACGACCTCGCCCGCCCGCCACGTGCGGTAGGATTTCATGACCTCTAGCCGATCGAGTTCGGAGTCGGTGCAATGCGCGCAAAGGGCGCGTTCCCGGATCGGGCAGCCTTGGCAGGAATTCTCCTGCCGCGCAAAGCGGAGGGGGTCGCTGATCACAGTCATGGGTCAACCGTCGTTCGTGCAACGATCAAAGCCTGTCTGGGCCGCAAACGCAATGACCCCGCGTGCCCTAGACCATGCCACCATGGTCACGGACGGACCCTCGCCAAGCGACGTGTCTTCGGCACGAATGCCGCTGCGCGCGCTTACTTCGCACGCGTGGCACAGGCCGCATCGAATGCACGGCGCGCTCCGGATCGCCGACGACGCAGTCTCTAGTGGCGTAGAAGATCAACCACAGACCCCGGCCGACCGATCCGATCGCCCCCGATCCGTCCGACGCCGTGGCGACTGCGTGGGGACACAGAATCCACCGGTAAGAAGATCACGCGACGGTCCACAAGGCCGCCAAATGGGGCGCGCTGACCAAGGTTTCCGTTAAAGCGCGATAGGCCCACAGGCTGGCGCCGGTTTTCTTCGACCACGATCACGCGCTGGCCGAAAGTGGGGGCGCGGTAGCCATATCCAAGCGCCACGGTGTCATTCGTCACGACGACCTGCACTCGGTCGGCGACAGCCGGGCCTCCCACTGAAAGCATGAGAACGGCGGCCATTGAGAGGATGACTCGCATCATAACAGGTCTCCCGTTTGTGCGTTTTCACTCATGCCCTCAAATGGGATGCTATCCAAAAACCGCCACCCCATGGCCGGACACACTCTCGTCATCGCGGCACGCTTGACGGCCGCCCCACGGCGCCGGATGCTTCTGATCCAGCCCTGCGAGAGTTGCCATGCCCCCCACCGACGATACCGACCGCCACAACGCGAAAATGGCTAAGAAGAAGGCCGCCCGAGACAAGATCATGGCCACCAAGACCGAGGAGAAGGGCCTGGTCATCGTTCATACCGACAAGGGCAAGGGCAAGTCGTCCAGCGCCTTCGGCATGATCTTTCGCTGCATCGCGCACGGAATGCCCTGCGCCGTGGTGCAGTTCATCAAGGGCGGGATGGGCACCGGGGAGCGGGACCTGATCACCAACCATTTCGCCGATCTGTGCGAATTCCACACCATGGGCGAAGGCTTCACTTGGGAGACGCAGGACAAGTCCCGCGATATCGAGATGGCGCAAGCGGCCTGGGCGAAGGCAAAGGAACTGATCCGCGATCCGAAGAACCGCATGGTCCTTCTGGACGAGATCAACATCGCGCTCCGCTACGATTACGTAGACATCGCTGAGGTGGTGGCCTTTCTGAAGGCCGAGAAACCGGACATGACTCATGTCGTGTGCACGGGCCGAAATGCCAAGGAGGAGCTGATCGAGCTGGCCGATCTGGTCACCGAGATGGAGCTGGTGAAACATCCCTTCCGCTCGGGCGTGAAGGCGCAGGCGGGGGTGGAGTTCTAGCGCACCCCCACCCTAGGGGCGCTCGACCGCTATTCCCGATCTTCTTCCGCACGGACAGCGCGCGCCGCATAGCAACCGCGGGCGGCAAAGTGGATATGCGCATAGGCGATCTCGGGATCTGAAAGAACGCGATCAAGGCACCCGGCCAGGTCCGGCCCCTCCACGATATCAGCCGTCGCCATCATCCCATCCGCGTCAAAGCCACGGAGCGCTAGGGTCCGACGTTGAAGCATGTCCGGAACCGTTCCGGGGGCAGGACGCGCGGGGCGGGCCCCGGCCCGGACATAGACGGCATGGCTGGCGCGATACGGAGAGTTGGCAGGCTGGTGGAGATGGTTCGCAAGAATAACCTCTTCTCCCGGTGCGGCATCCTCCAACGTCACGCGGCATGGAAAGCCCGGATAGCTATCCGCGCGCACCCGGCGGGCGCCGCGCTCAGCCAAGGCATCATCGTCGAGCGCAAATAGCGCCTCGAAGGGGTCCAGCGGAAGTGGCTGTATCTGAAACGTCATGGCGATCTCCTGTCTCTGTGCCGCCAGACTGTCAGTCCTACCCGTTCTCGTACGACCCGTTTCCTGCGGGATCGGTCGGTCGAAGGCGCAAACGGGTCGGTCCGCGCGCGGCGACCGGGTCAACAGGGTAACCCCGTTGCGTCGCTTCGACCCCAGGCAGGTCAGCAGCCACGGCCCGGATACGTGGCATCAGCGGGCGCCAATCCTCCGCAAGCGCACGTGCCGCCTCTGACGGACAGATGGTCTTCGGCGCACGGGCCTTGATGAGATCGAGCAATGCGCTGGCGATGGCTGTGTCGTCGGGTGCCGTCATCGTTCGAGATCTCTGTAGAGATCCGTATATCGAACCCGGCAGGTGGAAAGCGTCCAAGCCGCTTGGCGGGGGCGCCCCAGCGTGACTTCGTCACCGTCCGCCGTGTAATCCAACGTGACATGGCCGACCATGGCAAGCGGGGCCACGCCGCAGGATGCCCCATCAGGAGTGAATATGGCGATCTGGCCGGGACGGTCGCCGGATTGGCCTGGGAATCGAGGGGTCATATCGAAGGGGTCGGTGCGGATCAGGGCGAAGTGACCCTTGGGCAAGTCGATGCGCTCACGCACGGCCCAGCCGGACTGATCAAGATAGGGTCGGATGAGAAAGAGACCGGCACTGGCGACGAACACCATACCAATCGCAGCGACGAGAACCCTTCGGCGGTTGCGGCGCGCGGGCGAGCCCGCGCGGTCACGGTCAGTCGGCACGGCCCGACAGCGCCTGATCGCACCGCCCACACACCCCGTCATGTCCGTAATGCCCCACATCCGGCAGGATCTTCCAGCAGCGCTGGCATTTGCCGCCCTCGGCATGGGCAAAGACGACCGCGACGTTCCGCTCCCCTTCCATGCGGAAGGCATCCTCCGGTGCCGGATCGGTCGAGATCGAGATATCCGACGTGATGCAGATATCCGCAAACGGCACGTCCGCCAGGATCTCTGCCGTCGCCGCATCGACATGGACGCGCGGCGCCGCCTCCAAGGATGACCCGATCACCTTGTCGCGCCGTGCCACCTCAAGCGCACCGTTGACGGCACGCCGCACCGCACGGATCCGTGACCATTTGGCGGCGAGGTCGTCGTCTCGCCAGGCGGGGCGCGGTTCGGGGAAATCCTGTAGGTGGACGGATGAGGCGTCACCCGGATGCACTTCCAGCCAGACCTCCTCCATGGTGAAGGGCAGGATCGGGGCCAACCATGTCGTCAACCGCTCGTGCAGCAGGCGCAGCACCGTGCGGGCCGAGCGGCGGCGTAGCGTGTCTCCGTCGCAGTAGAGCGCGTCTTTGCGGATGTCGAAGTAGAAGGCCGACAGATCGACGGTGGCGAACTGGAAGATGGCCTGGAAGACGGCGGCGAAGTCATAGGCAGCGTATCCGTCGCGGACCACGTCATCCAGTTCCGACAGGCGGTGCAAGACCCAGCGCTCCAGCTCCGGCATCTCCAGGGGATCGGCGGGCGCATCCTCGGTGATGGAGCCCAGCATGAAGCGCATCGTGTTGCGCAACCGGCGATAGCTGTCGGCCACGCCCTTCAAGATCTCCGGCCCAATCCGGTGGTCGGCGGTGTAGTCCACTGTCGCGACCCAAAGGCGCAGGATATCGGCGCCGTATTGGTCCACGATGTCCTGGGGGGCGATTGTATTGCCGATGGACTTGGACATCTTCATGCCCTTCTCGTCCATGGTGAAGCCGTGGGTCACCACGGCCCGGTAGGGCGCGCGGCCCTTGGTCCCGCAGCCTTGCAGCATGGAGGAATGGAACCAACCGCGATGCTGGTCGGTGCCTTCAAGATAGACGTCGGCGATTCCGTCCTCGGTCCCGTCGTCCCGGTCGCGCAGGACGAAGGCGTGGGTCGACCCGCTATCGAACCAAACGTCGAGGATATCGTCGACCTTGTCCCATTCCTCCGGGTCGTAATCATCGCCCAGGAAGCGTTCCTTCGCGCCTGGCGTATACCAGGCATCCGCGCCCTCGGCCTCGAAGGCCGCGATGATGCGGGCATCGACGGCGTCGTCGCGCAGCAGGAAATCAGGATCGTCGGCCTTTGCGCCCTTCTTCGTGAAGCAGGTCAGCGGCACGCCCCAGGCGCGTTGGCGCGACAGCACCCAATCGGGCCGGTTCTCGATCATCGAATAAAGGCGGTTGCGCCCGGTCTTGGGCGTCCATTCGACCAGTTGGTCAATGGAGGTCAGGGCGCGGGCGCGCACCGTCTCACCATACGTGTCCTGTTCGTCGCCCACCGCCTTGTCGATGGCGGCGAACCATTGCGGGCGGTTGAGGCGGATCACCGGGGCCTTCGAGCGCCAGGAATGCGCGTCCGAGATGGTGATCCGCTTGCGGGCGAGCAGCGCGCCCACTTCCACCAGCTTGTCGATGACGGCCTTGTTGGCGCCGCCGGACTTGCCGTTGGGCTTGATGATCGCCTCACCGCCGAAGAACGGGAGATCGGGGCGGAAGGTGCCGTCGGCCTCCACGTTGTAGGTCATCGGGAGACCGTGCTTCTGGCCGATCTGGTAGTCGTCATCGCCGTGGGACGGGGCCGTATGGACGAAGCCCGTGCCCGCATCGTCGGTGACGTGGTCGCCGGGAAAGAGCGGGACGTCGTAGTCCCATTCGCTATTGGCGCCTTCGGTACCGCGGAGAGGATGTGCACAGGTCAGAGCCGATAGAATTGAGTTCCTCGGGCCGTCTTCAGAGGCAACTAAAGGAAGGACGTCACAGTCTGCTGGTTCCACGCGAGCTTCATCAAGAAAAGAGCTATACTGCTCTTCTGCGACAATGACTTTATCCCCTGTCGCTAGCCAGTTACCCTCCGGTGCGTTATTGATTATAATCAGACCGTAGCGAATTGCGGGGCCAAAGCAGATCGCTCGATTCTGCGGGATGGTCCATGGGGTTGTAGTCCAGATAACAACGCTTGCATTTCGGATATCGTCAAAATAACGCTGCCAGTCTTCATCTTCTAGGTAAGCACCAACTCTCTCAAGTTGGTGGGTATCCAATCTCACCACCGGAAACTTCACCCAAACCGCGTCCACCTGCCGGTCGTGATACTCGACCTCCGCCTCGGCCAAAGCGGTCTTCTCCACGGGCGACCACATAACGGGCTTGGAGCCCTGATAGACCAGGCCGTTCTTCAGGAACGTCTGGAACTCTGCCGCGATCACCGCCTCGGCGCGGTGGTCCATGGTCAGGTAGGGGTCGGCCCAATTGCCGGTGACGCCCAGGCGTTTGAATTCCTCGCGCTGGATGTCGACCCACTTCTCGGCGAAGTCCCGGCATTCGCGGCGGAACTCCACCACGTCCACGGCGTCCTTGTCGCGGCCCTTCTGGCGGTAGGCTTCCTCGATCTTCCATTCGATAGGCAGGCCGTGGCAATCCCAGCCGGGCACGTAGCGCGCATCGAAGCCCATCATCTGACGCGACCGCACCACCATGTCCTTGAGCGTCTTGTTCAGCGCGTGCCCGATATGGAGGTTGCCGTTGGCATAGGGCGGCCCGTCATGGAGCGTGAAGGGATCGCGCCCCGTCTTCTCGCGCAGCCGGTCATAGATGCCGATCTTCGCCCACTGCTCCAACCAGCCCGGTTCACGCTTGGGCAGGCCCGCGCGCATGGGGAAATCGGTCTGGGGTAGGTTCAGTGTAGACTTGTAGTCGGGTGCGGTCGGCGTGTCGTCGGCGCTCATGGCGTCCTCGAAATGTCAGGGAGAGGGAAGTGCGGCACGTCGAAACGGCGCCTTGGCCCGGCCACCCCGGTCAGGGCGCCGGGCGGCGAATTCGCGTCACTATGACCGCTCGTCCCGTCATCGCGGGCCTTATAGGCAGGCGGGCGGGGGCGCGGCAAGGGACGGTATCATGGCAAGGATTGCGATCGCGGGGGCCGGGATCGGAGGCCTGGCCACGGCGGCGGGACTGGCGCGCGCGGGCCATGCCGTTCGGATCTTCGACCGCTGGGCCGCGCCGCAGCCGGTCGGGTCAGGACTTGTCGTCCAACCGGTGGGCCTGTCGGTGCTAGACGCCTTGGGCGCCGGGGATGCAGCGCGGAAGCTGGGGCAGACGATCAGCCGCATGGCGGGACATGACGCCAAATCGGGCAAGCCCGTCTTGGACGTCACTTATGATCCGGCCGGTCGGGGTCGCGAAGGTCTGGCCATACACAGGGCGGCCTTACATGGCGTTCTTCTGAAGGCGGCGCAGGATGCGGGCGCCAACCTCGAATTGGGCGCGCCGGTGACGGCGGCCCGCGACGGCGCGGTGCACGTACGGGGCGCGTGGACGGACCGGTTCGATTTGGTCGTAGATGCCGCGGGGGCCGGATCGCTCCTGTCGCCCCTCCGCGCACGGCCCCTGCCCTATGGCGCCATCTGGGGAAACGTGACCTGGCCCGCGGACACAGACCTGCCCAGTGACGAATTGCGCCAGCGCTACTGCCGGGCCGAGCGGATGCTGGGCGTGCTGCCCATCGGCCGTCAGACGCCAGATGGACCACGTCAGGCCGCGATCTTCTGGTCCTTGCCGCGCGACGGGATCGACGCCTGGCGCGCGCGTCCGCTCGCCCACTGGAAGGACGAGGCGGAGACGCTTTGGCCGGAGATTGCCCCGTTCCTGGCGCAGATCACGGATCACGACCAGATGACGCCCGCACGCTATTCGCACGGCACGTTGCGGCGCCCCTGGTCGGAGCGGTTGGTCCATCTGGGCGATGCAGCCCACCGCGCCAGCCCGCAGCTGGGCCAAGGCGCCAACATGGCGTTGCTCGACGCGACGGCCCTGGTCGCCGCCGTCGAAACCGGGCCCATGACGGAAGTCGGCGCGCGGATGTGGAATGCACGCCGATTGCATGTCTCCGCCTATCAGGCGCTCTCCGCGCTCTTCACACCGCAGTACCAATCCGACAGCCGCATTCTGCCGCTGATGCGCAACCATGTGTTGATGCCCCTGTCGCGGACATGGCCGGCGCGCACCATCCTCCCGGCGTTGGTCAGGGGGCATGTGCTGCCACCTGTTCTGGCGGGACTTTAATATTCCGTTCACCGAATCCTGCAAGGATTGGTGCCAAGGAGGAAACGACCATGTCCCTGACCCTGCTCGTCGCCTTTCTCGGCACGGCCTTTGTTGTTCTGCTGCCCCTTTGCTTGCCCCTAGAGCGTGGCCGCTCGTCCCGAATGTCGCGGAACCGTTAGGGCGAAGCAATCAACCTGCGCTGAGCGATGCGGAGTTGGTTCTTCGTGCGCCCACTTGTCATCATGCCCCGGAAGGCGCTGCATTGGCTCGATTGCGAAGGGTCGCGTGATGTCCGGGCGGTCTAGGCACGCTCACGGCGTCCCAGCGCGGCCTTTGCCCAACGGTCAAGCCACGCCAAGCCGCCCAGCGCCGCCGCTAATCCAGCAAAAGCCGCGACGCGGATCAGCCCGGTCAGCGATGCGGCATCCAGAAGGAACACCTTTCCCGCAGCGAGTCCCAGCAGCACGGTTCCCATGCGCCGGACCATCACAACCCCGCGCATGACACCCAGGAAGAAGAGGATCGCGCCGACGCAGATGACGGCGAGGGAGTAGCTTAAGGATTCCGGGGCAGAGATGCCGTGATCCAGTGTCATACCTTCTCCGCCCTGCCAGAAATGTCGAATGGCCGCGAAGAACCAGACCAATCCCGTGCCGATCCCCATTGCGACCGGGATGCGGGCGCGGAGACGCAAACCCCCCACGACAAGCATGCAAGCTGGCATGAGATAGGCGGCAAGCAGGGTGTTTAGAACGCCCGGACCGGCGACGATCGTTTCGCTCCAACCGTTGAAGACAGGGTTGAGGATAGTCAGCGCCGCGATGAGGGCGACGGCGCCGGACGCGCCAAAGACGGATGCAATCCCAAGGCGGACATGGCGAAACCGGGTCGAACGGTGCCAATGGTCTAACTCGACGGCGGCAAGGAGGAGCCAGATGGTCGCCGTCAGACCAGCGCTCGCGTGGGCAGCCTCCAGTTCCAGGGCCTGGAAAAGGCGCCAGACCAGAAGGGTGGCCGTCAGACCGGCAATCGCCGCCGACGCCGTCTCCGCGACCAATGCCGCCTCGCGGCGCTCAGCGCCCCACAACCAGACCCAGGTCACCGCGAAGCCGGCCAAGGCCGCCAGCTATATCAGGAGCACAATCCAAAGCGGGCCGTTCAACGCGAAATCCGCGCCGGGCAGAACCGCCAGACGCCAGCCCGTGAAGACCGCAGATGGCAGGACGAACCAGGACAGAAGCGGCAGCCGCAACCGCATGTCGAACCACGCGGCCATCGGGGCGAGGAGGGCCACCGCGATCGTGAGGGCCGCATCGCCCAAAACCTGACTCAACGCGTAAGCGATCACGACCAGCGCGATCAGTGCAGCCAGCGAGGCGCGCAATCGATCCACACCATCCCGCGCGGCCCAGAGCCCGGCGAGACCCGTCAGCCCTGCCGCAACGGCCAGGGCGTGCCACGCCCAGGGGTAGCTGCCACGGACTTGCGGTGCGTCCCAGGAAAGATGTAGCGCGATCCCGATGATCGGTGCAGCTAGCACTGCACCCAACGCCCAACCCAGTCGAAAGGTCGATCGCGCCGTCTCCAAAGAGCGCAGTGCGGCAAAAGCTGACAAGGCGGCCCCGAAGAGAAGCCCGAGGGTTGGGGCTGCGGCGCCGTCGGGTGGGCTCGCCAGCAAGACAACTGCCAACGTACCGAGCGCGGGCCACAACGCCCCGTCCTGCAAAGCGCGAGCCCTATGCCCCCAGAGCGCGGCTAACCCGGCAAATACGCAAAGGGCAAGCAGGGCAGACCAGACCGCCCATATCGACGTAAGCACGGCGAGAAGAGCCGCCGTCAATATCGCGCCGGAAGCCAACCAAGTCTCGGGGCGCGGCACCACACGCCCCAGCATAACCTCCGCCACCATGGCGCCGCCATGCCGCGGCCAGACCTGCCGGACAGGCAGCGCTATGGCGGCGATCACCAGAACCACCAGCGCGATCAGATGGGCCTCGACCGTCGCCGGGCTGAGCACGACCAGAAGACCAGAGCCGCCGATCCCACAGATCAGCGCAAGAGCACTGACCCAACGAAAGGGCCAGCGCCGGACGGCATCGACGGCCAATCCCGTCAAGCCGATCAGGGCGAAGTGCGCATGCAGGCCGTGGGGCGCGTCGGCATCGCCGCCGACGATGAAGGGCGCGATCGTGCCGCCGAGAAGACCGACGGCGACGAGAAGTGGACCATGGAACCATCCCAACACGATTGCGGCGAGCGCCAAGGGAACCAGAAGACCCAACGTGACTTCCGCTCCGAGGAGCCCATAGAGATGTCGCGCTCCCAACACCGCCGCCATCAGCGTCACGATCCCGCCGCCCGAAAGAAGCGATGGTACATAAGCGGTGGCGGCATCGGCTGCGTCGCCAAAGCGACGGCGCACCCATTCGCCGCAAGCGATCAGGGCGAGGCCGAAGGTAGACGCGGCCAGGACGCGCGTTTCCGGCGTCAGCAATCCCTGTTCTGCCCCATATTGTACAAGAAAAATGCCTGCGAAGGCTAAGGCGGCCGCCGCCGCGACGTAGAACCAGTTGCCGACAATCCAGTCGATGGCCCGCGTTGCGAGGGACGGAGCCGCGATGTCCGGCGCTGCCGCGCGCGGAGCGGGCAGCGGGATGTCAGCCGGGCGGTCGATCTGTGCCGGTTCTGGCGCGGTCTTTGGCGGGGCATCGGACGCAGAACTTCGGACAGCAATTCGTGCCAGATTGGCCGCGCGCGCGGAAGGGTCTGCCAGTGCTTGCGGATCGGCAGCCTGCGCTTCGAGACGGGCGATCCGGCCGCGCAGCTGGTTCATCTGCACGACCAGGATCACCAGGGTCACCGGAACCGCCAATATGGCGGCCGTGACCAAAAGGAAGATCAGGACGCCCAGCATCGAGGGCCCTCATGTCGCGACAACGGTTCGGAACGCTAGGCCGCGGCATCCGGCGGGCCAACAGTCGCCGTCGCCAACATGGAGGGCCGGTGACAGATTTGCCGCACCAATCCTGGGCTATTCCGCTGCGGTGCGCGCCTCTTCCAGCTGGGCCGAAACATAGTCCCAGACCTTCGAGATCACGACCGAGCCTTCGCCCACGGAACTCGCCACCCGCTTGACCGAACCCGCCCGCACATCGCCCACGGCAAATACGCCGTCCATCGACGTGGCAAACGGGCTGTCGCGCCCGACGGCATCGCCCGTCAGAAGGAAACCCTTGTCATCGCACGCAACCTGCCGGTCCAGCCATTCGGTGTTCGGGGCCGCACCAACCATGATGAAAAGCGCCTTCGTTTCGATCAGATCGTCTCCGTCGGAGACGCCACTGCCCTTCAGGCGTACCGCGCTCAGCGTATCGTCGCCCTCAAGCGAGGCGACTTCGCTGTTATAGCGGATGCGGATCGCGCTATCGGCCTCCAGCCGTCCGCGAAGATAGCTAGACATGCTGTTGGCAAGACTGTTGCCACGTACCAGGATGTGGACGCATTTCGCGTAGCGCGACAGGAACATGGCCGCCTGCCCCGCAGAGTTGCCGCCACCGATGATGACGACTTCGGTGCCGCGGCAGAAACGGGCTTCCACATCGGTGGCCGCGTAATAGACGCCCGCGCCTTCCAGCGCTTCGAGCCGATCCAGGGGCAGACGCCGGTACTGCACGCCGGTGGCGATCACGACGGACCGCGCGCATGTCTGGAGCGTATCGTCCAGTGTCACGCAAAATGTCCCATCCGCGCGCCGTTCAAGGGCGGTCGCGCGGCGCGGCACGGCGAAGCGCGTCCCGAACTTCATCGCCTGCACTTCGCCGCGCCAGCAAAGGTCGGCACCGGAGATACCCGTCGGGAAGCCCATGTAATTCTCGATCCGGCTGGATGTCCCCGCCTGTCCGCCGATTGTCGCATCCTCCACGACAAGCGCCGAGAGGCCTTCGGCCCCGGCATAGACCGCCGCAGCGATCCCGCCCGGACCACCGCCGACGATCAAGACGTCGTGCATGCTGTCGTCTTCCAGTTCCAGATCCAGACCGAAGAGGCGGGCGATCTTTCGCGGCGTCGGATCCTCGATCACCTGGTCCTTGCCGAACAGAACCGCAGGCTCTTTCGGCATGATGGAGCATGTCTGTGCGATCTCTGCAGCCTCTCCGCCATCCAGATCGAGGACCCGGAACGGGATGCGGTTGCGTCCGGCGAAGGCGCCGATGGCCCGGATCTGGCGATCCCGGTCCATGCCGATCAGAGTCAGGCTTGCATCGTTCGATTCGATCAAACGACGGCGCCGGGCCGCATAGACCGTGACGATAATGTCCGACATCTCGGGAACCTGGGTCATCAGTTCCAGCATCGGCTCGCGGTCGGCGACCAGAAAACGACTGTCCTGGACCGTCCGCATCGACAGCATAGAGTTTGCCCCGGTCAGGAAGCTGATCTCGCCGACGAATTGTCCAGGGCCCAGCGTCGCGCCGTCGCCATATCGCCCGTTGGTGACTGGGTCGACGGCCTCCGCCTCCCCTTCGAGGAGGTACATGAAGCAGGTCATCGGATCGCCGAGCTTCTGGAACGTCTCGCCCGCCGGGACCTCCACCTCACGGCCGATCTCGCGGATACGGGCCACATGATCGTCGGTCAGGGGCGTCCGGACCATGGTCCGCAGGTCTTGGGCAATGCTTTCCATGTCAGTTCTCCTGTCGGCCGAAGAGACCGGTAAGGGCGCGCTGCACGAGCGCGGTGATACGAGGGGGGGGTTGATGCACAAAGGGCAGCGGGCGGCAGACTTCCATCGCAGCAAGGCCCACACGGGCGGTCAAAGCGCCGTTGACGATCCCTTCGCCGAAGCGCCGACTGAGCTTGGCCAGCACGCCGCCGCCCGCCACCGAATGGATCAGGTCATCGCCCACGGCCACGGCGCCGGTGGCGGCCAGATGCGTGAGGACGGTCCGTGCGAGGCGCCAGGAGCCCAGGGTCCCGCCGCGGCCGCCATAGATCAGTGCGATCCGGCGGATCATGCGGAGATTGGCCGTCAGCGCCGCCACCACGTCGGCCAGAGCGAGAGGCACGACGGTGGTCACCAGGGCCACCTGACGCGCGGCCGCTTCGACTTCTCGTGCGGCGGCGGCATCGAGGGGGGCAAGTATGCGCGCCTCCGCTTCGGCAATCACGGCATCCGCGTCGAAGAGGTCGGGCAGGCGGCCTGTCAGTTCGTCCCGCCCCCAGCGGGTGTCGTCGCGACCCGCGTAGAAGGCGACGATCCGATCCGCCAGCGCCCGCGCCCCGGTCAGGTCGGTGACCTGCGCGGCGGCCAGGCGCAAATCGTCGATCCGCGCCAGCCGGGACAAGGCCGTCACCTCCCGCACGATAATCACCAAACAGACCAGCAGGAACGCACCCAAAAGGGCGGTGGCGACCATGCCGAGAAGCGGGTTCGCGGCAAGGAGCCCTGCCACGAAGTTCCAAGCGGCGACGGAGGTCGCAAAGGTCAGGAGCGCGCCGAGCGTGCCCCAGAACCAACCGGCCAGGGACCGGCCGCGCCGACTGCCCAAGGCCGCCACCGTCTGCATGGCGCGGCCCTGTGGGGTTGGCACAACCTCGTCATCAGGGACCGGCGGGGCGGATGCCGGATCGGACGGGGCCGGGCGGCTGGTATCTGGGGCCTCCAATTCGAAGAGGACAGCCCCACGGCGCGGTTTGGGATCGTCCTTCATGGGGCCCCCTTTCCAAGATCAACCTAAGCGGGACGGCTCGGGGCGCAAGATCGCCGACGGTCGGGATCGCGCTAAAGCTTGTCGGCCAAAAGGAACTCCGCCGCCCGGTCCAGACGAATGTGGGGCGGACCTTCGCCGGAGCGGAGTGTCAGGGGCGCGGGAGCGAAGGACATCAGGTCATATTCCCCGTCGAGCCACTGCGCCTCCCCTGCCCGTGCGGGGCCGAGAATATGGGCCGGATCTTCCGGAAGCTCTCCGGGATAGAGCGCGGCTTCCCGTCCGTCGCCCAACAGCCGCCCGCGCACGACCGGCAGGTCGCGACCGCCATGGGCGCGCGTCTCTTCCACCGTCGCGCGCAAGGCGGCCAGGGACATGGCCTTGGTCTGCGCGCCCGCAAAGTCGGCGCGGGATCGGGCCTCCCTGACCATCGCTTCCAGGATCGCGGTCAGTCTTGCGTGCTGGGTGTGGTGCAGATGATCGGCCTTCGTAGCCGCAAAGAGCACGCGGTCCACACGCCGCGCCCCGAGAAGCGCCAAGAGCCAGTTCAGGGCGCCCGGCTTGAAGGCCGTCAGGATGTCGGCCATGGCCGCGCGCATCTCTTCCACGGCCCGCGGCCCGCGACGGAGGGCATCGAGGACGTCGAGCAAGACGATCTGCCGGTCCAGCCGGGCGAAGTGATCGCGAAAGAAGGGGCGCACCACTTGCGACTTATACGCCTCGAAGCGTCGGACCATTTCCCGCCGCAACGATCCCCGGGGGCCGTCGCCGGGCGGAAGGGGCGCGAAGGTCAGGGCGGGGCTGCCCTCCAACTCGCCGGGGAGAAGGAAACGGCCCGGCGTCAGGTCGTAGGCGCCCGCCGCGCGCGCCGCATGCAGGTCTGCGGTGTAGGCGGCCGCCAGCCGCTGCGCCGTTGGCTCGTCCAGCTTGGCGTCCGGATCGACCGAGGCGAGTGCGTTGGCGTAGCCCTGGACGCCCCAACTCTTGAGCCGCGACAACGCACGGACGGACCAATCGGCGAAATCCCGTTCCATCAAGCCGAGATCCAGAAGCCACTCGCCCGGGTAGTCGACGATATCCAGGTGCACGACCCGCGTCCCGCGCATCCCCGAGAGAAGACCGCTGGGCCGCACCTTGAGCGACAGCCGCAGCTCACTCACCGCGCGCGTGCCGTCGGGCCAATGCGGCTCCCGCGCGGTCAATGCATGGAGATGTCGTTCATACTCGAAGCGGGGCACGGTGTCGTCGGGCTGGGGCTGCAGGAACGCCGTCTCGATCCGTCCCGCGGCTGAAAATCCGGGCATACGGCCCCGGTCCATCAAGTTCGCTACCAGCGATGTGATGAAGACGGTCTTGCCCGCCCGGCTCAGGCCGGTGACCCCCAGGCGTAGGGTGGGATCGAAGACATCGGTGACGGAATGGGCCACATCGCCAACACCGCGCGTCACCGCATCCGCCAGTCGTCCAATCACCATCCGCACCCCTCCCGGTCGCCGGAAGATAGGTGCGGGTCGGCGAAAGGAAAAGCGGCGCCCGAAACGCGGCTGCAGGACCGCGCAGCCTGCGCTAGGAAGGTCACATGCTGTTCGATCTGCCCGATGACGATGTGCTTTACGATGCCCTTCTGGCCCGCGATCCAAGCTGGGACGGACGGGCCTGGGTGGGCGTCACCTCCACCGGTATCTTCTGCCGCCTCACCTGTCCGGCGAGAAAGCCATTGCGCGAGAATTGCGTCTTCCACAACAGCGTGGCGGCCTGTCTTGAGGCGGGGTTTCGTCCCTGCAAGCGCTGCCACCCCCTGTCTCATGGCGCGGAACCGAGCGTGGCCGATCTGTTGGCCGCACTGGAGGCCGACCCGGACCGGCGCTGGACGGAAACGGATGTGGCGGCGCGCGGCTATGACCCATCGACGATCCGGCGGGCCTTCCGTCGTCAATTCGGGATGACCTTCCTGGCCATGGCGCGCCTGCGTCGCCTGGGCCGTGGGGCGCAGGCTCTGGCAGATGGCGGCGCGGTCATCGAGGCTCAGCTTGCCGCGGAATTCGACTCCGCCTCGGGCTTTCGGACCGCCTTTGCCCGCCATCTCGGCGTGGCGCCCGGACATCTTGCGCGGAACGCCCTGCTGCAAGCCGACTGGATCGACACGGCGCTGGGGCCGATGGTCGCCGTCTCAAGCCGACATCACCTGCATCTTCTGGAGTTTGCAGATCGGCCCGCCCTGCCCCGGGAACTTGCAGCGCTGCGCGCGGAGGCGCAGGGCAGCCTCGGCCTCGGCCGGCTGCCGCCCACCGAACAGATCGCGCATGAGCTGGACGACTACTTCGCCGGACGGGCAGCGGATTTCGCAACACCCATCGAAACCGGTGGAACACCGTTTCATCGTGAAGTTTGGAGAGCGCTCCGCGCGATCCCACCGGGGGAAACCCGCAGCTACGCGAACCTGGCCCGCGATCTTGGCAGGCCCGATGCCGTGCGCGCCGTCGCCCGGGCGAATGGCGCAAACCGTCTTGCGATCGTCGTGCCTTGTCATCGCGTGATCGGTGCCGATGGCGCGCTGACGGGCTATGGTGGCGGGCTCTGGCGGAAGCGACGCCTCATCGAGATCGAGACGACGTTGGCGGCCGCCTGACCGTCTTGCCCTTGGCCGGGCGCCGCGCCTATCTGCGCCCATGCCACGCTACGCCTTCCGCCTCGAATATGATGGCCGCCCTTTTGCGGGATGGCAGCGGCAGGATGGGCCGGACAGCGTTCAGCAACGCCTGGAGGAGGCGTTGCGACAGCTTGATCCGGACGTCCCCTCGATTGCCGCGGCAGGGCGAACCGATGCCGGTGTTCATGCCACCGGTCAGGTGGCGCATGCCGATGTCATCAAGGATTGGGAGCCGTTTCGCCTGTCCGAGGCGGTCAACTGGCATCTGAAACCGGCACCGATTGCGGTGGTCGATTGTGCCGCCGTGCCAGACGACTGGCACGCCCGTTTCGACGCGCGCGAGAGGCGCTACACCTTCCGGATCATCGCCCGCCGCGCGCCGCTGACGCTGGATGCCGGTCAAGCCTGGCGTGTGCCGGGACCGCTAGATGCCGAGGCCATGCGCGCCGGGGCTGCCCACCTGATCGGGCGGCACGACTTCACGACGTTCCGCGCGTCGATCTGCCAGGCCAAAAGCCCGGTGAGGACGCTGGATGCGCTCGATATCGAAGATGGCGGCGAGGAAATCCGCCTGCATCTGCGCGCCCGCAGCTTCCTGCATAATCAGGTGCGTTCCATCGCCGGGACGCTGGAGCGTGTTGGGGCCGGATCATGGCCGCCGGAGCGCGTGAAAGCGGCACTTGCGGCACGTGACCGCGCGGCCTGCGGTCCGGTCGCGCCACCGGACGGGCTTTGCCTGACAGGCGTGGGCTACCCGTCGGACCCGTTCTCGGGATCGCGCCGCGTGTCGAGAAACTGACGAAGCGCTGTCAGCTGTTCCAGCAGGGCCTCCTGCGCCGCGCCATCCAGCGTCGCGCTCACATCGGCCAAGTCCGGCATAAGATCCGCAATCGCCCGTTCGCGGAAGGCACGGCCCGCTTCGGTCAGCCAGACCTGCTTCGACCGCCCGTCTTTGGGATTCGGCCGTAGTTCTACCCAGCCATGTTTCACGGCGACCGAAATGGTGTGCGTCATCGTTGTCTTCGGCACCTGGAACGCGCGTGCCAATGTCAGCGGCGTCTGCCCGTCCCGCACGCGGATCAGGTGGTTCACCAGCGAGAAATGCGGCACGAGAACGCCGGTGGGAAGCCGCGCCTCGAAGAGGGCGCGACTGAGCTGGCCGAGGATCCCGATCTCATTGAAGATCGCAAAGGTCCGGCGCAGATCGATCTCGTCAGGCATCCCTCAGGCGGGTCTCCAGCGGCCAGCGCGGGGTGCGCGGCGTCCGCTCGCAATACCCTAGCAGGCCCAGCATTTGAACCGTCTCACCCGGCTGCGCGAACTCCTCGTGGATGGCGGCGTATTGGGTCGCCATCTCGGGATATTCCTGCAGTGCTTGGCTGACCGGGCGCAGACCCAGACCTGCGCCCGTGGCGGCAAGGTTCAGGCGCATCCATTGGCGCCCCGCCTCGATCTGGTCGAAGCGGGTGTTGCCGGTAGTGCGCGTCACCGTCAGGGCCGGCGCGCTGCGCATGATGGCGAGCGACTCCTCCAGGATGGCCCTGGTCTGCGGATGATCCATGTCCGAGGCGTCGGTGCGGGTATAGACGCCCAGACGCTGGCCGATCTCCGGCATCGCCCCGCCCACGTCGATGCCGTCGGGCTGCGCCTCGATCTCGGCCCGACCGATCCGAAGAAGGTCGATGCTTTCCTGCCAGGCGGCTGGCGTCCCGGCCTCAACCTGCCAGGCGGCGATCGCGATCTCCAGAAGGCGATCACGCGACGCACCCTCCAGGTGCAGATCCGCCAAGCCATCAAGGTCGGCCGCCGCCTGAAGGGTAACGGCACGGTCGGCGAACATCTCCTTGTGGCTCCGCCGCTCCATGACATGGGCAAAAAGCGGGTCCGCCATGCCGCCGGATACGAGCCGGAGATGGGCGACCGGCCCGCCCTCACCCGCGGGGAAGAGCTCCGCCTCGGTGGCGAAGCCTTCCTCTGCGGCCGCCATCCGGCACAGTTCAAGAAAGCAGCCCATGCCGATGGTCAGTTGGCGCGCGAACGGGTCTGTTACAGGAAGGTTGCGGCTCGGGTCGCGCCAGATGGTGATGGCGTCCTCGCCCACCAGTTCCGCCTCCCACGGCTGACGGTTGTGCGGATTCGGCGCAAGCAACGCATAGCTCAGCGCGCGAAGGCGCGGGTCGGCATAGCCGCCAGCGGCATCCCAGGGAGCCAGAGCGGCGTGGGGCGTGCGGGTGGCAAGGAAGGTCGCCGCCCCCGCCGAAGCGGCGAGAACGGTGCCGCCTCCGACAAGGGCAAGCATCTTTCGGCGAGACATCTCCGTCATGATCGGCTCCTAAAAAGTAATTCGATATTGCACCAATTAGTACGATGTCGCACTATTTTCAAGTGGCTGCTTCTTGTTGTGCCAATCCGCCGGATTGGTTAGGACTTTTGACCAATTCGAGGAGTCCGCCATGCCCCCCGTCATCACAGAGATCGAGGATCTGCATCGCATCTACCGCCGCCGCGTGCCGAAGATGTTCTACGATTATTGCCAATCGGGCAGCTGGACCGAGCAGACCTTTCGCGAGAACGAAACGGACTTCGACCTGATCCGCCTGCGTCAGCGCGTGGCCGTGGACATGGAGGGCCGATCGGTCGCGACGACCATGGTCGGGCGCGAGGTTTCCATGCCCGTGGCCCTTGCCCCGGTGGGCCTGACGGGAATGCAGCACGCTGATGGGGAGATCCTCGCCGCCAAGGCCGCGGAGGCCCATGGCGTGCCCTTCACGCTCAGCACCATGTCCATTTGCTCCATCGAGGACGTGGCGGAACACACGACCAAGCCGTTTTGGTTTCAGCTCTATGTCATGCGGGACGAGGACTTCGTGGACCGCCTGATCGATCGGGCCAAGGCGGCGGGTTGCGACGCGCTGGTCCTCACGCTGGACCTCCAGATCCTGGGGCAGCGCCACAAGGACCTGAAGAACGGCCTCAGCGCCCCGCCCAAGCTGACGCCCGCCTCCATCGCTAACATGGCCACCAAGATCGGTTGGGGTTTGGGCATGGCTCAGACCAAGCGACGCTTCTTTGGCAACATCGTCGGTCATGCCAAGGGGGTTGGCGACGCAGCCTCGCTCTCCTCCTGGACGGCAGAGCAATTCGACCCGCGCCTCGATTGGGAGAAGGTGAAGCGCATCAAGGAAAAGTGGGGCGGCAAGCTCATCCTCAAGGGCATCCTCGACCCAGAGGACGCACGGATGGCGCTTCAGGTGGGCGCAGATGCCATCATCGTCTCAAACCATGGCGGGCGGCAATTGGACGGGGCGCTCTCATCCATCCGTATGCTTCCCGAGATCATGGATGCCGTGGGCGACAAGATCGAGGTCCATATGGATGGCGGCATCCGCTCCGGGCAGGATGTGCTGAAGGCCGTCGCTCTGGGCGCGCGAGGCACCTATATCGGACGCGCCTTCATCTATGGCCTAGGTGCCATGGGTCAGGCGGGGGTCGCCCAAGCGCTCTCGGTCATCGGCAAAGAGCTCGACACGACCATGGCGCTTTGCGGCGAAAAGGACATCCACGATGTGGGCCCGCACAACCTGCTTGTCCCCAAGGACTTCCGGGGCGCGTGGGAGCCCAGGGCCGGAACGCTTAGCGAACCTTCAAGGTCAGCGGCCAAAGCAGTGCAAGAAGGACAGCAACCCCGGCAAAAGCCCAGCGCAGCCCGAACTGTTCGGCCCCCAGACCCACCATGGCAGGGGCGATGAAGAACCCCATGAAACCGATGATCGCGACACGCGCGATCACGGCGGTCCGGCGATCGGGGTCCGCCATCCGTCCCGCCAAAGCCAACCCCATGGGTCCGATCACCGAGATCCCCAGGCCCATAAGACCGAAGCCCAGATAGGCCACGCCCGGTGCAGGCGCCGCCGCGGCGATCAAGACGCCGCCGACGGCCAGGCCCGTAGCAATCCGGATCACGGCCACCTCTGACATCCGGGCCGCGACCGCCTGCCCCGAAAAACGTCCCACGGCCATGGTCAGGCCCAGCATCGCCGGTCCGAAGGCGCCTTGTGCGGCCCCACCGCCCAAGGTTCGTTCGATATGGAGGGCCGACCAGCTCTCAACCGTCGCCTCAGCCATGAAAGCGATCAGCACGATAGTCCCGCAAAGCGCCACCAGGCCCAACGGCAGACGCGTCACGGGCGCGGACGGATCCGCCGGACCGGAACCCGACGCCATGATTTGAAACGGGGCTGTCAGCGCCACCATCAGCGCGATGGCCGGAAAGATCGCCTCCGGCGGCCAACCCGCTTCCCGCAGGGCACCGGTCGCAAGGGCGGAGGCGGCATAGGCCACCGAAAACATCCCGTGATTTGCATTCATGAGGCTGCGCGCGGATCGCGCTTCCAACGCGGAGACACGCGCATTCATCACCACGTCGGTCAGACCTGACGTGGCCCCCATCAGCGCCAGGACAACGAAGACGGCCATCGCGCTCCCGGCCCAGCCCAAACCCAGCATGGCGGTGGCCGTCAGCATCGTGCCCAGCGGTAAGGCCCAGGCCCCCATGCGACGATCCCAACGGGGTGCCACATAGAGCGTCGTCGATAGCCCGATCGACGTGCCGAGGAGAAGCAAGCCGAATGTGGCATCATCGACGTCGATCCGCGCCTTCACCACCGGGGCCATGGCGGCCACGCAGCCCCAGGTAAGCCCAACGGCCACGAAGGCCGCCGATGGCGCTCGGCTGATCCGAAGAGCGGAGAGAATGGACATCAGGACGGCTCAAAGAACAGCTTTCAAGCGACAAGAAGCGCCCAGCGCCCGAGACTGCAAGCCCCCTCCTCATCTTGCCCGAAAATACCTTGGGGGCCGCCGGAGGCGGCAGGGGCGACGCCTCACAAATAAAGGGGACCGGCGCAGCCGACCGCTTAGCCGTGTTCTTTCAACAGCCGTGCCTTCTGGCGCTGCCAGTCGCGCTTGGCCGTGCTCTCGCGCTTGTCGGCGACCTTCTTGCCCTTCGCGATGCCGATCTTCAGCTTCACGATGCCACGATGGTTGAAATACATCACCAGCGGGACGAGCGTATATCCCTCGCGCGCCGTCGCGTTCCACAGCTTCGAAAGCTCGCGCTTTGAGACCAGCAGCTTGCGGCGCCGCCGTTCGTCATGGCCGAAGGTCTTGGCCTGGACATAGGGCGCGACGTAGCCATTCACGAGCCAGAGCTCGCTCTCCTTCACCTCGGCATAGCTCTCGGCGATATTCGCACCGCCCTCGCGCAGGGACTTCACCTCCGACCCTTCGAGCATGATCCCGCATTCCAGGTCTTCCTCGATCGCGTAATCGTACCGCGCCCGCCGGTTCTCGGCGATCACCTTGTAATTCTTGTCTTCGGGTTTCTTGGCCATCGCCTGCACCTAAGCGCCGGTCGGCGCCCTGTCCACGGGTGTGACCCGCTGACTGACCAGGATCGACACCACCGCCAGGATCGCCGTCAACCCGCCCGCGACGCCCAAAGCCTGCAGGCCCTGCCCTGCCACGACCCAGCCGCCTAGGGCCGCGCCAAAGGCCGCACCGACATAGATGCAGGCCGCGTGGAGCGCTAAGGCCACGGGCGCCTGCGGTCCGGCCAAAGTCACCAGCCGGACCTGCTGGCCCGCCATGAAGGCGTAGCCGCCCGCATTCCAACCGAAGAAGAGGGCAAGCGCCAAGGGCAGCGGAAGGGGCAGAACCGAGAGAAGCGGCATCACGGCCACCTGCAGGCAGGCCAAGCCCAGAAGCGTCCGGAACGGGCCCAGACGATCCGACAGCCAGCCGCCGGCCAGATTGCCCGCAACGGCCCCCAGGCCACAGACGACCAGGGCCGCCGTCACACCGTTCCGGGCCAGGCCCATCCGGTCTTCCAGAAGCGGCGCGAGATAGGTGAACGGCACGTAGATGGCGCCCAGAAACAGCGCGGTGAACGTGATCGCAAGCATCAGGCGCGGGTTCACCAAGACGGACGCCAAATCGCTCAGCCGCACCGGCTGGAACGCCAGACCCTTTGGCACCCGCAGCCAGATCAGGACGGCCAGCGCCACGGCGAGGGCAGCCACGCATCCGAACGCGACGCGCCAGCCATAGGTATAGGCAATCCAACTGCCCGCAGGCACGCCAAGGACCTGCGCGATGGTCAGCCCCATGAAGACCAGCGCCAGAACCTTGCCCCGCCGCTCGGGTGCGGCAAGACCCGCAGCGACCGCCGCGGCGACCGGCGTGACCATCCCGGCGCCTGCCGCGGCCACGACGCGGGCGCCGAACAGCCAGGCCGGTGTGGGCGCGAAAGCCGACAGGATTGCCGCAAGGGCGAAGACCGCCATGCCCAGCGCCATGACGCGCCGCCGCCCCAGCCCGCCCGTGGCCGAGACGAGCAGTGGCGACAGGACCGCATAGGCAATGGCGTAGCTGGTCAGAACCCATCCCGCCTGCGGGGCCGTCATGGCCAGGTCGCGGGCAAGCGGGCCCAATGCGCCGATCACCAGGAACGCGCCCATGCCGATGACGAAGTTCCCGGCCGAGAGGAGCCCGATCAGCCCCCGCGGCAGATCGGTCAATTCAGAAGGCCCGCATGGCGCATGGCCCCTTCGATCCGCGCCTTGGATCCGTCCGTCGCGCCGACCAGCGGCAGCCGCACCTCGTCTTCGCACCGCCCCAGCAGCGAAAGCGCATATTTCGCACCCACAAGACCCGGCTCCGCGAAGACCGCATGGTGCAGCGGCATCAGCCGATCCTGGATCGACAGCGCGGTCGCGTAATCGCCATCGGCGCAGGCCGTCTGCATCTCGCTCAGAAGGCGGGGCGCGACATTTGCCGTGACCGAGATGCATCCGATCCCACCCTGGGCATTGAAGCCATGGGCCGTTGCGTCCTCGCCGGAGATCTGCAGGAAATCCTCGCCACAGGTGATCCGCTGCGCGCTGACTCGCGCCAGATCACCGGTGGAGTCCTTCACGCCGACGATGTTGCTCAGCTTTGCGAGCGCGCCCATCGTGTCCGGCAGCATATCCACGACAGACCGGCCGGGGATGTTGTAGATCACGATCGGAAGCCCGACCTCCGCCATGGCCTCGAAATGAGCCTTCAAGCCCGCCTGGGTCGGCTTGTTGTAGTAGGGCGTGACCACCAGCGCCCCATCGGCGCCCACGCTTTTGGCATGTTCGACGAATCGCAAAGCCTCGGTCGTGTTGTTGGACCCGGCCCCCGCGATCACCGGCACGCGGCGATCGGCCCTGCGGACGACCGCTTCCACGACGGCTTCATGCTCTTCATGGCTCAGCGTCGGGCTTTCGCCCGTGGTCCCGACGGGCACCAGACCATGGGTGCCTTCACTGATCTGCCAGTCCACGAGCGTGTCCAATGCCTCAAAATCGACACGTCCGTTTCTTAACGGGGTGACCAAAGCCACCATGGAGCCCTTGAACATCGACACGCCTCCTCTGGGTTCCATGCGACATGCGGAAACTAGCCAAGCGCCCACGGGGCGGCAAGGTGATGCGTTTTGGCTCTGGCGATCGTCTGGTAACCATCCGATAAGGATTTGGGCTGTAACAAGGTTACCGTCATGTTGAGATACGCGCTGGCCGCGTGTGCGGCCTTGATCCTGTTGTCCCCTGCGGCGTCGGCCGATGCGAACCTCGCCGTCGGCCTGGCACAAGTCCGCGCCGGGAACGAAGACGGTGCGCGCGCCGCAATGGCACGCATCGAAGAGCCTGCGCTGCAGGACGTCATCCTGTGGCATTTGCTGCGCGCCCGGAAGGGCAGCTTTGCCGAGGCCGAGGCGTTTCTACAGCGCAACGCCGACTGGCCCGGCCTGACCCTACTACGCCGACAGGCCGAGGCGTCGATGCCGGCGACCTTGCCACCCCAACGCATCCTCGACTTCTTCGACGAGACCGGCCCCAAGACCGCGCGGGGCGCGCTGATGCAGGCCGTCGCGTTTCGCAGCCTCGGCGGAACGGCTGAGGCCGAGCTGATCGTGATCGATTGGTGGCTTCGGGAGCCGATGCCACCGGCGGTCCAGGCCGGATTTCTGCGCCTCTTCGGCGATACGTTGAAACCCTACCACGCGGCCCGTCTCGACGCGATGGCGTGGTCGGGTGATCTGTCCTCCGCCGAACGCATGCTGCCACTGGTCGAAGGGCCGGAAAACACGCTGGCAAAGGCGCGGATCGCGCTGCGGGACATGCGCAATGGCGTGGATGACCTGATCGAGGCCGTGCCGGAAGATTGGCGGGATCACCAGGGCCTGGCCTATGAACGGTTCCGCTGGCGGCTGGAAAAAGGCCGCACAGAAGATGCGCTGAAACTGCTTTTCGCATATGACGAGAGCGCCGATACGCTCGGCTCCCCAGAGGCATGGGCGCCCCATCGTGAGCGTCTGGCCAGGACCCATATGCAGGACGGCGATCCCGAAACCGGCTATCGCATCGCGGCGAACCATCATCTTCCAGACGGCAACCGCCATATAGCCGGGAATGAATGGCTGGCGGGCTACATCGCCCTGCGTTTCTTGGACAAACCGGACGTCGCCGCAGCGCATTTCCGCCGCTTCGAGACCGCGGTTAACTCCCCAATCTCGAAGGGCCGGGCTGGGTATTGGCTGGGCCGTGCGCTGGCTGCGGCGGGTGATGCGGCGGGCGCCAAGGCTGCCTATGCTGCCGGGGGCCGTTACCAGACGAGCTTCTACGGCCAACTCGCGGCCGAAGCCGCCGGTTTGCCTGCCGATCCGAACCTTGCGGGGACAGAGGTCTTCGCGCCCCTCGCCGACACGTCACTCGTCCATAGCTCCGTCCTGAAAGCCGCCCGGACGCTGCAGGAAATGGGCGAACGCAACCTCGCCGAACGGTTCATGACCCATATGGCCGAAGGCTTGCCCCGGCCGATGATCGGCACGCTGATCGACGTCGCCCTCGATATGGAAGAGCCGCATATCGCGCTGATGATCGCCAAGCGTGCGGCGCGCGAAGGCCATGAATTGCACAAGGGCTATTTCCCGGTGACCGACCTCGCCGCGCTCGAAAGCCCGGTCGCCGCGGAACTGTCGCTCTCCATCGCCCGCCGCGAGAGCGAGTTCGACCCGGTCGTCATGTCCCATGCCGGTGCCCGCGGTCTGATGCAGTTGATGCCCGGCACGGCCCGCGAAATGTCGAGCCTGATCGGAGAACCCTATGCCCTGGGCCGCCTGACCGCCGATCCGCTCTATAATGCGCGCCTTGGCACGGCCTATCTCGGGGAGTTGGAGGCCGAATTCGGCCCCTCCGCCGTTCTTGTCCCTGCCGCCTATAACGCAGGACCATCGCGCGCCCGGCGCTGGTCGCGGGTGCTGGGTAATCCGGCCGATCCGGATGTCGATATCGTCGACTGGATCGAGGATGTGCCCTTCTCCGAGACGCGCAATTACATCATGCGCGTCTCCGAAAGCCTGCTGCCCTACCGAGCCCGTCTGATGGGCGAGCCTGGCCCGATCCGACTGACGGAATGGCTGACGGACGGTTATGGCGACCTCGCGCCCACCGGCTCAACAAAAGCGGCGCGCGACGGCTAAGCTTTCAGGCCGCGCGGCCTCGCCAAAGCGTGAACAAGCCGGCGGCGATCACGAGGGCTGCGCCGATCACCAAGGGGGCCTCCAAAGTTTCGCCGAAGATCACGATCCCAATGCTGCTGGCGAAGACGAGCTGCAGGTAGGAAAACGGCTGGACCACACTGGCCTCGGCCACGGCATAGGCCCGGATCAACAGCCAATGCCCCAGCGCGCCGGTCAGACACAAAAGTGCCATCCAGCCCCAATCGGGCGCCGTCATCGGCTCCCAGAACCAGATGCCCACTAGGGTCATGGCCACCGCACCCACAACGCCCGTCCAAAAGAAGCTCACCGCGGCACTGTCGCGTCGCGCCGCATAGCGTGTGAGCAGACCGTAAAGCGCGAACATCGCGGCCGCCGTCAAAGGCACAAGCGCGGCAGGCGAGAAGACCCCTGCTCCCGGCCGTAAGATGATCAACACGCCCACGAAACCCACTGCGATGGCCGCCCAGCGCCGCCAGCCGACCCGTTCCCCCAAGACCGGGCCCGACAACGCCGACACGATCAGCGGATAGGCCGCGAAGATCGCATGGGCCTCCACCAGTCCCAGCAGGACGAAACCGCCGACCATCACGCAGATCTCTCCGGCCAGCAGAAGCCCCCGGCCGATCTGCAGGACGGGCTGCGTCGTCCTGGCCGCCGCCCGGATGCCGCCCGCCTGCCGCGCCGCGATGGCCATGACGAAGGCGGCAAAGAACCAATAGCGGATCATGACCACCATCAGCACGTTATATTCCGCCGCCAGATGGCGCGAGAGCCCGTCCTGCAGGGCAAAGACGAAGGTCGTCGCCACCATCAGCGCGATGCCCAACCGGTCCCCGTCGAGCCGCGTCATGGCAACTGAGCCACCGTCATATGTCGCTTGCCGGCAAAGCCCTGGACGCGTCGCACCTCGAACCCAGCCGCCGCAAGGCCCCGCCGGACATGGCCCGCCGCTGAATAGGTGGCCGCGGTGCCGCCCGGCGCCGTGTGCCACGCCAAATCGGCCAGCAGTGCCTCTCCCCACAGCTCTGGGTTTCGGGCCGGGGCGAAACCGTCCAGATACCACGCATCGGCCCGTCCGGCCCAAATCGGCAAAGTCTCGCGGGCATCGCCCTCCACGATCTCCAAAGCCAGACCCGGCAAGGCGATCTTGGCCGTAGGCCAAGCCGACAGCAGCGCGTCCGCCCAAGGCCCCAGATCGAACGGTGCAAGGGCCCGGGCCATATCCGCACGGGTCAGCGGGAAGGCCTCAAAAGCCGTGTAGACAAGGCGTCCCGGACGCCCTGCCCGCGACCAGGCGCGCGCGGTGACCAGTGCGTTCAGCCCCGTCCCGAACCCCAACTCGGCCACGTGGAACCCGTCGGTCATACGGTCGGGCAATCCGTTCCCGGCCAGGAAGACATGCGCCGCCTCATCGGCCCCGCCGCGCAGCGAATAGTACGGATCGTCGAAGGCCCGCGCCACCGGCACCCCGTCCCGCCAATCCAGTTCCGGAGCCTTCCCGCCGCCCATCGCCTGCCCTATCAATCGCCGCGACACTGACGGAGGCATCGCGCCGTGGCAATGGACGCAACCATCCGGGGCGCCGGGATCTTCGGTCTGTCTTGCGCTTGGGCCCTGACCAAGCGCGGCGCCCGGATCCGCGTGATCGACCCGCATGGCCTCGCCACCGGGGCATCCGGCGGGATCGTGGGTGCCTTGGCCCCGCACGTGCCAGAAAACTGGAACCCAAAAAAGGCATTCCAGTTGGACAGCCTCTTGATGGCGGAGGCCTGGTGGGCGGAGGTGGCCGAGATCGGCGGCGGCGATCCGGGATATGCCCGTCTGGGCCGTTTGCAACCCATACCGGATGTCAGCGCGCGCGCCTTGGCCGAGACCCGCGCCGAGGGTGCCCGCGCGCTCTGGGGACAGGCCGCGACCTGGGCAGTCACCCGCGCGCCCGAAGGATGGTCCCCCGGAACGGAGGACGTGATCCATGACACCCTGTCCGCCCGCCTCCATCCCCGCCGGGCCTGCCACGCTTTGGCCGACGCCCTGCTGGCGCGCGGCACAGAGATCGTTGCCGAGGGACCGGAGGAAGGACCGGTGATCCATGCGACGGGCCATGCAGGTCTGGACACGCTGCGAGAGCCGTCGGGGCGTGCGGCCGGGAGCGGGGTTAAGGGGCAGGCGATCCTGTTGGATTTCGACCGTCGGGACGCGCCGCAGCTTTTTGCGGACGGGTTGCACATAGTGCCCCATGCCGACGGGACCACGGCGGTGGGCTCGACCTCGGAGCGGGCCTGGGACGATCCGTCGGCGACGGACGGGCAGCTCGACGCCTTGCTGGATCGGGCCGTCGCCATCGTGCCGGATCTGGCCCGTGCGCCCGTTTTGGAACGCTGGGCAGGGGTGCGGCCGCGGGCGCGGTCTCGTGCACCGCTACTGGGGCAATGGCCTGAAAAGGCTGGACATTTCGTGGCGAACGGGGGCTTCAAGATCGGGTTCGGGATCGCGCCGAAGGTGGGAGAGGTGATGGCGGAGCTGGTTTTGGAGGGACGGGACACGATTCCGGACGGATTCAAGCCGGTTGCACGCGCCACGCGCGGGGCGTAGAGGGGCGCGTCCCGGAAGGGGCCATGTCTCCGAACACCATGAAAAAACGGAAATGAAATCATGATCTTCGCAATTCTCGCCATGGGCGTGATCGTCGTGGCGTCGAATATCGGCGTGCAGTTCCAGATCGCGGGGGGCTGGCTGACCTGGGGGGCGTTCTCCTACCCGCTGGCCTTCCTGGTGACGGATGTGTCCAACCGCCTCTATGGCTCTGATATCGCGCGGAAAGTCGTGCTTGCGGGCTTCGGCGTTGGGCTCGTCTGCTCGCTGATCGGGACGCAAATCGTGAGCGAGTTCGGGCCGCTCGTCACGCTGCGGATCGCATTGGCCTCCGCCACGGCATTCCTTGCAGCACAACTGATTGATCTTTCGATCTTTTCGCGGATCGGAGCGCGGGTTTGGTGGCGGGCGCCACTGGTCTCGACCCTGATCGGATCGACGGTGGATACGGCGCTGTTCTTCACCATTGCCTTCGCCGGTTTCCTTGCCTTTCCAATGGCTTGGGGCGATGTGAGCTGGGCGCAGGACCCGGTCGGCATCGGCCCGCTCTGGGTCGGGCTGGCGCTGGCCGACTGGGCGGTGAAGCTGGGCGTCGCGCTGCTGGCGCTGGTGCCCTTCCGTGTCATTACCGTGAAATTGGCACAACGGGTTGCGTAAAAGGGCTTGACCCATACCAGATACGTGCCAACCTCCGACCCATCGGCAACTTAATGAAAGGAGGTGATCCAGTGTCTAGAAAGGTATTGGAGAAGTGCGTCGGGACAACTGTGGAGGTACGTGCGTAAGGCAGCCCTTACGGCGATATTTCCGCAGGTGAGGTCACTCTAACCGACCCGCCTCCTGAACTTTCGGAAGGCCGTCCCGTTGTCGAGGGGCGGCCTTCTTCACATTTTGGGGCCATTTTTCGGGGCCCGGACCCCAATTTGTACAGAATTTCACAACCGAGAAACGGGCGCGCGATGCCGCTGATCGTCAATACTTCGATAACGATCCAGGATTGGGAGATCACCGAGCAGTTCGTCCGCGCGGGCGGCCCCGGCGGGCAGAACGTCAACAAGGTGTCGAGCGCGGTGGAGCTGCGCTTCGAGGCGGCGCGGTCGCCCGCACTGCCCGACCCGGTGAAGGCGCGGCTCAAGCGGCTGGCGGGGCGGCGCTGGACCAAGGAAGGGGCCGTGGTGATTCAGGTGTCGTCGGAGCGCAGCCAGGCCCGCAACCGGGAGATCGCGCGGGAGCGGCTGGCGGCTTTGGTACGGTCCGCGGCGGTGAAGCCCAAACGCCGAGTGCCGACGAAGGTGTCGGCCAACCAAAAGCGCAAGCGGGTGGAGGCGAAGAAGCGGCGGGGGGCGGTGAAGGCGTTGAGGGCGGAGCCGGGGGTGGAGGGAGACCGGCCCGCGTGATACCAGTTTCTGGCACAGCGGAGGATGCCATGGCCCGGAACACATCCGTCACCCTTGGGGACCATTTCAGCGACTTCATCGAGGCCAAGGTGAAGGAGGGGCGTTATGGCTCGGCCAGCGACATGATCCGGGCGGGGCTGCGGCTGCTGGAAGAGGAAGAGGCCAAGCTGGAGCGGCTGCGCGCGGAGATCGCCAAGGGCGAGGCGAGCGGGCCGGGGCGCCAGATCGACTGGGAGAAGCGGCGGGCCAAGAGGATCGAAGAGTATCACGCCCGGAACGCCGCTGAGTGAAGGCCGTCCTTTACCGTCCCGAGGCGGACGAAGACCTCGAAGACATCTGGCGCTATACGCTGGCGCAATGGGACCTTGACCAGGCGCTCAAATACGATGCCGACGTGATGCGACGGATCGCGGGTCTTGCGGCTGGAACCACCTCATCCCGCACGGCAGAAGAGCTTGGTCCCGGGATGCGACGGGCTCTGGCTGGGCAGCACGTGGTGTTCTTTCGCGAAGACGACGCGGCCGTGACGGTGGTGCGGGTGCTACACCAGCGGATGGATGTGGGGCGGGTTTGAGGGGGCGGTGCGGTGAGTGGCTAAGTCTGCTGTTCCTGCTATCATAGAGTGTTAAAGACCCAACCAACGCGGACTTTTTTCTTCGACATCTGTCTAAAATAGGGTAGTGCGTCCTGGGGTTCAGGAGTACGCCAATAGCTGCAATGTCCGACGAAAACGATGAAAATGATCTGAAAGACTATGATCTCGAGGCTCATGACGACGATCATCTTCCTGCCAAACCACGCCACGTCGTCTTTCTCTTTACCGTTCTATTAGCTCTTTTTGCACTACTCGTTGCCCCACAGTTAGGGTTTATCCGCGACTGGCCCTTGTTCGTATGTGTGTTTCTTTCTCTTATCGTTTTGTCTTTTCTGGCCTCATCCGTCGAGGCGGCAATACCGTTTGCCGTAGACGACGAGAACATAAATCGACTGCTTCGGAAAAGCATGATAAAATATGATCGGGAATGGCGTCGCGTGGAGGCCGAGTGGGAGGATATGAAGGCAAACCCCAAGAAAACGCCACTACATCTAAAAAAGTCAAAAGGCAAACGTCGCAAATTGGAAGACAAGCTGGAAAGACATTACTGGAAACAGTCAGTACTTTCCGGAAATGCATCAAAAGAAGTCTATATGGGCTCTCTTGCTACCTTTAGCGTGTTTGCAAACGCTGCCCTTGCAGCTTTTCTGCCGGCCGCGATGACAAGCGAACGGGTCGATAACTGGCTCACAAGCTTCCCACTTCCAGATTTCATGAAAATCGGCGCATCGTTTTTTGGAGACGCTCCGCGGGGCCAACCATTCCTACCTATGACAGCCATCGACTTTTCAAATGACAAAGTATTTGTCTTCTTGGTGGTATCCATTCCAGTGCTCTTAGTCGGCAAGTTAGCCCCTAAGATTGCCGGTCAGAGATTCCCTGTTTTTTTCGGATTTCGTATGTTTTGGTTTGCAGAGTTCTGTCGACGATTTTTTTCATGGCCCGTGCAGGGAGTACGTGCACTCATCAAGCGATAGATACAGAATCTCGATCTTATCCATCCTCAACATTCTACGTGGTTAATTTCTTTCGCGAATTTTTCGATCTACCACTAGCATCACGCACATTGAGATAGGCGCGCTTAAAAAAATCCGCTGAGAATGTTTCTTGTTTTACTGGAATATCAAACTTTCGCACTATTTCCAAAATAGCGCGCACTTTATCTTTTGACTCATCATCCTCGCCAAAGTCGAACCACTTGGTTCTTCTAACTGGCGTAGCGCTATAAAATCCACTCCCATTTGGCTCTCGTTGATGCAGGACAACCGTTCCACCAAGACCATCATCGTCGACGGTATCATAGTTCACTGTCAAATTGTTAATTTGCGAAAATTTTACCGTCTCAGACCCAAATGTGATTTCATAGTTTGTATGACTTATTTCATCAGCACCAAGCTTCACGTACTGCTCCACGTTTTGTGCGCGACCGCGCAGTCGATATAAATCGACACGATTTCCGTGCGTGTGATATAGATATCACACAACCCTTTTCAAGTATACATCAAGATCACATCTTCGCGGCGAGAATGAGTTGTATTCGAGTTTTGTTCCGCGTCCTTAGCCACATTTTTGCCAAGTTGAGCCGATTGTCGCCTAAACCACCACCTCCATCTCCTCCTGCGCTCCTACCCCGAAGACCCGCTTATACCGCTCCACTTCCTCCGAGGGCCCCATGGCCTTGCGGGGGTTGTCGGAGAGTTTGACCGTGGGACGGCCGTCCGCCGCCACAGCTTTGCACACCAAAGAAAACGGGGCGAGGCGGTCGTTTTCGACCAGGCCTCGGAAATCGTTGGTCAGAAGCGTGCCCCAGCCGAAGGAGGTGCGGACGCGACCGGTGAAGCGGGTGTGGAGATGGGCGATCTTCTCCACGTCGAGGCCGTCGGAGAAGATGACGAGCTTGGTGGCCGGGTCCTCCCCCCGGGATGTCCACCAGCGGATGGCGGTCTCGGCGGCTTCCTCCGGATCGCCGGAATCGATGCGGATGCCGGTCCAGCGGGCGAGCCAATCGGGGGCGTTTTCGAGGAAGCCGGGCGTGCCGTAGGTGTCGGGGAGGATGATGCGGAGGTTGCCGTCATGCTCCTCATGCCAATCGGCGAGGACATCGTAGGGGGCGGCGGCGAGGGCGGCATCGTCGGGGGCCAGGGCGGAATAGACCATGGGGAGTTCGTGGGCATTGGTGCCGATGGCCTCCAGGTCGCGGTTCTTGGCGATGAGGCAGTTGGAGGTGCCGGTGAAGTCGGGGCCGAGCCCTTCGCGCAGGGCCTGGACGCACCAATCCTGCCAGAGGAAGGAGTGGCGGCGGCGCGTGCCGAAATCGGCGAGGCGGAGGGTGTCGAGGCGTTTGAGGCGCTCGACCTTCTCCCAGACGCGGGTCATGGCGCGGGCGTAGAGGACTTGGAGTTCGAATTTGCCCAGCGTGTCGAGGACGGCGCGGGAGCGGAGTTCCATGATCACGGCGAGGGCGGGGATTTCCCAGAGCATGACCTGGGGCCAGGGGCCTTCGAAGGTGAGCTCGTATTGGTCGCCTATGCGCTCCAGGTGGTAGGGCGGGAGGCGGAGTTGCTCGAACCATTCCATGAAGGCGGGGGTGAACATCTGGCGCTTGCCGTAGAAGGTGTTGCCGCGGAGCCAGGTGCTTTCGCCGCGGGTGAGGGTGAGGGAGCGGATATGGTCCAGTTGCTCGCGCAGCTCGCCCTCGTCGATGAGGTTGGCGAGGGGGAGGTGGGTGGAGCGGTTGATGAGGGAGAAGGTGACGTTGGTGTCCGGGTGGTTGCGGAAGACCGACTGGCACATCAGGAGTTTGTAGAAGTCGGTGTCGATGAGGGACCGGACGATCGGGTCGATCTTCCAGCGGTGGTTCCAGACGCGGGTGGCGATGTCGGTCATGTGGCGGTCCCCCTGGGGGCGGTTAGAGCAAAGGCGGGGGCCGGGGGGAAGCGGAATGGAGATTTGCCGGAGCGTGGGTGCGATGCGGGCGGTGTGTCGGCGGTTGGGGGCCGAAGGGCGGCTGGGGTTCGTGCCGACGATGGGGGGCCTCCATGCGGGGCATATGGCTTTGGTGGCGCGGGCGGGCCAGGTGTCGGACGCGGTGGTGGCCTCGGTCTTCGTGAACCCGACGCAGTTCGAGAGCGGGGCGGATCTGGTGGCCTATCCGTCGGATACTGAGGCCGATCTGGCGATGCTGGAGGCGGCGGGGGTCAGGGCCGTGTTCCTGCCGGTGGCGGCGGATATGTACCCGGAGGGCGCGGAGACCGTCGTGGAGGCGGAGCGGTTGGGCCGGATGCTGCACGGTGCGGTGCGGCCCGGGCATTTCCGCGGCGTGGCGACGGTGGTGACGAAGCTGTTCAACATCGCGCGGCCGGACGTGGCCTGCTTCGGGAAGAAGGATTACCAGCAGCTGGCCCTGGTGCGGCAGATGGTGCGGGATCTGCATTTCGGGCTGGAGATCGAGGCGGTGGAGACGGTGCGGGATGCCGATGGGCTGGCGCTGTCGTCGCGCAATGCGCGGCTGTCGCCGGAGGAACGGGCGGCGGCGCCCGTGCTGCACCGCGCGCTTGGCGATGCGGCGGAGGTGTTGCGGGGCGGCGGCGACGTGGTGGCGGCCGGGCGGGCGGTGGCGGACCGGATCGGGACGGAGCCTTTGGCGGCGCTGGCCGGGTTCGACGTGGTGGAGGCGGACGGCTTCGTGCCGGTGGAGGGCCGGGCCACGGGGCTGCTGGGGATGATGATCTCGGCCCGGCTGGGCGACGTGCTGTTGTTGGATCAGATGGAGGTACGGGTCTGAGGGGTGGCCGACCCGGGTCGGGCCGGCCGCTTGGTGTCAGACGTCGGGCGCCTCGGCCCCGTTCCATTCCATGACGATGGCGGGCGCGCGGTCGCCGCGCACCTCGATAGCGTCGAGGGCGGTGGTGAGTTCCGCCAGTTCGGCCTCGGTGAAGGTGACCTGGGCGGCGCCGATATTGTCGCGCAGATGGGGCAGCTGCGTGGTGCCGGGGATGGGCACGATCGAGGGGCCCCGCGCCATGAGCCAGGCGAGGGCGATCTGGCCCGGCGTGGCGTCCTTGCGCGCGGCCCAGTCGCGGGCGAGGTCGACCAGGGCGAGGTTCGCCTCCCGGTTGTCGGGATCCATGCGGCTGGTATTGGCGCGGAAATCGGTGGGCGCGAAGCCGGTCGCCATGTCGATGGCGCCGGTCAGGAAGCCGTAGCCCAGGGGCGCGAAGGGGACGAAGCCGATGCCGAGTTCCTGGCAGATCGGCAGGATCTCGGCCTCGGGGCCGCGATAGAGCATTGAATATTCGTTCTGCACCGCCGAGACCGGCAGAACCTCATGGGCGCGGCGGAGGGTGGCGGGACCCATCTCGGAGAGGCCCCAATGGAGAACCTTGCCCTCGCCCATGAGGTCGGAGACCACGCCCGCGACGTCTTCGATGGGGACATTCGGGTCCACGCGGTGCTGATAGAGCAGGTCCACGCGGTCGGTTCCGAGCCGCTGGAGCGAGCCGTCCACGGCCTGACGGATGCGGGCCGGATCGCTGATGACGCCTGAAATACCTCCCGTCTCGGCGTCGATATCGAAGCCGAACTTGGTGGTGATCTGGACCTCGTCCCGGAAGTCCGCGATGGCCTCGCCCAGGATTTCTTCGCAGGCGAAGGGGCCATAGACCTCCGCACAGTCGAAGAAAGTGACGCCTTCGTCGAAGGCGGTGCGGATCAGCGCGACCATGTCGGCGCGTTCCGGCACGATGGTGTGGAAGGTCCGGTGCATGTTTTGGACCCCCAGGCCCAGTTCGGAGACCTGGAGCTGGCCGAGATTGCGGCGGCCGGGGGCCGGGGCAGTCTGGGCGGCGGCTTGTCCGACGCCGATGGCCACGGCGGAGGCGGTGAGCGCGGCGCCGCCCAGGAGGGCACGGCGGATAGGGTCGATCTGTGTTTGGTCGTCGGACATCGGGGGCCTTTCTGGATGCACGTTTGGCAGGGTCGCCAAGAGACCTATTTCGGAGGGATCGCGGTGCCATATGGCCATGCGAGTTTCGCGCAATGCGGAGGTTTGGGTGGTCAAGAGCTTGATTTCACGTCGAAACTGGACCTGCGCCGGTGCCACGTATGGCCGAACGAACCGCGTCGGACGGCGGGCCATCGACGGTCTGACCTCTGCCCCGTTCGCGCTGGATTTCGCGTTCCGGCCCCATGCGCGGACCGTGATCGAGCGCGATGGCCGGATCGAGGACCGGGCGATCCGGGCCTTGTCCGGCGGGGCGGTGGGGGCGGAGCCGGTGCGGTTTCTGGAGACGGACGGGGCGTCGGAATTCGTTGAGGTGCGGCCCGCGCGGTGGTTGCGCGCGGAGGTGTTGGACGACCTGGATGCCGCGGGGCTGGCAGAGCATGAGAGGGTCTGGAATCGGCCCGACGCCGCGCTTTTCGCGCTGGCAGTGCGGGTGCGGGCCGACGCGTTGGGGGCGGCGCCGCTGGAGGCGCTGGAATTGGAGGTTCTGACGCGGAATGCGCTGGCGCGGAGCCTAGAGGCGTTGGGTGCGAAGCGGCGGCCCAAGGCCATGCGCGGGCTGGATGGGCGGCGGCTGGACCGGGTGACGGAATATGTGGACGCCCATCTGGACGGTGATCTGCGCCTGGGCGCGCTGGCGGATGTGGCCGCCGTGAGCCGTCACCATTTCGCGCGGATGTTCCGGTTGGCGGTGGGTCTGACACCCCATGGCTTCGTCGCGGCGCGGCGGATGGAGCGGGCGGCGGTGGCGATGCGCGGCGGGATGGGGGTGTCGCAGGCGGCGGCCTCGGTGGGCTACGGGTCGGGGCACCGGTTCCGCGCGGCCTTCCAGGCGCAATTTGGGCGGGCGCCGGGGCGCTATGCCGCGATGGTGCGGCGGGGTTTGGAGGTGCCGTCCTGACAGGTGTCTGACGGGAGTCTGACCAAGAAAAAGGGGCGCCCGGAGGCGCCCCGTTTTGTCGCTCTGGTGTCGCTATTCGGCGGGTTGGGCCGCCGGGGGGATGTTGGTGTTGCCGGTGGCGCCCGGGATTTCGTCATAGGTGGTGGGCACGCCGACCCTTTCGCGGCGACCGTCGTTCCAGATGGCCTTGATGAGTGCGATGCACATCAGGACCATCACCACCGAGAAGGGCAGCGCGCCGATCACCATGGCCGTCTGGATCGCCGAGGTGCCGCCCGAGATCAGAAGGCCCGCCACCACGAGGCCCAGCGCCGAGCCCCAGAAGAGAATATGGGGCCGGGCCTTCGGGCCTTCGTCACCGGCGGCGTTGATCGTGTTGACGATCAGCACGGCCGAATCGGCGGAGGTGACCAGGAACGTCATCAGGAGGACGACGATCAGGAGGGCCATGCCCCAGGCCAGGGCCTGTGCGATGGGGGCCAGCATGAACTCGGTCATGGCGAAGATCTTGTCGCCGTTGCCCGCCTCGTAGATGACGCCGTTCGCGCCGCCATTGAGTTCAAGGTCGATGGCGGTGCCCCCGGCCCAGGCGAACCAGACGAAGCACATCAGCGACGGCACGATCATGGCCCCGAGGACGAATTCGCGGATCGTCCGGCCCCGCGAGATGCGCGCGAGGAACAGGCCCACGAAGGGCGCGAAGGCGATCCACCAGGCCCAGTAGAAGACCGGCCACCAACCCTGCCATTGGGCCAGCAGGAACGCTTCGGATCCCTCGACCCCGTCGGAGCGATAGACGTTGAAGCTGAGGAAGGGGAAGTTCGACAGGTATTCCCAGAGCCCGACCGTCATCGCCTGGACGCCGAACCAGGTGGCGCCGAAGAGGATGAAGAAGCTGAGCAGGAAGATCGACAGGACCATGTTGATGTTCGACAGCCATTTGATGCCTTTGCCGACACCCGAAAGCGCCGAAAGCGTCGAGGCGCCCATGATGATCAGGAGGGCGACGACGATGCCGAACGTATTCACGGTTCCGGCGATGCTTTCACCGTCGGCATTCACCGCGTCGGCGCCATGGGTGAGGCCGCCGATCCCGATGCGGGTGAGGCCCGCCACGAATTGCTCCACCCCGAAGCCCAGCGTCTGGGCGACGCCCAGGATGGTGGCGACCACGGCGACGACGTCGATGATGTGGCCCAATATGCCCGCCAGGTGGCTGCCGAAGAGCGGCGTCAGCGAGGACCGGATCGTGAGCGGAAGGCCACGGCGATAGGTGAAGAAGGCCAGGCCGAGCCCTGCGATGGCGTAGCAGGCCCAGGCGCCCAGCCCCCAATGCAGGAAGGACCATTTGTAGGCCGTCATGATGTTGTCGGCCTCACCGGCGGTGGTGATGCCCTGGATGACGGACGGGTTGTTCTGGAAATGCGCCACCGGTTCGGCGACGGCCCAGGTCAGCATCCCGACCCCGATCCCGGCGCCGAACATCATGGAAAACCAGGAGAAGTTGGTGAATTCGGGCTTCTCGCCCTCGACCCCCAGATTGAGGCGCCCGGCGGTGGGCCAGAGGGCCAGGCCGAGACAGACGATCACGAAGAGCGCGACGGCCCAGATGTACCAGGCTGCGAAGACGTCGAGGATCGCGGTGTTGATCCCGTTCAGAATGCGCCCGGAGCTGATGGGCCAGACGATGGCCCAAACGACGAGCGCTGAGATGATGATCTTGGCGGGGACCGCTACATGGGTCGCGAACCCGTTGTAGAAGCCGCCTTCCTTCGTGTTGATCGGGAGGTCTGTCAGAGGTGGTTCGATATCGGCCATCCGGTGCGTCTCCTTGGTCTGCACCGACAGTTTGCGACAGATTCATGTCGCAAGCGAAACAATTCTGTCTCGCTGTGTCTTTAGGCCAGCTTTACGCCCTTGGCGCGCATCGCGTCGCGCGCCGCCTGGAGGGAGCCGTCGAGGTCGATGGGGCGGGTCAGGTCTTCGCGCAGGGTGACGGAATAGCCCAGATCGGCCGCGTCCTGGGCGGAGTAGTTCACGCAGAAATCGGTGGCGAGGCCGACGAGGGTCAGCGCCTCTACCCGCAGGGTTTGCAGGAGGCCGTGGAGGCCGGTGGGCGTGGTCCGGTCGTTCTCGAAAAAGGCGGAATAGCTGTCGATCTGCGGGTTCAGCCCTTTGCGGATGACGGCCCGCGCGGGGGCGGTGTTCAGGTCGGGATGGAAGGCGGCGTCAGAGCTGCCCTGCACGCAATGGTCCGGCCAGAGCACCTGGGGGCCGTAGGGCATCTGGATCACGTCGTAGGGGGCCTTTCCCGGATGGCTGGAGGCGAAGCTGGAATGGCCGGAGGGATGCCAATCCTGGGTCAGGATCACATGGGGGAATTCCGCCATTAGGGCGTTGATGCCGGGAACGATGGCGTCGCCGTCGGGGACGGCGAGGTTCCCACCGGGGCAAAAGCCGTTCTGGACGTCGATCACGAGGAGCGCCTGGGTCATGGGCCGCAGCCTATCCCTTGAGCGGAGCGGCGCAACGGCCTATCGGGCGGCCATGGTCCGGATCGCCGCATTCTATCGCTTCACCCCCCTGCCCGACCCGTCGGCCTATCGCGACGGCCTGGCCGCCATCGGGGCGGCGGCGGATGTCAAAGGGTCGATCCTGCTGGCGCCGGAGGGTGTGAACGGGACGATTGCGGGCCCGGAGACAGGCGTCGAGGCGATGCTGAAAACGCTGGAGGCGATCCCCGGCTGCGCGGCGCTGACGCCGCGTTGGTCGGCCGCGGAGACGCAGCCCTTCGGCAAGCTAAAGGTCCGCCTCAAAAAGGAAATCGTGACGATGGGGCGCAGTCTGGCCCCCGATGACGCCGTCGGCGACTATGTCGCCCCCGAAGACTGGAACGCCGTGATCCAAGATCCGGACACGGTGGTGATCGACACGCGGAACGATTACGAGGTCGCCATCGGCACGTTCGCCGGTGCGATCGACCCGGAAACGGCAGCCTTTGGCGACTTTCCCGAATGGTGGGCCGAAAATGCGGAGCGCTTCGCTGGCAAGCGGGTGGCCATGTTCTGCACCGGCGGCATCCGCTGCGAGAAATCCACCGCCTTCCTGCGCAGTCAGGGCGTGCCGGATGTGGTCCATCTGAAAGGCGGGATCCTGAATTATCTGGAGACGGTGCCCAAGGAGGAGAGCCTGTGGGACGGGGCCTGTTTCGTCTTCGATGACAGGGTCAGCGTCGAACATGGGTTGCGGCCAGGCACGCATATCCTCTGCCATGCCTGTCGGCGTCCGCTGACCCCGACGGAGACCCGTCACCCGGCCTATGAGCCCGGCGTGCAATGCCACCGCTGCGTGGAGGAATATTCGGATGCGGATCGCGCGCGGTTCCGGGAACGGGTCCGGCAGATCGACCTTGCCCGGACGCGCGGCACCGAGCACCTGGGCCGGACCATCGACCGGTGAACGACGAGGAGATTGCGTCGCTGTGATCGAAGGGTGCGAGACGCCTAGCGGATGTCAGCCGTGGCGGCCGTCCACCTCAGCCTCTTCGCTGGCATCACCCGGCTCAGGCCAGCGCATGATGAGCGACCGCGCGGCCAGAATGGTTGCGAAAACCGCAACGGCTAGGATGAAGAAGTCCGTCATTCGTGCCTCCCACGACGACAAGATTTGGGCAGATTACCATGGGGCCGCGCGCCGGCCAATCGGGTGAACAAGATAGGCGGATTTCAGCTTATTGTCGTCAAAATCGCTCATTATTCGAGATCGGACGAACCGTATCCGGCCGAATGATGGCGTGTGGCACCGCTTGATGCGGACTTGCCAGCGCCCGCCCGTCGCGCCAACGTCGCGGCCATGGGACAGGCTCTTGTGATCGGGACCGGGGTGATCGGAGCGGCCTGCGCGCTGGAGCTTGCGCGCGACGGCTGGGCGGTGACCTCGGTGGACCGGAACGCCATGGCGGGGCACGGGTCGACATCGGCTTCGTCCGCGATGATCCGGATGCATTATTCCACCTGGGAAGGGACGGCGATCGCCTGGGAAGGCGCGCAATACTGGAAGGATTGGGCCGCCTATGTGGGACTTGCCGCGGGGACGCCGCTCGCGACGTTCCGGCAGATCGGCTGCCTTTGCCTGAAGCACGAGACGAACGACAACCTGACCCGCCATATCGAGCTGAGCACGGCCCTGGGGATCCCCCATGAGGTCTGGGGGCCGGAGGCTTTGCGCGCGCGGCTGCCGGGCATTGCTTTGGAGCGCTATTATCCGGCGAAGCGCCCGGATGCGGAGGATTTCGCCGAGCCCACGGGCGGGGAGATCGAGGGCGCGGTGTTCTGGCCCGATGCGGGCTATGTGACGGACCCTGCCCTGGCGGCGCAGAACCTTCTGGAGGCGGCGCAGATCGCGGGGGCGCGCGTGGTGCGGGCGGAAGTGCGTGGCATTCTGGGCGACGGGGCACGCGTCACAGGGCTGGCCCTGGCCGATGGGCGGGAATTGCATGCCGATGTGGTGGTGAATGCGGCTGGCCCCGCCTCATCCATGATCAACCGGATGGCTGGCGTGACCGGGGATATGGGCATCGGGCTGCGTCCGCTGCGTGTCGAGGTGGTCCATCTGCCCGCGCCGCCCGAGTATCGGGAGGCCGCGCCGCCCGGTGTCTCGGATGCCGATATCGCCTGCTATTCGCGGCCCGAGGGCGACGGGTCGATCCTGGTGGGATCGGAAGACCCGCCCTGCGATCCCCATCACTGGCTGGATGCAGTCGATGGCGCGTCGCAGGATCTGACCGAGCAGGCCGATATCCAGGCCATGCGCTATGCTCAGCGGATGCCAGAGGTGGGCCTGCCGGGATCGAAGCGCGGCATTGTGGGGATTTACGACGCGTCGGACGATTGGATCCCGATCTATGACCGGTCGTCGCGGCCGGGCTTCTACATGGCCTGCGGCACCAGCGGGAACCAGTTCAAGAACGCGCCGGTGGCGGGCAAGTTGATGGCCGCACTGATCCGCTATGAGGCGGAGGGCGGGGACCATGACGCCGATCCGCTGACATTCCGGCTGGACCGGACGGGTGTCGATCTGAATGCGGCGTTCTTTTCGCGCAGGCGGGAGATCAACCGGGACAGCAGTTTCTCCGTCCTGGGATGACGCCGCTTGTCCTGTTGCCGGGGATGATGTGCGATGCCCGGCTCTTCGCGCCGCAGATCGCCGCGATTTCTGACCGGGCCGTGATGGTCGCGCCGTTGGGCGGGGCGGACAGCATGGCGGGTTTGGCGGCGGGCGTCTTGGCCGTCGCGCCGCCGCGCTTTGCCTTGGCCGGGCTCAGCATGGGCGGTATCGTGGCCATGGAGATCGTCGCGCAGGCGCCGGAGCGGGTGGCGGGGCTGTGCCTGATGGACACGAACCCCTTGGCCGAGCGCCCGGAGGTGGCGGCGGCCCGGCAGCCCCAGATTGCCCACGTGCGGGACGGGGGTCTAGGCGCGGTGATGCGCGACGAGATGAAGCCGAACTACCTGGCCGATGGGCCGAGGCGGCCCGCCATCCTGGAGCTGTGCATGGAGATGGCGACGGCTTTGGGGCCGCAGGTCTTTGCGCGCCAGAGCCGGGCGTTGATGGCGCGGCCGGATCGGCAGGATGTGTTGCGCGGGGTGCGGGTGCCGAGCCTGGTCCTCTGCGGGGCGGAAGACAGCCTTTGCCCGCCGGCGCGTCACGAATTGATGCGCGACCTGATCCCGGAGGCCCGTCTGGTGGTGGTGGACGGGGCGGGGCATCTGCCGGTGTTGGAACGGCCCGAGGCGGTGAACGCCGCGCTATCGGCTTGGTTGGAAGAGGTGGAGGGATGCCGCATCACGCAGTGATCATGCTGGCGGCGGGGATCGGGATCCCGATCCTGGCGGCGCTGAATGCCCGTTTGGGCGCGAATATGGGCGCACCCGCCGCGGCGGCCGTGGTGCTGTTCACCGTGGCGCTGGCGACGGCCGGGGCGGTGCTGATCGTCACCGGGCCCGGCACGCTGGCGCGGGCGGTGGGGCAGCCATGGCACCTGTTCCTGGCCGGGATGCTGATCGCGTTCTACGTGCTGTCCGTCACCTGGATCGCGCCGATCTTCGGCGTGGGGAACGCGGTTTTCTTCGTCCTGCTGGGCCAGATCCTGAGCGCGGCGGTAATCGACCATTTCGGCCTGTTCGGGGCGCGGGTCGTGCCGCTGACACCGCTGCGGGTCGTCGGATTGCTGACGATGGCGGCGGGGCTGGCGCTGACGCAGATTTTCGGCCGGACTTGACCCGCACGGGCGGGGCGGCATGTTTTCGGCATGAGCGATATCTCCTCCCCTTCCTCGGGCTTCATCGGGCGCCTGACCGGTGCCCTGGACGGATTCATCCAGCGGTGGCTGCCCGAGCCGCTGGTCATCGTGATGTTGCTGACGGGCTTCGTGTTCCTGTGCGGGATCGTCTTCGAAGGGGCCAGCCCGGTGGAGATGGTCACCTATTTCGGTGAGGGGTTCTGGGATCTGCTGACCTTCGCCATGCAGATGGCGCTGGTTCTGGTCACGGGCTTCGTCTTCGCATCCACCCCGCTTTTCGGGCGGTTGCTGGGATGGATCGCGCGGCGGGCCAAGACATCCGGCCAGGCGATCATGCTGGTGACGGTCGTGTCGCTGGCCGCCAGTTGGATCAATTGGGGCTTCGGGCTGGTGATCGGCGCACTTTTCGCCAAGCGCCTGGCGAAGGAGGTGGCCGATTGCGATTACCGCGTGCTGATTGCGGCGGGCTATAGCGGGTTCCTGATCTGGCATGCGGGCCTGTCGGGCTCGATCCCGCTGACGGCGGCGACGCCCGGCAACTTCCTGGAGGAGGAGATCGGCCTGATCCCCGCCTCCGAGACGATCTTTTCGTCGGCGAACCTGATCTTGCTGGGCATCATCTGCGTGGGCCTGCCGTTTCTGAACCGGATGATGCTGAACCATGGCGGCCGGGTCGTGCGGGCTGGGGACGTTCAGCTTGAAAGTCAGGAGGACGGCCACGCAGAGGTCGTCCGCGATACGCCCGCGGCCAAACTGGAACATGCGCCCTGGCTGGGCTGGGGTGTCGGCGGCTTCGGCTTGGCCTTCCTGGCGCTTCAGGTGGCAGGCGGGGAGTTCGCGCTGACGCTGAACACGGTCAACTTCGCGTTTCTCTTCGCCGGGCTTCTTCTGCATGGATCGGCCCGAAACTTCCTGCGCGCCCTGGATTCGGCGGTGAAGGGGGTGGGCGGCATCCTGATCCAGTTCCCGTTCTATGCCGGTGTGATGGGGATGATGGTGGGGTCCGGGCTGGCCGGGTCGTTGACGGATGTCTTCGTGGGCGGCGCCAATGCGACGATCCTGCCGCTTTTGGCGTTCCTGTCCGCAGGGGTGGTGAACGTGCTTGTGCCGTCGGGCGGTGGGCAATGGGCGGTGCAGGGACCGATCGTCATGCCCGCGGCGGAGGCCTTGGGGGCCGACAAGGCGCGGGTCTTGCTGGCCATTGCCTGGGGCGACGCCTGGACGAATATGATCCAGCCCTTCTGGGCCTTGCCCGCGCTGGCCGTGGCTGGGCTGAGCGCGCGCGACATCATGGGGTTCTGCGTCCTGGTCTTGCTGGCCTCTGGTGCGGTTCTGGCGCTTGGGCTGACATTCCTGCCGTGATCGACGGGCAGGCTGGCGGGGGCTGCGCGGTCGCGCCTTGTCATCGGGCTTCGGAAAGCCGGGTCAGTCCTCCGGAACGACCTTGCCGGGATTCATTCGGTTGTCGGGATCCAGGGCCTTCTTGATGGCACGCATCACGTCGAGGGCCACGGGATTCTTGCGGCGGGACATGGTGGTGAGCTTGGAGAGGCCGATGCCGTGTTCCGCGCTGATGGAGCCACCCAGTTCGACGGTAACCGCTTCGATCATCTCTCGGATCGCGTCGAGCTGGCTATCGTCGCTGGGGTAGACGGTGAGGTGGATGTTGCCGTCGCCCAGATGGGCGCAGATCAAGTGGTCGGCGCCCGCATCCATCTGGGCCAGCTGATGGGTCATCCGGTCGATGAAGGGCGCGACGCCGTCCAGCGGAAGAGCCACGTCATTGTCGACGATGGGCAAGCGCGTGAAGGTGATCTCCGCGGCGGCCTCGCGCATGTCCCAGATATGGGCGCGCTGCGCTTCGTTCTGCGCGACCATGGCGTCGAGGACCTCGCCGGATTCCAGTGCCTGAGCCAGCGTCGCTTCGAGGACGTCGCCCAGGGGGCGGGACAGGCCGCCGAGGTCGATCATGACGGAGTGGTCATGGATGTCGAAGGGCTGGCGCAGGTCAGGGCGGTGTTTGGCCAGTTCCGTCATGTAGCTGCGCGGCATGTATTCGAACGCCTCGACCGCGCCGTCACTGGCGGTCTGCAAGCGGCGCAGGAGACGGAGGGCGGATGGCAGGTCGGAGACGGCCACAAGTGCTGCGGCGTGATGTTGCGGTTTCGGCACGAGGCGCAGGATCGCCGCCGTGATGATGCCGAGCGTGCCTTCCGCCCCGATGAAGAGATCGCGCAGATCGTAGCCGGAATTGTCCTTGCGCAGGGCATTCATCAGATCGAGGACCCGGCCGTCGGCCAGCACGACTTCGAGCCCCAGGCAGAGGCCGCGGGTCGGACCGTAGCGGACGACATTGGAGCCACCGGCATTGGTGCTGAGGAAGCCGCCCACGCGGGCCGATCCGCGCGCCCCGAAGGTGAGCGGAAAGATGAGATCATGCGCCTCGACCGCGTCATGCAGGTCGGACAGGATGACGCCCGCCTCGACCACGGCGATGCCCGCCTCGGGGCGGATGTCGCGGATCGCGTTCATCCGTTCGAGCGAGACCATCAGGGCGCCGCGATTGGACGTGCCGCCGACGAGGCCGGTATTGCCGCCGACCGGCACCACGGACAGGTCATGGGCGGCGGCGATCCGGACGATCTCGACCACGTCGTCGGTGGAGGCCGGGCGCAGAACGGCCAAGGGCTCTGCCCGCCACTTCCCCGTCCAGTCGCGCGTGAAGCGCTCCACCTGATCGCCGGTCAGGACATGGGCCATGCCAAGAACGGCCTGCAACTGGGCCAGGGGGTCGTGCGGGGCGTCTTTCATGGAATCCTCCGGCCCGAACGGTCGCATGTGGCGGAGGCGTTGAAAAGCCGGAGGGGCGGTCTTGACGGCTCCGGTGGTGGGCCGTATCTGGCCCGCCAGTGGCGGTATAGCTCAGTTGGTTAGAGCAGAGGAATCATAATCCTTGTGTCCGGGGTTCGAGTCCCTGTACCGCCACCATCCCACCAGACTTATGGGCGCGATGCGGGTTATTCCGCCGCCAAACGCTCCTGACTGGCGATCCGAAGATCGGCCGTGCCGAAATCCGCAGCCGGCATGTCATGTGAGAGGCCGTCGCGGGCTTGCGCGTAGAGCGTCACGTAGTCTGCGACCATCCGCTCAACGGTGAAATGATCCTCCACCCGGCGGCGCGGGATGGCAGGGTCGATCTGCATGGCGCGCTTCATGGCCATGCCGAGGGCCGCGGGTTCGTTGGGCGGCGCGAAGCATCCCGCCGCGTCACCGATGATCTCTCGCACGGGACCGTTATCGACTGCGGCAACGGGGAGGCCGGTGGCCATGGCCTCGATCGCGGCGCGTCCCGACGGAGCATCGCCGAGCGGCGTGAACAGGAAGACGCTGGCCTGTCCCATCTGCGATGCAAGCTCCGCGCCCTGGACCGGGCCGCCGTAACGGATCGCCTTGCCGAGATAGGGCCGCACCATGCGGTCGAAATAGTCCTGCCGTTCGATGCGTCCGAAAATCGTTAAGGGGAGCCCGGCGAACTGGGCCGCCGTGACGGCGAAATGCGTGCCCATCTCGGGCGCGATCTGCCCGGCCCATATCGCGCTGCCGTTCCCGCCGCCCCGGAACGGCCAATCGGCCGGGTCGATGCCGGTGGGGACGACATGGTTTTGGGGTGCGGGGCCTTTGGGCCACCAGATTTGGGCCTGGGTCTGCGTGGGAACCGTGACCTGGGACCAGGGTGCCGCGCCGTCGAGGATGGCCTGCCGCAAAGGCTCTGCCGGGGGGCGGTAGAGAGAGGTGAGCATCGGCAGGCGCTCTGCCCGCGCGAGGCGCGGCAAGTAGTGATGGAGCGACGTGTTATGGATCACGTCGAAATCGCCGTCTCGCAGATCGCGCGCCGTGGTTGCGAAAGCGGTGTCGAGATGGTCGGCCAGCGCGCGTGTCCCGTGCCGGTCGTGCCACGGAAATTCCTGATCGTAGTGGATGCCTACGATCGGAACGGGATCATGGTCGCTGTCGCCCGAGGCGAAATGGGTCACATCGTGACCGGCCGCGCGGAGGGCCCGAACCAGGTACCAAGCATGGCTTTCCTGCACGCTGAAGAACGGGGGGCGGATCGGGTGGCGAATATGGGAAACGACGGCAATATGCATGGTGACTCGCGCTATGGTTGTATGAGAACGCGAGATTCCCGTGTTGGTTCCGTCTTGTTTCGCGGGTCAGTTGCCTGGCGGCCGGTCTGCCATCGTCCCGAACGTGGCGGGAACGGCTAGAGGCGGCGATCAGTGCGTTCGCCTGAGGTGGCGAAGAAAGTTGTTTGTCCACCATGCGATGTCCTCTTCGAAGACAACCTTGTGCAAGGCATCATGGCGCGACCGCCGTTCGTCCAGGGGCATCGTGAGCGCCTCGCGAATGGCCGCCGCGAAGGCAGTCCGGTCGAAGGGATTCACAAGAACCGCGGCATCCATCTGTTCGGCGGCCCCGGCAAAGTGTGACAGAACCAGAACACCGGGATCGTCCGCATCCTGGGCGGCGACGTATTCCTTTGCGACGAGGTTCATCCCATCAGCCAGTGGCGTCACCAAGGCGACCTGCGCCCGGCGATAGAGCGCGGCGATCACATCGCGGTCGATGTGCCGTCGCACATAGCGTATGGGCGTCCAGTCCAAGTCGGCATGTGTGCCGTTGATGCTGCCTGCGGTCCGTTCCAGTTCCTCGCGGATGTCTTGGTAGGCGTCCACGTCTTCGCGACTGACCGGGGCGATCTGCAGAAAGGTCGGGCGTGCGGTCTTGCTGTCTCGCTCTTGCAGGTAAGCGCCGAACCCCTCGAAACGATGGACGAGACCTTTCGAATAATCGAGGCGGTCCACGCCAATGAGAAGCGGAGCATTGGGGGCGAGTTGCAGCTCTGGCGGTGCAGCGGACGCGGCGGTCTGTGAGAAGTTGCGCGCGTCGATTCCGATCGGGAAGCTTCGGATCTCGAATGTCCGCCCTTCCCGCACCCAACTTCCGTCATCGCGCATCTGCGCCTTGGGATCGTGGCGCATGATTTCCAGGGCCGAACTCACGTCCCGTTGGGTCTGCAGCCCGACGATGTCGTGTGCGGCAAGCCATGTCGGCAGCATCGCCACCTGCGGCAGGGCCATGACTTCCGTTGGACTTGGAAAGGGAATGTGGAGAAAGATGCCGATCCGGTTCGGAAGACCCAGCGCACGCAGTTCATGGGCGACCATCAGGAAATGGTAGTCCTGGACCCAGATGACGTCGGTCGGCTTGCATATATTGGCGATAGCCCGCGCCACCCGCCGGTTGACCGTCACATAGGCCTCGAAATCCTCGTCTCGAAGGTCGAGCAGGTCCGGACGGTGATGAAAGAGTGGCCAGAGGACGGAATTGGCATAGCCGAGATAATATCCCTGATGTTCCGACTGGCTGAGGCTGAAGGTCGCCCGGTCGTAGTCACCGCTTCCGATTTCGGTCAGGTCATCGGTCGCCGCGTCGGTGGGATCGGCCGCTCCGATCCACAGGCCCCCTGCGACGGTGAGAGCCTCGTGGATCGCGAAGATCAGGCCGCCCGACGGCACATCCCCCTTGGGCAACCTGTTCGAGACGACGATGAGCTGCCCGTCCGCCGCGCCTTCGTCAGGCAAGCCAGCGGCTCAGATGCGAGATCAGATCGGCCGGACCCGGAAGCCGGTGTTCTGCCACTGTTTCGGCTTGTCCGATCTTGATCGCGATGCCGCCCGCCTCCTGCACCAGTTTGAGGGCGGGTTCGTCTGTCAGGTCATCGCCTGCAAAGATCGCTGTTCGACCGGCCAAGGGCCCGTCTGCCAGGAGACGCTGGACGGCGATATCCTTACCGACATCTTCGGGTTTGAGTTCGAAGGCCATCAACGCGGGCTGCACCTTGAAGCCATCTGTGGCGGCTGCCAAGCTGTCCATGAAGTTCATTGCCAAGCCGCCATATTCCTCGGCCTGACGATAGTGCAGCACGACGCCTGAGGGCTTCATCTCCACAAGAAGTTCAGGACGGAGTGCCGCGAAATCGCTCACTAACCGCTGGAGGCGCGAGACTGTGGCGACGTCGAAGGACACAGCCTGTGACCAGACCATCTCCTTGCGCACCTCCGCCCCATGGGTGCCGATCATCGTTCCGCGGAAATCCGGGAGGAAATGTTCGAGATCGGCGATGGTTCGACCGGATACCAGAACGACGCGCCCGTCGAGCATCTGCATCGCGCGATCGAGGAGGTCGCGAACCCCTTGTTCGACCACGACCTCCATCGGGCGATCTGCGATTTCGACAAGCGTGCCATCGAAATCGAGAAAGAGCACTGCGTCCGCCGGTTCAGGGAAACGAATGGCACCATTCTCCATCTCGGTGGGGGCGCGGACGCCCATGTAACCGGTCATCTGATGGTACAGCATTCTGGTCCCCCCAAACCACTCTGCGCGACAGTCTTACTCCGCTGCGACGCGGAGATGCGCACGTTTCCGTTCGCGCTGAACGGCCAACGTCGCTTCCACCAGCCCATCCTTGGAACCACAATCGTAGCGGGTGCCTGTAAATTGATAGGCATGCACCGAACCTAGTGCGCAAATCGCATCTGTCAGTTGAATCTCGCCACCCGCGCCCCGTTCGGTCGATCTTAGGGTGTCGAAAATGTCGGGCGACAGGACATAGCGGCCCACGGCCGCAAGGCAGGATGGTGCCTCCGCGCGGGTCGGCTTTTCGACGAAACCGCGGGCGGACAGCGTCCGGTCGGCCGCGGAATGAGATGTCTCGGCGGGCTTTGGGTCATCGCAATCGAAAATCCCGTAGCTGGAGACCTGCTCTTCGGGAACGCGCTGCGCGGCCACCAAGCTTTTCATGCCCGTCGGATCGAAGGCATCGGCCATCTCCGCCAGGCAGGGTGCGCCCAGGATCAAATCATCCGGAAGAATGACGCCAACCGGGCCGTCCAATGCGACGGGCTGGCCGCAGAGAACCGCGTGGCCAAGGCCGAGTTGTTCGTCCTGCATCACGAAATGGAGATCGACATCGTCGGGCAATCGGCTGGCCAGCACGGCAGAGAGCAGCGCATCCTTGCCCTTTGCCTCAAGCTCGTCCTCAAGTCGCGGCGCCGGTGCGAGATAATCCTCGATCGCCGACTTCTCGGGGTGAGACACCATGACCAGGCGGCGGGCGCCGGCGGCGAGCGCTTCGTCAATCGCAAACTGGAGCAATGGCGTATCGTAGACTGGAAGAAGCTCCTTCGGCGTCACTTTGGTTGCGGGCAACATACGCGTACCGAGTCCGGCCACTGGGAAGATAACGGTCTCGAGGCGGTTCATAATATTCGCTCCTGCAGAAATTCGGTGATGACTCCCACGATATGGCCACCTTAACTGCAGTAAATTCTGTAAGTTCCAGAAAGTTTTGTGACGTTCCGCGGCGCAGCGAAATCCTGCCGCGCAATGCGCGCGGATCGGCGGGATTGCCCCTAGGCTGCCCGCTCCTTGAGCAGTTCGTGAACGCGCCTCAAATCGGCGGCGAAGTGCGTCATCTCCTGCTGCCTTCGCTCTTGCTCCGGAATGCGCAGCAGATAGCTTGGATGCACGGTCACGAGGACCGCACGGCCATCCTTGGCCCGCTCCACCTGCCCCCGCCGCTTGAGCAGGCCAGCCCCGTTGCCCGTCAGCGCATGCAATGCGGTCGCCCCCATCGCGACAACGAGGCGGGGGTCGACATGGGCCAGCTCCTGTTCAAGCCACCAATTGCAGGCGGCCACTTCACCGGAGCTTGGCTTCTGGTGGATGCGCCGCTTGCCGCGTTGGACAAACTTGAAGTGCTTCACGGCGTTTGTGACGTAGCAGAGCGATCGGTCGATGCCGACCTGCCCGGCAACATCATCGAAGAGCTGACCCGCCGGTCCGACGAATGGCCGTCCTGCCAAATCCTCGCGATCGCCGGGCTGTTCTCCGACAAACATGATGTCCGCATCTTTTGGGCCTTCCCCGAAGACGATCTGCGTCGCACCGGAGTAAAGGGGGCACCGGGTACATGCGGACGCGCTTTTTGCCACGTCATGCAGCGTGGTGTCACCGAATAGATCGGCTTGGACGTTTATCCCCATTGTCTCGCTCCCCTTCTCACCTGGCGCATCGACAGCCGGGGCGGTGGGCGCCGTGTTCTGCATTGTCGCAACTCGCGCCCTTGCCCCCGCGATCAAGGAGGGAATCGCGCGGGTTTCAGGAAGGTTCCGCCAGTATTTCATCGGCATCTCGGCCCGCATCGCATCGGGTTTCAATCGGGCCGGATTGAAGATGCTGGAATAGTAGGTCGTCCAAAGCTCTTCGAGATCGTCCGCGATCTCCGGCCGCGGGGAGGCTTGCGCGACGCAGGCAAGACGCCCGTCCTCGAATCGTACCGTGACCTCTGGCGTGACGATTTCCCAATCCATGTCCCCGAAGCGATTGGCAAAGAATGGTGCGGTGGCCTCCTCGATCCGGTGGTCGGGTTCGAACCAGGCTGCGAACCTTCTGCGATCCTCTTGGGCGGGCACCTCCCGAAAGCGCAGGAAGGCGTGCATTTTGTGGATGTCCCGGCGAACCGATTTCGCGATGTTATCGGCGCGGGCGACATCCCGATCCGCGCGGCGTTGCAGGAGCCCCGGCTCCGATTGAAGCCGCCAGAGAAGCGCATACGCCAGCGCCATCCCCTCTCCGCTGCGTTCCAAGACGATGGTTTCCGCGAACCGCCCGAACGCTTTCGGAACCATCACGCGCCCCCGCCCGACCGGTAAATCGGCATCGAACAGGGCCGCGCCCGTCTCCTCCAAACCCCAATCGACCGCTTCCGGTGGCACGCCTGACAGAACCAGGCGCCGTGCCGTGTCGCGCCATGCCGGGACGAGCCCGATCCGAGGCAGGCGCGGCGCATGCATCAGAACAGCTCCATCTGCTTGGGTTTGACGAAGCGGTCGCGCAGGTCCGTCGCATCGAGCGACGCGCCCGGATGATGGTCGCGGGTCACGATGAAAGGCCGCGCCGCGCGCACGCGACCGCCCATGCGTCGAATATCCTCCAAGCCGAGGGCGCCGGAACGCCGTGCCGAGATCACGCGCCGGACTGTCTTCGTGCCAAAGCCCGGCACGCGCAAAAGCTCCTCCCGTCCGGCGGCGTTCACATCCACGGGAAAGCGCGACCGATGGGCGAGAGCCCAAGCCAGTTTCGGATCGACATCGAGATCCAGCATCCCGCCTTGGTCGCGCTGAACGATCTCTTCGATGTCGAAGGCATAGAAGCGAAGCAGCCAATCCGCCTGATACAACCTGTGCTCCCGCATGAGAGGCGGATCGACCAGGGGCAGGACGGCAGATGCATCCGGGATCGGGGAAAATGCGGAATAGTAAACGCGCCGCAGGTCGTAGGCGCCGTAGAGACGTGTCGCGTTCTTCAGGATCGCCGCGTCGTTGGAACCATCCGCGCCGACGATCATCTGCGTGGACTGTCCAGCGGGGGCGAACCGACCGCGCCGCCGACCGGTATGGCTGCGCTCGCCATAATCATCCTTGGTCAGACGAACCTTGCCCATGGCTTTACGGATCTCACCGGCATCCTTTTCGGGCGCATAGGTCTTGATGGCGGCATCGTCCGGCAGTTCGATGTTGATCGACAGCCGGTCGGCGCAAAGACCCGCGCGTTCGATCAACTCGGGCGCGGCATCTGGGATCGTCTTCAAATGGACGTATCCACGGAACCCGTCGGATCGCAGCCGCTCCACGATCCGGACCATTTCTTCCATCGTGTAATCCGACGACCGGATGATCCCGGAGGATAGAAACAGCCCTTCAATGTAATTCCGGCGGTAGAATTCAGTCGTCAGCCAAACCACTTCCTCGACGGTAAAACGCGCGCGCCGGACGTTGGAACTGGCCCTGTTCACGCAATAGGCGCAATCGAAGACGCAGTAATTCGTCATCAGAATTTTCAGCAGGCTGATGCACCGACCATCAGGTGCATAGGCATGGCAGATGCCCGAGCCGGTGGTCGACCCCAAGCCGGACCCGTCCCGACTGTTGCGCCGCGCACCGCCGGAGGATGCGCAAGACGCATCGTATTTGGCGGCATCCGACAGAAGAGCGAGCTTCTGCTGAAGAGTCATCTTGGACATATGTTCACATTATGTTCCCACCCGCAGCGTCACAAGAGAGAAGTGGATCGCAGGCTTATTCGGCCAGCAAAGCGCCCTGGTTTCTTGGAACGAGTCCCGGAAAGGCCGCGTTGTCGCGCCGAAGAGGGGGCAATCGATCCCGTCCCCCCACCAACCGGGATCCTGTCCGGAACCTGCATTTGGAGAGACCGACATGCATAGCATCTTTTACATCATCGGCGTCGTCGTCGTGGCCCTGGCAGTCATCCAGTTCGTGGCCTGAGCCGCCAAACCCACAGGATCAAAGACGAGGAATCCAAGATGACCGACAAGCCGAACACACCTTCCAACACGACGACTGTCGACGATGTCCAACCCGAGGACGCGACCCAATCGAGCGGTGCGTCGGGGACGCATGCCGATGACATCAGCGCATCTGCGGAACAGTTCGCCGACGAGGCGGCCAAATCGGCAAAATCCCGCGGCGAGGAGCTGAAGGCGAAAGCGAAGACCGAAGCGCGAGAATTCGGCGAGAAGGCGAAATCTGTGGCTGAAGCCAAGGCTGAAGAAGCAAAGGGATATGCGACGTCCGAGCTGGATCGGCGCGCGGAATCCATTCGCCACGCTGGTCGGGAATACGGTGAGAGCAGTTATCAAGCCCATGCGGCTGACTATCTCGCGTCGAACCTGCATCACGCTGCGGATGTCATCAGGGATCGGGATGTTTCGTCCTTGCTTGACGACGTGTCGCAGTTCGCCCGGCGCAACCCTGCCGTCTTTCTGGGGGGTGCCGCCTTGCTTGGCTTCGCAGCCGCCCGGCTTTTGAAGGCATCGGACCGCTCGCCCAGTGTTGCCCGTTTCGATCAGAGGCAATCCGCTGACCGCATCGTAGGGGCGGATGACGGGTTCAGTGGCGCGCGATACGGGGCGGCCCGGCCACCCCAAGCGCGCCCAAACGGGGGATATGCTCAATGACCGAGCAGCCGAAGACAGGCCGAACGACGCCGGGCCTCGTATCGGACGTCCTCGATCATATCTCGAACCTCGTCCGGAAAGAGGTCGATCTGGCGCGGGCCGAACTGAGCAGCAACCTATCGCGGGCCGGGGTAGCAATCGGCCTATTGGTCGGGGCGGTTGTGATTGCGTTGGTATCTCTCAACGTGTTGGCGGGGGCCCTTGTGGCCGCAATCGCAGAGCTTGGAATCGAACCCGCTTGGTCGGCCCTGATTGTCGGCGGCCTTCTGGCGTTGGCTGCATTCGCGCTCGTCAGCAAGGGGCTCCATGATCTGAAACTCAGCAGCCTCGCCCCAACACGCACCGTCGAAAACGTGCGCCGGGACGCGGAAGCCGTGAAGGAGGTGCTTTGATATGTCGACGCACAAATCTGCTTCGGAGATCGAACAGGAAATCGAGACGGAGCGCGACGCGCTCGCACGGTCGTTGGAGGCGCTGCAAGCGCAGTTCTCACCTGAACAGGTGGTGAATACCGCGACGGAATATCTTCGCGACAATGGCGGTGATATCGTTGAGGCCGTCGGGCGACAAATCAAAGAAAACCCGATGGCTGCATCCGTGACGGCGATGGGGCTGGCATGGTTGGCCTTCGGTTCGCCGAGAGGCGCTGCACCGGCACGAGACGCCGACGGGCCGCGCGCGCGAGCAGGCGACCCGTTCGCGCGGGGCGACCGGGTCGAGGGCGGCCAAACAACCCCCAGCCCTGGATTTGACGAACGATCCTATGCGACCGCGCCAGGCCTCAGCCGCACCGGACGCCCGGCAATGACAGGGTTCGACGACCGGTTGGCCGCCGCGACGTCTGAGGCTGACGATCCCTCTTTCTGGGGCCGCGCCGAGGCGGCCGGTGCGCAAGCGGCGGAGAAGATCGGCGGGATCGCGCGGTCGGCCAAGCAGCGCGCAATGGATGGTGTGGACGGTTCGCAAGATCGCGACAGCGGCACGCCCTCGGGAGGGCAAACCGGCTCTGCCCAAGGGGTCGGCAGATCGCGCCAATACGCGCGTTCGCAGGATTTGATGACACGCATATCGGAAGGAACAGAACAGATGTCCGAAGCTGCCCGCCTCCGCGTGATGGAGGCCCGCCACCGCGCCTATGCGGCGCAGCGTGAGACGGAACACCGTCTTGGCGCCTATTCCGACCGCGCAGGCCGCCTTTTCGACACGCAGCCGTTGCTCGGCGGTTTGTTGATGGCCGGGGTCGGTGCTTTGGTTGGGGCGGCGCTGCCCCGAACCTCGCGCGAAGACGACGCCTTCGGGATGTACAGAGATCGCGCCTTTGATGAGGCCGAACGGATCTTCCATGAGGAACGCGAGAAGTTGCGCGCGGTGGCCAATGCAGCGTTAAGCGAAGCGGGCGCCGTGGCCGAAGAGTCGCTCGAGACATTGAAAGCCTCTGCGCCAAGCGGCAGCGAAGCCGTTGGCCGGGCGGAACATGCAGTGACATCCGCAACCGATCGGATCACGGAGGCGGCGAAGGACGAAGCCAAGAAGCAAAAGCTGGGCCAAGGTCTGAACTAGGTTCGCAACGCGATCTCATTGTGGAAGGGTTGGCGCCGCGGTTTTCCCACGGCGCCAACCTTTTTTCTCGTAGTCCGATCCGTGCGGATCGTTATCGCCTGAACGGCAACGCGCATCGCTAACGAATGACGATCAGCGCAGCCAGATCGCCGCGCTCCGCCCCGGCAGCACATCGCCTTGCATGGGCCTCGAGGCCAGATCCGGGTCGGCCTCGGCTGCGACTGCCTCGGTCCCGAAGTTCAACATCACCTTTGCCGAAGCGTGCTTCAGAGAGATGATCTCTCCGTCCTGTGACCAGCCCTGAAGGTCGACGGGGCGAAGGTGTTCACGACGAAAGGCCAGAAGGCGGCGATAGAAGTTGAGGTTGGTATCTCCCGTCTCCTGAACCGCAGCCGAGACCCGCGCTGGCCAGTCCATCGGCAGCCACGGCTGTCCGACCGAAAAACCATAGCCATCGCCCTCTACCCAGGGGAACGGTACGCGCGCGCCCTCGCGCCCTGCACCATCCGGCCAGTAGAGGAGGTCGTAAGGGTCCGTCACCGCCGCGCGCGGAAGATCGGGTTGGCTCAGCCCGAGTTCTTCTCCTTGATAGATCAAGGTTGGACCGGGCGCTGTGGCCAAAACCATCGCCAGAAATCGCACATCCTGGTCCGATCCGTCACCGGCCTTCCCCGCATGTCGCGGCTGATCGTGGGAGGACAGCCACCAACCGATCCTGGGCGATGCCTCCGACCGGCGCATGACGTCGGCATAGGCATCGGCGGTCCCGTTTCCTTCGGGAAAGTCGGTCGCATACGCAGCGTCGAGGCGACATTCGACGGACAGCTTGCAGGCCAGTTCGATGGACTGGTTCCCTGACGTGACCTCCCCCAACAGGTATGCATCGTCACCCGCCCAATCGCGCACCTTCGACACGAAGTCGATCCCGTCCCCGGGCAGAATATCGTAGACGTGATCCTGCCACGTATAAGGTGAGAAATCGGGGCCGGAGACCTTGGCCTTCACGTCTGGAGACGCGGGCGGGTTGTCCTTGAGCGACTCGTCGAAGAGGAAAGACGTGATCGCATCAAGGCGAAAACCGTCCACGCCCCGATCCCGCCAGAACCGCATGATCGTCTTCAGTTCGTCCTGAACGGCCGCGCAACGCAGGTTCAGGCTCGGCTGATCCGATGTGAAGTTATGGTAGTAGTATTGTCGCCGGACATGGTTCCAGGTCCATGCCGGTGGTCCGAACTGCGACAGCCAATTGTTCGGCGCCGTGCCGTCCGGCTTCGGGTCGCGCCAGAGGTAGTAATCCTCATAATCAGGATCACCAAGGATGGACCGCTGAAACCACGGATGCTGAACGGAGGTGTGGTTGAAGACCTGATCGATTACGACGTTCAGACCCAAATCGTGGGCGCGCGAGACCAGATTGTCGAAGTCATCCAAGGTGCCGAGGAGCGGGTGGACGTCCATGTGGTCGGAAACGTCATAGCCCCCATCGGCAAGTGGAGAGGGATAGAAAGGCGACAACCAGATCGCGTCGACGTTCAGCGAGGCGACGTAATCGAGCTTCTGCCGTATCCCCTCGAGCGTGCCGACGCCCGTGCCCCGCGTATCGAGGAAGGATCGCGGATAAATCTGGTAGATGACGGGGGCGTCGGGCCAGGCGGCGTTGGGCAATCGCTTCTCCTGAAACAAAAAAACCGGACAGGCAGGAACGTTAGGCACCGCCCACGGCGCCCGGTTACCTAGACCGGGCTGGGTCTCGGACCACCGGATGGCGAAGGACTAAAGGTGGCATCCGTCATGTCACGGGACGAGACTGCGCCATGCGGCAAGGTGCACCGATTTGGGCAGTCCAGCGGCCCGAAGCCTTGTCGGAACGGTTCTGTCTTGTGCTCATGGGCTGGCATGTCATCTTCGAAAGCAGTGGCCCGCGCTGGGGATTGCGGGGGTTAACGAGATTTACTACTGCTGGTTGAAATCCCGCGACTTCATATGGTTACGGGATCAGAAGATGGGGCGAAGGCGTGATTTCACTCAGAGAAAGACTCAGGAGCGGAACGCGGCAGGCCCATGACGCGACGGATACCGCCTTCGCGCGGTTCGATCTGACGAAACCCGCTGGGTTGCTTGGTTTTCTTTCGGCACATCGCGACGCGTTTGCATCCATGCGGGCGGTGGCGAAGCCTGGTCTGGAGACGTCGCTGGACCATGCGCTGGACTGCCTGACGGCGGATCTGGCCGTCCTTGGCACAACCGAGAAGCCGACGGTGCGAAACGGTCCTGCCGTCGACGAGGTCTTCGCGCAAAAATACCTATGGCTGGGGTCGCGGCTGGGAACGCGTATGCTGGCGCGAAAGTGGGAAAGTGGCCAAGACGAAACCGCGCGCGCCGCAGGTCGATACCTGACCGAGACCACGACCGATCGCACGGCTTGGCGCACCCTTTGCGACGAGCTTGAGGCGATGCCCGGCTATGGCGCGGAGGCGGAACGGATCCTAGCTGCGAGCAACGATTGGTTCGCGCTTTTCGAGACCACCTGCCACGACCACGTTCGTCGCGGATATGCGCATGTCTGAAACCGAGCAGAAGGCCTATTCTGCCGAGAACCAAGAGGCGATCCGCGAGGTCCCGCAGGTCATCTTACTGGTTGAGGACAGTGCGATCATCGCCATGGACACGACCGACATTCTGGAGGAGGCAGGCTGCGCGCTTGTCCTGACAGCGCCGGACGTGGAAACCGCGCTTAGTCATCTAGAGACGGAATCTGAAATCACCGCGGGTGTCCTGGATGTTAACCTCGGGGCGACCACATCCCTACGGGTTGCGGAGGCTTTGGTGGAACGGGACATCCCCTTCTTGCTGACAACCGGCTACGATGACGATCCGGTCGAGTCCGGCTATCCCGCCGCCACGGTTCTGATGAAACCCTTTGGGACCCAGGACCTGGTGGACGCGGTCTCGTCCCTAGCCCTTTCCGATAAACGAGGCGGCGTCTAGCCCAGCCGACAAATGCAGGAGTGACGCGCCATGGGCGACGCACGGATCGGCCTGATCGGCCTTGGCACCATGGGCGCGGCATTGGCCGCCAACATCGCGGAGAAGGGCTTCCCCATCGCAGTCTATAACCGCACCACCCAGGTCACGCGGGACTTCGCTGCGTCCTGTGCGGAGGTCGGCGCACCGGTGACAGCCTGCGAGACCCTGACCGAGCTCGTTTCTGCCATCGCCAAACCCCGTGCGATCATTCTCATGGTGCCGGCCGGGGAGACAGTGGACGAACAGATCGACGCGTTGCGCGAACATCTGGACGCCGATGACCTGATCATCGATGCGGGGAACGCGAACTTCCACGACACCAACCGCCGGGAAGACGCGGCAACCGGACCCTTCATGGGCATCGGCGTCTCGGGCGGGGAGGAAGGCGCGCGGCACGGCCCATCGATCATGGCGGGCGGCGCAGCCAAGGAATGGGAGCAGGTGAAGGACATTCTGCTTGCCATTTCCGCCAAGCACGAAGGCGATCCCTGCGCCGCGTTGATGGGGCCCGGCGGGGCGGGCCATTTCGTGAAGATGGTCCATAACGGCATCGAATATGCCGATATGCAGATGATCGCGGAGATCTACGGCATCCTGCGCGATGGCCACGGCATGGAGCCGGATGCCATCGGGGAGGTGTTCGAAGGCTGGAATGACGGCCCGCTACAATCCTACCTGGTCGAGATCACGGGCATCGTGTCCAAGGCGAAGGACACGGCCACTGGTGATCCCCTGCTCTCGGTCATCGTGGATGCCGCCGGGCAGAAGGGCACCGGCCGCTGGACCGCCATCGAAAGCCAGCACCGCCTTGCCCCGGTTCCCGCAATCGAGGCCGCCGTTGTGGCCCGCAGCCTCTCCTCCCGGCTCAAGGAACGGGCCGCGACGCAGGACGTGTTCGGCGCCGCGCCCGGGCGCTTCGACAGCCTCGATCACGCGACGCTCGAACGGGCGCTGATCGCGGGCAAGGTTCTTTGCTATGCGCAAGGGTTCGAGATGCTGTCGGCCGCGGCCCGTGATTTCGACTGGGACTTGCCCATGTCCCGCATCGCGGAGATCTGGCGCGCGGGCTGCATCATCCGCTCCTCGATGCTGGACGAGATGGCCAAAGCTCTGGACGCGGAGCCGGGCGAGAACCTGATGCGCACGGATCACTTCGCCGCCATCCTGAAGGACAGCCATGCCGCCCTGCGCAAAGTCGTAGCCGAGGCCACGCTGAACGGGCATCCCGTCCCGGCCTTGGCGTCAGGTATCGCCTATTTCGATGCCATGAGAACGGCGCGGGGCACGGCCAACATGGTCCAGGCGCAGCGTGACTATTTCGGCCTGCACGGCTTCGTCCACGTGAACGGCAAGGAGGGTCAGCACGGCCCTTGGGCCGAGAAGCCCTAAAGCCGAAGACCTGACTATTCCGCGGCCAGCCGGGTGATCAGCACGGTCACTTCCGGCCGCTTGCCGATCTCATCCTGGGCCACCTTGCGGACGCCCTTCACGATCAGGCTCTCCAGCGCCTCGTCATCGCCTGCCGTGCGGGTATCGACGCGGGCCAGTTGCCCCGCCAGATGCTGCTCCATCAGGTCGGCCAGCGCGGCGCTGCCGGACATCTCCGGCAATCCCCGCAGGTCGACCCAGGTGTCCTCCAGGATCTCGTCATCGTCATCGACCATGACGGCCACGACGGCATGGCCATTTAGCGCCATGCGGATGCGATCCCGCACCACACCGTCGAACTGGCCGACCAGGGCCGACCCATCCAGATAGGTCCGACCCGTTTCCACATGGTCCACCACTTCGGGCTTGTTGCCCGCCAGGTCCACCATCGTTCCGTTGGGTGCCAGAACGCCCACCCGTCCAAGACTATCGGTCAGCTTGGCATGTTCGCGGAGGTGCCGGTGTTCCCCGTGCATGGGGATCACGACCTGCGGGTCGACCAACTGCTGGATCGCTTCGAGATCGGGCCGGTTGGCATGGCCCGAGACATGGTAGAAGCCGTCATCATCGGTCACCACATCAACGCCAAGCTCGGAGAAGTTGTTGATGATCCGGGCCACGTCCTTCTCGTTGCCCGGGATCGTCTTGGAGGAGAACAGGAAGGTGTCGCCCTCCCGCATCTCCATTCCGAAATACTTGCCCTGCGATAGCTGCGCCGAGGCCGCGCGCCGCTCGCCCTGGCTGCCGGTCACGATCAGCATGAGGTTCTCGCGCGGGATGCTGGCGGCATCCTCTGGCGACACGGTCTTGGGGAAGTCGGTTAGCAGCCCTTCTTCCACCGCCGCCTCGGTCATGCGGCGCATGGCGCGGCCCATCAGGCAGATCGAACGCCCCGCCGCCTCTCCGGCATCGGCCAACGACTTCAGGCGCGCCACGTTGGAGGCAAATGTCGTGGCCGCGACCATGCCCTTGGCGCCCGACACCAGTTCGCGGATGTTCGGCCCGACAAGCGCCTCGGACCGGCCCTCGTGCTTGTTGAAGACATTGGTCGAGTCGCAGACCAGCGCCCGCACGCCGGGCTTCGCCGCCTCCGCCCAGAGGTCCGGGTCCCATGCCTCACCCAAGACGGGCGAGCGATCGAGCTTGAAATCGCCGGTATGGATGATCCGCCCCGCCGGGCTGTCGATCACCAGGGCGGAACTTTCGGGGATCGAATGGGAGATCGGCAGGAATGAGACCTGGAACGGCCCCGCCTCGATCATGGCCGGGAACGGCTCGGCCACTTTGACCATGTCCTCGTCCTGTCCCTGTTCGCTCAGCTTGCGCCGGGCGATATTGGCGGTGAACTTCCGCGCATGGACCGGCGCGTCGAGCTGACGGAAGAGATGGCCCACACCGCCCACGTGATCCTCCTGCGCATGGGTGATGAAGATACCGTCGAGCCGGTCCGATCGCTCTCGCAGCCAGGCGATATCGGGCAGGATGACATCCACGCCGGGCGTTGAGTCCATGTCTGGGAAGGCGATACCCAGATCCACCAGGATTAGGCGCTCCTTCCCCTCGGGCCCGTAGCCATAGACATAGGCGTTCATGCCGATTTCGCCCGCGCCCCCAAGGGGGAGATAGATCAGACGGTCCCTGCCGCTCATGGATTTTCCTTGTTGAATGCGTGGATGACGGTCAGGCCGTGCATCGTCAAATCGTCCTCAAAGGTGTCGAACAGCGTCTCTGCTTGTTGGAAGAGCGGCGCAAGCCCCCCGGTGCCCACAACCCGCATGGGTCGGTCCCGTTCCGCCTTGATGCGCGCCGTCACCTCTTTGATGAGGCCGACATAGCCCCAGAAGATGCCCGATTGCATACAGGCGACCGTGTTCGTTCCCACCACGCGCTGCGGCTGCGTGATATCCACGTGGGGCAGCGCGGCGGCCGCCATATGCAGGGCTTCCAGCGACAGGTTTACCCCAGGCGCGATGACGCCGCCCACATAGGCGCCGTCATGGTCCACCACATCGAAGGTCGTGGCGGTGCCGAAATCCACCACGATCAGGTCGCCGCCATGGCGGTCGTAGCCTGCGGCGGTGTTGACCAGGCGGTCCGGGCCAACCTGCGTGCCGGGATCGACACGCGGATCCACCGGCAGCCTGCAATCGGGCTTCCCCACCACATAAGGTCGCGTGTCGAAGTAGCGGTCGCAGAGGACGCGGAGGTTGAAAACCACACGCGGCACGGTGGAGGAGATGATGCATTCGTCGATCACGACATCGACCCGCTGCAGGTCCATCATCGACCGCAGCCAGGAATAGTATTCGTCCGCCGTACGCTGATGGTTCGTCGCCATCCGCCACGACGCGATGAAGCCCTGCCCGTCCCAGATGGCGAAGACGGTGTTTGTGTTCCCGCAATCCACGGTCAGGAGCATGGAGCCTCTCCGAAATACACATCGGCGGCGGGCAGGCTGCGGCGTCCGCCCTCGGTTCGCAATACCAGATGGCCCTCCGCGTCCACGGTTTCGAAGACACCCGTGATGGTGTCGTTCATCAAGCGAGCCGTGATCCGGTCGCCCAACCGGGCTGCGCGGTCGAGCCAGGCGGTTCGGATGGGCGCGAAACCGTGGGTCACCAACTGCGCCTCGCGGGTGGCGAAGGCGGGGGCCAGGGCATCCAGCATCTCCTCGGGTGTCACGCGCAGACCTGTCGCTTTCAGCAGAGAAACGGCCGAAAGCGCGCCCGTCTCCAGATCGGCCGCTTCGGGGGCTGCGATCAGGTTGATGCCGATGCCCAGCACCAGAAGATTGTCCTTGGGGCTCTCCAACAGGATACCGGCCAGTTTCCCCCCTTCCAGCAGCACGTCGTTGGGCCATTTCAGCGACAGCCCGGCAACGCCCATCGCGGTCAATGCATCATGGAGCGCCAGACTTGCCACGAAGCTACGAAGCGCCCGCTCAGCCGGGCCGCCCCCGGGACGCCAAGCCAGTGAGGCGGCGAAGTTCCCACGTGGCATGGACCAGGCTCGGCCCCGCCGGCCATGGGCTGCGGTCTGTTCTTGCGCCAGGATCCAGGTGGGCACCTGCGGCGCCAACCGCGCCGCCTCTAGCGACGTGCTGTCGGTTGTGGGGAGGACCAGCCGGTCGACCCCCTCGGGCCAATCGGGCACCTAGTTGACCAGCGTGACCGCAGCGGCCTCGGCCCAGCCCGTGACACCAAGCAAATCGGTCAGACCCAGGATCATCAGAAGCGCGGCCCCCGCAAGCGCCACCCATTGTGCGGTAGGCAAACCGGTATCGAGCCGCGGCTCCTCCTCGCCGAAATACATGAAGTAGATGATCCGCAGGTAGTAATAGGCCCCGATGACGCTGGCGATCACGCCCAGAATGGCGAGCCAGGCGAGGTTCGCTTCCACGGCGGCGACGAGCACGCCGTATTTGGCAAAGAACCCGATGGTGGGCGGAATGCCCGCAAGCGACCACATCAGGACCGACAGGGCCAAGGCCGCTCCAGGCTGGGTGCGCGACAATTGATGCAGCGATGCGATATCCGTGGCCTCCCGCCCGTCGCGCGTCATGGCGAGGATGAAGGCGAAGGTGCCGATATTCATCACGACGTAGATCGCCATATAGAGAAGCATGGCCTGCACGCCGGTCTCGGTGCCCGCGGCGAGCCCCATCAGCGCGTAGCCCATATGGGCGATGGACGAATACGCCATCAGCCGCTTGATGTCGCGCTGGCCAATGGCGGCGATGGCGCCGAGGAACATGGACAGAACCGACAGAAGGGCCACGATCTGCTGCCAATCGGACACGACACCGCCGAAGGCGTCATGGGCGACGCGGGCGAACATGGCCATGGCCGCCACCTTCGGGGCCGTCGCAAAGAACGCGGTGACCGGTGTCGGAGAGCCCTCATAGACGTCCGGGGTCCACATGTGGAACGGCGCAGCGGACACTTTGAACGCGAGCCCCGACAGCATGAAGACCAGCCCGAAGAGGAGGCCCAGCGCGATCTCTCCGTTGGCGGCGGCTGCGACGACGCCCGCGAAATCGGTCGTCCCGGTATAGCCGTAGGTGAGAGAGATCCCGTAGAGCAGCAGGCCCGAGGAGAGCGCGCCCAGCACGAAATACTTCAGCCCCGCTTCCGTCGACTTCACGTGGTCGCGCCGCAGGGAGGCCACGACGTAGAGCGAGAGGGATTGCAGCTCTAGCCCCATATAGAGCGTCAGCAGGTTGCCCGACGACACCATCACCATCATGCCGATGACCGACAGGGTGATCAGAAGCGGGTATTCGAACTTCAGAAGCCCCACCCGCTCCATGTAATCCTGACCGATCAGCAGGACCACGGCAGCCGAGAGTAGGATGGTCACCTGCGCGAAGCGCGAGAACCCGTCCTTGACGATCATGCCCGAGAAGCCCGCGCCCGGGTCGTCCGACAGGCCGATCCAGAAGGCGACACCGACGAAGATCGCCGCCGTCAGCCAGATCAGCGGCTTCGCCAGCGCGTCCTTCGATGTGTAGACCGCCGCGAGCAGAGCGCCCATGGCGTAGACCGCCAGGACGATCTCGGGAAGGATGATGGTCAGGTCGGAAGCGATCATGGCGCCCTCAATTCGCCGCGTCCGCGACCATGGTCGCAGAGACCATGTCGGCGGTGGCGACGTCGTAGTTTTCCACCAACGCAGCCACGGACGGCCCGATGATGTCGGTCACGAGCGAGGGATAGACCCCCAGCAGGATGGTGAAGACGACCAGCGGGGCGAAGATCGCCCGCTCCCGCCCGGTCAGGTCGCCGATGGTCCGCAGGCTCTCTTTGATGAGATCGCCGAAGACCACCCGGCGGTAAAGCCACAGCGCATAGCCCGCCGACAGGATCACACCCGTGCAGGCCACCAACGCGACCCAGGTGTTGACCTGGAAGACACCCATCAACGTCAGGAACTCGCCCACGAAGCCGGATGTGCCAGGCAGGCCCACATTGGCCATCGTGAACAGCATGAAGATCAGCGCGTAGGCCGGCATCCGGTTCACGAGCCCGCCATAGGCGTCGATGTCGCGGGTATGCATCCGGTCGTAGATCACGCCAACACACAGGAACAGCGCGCCCGAGATGAAGCCGTGGCTCAGCATCTGGAAGATGGCGCCGTCAATCCCCTGCTGGTTGGCCGCGAAGATGCCCATCGTCACGAAACCCATATGGGCGACCGAGGAATAGGCGATCAGTTTCTTCATATCCTCCTGGATCATCGCCACCAGCGAGGTGTAGACGATGGCGATGGCGCTGAGCCACAGGACCAGCGGGCCCATCACCTCGGACCCGATGGGGAACATGGGCAGCGAGAAGCGCAGGAAGCCATAGCCGCCCATCTTCAAGAGGATCGCCGCCAGGACGACGGACCCGGCCGTGGGTGCCTGCACGTGGGCGTCGGGCAGCCAGGTATGGACGGGCCACATGGGCATCTTCACCGCGAAGCTGGCAAAGAAGGCGAGCCAGAGCAGCGTCTGCACGCCGCCCACGACGTTGATCCCCAAGAGCTGCAGCGGCGCGCTGTCGAATTCATGGCTGAGCAGCGTCGGGATGTCCGTCGTCCCCGCATCCACATACATCGCGATCATCGCGATCAGCATCAGGACCGAGCCGAGCAGCGTGTAGAGGAAGAACTTGAAGGACGCGTAGATGCGGTTCTTGCCGCCCCAGATCCCGATGATCAGGAACATCGGGATCAAGCCCGCCTCGAAGAACAGGTAGAACAGGATCAGGTCCAAAGCGCAAAAGACGCCGATCATCAGCGTCTCCAACAGGAGAAGCGCGATCATGTAATCCTTCACCCGGTGCGTCACATCCCAGCAGGCCGCGATCACCAGGGGCATGAGGAAGGTCGTCAGCATCACGAAAAGGACCGAGATGCCATCCACGCCCATCTTGTATTGGAGGCCGAAGATCCACTCCCGCTCTTCCACGAACTGGAAGCCGGTATCCTGCGGATCGAAGCCCGTCAGGATGAAGACCGAGACGATGAAGGTGAAACCAGTCGCGAGAAGAGCCAACCACTTGGCGTTACGCTGCGCGGCCTCGTCGTCGCCCCGCAGGAATAGGGCCAGGATCACCGCCGCGATCAGCGGCGTGAAGGTCACAATGGAGAGCAGGTTTTCCATGACTCAGTTTCCTGCCCCGATGGTCATCCAACTGATCAGGACCACGATCCCGATCACCATCGCGAAGGCATAGGTGAAGATGTATCCCGATTGTGCGCGGTTCAGCCACTTGGTCGCGAAAGGCACCGCGCCCATGGCAAGACCATTGATCGTCCCGTCGATGACCGACCCGTCACCGCGCTTCCAGAAGAAGCGGCCTATGGCCTTGGCGGAGCGGACGAAGACGTAGTCGTAAATCTCGTCGAAATACCACTTGTTCATCAGGAACCGGTGCAGCGGCGCCAGCGTCTGCGCCCATTGCCGTGGCAGGCCGGGCGCGCGGATATAGAACAGATAGGCCGTCGCAAGACCCAGCAGCATGGCGATGAAGGGCGAGACCTTCACCCATTTCGGCACTTCGTGAGCCTCATGGATGATGTGGTTGTCCTCGCCGATGAAGATCGCTCCCTCGCCCGGCGTCTGCGGGGCGCGTTCGTGGCCTTCGGTCTCGTCGCCCGCCGCATGGGCCGCGCCGATCAATGTCGCAGGGGCAGCCGCCTGAACCTCGGCATCAGAGATGCCGAACCAGCGATCCACCTCGCTCTGGCTGCCGAAGAACGGCCCGTACCAGACCATGCCCGCCAAGATCGAACCCACGGCCAGGACGCCCAGCGGCGCGGTCATGACCCAAGGGCTTTCATGGGCGTGCTCGTGGGTGTGCTTGTCGCCACGCGGTTCACCGAAGAACGTCAGGAACATCAGGCGCCAGGAATAGAAGCTGGTGAAGGCGGCTGCGATGACCAGCAGCCAGAAGGCGCCCTGGTTGCCCACAAAGGCCACCTCGATCACCGCGTCTTTCGACAGGAAGCCCGCGAAGCCGATATAGGTCAGCGGAATGCCGACGCCTGTGATGGCCAGCGTGCCGATCAGCATGGCCCAGAATGTGTACGGGATCTTGGTGCGCAGGCCGCCGTAGTTCCGCATGTCCTGCTCATGGTGCATGGCATGGATCACCGAGCCTGCGCCCAGGAACAGCATCGCCTTGAAGAAGGCGTGGGTGAAAAGGTGAAACATCGCCACCGAATAGGCGCCCAGACCCGCGGCGACGAACATGTACCCAAGTTGTGAACATGTCGAATAGGCGATCACGCGCTTGATGTCGTTTTGTACCAAACCCACCGTCGCCGCGAAGAAGGCCGTGGCAGCGCCCAGGACGACGACGAAGGCCATGGCGGCGTCGGCATATTCCATGATCGGCGACATGCGGCAGACGAGAAATACGCCCGCCGTCACCATCGTCGCCGCATGGATCAGGGCGGAGACCGGCGTCGGCCCCTCCATCGCGTCCGGCAGCCAGGTATGCAGGCCCAGCTGCGCCGACTTCCCCATGGCGCCGATGAACAGCAGGAAGGCCACCAGATTGGCGGCGTTCCAATCCGTCCAGAGGAAGCGGATCTGCGTCTCGGCGATCTGTGGCGCCTCGGCGAAGATGACGCTGAAATTGATGCTGTCCGTCAGGTAGAACAGCGCGAAAATGCCCAAGAGGAAGCCGAAATCGCCCACCCGGTTCACGATGAACGCCTTCATGGCGGCGGCCGAGGCCGACGGCTTGCGCCAGTAGAACCCGATCAAGAGGTAGGAGGCGACGCCCACGCCCTCCCACCCGAAGAAGAGCTGCAGGAGGTTGTCCGCCGTCACCAGCATCAGCATGGCGAAGGTGAAGAAGGACAGATAGGCGAAGAAGCGCGGCTTGTAGGTCTCGCCCTCGCGCCATTGCGGGTCGTGATCCATGTAGCCGAACGAATAGAGGTGGACGAGCGACGAGACCGTCGTGATCACCACCAGCATGATCGCCGTCAGCCGATCCACGCGAATGGCCCAATCGGTCAGCAGGCTCCCGCTCTCGATCCAGCGCATGAGCTGGACGATCTCGGTTGTTCCGTCATGGGTGAGGAAGACCCACCAGCTGAGGGCAGCGGACAGGAACAAGAGACCGGTGGAGACGACCAAAGCCGCCTGTTCGCCGATGAACTTCCAACCGAAACCGCAGGTGATGGCGCCGATAAGCGGGGCGAGGAGGAGGATGGCTTCCATGGCTAGGTTTCGCCCTTTCTTTCGCGAGCGGGTACCCTTTCGCCAAGTAATTCAGGGTAGAACACCGCGCATCCGCAAGATTCTTCATCGCTGTTTGACTGGAAGGCGGTAGGAATACTCAAGCTATCTGCGAATGCTGCTATGTCGGAAAGGTTCGCAAAATTCTTGGAGTCCAAGAACGACTGGAAAGAAAGAAACGCCTCTTGTCCTACGTTCACAACATCTGAACCGGGATTGATAATCGGATTATCGCTATAAACCACGGAGAGCTGATCCCCGGACCGGCAATCGTAAATTGTATTTTCAGCCGCGAGAGCTCCTCCAAACCAAGTCCTCTCAAACTGAGACACTACTGCGTTGCCTAGGTCTTCAGGCGGAGCATTTCCGCCGTGAAGGGAGTCGGAGTACGCGCAGTCTTCCGCCGACACCCCACAGCTAACGAGTACGAATAGTAGAGCTGCCCCAGCCAGACAGACCTTCCCGCGAACACTGCTTGGTTCAGAAGCCCGCATCCCCCTCACCCCTTCATCACGTTGACGTCTTCAACGTCGATCGTGCCCTTGTTGCGGAAGAAGCAGACGAGGATGGCGAGGCCGATGGCGGCTTCGGCGGCGGCCACGGTCAGGACGAAAAGCGTGAAGACCTGGCCCGTCAGATCGCCCAGGAAGCCCGAGAAGGCGACGAAGTTGATGTTCACCGCCAGCAGCATCAGCTCGATGGACATCAGGATGATGATGACGTTCTTCCGGTTGAGGAAGATGCCGAAGATGCCGATCACGAAAAGCGCGGCGGCAACCGTCAGGTAATGTTCAAGTCCGATCATCCGGTCATCCCTCCGGGCATTTTTGGCCCGCTCGTTCCGGAGCCATTGCCCCGCCTCAAATCACTCCAGCGCGAAGGCGTCCAGCCCCCCGCGCGCCTCTGGATGCAGTGCGGCGCAGCCACAGACTTCGGCCATCATCGGCTCGACCCGCACATCGCGCGCGACGCGTTCCATGGCGGTGGCCAATTCGTCCAGATCGTAGAAGGCCGATGCGCGACGCGCATAGGTGTCGAAAGCCTGTGCAGCCGCCGCGCGCCGGTCGAAGGCACGGTCCCTGATATTCTCTTCGCGCAGACGCGCGGTCATCAGCCGATGGTCGACGCAATCGGCGACCTTCAGGTCGGTGAAGACGCCCTCCTGGCTCCACCACTCGATCCACGCGACCCAATCGCCCTCCATGTCCACATGCCGCGCTTCGCCGCCATGGGACGGGTTCGTCACGCGCGTGCAAGCGGCAAGGTCGAGGGCCGTCACCGGACCTGCGGTGAAAAGGAGAAGGAGGGCGGTGCGGATCACTACTCAGGCCCAGTCAGCAAAAATAGATATCTGGCATGGTCTCCATCGTTCCGTCGACGACCAGCCTGATCATAGTCGCCTCACAGCTGTCCCAGGCCCAGCCATTGAATGACCAAGTCAGGGGGATGTCTGGCCCGACAAAAGGCCCTTGACCCATCTCGACAGGGGCGATGCCCAACACGGCGGCCATTGCGAAGGCTGACAGACAAAGACTGAGGGTCGCCCGCCTCAAAGCCCCTGCCCCGGTTTAACGTCATGGACGTCCATCGCCTCGGCCGGATCGCGCCACATCTGATGGAGCACGTTCTGCCGCTTCACGTCCTTGCGGTGACGGAGGGTGAGCGCGATGGCTCCGATCATCGCCACCAGCAAGATCAGACCAGACAGCTGGAACATCAGGAAGTACTCGTCGTAGAGCACCAAGCCCAAGGCAGTGGTGTTCAATTCAGGCGGGACCGGGATCGTCGCGAGGCCATCGGCCACCTCTACCCCCTCGGCCACGTCCCAGACGCCGTAGGCGATGACCAACTGCATCAGGAGGACAATGCCGATCAGACCGGCCAAAGGCACGTATTTCGCCATCTCCGCCTTCAACTCGGCGAAATCCACGTCCAGCATCATGACGACGAACAGGAACAGTACGGCCACTGCGCCCACATAGACGACCACCAGCAGCATCGCGACGAATTCCGCGCCGATCAGCACGAAGAGGCCCGCCGTCGACAGGAAAGTCAGGATCAACCACAGCACAGAGTGGACCGGGTTGCGGCTGACCACGGTCATCAGGCCCCCTGTCACCGTCAGCACGGCGAAGAGATAGAAGGCGAAATCGAGGATGGTCACGTGTCGTCCTCCAGCACCTCATTGGCGAGCGTCATCGCCTTGTTCATCGCGGGCAGGCCACCGAACAGACCCATCAGACCGATGGTCTCGGCCACCTCCTGTTTGGTGGCGCCCTGGGCGACGGCCTGGCGCACGGTCATGCGGATCTGCGCCTCGGCCTGCGCGCCCAGCACGGTAAGCCCGGCAAGCGTCAGCAGCATCTTGGTTTTCGCGTCCAGTCCCTCGGGGTTCATCCCCTTGCCCATGAACTGCTCGACGACTTCGCCGGGCATGGTGGGCCACAGCTTTTCAAACCCCTGGGGCGTGAAATGCTCTAGTGAAGGGTTCACGGCCTTGGCCATCTCCTGCATCTGGCCCATCCAGGCGGCAAAGGGGTTCTCGGTCATTTCGCTCCCCCTTCCAATCCGTCGATGCGCGCCGTCAAGGCGTCGAGGCTGTCGACCACGAAATACCGCATGCTCGTGATGTCATTGTGGATCAGGTGCAACTTGCGGATCAAATGGCGCAGGACTTCTACCTGCGTATCGCCTGCGCCGGTATCGGCAAGCTTCTCAACCTCCGCCATCAGGTCGGAATAGACTTCCTCGACCAGATCGCGAAGCCCCTCTTCCTCGGTCTTGCCGCCTTCGTCCGGCGGAATGTAGTCGGGCGACAGGTCGAATGTCGCGGCCGCGGTCCGCAGACGCGCTTCGAGATCGGCGAGACTGCTGTGCCAATCCTCGGTGTCGTCCGTGTCCGCCCAGAGTTCGGCAAGCTCGCTCCCATCCGCCCTCACCCGCGAAAGCACCGCGACGGCCTTGCCGAGATAATCATCGTAGAACTTGAAGGAGGTGGCAAGTTCGAAGGGATCATGCTCGGCACCGTTCCTCGGATGGCCCAGAGCCGCAGCGATCACCTCCGCCGCCGCGACGGCTTTGGCCCCGACGACCGCATCCAGATCGGAGACGGGCACAGCAAAGACAGCCTCAAGCGTTTCCCCGACGAACTCAGCGTTCACCACGGGCGGGTGCACTTTCTCGGCTTCCAACGTCGCGACGAAATCCGCCGCGTCGTCGTTGTCGAAACTATGAACGCCCCAGGTTCCCATCAGCGATACGGCGCATCCAGTTCGATATTCTTGGCGATCAGCGCCTCCCAGCGCTCCCCGTTTTCGAGGAGCTTTTCCTTGTCGTAGAACAGTTCTTCCCGGGTTTCGGTTGCGAATTCGAAGTTCGGGCCTTCCACGATGGCATCCACCGGACACGCCTCCTGGCAGAAGCCACAATAGATGCATTTCGTCATGTCGATGTCGTAGCGGGTGGTGCGGCGGCTGCCGTCCTCCCTGGGCTCGGCATCGATGGTGATGGCCTGCGCCGGACAGATCGCCTCGCAGAGCTTGCAAGCGATGCAGCGTTCTTCGCCGTTCGGGTAGCGGCGCAGCGCGTGTTCGCCCCGGAAGCGCGGGCTAAGCGGCCCTTTCTCGTGCGGGTAGTTCACCGTGGCCTTGGGGGCGAAGAAGTATTTGAGCCCCAGTTTCATCCCCTGCCACATATCTGCCAACAGGAAGTACTTAACGGAGCGGTTCCAGTCGATCTGGGTCACGTGGTCATCTCCATCGCTCGCGTTTCGGTTTGTTCGGCGGCCCATCTGGTCTGATAGTCGCTCTGCTGGACATCGCCAACAATCCCGCCCTTGCCGGTTTTCTCCACTTCGTACCAGAGGGCTATGCGACCATTCGGCATACCGCCAAGCCAGGCAGGCCCGGATTTGGGCTGCACCCGGCGCCCAACCAGCCGAGGGTCGGGCATCTCTTCATCATAGGTTCCGTCCAGATGCACGGCGCGACAGGCATGCACGTCGCAACCGGCCATCTCCTTCCAATACGTCCATATCAACTCTGGACTGAATTGGTAGAAGCCGTGGCCCGCGAACCCGTTGAGCGGTGTCATCGCCGCGAAGCGCCCGCCGGGCGCCAGAAGTGCGTGGATATTCGCGAATGACTGCGCGACGTCGAAGACATGCTCAAGGGTGCCGCCATCGAAGATGAAGGAGAAGCGGCCGTGCCAGTCTTCGGGCACGGGCTTGTTCAAATCCCAGATGACCTGCGCGCCCTCATGATCGGCCATATCCAGCGCATCGACGTCACCGAAACCGAGGGTTCGGAACATGGCTTCCGCGTAGCCATCGGGCTGGAGCACGCCGGCCAGGTCGACCTGCGCGCCGCTGCGCTTGAGGGCTTTGGCGAAGCGGTTAAACGTCTTTCCGCGGGTTTTCTTCAGGCGGATCTTCTGGCGGCCCAGCATTACGGATGGTCCGGCTGGTCGAAACCGCGTGGACATCTCTGCCAGATATTCGAATGCCACGGGTCCAATCCCCATGGATCAGGTCCCCCTGATCAGCCGAACGCGGTGACTGTCACGTGTCATGGACTGAGCGACTATCGCGAACAAGGTTGCTGAGATGAAAAGCACGAGCATGTTCGCCAACACGTTCGAGATCAGGTTGATCATGGCTATTCCAGCCAGCGCGGCAACACCCAAGATACTGAGAAAGGTCGACGACAGCGTCGCGGTTCTCCGGCTGTCGACCATCTGAGCAGGTTTGAAGGAGGTATGGCCGCCGGTCGGGATCATCCTTTGCTTTCCTCTGGCAGAGCATCAGCGACAGAAGTCGTCGCGCCGCGCGCATCAACACCGGGTCGCATTAGACGCTGACCGACATCACCGCGGTCCTTGCCCACATGGTCGTCTCGCAAGGCGGTAATCTCTGTCATACGATCCTTCGAGCGGTCGTGATCGCTCCATTTTCGGACGTAATCTGTTTGCAGTGCGCGGCGGTAGGTATGGGCGTCAGGTCCCTTCTTCACCTCGTAATAGAGATATACCCGCTGATTGGGGACCTTTCCGCGCATACGAGGTCGATGACCTTTCGCGGCTGGGTCAGCAATGGGTAGCTCCTTGTCGCGCGGCATCTCTGGCAACATGGAACAGGTTAGGACATCGAAGCCACATCCGTGCTTCCAATATCCATAAACAAGCTCGGGCCCGAACTGATAGAAACCATGGGCAAACCAGTTATTCGCGGGGACGCATGACGCCAAGATCCCGCCCGGCGCAAGAAGACGGTTCAGGTTGTCCATGCAGCGCGCGACGTCGAAGATATGCTCTGTGGTACCACCGTCGTAAATCAAATCGTAATTCCCAACGATGTCTTCCGGCACTGGGTCGTTGAGATCGTGGAGAAGGTTTGCGCCTTCGAAATCGGAAAGGTCGATCGTATCTACGGTCTCGGCCCCAAGCGCATGGAAGAATGTCTCGGCATAGCCATCCTCTTGCACAAGATCGGCTTGTGTAAGCGAAGACCCAAGCTCGGCTAGAACTCTATCGATCGCCGGAAGCAGCTTCTCCTTTATTTGCATCCGATGCCGACCCAGCATCAGAACGCGTGGCCCTAACTTCGCCCTCTGAGAGAGCTGGATCAGCTTCTTCGCACTGGAGTAGTCGACACCCATCGCGCGATCAGCCCCCCACGGCCCAACGGGCCCAGAAGCCACCTAGCACTTCGAACTTTGCGAGGAACGCAACCAGGACCACCCATCCCAGGGAGAAGGGTAGGAAGACCTTCCAGCCCAGACGCATCAGTTGGTCATAGCGGTAGCGAGGGACGATGGCCTTCACCATCGCGAACAGGAAGAAGAAGAACGCCATCTTCGCGACCATCCAGAGCGGGCTGTCCGGGATGAACGGGATGGGCGAGAGCCAGCCACCGAAGAAGAGGAGCGTGATGAGGGCGCACATCAGGAAGATGGCGATGTATTCACCCGCCATGAACAGCAGGAACGGCGTCGACGAGTATTCGACCTGGTAGCCCGCCACCAGCTCCGACTCCGCCTCAGGCAGGTCGAAAGGCGGGCGATTGGTCTCGGCCAGGGCGGAGATAAAGAACAGGAACACCATGGGCAGATGCGGCAGCCAGTACCAGCCGAAGAAGCCCCAGCCCGTGTCCTGCGCCCGGACGATGTCGCCGAAGTTGAGCGACCCGGTAGACAGGATCACACCGATGATGATCAGGCCGATGCTGACCTCATAGGAGATCATCTGGGCGGCGGATCGGAGTGAGCCCAGGAAGGGATACTTCGAATTGGACGCCCAGCCCCCCATGATCACGCCATAGACCTCTAGCGAAGAGATGGCGAAGACGTAGAGGATGGCGACGTTGATGTCGGACAGGACCCAATCGTCCGAAAACGGGATCACGGCCCAGGCCAGGATCGCCAGCACGAAAGAGATCATCGGCGCCAGCAGGAAGACCGTCCGGTCCGCGCCTGCGGGGATCACGATCTCTTTGACGACGTATTTCAGCGCGTCGGCCACGGTCTGCAGCAAGCCGAACGCGCCGACCACGTTGGGGCCTTTGCGCATCTGCACGGCCGCCCAGATCTTCCGGTCGCCATAGACAAGGAACAGGAGCGAGATCATCACGAAGGCGACCACGGCCAGGCATTGCGCGAGGATCGTCAGGCCGATGCCCGCCGGTGTCGCCAGAAACTCCGCCATGTTCGTCCCTCATATGGTCGGGATGACGGGGTATGAACCTGCCGATCCACCCCGCATCGATCGTTCAAGGCCCTTCAGACCTCCGGCGCCCCGCTGTAAACCGCATCCCTGCCGCGAATGCCAGTGTCTTCCGCAATCCACGTGCGGACATGTCGCGTCCCTACGATGAGCCTTGCCTAGCTCTGTCGCGTGACCTCATTGCGCGGCAATTGGCGCCGCCTCGCGATCCCGCGCCAGGGCGGACAACTCAGCCATCAGTTGGGAGGCACGTGCGACGGGATTGGTGAGATAGAAGTCGCGGATCGCCGGAGCGAAGTCGCCATCGCCCAGCGCCGTGCCGTCGGCATCGCCCTGCCATTCGTTCGCCGGCACCGCGTCCACCTCCGCCAGCTGCGGCGCAGCGGCGACCAGGGCGCGGCGGAGTTGCGGAAGACTGTCAAAGGGCAATTGGTGCCCGACTTCTGCGGACAGGGCCCGCAGGACCGCCCAGTTTTCTTTCGCCTCACCGGGTGCGAAACCGGCCCGCAGGGCCAGTTGCGGGCGGCCTTCGGTATTTACGAAAAGCCCCTGCTCCTCGGTCCAAGCCGCGCCAGGCAGGATCACGTCCGCACGGTGGGCGCCCCGGTCGCCATGGCTGCCCTGGTAAATGACGAAAGCGCCTTCGGGGATGTCGACCTCATCGACGCCCAGATTGTAGATCACGTCGCCCTGCAGCGCCGCGTCGATCCCGCCGTCGCAGGTGGCGCCTGCATCCATGGCCCCGACCCGTCCGGCGGCGCTGTGCAGAATGAGCAGATCGGACCCGGCGTTTTCGGCCAACCCCCGTGCTATGTTCAGAACGGCTGCACCGTCGTCACCCGTCAGGGCCGCGGTGCCGAGGACGATCATACCCTTCTTGTCGCGCGCCGCCGAGTGGTCCTTGTCCGCCAGATCCGCGAGGGCCGCACGTCCCGCGCCGAGATGCGCGACATCGTAAGAGAAATCGGCCGGTGCGCCGATCCGCGCGACCTGGGCGCCGCGCAGCCACGCCTTGCGGATACGCGCGTTTAGAACGGGCGCCTCCACCGACGGGTCGGTGCCGATCATCAGGATCATCTCGCATTCGTCGATATCGGCGATCTCCGCGGTTCCGGCATATCCCGCCCGATTGCCCGCAGGCAGCTTGGCCCCGTCGGTGCGGCATTCCGTCAGGCCGCCCAGCGCGTCCATCAACCCCTTCAACGCAAAAGCCGCTTCGGTGGAGACCAGATCGCCCACCAGCCCGGCGGGTTTCGAGGCCCCCGCAAGCGCCTTGGCCGCGGCGTCCAGTGCTTCGGGCCATGTGGCGGGCTTCAGCTTGCCGTCGACGCGGATATAAGGCCGATCCAGCCGCTGGCGCCGCAAGCCGTCCCAAACGAAGCGAGTCTTGTCGTCCAGCCATTCTTCGTTGGTGCCGTCGTGATTGCGCGGCAGGATGCGCATCACTTCGCGGCCCTTGGTGTCGACCCGGATCGACGCGCCCAGCGCATCCATCACGCCGATCGTCTCGGTCTTGGTCAACTCCCACGGGCGGGCGGTGAAGGCATAGGGCTTCGAGACCAGTGCACCCACGGGGCACAGGTCGATGATGTTGCCCTGCAGGTTCGATTTCAGCGTCTCCCCCAGGTAGGAGGTGATTTCGCTATCCTCACCGCGCCCCGTTTGACCCATCTGCGTGATACCGGCCACCTCGGTCGTGAAGCGGACGCAGCGGGTGCAGGAGATGCAGCGCGTCATATGCGTCTCGACCAGCGGCCCGAGATCCAGGTCCACGGCCGCGCGCTTGGGCTCGCGATAGCGGGAGAAGTCGACGCCGTAGGCCATGGCCTGGTCCTGCAGGTCGCATTCGCCGCCCTGATCGCAGATCGGGCAATCGAGCGGGTGGTTGATCAGCAGGAACTCCATCACCCCCTCGCGGGCCTTCTTGACCATGGGGGAGTTCGTCTTGACCTGTGGCGGCTCCCCGTCCTTGCCGGGACGCAGATCGCGCACCTGCATCGCGCAGGATGCGGCGGGCTTGGGCGGGCCACCGACCACTTCGACCAGGCACATCCGGCAATTGCCCGCGATGCTCAGCCGTTCATGGTAGCAAAAACGCGGAATCTCGATCCCAGCGGCCTCACAGGCTTGGATCAGGGTCATCTCGGCGGGGACTTCGATCTCCAGCCCGTCGATCACGATTTTCTTGAGGTCGCTCATGTCGGCCGCTCCGATCTGGTCGCTTGGCCGGCGTTTTAGCCCCGCTCTGCGGCGGTGACCAGCATCATGCCGTCGCAGGGGGGCGCTTATCTCGCCCGCAGAAGACGGCCGATCTGGCTATCTTTGGCGAGTTCGGCCTGGCCCACCGCGCAATGGGCACCGACATCGCCCCGCGCCGCGCCCATCCGGACCAAGCGGTCGCGGGCGATGGCTTCCAGCCGATCCTTCTCCGCGTCGTCATCGACATAGGCGTCGATCTCCCGATCGGAATATCCCAGGTCCCGCGCGGCGGATTTCAGCGCGAGCAGATAGCGCAGTCCACGAAAGGTCCGGCCGTCGATGGACGGGCAGACCTCGGAAATCTCGTAAGCGATGCCGACGGTGATCAAGCCTTCGGTGATGCGCCGCTCATCCGCCAAGTCTGCAAAAGCGGGTCCGGCGAGAACGAGGCCAAGGGGCAGGCATAAAAGGTGTTTCAACATCTCACCCTCCAAGATCGGGACCGCATGCGGTCACGTCGACATCGTCTGCCATATCACGTCATACAATATCAGCCGTTCGGTCGGCGGGATCGAACCGTCCTCAGGGTGCGGACCCCGAGGCCGACCGGTTCCGCCGCGTCGGCATACCGGACATCCCAACACGCGTCGCAAGGCGCCGCAGCGTGGAACGCGGCAAGAGACCTTCGCCCAGCAATTGCGCGCGCAGCACTGCGGTGGCCCCGTCCAGGTTCATCATATCGAGCTCATGCAGCGCATTTTGCGTCCGCAATGCGTCCTGAAACGCGTCCCAGTTCTGCACTTTGTCGGCGCGCGCGGTCGACTTGTCCTGTTTGCGCATCTGCTCGGACGCGTCGTCATAGGCGCCGAGCTCCATGCCGAGCGATGCGAAAAGATCGGGAAGACGCTGCCGCAAGGGCGTCCGTGCATCGATCAGTTCCTGGTAGTCGAGAACGCGGTAGGGCAGCCCATGCCGTCGCATCAGGAAACAACCCATCTGGTAGTGGTTCTGCTGCCGCCGTCGAAATGCGCGAAACGCGCCGACCTCCAGTTCCGGCTTGATATCGGTGGTGTCGACACCCCGCCACGCCCGCAGGGAAAGCGCCTTCTCGCGAGAGATGTACTGATCCGCCGGGTTGCGCCTTAGAACGATTCCGGCCGGACGGAAGCGCCGCAGAAGTGCATCCGTCAACGGCGCGCCCAAATGGCCGGGCGCCAGCTTGAGAACGCCATATTCCGCGCCGAGCCCGTCAAATGTCCGCAAGCCGATCTCCACGGCCTCAAGCGGGTTGGCGACACAAAAGGCGCGCATGGCCTGAATGCCATCCTCGATGTCATGTCCGGCCTTCCGGGCTTGGGCAGTGAAGGCCTCCTCCCAGCCATAGGGTTCAAAGGAGCGCGGATTGAGCAACTCCCCCAGCGCCTCGATCCTGGAGAAGCCCCGCAAGGCATAGCGAAACGCGGTGGACCCGACCCGTGGCCCCGACAATTCGAAGATCAACTTGGCCAAGCGGGTCTCCTTCCCTAGCGGACGGATCGCAATGTCGGGCCTTTGGACAAGCGAGTCCAGCCTGTCGGGTCTGGATCAGCGTGTTGTGCAGGTTCCGGACAAAACCAGAAGACCGCGCCCCTCCAGGGCAACCTCCTCGGGCGCTCGATCTGGCCCGACCTGCCAAGCGATCTCCGAACCTCCGAAACGCCTTAGGCAGTATTCGACCGCGCGCACACGTCCGGCCTCCAGCGCGGCGCCCACATTGCGAGACGCCCCGCGCGTCGTCGTGGTAAACATGCGGGGGGTAGCGCGGCTGCTGGCCACGCGGGTACGGAAGCGGATCCCCTGAACCTCACTTTGCGTCCCTCGCAAGCCGCTCTGAAATGGACTGCTATCCCCAAGAAAGGGCAGTCGGCCGCAGCCCGCCACGGCCAGAGCGAACGACAGCAAAAGGACAAATCTCATTCGGAAACCTCCAGGAGCAATGCGCCCACGCCGGTGCCCTCGGCGATTTCTTTTTGACCGGCCGCGCACACGGCCTCTTCGGCAGCGCCGGTCGACAGACCATGCCGATCCATGAAGTCCCGCTGCAGACGCCCGATGGCCTCTGACGGGTCCGCCATGCGGGCCTGGATGTTTTCGGGGGTGTAGCCGTCCTCGGTCAGCTGCGCGAGCACGGCCTCCGTTTGCCGGGCCGCGAGGACAGGGTCAACGGACAGGGTGGCACAAGATCGCGCCAGTGTCTGCGCAGTCGAGACATCAAAGACAGCGATCACGAAATAGTCTGGCACCGGTTCGTCTTGCGCGATGGCAAGGCCCGAAAGCAGGACAAGCGCGAGGGCCGGCGGAAACGCCCTCATGTGAAAGCTCCGACAAGCGCCAGGATCGCAAGTGCGATCGTCGACAGGAAGCCGAAAAGCCAGGTTGCCGAGCGCAACCACTGAACTTCCGTGAGGATATGCACCGATGCCGTCGCCAGACGGCTGACCAGGAACACCGACGCAAAAAGGTTCACCCAGAAAGGAGACGCTCCGGCGAGGATGGCCGCCACAGACGCGGCTATGAACGGCGCCGCGGCCTCTTGCGCATTCAGAAAAGCCCGATGGCGCCGATAGAAGGGATCGGAATAGTCGCGCACCGGATGGCCACTATCGGTCTTGGCGCGCGGGGTGCCGGAGACGGCCGCGAAGGACAGAAGGATCTGAACGATCGGCCAGAGCGCCAGCGCCACGATGGTGTGGGCATAGGGGGCGAAGGTCTCGGTCATTCGTCATCCTCGTCGACACGGCACATGAGGGCTACACGCCATGCGCGCCCAGCGCCAGCACTGGCGACAAAGGACGGGCTAACGGAGGTAGGATGCGATTTCGGAGCGCTCGGCGACCTCGGCATCTCCGGCGGCGCAGAAAGTCTCGCGGTCGCTCAGGACGATGCCCCGCTTCTGGATCCACGCAATCCCGTCGTCCTGCACGCGACGCTTGAATTCCGGCGTCTCGAGCGTGCTGAAGACGAGCCGCTCGTTCAGACCAGCTTCGCGCAGCAGGGCGCGGACATCCTGCTCGGCGGCAAATTGTCTTTGGCGGTTCAGGTCGTAGCGTCGGCAGTTCCGAGCGATCTGCCGGGCATAGGCGAAAGGCACCGCAAAGGCATAGACCCGCTCGATCCCTTCGGCACGCCGCGCATCCTGAGCCGCGCGCGCGGCCGCGACCTCTGCCACAGGACGGGACGGGACCTGACCGGTATTGCACCCGGCCAAGACGAGAGCCGACGCCAGCGCCGCAAAGGAAAATTTCATATGGTGCTACTCGGCGGCTACGGCTGGACGCGGGGCGCGCTTGTGCTGGATCCGGTCCTCGATCTCGTCCCGGAAATGGCGGATGAGGCCCTGGATCGGCCATGCCGCCGCATCGCCGAGCGCGCAAATCGTGTGGCCCTCGACCTGCTTGGTCACGTCGAGCAGCATGTCGATCTCTTCGACGGCAGCCTCGCCCTTCACCAGACGATCCATGACCCGCATCATCCAGCCCGTGCCCTCGCGGCAAGGCGTGCATTGTCCGCAGCTTTCGTGCTTGTAGAACTTCGAGAGCCGCCAGATCGCTTTGATGATGTCCGTCGAGTTGTCCATGACGATCACGGCCGCGGTCCCCAGACCGGACTTCTGCTCCCGAAGGTAGTCGAAATCCATGATCGCGCCGCGCATGTCCTTACCCGGGATCAGCGGTACGGAGGAACCGCCGGGGATCACGGCCTTCAGATTGTCCCAGCCACCGCGAATGCCGCCGCAATGGGTCTCGATCAGTTCCTCGAAGGTGATCGACATGGCTTCTTCGACCACGCAGGGCTTATTCACGTGGCCAGAGATCGCGAACAGTTTCGTGCCCGCATTGTTCTGGCGACCAAAGCCCGAAAACCACTCGGCGCCGCGCCGCAGGATGGTCGGCACCACCGCAATGCTCTCGACGTTGTTCACGGTGGTCGGGCAGCCATAGAGGCCCGCGCCCGCCGGGAAGGGCGGCTTCATGCGCGGCATACCCTTCTTGCCCTCGAGGCTTTCGATCAGCGCTGTCTCTTCGCCGCAAATATACGCGCCGGCCCCGTGATGCAGATAAAGATCGAAATCCCAACCCGACTTTGCGGCGTCTTTGCCAAGCAGCCCCGCCTCGTAGCATTCATCGATGGCTGCCTGCAGGGCCTCTTTCTCACGGATATACTCGCCCCGGATGTAGATGTAGCAAGCGTGGGCGCCCATCGCGAAAGAGGCAATCAACGCGCCCTCGATCAGCGTATGGGGGTCATGCCGCATGATCTCCCGATCCTTGCAGGTTCCGGGTTCGGATTCGTCGGCATTGATGACCAGATAGGCCGGGCGACCATCGCTTTCCTTTGGCATAAAGGACCATTTCAGACCCGTCGGGAAGCCGGCGCCCCCGCGCCCACGCAGGCCGCTGGCCTTCATGATTTCGACGATCTTGTCTCGCCCCAAAGCGATCAGATCTTTCGTGCCGTCCCAATGCCCCCGCGCCTTGGCACCGGTCAGGCTGCGATCCTGCATGCCGTAGATGTTCGTGAAGATCCGGTCCTGATCCTGCAACATCCGCCTACTCCTTCTCCCGGCGCATTCGCCAGACACCATAGGTCAAAACCAGGGCCCATCCGAGGGCGGCCAATGCGGCCAGGTCCACAAGGGCGATCCAGCGGAGCGGCAATCCCAACCGGGCGCCGACAAACTGTGCCAACGCCCAGGTCACGAAGGTGCCCAGGATCACCATCCCAATCCGGCGTTGCCGCCGTGCGATGGCCATATCGTGTTGCGAAGGCCCGGTCATCCGACCTCCTTCAACAGGGCGGCAGGAACGGCGTCAAGCGGAAGGACCTAGGGTGCGCTCACAGGACGCTCCCGACGGCTCGCTCAGTAGACGTCGCCCTCATCGACCTTCTTCGAGAAGGCCGTTTCGCCACCAGAAGCCAAGAGCTTTGCCTGTGCGACCCAATCATCGCGGCGCACTCGGCCCTTGAAACCCTCAAGGTTCGCATCGACCCAGGCGACCTCCTCGTTTGTCCAGGCTGCGATCTGATCGAAATGGTAGAAACCGAGCTTGTTGCACAGCTTTTCGAGCTTTGGGCCGACGCCCTTGATTCGTTTCAGGTCGTCGGCAGCCCCGCCGCGCGGTCCATCAAGCGTCTCGGGCTTCACGCCCTGCTCCGCCTCGGCGTCGATCGGTGCCGTCTCGTTATAGCTTTGTGCCGCCGCGGTCGCTGTTGGTTCGGGGCTCTCCCCGCCATCCGGGGCGACATCGTTCCGGTCAACCTCCTGTGACGCACCCGCTGGGGGCTCGGGCGAGACGATGGCGCCATCCCGGGGCGCGGGCTGTGCTTGCGGCGCAGGGTCGGTGGTCGCGCCCACCGGCCGTGCGACACCCGCCGCGTCGGCGTTAATCGGCGCGGGCGCGGGAACCCGAGTCGCTGGCGCGGCCTCCGCCATGGGCGTGTCAATCGGATCGGATGAGAGCGCGCGGTTGACCTTCGGATCGTTCAGCGCCTCGTGCGAGGTGGTGGAAATCAGCGAGGGTTCGATGCTCTCGCGATGGGGTGAAGGCGCGTTGACGTTCCGGGGCGTCAAGGGCTGAGCGGGGGCTCCTGGCGCACCGGGCGCTTCGGCCTCGGCGAGATCGGCAGTCGGTTGCTGCGCGCCATCCGCACCGCCCGGCGCGGCAAGTGGGCGCCCCACGGTCGCGATCAAGATAAAGAACAACACAACCGCAACGACAAATCCTGCGAAGATACCCTGCAGGAATGACCAGTCTCCGATCAGCATGAGCGCCGCACAAGCGGCCACTGCCGCCAAGGCGGCGACACCGAAACAGGTGGCCGCGCTTTCCAGCGTCCCGACCGGCTTGAAGTTATCGTCCATGGGTATGGCTCCCCGTCACTTGCGGGGTGCCGCCCTAGTAGACGTCCCCCTTCTTCACGCGAGACGAGAAGTCCGTCTCGCCTCCCTCGGCCAGGAGTTTAGCCTGTTTGACCCATTCGTCACGAGTCACGCGCCCCTTGAAGCCCTCAAGGTTCGCGTCGACCCATGCAACCTCGGCCTCCGACCAATTCGCAATCTGGTCGAAATGCCAGAAGCCCAAGCGATTGCAGAGCTTTTCGAGCTTGGGCCCGATGCCGCGGATTTGCTTGAGGTCGTCCGCCGCCCCATCGCGCGGCGCATCGAGCGCCGCAGGCCGATCGGCATCTTTGGGCGTTTCGGCGGTAGGCGCAGACGCAGCGACCGATTCGCTTTTGACGGGAGCGACGGCGCCTTCCGGAGGCTTGGCCGTCGCCGTCGCGTCCGATCCCCGCACATTGGCATGGCCGTCACTGGCATCGCCCCGCCCCCGCGGCGCTGAATCCTGGCCCGCGACGCGCCCCCCCTGCGGACCATCCGGTCCCGCAGGTGGTAGCTTGGGATCACGGGCCGCCACATCCGGCTCTGGGTCGGCGGCATTGGACTTGCCCCAAGGGGCCGCCAACGGCACCTCCGTCCCGTCGATCCGCTTCACCGTGTCACCGATGGATCTGGCCAAGGCGACCGAGGCGTTTGCGCTTTCTTCGCGTCCGGTGCCATGCTCCACAAGAGACGTCATGCCGCCCGCCGGCTCCGACGCCCAGCGCCCCGATTGCGGGCCTGGCTCAGGAACTTCGCCGGCACGGAAAGCCTGAAGCATCTCCGAGAACCGCTCCACAGTCAGATCCTCGTAGTAATCCTTGCCGATCTGGGCCATGGGCGCGTTGGCACAGGCCCCCAGACACTCCACTTCTTCCCAGCTTAGCTTGCCGTCCTCGCTGATCTGATGCGGTTGCGGTGCGATCTTCTCCTGACAGACGGCGACCAGATCCTCCGCTCCGCAGATCATGCAGGATGTCGTCCCGCAGATCTGGATATGCGCCACGGAACCCACGGGCTGCAGCTGGAACATGAAGTAGAAGGTGGCCACCTCCAACGCGCGAATATGGGCAAGGCCCAGCATATCGGCCACATGCTCGATGGCGGGCCGGGTCAGCCAACCCTCCTGCTCTTGCGCGCGCCAGAGAAGCGGGATGACGGCACTGGCCTGCCGCCCCTCGGGATACTTGGTGATCTGCGCTTCGGCCCAAGCCTGGTTAGCGGGGGTGAAGGCAAAGCTGTCGGGCTGTTCGGGATGGAGACGGCGGAGCATCAGGTCCTTCCTGCGGGATCGTTTGGCCTCGTCGAAGGCCCGGTTCGGTCTGTTTTGCGGTCGTCTATCACGGACGGCAGCGGGTCAAAAGGAAGGCATTTCGTCCCGGGTCGCCGCGCAGCTCGTCCCGCGCGAGAAGGCCGCGGGCGCCCTGTACCAGCGCCGCCGCGGCAAGGCCCCGCCGCTCCGCCGTGTTGCCAGAGCGGATCACGATGCGCTCTGCGATATGCCGCCGCGCCGCGCGTTCGAAGCGGGGAAGATCGTCCAGGGGGATCCGGCAACCATTGGCTGCAATCGCATCGCGCGCCGCCGCCCGCGCCTCGCGCTGCGACAAGGACCGGACCGTGCCCGATCTCTTGGCGGACGGCGCACAGACATCCCCGCGTGCCAAGACGATCCGGGCTGAGCCATCCGTCCCCAAGGTAATCGAATAGGGCCGTCCGCGGATGGTCAGCTCGTCTGACCGTGCCCCCTCCTCGATCAGGGCGAAGGTGAGATTCGGCGCCAGGCGGACGCAGTTCCGGACATCCGTGAAGTCGGGCCAGATGCGGTCGGCCTGGGCGGGGGTGCCAAGCAGCAGGAAGCAGGCCGCCGCGATCAGGAATTGAAACAAAGAACGAGGCCCATTGCTGCGCTTACAAATCGTTTTCATGCCAAAGCCATAAAATCTACGGAACAGCGCGCGTGCCCCACCGACATCATCGACACGAACGGGCCGGGTCAAAACCGGTCGATGTAAGTCCGCTCAGCAGCTTCACGCGGGCTTATCAATTCCCGCTGAACACTCTGGGCGACGGAGATGGGACGTGTCCTCGGCTCGCCCCGCAAATAGGCCCGAAAAGAACCCACCGCATCCCAGATCGCGTAAGCGGTGCCCCCGCCAAAGGCCAAAGCCCAAACTGCCAACCAGCCGATAGGCGCAAGGATGACCAGAAAGAGTTCGAGCGGTACGTAGGTGATCAGCAGATAGAGCCAGGTATGCCAGCTGACATCGCTCACCGATCGATCTCACCAAACACCACGTCCAACGTCCCGATAATCGCCGCCACGTCGGCTAGCTGGTGGCCCTTGGTCACGTGGTCCATGGCCTGTAGGTGCAGATAGCCGGGCGCGCGCAGTTTGGCTCGGTAGGGTTTGTTGGTGCCGTCGGACACCATATAGACACCGAACTCGCCCTTGGGCGCCTCGACGGCGGCATAGACCTCTCCGGCGGGCACGTGGAAGCCTTCAGTATATAGCTTGAAGTGGTGGATCAGGCTCTCCATCGAGGTCTTCATGTCGCCCCGGTTCGGCGGAGTGATCTTGCCGCGGGCCAGCACGTCGCCCTGGTTCTCCGGTTCCCGCAACTTCGCGATGGCCTGCTTCATGATCCCAAGCGATTGTCGCATCTCCTCCATCCGGACGAGGTAGCGGTCGTAGCAATCGCCGTTGTTGCCCGTGGGGATCAGGAAGTCGAACTCGTCGTAACATTCATAGGGCTGCGCGCGCCGCAGATCCCATGCCAGGCCAGAGCCCCGCGCCATGACGCCGGAGAAGCCCCAATCCATTACCTCCTGCTCGGAGACGATGGCGATGTCGACATTGCGTTGCTTGAAGATGCGGTTCTCGGTCAGCAGCCCGTCGATATCGTCCATAACGCGCGGGAAGTCGTCACACCAAGCGTCGATATCGTCGATCAGGTCGGGCGGCAGGTCCTGATGCACGCCGCCGGGACGGAAATAGGCTGCATGGAGCCGGCCTCCGCTCGCCCGCTCGTAGAAGACCATGAGCTTCTCACGCTCCTCGAAGCCCCAGAGCGGGGGCGTAAGCGCGCCCACATCCATGGCCTGCGTGGTCACGTTGAGGATATGGCTCAGGATGCGCCCGATCTCGCAATAGAGAACACGGATCAGTTGCGCCCGGCGCGGCACGACCGTCCCGGTCAGCCGTTCGATGGCCAGGCACCAGGCATGTTCCTGGTTCATGGGCGCCACGTAGTCGAGACGGTCCAGATAGGGCAGGTTTTGCAGATAGGTCCGGCTCTCCATCAGCTTCTCGGTGCCCCGGTGGAGCAGACCGATATGGGGATCGCAGCGCTCCACGATCTCGCCGTCCAGTTCCAGGACGAGGCGCAACACGCCGTGGGCCGCCGGGTGCTGGGGCCCGAAGTTGATGTTGAAGTTGCGGATCTTCTGCTCGCCGGTCAGAGCGTCGTCATAGCCGCGCGGGTTCAGGTCGCCGTCCATCATGTGATTTCTTCAACCTCTCGGGAGGGGGTCGATACAGCGAAGGCCCAAATGAGGGCGAGCGGTCCGACATACGGGATAAGACCGAAGACAAGGATCCAAGCCTTATAGCCATGTCGCTTCTGAAGCACGCGCGCGGGCAGAAGATACAGGGCAAGGAAGACGAGGGCACCGCCGAGAATAATGGTCGACGAGACGAACTCGCCCAAGATGATCGCCTCGGTCACTTCGCCTCCTCGCCCTTCTCATCCCCAGGCAACACGTATTCCGCGCCCTCCCACGGGGACATGAAGTCGAACTGCCGGTATTCCTGAGTCAGCGACACCGGCTCGTAGACCACGCGCTTCTGCACCTCGTCATAGCGCACCTCGGTATAGCCCGTGGTCGGGAAGTCCTTGCGCAAAGGATAGCCGCGGAAGCCGTAATCCGTAAGGATCCGCCGCAGATCCGGGTGGCCGGAGAAGAGGATGCCGAACATGTCGAACACCTCCCGCTCGAACCAGTTGGCCGAGGGGTGGATCGACGTGATCGACGGCACGATCTCTTCTTCCCGGACGAAGCACTTCACCCGGAGCCGTTGATTTCGGTACATCGACAGGAAGTGATAGACGACCGCGAAGCGCCGCTCATCGCCGGGATAGTCGATGGCGGTGATGTCCACGAGGGACGCGAAGCGGCAGGTTTCGTCCGTCTTCAGGAACTCCACCAACGCGGGCACGTCGGAGGCGCTGGCCTCCAGCGTCAGTTCGCCCAGCGCGATCCCGTGGCCCGAAACCAGGTCCGGCTGCCGCAGATTGATGTGATCGGCCAGTTCACGAAGTTGCTCGTCCATCGCGCTCACCTCACCAAAGTTCCAGTGCGGCGGATCTTCCGCTGCAACTGAAGAAGCCCGTAAAGCAGCGCCTCGGCCGTGGGCGGGCAGCCAGGCACGTAGAGGTCGACCGGCACGATCCGATCACAACCGCGCACCACGGAATAACTGTAGTGATAATAGCCGCCGCCATTCGCGCAGGAGCCCATGGACAGCACGTAGCGCGGCTCCGGCATCTGATCGTAGACCTTGCGCAATGCGGGAGCCATCTTGTTGGTCAGCGTGCCCGCCACGATCATCAGATCCGATTGGCGGGGGGACGCACGGGGCGCCGTGCCGAACCGCTCCATATCGTAGCGCGGCATGGCTGTGTGCATCATCTCGACGGCACAGCAAGCTAGCCCAAAGGTCATCCAGTGGAGCGATCCGGTGCGCGCCCAGTTGATGATGTCCTCGGTGGAGGTCAGCAGGAAGCCCTTGTCCTGCAATTCCCGGTTCAGAAGCTGGGTCGCGTGCTCCTTATCGGCTTCGGCCGTGTTCAATCCGGTCTGCACGCCCATGGGCCCCTCCTGATCGTCCGGGAATGCGGGCCGCGTCTGGAGGCCGCCCGCGCCTGAGCAGCATGTAACGCCCGGCCGAACGGAGATCAACGCGAGCGACGACGGGCCGCAGTCCGAAAGACCGCGCCCCGTCGTCGCATCATGCCCTTACTCCGCAGGTGTCGCGCCCCGGCCCATACGGGCATCGAACCAACGCGCCATCTCCGCCGATAGGCTATCGCGCGGCAGGAACCGGTTGGCGCGGGGCGGACGGCCCTCGGCCCGGTCCAATTCGTCGGTCAGATAATCGGCCAGGCCGTCCATCAGCCAAAATCCGACGGCATTGGCCTTGGTCATCGGCTCCGCGATCTCTTCCATGGTGATCGCGGTCCCGCGCCAGGTCTTGGCGAAGCTCGTGCGCAGGGCGGAGACGTCGTTGCCGGTCTCGCCCACGACGCGGACCTCGTGGCATTCCGGCTCGTCGACTTCCTGCCGGACCTTGAAGGAGACCGGGTTCGTCATCAACGCAAAGCCACCGACCGTCGGGGTCTCGAAATGATAGGTCACCTTGAACAACCCATCGTCATCGGGCTGGTGGCAGGTCACCCGCGCATCGCGCCGCCCCGGCGTCAACACGATCTTGTCGCGCAACTCGGCCAGCGGCCGCCGCGACCGGGCGCGGGCCGTCACCATCAGTGGCTCTTCCACGCCCTGATCCAGCCAATCCGGAACACGTTCGCTCAGCCAGATGAACAGACCGACCGCGATCGCAACGACCAGCAACACTAGGACGGCTTTTCCAACCGGTCCAAGGAAGACCCCGATTACGCCCGTGAGATAGATCCCCGCCACAAGCAGGGCCGAGAGAAGGATCGTCTCGACCCATTCGTTCGGATAGCGCAAAGCATGGGCCAGCGGCAGTCCGATGGTCAGCGGCAGCAGAAGCAGCGCCTCCCATCCCGCGAACAGCGCGAAGAAAAGCAGAAGAAGTGTCGGAACACCGGACGCGACCCCGATCAAACGGCGGAGCCGGAACAGGCGATAGAGCGCAAGCCGCGATGTCATGGCGATTCCCCAGAATTCTCAAATAAGGGAAAAGCTGGCACGAAGTTGGGTCGAAATTGCGGCGTCCAGGCCGACGCCATCCCGGTGATCCTGTTCAATCCGGCCAACATCCGGGGGCATTCACGGAACTGGAAACAATCGCGCCGCATTCCGCGCCCGCCGCGCTCTGCCGCATAGGGATCGCGGCTCGCCAGCAAGAGCTATCGGGCGGCGCCTAGACCCGAAGGACCCGTCCGCGCATCATTCCCAGTCCAACGCACCCTTCTTCCACTCATAGGCAAAGCCAACCGTCAGCACGACGAGGAAGACCATCATCGACCAGAAGGCTGCATCCGACAGACCGGCGAAGCTCACGGCCCAAGGGAAGAGAAACGCGATTTCCAAGTCGAAGATGATGAACAGGATCGCCACGAGATAGAAGCGGACATCGAACTTCATGCGCGCATCGTCGAACGCGTTGAAGCCGCATTCATAGGCCGACACCTTCTCCGGGTCGGGCGCACGCACCGCGATGATGGCCGCGGCCAGGATCAGCACGAGACCCAATCCGATCGCCACCCCGAGGAAGATCAGGATCGGAAGATATTCCATCAGCATGGCGTTCATTGCAGACCCCATTATCACGTTGGATGCGTTCTAGGCGTCCCCCCCGCGGGGGTCAACGCGGCAAGGCGGCGCGAAGCTCTGCCACATCCTGTCCGGTATCGACATGCCGCAAGGCCCGGCGCAGCGCTTTCGCAGCGCGGGCGGGAAGATGGGCGTCCGCTGCCTCGGGCGCGATGTCGGTCGCCCGCAAGACCAGAGCCAGCGCATGCGCGCGGCTGTCCTGGCGCAGGTAGCCCTGCCAGCCGATATCCTCCGCCCCCGCCAATTGAAGCACGCCGAAACCGCTGGCGATGGCGGCAAGGTCCGTCATCAGCTCTTCCAGCTCTTCGCCGCCGGGCCAGTCCATACGCGTCCCACGAAGCCGTTCATGCATCACCTCATGCGCCATCATCGACAGGAAGGTCGGTAGCCGTCGCAGAAGGGTCGGGTCGTAGCGGATCAAGGATCGGTTTCCGTCCGATTGCCACGTCCCCGCCACCTCGGACATCTGCCCGTATCCATGGCGCAACGCGTCGGGCAGCACTTCGATGGGCATCAGGTCGATGGCTGTGTCCGACATCCTCGCGATCCGCAATATATCAGCCAGAAGGGCCTCCGCGGTGGCTTCGGGCGGAAGGCCGGACGGGGCGCGAAACCATTCCTTGGTCGGAAGGACCATGGGTGTCCGCATCGTCAGGATACCCTGCGCCGCGCACCAGATCAGACCGTCGAGCAGCCAATCCTGTCGTGCCTCAGACAGATCATATCTTCCGAACCCGAACATTCCGCCCGGTTGCCGCATCTTTGGGGCCAGACCAAGGCTGAACACCTTATCGAAAGGTCCAGACTATGACGGCCAACACCATGGCCAACCGTCGCGCAAATCCCACCCCGTCGGCCTTCAGCGCCTCGGCGAAGAGACCTGCCGCCGTCACGCCGTCCCATCCCTCCTCCAGCGTCCAGTCATGGAGGGCGGCGGCCTTGAGGTAGCGGGCATCCCGAGGATCGAATGCCCAGCGCAGCCAGACCGGGACGGAGACGTCGAAGACCGTGCCGATGGGCACGATCACCCAAAGGTCCGAACCCTTGCGCCCGACCTCCCATTTGATCGGCCGGACGATCCGGAACCGGTTCCCGGGCAAGGCGACGTACCAATCATGGAGATCGGTATAGGCCGACATGGCGTCAGCTCAGCCGCTCCAAAAGCGCGCGCGACGGCTCCCCTGTAGCGGATAGGCCGTTGCGTTGCTGATAGGCAGCGATGGCCTGACGTGTCCGATCGCCCAGCACCCCGTCGGGCGTGCCCGCATCGAACCCGGCCGCACTCAACCCCCGCTGCAACGCCTGCCGGTCCGCCAGCGTCAATCCGAACCGATCCGGCCCAAACCCTTGGCGTAGAGGCCCACCTCCAGCGATCCGGTCCGCCAGATACCCCACGGCCAGCGCGTAATTGTCAGAATTATTGTACCGCTTGATGACGCGGAAATTCGGCCCCATCGCAAAGGCGGGCCCACCCGCATCCGGACGCAGACCGTTCTCCGCCTCCCGCGACCACAGCGCGCCCCGCCGCCAACCGGCGCCGGCCAGGTAGGCGGCCGTTGAGGCCAGCGCGTCAGTCGGATCTTCGGACCAGATATCGCGCCGCCCGTCGCCAGTGAAATCCACCGCGCTCTGTAGATACGAGGTCGGAATGAACTGCGTATGTCCCATCGCCCCCGCCCAGGAGCCCACCATCCGGTCCGGCGTCACATCGCCTGCCTGCAGGATCCGCATCGCCGCCAGCAACTGCCCCTCGAAAAACGCGCCCCTCCGTCCGTCGAAAGCCAGGGTGGATGTCGCTGACACGACCGGGATATCGCCGCGCCGCGCGCCGAACCGGCTTTCCACACCCCAGATCGCCGCCACGATTTGCGGGGGCACGCCCCATCGCCGCTCGATCGCGGCCAGCACGTCCCGCTGCCGCGCGAAGGCCGCCCGTCCGGCCTGCACCCGGTCCTCGCTGGCGACGATCGCCAGGTAATCCTCGAAACTCCGCCGGAATTCGGTCTGATTGCGGTCCCGCTCCACCACGCCGGGCAGGTAACCCGCCCCCCGGAACGCGGCCGCCAACACATCCTGCCGGATGCCGCGCGCCGCGGCCCGGCTGCGAAACCCCGCCACCCATTCCGTCCAACCGGGATTGGGCACAGCCGCAACGCCAGGGGCCCCGCGCGACGTCCCCGAACCGGCATCGACGCTCAGATTGCAGCCCGCAAGCGAAAGGGCGGACAGACCCAGGACGACGCGGCGACGGTTCGGCATGACGATCTCTCCCGGTTGCGCGCGCAGATTACCGACCCTGCGGCCACCGACAACCACCACTGGACGCGACCGGAACGGGCACCGTCATTCCGCCCAGCGCGGCTTTCGTTTCTCGAAGAACGCGCCCACACCCTCCGCGGCCTCATCTCCTTCCCAACGGGCCACCAAGGCGGCGATGCTGTCCTCGATGGCGGCCTCATCCACGCCGCCGCCCAACCGCCGCGCCAACCGTTTGGCGGCGGCCACCGCGCCGGGCGCGCAGGCCAGATAGGGGGCGACCTCCGCCTCAACCGCCGCATCCAAATCCTCCGACGGGACGGTCTTGGCCAGCAGGCCCAGTGCCATCGCCTCGTGTGCATCGAAGCGCCGGGAGGACATGAAGACGCGCCGTGCGGCGCCCTCCCCCATCCGCGCAATCACATATGGTCCGATCGTCGCCGGGATCAGGCCCAGCTTGGTCTCGGTCAGACCGAACATCGCGCCCTCGGCGCCCACGGCCACGTCACAGACGGAGATCAGACCGACTCCGCCGCCATAGGCCTGCCCCTGCACCCTCCCGATCAGCGGCACGCCCATCTCGTTCAACGCCCGCAGCATATGGGCCAGCCGTCGCCCCTCGGTCGCCCGCTGCTCCGGCGTGGCCTCGAACTGCGCCTGCATCCAACGCAGATCCCCGCCCGCGCAGAATGATCGCCCCGCCCCGGTCAGCACGACGACCCGCGCCTGCGGATTGGCGGCGAAGGCGGTCAGCTCGTCCATCATCGTCGCCGACAGGGCGTTATGCGTCTCCGGCAGGTCCAGCGTCACGTGGGCAACACCGCGTCCGTCCCGCGTCACCGCGATCGTCTCGAAACTCATCGTAGCTATCTCCCCGGCACAGGCCGTCCCGCCCGAACCCAATCGTCATGTATCCAGACCATGCGGTCGCAGAACCAGAGCTTCGGCAAGATCGACAGCACCGTCCCAAAGACCGCTCCTTCCCACCAGAGCGCCCATAAGCCCCAAACCAAGACGACGACACCCGGCAGGCTCAGCCAGGTCAGCGCCGTGGCCGCGCGGACATGCTGCGCCGCGATCTCGGTTCGGTGGTCCAGGAAGATGCGCTCCCCCAGGACAGCCCGGCTCATCCAATGGTCGAACCGCGCGGGCGCGTCGAAAAGCCGGGGGTTCAGCCAATTCCAGCCCAGCGCCAGGACGATGGGAACCAGCGCGCCCCATCCCAGCCAGACCCGGCTCCAGATCGCCAGGACCAGCAGCGGTAGGACCGTGAAACGCGTCAGGCCGGACCAGGGATTGGCGTGTCGCAGCCAGGCGGCATCGTCCATCGCCATCAGCCGTTCCGCGCCACGGAAGATGTCCATCAGCCCGTTCGCATGGCCTGCGCCATGCGCCCCGCCGCCGCGACCTTCGCCGGGTCCAATCCTGTCACGAAGTCGCGCGCCTGCAGATGGGCCAGCACGGCCTCGGTGGCCACGTTCCCCGCCGCGCCCGGCGCATAGGGGCATCCACCCAATCCGCCGACCGCCGCATCGAAGACGCGGAGGCCCCGCTCCAGCGCCACATCCACATTCTCCACAGCACGGCCCGACGTGTCATGGAAATGCCCGGCCAACTGCACGGCCGCCATCTCTCCCAGCACGGCCCCCAGCATCAGGTCCACCGCCTCCGGCACCCCCCGCCCGATCGTGTCCCCCAAAGAGACCTCGTAGCAGCCGAGATCGCGCAGGGCCGCCACCACGCGGGCCACATCGCCGGGCGGCACCGGCCCGTCGAACGGGCAATCCGTCACGCAGGAAACATAGCCTCGGACCGGCATCCCATCGGTCTGCGCCGCCGCGACCGGGGGCGCGAACCGCTCCAGGCTCTCGGCGATGGTCGCGTTCAGATTGGCCTTGGAAAATCCTTCCGAGGCGCTGGCAAAGATCGCCACCTCGTCGGCCTGCGCCGCCAAGGCGCCCGCATAGCCCTTCAGGTTGGGCGTCAGCGCCGCATATCGCACCCCCTCCGTCCGTACGATCCCGGCCAGGACCGCGGCGCCATCGGCCATCTGCGGCACCCACTTCGGCGACACGAAGGACGCCACTTCGATCCGCTGGAACCCACAATCTGAGAGCGCGTCGACCAAAGCGATCTTCTCCGCCGCCGGGATCGCCCGCGCCTCGTTCTGCAGCCCATCGCGAGGGCCCACCTCGAAAATCTCGACGCGCTCGCCCGTCATCGCACCCGTCCCTCTTCACCGACCCGATCCGCCATGTGATGCGCCCGCCACCGCATAAGTGCCTTCGATGTTCCCCAAATACTTCCGCCGGAGGCGTGGATCCCAAATCCCATGATCAGTCCTCAGGGATTTCGTAGAACGCGCGATCATAGAAATCCTGTGCCCCGTCCTTGGCACGGGCCGCCACAAAAGCAGGGCGGGCGGCCAGCCGGTCGCGATAGGCCGTGACAGCCGGATAAGGTGCCAGCTTCACATAGCGGGGCGCGGCCCAAAGGTTGAAGCCCAGCATGATGTCGGCGGCCGAGAACGTCCCCAGCAGGTAATCTCGACCCTCCAACATCTGCTCCAGCGCGGCCAGGGTCGCGCGCAGCCGCGCCGTCGTCACCTTGAGGACCGGGATCGAGGGCCGCGCGGGCGGGCGCAAGAAGATATGGGACAGGTTGAGGTTCTCGATCAGCGAGGCCTGGGTCTCCGCGAAATGCAGAGATTGCAGATAACGCGCGCGCTCCCCGTGCCCCGGCGCCCGTCCCAGGCCGGCATCTGGATGGGTCTCCGCCAGATATTCGACAATCGCCCCGCTCTCGAAGATCGCCTGCCCATCCAGTTCCAATGCCGGGACGCGCCCCGCAGGTGTCAGCGACAGCACCTCTGGCGCCCGGAGCGACCCGTCGCGGATCGAATAGGTCACGATCTCCGCTTCCAGGCCCAACTCCTCCAACAGCCACAGCACGCGGAAGGAACGGGAGGCGGGAACATGGTGCAACCGCAAGCCGGTCATGCGAACGCCTCCAGGCCCGGCGCCGTCTCCCGGACGGCAGGCAGCACACGCATCGCGCTGAGCCAGGCGGCAAGCGTTGGACGCGCCGCAAGCAATGCGGCCCCAGGCGCGTAGAGCGCGAAGCAATCCAGGATCGGCAAAAGGTGCCAATCCGCGCGACCCGGACAGGCCGCATCCAAGGCGTGCCCTTCGCAGGCAATCACCTCCAGCGCGTCCAGCACGCGCGGCGCCGCCGCCATGCCTTCGGCCAGGGCAGTCGCGTTCGGATCCGTAGCGCGCATTGGGGCGACGACCCCCTCCACGAAGACCTGCCGGACCATCGGCCAATAGCCGTAATGATCCACGATCGCCGCCACCTGCGTCGCCCGCGCGCAGACCACCGGATCGCGCGGCGGCCCGCCAGCGAAGGCGCCTCGATATAGGTCAGGATCGCCGCCGTCTCATAGATCGACATGGTGCCATGGCGCAGAACCGGCACGCGGCCAAACGGATGATAGGCGCGGGTCTCGGAGGCCGGATCGAAAGGGTTCGTCGGAACCCAGTCGAACGCCACCCCTTCCGCCATCAAGGCCAGCCGCACCGCCCGTGTATAGACGCTGGGGTCGTAGCCGATCAGCGTGACATCGGTCACCCCTGCTCCCTCGCCATGCGCACGAAGGGGCAGTGCGTCCAGGGCAAGCCAGGCACGCTCATGCCGCCTCCTCCTCCATCCGGACAAGCGCCGCGCCCGCCTCCACCTGCGCGCCTTCCGCCGCCAAGACCTCGGCGACCCGACCATCCCGCGGGGCGCGCAATACGTGCTCCATCTTCATCGCTTCCAGCACGGCCAACCGATCGCCTGCCGAGACGTCTTGGCCCGCCGCCACCGAGACGGCCTTCACCAGCCCCGGCATCGGCGCCTCGATCACCCCCGAAGCCGCCGCGTCCCCCGCCGCCACCTCCAACGGATCCCGCAGATCGAACGGATAGGCATTGCCCCAGAAAACGGTCAGCCGCCCCGGATCGCGATGCCAGGCGGCGGCCACCGGGCGGCCATCAACCACCCAGCCCGCCGCGACCCTGGACACCGCCAAAGGTCCGTCGCCCAGGTCGACGGCGAAATGCCCGTCGCCTTCGGCCGTTACACGCGCCGCAATCTCCTCACCGCGATGCTGCAGCGTCACGCTCCATGTCAGCGGCGCCCAAAGATGGAACCCCTGCCCCGGCACGGCCTCGTCCAAGCCCAAGGCCAGGATCGCCGCCAAGGCCCGCGTGCGTGTGCAAGCCACCGGCAGTGCCGTCAACGCCGCGACCTCCCGGTCGATCAGCCCGGTATCCACCTGGCCCCGCCCGAAACCATCGTGGCGCGCGAGCCTGCGCAGGAAGGCCAGGTTCGTCACCGTCCCCGCAACCTGCGTCCCCGCCAAGGCCCGCTCCAATGCCCCCAGGGCCGCACCCCGCGTCGGCCCATGGACCACCAGCTTCGCGATCATCGGATCGTACCAGGGCGAGATCACGTCCCCGGCCCGCACCCCCGTTTCGGCCCGCACGCCGTCCGGAAAGGCTAAATGCGTCAACGTCCCCGTGGCCGGCAGGAACCCCGCGGCCGCATCCTCGGCATAGAGCCGTGCCTCGAAGCTGTGCCCGGTGATCGACAGGTCCCCCTGGTCCATCCAGAGCGCCTCACCCCAGGCCACGCGCAGCTGCCATTCCACAAGGTCGACCCCGGTGATCGCCTCCGTCACGGGGTGTTCGACCTGCAGGCGCGTATTCATCTCCATGAAATAGAAGCGGTCGGGTCGCAGCCCTTCGGAGGCGTCGACGATGAACTCGACCGTGCCCGCCCCAGCATAGCCGATCGCCTCGGCGGCCCGCACCGCCGCCGCGCCCATGGCATCCCGCATCTCGGCGGTCATGCCCGGCGCGGGGGCTTCTTCGATCACCTTCTGGTGCCGCCGCTGGAGCGAGCAATCCCGCTCGAACAGATGGACGGCCCGCGTCCCGTCTCCGAAGACCTGTACCTCGATATGGCGGGGGGTCGAGACCCATTTCTCGATCAGGACATGGCCATTTCCGAACGCCTTCTCCGCCTCGGAGACGGCAGCCTCCAGCGCTTCTGCAAAGTCGCCCGGCCCCTCGACCCGGCGCATCCCCTTGCCGCCGCCGCCCGCCACGGCCTTGATGAGGACGGGATAACCGATGGCCTCCGCCTCACGGGCCAACCGGTCCGGCGCCTGGTCTTCGCCCTGATAGCCGGGCACGACGGGAACGCCAGCCTCCGCCATCAAAGCCTTCGCCGCATCCTTCAGCCCCATGGCCCGGATCGCCTTGGCCGAAGGGCCGATGAAGGTGAGACCGGCGGCCTCCACCGCCTCGACGAAATCGGGGTTCTCGCTCAGAAATCCATATCCCGGATGGACGGCCTTCGCACCCGTGGCCTGCATCGCCGCGATGATCGCGTCGCCCTTGAGATAGCTCTCGGCGGGGGCCGCCCCGCCCAAGCTGACGGCTTCATCCGCCATGGCCACATGCCGCGCGCCCGCATCCACATCGGAATGCACGGCGACCGTGCGCACGCCCAATCTGCGACAGGTCTCGATCACCCGACAGGCAATCTCCCCCCGGTTGGCGATCAGGATCTTGGTGAACATTCCGGCCCCTCGATATCCAGGTATTGCGCCACCGACGCGGGCAGCGGCCATGCGTCGTAATCCATCCCTGTCAGGCGCCCGCCGCGCGCGCCGCGCCAGGCATGGCGGTAGAGGTCCATGTGCAACACGATCTCCACCCGCTCCAGCGCGGCGTCCACGTGCCCCTGCGTGTCCGCGATGGCCGCCTCCAGCCGCTCGCGCTCGCCGCGACGACGCAGCCAACCGGGCAGGGAGAGCTGACCGAACACCGCCCGCCCGGCCGAGAGCGCGATCAAGAGCACCACATTCGTTGCCAGCGTCGAGGCCAGCCCGACCAAATCCGTTGGTGCCGGCAACCAGCCGAACCAGCCGCGTTTGCGGCTTTCCGCGTCCAATGTCGCACGCGCCGCATCGAAGTCCCTGGCAAAAGCCTGCCGGAACTGGCGCGCGAATGCCCGCCGGTCGAAATCCGATCGACCGGCCCAGATCTTTACGACTGGCCGCGCGAAGACGCCGGCCCGCGACCGTTCCACGAACTGCTCGAAATCGAAGATGAAGAAGTAGTCCTCCGGGTCCGTTGTATTGTGGATCACGTGAACGGGGATCTCCACGCGTCGCCCGAGTTCCGGCAAGCGGATCTCTGGGATCACGCCGCGCAGGCGATCCGGCAGGCGGCCGATCATGCCGTCGCCCCCCTTGACAGTTCCAATGTCGGTGTCGCCAAGCAATCCGCCAATCTCATCGTCGATCCCCCATCAGGGCCTGGACCGCCGCGGGGATCGGCCAGGCTTCGGGATCACCGCGTCCCTTCGCCAGATCGGGATGCAGCCGCAGTTCCATCCGTGCGAGGGCCGCGTCGGTCGCTGCGCGAACGCGGGCGATCTCCGCTTCCAGCTTCGCGCCCGCCTCCGGACCGGATGTGCCCGCATCGCTATCGCGTGCCAGCACCAAACCCGCCGCGCCGATCAGCGCGCTCAGCGCCAAACCCACCGGGGTCGCGCGCGTGGCCAGCAACGCCCCTTGGGCAGCCAGTGTCAACACGAAGGCCATAGCCCGCTGATCCTGAACCGCGCCCGGATCGACCGCGCCGGCGGCCAGCTGGGCGCGGGCTGCGTCGATCTCTGCCGACACGATCCGCCGGATCGTGCCCCGCAATCCCGCGCGGTCCAGATCATCCCGCCCGGTCCAAACGACCAGATGCGGCACGCCGGTCCGGCTTGCCTCCACGAAGGCGGCGAAGTCGAAAACCGTCTCGTAATAATCGGGCGCTGCACCCGGATGCAGCAACCAGACGGCGACCCCGTCCCGCGGCCGCAGCGGCACGCGCGGGATCCCGGTGGCATCCTTCGGTGTCCAGGGGCCCGTCGGTGGCGCGCTCATGACGGCCCCTCGGAGAGATCGATGACCTCGATGACGCGGAACCGTTCGCAGAGAAGCCACATCTCCTCGGACCAGCCGCCGTTGCGCTTGAAGAAGGCGATGTGGCCGTTGCGCCAATCCTCGAAGCTGCCTTCGCCCTCGGCCAGCGCGAAATCTTCCGGCACGTCGCGGAAGCGCCGTTCGGTCACCTCCACCGTCTCGATCACGCAAGCCGGGCGCCAATCCCAGAGACAGGCGATGTCGCGGCGTCCGACGACGGGGCGGTCGGAAGCCCCCTCGGGATAGTCGCGCAGGGCCCCGCAACTGGCCGTTTTCGCCCCGGAGATAAGGAGGTCCGTCAACTGCTTGCAGAGTTCGGGCCCATCGCCAAGCCGGAAGGCCTCCGCCCCGGGATAGCGCGCCTTGACCGCCGCAAGTCGCGTCATGGGCACCCCCTTAACAGCGTCGCTCCTGTGCGGTTTGGAAGCGGATATTGCCGCGCTGCACAATGCGAGCACGGCCGCAGTCGGACTTTGCTGCCGGGATTGTTGGGGCGTCGGCGGCGCGGCGGGCGGCCAACGCCCCGTTCATGACGGTCACGAATTCCTGCGCGAAGGCGGGCAGGAAAAGCGCGATGTCGTTGCGCGTCGTCCCGGTCGTGGTCATGGCGCCGGTGATGATGGCCAAAAGGATCGCCGTACGGGCGATCCGCCGGAGTAACAACCGACCGGCCCAGCGCAGAAGCCGGGCAGAGCGGGGAGGTACGGTTTCGGTCGCCATGACAGTGCTTTAGCGCCGCTTCCGGGCGAAAGCGTGACGGCTGTCGGAGGCGCCTCGGATATCGCCTATCCGCAGACATCACATCCGGAACACGCCGAAGCGCGTTTCTTCGATGGGCGCGTTGAGCGCGGCACGCAGGCTCAGGATCAGCACATCGCGGGACTTTCGCGGGTCGATGATCCCGTCATCCCAGAGCCGAGCGGAGGCGTAAAGCGGGTGGGATTGCCGGGCGAACATCTCTTCGGTGGGGCGTTTGAATTCGGCCTCCTCCTCGGCGCTCCATTCTTGGCCAGCCCTTTGAATTTGCTCACGTTTCACGGTTGCGAGCACGCCTGCGGCCTGGGCGCCGCCCATGACAGAGATGCGGGAATTGGGCCAAGTCCAGAGAAAGCGCGGTTGGTAGGCACGGCCCGCCATGCCGTAATTGCCCGCGCCGAAACTGCCGCCCACCAGCATGGTGACCTTGGGCACGGCGGTGGTGGCCACGGCGGTGACCATCTTGGCGCCGTGCCGCGCGATCCCCTCGTTCTCGTATTTCTTGCCGACCATGAAGCCGGTGATATTCTGCAGGAAAACCAATGGGATATTCCGCTGCGAGCATAGCTCTATGAAATGCGCGCCCTTCTGCGCGGCCTCCGAGAAGAGGACGCCGTTATTGGCCACGATCCCGATCGCCATCCCACCCACTTCGGCGAAGCCGGTCACCAAGGTCTCGCCGAAACGGGCTTTGAACTCATCGAAGCGGGAGCCGTCAACGAGGCGGGCGATGACCTCGCGGATGTCATAGGGGGTGGAGAGGCTGGCGGGGACCACGTCGAACAGCTCCGCCGGATCGTAGGCCGGAGGATCGAAATTGTACGAAACGGGGTCGTTTTTCTGGGCCCGTTCGTCAATTCGTACATTTTTCACAGCCTCCCGTGCGAGGGCCAGCGCATGGGCATCGTCCTCCGCCAGGTAATCGGCCACGCCCGAGAGCCGGGTATGGACATCGCCGCCGCCCAGCTCTTCGGCCGTCACCACCTCGCCCGTCGCGGCCTTCACCAAGGGGGGGCCGGCCAGGAAGATCGTGCCCTGCTCGCGGACGATGATGGAGACGTCGGACATGGCGGGGACATAGGCGCCGCCCGCGGTGCAGGAGCCCATGACCACGGCGATCTGGGCGATGCCTTTGGCGGACATGCGGGCCTGATTGAAGAAGATCCGCCCGAAATGATCGCGGTCGGGAAAGACCTCGTCCTGGTTGGGAAGGTTCGCGCCGCCCGAATCCACGAGGTAGAGGCAGGGCAGCCGGTTCTCCTCCGCGATCTCTTGGGCGCGGAGATGCTTCTTGACGGTGACGGGATAGTAGGTGCCGCCCTTCACCGTGGCGTCGTTGCAGACGACCATGACCTGACGGCCATGGATGAGCCCGATCCCGGCGATGGCGCCGCCCGCGGGGGCCGCGTCGTCATACATGCCGTGCCCGGCGAAGAGGCCGACCTCCAGGAAGGGGGAGCCGGGATCGAGAAGGTTCGACACCCGCTCGCGGGGCAGCATCTTGCCGCGCGACAGATGCCGCTCGCGGGCCCGTTCGCCGCCGCCGCCCTGCGCCCAGGACGCGGCCTCCGCGATCTCGGCCAGGGCGGCCTCATGGGCGGCCCGGTTGGCGCGCGCCTCGTCGGAGCCGGGGATGAGGGTGGTGGGGAGTTTCATCGCCATATTTCCAGTGTAGTTGGAACCGCCCCGCCATTCATGTTCCGCAGAGACTGCTCAGAGTGGTGAGTTAAGCTCTTTGCGGGCGCTTCGCGTGGACTTGCGCCACGGACGATAAGAATCCCGAAGCTTTGTCTTATGCCGGATGCCTCGAGCCTTACCTTGATCGATCCGATTTCGAAAACATATGCACGCCGGGGGATACTGACCGAAGAAAAGCCCAGAGTGATAAGATCAAAAACTTCATAACGGAACGTCATGCTGATGAACTCAAACACAAAAACAAGCGGAAACTGAAGTGAACGTAGAAATCGGCGCTAATATCTACCATAGCGCCACCCACGGATCTTTGTTTTCTGGCGAGACGTTATACGCACGGAGCATCAGAAAGCAGTCTTTCTGGCATACGGTACCATATTGACTTTTGTTTGGGGGTACTGCGATGCGACTGATGTTAAAAGTAAAGAAAAAAGCGCCCAAGGTCGATGCGTTGTGTAGGTACACCATCTAAAGTCCGGCCCGGAAAGAAACTGCGCTGCTTCAGGGAGTACCTCTTCACTTTCGCATGTAGCCTTTGTCCTCATGAAGATTTTTAGGTTACCATCCAAACAACAAATTGATTCCATTGCCATCTGATATGATGATATCTCTGGCATAGTGTCTCGAATTAATTTATGAAAATTTTCACGAGTTGGGCTTTCAACAGCCAGCGTAAAGAATTGTGGCAGCCAATGAGGGCTTTCCTTACCGTACAGATAGTGAATTGACTGTATTTGTCCACGACGAATAAACTGAGAGCTTCGATCTAACGACTTAAATTTGAAGCATTTGTCCCAAGCATCAGAAATTTCTTTTGAGCCAAGTCTCGTCTTCACCTCTCCAGCAGCGTAAACAGCCTCAGCCGGAAAGATTCCAAGTTCGCCATCCTGAAAAATAGGCGGGACACCGTGCTTATCATAAAGAATAATATCGAGCTGCGAGGAAATACCACCGACTGAGTCCAATACAAAACCTGAGGATACACCAACTCTCTCAGGTAGAACTTTTGTTAATGCCGAATGAAATGCTCTCTCTACCTGTGTTCCAATTTCCCCCGAGTGACCAATGATATCTCGGATCACCGAGACTGTGCCCTCAATTTCGGAAGACAGATAGTCTAGGGCGCGAACATATGCATTGTCTGCGCCGCTCACCCCATGGCCCCCATCAGTTCCCGCCCGACCAGCATTCGGCGGATCTCGGAGGTGCCGGCGCCGATTTCCATCAGTTTGGCGTCGCGGAAGATGCGGCTGACGGGGGTGTCGTTCATGAAGCCCGCGCCGCCCATGGCCTGCACGGCCTGGTGGGCCTGTTTCATGGCCTCTTCCGAGGCATAGAGGCAGCAGGCGGCTGCGTCCTGGCGGGTGACCTGACCGCGGTCGCAGGCCTTGGCGGCCTCGTAGACATAGGCCCTGGCGGAATTCATGGCGGTGTACATATCCGCGATCTTGCCCTGCATCAGCTGGAACGACCCGATGGGCTTTCCGAACTGCTTGCGCTCGGAGAGGTAGGGCATGACCTCGTCCAGGCAGGCGGCCATGATGCCGGTGCCGATGCCCGCCAGCACGACACGCTCGTAATCGAGGCCGGACATGAGGACCTGGACGCCGCGCCCCTCCTCCCCCAGCACGTTTTCGAAAGGGACTTCCACGTCTTCGAAGATCAACTCGGCGGTGTTGGAGCCGCGCATCCCCAGCTTGTCGAAATGCGGCGAGGTGGAGAAGCCTTTCATGGATTTTTCGATCAGGAAGGCGGTGATGCCCTTGGACCCGGCCTCTGGGTCGGTCTTGGCGTAGACGACGAGGGTGGACGCGTCGGGGCCGTTGGTGATCCAGTATTTCGTGCCGTTCAGGACGTAGCGGTCGTTGCGCTTTTCGGCGCGCAGTTTCATGGAGACGACGTCGGAGCCGCTGCCCGCCTCGGACATGGCGAGCGCGCCGACATGTTCGCCGGAGATCAGCTTCGGGAGATAATGGGCCTTCTGTTCGGCATTGCCGTTGAGCGCGATCTGGTTGACGCAGAGATTGCTGTGGGCGCCGTAGCTGAGGCTGACCGAGGCGGAGGCGCGGGCGATCTCCTCCACGGCGATGACATGGGCGAGGTAGCCCATTCCCGCGCCGCCATCGGCTTCGGGGACCGTGATGCCCAGGAGGCCCAGCTCACCCATTTCGGGCCAGAGGTCGGCCGGGAAGGCGTTGGTCTGGTCGATCTCGGCGGAGATGGGGCGGACCCGGTCCTGCGCCCAGCGATGGACCATTTCGCGCAGGGCGTTCACGTCCTCGCCCAGGTCGAACTGCATACTGGCGTTGAACATGGGCCTCCCCCGAATAATTGAACGCTTGTTCAGTTCATAGCGCGTGACCGCGTCGCCGTCCACCGATGCGCGCAATCTGTCGCGTTGGACGAATCCCGCGAAGGGTCAGGGATCCCTTACTTGACCCAAGGGCACTGGATCGGCAGCTTACCGCCTATCGCGTCTTGGGGAGTCAGTTCCGATGAGTCAGTATTACGTCGCCTTCTATCGTGGGCGCGGCACGATGGCGGACCGGATCGTCCGCTACGCCACACGCTCCCCCTTCTCGCATTGCGAATTGATCCGGACCGAGGAGATCCCGCGCAGGGGGGATACGGTGACCTGCATCAGCGCGTCGAACCGCGACAACGGGGTGCGGATCAAGGACATCACGCTGGAGCCCCACAAATGGGACATCTATGCCGTGCCCTGGGCGCCGCCCGACACCTGGGACCGCGCGGCCGCCCAGTTGGGCGCGCCCTACGAGTTGTGGGCCATGGTGCTGTCCCAGCTCTTCAACTTCCGCCGTCACAAGCGGGGCCATTGGTTCTGCTCGGAGCTGATCGCCCATGCGCTGGGTCTGAACATGCCGCATGCCAAGTCGCCGGGCGATCTGTTGCGGGCCATCGACGATCATGTGGATACCTGGCAGCTGGCGCTTGCCACGGCGGAGGCCGCTGCGACGCCGGGGCTTGCGGAGGATCCGGAGGACGAGACGCTCAACCCCGTCTGAGGGCGATCATCCGGCCAGGTGGCGCGCCGCCTCTTCGGCCACGATCTGGCCGATCAGGCGGCAATCTTCGGCATCGAAGGTCAGCGGCACGCGCATGTCCAGGAGGCCCGCGAGGACGCGGTCCGTCCGGGGCAGGATATGGGGCGCGACATAGCCCCAATGGCGGTGCGATGAGGTGAAGCCCTGGGCCTGCTCGGCGCCGAACCATTTCCATTCCACCCCGCGCGCGGCGCATCCCTTTAGGAAGGGCGGCACATGGCCGGGATCGTCGGCCAAAACTTGGATGGAGGAGCCGACATAGCCTTCGGCCTGGGGGCGCGGGATGGTGCGCAGGCCCGGCGCGGTGCGGAAGCCGTCTTCCAGCACCCGGTAGCGGGCGTTCCAGCGTTCCACCTGACGCGGCAGGTCGGCGACCTGGGGGCGCAGGATGGCGGCGCGCAGCTCATCCATGCGGCCAGAAACGTTGGGCGTGGTGCCCTTGTGGCGGCCAAAGACCGCTTCGTCGGGGGCGGTGCCGTTGCGGGCATAGAGCATGTAGCTGCCCGAGATGAGGATCATCCGGGCGGCGAGATCCGGGTCGTCGGTGACGATCAGGCCGCCTTCGCCGGAATTGATGTGCTTGTAGGTTTGGCAGGAATAGCAACCCACCGCGCCCCAGCGCCCCGACGGGCGGCCCTGCCAGGTGGCGCCCATCGTGTGGGCGCAATCCTCGATCACGGCCACGCCATGGGCGTCGCAGAGGGCCATCAGGGCCTCCATGTCGACGATGTGACCGCGCATGTGCGACAGCATGAGGATGCGGGCGCGGTCGATCTTGCCCGCGAGGTCGTCCAGATCGAGGACCAGATCCTCGGTCACCTCCACCAGCACGGGCTTGGCGCCCACGGCGGCGATGGCACCGGGCACGGGGGCGAGGGTGAAGGCGTTGGTCAGGACCGGGTCGCCGGGTTCGATGCCCAGGGCGCGCAGGGCGCAGCCCATGGCGTAGCCGCCGGAGGCAACCGCGATGGCGTGGGCCGCGCCGGTCTGGGCGGCGAATTCGGCCTCTAGCTGGGCGACCTGGCTGGGCTCGGCCCCGTAGCGGTGGAGCGCGCCGGATCGGAGGACGGCCACGGCGGCCTCGATCCCGGCTTCGGGGATGGGCTCTTGGCGGGTGAAGGATTTCTCGAACCGGACCATGGGCGCAGCATTGGAGCGCCGCGTCGGTCGCGTCAATCGGGCAGCAGTCGCGCGGCCTCTTTGGCGGCGAAGGGCTTCATGGCAGGGGCGTGGGTGGCGAGGAAGGCGCGGACGGCGGCGGGGTCGCGGCGCGAGAGGTCGCGCAGCCACCAGGCGATGGCTTTCTGGATGAACCAGTTGCGGTCAGGCACGTAGGCGGCGGCCCAAGTGAGGATCCGGGCGCGGGCGGCGGCCTCTTCGGCAGTGGGGTGGCGCTGCTTGGCCCAGGGGAGCGTGGCGACGAGGGCGGCGCGCTTGGTCCAGAGGTGGTCGGAGGTGGTCCATGTTTCGACGGTGTCGAGGCGCGCAGGGTCGGCCGTCAGGCGGCGGGCGATGGCGCCGCAGGCAGTGTCGGCGATGGCCCAGCCGTCGAAATCTGGGAGCCAGGATTGCAGGATGGACCAGGTGCGGTCGTCGGGGCAGAGCCGGGCCTGGGTGAGCAGTTTCGCGGCCAGCAGCCGGGCCTCGAATGTGCCGTCGGTCCAGAGGGATTGGGCGAGGTCGCAGCGGGCGTCGACGGTCAGGTCGCCGCGCAGGGTCTTGGCCATCTCGTTCAGCGTCTCGCCGGGGACGCCAAGCAGGGTGCGGTCGGTCTTGTGGTAGGCGGCCATCTTCGTGGCCCGCGCGGGGTCGCCCGCCGCGCGCAGGCGGGCGAGCGCGTCGTCCGGCGTCACTCCACCGTGACCGATTTGGCGAGGTTGCGGGGCTGATCCACATCGGTGCCCTTGTGGACGGCGGTGTGGTAGGCGAGCAGCTGCGCCGGGACGGCGTAGAGAATGGGTGCGAAGAGGGCGTCGACGGAGGGCATCACCAGCACCTCCCACACGCCGTCTGAGGCGGCGGCGGCGCCTTCGGCATCGGTCACCAGAAGCACCTGACCTTCGCGGGCCATGACCTCCTGCATGTTGGAGACGGTCTTGTGGAAGAGCGGGTCCATGGGCGCGAAGACGACCACGGGCAGGGTCTTGTCCACCAGCGCGATGGGGCCGTGCTTAAGCTCACCCGAGGCATAGGCTTCGGCGTGGATATAGCTGATCTCTTTCAGCTTGAGCGCGCCTTCATGGGCCATGGGGAACATCGGCCCGCGGCCCAGGAAGAGGATGTCCGTGGCCTCTGACAGGCGGCGGGCCAGGGCTTCGCAGCGATCTTCCAGCGCGATGGCCTGGCTTAGGAGGCCCGGCAGGTGCTGGAACTGGGCGACGATCTGCCCCTCGCGCGCCGCGTCGATGGTACCGCGCTGGCGGGCGGCGCGGATGGCCAGAGCCAGGAGGACGGCAAGCTGGTTCACGAATGCCTTGGTGGAGGCCACGCCCACCTCGACGCCCGCCTGGATCGGAAAGACCGTATCGGATTCGCGGGCGATGGAGCTTTCTGGGACGTTGACGACCGAGAGGATGGCGCGGGCCTTGTCCTTCGCGTAGCGGAGCGCGGCAAGGGTGTCGGCCGTCTCGCCTGATTGGCTGACGAAGAGGGCGGTCGTTTCGGCGCCGATGGGGCCTTCGCGGTAGCGGTATTCGGAGGCGACGTCGACCTCGACGGGAAGTCGGGCCAGCTGCTCGAACCAGTATTTTGCCACGGTGCAGGCGATATAGGCCGTGCCGCAGGCGACCATCTGGATGCGGTCGGTGGCGGCGAAGTCGTAATCGGCGGGCGGGGCGACGTGGTCGTCTTGCAGGTAGAGGGAGAGGACGTCCTTCAGGGTGTGGGGCTGTTCATGGATTTCCTTGGCCATGAAGTGCTTGTGCCCGGCCTTTTCCATGCGCGCGGTGTCGATGGAGACGCGGCGGGCATCGCGGTTCACGCGGCGGCCCTGGGCGTCGAAGATTTCCGCGCCAGCGCGGGTGACGACGGCGCGGTCGCCATCTTCGAGATAGGTGACGAGGTCGGAGAGACTGGCCAGCGCGATGGCGTCGGAGCCCACGAACATCTCCCCCTCGCCATGGCCGATGGCCAAGGGCGGGCCGGAGCGGGCGCAGATCAGCAGATCGCCCTCCCCTTCGAAGAGGAAGCAGAGGGCGTAGGCCCCTTCGAGCCGGTCCACCGTTGCGAAGGCGGCTTCTTTTGGGGATTTGCCTTCGGCCAGGAAGCGTTCGCAAAGACGGACGACGGTTTCGGTGTCGGTCTGGCTTTCCCAGTGGCCCTCCAGTTCGGCGCGGAGGTCCTGGAAGTTCTCGATGATGCCGTTATGGACGACAGCGACCCGGCCCGCGCGGTGGGGGTGGGCGTTGCCCTGGGTGACGCCGCCATGGGTGGCCCAACGGGTATGGCCGATGCCCGCGAAACCTTCCAGCGGTTGGGTGACCAGCAGGTCGGCCAGGTTCACCAGCTTGCCCACGGCGCGGCGCCGGTCCAGCACGCCGTCATTAACGGTGGCGATACCGGCGGAATCGTAGCCGCGATATTCCAGGCGGCGCAACGCCTCGACCATTTGGGGGGCGGCCTGGTGGTCGCCCAGGATGCCGATGATCCCGCACATCAGTTCGTCTTCCTTGCCTTGGCGGCGCGCAGCTTGGCCATGAGCCGGGCCGCGAGGCCGTCCTTGTTGACCTGTTTGGAGCGGGCGAGCGCCAGATCGCCGTCCGGGACGTCCATGGTGATGACGCTGCCCGAGCCCGTTATGGCGCCTTCGCCCACGGTGACGGGGGCCACGAGGGCGGTGTTGGAGCCGATGAAGGCGTCGGCGCCGATCTGGGTGCGGTGCTTGAAGACGCCGTCGTAATTGCAGGTGATGGTGCCTGCGCCGATATTGGCGCGGGGGCCGATCTCGGCGTCACCTACATAGCTGAGATGGTTGATCTTGGCGCCCTCTTGGACCTGGGCGGCCTTGACCTCCACGAAGTTGCCGACCTTCACGTTGCGGTCCAGTTCGGCGCCCGGGCGGAGGCGGGCATAGGGGCCCAGGACGCAGCCTTCGGAGACGTGACAGCCTTCCAGGTGGCTGAAGGCGCGGATGGTGGCGCCGCTTTCGACGGTGACGCCGGGGCCGAAGACGGTATGGGGCTCGATGGTCACGTCGCGGCCGATGATGGTGTCGTGGGCGAAGAACACCGTTTCCGGGGCGGTGAGCGTGGCGCCGTTCGCCATGGCATATGCGCGGGCGCGGGCCTGGAAGGCGGCTTCGGCGGCGGCGAGGTCGGCGCGGGTGTTCACGCCCAGCGTCTCGGCCTCGGGGCAGATCACCACGCGGGCGGAGAGGCGGGCAGCGCGGGCCAAGGCGGGGATGTCGGTGAGGTAGTATTCGCCCGCCGCGTTGTCGTTGCTGACTTGATCGATGAGGGTGAAGAGGGTTTGGGTATCGGCGGCGATGACGCCGGAATTGCACAGCGTGATGGCCAGTTCTTCGGGGGTGGCCTCCTTGGCCTCGACGATCCGTTCCAGGCGGTCGCCCTGCGCGACAAGGCGGCCATAGCGGCCGGGATCGGCGGCCTCGAAACCCAGGACGACCACATCCGCGCCACTGGCGCGCATCTCGGCCATGCGGGTCAGGGTTTCGGGACGGATGAAGGGGGTGTCGCCATAGAGGACGACGGCATCGCCCTCGAAATCCTGCAGCGCGGGGCGGGCCTGCGCCACGGCATGGGCGGTGCCGTTCCGCTCGGTCTGGCGCACCGTGACGGCGCCGGTCCCGTCCAGCGCCTTTTCCACAGCCTCGGCCCCATGGCCGGTGACGACGACGATGCTTTCGGGCGCGAGGCTCTCGGCAGCGCGGAGGGCGTGGATCAGGAGGGGTGCATGGGCCACTTCGTGTAACACTTTGGGCCGGTCGGATTGCATCCGGCTGCCTTGCCCTGCGGCCAGGATGATCAGGGCTGTGGGCATGTTGGCCTTTCCTCCGTCGTGGCCTCGTTCTACCTGCCGGGAGCCGTGCCGCAAGCGCGGCATCGGCGGATAGGGACCAGTGCATGAAACGATGCGTCATTTTTGACCTGGACGGGACGCTTTGCGACACGTCGCGCGACCTGCTGGCGGCGGCCAATACGGCGCTGGCCCATCTGGGGCGCGACGTCCGGCTGGACCCCGAGGCGGAGGCGGACCGGGCCACCGCGCTGAAAGGCGGGCGGGCGATGTTGCGGTTGGGCCTTTCACGTGTGGGCGCGGTTGATGACGCGGAGGTGGATCGCGGCTACCGGCCGTTGCTGGACGCCTATGATGCGGCGATCTGCCGGGAGACGGTGTTCTATCCCGGCGCGCTGGACGCGGTGCACAGGTTGCGGGACCGGGGGGACGCGGTGGGCATCTGCACCAACAAGCCAGAGGGGCTGGCTCGCAAGCTGATGGCCGCCTTGGAGGCCGATCACCTGTTCGACAGCCTGGTGGGTGCGGACCGCCTGCCCGTGCGCAAGCCGGACCCCGAACACCTGTTCGAAGCCGTGCGCGATGCGGCGGGCGACCGGGGCCGTACCGTCCTGATCGGGGATACCAAGACCGACCGCGACACGGCGCAGCGGGCCGACGTGCCCTGCGTGCTGGTGACCTTCGCGCCCGGCGGATCGGAGGTGGCGGCGCTGTCCCCTGAGGGGCTCTTGCACGATTACGCCGATCTGGACGGGCTGGTGGACGCGCTGCTGCCCTGACCTTGCGCCGCCCGCGCCCGCCCCGTAACAGCCAGCCGACCGAGATCAGAGAGACCGCCATGCCGCGCCTCGTCATGAAATTCGGCGGCACGTCCGTCGCCAATCTCGACCGCATCCGGCGGGTCGCCAAGCGCGTGGGCCTGGAAGTGGCCAAGGGTTACGATGTGATCGTCGTCGTCTCGGCCATGGCGGGCAAGACGAACGAATTGGTGGGCTGGGTCAACGAGACCGGCGCGCTTTATGATGCGCGGGAATACGATGCGGTGGTCAGTTCGGGTGAGAACGTGACCGCGGGCCTTCTGTCGCTGGTCCTGCAGGAGAACGGCGTGGAGGCGCGATCCTGGCAGGGCTGGCAGGTGCCGCTGAAGACCAGTTCCGCCCATGGCTCGGCCCGGATCGAGGAAATCCCGACCGAGAATCTGGACTCGAAATTCGGCCAGGGGATGCAGGTGGCCGTGGTGGCGGGCTTCCAGGGGATCAGCCCCGAGGGCCGGATCACCACGCTGGGGCGCGGCGGGTCGGACACGACGGCGGTAGCCTTCGCCGCCGCCTTCGGGGCCGAGCGCTGCGACATCTACACGGATGTGGACGGCGTCTATACGACCGACCCCCGGATCACGTCGAAGGCGCGCAAGCTCGACAAGATCGCCTTCGAGGAGATGCTGGAACTGGCATCGCTGGGGGCGAAGGTGCTGCAGACACGGTCGGTGGAACTGGCCATGCGCTACAAGGTGAAGCTGCGGGTGCTGAGCAGTTTCGAGGAACCGACGGACGAGGCGGGCACGCTGGTCTGCGACGAGGAGGACATCATGGAGTCGAATGTTGTTGCGGGCGTCGCCTTCAGCCGGGACGAAGCCAAGATGACGCTGGTGAGCGTGGCCGACCGGCCGGGTGTGTCGGCGGCGATCTTCGGGCCGCTTTCTGAGGCGGGCGTCAATGTGGACATGATCGTCCAGAACATCGCCGAGGATGGCCGGACCGATATGACCTTCTCCCTGCCGGTGGATCAGGTGGCCCGCGCCGAGAAGGCTGTGTCCGCCGCCAAGGAGCGAGGCGATATCAACTTCCACGACCTGATCGCGGATACCGATGTCTCCAAGGTGTCGGTGGTGGGGATCGGGATGCGGTCCCATGCCGGGGTCGCGGCGCGGATGTTCAAGGCGCTGTCGGATGTGGGGATCAACATCAAGGTCATCACCACGTCGGAGATCAAGATCAGCGTGTTGATCGACCGGAAGTTCATGGAGCTGGCGGTGCAGCAGCTGCATGACATCTTCGAGCTGGAAAGGGCCTGAAGCCCGCCCGATTTTCGCAGTTTCGCGGCAGTGTCATCGGATGACAGCCGGCCGATATCGCCCGTCCTGCAATGATCCGGGCAGGGTGAGGCCATGTCACATCTGCCAACACTTCCCGTCTATCTGCTCGCCGCGATGTTCGCCCTGGGGCTGACCGTTCCGAGCTTTCTGCCCGATCCGACACCGATGATCGCGGCCCGTTAGAGAGGTCGCCTTCCGCGCGATCGAGGCGCGGGGGGCGACATGCGCAGTCTGCTTGCGCGCATTCCCGTTTTGACGGCGCATTGCCGAGACGGGCACGGGCTGCAACGCCCCTCCCCTTCGCGGGCGACCTCGCCTATAGCTGGCGCTGTACGACCGCCTGGGGGCAGAATGCCGATCACCAAGGAGACCGAAAGCCGCAAGCTGCTGCGGCGGCTTCAGGCCGTCATGGCGGAGGAAGGCCAGGGCCAGGAGCGGCTGGACCGGATCGTGGATCTGGTGGCCGATTCCATGGGGACCGAGGTCTGTTCCATCTATCTGAACCGCGATGCCGACACGCTGGAGCTATGTGCGACCCATGGCCTGAAGAAAGACGCGGTGCATGTGACGCGGATGCGGCTAGGCGAAGGGCTGGTGGGTCAGGTGGCGCGGCGGCGGCGTGCCATCAACACGGCCGATGCGCCGGGGACCAAGGGGTTCCGCTTCATGCCGGAGACCGGGGAAGAGGTCTTCACCTCGTTCCTGGGTGTCCCCGTCCAACGTCTGGGCGAGCGGTTGGGCGTGCTGGTGGTGCAATCGCGCGAGGCCCGCGAATATTCCGAAGACGAGGTCTATGCCCTGGAAGTCGTGGCCATGGTCCTGGCCGAGATGACCGAATTGGGCGCCTTTGTCGGGGAGGGAGAGGCGTTGCGGCCGCGCCATGCCCAGCAAGTGCTGATCCGGGGTGTCGTGGGTCAGGAAGGCAATTCGGAAGGGGTGGTCCATCTGCACGATCCGCGTGTGGTGATCACCAACCCGGTCTCGGACGATCCGGATCAGGAGTTGCAGCGCCTGCAAGACGCCATCGACAAGCTGCGGCTGTCCGTGGACCAGATGCTGACGGACGCGTCCGGCGACCGTGAGCAGACCGAGGTGATCGAGGCGTTCCGCATGTTCGCCTATTCCCGGTCCTGGCTGCGCCGGATGGAGGAGGACATCGCCCGCGGTCTGACTGCGGAAGCGGCGGTGGAGAAAGAGCAGACGGCGGCGCGGGCGCGGATGTCGGGGGCCGACCCTTACCTGCGCGACCGGCTGGCGGATCTGGACGATCTGTCGAACCGGCTTCTTCGGATGCTGACGGGACAGGGGCGGGGCACCGGCACCCTGCCCGACAATGCGGTTCTGGTGGCGCGCAATATCGGGCCGGGCGAGTTGCTGGAATACGGGCGCAAGCTGAAGGGCGTGGTGTTGGAGGAAGGCTCCGTCGGGAGCCATGCCGCAATCGTGGCCCGCGCCTGGGCCATCCCGCTGGTCCTGCAGGCGCGGGGGGTCACCACCGAGGCCCTGTCGGGTGACACGATCCTGGTGGATGGCGATCAGGGGGTGATCCACCTGCGGCCGGACGAGATGGTCCGCTCCGCCTTCGGCGAGAAGCTGGCCATGGCTGCCGAGGCGCAGAAGCGCTACGCCTCGATCCGGGATGCGGAATGCTGGACGCAGGACGGCCACCGGGTCGAGCTGATGATGAATGCCGGTCTGATCGCGGACCTGCCGTCGCTGGAAGGGTCGGGCGCGGAAGGCGTGGGGCTGTTTCGGACGGAATTGCAGTTCCTGACACGAGCGCAGGTGCCGCGGCGTGGGGATTTGGCGAAGCTCTATGCCCGGGTGATGGATGCGGCCAAGGGACGGCCGGTGACGTTCCGGACGCTGGATATCGGCTCCGACAAGGTGCTGCCCTATATGAAGCCCGCCGACGAGCCGAACCCGGCGCTGGGCTGGCGCGCGATCCGCGTGGGGCTCGACAAGCGCGGCGTCATGCGGATGCAGTTGCAGGCGCTGCTGCGGGCGGCGCAGGGGCGGCCGCTTTCGGTGATGTTCCCGTTCATCGCGCAGATGGAGGAGTTCATCGCGGCGCGCGGCCATCTTTGGCGCGAGATCCATCGGGAGAAATCGCTGGGCCATATCCTGCCCGAGGCGCTGACCGTCGGCGCCATGCTGGAAACGCCGTCCTTGGCCTTTGCCCCGCGCAAGTTCTTCGAGGAGGCCGATTTCATCTCCATCGGGGGGAACGATCTGAAGCAGTTCTTCTTCGCCGCGGACCGGGAGAACGAATTGGTGCGCAAGCGCTATGACACGCTGAACGTGAGCTTTTTGTCGCTGATCCAGCAGATCGTGGCCCGCTGCGCGGAGACCGACACGCCGGTCTCGTTCTGCGGCGAGGATGCGGGCCGCCCGGTTGAAGCCTTGTGTTTCGCCGCCATGGGCCTGCGCTGCCTGTCCATGCGACCGGCCTCCATCGGGCCGGTGAAGCATATCCTGCTGCGGGCCGATCTGAGCGAGGTGCGCGAGGTGATCGAGACCGCGCGCGAGAACGGAGAGCAGACGGTCCGGCCCGCCGTGATGGATTACCTGCGGTCGCGCTGAGCGGGGCGGCGGCGCTAGCGCGCGGCCTCCTGCTCCAGCCGCAGGCGGGCGATATCCTCGTGGGCGTCGGCTTCGCGCTGATCAGACATGCAGGCACGGACATAGGTCAGATGGGCCTCGACGGCGGCGCGCGCGCCGTCGGCATCGCGGGCCTGCAGGGCGTCGTTGATGGCGCGGTGCTGATCCAGCAGCATGTCGCGGGTGGTCCGTTGCCGGAACATGACGGAGCGGTTGTAGAAGACGCCCTTGCGCAGCAGGTCCATCATGGAGCGCATCATGTGCAGCATGATGACGTTGTGGCTGGCCTCGACGATGGCCATGTGGAAATCGGCGTCCAGCGCCGCCTCTTCGGAGGGATCGCGCTTGCCATGGGCGGCTTCCATCTTGCGGAAGACGGCATCGACCACGGCGAGATCGGTGTCGGAAGCTTTGCGGGCAGCGCGGTGGGCGGCCAGACCCTCCATATCCCGGCGGAAGGCGATGTAGTCGAAAAGCGCGTCGTCATGGCTGGCGAAAAGGCTGGTCAGGGCCGGCGAGAAGGCATTGCCCAACACGTCGGCCACGAAGATGCCCGCCCCGGCCCGCGTGGCCAGCAGGCCGCGATCGGAGAGATCGGCGATGGCCTCGCGCAGGGAGGGGCGCGAGACGCCCAGCCGGTCGGAGAGATCCCGTTCCGGCGGCAAACGGTCGCCCGGCCGCAGGATCCCCCGCAGGATCAGGTTCTCGATCTGCCGGACCACCGATGCGGCGCGCGTCTCCGGTTCGACCTTTTGGAACGGCATGGCCTCAAACCCCCTGGATTGGTCAGAAGATATGACCACTGAACGGCATCCTTCAACGCAAAAGGCCCCCGGCGATGCGGGGGCCTGCTGAGTCAGGGATGTGCAGTCTCAGCCGATGGGCGTGATCACGATATCCACGCGGCGGTTCTGCTGGCGGCCTTCCGGAGTTTGGTTGCTGGCGATGGGCTGGGCCTCGCCCCGGCCGATGGCGACCACGCGGCCCGGATTGACGCCGGTCTCGTAGAGAACGCCGGCCACGGCGCGGGCGCGCCGCTCGCTGAGATCCTGATTGTAGGCGGCGGAGCCGGTATTGTCGGTATGCCCCACAACCTGGACGCTGGTATTGGGATATTGCTGCAGGTTGCGGCCCAGAGCCCGCAGGTCGGCCTGCAGATCGGCGCGGAGCGCGGCGCTGTCGGTGGCGAACAGGATGTCCTGCGGCATGGTGACGATCAGCTGGCTGCCGGTATTGGTGATCAGGATCCGGTCGTCGCCGATGGCCCGACGCAGATCGGCGGCCTGGCGATCCAGGCTTTGCCCGATGGCGCCGCCGATCCCGGCCCCGATGATCGCACCTGCCACCGTCTCGTCTGTGCGGCTATCGCCGTCGCCCAGCGCGTTGCCCAGCACAGCGCCCGCCGCCGCACCGATCAGCGCGCCGTTCCCTGTGCGGTTCGGCTCTCCCTCGGGGGCGGTCACGCAGCCCGACAGGACCATTACGCCGACAAGGGTCGCGGCGATGGGGAAAGAAGGAAGGGTCATAGCTCGACTTTCTGTGATTGTGTGAGGGCCCGCCCGGCGGGTCGTGCTTGAACGGCACCCCGTCCGTATCGGCCGTTGAACACCGCACCTTGGGGACCCGCGCCAAGCGACCTGGGGAAGGTTATCGTGACGCGAGCGTGGTCGGTACGGATCGACGCGAATGGCATGTGACACCGCATGTGGTTTTTGCCCGCCTTTAGGAACGCAGGTCGCGACTAGGCATTCCAGATACGCCATCGCGATCCAAGCCCCCTGGGCGGACCCTCGCCGCCAGAAGCCCGCCAGAGCCCGCGCTAGGCAATAACAGGGGCCCGCTAGGCCATGCGCCTTTCGTTGAGGCGCGCGGTTTCCCAAGCCAGCATGGCGCGTTTGACCGGCAGGCCCCAATGATAGCCGCCCAGCCCGCCCGATTTCCGCAGGGCGCGATGACAGGGAATGAGGTAGCTGATCGGGTTGCGCCCCACGGCCGTGCCGACGGCGCGCACGGCCTTTGGGTGGCCGATGGCGCCCGCGATCTCGGAATAGGTGGTGACGTGGCCGGAGGGGATGCGCATCAGCGCTTCCCAGACCTTGATCTGGAACGGGGCCCCGATGAGGTGGAGGCGCGCCTGGCGGTCCCGCGTGGGCGCGAAGAGGTCCGCCACCCTGGGTGCGATCGTCGCGGGGTCGGCGATGTGCTCGGCCGCGGGCCAGCGGGCGCACATGTCCTGCAGCGCCGCCGCGCGCCCGGTCTCAGAGGTGAAGGCCAGGCCACAGATGCCGCGGTCGGTGGCCAGGGCCAGCATCTCGCCGAAAGGCGAATCGAAAAAGCCGTGCCGGATGGTCAGCGCCGCACCGCCCTTGGCGTAGTCTCCGGGGCTCATGGCCTCCCAGCGCAGGAACAGGTCGTGGAGCCGTCCGGTCCCCGACAGGCCCGCGGAGGCGGCAGCATCCAGAAGGGTGAACCGCTCCCGCAGGAGGGCCTTGGCGTGGCCCAGGGCCAGATATTGCTGGAAGCGCTTGGGCGACACGCCCGCCCAGGCCGAGAACAGGCGCTGGAAATGGGCAGGGCTCATCTGCATTTCGGCGGCCAGCTCCTCCAATGAGGGCGGGGCATCGGCGCGGGCATCGATCAGGTCGATGGCCCGGCGCATGACATCGTAGTGGTAGCCGCCGCTTGGCGCGATACTTCTGTCTGCATGGACCATCGGGGCCTCCTTCGTCCTCTCGGTCCGAAGCTAGGCTTTGCGGGGATCTCTTGCGACCCGGAACCTGCGCCTTCGCAAGGCGCGGTCGATCGGTGCCCGTCAGTCGGTGCCCGTCAGTCGGTGCCCGTCAGGCCCGACGGCAGGGGACGGGGCGGGACGATCCGGGTTTCCGATAGGCTGAGACCGGGAAGGCAGGCGGTGAAGCCGGTATCGACGAACAGCGCTGCCGTGGGTGGCCGCAACATATCGCCAATGTGATCCGGGACAGAGTCGGCCGGATGACTGGCCTCGACCCACGCCCCCTCGGCCAGGATGGCGCAATGCCGGGGCAGCCGCAGAAGATGGCCGTCGCCGCCCATCCCGGCCATCGCGTGCACGCCGGGCCATTGTCGAAGCGCCAGGGCCGGGGCGAAGGCCGCGTCTATTCCGTAGAGGACGGGCAAGGCCGGGCCATCCAAGAGAACACGATGCCCACCGGCGAGGGTCAGGGTGCGGGACGGTCCACCATGGGATAAGACCCCAGGCGCCAGGCGCAGGATGTCCACGCCCCAAACGCCGTGCCGCCCGGTCCAGATGAGCGGTTGCATGCCGTGATCGCGGGTCGGCAAGCGGTCACCGGGACGCAGCCATTGCACCGGGACCTCGCCTCGTTCCGTCGAGATCCGCGTGCCGGGCAGGAAGGTCGCCGACGGTCGCCTGCCCGCGCCGCCCTCCTTCCCTTTCGCACCGGCACCCGGCGCTTGGTCCGCAGAGCGCGCATAGCTCGCCCCGGGCTCCAACGGCGCGCTTGTCAGAACGGCCACCAGCGCGCCCGACATCTCGATGCGCACGAGATCGATGCAGGATCCGTCCAGCCCCCGAAGCGAGAGATCCCGCGCGGCCATCAGGCGACCCGAGGCCAGGATGTTGCCGTCCAGATCGCGGATAACGCCATCATGTCCGCCGCGATGCCGATCCTCCTGCGATTTGGAGATGACATGCACGCGCACCCGATCCGCGTTCGGGCTGTAATCGGTGCGCAAACGGATCCGCCCTTCGCCATCGAGGTCCGGAATGGCATGCGCGGCATAGCCGAAAAGGGTCTCGCATTGCATGTCAGATCTCCGCCACGGGTCCGCACGGGGCATAGAGCGTCGACCTTGAGGTCGGGTTAATGCTTGCCCGGTCCCCGTGACCTTGCCATAGGCCCGCCATGGCCAAGCAGCTTCCCTACACGACCCTGAAGGAGATCTTCTCCCGGTTTCACGCGGCGGAACCGGAGCCCAAGGGCGAGTTGGAACATGTGAATGCCTATACCCTGGTCGTGGCGGTGGCGCTTTCGGCGCAGGCGACGGATGCCGGGGTGAACAAGGCCACGCGCGGTCTTTTCGCGGTCGCGGACACGCCCGAAAAGATGCTGGCCCTGGGCGAAGAGGGGCTGATCGCGCATATCAAATCCATCGGCCTCTACCGCAACAAGGCCAAGAACGTCATCAAGCTGAGCCGGCTTCTGGTGGAGGCGCATGGCGGCGCGGTCCCGTCCTCGCGCGCCGCGCTTCAGGCCCTGCCGGGGGTGGGCCGCAAGACGGCCAATGTCGTCCTGAACATGTGGTGGGGGCATCCGGCCCAAGCGGTGGACACCCATATCTTTCGGGTGGGTAACCGCACGGGGATCGCGCCGGGCAAGAATGTCGATGTCGTGGAGCGCGCCATCGAGGACAACGTCCCCGCCGAATACCAGCGCCATGCCCATCACTGGCTGATCCTCCATGGCCGGTACACCTGCGTGGCGCGCAAACCCAAATGCGGCGCCTGCCTGATCCGCGATCTCTGCCCGTTCGAAGAGAAGACCGCCTGAATGCGCGGGTCTCACGACGTGGGATTTGAGTATTTGTAGCCAGAGGAAGACAGGGCCCGCCTTGAACCCGGCTTGGCAAACCGGCAGGAGGTCGGCAGCGCCTTCCTCTGGCCGGAAATACTCCACGGGGGTCCGGGGGTGTGAAACCCCCGGCCTTCGAGCATAGCAAAGGGCCGTCTATGAGCCAGACCTTCGACGTGATCGGCATCGGCAATGCCGTGGTCGACGTCATCTCCCATGCCGATGACAGCTTTCTCGACCAGATGGGGATCGAGAAAGGGATCATGCAGCTGATCGAACGGGACCGGGCGGAGCTGCTCTACGCCTCAATGGGGGACCGGACGCAGGCGCCGGGCGGGTCGGTGGCCAATTCCCTGGCCGGGATCGGCGCGCTGGGCCTTTCGACCGCCTTTATCGGCAAGGTGAAGAACGACGCGCTGGGCCGTTTTTACGCGGAAGCCCTGCGCGCGTCGGGCACGGCCTTTCCCAATGACCCCATGGAGGTGGAGCTGCCGACGACCCGGTCGATGATCTTCGTCACACCCGACGGTGAGCGGTCGATGAACACCTATCTGGGGGCAGGTGCTGATATCTCTTCGGCGGATGTTCCCGACATCTTCGCCGGTGGCGGCCTCCTGTTCCTGGAAGGGTATCTCTTCGACAAGGATGACGGGAAGACCGCTTTCTCTGAGGCGGCGGCCAAGATGAAGGCGGCGGGCGGGCGATCGGCCATCACGATCTCGGATCCGTTCTGCGCCGAGCGGCACCGGGCGGATTTCCAGCGACTCATCGCCGAGGATCTCGATATCGCCATCGGCAATGCCCAGGAATGGATGACGCTTTACGAGACCGACGATCTGGATGCCGCGCTGGACCGGGCGGCGGAGGTCTGCGAGATCGTGGCCTGCACCCGCTCGGGCGAGGACGTTTGGGTGCGGCGCGGGAGCGATCGTTTCGTCGCGCCGGTTACGCGGGCGAAGGTCGTGGATGCCACGGGTGCGGGCGACCAATTCGCCGCCGGGTTCCTTTACGGGGTCGCAAGCGGGCGCGATCTGGGCACGGCCGCGCGCATGGGCGTGATCTGCGCTGCCGAGGTGATCGAGCATATCGGCCCCCGGCCCCAGACCGATATCCGCGAGCTTTTCGCGCAGGCCGGGCTCGCCTGAGCCGCCCTCATCCGGCGAGGGCCAGAAGGAAGAACCGCCGATCCTCGAGCCGCGCGAGCCGTCGTTCCGCCGTGTCGATCTCGCCGCGGATGCGGCGGCGCTTTTGCGCATCGTCCGTGGGCGTGGCGCGGAGTTCGGCCCTGAGATCGTCCAAGCGGGCGCGGGCCGAATGGAGATCCCGATCGATCTCTCGCACAAGCAATCCGGTCCGGAACGGTTGCGCCATGGCCGCCCGCTCCTGCGCCGTGCAGATGCCGGTGATGGTGTGGCCGGATTGTCCGAGCCGGGCCGCGTTGGATGGTGTGCAATAGGTGGCCCGGCCTGCCTCCCAACCCGCCCGCGCCCGATCCGCGGCAATCGGAGCCGCCGTCCCCTGGCAGGCCGCGATCTCCGATTGGACCGCGCCGAAATCCCGTCCGTCGCGTGCGAGACGCGCACCGACGTCATAATCGCCGAGACCGCTGCAATAGAGCTCTGTGACCGTCCCGCATCCAGATAGGACGAGGAGCGTGACGAGAAGTGCGGATCGCATGGCGTGGCCTTTCCTGGACGGGACATGCCCCGTCTCCGTCGGGCCTGTCGGAAGGACAATGACCGCGCGGCGCTAGGCGATAACGGCGCGTGCCGACGGCCATTGCGAGCGTCCTGGTGGCCTTGCAGGGGTTGCGAAAGGGCGCCGCATATTTGCCCGCGATCTTCCGCAGCTCTAGCTGTTGCGCATCGTTGAGAAGGGGGCACTATGAACATCCTCATCACCGGCGCGGCCGGGATGGTCGGTCGCAAGCTCACACAGGCTCTGGTCGAACGGGGCACGCTGGGCGGGCGCGACATTTCCGGGCTGATCCTGGCCGACGTGATCACGCCTGTCATGCCGCTGGGCATTCCGGGTGCCGCCCTGTCGGTGGACCTAGCCGACCCGAAAGCCGCGGCCGCCCTGGTCGAGAGCCGCCCGGACGTGGTCTTTCACCTTGCGGCCATCGTCTCGGGCGAGGCGGAGGCCGATCTTCACAAGGGCTATGCGGTCAATCTGCAGGGCACGATCGCGCTTCTGGAGGCGATCGCGGCGCAGCCCGATTATTGCCCACGCGTGATCTTCACATCCTCCATCGCGGTATTCGGCGCGCCCGTGCCCGACGACATCCCCGACGAGCAGGCGACGTTTCCCCTGACTTCCTACGGGACGCAGAAGGCCATGGGCGAGCTGATGGTCAACGATTACACAAGGCGCGGCCTGATCGACGGCATCTCACTGCGCTTTCCGACGATCTGCATCCGGCCCGGCGCGCCGAACGCGGCGGCATCGGGTTTCTATTCCTCGATCCTGCGGGAGCCCTTGATCGGCGAGGAAGCGGTTCTGCCGGTCTCGGACGAGATCACCCATTGGTTCGCGAGCCCCCGCGCCGCCACCGGGTTTCTGATCCATGCCGCCGAAATGGACCTCGCCCCGCTGGGTCCCCGGCGCGCGCTGAACCTGCCGGGCGTCAAGGCCAGCGTGGGCGAGATGGTCGCCGCTTTGGGCCGGGTCGCCGGGGACCGCGCGACGGGGCTGATCCGCCGTGTGCCCGACCCGGCCATCGCGGCTTTGGTCGAGCCCTGGCCGCGGGGCTTCGATCCGGCCCGTGCCATGCGCCTGGGCTTCACCGCCGAGGCCAGCATGGACCACATCATTCATGCGCATATCGAGGACGAGTTGGAGGGCCATGCGCCGGTGATGGACGGGTAGCGGCGGCGTCCTTTGCGACGCGGCCGTTACCCGAGGGCTGCGTCCAGACGGGAAAACCCGCGAAACCGGACGCGCGCAGCCCTGGCAAGCCCGGTGATCCGATAGGTCGGATATCGCCGCAGGAAGCGTGAGACGGCGAGCGTGCCCTCCATCCGGGCGAGGGTAAGGCCGACGCAGGTATGGGGGCCGGCGGCGAAGGCCAGATGCCGGGGCGTGCCCCGGTCCAACCGGAAGTCTTCGGGGGCATCGAACATTTCGGCATCCCGGTTCGCGGCGCCGATGCAAAGATGCAGATCGGTGCCGGGAGGGACCGTCACCCCGGCGAGATCGACCGCGCGGGTGGTCTGACGGTTGCCCAACTGGTTCGGGCTCTCCATCCGCAGGGTCTCCTCGATGATGGCGGCGGCGGCGGCGTGGTCGCGCTGATCCGGGTGGCGGTCCAGCAGCCAGAGCGCGTTGCCGATCAGGTTCGTGGTCGTCTCGTGCCCGGCATTCAGGATGAAGATGCAATTGTGCAGAAGCTCCGCCTCAGAGAGATCGCCGCCCGCGATCAGGCGGGTCAGAACATCGGTCTCCGGATCGCCCGGTTGCGCCCGTCGGCGCGCCACCAGATCGCGGAGATAAGCGAGGAAATCGCGCACGGCGGCATTCCCTTTATCCAGTTGGGCCTGTGTCAGGGACGGCTCCAGCGCGCCCAGGATGGCGAGCGACCAATCCCGCAACGGGCCGCGTTCGGACCGGGGGACGGCCAGAAGGTCGCCGATGACCTCCACCGGTATGGCGGCGGCGAACATCGCGATGAGATCGGCCTCCCCTCCCAGCCGATCAAGCAGGCTGTCGACCAGACGCTCAAGCCCCGGCCGCAGGCGGTCCAGCGCCCGTGGGGTCAGCGCGCCGGTCAGCACCCGCCGCACCCTTCCGTGCAGAGGCGGGTCGTTGAAGACGAGCGATGTGGTGTGGTGGTCGTAGAGCGGCCCGTCCCCGAATTTTGGCCCGAACACCTCTCGCTTGTCGGACCGGAAGGTCTGCGTGTCGCGGTAGATGGCCGCCAGATCGGCGTGGCGCCCCAGCAGGATCGACCCGTCGGGCTGCCGGATTGCCCCGGCCCGGCGCAAGGCGGCGTAATGCGGGAAGGGATCGTCGTGGAAGCCGGGCGGCAGGTCGGTCAGGATCATGCCGGAACGATGCGCGCGCCGGCCCGTCCGGTCAAACGCGCCGGGTTGCCCCGCCGCCTACCAGTGGGGCGGGCGCTGATCGGCCAACGGGGCCGTCCCCTCTGCCTCCGCCTCGGCGGCCCGCTCCATCAGAAGGCGGACCCGGCGCTCCAATGTGGCGATCTCTCCGGCTTGCCGGGCCACCACGTCCGACAGGTCGTCCAGCATCCGCTCCAGATGGGCGATGCGCGCTTCGCTCTCTTCCGACATCTCCGCTCCGATGGTTGCGACGCGCCCGGCACCCGAATATGCGTGGCGCCGCGATACGAGGATCACTATGGCCAAGCCCAAGAAACCCCGCCGCCCCGCGGCCCGCGCGCCCAAGGGCTTCCGCGACTATTTCGGCGCGGAGGTCACGGCGCGCAAGGCCATGTTGGAGAAGATCGCCGAGGTCTATCACCGCTATGGGTTCGAGGCTTTGGAAAGCTCCGCGGTGGAGACGGTCGAGGCGTTGGGCAAGTTCCTCCCCGATGTGGACCGCCCGAACGAGGGGGTCTTCGCCTGGCAGGAGGACGAAGACGCCGATTGGCTGGCCCTGCGCTACGACCTAACGGCACCCCTGGCCCGCGTCTATGCGGAACACCGCAACGACCTGCCCACGCCTTATCGCCGCTATGCGATGGGGCCGGTCTGGCGCAACGAGAAGCCGGGACCGGGGCGGTTCCGGCAGTTCTATCAGTGTGACGCGGATACGGTCGGGACGGCGAGCGTGGCCGCGGATGCCGAGATGTGCGCGATGCTGGCCGATGCGCTGGAGGCGGTGGGGATCGAGCGCGGGGATTACGTCGTTCGGGTGAACAACCGGAAGGTGCTGAACGGCGTGATGGAGGTTGCCGGGATCGCCGAGGACGATGAACGGACACGGGGGATCGTGCTGCGGGCGATTGATAAGGTAGATCGGCTCGGTGTTGACGGGGTCCGTGCGCTGCTGGGCGAGGGCCGGAAGGATGAGAGCGGGGATTTCACGGAAGGGGCCGGGTTGGGTGATACCGCCGTCGATGCAATCCTCTCATTCCTGAGCGCGCGTGACACTGCAGCGAAAAAGATCGCCAGCGGATCAGTTTCAATGAACTTGGGGTTCTTTAATCGGTTTGTTTCTGCACGTGGCCGTCAAGAAGGCGACGATCCTTTCGCGAAAGTTAGGCAGGAGATGTCGACGGAGGAGGGGCAGAGGCGCCTAGCGAATTATTCCACTATCAGTGCGCTCGCCTCACTTGTCGGAGAATCCGAAGCCGGGAAAGAGGGTGTGGAAGAGTTGGCAGAGATGGCCGACCTGATGGCAGCCCGCGGGTACTCGCACGACCGCATACTAATCGACCCCTCCGTGGTCCGCGGCCTCGGCTACTATACCGGCCCGGTCTTCGAGGCCGAGCTGACCTTCGAGATCGAGGACGAGAAGGGGCGCCCGCGCCAGTTCGGCTCCGTCGCGGGCGGGGGGCGTTACGACGACCTCGTCACCCGCTTCACCGGGCAGGCCGTGCCCGCCACCGGCATCTCCATCGGGGTGGACCGGCTGCTGGCCGCACTCGACGCCAAGGGGCGCCTCGACAAGGCGGCGCAGGGACCCGTCATCGTCACGGTCATGGATCGCGACCGGATGGCCGATTACCAGGCGATCTGCGCCGATTTGCGGAATGCAGGCATCCGGGCCGAGGTCTATCTGGGCAACCCCAAGAACTTCGGCAACCAGTTGAAATACGCCGACAAACGCGCCAGCCCGGCGGCGATCATCCAAGGCTCCGACGAGGCCGCGCGCGGCGTGGTGCAAGTCAAGGATCTGGTGCTCGGCGCTAAGCTCGCCCAAGAGGCCAGCCTTGAGGAATGGAAGGAAAACCCCTCCCAGACAGAAGTGCCGCTGGATGGGTTGGTGGCGCATCTCCGGTCCCTGCTGGGATGATCACCGCGACGGAGCGTGCGCGGGCGGCCCGGCTGCTCGAAGGGTTCCGCCATGCCGGGGCGGAGATCGTGGAGACCGCGATCCTGCAACCGGCGGGCACCCTGCTCGACCTTTACGGCGAGGATATCCGCGCCCGCGCCTTCACCACCACCGATCCGCGCGAGGGCGAGATGATGCTGCGCCCGGACTTCACGGTTCCGGTGGCGCAGCTGCATATGGCCTCGGCCAAGGACAGCGCCCGCTATGCCTATTCCGGAGAGGTCTTCCGGCGGCAGGAGGGCGAGGGCTGGCGCGCCCGCGAATACCTGCAGGTGGGCTTTGAGATCTTCGATGGCCGCGATCCGGCGGCGGCGGATGCGGAGGTGTTCGATCTGATTTCGCGCACGCTGGCGCCCTGGTCCCCGGATGCGGCCATCGGCGATACGGGCCTGCTGATCGCGGCGGTGAACGGGCTGGCCACCTCGCCCGAGCGCCGCGCGGCCCTGCGCCGTCATATCTGGCGCCCGGCCCGCTTCCGGCGTCTGATGGAGCGCTTCACCGGCAAGGCGGCGCCCAGCGCGTCCCGCACGGCCCTGTTGGCCAAGCTGGAGACCACGGCAGCCCCCGATCTGGTGGCCGCCGGAGGCGTGGCCGTGGGCCTGCGCGCGGGCGACGAGATCGCGGCCCGGCTGGACGCCCTGCGCGCGGAAGCAGATCAGCCCCCCATCGCCACGGCAGAGGCCGATGTCATCGACGCGCTCTTGGCCATGGACGGGCCGCTGGCCGCGGCGGTGGAGCCGATCCGCGACATGGCGGTGGACCTGCCGACCCTGGGCCCCGCCGCCGACCGGCTGGAGGCCCGGGCCGAGGCGCTGGCCCGGCGCGGCTACAACCCGGGCACCCTGCCCTTCGGCCCCGCGCGCCACCGGTCTTCCATGGAATATTACGACGGCTTCACCTTCACCTTCACCGCATCGGGTCGTCCCGGACAGCCCCCCTTGGCCACGGGCGGACGTTACGACGCGCTGACCGCCGCCTTGGGCGATGGGCGCAGCGTGCCCGCCGTCGGCGGGGTCATCCGTCCGGGCCTTTTGGAGGCACGCGCATGATCCGCCTTGGCGTTCCGTCCAAGGGGCGGCTGATGGAGAAGACGTTCGAGTGGTTCGGCGCGCGGGGCCTGACGCTGGAACGGTCGGGCTCCGACCGGGAATATGCCGGGCGCGTGCAGGGTGCGGATATCAGCCTCGTCCTGCTCTCCGCCGGAGAGATCCCGCGCGAATTGGGCGCGGGCCGCATCCATCTCGGCGTGACCGGCAGCGATCTGGTCCGCGAGCGGCTCGTCGAATGGGATGAGCAGGTGGAGCCCTTGGCGAAGATGGGATTCGGCCATGCCGATCTGATCCTCGCCGTGCCCGCCTTCTGGGTCGATGTGGACGATCTGGACGACCTGGATGCCGTGGCCGCGCAGTTCCGCCAGACCCATGGCCACCGTCTTCGGATCGCCACCAAATATCATCGTCTGGTCCGGGATTTCCTGCGCGACCGGGGGGTTGCCGATTACAGCCTGGTGGATAGCCAGGGGGCGACGGAGGGGACGGTCAAGAATGGTACCGCCGAGGCCATCGCCGACATCACCTCCACTGGCGAGACGCTGCGGGCCAACCACCTGAAAATCCTGGAAGACGGGCTGATCCATGCCAGTCAGGCAACCCTCTTTCGCGCGAAGACGGCGCCTTGGGATGCGGCCGCCATGGCCACGCTGGCGGATTTGCGGGCCCGGTTGGCGGGGTGAGTGCTCGGCTGCGCTGACCTTCAGATGGTCCGGTGCCCGGCCTTCCATGCCAGCACCATCAGGTTGTTCGCCGGCATCTCTCGAAGATCGACCTTGAAGCCCAGCGCATCGAGGACGGAGCAGAGGATGGCATCGTCCTTATAGCCGATGGCTGGGTCCTGCTGTCTCAGGCTGGCATCGAAAGCGGCGTCGCCCGCGCTGGTCGTCTCTCCGCCGCGCAGGAATGGCCCGTAGATCGCCAAGACGCCGCCGGGGACGAGGGCGGCGGCCGCTTCGTCCAGCAGGACTGCCATTTCAGCCTCGGAGATCAGGTGCAGAAGGTTGACGGTCAGAACCATCTCGACCGACAGCCGCTGGCCCCAACCCCGGCGACTGACATCCAGCGCGACCGCGTGGCCGACATTTCGTATCGTGCGGCAGCGCGCGTCGATGGCGTTGCGGCGCAACTCGTCCGGCTCGGTGGGTTGAAAGTGCAGATCGGCGCGGTGGGCTGCCAGGGCGGCAATGTGCTGGCCCGTGCCGGAGGCGAGCTCCAGGACGGTGCCCGCCCTTGGCAGGTGCGGCAGCAGGACATCAAGGATCGGACCGAGGTTCCGCGTCGCCGATGGGGCCGAGAGCAGGCCATCCGGCCCTTCTGCCAGCGCGTCGGGCAGGGTCAGCTTCCGCGTCATAGGAACCGACCGGGATCGAGCGCCGCGACCGCGTCGGCATCGAGTGTGGGCGCCTGGCCCAGAACGTAGTCCGCGACGAGCTGCGCCGCGGCCGGGGCCGATTGGAACCCATATCCGCCGAGACCCGCCGCCCAGACGAAATCCGGCATGTCCTTTGCTCGGCCCAGCGCCGGGACGCGATCCGGCGTGAAGGTCCGCAGGCCCGCCCAACTGGCGATGGGCCGGGTGACAGCGGTGGTGACAGCCGCCTCGTAACGGGCCAGGCCCTCGGCAAGGACAAGGTCTTCGGGCCAGGCATCCATGGGTTCGGACGGATCCTCATCGGCGGGAGAGACAAGGAGCGCCCCTGCATCCGGCTTTGCATACCAGCTTTCTCCGGCACCCAGAAGCATCGGCCAGGCGGTGACATCTTGACCCGCGGGCGCGGCGATGCGGGCGACGGAACGGCGTAGGGGCGAGAGGCCGAGCGTGGCGATGCCGGCCATCTCGGCCACGCGGTCGGCCCATGCGCCGGCGGCGTTCACGAGGGTCCGGCAGGTCGTCACGGCGTCGCCCGAACGGACCTCCCATCCGGCCTTCAAGCGGGTGATCCTTTCCACCGGTCGCGCGGCCGTCACCGTGCCCCCATGGCGCCGGATCGTCCGTAGCGCCACTTGCTGAATCGCATTAGTATCAAGATCTTGCGCGCTGTCGGTATGGGCCGTGCGGGTGACGGAATCGGACAGGATTGGGCAGAGCGCGCGGGCCTCGGCAGGGGTGAGGTCAGCGAGACCTAAGCGTTTGCAATCATGGGCGAAGGCGGGTTCTTCGCCGGACATGCCGACCAGGAGGAGGCCGCGGGGGCTGAGATGGTTGCCGGCCTTGTGATCGGGTTCGGAGGCGCGGTTCAGGGCGATGACGGGGGCCGGGCCATAGCGCGTCTCGAACATCGCGGCAGAGCGGCCGGAGGCGTGATAGCCCAGATTTTCCTCGGCTTCCCAGAGGGTTACGGATAGCGCCTGCGCCAGCCGGGCGCCGACGGACACACCGACGATACCGCCGCCGACAATCAGAACATCACAATCCACATGAGGCGTCTTCCATGTCCCCGAATTTGCCTCAAGGCCCCAGACGGAAACAAAAGATTTCCGGCAAGCAACCGTTCGCCCGCCGCCGTTCGCCCGCCCCGCCAGAAACCGAAAATTCACAATTCGGGGTCATTTTCAGCACCCGTTTCGACAATTTGTACAAAATTCGGGAGGTCGCCATGGCCGAACACGACACCCCCCACCGGCTCTCCCTGCCCATGGCGCAGGCGCGCGAGCGGCTGGCCGAGATGGTGGGCCGGGTGCAGGACCCGCGCTGCCATTGCGTGCTGACGCGGCACGGGCGCCCGGTGGCGGCGCTGGTCTCCATGGACGGACTGGCGCGCATCCACCGGCAAGAGGACCGCGCGCGGGTCCATGACGGCAGCTGGGCGCCGGGGAATTTCTGGACCGATGAGGGGACGGGGCGCGTGCTGACGCGGGAGGAAGCGGGCGAGGCGGTGCAGAAGGTGCAGCTGGACCGGCTGGCGGAACGGCGCATCCTGGCGGCATCGGGCCTGCGCCCGGTGCCGGGCGGCGAGGTGGAGATGGAAGCGACGCCGGAGGCGGTGGCCCCGCCGCGGCGACGGTGCTGGTGGGCGGTCTGGCGGGGGTGAGATTTCGGGGGTGAGGCGTGGCGGACCGGTCGTTTCGGCACGCGCGAGGGCCACGCGTGCCGGGGCGCGGTCAGGCGTCGAGACGCACGGTGGCCGCCTTGTCCTGATAGTCATCCTTGAGATCGGCGCCCAGCAGCGCCTTGACCCCCGCCACCAGGGCGGAGCCATCCTCCCAAAGACGGGCGCTGGTGGCGTCGAAACGCACGAGCCGCAGCGAGGGATCGTCCTTCCCGCCTTCGTACCAGGCGGCGACGAAGGGGTTCCAGAGCCGGTCGATGACGGCGCGGTCCATGTCGAGGACGAGCGTGCCTTCCACCGTGGCCCAGATATCGTGGCCCTTGGCGGCGAAGGTCATCAGGCCGGGCTTGGGCCCGGTCCCGGTGGCCTGGGCCAGATCGGTCTCGGTCGCGGTGAAGAACCAGATGGGCGCGCGGTCCGCATCGCCATCCAGCGCGGCGGTCATGGGCCGGGGCGGCGCCCCGTCGCAGCCCAGCATGACGGTCATGTCGGCGCGCAGCGCCTTCCAGAAGGCGGCTTCGAGTTCGGCGGGCGTGGGCATGGATCGGACCTCCGGTTGGGAATGTGGCCGGCCAACGCGGGCGCCGCGAAGAAGGTTGCGTGTAGGGTTCGCGGCGTCTCGGAAACGCTCCGGGGAGCGTTTCAGCCGCGAACGGGCGGAGCCCTACGCGGGTGTGGGGTCAGTGCTGCGGCACGGTGGGTTTCACCCACCCTACGCCTGTCCCCGAAGCTTGCAGTATAGCCACAAGACGTAGTCAGGCAGGAATAGTATCAAGGTAACAACGAGGCAGCTGACATACCTGAACAGACCTATGCCTTGGTCGGTGAAGAAGAACAGATAGGTAGAAATGGCCGCTATTGGCCAGGATATTAGCGCAAAGTGTAGGCGATATTCTGTGAGAAATTTCGGGCGCATTGCTTACTATTTCCCCAGCAGTTTCTCGCTAGCGGTGTGCACGAGTATGCGCCCCACGCTTGCTTCACAACCGCCGTGGCGGATCGTGCGAGCGATCTGTTGGTGCGGGAGGCCCGGGCGTTGCGGGAGACGGTGCGGGTGACGCGGGCGGCACGGCCGTTCGGGATCGTTGCGTGGGTCGTGTTGCCAGATCACATGCATTGCGTCTGGACGTTGCCGGAAAGGGGCGCGGAATATTCGGTGCGGTGGGGCGCGATCGAGGCGCGGCTCACGCGGACCATCCGGGATGAATCTAGGATGGGGCTTCACCTCGCCGATGCGAAACGGCTGGGTTCGTCGGTGGGGTGGGAGCAAATCCTACGCTTTATACGCTGCTGCGAAGAAGGTTGCGTGGGGTTCGCGGCGTCTTGGAAACGCCCCGGGGGCGCGTTTCAGCCGCGAACGGGCGGAGCCTTGCATGAGTAGTCAGCCGTTGCCGGCTCGTTGCGAGCGACAACGCGAGCAGCTCTTTTCCGAGCCCTCACTCACAGTGTACGGGAGCGTGTATCTCTTGGTTGAACTCAGAGGGGCCGCGATGATGCCGATGAGCTGCGTCGCGCATATCAATCCCGCGCTTATTCGCGGTCAACGCAAAGGCAGAGCAAATGGCGACCGAAGAAGCCGCAAATCGTCGACGCGAGGCGACCACCGGGGTCGATCGAACGCGCCACCCGCTCAAGGAGAGTTGCCAGTGGGCAACGTGGACATCATGTTGCCCGCACCCAGCGGTTGCTTGAGGAAAACTGGCTGAATTGTTTGCCAAGCCAGGGAAATAGTCTAGTGAGAAGGCAGGCGGTTTTCCGTTGCAAGCGCTAACGGAATCACAAAAAAGCGATAGACATGATAAAGAACAAACTCCTGAAGGATATCTATTTCGGCTCCGAGCTAGAAAAGCTCAGACAGGGATCAGCCTCTACGCAAGACATAATGAAGAAATCCGACCCTATCTTTCAAGAGTTGACCGCGCGGGACTGGGGAAGAATAGAGAATATCGTCAGCGGTTTCTTTTCCAAACCGCTGCGGGGAAAATTTGGCGGGCCGATCACGGCGGGCGATGCGTTTTTCATGGCTGCATTCATGTCAGCAATGCAACCGAAGGGAATGTTGGAAGTCGGAGTGTGCTCGGGCGTTTCGTCTGCCTTCATCCTGTACGCAGCCGACAAGCTTGGGTTGCTGAAACCCGGGAAGACCTTTTTACAGAGTGTGGACCTGTTAAAATATCATGGTGAAGAGGGCCATGAGGTCGGCAGAGTGGTAGGTATGAACTATCCGTCACTCGCTGAAAATTGGAAACTGCATACGGGCACCACAACGCCAGAGCTCGTCTTTGACAGCAATGATTTCAAAGATGCGATTGACGACCTTGGCGCAACGCTCGCATTTATTGATGCAAATCATATGCATCCGTGGCCAGCGCTGGATGTTCTTTCCATTAGCAAACTTCTGCCGGCCCAGAGCTGGATAATGATGCAGGACGTACAATTGATGGAGCGGTGGCTCGCCAATTGTGTGGAACTGGGCGTTCCATCCCCCAAGCCATGCCGGGGTGTCAACGTTTCGACCCTGCTCTGGCCCGGAACAAAGATTTCAGGCTGGGACATGTGTTATAATATGAGTGCTCTCAAACTGGATGTGGCGAATGCTCAATACGAAGACTTTATCGGAAAGGTGAAGACATATCCTGCGGAGACCGGCGAGGGTCAGGCACAGAAGTGTTTCTCGTACTTGGATCGTTTTGACTTTACAAACGGAAGTATCGCGTAGGAAAGACTTCACAGAAGGACCAGGTGGCAATAAAACTGGCAATCGGCGATGGGGTCGGGCTCTTTTGACGGGATGCCCGCCATATGCGGACTGATCGCGCGATTCGGGCCACCAGAGATCATGAATACCGACCAGGGATCGCAGTTCACGGCCTTCGCCTGGACCAGCCCCCTGCGGAGGGCGGGCATCCGCATCTCAATGGACGGCAAGGGGCGCTTCCTCGACAACATCTTC
>JBCCSY010000002.1:0-334321 GCA_039199335.1 Pseudomonadota bacterium
TGATGGTGGGGCCGGAGAGGACGAGATCTTCGGCGGTGCCGGGAACGACCGTATCTGGGGTGGATCACATTATGACGTGATCAATGCGGGCGCAGGCGATGACGAGGTCTGGGGCGACAACGGCCAGGACACGGTCGACTTGGGCGATGGCGATGACATCTTCCACGATAACGACCAGTCGAACCAGCATGCCCATGACACGGTCGATGGCGGGGCCGGGAACGACACGATCAATGGCGGTGGCGGCAACGACACGTTCCGAGGTGGCGACGGAAATGACACGATCACCGGCGGCGCAGGGGACGATACGCTGGAAGGCGGTCTCGGCGATGACCATCTCGACGGGGGCGTCGGAAACGATACGATCCGCATTGGCAATACGGGACGAGTCCCGGAAGTGGACACGGCCTTGGGCGGCACAGGCGATGATCTCTTTCTCGCCGGTGGCTATGGTGAAGGCACCGTCGATGGCGGCGATGGCCTGGACACCTTGTCCTTCGTCGACAGCCAGTACGGGATCAATGTGAATGGTGCGGCGGCAATCGCCAATCCGGGATATCAGACCGGGTTCAACTACACGTCGATTGAGCGCATCGTCGGAAGCCAATATGCCGATGACTTCAACGGCGGTGCCGGTGGCGAAGTCTTCGACGGCGGGGCCGGAGACGACACGCTGAATGGCGGCGGGGGCAACGATACGCTGACGGGCGGTCAAGGGGCGGACGCCTTCGAATTCACCGCGAATGGTGGCAACGACACGATCACTGATTTCGGGACCGGGTCCGATCAATACGGCAGTTCCTTCGATATGATCGATCTTCGGATCAACGGCCTCGATCATATCGATGATGTCGGGGTGACCTATGCCGGGGGCGATACGATCCTGGATTACGGGTCTGGAACCATCCGATTGGTCGGCGTTGGGCAAGGTGACATCGATCTCTCTTGGGACGTCCAATTCTTCTACGAAGAGCCGTATTACTAATCTCAGATCGCCATCCCGACGCCCGAGGTATTTCGATAGCCCACTCCGGAGCTCGCTGGAGTGGGCTGACGAACGCGAACAATGCCTTGCCACCCTGTGTCCGTTCACCGTCGCCTTCGCGATCCGCAACCGGGCACATGGTTCCTTCCTGAACCGATCGGCGCCGCCTCAACATGAGCTTCGCTGGACCGCCGCACCACCCAGGCGATGGGGGCGATCTGGTCCTCGAGGTCATCCGCGGCGGGCTGGGGAACCCCTCGCTAGCCGCCATGGAGACCGGTCCTATGGGGTGCCTGTCGGGGACCACTGGTCGTGCGATGCGATACAACGGCATCCGTTTTGGGAACTCTTCGCAAGATGGAACGCGTCGGGTCGGCGGATCCGGCCGGTCCGAGACGGGCGCGGGCGGGTCCGATTTTGCCTCTGCTACGTCCCGAAATAGGACCGAAGCGGACCCAGATAGGATGGTTTCGGGGACGCGCGCGAGGTCATCGCATACCGTGTACAGGCCGAACACATACAGTGTATTTTGGTAACGATTTGAAAGTGAAGGAAAACAGATGCACAGGGTGCATTTGTGCAGTGAATGCGTGGGTTCGGCGCCCCCGGCCCCTATAGCGCGTAAAAAAAAAAATGTGAAAATGTGGCGCCGCTCCTCCCCCCCTATAGCGTCCTCTTGTTCTTCTTTTTATTTTTTCTCCTCTTCATATAGTCTTCTAATAGATTCTAATACATAGATACACTAAATAGAGATAAGTACAGGAAACCTAAAGGAATTTTGGAGGTGTATGGGGTTCTGATCGGGTTGTGTAGACCAGATCCGGTGGATTTGAGCCCTCCCGCGCTAATTTTTGGCGGGGGTGAAGGGGGCGGCGGTGCGCGGTCGGTCGGACCGGGGGTGGGCGCCTCGCGCGAATGTACCCCCGGCGCGTGGCGCGGGGCCGATCGCTCCAAGGTCGCGCCGAACAGCGTTAAGACGATCTTAAGCGCGCCCTGCGATTTCTCGTCTCCGAGACCACGGAGGCGATTTCGCCATGAATATCGAAGAGACGGCTGCGCGCCTCGACGCGCTGGAGCGGCCGCCTAGTGAGAAGTCGAGTACTCTTGACATGGAAGGCCCGGAGAAACCGTTTTGCAGGAAGTTTGGCGCGGCGGTCGAGCTCTGGTATAGGTGGTTTATGCCAACATGGGCATGCGCCTTTAAATGGGCGATCTTCAAACCTGCCGTGCAGTTTTGGTCATCAGTTGGGCGCAGCTCAGAATGTTGACTTGGCCAGCGGCGCTCTCAATCCCTTTTTAAAGGTCTCACATGTCTTGTGACCCTATAACCCCTTTCGGCTCTCCCAATCCGCAAGCGGGTCTGCAGATGATGTCGGCGGCCATTGACTGCGGGGGAATCTCCACGATTGATCCACGGTTTTCGATGGGGGGCGGTAATCCGCCTCTTTCGATGGAAGAACGCGCGCAGCTACCCAAGCTCCCCAGCGAGGCCACGGTCATCTTCAACTCTCATGACGGGGACAAGGCGCAAGCTGGGAGCGGAAGGCGGTCTCGACCAGGACCTGAGTGTCTTCCTTCGAAAGACCATGATCGCCGATGCTCGTACTTCGATGGCGCTTCCGGAATTGCGGATGAGAAAGCTTCTTCCGCAGACTTTGGCCGTCGCATGGGAGGGTCTTGGAGCGACTCCTCGGCGGTCGGCGCAACGCGCGTGTTGCAATTCATCTGGGCCACCGGGCTGCGAGCCAGCGCGGCAATATTCAATCGTCGGTACGGCTTTACCCGGCCATCGGACCGGCAGTCGAACGAAACCCACGGGCATGTGGCGAGATCCCGAGATCGGCACACAGATCATGCTGAGCTTACCATGTTGTGCCCGCTGCACCGATCTCGCCGAGCGGGCTCGTTGGGCGGACGACGATGGGTTCCGGCTCGTCCCCGTGGGACCGGTAGACACCTTTCGGCCCGAGGGGGCATCGAGGCCTACGTCCTTACGAGAAAGCGAGATGCAGGTCTGGCCCAATTCGTCAAAAGACGCACGGCCCGTCTCCAGGCCTGCTTCTAGATTTAATACCAGACCCTGACCACAACTCGGCGTCAGCGCGAAGATCGGTGGCGTGATCGATCGACGGCCCCGCGGATACCGTATCATTGGCGTCGTCGAGGGATCCGATCGATCCAAAATATCTGTCGGCCAGGGCAGGGCGACTAAGTTCGCAGCAAGCGCCCCCTTATAGTTTCTGGTGATCTCCTCGGAGTCGAAGACGAAGAAAATGCAGTACTCGCTCGGATGATTCAGTGACTGCAAGAGGCGCTGGGGGCCGACCTCGCGGTCGCGGTCACCAGTAGGGAGAAGGTCAGCCATCCCACTTCCTAATCAGTGGGGCGATATCGCGAAGGTAATCGGCCTTCTCCTTCATCAACTCATACCCACCATATTTCTGTTGGATTGAGTCTTCGCCGGGTAGGTCGCCTTTAATCCTCCCGGCAATCATCCGGCGGATCTCGAGGTTGCCGCCAGCCGCCCTGGTAACACCCTCCCACCGATGGCGAAATGAGTGCAGTGATTGGGCATTGCCCGTGATCTTCAGGTCATGCTGAACGAAGCTGGCGAAATCACCGCCCACTCCCGTGCCATAGCGGCCACGCGGGTCGGGGTTAAGTTCGACAAGCTCCCCCGTCGACTTCATAAAGCGTTGGAAGAGGCGGTCAGCGCCTCTTCGCTCGTCCGCAAGCACCATCAACTCGGACGCGATATGATGAGGGATAGGTATAACACGAACGCTATTGCTGTTCTTGACCGTTCCGAATTCGTCCGTAATCACAAAGGCAGGTATTCCGCTCACTTCTCGAACATCCTCCGGGCGAAGTTGAGCTAACTCCTCTAGTCGCGCGGCTGTGTAGGCAGCTAACGCGGGAAGCCATCGAAAGGCATGAGGGGACGGCGGTAGTTTTGCGACGGCATCGAGGATCTTGCAGGTCTGAGCCGATGAAAACCCAACGCGTGCCTTCGCCCTCATCGCAGAGTGCTTCACCTTCTCCTTAGCTTCACTGTAGTCGGCGAACGGATCGTGGTTGATCTTCCCCATCGCGCTGCGTGCATGTTTCGTGAGCTGCTTCATGCGCTGTACATGCCCAGATCGGGTCTTTGAGCTGATGGGAGCGTACCTCCCAGCCTTACACAACTCGATGGCATCATGGATGTTGGCGGACCTAACCTCCCTTGCGCTGGAAGCAGGGAAGGAACGCAGCGCGAACGCAAATTCTGAAAGGTGCTCATGACGAAAATCCTTCACCGGTAGATCGCCATGGAACTCTCGCCAACGTCTGAGGGTGTTCTCCCATTGTCCCTTGAGCTGGCTCTGATTAACGTCTGAACTGGCGCGTGACTTGAAGTAGTGTTCGGCGACCTCATCGGGCATCGTCGGGTTTTCTATCGAACGGAGGCTACGTGGGACGTTGGGTGTCGGAAGGCCGATTTTGTGGGCGAGTTCAAGGAACTCCCGGAGACGGCGCGCAGCATGGGCCCGGTGGAGATCGTATACCTCTTTTTCGTACTTGTCCGCCGGCACAGCGCTGGGGTGTGTGAGAAAATTGCGCAACTCTTCGATCTTGGCCGGCAGGCGTCTAATCGCTGACTCGGTATCTGATGAGAGCTTATGTAGTAGCTCCTGATCTGGAGTGTCCATATCGCGGACTTGTGCCACAGCGGCGTCGAGCTTCCGTTTGGCCTCGGCACGGATCCTCTCTTGTCGTGCCCGCTCATGGTCTGCCACCATGATTTTGAAGCGTCTATCTTCCTCCTCATCGTCGAAAGGCTCATCGACAGACGAAAGATCGATATCTGTAACGCCAGCCCCTGCTATCGCGAACGGATTGCCGGCCGCTACTTCCTGAGCCAACAGCCGCCAGTCCTCGGAAATAACTCCTACCTTGTCGCGTGCCACCTTTGGATTCGAGGTCTTGAGCGATCGGACCCAATGCGTCCGGCCAGGGTAGAACTCAGCCAGCACTGCCGGAATACGTATGTTGGTATAATAAACACATCCGCGAATGCGGGTGCCAGGTACCCGGGGGAGTTTGATCATCATTTCCATCGCTTCAACGGAGCGACACCCGGGAAGAATATGTGGTACATAGTGTAGCACAATATGCGGAGTGACGCTCGGTGCAACCCCTTGACCTGCCGGGAAAGGCCTCTCAGTAAGAATTCGCGTCGGCAGATGATGGTGCTGCTGGAGAGAATTGAACTCTCGACCTCTCCCTTACCAAGGGAGTGCTCTACCTCTGAGCTACAGCAGCGCCGTGCCGCGCGGATTAGACGGATCGCCCCGCTCGCGCAACCCCGGAATCAGCTTGCTCCGCTGGACCCTCCGTCGCCGCGGGGCTAAGGAAAAGGCGAGGGACAGGAGACCGGAATTGGCCGCAAAACCCGACCGCGCAGACCGCCTCAAGGCGGCGCTCAAGGCCAATATGGCCCGCCGCAAGGCACAGGGGCGCGCGCGCGAAGAGGACGGGGCGGAGACCCCGGAGGCCCGGCCGGGCACGACCAAGAAGGACGAGCAGAATGGATAGCATCATCGTCACCGGGGGCGGCCCGCTCTCGGGGAGTATTCCGATCGCCGGGGCCAAGAATTCCTGCCTGAAGCTGATGTGCGCATCGCTGTTGACCGAGGACCCGGTCACGCTGACCAACGTCCCACGCCTCGCCGATATCCGGACGCTGAGCCATCTGCTGGAATCGCTGGGCGTCGAAATCGCGCCGATGCACGACGGGCATGTCATGGCGCTGTCGGCGGGCACGATCACCAACCGGAAAGCGGATTACGATCTGGTGCGCAAGCTGCGCGCCTCGTTCATCGTGTTGGGCCCTTTGCTGGCTCGGGAAGGCGAGGCCGTCGTGTCGCTGCCCGGAGGATGTGCCATCGGGGCGCGCCCGGTGGATCTGCATCTCAAGGCGTTGGAGGCGTTGGGCGCCGAGATGGAGCTGCGCGACGGCTATGTCTATGCCAAGGCACCGCCGGGCGGTCTGCACGGCGGCGAGGTCGCGTTTCCCTTCGTGTCGGTCGGTGCCACCGAGAACGTCCTGATGGCCGCCACGCTGGCCCAAGGGACCACATGGTTGAAGAATGCCGCGCAAGAGCCTGAGATTGTTGATCTTGTTCGTTGCCTCCGGGCCATGGGTGCCCGGATCGAGGGCGAGGGGTCTTCGACGATCAAGATCGAGGGGGTCGACCGCCTGCATGGCGCCACGCACCGGGTCGTGGCCGACCGGATCGAGCTGGGCACCTATATGCTGGCGCCACTCATCGCCGGCGGTGAGGTAACGCTGGCAGGCGGATCGCGGGACCTTTTGTCCGCATTCTGCGACAAGATCGAAGAGGCGGGCGCCGACGTGGTCGAAAGCGCGGATGGTCTGACCGTGCGCCGGGCGAACGGACCGATCCAGGCCGTCGATGTGGACACGCAGCCGTTTCCGGGTTTCCCGACCGACCTCCAGGCGCAGATGATGGCGCTGCTTTGCACGGCGCAGGGCACGAGCACGCTGAATGAGACGATCTTCGAGAACCGGTTCATGCACGCACCCGAATTGATCCGCATGGGTGCAAAGATCGAGGTGCAGGGCGGCACGGCCACGGTGACGGGCGTCGAGAAGTTGAAGGGCGCGCCGGTCATGGCGACCGATCTGCGCGCTTCCGTCAGCCTGATCCTGGCCGGGCTGGCCGCGGAAGGGGAGACCCGGGTCAGTCGCGTCTATCATCTGGATCGCGGCTATGAGCATGTGGTGGCCAAGCTGCGCGGCGTGGGCGCCCAGATCGAGCGGGTGACGGACGATGGCTGACGCCTCCTTCCACGATGCCGACGACGCGCCGCTGCGGCTTTGGGCGACCGACGCTGAAGACCTGCAGGTGGTCGCCGCCCTCTGCCAGGATGCGGTGCTGCCCGCCTCCGAGATGCGCTGGCTAAGGCGCGATCGCCGCTTCGCCATGCTTCTGAATCGCTACCGCTGGGAAAACGGCACGCGCCAGGCGGAGCGTGTGCAATCGGTGCTGACCCTGGGCGACGTGACCCGCGTACGCGGACAGGGCGTCATGCCCGGCGATGCCGACACCGTTCTGTCCATCCTGACTCTCGCATGGGAGCCGGATGAGGATGGAGCGGGTCGGCTGGTTCTGACCTTTGCAGGCGACGGGCTGGTGGCTGTGGAGGCGGACTGTCTCGACCTGACCCTCAAGGATGTGACGAAGCCCTACGTTGCGCCCTCAGGGAAGGCGCCCGAACATCCAGAATGAATGTCCGGGCTCTGGACGCTGCGGACGGCCGGGCGTGGCACCGGCTATTGGTGGATGGAGCGGAGACCTGCCCGTCGGCCTTCCTGATGTCGGCTTCGGAGGCGCGCGCGATGCGCGAGGAACGTATCGCCGCCGTGCTGGCCGAGGGCGCGCAATGGGGTGTTTTCGATGGCGAGACCCTTGTCGGGTTTCTCGCGCTCCATCGCGGGCGGCTGGAACGGCTGCGGCACCGGGCCATGATTGGGCCGTTCTACGTCTCCGCACGTGGCGGCGGCTTCGGTCAGCGCCTCTTCGATGGGGTGATGGACCACGCGGCTGAGGACGGGATCGACTGGATCGACCTCTGGGTGGCCGCGACGAACCGTGGGGCGCAGCGCTTCTACGCGCGCAACGGCTTCTCGGTCGTCGCCACCCGACCCGATGCCGTGCGGATGGATGGCGTGTCCGAGGCTGATATCCTGATGACGCGCCGCCTTGAGGCGGACGGCCAGGGGGACTAGTCAGGCGCGACCCAGACCCAGAGGCCCCATGCCCCTCTTCCTCGATAGCCGCGACGCAGGCTTTGATGCTGCCTTCGCTGACCTTCTGACCATGAAGCGCGAGGACGCGCCCGATGTGGACGCGGCGGTGGCAGCGATCCTTGGCGATGTGCGGGCGCGGGGCGATGCGGCGGTGATCGAGCTTACATCGCGCTTCGACCGGGTCGACCTGACGCCAGCGACGCTCCGGATCGGGACGGCGGAAATCGATGCGGCCATCGCGACGGTGCCCGAGGCGGAGAGAGAAGCGCTGGAGACGGCCGCCGACCGGATCGACGCCTATCACCGGCGTCAGATGCCCGAAGATGCGTCCTGGGAAGACGGGACGGGGGCGCGGCTGGGTTGGCGCTGGACCCCGGTGGATGCTGCAGGGCTCTACGTGCCGGGCGGCTTGGCCAGCTATCCCTCCAGCGTCTTGATGAATGCGATCCCCGCCAGGGTGGCGGGGGTGGACCGGGTCGTGATCTGCGTGCCCGCGCCGGACGGGGTGCTGAACCCGCTGGTCCTGTTGGCGGCTCGTTTGTCGGGCGTGGAGGAGATCTACCGCATCGGCGGCGCACAGGCCGTGGGCGCCATGGCTTACGGGACCGAGACGATTGCGCCGGTGGATGTGATCACAGGGCCGGGGAACGCCTATGTGGCGGCGGCCAAGCGGCAGGTCTTCGGACGCGTTGGGATCGACATGATCGCCGGACCGTCCGAGATCCTGGTGATCGCCGATGGCGAGAACGACCCGGACTGGATCGCGCTGGACCTGCTGAGCCAGGCCGAACATGACGAGAGCGCGCAGAGCATTCTGATCACCGACGATGTCGCCTTCGGGCAAGCCGTGGCTACGGCGGTCGATAAGCGTCTCGCCACGTTGGCCCGCCGCGAGATCGCGGGTCATTCCTGGCGCGATTTCGGCGCCGTGATCACGGTCCGCGATCTGGACGAGGCGGCTTCCCTGTCGAACCGCATCGCGCCGGAACATCTGGAACTGGCCGTGGCCGACCCCGATGCGCTGGCCGCGAAGATCAAACATGCGGGCGCGATCTTCCTGGGCCAGTGGACGCCCGAGGCCATCGGCGATTACGTGGGTGGGCCGAACCACGTGCTGCCCACGGCGCGGTCGGCGCGGTTCTCCTCGGGTTTGTCTGTCATGGAGTTCCTCAAGCGCACGACGCTGGCCCGAATGACGCCGGAAGCCCTGCGCGCCATCGGCCCCGCCGCCGTGACGTTGGCCGGGTCCGAGAGCCTGGAAGCCCATGGTCTGAGCGTGCAGGCCCGGCTGGACAGGCTCAACCGCTAAGCGCCGCGGCGAGCCGTGCGGCCATGTCCCCGGGCATCGGCGCGGCGCGGCGCGTGGTCATGTCCACATGGACGAGGACCTGATCGCAGGTGGCAAGGTCGGTACCGTCCCGTCGCATGGCGTGCCGCAGAGAGAGCACCTTGCCCGCAGCGCGGGTGACCTCCGTTTCCACCTCGACCTTGTCGCCCGCGTTGGTCTCCGCCACGTAATTGATCTTGGTCTCCACGGTGAAGAACGACCATCCGTCTCCTGTACCGGGCATGGCCCCCGCCCGCGCCAGGACGGTATCGGCGGCATCCGAGAAGACCTGCCCGTATCGCCCCTCGTTCATATGCCCGTTCCAATCGGTCCATGTGACGGGCACCACGCGCCGCACCGTGATCGCGCCAGACGGCGCGGGCAGGGTGTGCTCATGCCCCGCGATCACTGTGCCGGCGCCGTGGTCCCGCCGCCGAAGGCCGCGCAGGATCGTGACGAGCGCGTCGTCGCGGACCCGCTCTAGCGCCCGCGTCGACAGATGTCCCGATTGCGCATCGGATTGGGCGGCGATCTTCGCGATTAGCGCCTCATCCAGATCGGGCACGTCGGTCAGGCGGCTCCACGGCCATTTCAGCGCCGGGCCAAACTGTTCCAGAAAATGCGCCATCCCCACCGGGCCGCCAGCAATCCGGTAGGTCTCGAACAGGCCCATCTGCGCCCAGCGCAGGCCAAAGCCCATGCGGATCGCCTCGTCGATCTGCGCGGTATTCGCCACGCCGTCGCGGACCAGCCAGAGCGCCTCGCGCCAGACGGCCTCTAGCAGGCGGTCGGCGATATGGGCGTCGATCTCCACGCCGATCTCCAGCGGATACATCCCGATCGCGCGCAGCACGTCCGCGGCCGGGCCGGTCTCGAGGCCGACCAGTTCCACGAGGGGTAGCAGATAAACCGGATTGAACGGGTGGGCGACGATGGCGCGCGCCCCGTTTGCATTCAGGTCCGAGGGTTTGAAGCCCGAGGTGGAGGAGGCGAGGATCGCGCCTGGGGCAAGGCGCGCGCAATCGGCCAGCAGGGATCGCTTGAGGTCGAGCCGCTCCGGCACGCTTTCCTGAACCCAATCGGCGCCCTCCAAAGCGAAGGTCAGGTCGGGCGCGAACGTCAGTCGTCCCTCCGGTGGCAGGGCGCGGTCATAGAGCATGGGCAGCGCGCGGCGGGCGTTCGCCAGTACCGCCTCGACCGCCGGGCGCGCATCCGGACCCGGATCGAAAACGGCCACGTCCCAGCCGTTGAAAAGGAACCGCGCGGCCCAACCCCCGCCGATCACGCCGCCGCCGACGATGGCGGCCTTCACGATGTCGGCTCCCGCTTGGTGAGGTCGAGTCGCGCGCGCACCTCCATCGGTGACAGCACCCGCGCGCCCAGCCGCTCCACGATCCCGACGGCCCGTTCCACAAGCTGCGCGTTGGTCGCCAGCACGCCGCGGTCCAGCATCAAGTTATCTTCCAGCCCCACGCGCACATGCCCGCCCGCCAGGATGGCGGCCGCCACATAGGCCATCTGGTCCCGGCCCAGGGAGAAGGCGGAGAAGGTCCAATCCTCCGGCACGTTGGCCACCATGGCCAGGAAGGTGGGCAGATCGTTGGGCGCCCCCCACGGCACGCCCATGCAGAGCTGCACCAGCGCGGGCGCATCCAGAACGCCCTCGCGGACCAGTTCGCGGGCAAGCCAGAGATGGCCGCTATCGAAGACCTCGATCTCGGGCCGCACCCCCATGGCGGTGATGGCGGTACCCATGCGCCGCAACATGCCCGGCGTGTTGACCATGACGTAATCGGCCTCCGCGAAGTTCATGCTCCCGCAATCCAACGTGCAGATTTCGGGACGGCATTCTGCGATATGGGCCAGCCTCTCCTCGGCGCTGGCCATGTCCGTGCCCGGACCGGGGGGCAGGGGATCGGGCGTGCCGAAAGTGATGTCGCCGCCCATTCCCGCAGTCAGGTTCAACACCATGTCGATATCTGCGGCGCGCACCCGCTCCGTCACCTCGCGATAAAGCGCCAGATCGCGGGACGGGGCACCGGTCTGGGGGTCGCGGACATGCACATGGACCACGGCCGCCCCGGCCCGTGCGGCCGCCACGCAATCGGCGGCGATGGCCGTCGGACTGCGGGGGACATGGGGGCTGCGATCCTGGGTCGCGCCCGATCCGGTCACGGCGCAGGTGATCATCACCTCACGGGTCATCTGAAGCGGCATGGCATCCTCCCTGACGGGGACGGTAGCGCGAACATTCCCCGCAACTCGCCTGAAAGCGACGCATCGACCTTGGCGGCGCGGCGCGGACGGATTAGGCGAAGGGGATGACCGACCGGATCGCCCATATCGAGATCGACGACGCCAACCTGCCGACCCCGACCCCGGAGATTGAACAGGAGCGGGCGGTGGCGATCTTCGACCTGCTTGAGGAGAACAGCTTTGCCCTGTCACGCGACGACGCGCCGACCGGGCCCTACAAGCTGAGCCTCGCCATCCGGGAGCGGCGGCTGGTCTTCGATATCGCCACCGATGCGGGCGAGGCGGGGGCCTTCCATCTGAGCCTGGGACCGTTCCGGCAGGTGGTGAAGGATTACTGGCAGATCTGCGAAAGCTATTTCGATGCGGTGAAGACCCTGCCGCCCAGCCAGATCGAGGCGATCGACATGGCCCGGCGCGGCATCCACAACGAGGGCGCGCGCATCCTGCAGGAGCGGCTGGAGGGAAAGGCGGATGTGGATATCGACACGGCCCGGCGGCTCTTCACGTTGATCTGCGTGCTGCATTTCGGGGGCTGAAGTGCCGGACTTACCCCAATCTGTACTTTTTTGCTGTGACCATAACGCCGTCCGTTCCCCCATGGCCGAGGGGTTGATGAAGCAACTTCACGGACATGACATTTATGTACAATCCGCCGGCGTCAAAAGCGACCTCGAGATCGACGGCTTCGCCATCGCGGTTTGCCAGGAGATCGGGGTGGAGCTGTCGCGCCACCGCACCCGCAGTTTCGAGGAGATGCGCGAATGGGGCGACGACCTGGAACAGTTCGATCTGATCGTCGCGCTCTCCCCGGCCTCACAACGGCAAGCGCAGGAATTGGCACGACACGCCCATATCGAGGTCGAATACTGGCCGATCATGGACCCGACCGGTCTGGGCCAGAACCGTGATGACAAGTTGGATGCTTATCGACAGACGCGCGATCAGATTGTCGGACGCCTGAAAGGACGTTTTCCAGCATGAGCGAGACCGATCTGATGCGCGATTATATCGACGCCTTCAATCGGCGAGACCTGGACGGGATGACGGCATGTCTGTCGGAAAATGTGGCGCACCATATCAGTGAGGGTGGTGTGGTGTACGGTCGAGTGGCGTACCGCGCCTATCTGGACCACATGTTGGAGCATTACCGCGACGAGGCGCGCGATGTGACGCTTTTCACGGGGCCGCCGGGACGGGTGGCGGCCGAGTTGGTTCTTCACGGGCGCTATCTGAAGGAAGACGATTCGGGGATCCCGGCAAAGGGCCAAGCCTACCGTGTGCCCGTGGCCATCCTCGCCGAGGTCGATGGCGGGTTATTCAGCCGGATGACAATTCACTACAACCTGTCCGATTGGCAGCGGCAGTTGCGGAAGGGTTAGGCCATGTCGACCGAACTGATCCGCCGCTATTACGACGCGTTCAACGCGGGCGATGTCGATGGGATGATCGGCTGCTTGGCGCCAGACGTGGCCCACCATGTGAACGAGGGCGCCGTGCGGGTGGGCCGCGATGCTTTCCGCGCTTTCTGCGATCACATGGCCCGCTGCTACCGAGAGGAGCTGCGCGATATCGTCGTCCTGGCCGGACCCGATGGCCGCTTCGGCGCGGAGTTCACCGTCCATGGCACCTATCTTCAGACGGATGACGAGCTGCCCGAGGCGCGGGGTCAGACCTACACCCTGCCCGCCGGGGCCTTCTTCACCGTCCGGGACGGGGCCATCGCTCGCGTGGTCACCTATTACAATCTGGCCGACTGGGTTCGGCAGGTGTCGTGAGCGTCGAGATCCGGACCCTCCGGGGGGCGGAGATCGCGCCGCATCTGGAGGCGCTGGCGACCCTGCGGATCGCGGTGTTCCGGGACTGGCCGTATCTCTACGATGGCGACATGGACTATGAGCGGGACTATCTGCGCGCTTATCAGGCTGAAGGGGCCTTGGTCGTCGGCGCCTTTGACGGGGACCGGATGGTCGGCGCAGCCACCGCCGCGCCGATGGAGGATCACGCACAGGATTTCGCGTCCGCTTTCGCGGGGCAGGAACCGTCGGACATCTACTATCTGGCGGAGTCGGTTCTGCTACCGGATTGGCGCGGACAGGGGTTGGGGCATCGCTTTTTCGACGCGCGGGAGGACGCGGGCCGCGCGCTGGGGCGCGCCCGCGCCTGCTTTTGTTCGGTGATCCGGCCCGACGATCATCCCGCACGGCCCGCCGCGCCCCGGACCTATGACCACTTTTGGCGGGGGCGGGGCTATGCGCCGCTGCCGGGCGTGACGGCCACCTTCCAGTGGCGGGATGTGGGTACGGCGGAGGAGACGGCGAAGCGTCTCCAGTTTTGGAGCAAAGCTCTGTGAAGGTCGCCTGCGCCGCCTATCCGCTGGACCCTGTGGAGGGCTGGGCAGCCTGGGAGGCCAAGGTCACGCGCTGGGTCGTGGAGGCCGATGCGGATCTGCTTGTCTTCCCCGAATACGGCGCGATGGAATTGGCCCATCTGGACGGGGCCGCGGTGGCGGGTGATCTGGAACGGTCGTTGCACGCCGCGGCCCGGCACGGCCACCGCGCGCAAACAATCTGGGCCGATCTGGCGCGGCGCCATGGCCGCTACATCCTGGCGCCGTCCGGGCCGTGGGATGCGGGCCGCGCCCGTCCGGTCAATCGCGCCTGGCTGCACGGACCGGAGGGAACGCTGGGCCATCAGGACAAGCAGATCATGACCCGTTTCGAACGCGAGGTCTGGAATGTGATCCCAGGCGATCCGCTGCGTCTGTTCGACGTCGCCGGTCTCCGGCTGGGTGTCCTGATCTGCTATGATGCGGAGTTTCCGGATCTTGGCGCGGCCCTGATCGATGCGGGGGCCGAGGCACTTCTGGTCCCGTCCTGCACCGACGGCATGGCCGGTTACGCCCGTGTCCGCGTCGGCGCCATGGCGCGCGCATTGGAGGGACAATGCGTCGTGGCCCATGCTCCGACGGTCGGGGATTGCCCCTGGTCCCCCGCCGTGGACGAGAACCGGGGCCGCGCCGCGCTTTACGGTCCGCCGGATCTGGGTTTCCCCGAAAGCGGCGTGATCGCCGAAGGTGGCCTTGATGTGCCGGGCTGGGTTCATGGGGCGATCGATCGATCGGCCATTGCGCGGGTGCGGGCGGACGGGCAGGTCCTGAACCTTGCCCATCGGGGCGAGGCACGTGCGGCGGTGCAGCGAATTGACCCTTGATTAACGTTTGATTCGGGACCATCTACACGCATCCCGCCGCCCCCGTGCGGCCCCCGACAGGAGTGACCATGGCCAAGGAAGAGATGCTCGAATTCCCCGGTGTCGTGAAGGAACTCCTGCCGAACGCGACGTTCCGGGTCGAGCTCGAAAACGGCCATGAGATCATCGCGCATACGGCAGGAAAGATGCGTAAGAACCGGATCCGCGTCCTTGCGGGCGATAAGGTTCAGGTCGAGATGACGCCCTATGACCTGACCAAAGGCCGGATCAATTACCGCTTCAAGTGAGGCGGTGGCCCCCGGGCCACGCCTCATCCTGGGATCGGGCTCACCGCGGCGGTCGGAATTGCTGGCGCAGCTTGGCCTGACGCCCGATCTGGTGGCCCCGCCCGATATCGACGAGACGCCGAACCCGGGCGAGATACCGCGTGAATATTGCGAACGGATCGTCGCGGCGAAACTGGATGCGGTCGCGGCCGGACCGGACGATATCGTCCTTTGCGCCGACACCACCGTCGCCCTGGGGCGGCGGATCATGGGCAAACCTGCGGATGCCGCCGAGGCGCGGGCCTTCCTGGAAAAGCTGTCGGGCCGCCGCCACCGTGTCTTTACCGCCATCGGTTTGCGGCGCGGAGACCGGCGTTGGCATCGGACCAGCGCCTCGTCCGTCAAGCTGAAGCGCCTCTCGGAGCTAGAGATCGACGGCTATCTTGCGACCGATGATTGGCGCGGCAAGGCCGGGGGGTACGCGATCCAGGGGCCCGCCGGGGCCTTCGTGTCCTGGATCGAGGGCTCCTATACCGGGATCATGGGGCTGCCGGTTCACGAGACCGCCAACCTGCTGCAGGCCGCGGGGCTGGAGGTCTGGCGGTGAAGGGCAGCCGGATCGTCCTGGGCCACCATGATGGGCGCGCGGCTGCGGCCCGGCTGGTCGATGGGCGGCTGGACGATCTGTTGATCGACCCGAAGGACGATGCACCCTTGCCCGGTGCGATCTTCCGCGCCGTCTGCGACCGCCCGGTGAAGGGACAGGGCGGCATGTTCGTCAAGCTGGGGCAGGGACTGACGGGTTTTCTGCGCGGGGCCAAGGGGCTGGCGCCGGGTGACCGGCTGCTGGTCCAGGTGACCGGCCATGGCGAGGCGGGGAAGGCGGTCCCGGTGACGGACCGCGTCCTTTTCAAGTCGCGCTTCTGCATCGTCACGCCCGGCGCGCCCGGCGTGAACGTAGCGCGGAGCGTGCGCGACGAGGCGGAGCGCGCCCGGTTGCGCGAGATCGGCCATGACGCGCGCGGGGCGGGGGAGGCCGGTCTGATCCTCCGCTCCGCCAGCGACGGGGCAGACGCGGCAGCAGTGGCCGAGGATGTGGCGGCGACATGGGCGTTGATGGCGCAGGTCATGGCGGATGATGGGCGCGCGGCGGAGGCCCTGCTGGACGGGCCGGATGCCCATCTGGCCGCCTGGCGCGACTGGAGCGCCGACGATGTGGTCGAAGGTTGGGAGGCGGAGGGTCTGCCCGACCTGATCGACGCGCTGCGCGGCCCGGTCGTTGCCTTGGGCGCGGCCAATGCCGTGATCGAGCCCACGCGCGCCTTCGTTGCGGTGGATGTGAACACGCCCGAGGGCGGCGCGGGCGGCCTGAAGGCGAACCTGGCGCTGGCCCGCGAATTGCCGCGGCAATTGCGGCTGCGGGGCCTTGGCGGGCAGATCGTGCTGGACCTGGCGCCGATGCCGAAGAAAGAGAGACGCGGCTGGGAGAGCGCGTTGTGTGCCGCGCTGCGCACCGATCCGATCGAGACGTCTTTTATCGGATGGACGCCGCTTGGCCATGCTGAACTGACACGCCGCCGGGAGCGGCGCCCGCTGGAGGAGCTACTGTGAGCTGTCCGATCTGCCGCAAGCCGACCGTCGCCGCATACCGGCCCTTCTGTTCCAAGCGCTGCGCAGATGTCGATCTGGGGCGCTGGCTGACGGGCGGCTATGCTGTCGCATCCACCGATCCCGATGACGCGGAAGAGGCTGCCGACGCGATGGAACACGCGCCGAAACCACACTGATGCAATTCGGTCTGGACACGGTTTCGGCCCTGTCCTAGACGAGCCAAGCCCTGCGGCGGTCCCACCGTCGCAACCCGTGCCCGGGTAGCTCAGGGGTAGAGCAGTGGATTGAAAATCCTCGTGTCGGTGGTTCGATTCCGCCCCCGGGCACCATCTTTTCTTCGCAACGTAAGGTGTCGCCGAGCTTGTCGGATGCGAACGCGTGCGCCTTGCGGGGTGCGGATCCCCGTTGCGCTCGCTTGCCGACGACGTTAGCTGTCAGCCGCACTGGGCGGGCATGGTGAAATGGTATCACACGAGCCTTCCAAGCTCTTGGTGCGGGTTCGATTCCCGCTGCCCGCTCCAGCCCCCATGACCCCTACCGCCTGAAGCGCGGCGCTCAGAACCCGAGCGTCCCCCTTACTGACGGCAGCGCGACGGCCGCCACCAACCCGACCGCAGCGCCCAAAACCAGTCGTGTGACGCGGCCGGTCTCCCGCGGTGCGTAGGCCGCCAGAAGCGCGCAGACCACGGCGTAGAAGATCATCGCCACCGGATCGATGTAAGTCATGGCACATACCCCCTCGGGAAATCTCGCCCGCCGCGTCGTCCGCGTCAACGCTGCGGGCCGCCCGACATTGCGCCGCGCGGCCCGCGCCTATACCCCGGTCTGCGACGACCGGAGGAGACATGGCCGACATCCAGAAAGACGCCGACCGCGAAGGATCGAAGCGCATCGGCAGCCTGACCGCGCTGGCGCCGTTCCTCTGGCCGCATCGCATGATGCTGGGCGCTGCCCTTGCCGCGCTGGTCCTGACCGCCTGTGTCTCGCTCATCCTGCCGTTGGCCGTGCGTCGGGTGGTCGATGGGTTCGAGACCGAGACGGCGGAGTTGCTGGACCAATACTTCCTGGCCGCATTGGCCATTGCGGGCGCCTTGGCGATCGGGACCGGGCTCCGATACTACCTTGTGACGCGGCTGGGCGAACGGGTCGTCGCCGATATCCGCAAGTCGGTCTTCGCCCGCATGATCGGCATGTCCCCGAATTTCTATGACGGGATCCTGACCGGCGAGGTGCTGAGCCGGATCACCACCGATACAACGCTTCTGCTCTCGGTGATCGGCTCATCGGTCAGTGTGGCCTTACGGAACGTGCTGATTTTCGCGGGCGGGTTGGCCCTGATGCTGTGGACGGCGCCCAAGCTTTCGGGGCTGGTTCTGTTGATCGTGCCCGCCGTGATCCTGCCGATCGTGATCCTGGGCCGTCGCCTGCGCCAGCTCAGCCGGGAGAACCAGGATTGGATCGCCGAAAGCTCGGGCCGGGCCTCGGAATGGCTGCTCTCCGCCCAGACCGTGCAGGCCTATACATTCGAGGGCGAGGCGCGCGGCCGCTTCGACGACGTGACCGAGGAAAGCTTCGACAGCGCGCGGCGCCGCATCGGCACCCGCGCTGTGATGACCGTCATCGTCATTTCCCTGGTTTTCGCCGGGATCGTCGGTGTCCTTTGGATCGGGGCGCGGGATGTCCGGTCGGAGGTCATGTCCATCGGAGAGCTGATCCAGTTCCTGATCTATGCGATCATGGTGGCGGGATCCGTCGGCGCCCTGTCGGAGATCTGGGGCGAGTTGCAGCGCGCCGCCGGCGCCACCGAACGACTGGTGGAGTTGCTGGAGGTTGAGGACGACGTGCGCGACCCCGCCGCGCCCGCGACCCTGACGGACGCCCGGACGGCCATCGCTTTCGAGGACGTGACCTTCCGCTATCCCACGCGCCCGGAAACCAAGGCGCTGGACGCGGTCTCCCTGACGGTCGCACCGGGTGAGACGGTGGCCCTGGTCGGCCCGTCGGGCGCGGGCAAGTCCACCGTGATCCAGCTTTTGCAGCGGTTCTATGACCCGGACGCGGGCCGCATCACACTGGGCGAAGCCGATCTGCGCGATTTGACCCGTGCCGATTTCCGGCGCCAGATGGCGCTGGTGCCGCAGGATCCGGTGATCTTCGCCGCGTCCGCCCGTGACAACATCGCCTTCGGCCGCCCCAGCGCCAGCGCGGCCGAGGTGGAGGCGGCCGCGAAGGCCGCCGCCGCCCATGACTTTCTGACCGCGCTGCCGCAGGGCTACGATACCTATGTGGGTGAGCGGGGCGTGATGCTGTCAGGCGGGCAGAAGCAGCGCATCGCCATCGCACGGGCCATTCTGCGGGACGCGCCGATCCTGCTCCTGGACGAGGCGACCAGCGCCCTCGATGCTGAAAGCGAGCGTGCGGTGCAGGACGCCGTGGCCCGCCTGGCGGAAGGGCGCACCACGATCATCGTGGCCCACCGCCTCGCCACCGTGAAGCAGGCCGACCGCATCATCGTCATGCAGGACGGCCGCATCGCCGCCGAGGGCACCCATGACCAGCTTGTTGCGCAGGACGGGCTTTACGCACGCCTGGCCCGCCTGCAATTCACCGACGGCCTGGCGGCGGAGTAGCGGTCCCCTCTCAGACGGTGCTGGCCTGACGCGTATCCAGGTGGGCCGGCAGGCGGGTGCGCAGGATCCGCTTCCAGCCGACGCTCAGTAGCATCCGGACCGGCAATTGCGTCAACCCGAACCCCTCATGTCTGAGGCGGAGGCGCGTCCCAGCCGCCTCTTCCGCAAGCGCGAATGTCACGCGCGTATCGACCTTTCCGGCCATCCAGGAGAAGACGAGGCGCGTCGTGGGGATCAGCTCCAGCACCTCGCAATGGACGATCCCGTCGAAGCCCGGTGCCGGATCGGTCCGAAAGGTGAAGCGATGTCCAAGGACCGGCTGGAAGTCATTGGGCATCAGCCAGATCGCCAGTTGATCCGGATCCGTCAGGGCCGCCCAGACCGTCTGCACGGGATGGGGCAGGAAGACGTCTCTGGTAATCACGGGCATTTCAGGTGTTCCTTTGTCGGAGATGCTTGGCCAAGGCGTCGAGCCGGTCGTCCCAGAACGCCTCGTAGGTCGCGACCCATCGGGCAACGTCGACAAGCGGGGCGGCATCTACGCTGTAGATGCGTTGTCTGCCCGCTTTGCGGTCCCGGACGAGCCCGGCCTCCTTGAGCACGGCGAGGTGCTGGGAAATCGCCGGTTGGCTCACGTCGAACCTTTCCGTCAGATCGCTGACCGACAGATCGCCCTCGCGCAGCGCGTCCAGGATCGCGCGGCGCCTGGGATCCGCGATGGCCCGGAGCGTGATATCTGAATCATAAGCCACGGCTTATGCAATTACATAAGCGATCACTAATGTGTCAATCCCTCGCCGCAGCGTCCGCCTTGCACCCTTCCGCCCCGCGCGCCATCTTCATCCGAACGGGGGAGGGAGCCCCCGGCATAAGGGAGAACGGGATGGCATCTTTCGCCAACAAGCAGGATATTCTGGACATCCAGGCGGCCGAGCCTTGGGATCAGGTGCAACCCGCCCAGACGATCTACGCGCTGCTCTCCAAAACCGCGGACGCGCATCCGAACCGTCCGGCAATCAGCTACCAACTCCTCTCCGGCCCGACCGACCCGGCCGAGACGCTCACCTGGTCGGACCTGAAGGGCCGCGTCACGCAGGCGGCCAACCTCTTCCGCTCCCTTGGCGTCGGGGAGACCGATGTCGTCGCCTATATCCTGCCTAACGCGACCGAGACCGCCTGCGTGCTATTGGGGGGCACGGTGGCGGGCATCGCGAACCCGATCAATCCGCTGCTCGAACCCGAACAGATCGGTGCCATCCTGCGCGAGACGAATGCCAAGGTCGTCGTGACGCTGAAGCCGTTCCCCAAGACCGATCTGGCCCAGAAGACGGCCGAGGCCGTCAAGCTGGCCCCGAACGTGGAAACCATTCTTGAGGTCGACCTTCTCCGCTACCTGACTGGGTTGAAGAAGTTCATCGTTCCGCTGATCCGCCCCAAGGTCACGACCCAGCACCAGGCCCGCGTGTTGGATTATGCCCAGGAGACGGCCAAGCAACGGTCTGACGCGCTGGATTTCTCCGACAGCGAAGGTGACCGTGTCGCGGCATACTTCCATACCGGTGGCACGACGGGGATGCCCAAGGTCGCGCAGCATAAGTATTCGGGCATGGTCTATAACGGTTGGGTCGGGCACCGCCTGCTCTTCTCGGAGCAGGACAATATCATCTGCCCGCTGCCGCTGTTCCACGTCTTCGCTTGTCACGTGATCCTCATGGCCGCCGTGGCCTCGGGCGCCCATGTGATCTTCCCGACGCCGCAGGGCTATCGCGGCGATGGCGTCTTCGACAATTTCTGGAAACTGATCGAACGCTGGAAGGTGACCTTCGTCATCATCGTACCTACAGCCATCTCGGCCCTGATGCAGCGTCCCGTGAACGCCGATGTCAGCAGCGTGAAGACCGCCTTCTCCGGCTCATCTCCTCTGCCGGTGGAGTTGTTCCGCCGCTTCGAGAAGGCCACCGGCGTGAACATCGTCGAAGGTTACGGTCTGACCGAAGCCACCTGCCTCGTGTCATGCAACCCGGTCGATGGGGAGAAGAAGATCGGCTCCGTCGGCATCCCCTTCATGCATACGGAGGTGAAGATCCTCGTCGACAAGGGTGACGGGCCGGTCGAATGCGCCGTGGACGAGGTGGGCGAGATCTGCATCTCGAACCCCGGCGTCTTCGCCGGGTCGACCTATACGGAGGAAGACAAGAACCATAAGCTCTTCCACCACGATATCTATCTGCGGACCGGCGATCTGGGCCGGATCGACGCGGATGGCTATCTGTGGATCACCGGGCGGGCCAAGGACCTCATCATCCGAGGCGGCCACAATATCGACCCCGCCGAGATCGAGGAGGCGCTGGCCGGGCACGAAGCCGTGGCCATGGCGGGCGCCATCGGCCAGCCCGATGCCTTCGCGGGCGAATTGCCCTGCGCCTATGTTGAGTTGGTGCAGGGCGCCACCGTCAGCCCGGACGAGCTGCGCGCCCATTGCGAGAGCCACGTCCACGAACGCGCCGCCCGTCCGAAATATATCGAGATCCTGGACGAGCTGCCCAAGACTGCCGTGGGCAAAGTCTTCAAGCCCGACCTGCGCAAGCGCGCCATCACCCGCATCTATGACGAAGCCCTGTCGGAGGCCGGTGTGAATGCAAGGGTGGCAAGCGTGGTCGAGGACAAGAAGCGCGGGCTGGTCGCCAAGCTGGAGAAGACCGGCGACGTGGAGGAACGCGACGTGACCGCCGTGATGGGCAATTACACCCGGCCTTGGGACTGGGCCTGAGACCCCGTCGCGACACGGGGCTGAGGATGCCTTGCGGAAGTGCTGACGGATAAGTGCGGATGGCGGCGGCGAGACCGTGAAGGCGACCCCGTCGCCGCCGCACATCGTCTATCCGAGCTACCACCATGGTAATCGTCGATCTGGACGCGCACCGCATCGGCTTGGAGCTGATCCGCCACCGCAACCCCGAACGCTTCGCCGCTGAGACCGCGCGCCTCGTCCGGGAGGAGGGGCCAAGCTGGTCAATCTGGCCGATGAGAACCCCACATCGTCCCGCCGGGTCCGGAAACGCTTCCAGGAAGCGAGGATCGCCGAGGATCTGGAGGTGCTGATCGTCGATTCCACCCGTGCCGACGATATCGTCCGCGATGCCGACTTAATGCCGCCTTATCGCAAGGCCGGCATCGTGCGTTTTCTGCTGGGTCTGGAGAGGACGGGCGCGGCGACGCCTTCCGCGCTTCGCAAGGGTGGCACGCGCGCAAGGGACACGCAGGCCATCCGCCCGCGGCGCGATCACGGCATGATCGGTCTGTGCACCTTCCCGGTGGGCTTCGCCGAGGAGCGGGATCGCGACTATTGGCGTCTGCTGCGCACGCCGCTGGCCTACGCTCGGGATTAGATCATGTCGATCTACGCCACGCTCCATCGTGGGGCGTCCTTCTATGACCAGAACGCGGACCGAACGGTGGTTCGTCCCGATCTCAGGCGTTGAGATTACAAGCATCAGGTGCTTGAGGTCACCGCGGTCCCGGCCTTGCGCGCCCGTCTTTGGGTCAAGCTGATCGAGATTGTGCTGCAGCTTCGGCCCAAAGCCCTCTACCGGTGCTGCTTTCAGCCCGATCCGCGCCTAAACCATGCCATGCGCTGGTACACTCGCATGGGCCGCCGTGTCGCCCTGTCCGAATTGGCCGACCTGCTGTGGTGCGCAGGGCCGCGCCGCGCGGGCTAAGTCTGCGACCATATGGGTGGCGCGGCGCTGCACGATTTCTGGAGGATGCTATAGCCGCGCGCTCCGTCCCGTGGGTTGCGGCTAATGACGGTTCTTGACCGGTCTTCGCCGCCCCGCCTCAGAGGCTGGCGCGAAACGCCGCTGCTTCGGCGGCGTTCAGCACGCGCGCGGCGGTCGGTCCAAACGCATCGGCATCCTGCGTGAGCGTCGGGAACAAGGCCGACAATTCCCGCCGAGCCCCCGCCTCCATCCCGTCCAGCGCATTCTTGCTGAAAAAGAAGCTCTCGCTCAGCGCGCCCGCGGCGCGGACAATCACGTGCCGATCGCACATGAAATGGGTGTAGCGGATGCGCGCCCGCTCCCGGATGGTGACGCCGGGCAGACCGCATAGGAACTTTGCGGCGATCAGGATCTCGGGCTCTCCGAAAAGAAGAGCGGCCAGATCGCCACGAAAGAACATCCGGTGTTCCTGCGACACGACCAGCTCCCGCCGGTTCCCGACGGCGCCTTTTTCGAGAACCACGGGCGCGAATGGGCCGGTTCCGGCCACGTCTGTGCTGGCGATCCACCGGATCGGCACCGGCCCGTCATGGAGTGTCCAGATGGGCTGTCCGCGCCGCAAGCGTTCGACGGGCACGGCACCCTCCGGCGTACGGATCGGTGTGCCGGGGCCGAAACAGGTGATGAACTGCGAATAGGGCGAGTTACCGTTATTGTTGCCGCCAACCTTGATATAGGAGGCGCCCGGCGTCAGGACCTGGCTTGTCCCGAAGCCCCAGACATCTGAGGTGACGCCGTTCTGCGAGAACACCGTGACCGTGATTTGCGGCCCTGTGGGTACGCCATTGCTGTCCAACTCGCGCAGGAAAATGCGCGACTCGGATTCGACCGGGGTGCCGTTTGCCACCAGACCACCACCATCGGTGATGATGTGATCATCGGGTCGGCCATCATCGAACCGGCCCCGATTGGCGGTATCGTCCAGGGTAACGGTCGCACCGCTCCCGCCATTATACACGAAGGTCGTGTCATCGGGCGTGTTGGAGTTATTGATGATCCCGTTGCCGATCAGCGATCCATTGCTGCTGCTCGTGACGACAAGGCTGTCGGAATCGAAAGCGAATACGGAACGGAGTGCCATGTGACGCGTCGACCTCGACTTTCGACGGCCCGTACGGGGCCGCACACGTTGCGAAACGGGGCGACGCTACGCCGCTTTCCTTAAGGACGAGTTGATTTCGACGTCTTCCCCACAGCACAACGCTTTCGGCTGTGACCGTCGTGGTCAAGAAGGGATCCGCGACTTCCGTTGCGTCAGCGAAAGCGGAAGAGCCTTCTGGGCGTAAGGACGGGCCCCTCGGTAACCCGTCGTTAACCGCGCAGCATCAGAACCGCCCCGTTCGAACAACTTGGAAGCGACGGGTTTCATTTGCCCGCCGGCATCACTCCGGGGTCAACCCTGGGGGCATATGACGGGCCCTCTCGGCCCGATCCGACCCGCCCGCCTTTCGGGGCGCGGCGCCGGTTTCCCTTTTGGACCGAGTGGTCCAGCGTCAGACAGAGAAAAGGCCCGGCACATCGAGATGTGCGGGCCCGCATGATCACATCACGGGCGAGAGCAAGCCGCCCGGGCGATGTCGCATATCCTATCCTCGCCGTTCGAGACGGCGCCCGGTCTCTAATCCAGCGCGACCAGATCGGACGCGCTGCTGCGGCCGTCGCGACCCTCGCGCAGCTCGTACTCCACCTTCTGATTGTCACGGAGGCCCGTCAGACCGGCCCGCTCCACTGCGGAGATATGGACGAAAATGTCCTTCCCTCCGTCATCGGGCGCGATGAAGCCGTAGCCCTTCGTCGTATTGAACCATTTCACGGTGCCCGTGGCCATTCCCGTGTCTCCTTCGTGGTCGTCCCGCCCGCAACACGCGGCGGCATGGTGGACGACGCCCGCGAAGACAGATGACCCGAACCGACCGACGACCACGCCTTCGGAGCTAGACGCTCCGCACTAAAGTTCAAGTCAAACCGGGGTGGCGCGGGATGTCGCGGTCTCGAACGGCCAATCTCTGCCGGACCTGCCTAGACAGGCGGCATTCGCAGAACGATGTTGCGGCCGCCCCGCTGATAGCGCAGCTCGCCATCCCCAATGGCAGTGACCCTGCCGCGGTCCAGTCTATCCCCCACCTCGACCTTCACATAGCGCCCGTTCTTGAGGCGCACCAAGGCCCGACGATCTTGCGGACGCCCGTAGACCCCGATCAGATTCATTTGGTTCAGGCGCAGGATGTTCTCGTCGGTGGCGGCACGGGCCACGCTGCCGCCAGCCGACCGGATCCGCGGCGCGTTGCCGGAGGATTGCGTGCTGGTTCCCGCGGTTGCGGCCGCCGCGACCTGCTGCTGCTGGGCCTGCCGCGCGGCAGCAGCGGCGCGGATGGCGGCGTCTGGCCGGGTGCGTGGGCGGCTCGACTGGGCCAAGGCCAGCGCCGAACCGGGTTCTTGCGTCGCGGCTTCTCCCTCCCCAGCGGCAATCGCGGCCAAATCCTCGTCCCGCCGCGCGAGCGACGCGGCCGCGGCCTGCTGGGCCGCTTGGATAGCGGCATCCGCGATCTCATCTGCGGCCGAACTGCCGTCGGTTCCTGGACGCGGGGCCGGGCGGGGGCGTGCGGGATCACCACCCGCCACCAGGATCGTCTCGCCCTCTGTCTCGGCCTCGGGCGTCGTCGGCTCGGCCAGGGGCAGGTCGTCGGGCCGACGGATCGGTCGGATGCGGCGCAAGATCGCCTGCTCGGCCTGGGTTTCCGCGCTGAGCGCAGCGCGCTGAGCATCGCTCGGTGCAGGGCGTCGGCGCGGCATGATGTCCGGCCGACCGCTGACCACGACATATCCGCCGGGTGCGGGCGTTCCCTCCGGGCTTGCCGCCACCAGTCCGGTTTCGGCATCCAGGTCGAAGGTTTCGCCCGGCTGAGGCGGCAATGTCTGGGGCGCAAATCCGTCCCGCGGCGGGACGGCGCGGGGAAGAGAGATGGCGTCCTGGCCCATGCGCACCGGATTGATCGCCACCAGTCGCAGACTTTCGGTTTGCGCGGGCAAGGCGGCGAGCGTTTGGATCTCGGTCACCGGTGCAACCGGTGCCTCGCTTGCGGGCGCGATGACCAACGGGGCGCTATCGGGTGCGGTGATCGGTTCCGGGACCTGAAGGTCGGCGGTCGCGAGGCTGCGCTGCGATCCCGCTTCGGGGAGCAGGGTCGCTGGATCGATTGCGTCCGGCACGGGGGCAGGGGTTTGCCTGCGGGCCTGGTCGATCGCGGAGGCGGTGGTCTCGGGCTGAACATCCGGGGTCGTCACCGCCACGGGGTCATCGACCTTGCCGCCCGGCGCGGAGAAGACCGTCCAGAGCGCGACGCCCATCAGCACGGTCAGAAGCGAGAGCGTCAGGTAAAGGCCGATATTGCCTCTTCTGCCTGCCTGCTGCGCTTGCTGGCGCGCCAGGCCAGGCAGCGCCATCTCCGGTCCGTCGGGACCGGGACGGCGGGTGGCCTTCTCCGCGCGGACCTTGCGGCGGGGCGATGCCGGACGTTCGGGCGCGGCTACGGCATCCTTTGGCGTCTCGGCTTCGATCTCGGGTTCGACCGGAGCAGCGTGCAAGCGGGGCGCCAGACGCGCCAGGCCACCTTCGGGATCTGCCGCGTCCGGGAAGCGCGCCGTGGTGAAGATCTGGTCGGGACCGGAATGGCTGAAGGTCGGGGCTTCTTCGGGCGGAGGACCGTCTTTGTCGATTTCGAAGCCGCGCTGCAAGGCCAGTTCCAGCCGCGTGCCATCCATATAGAGGCGCGCCTTTTCGGTGCGCCCGAAGAATGGGATGCCGTCATAGGGCACATCGCCCGGATTGCCGACCAAAGCCACGGGCCGGAACGAAAACTTCTCGGCGAAGGCTTCGGCTTCGGCGAGCGTTTCGCGGGCGACCACAGCCACCCGAAGCCGGTCGCCCCGCACTTCATGATCGAAGAGAAGCTCTTCGACTTCATAGGGCGTGCGCCCCTTCAGACCGGAGCGGATCGTGACGGACGGGTCGCGGTCGTCGCGTTCCAGCGATGTGAAAAGAAGTTGGTCGTCGGGCAAAATCAGAATGCTGGCGAAGTCCGACCCGGCCCGTTCCACGGCGGTCTCGCGCAGTTTCGACAGCGATGTCCCGATATCCGGATCGTCCAGTCGCACCATCCCCTCGCGCCACCAGCGGCCGTCGGGTGCGCGGCTCAGCATGGAGATGCCGTCGTGCGAAAGATCCAGTGCGATCTGCGGTGTCATCGGACCACCCGATATAGGGATGCGGCCCCCACGGCCCACGCACAAAGAATAGGCCAGCTTGTCCGGATTGGAAAGGCGAGCGCCCCGCCGGGGGCGGAGCGTCGCTGTCGGGCTTATGCTGCGGGTCGACGCCGGACCATGGCGAGAGCTCCGAGCCCAGCCAAGAGAAGCCAGGTGCTGGCGGGCAGTGGCACCGCGGCGGGTGGTGAGATCGACGGTGCGCTGATCGCGGTCAGCCCAACGGGATCGAAGCCGTTATTGACCGTGCCGTTGAAGGAGAAGATCGCGATGGCATCCGGGTTGCCGAGCACCGCGAGCACATCAGACAGCGTTGTCGGCGCCGCCGGGGTTGGGGCCAGCACGCTGAAAAAGCCAGCCAGGGTGGCATCCGTGACCGTCGTGGGGATCGAGATGTCGATCGGCGCGCCGGTGCCGTTGGAGAAGAAGACGCCGCCGGGAATGCCTGTGATGGTGGCGGCGATCGGCTCCAGCGCCGCGCTCAGCACGCCGATGCCGGCCGACACATTCAGAAAGCCGGAGAGATCTGTGCCTTCCGCGGGGATGGCGTCACTGCCATCGAAGCTGGGCCCGCCCAGATCGATCGTGATCGTGCCCCGGCTGCCGGAGATGGGCAGGTCGTAGGTCGGTCGACCGAGGACCCCGGCCACAGCATCGAAGCTGTCAACGACGACGACGTCATAGTTGAAGGTCGTGGCAAGGGATGCCGCGGGGAGCATAAAGGTGGTGAACGCGGCGACGGCCGCGGAGAAGAGGACGCGCATTGTGCGGAAACGCTCCGTTGCTTGGTCAACAATGGCTGACCATTAGCACGATTGTTGCGAGCGGCCTAGCCGCTCGCATGACGTTCCAATGTCTGTCGCCCGGTCCCGGCTGGACCCGATCTACCGTTCTATTCCGCGGCCATCTGCGGTGCCGCCTTTGCTAGCGCCTGATCCAGATCGGCGATCAGGTCGTCGGCATCTTCGATTCCAATGGACACCCGGACCACGTCGGGCCCTGCTCCGGCGGCCTCCTGTTGTTCGGGCGAGAGCTGGCGATGGGTGGTCGAGGCCGAATGTATGCACAGACTGCGCGTGTCGCCCAGATTGGCGACGTGGGAGAAGATTTCGACCGAGTCGATGAACTTCACGCAGGCATCGTATCCGCCCTTCAGCGCGAAGGTGAACAGGCCGCCCGCGCCGCGCGGGCAGACCGTCTTGGCCCGATCGTAGTAAGGCGAGGAGGGGAGGCCCGCATAGGTCACGTGGGCCACGGCCGGATGCTTCTCCAGCCAAGCGGCGATCTTCTCGGCGTTCTGGACGTGCCGCTCCATCCGCAGGCTTAGCGTCTCGGTGCCCATCAGCGTGTAATGCGCCGCCTGCGGGTTCATGGTCATGCCCAGATCGCGCAGGCCCACCGCGATGCCGTGGAAGGTGAAGGCCAGGTTGCCGAAAGTCTCGTGGAAGCGCAGGCCGTGATAGGCTGGCTCCGGTTCCGAGAGGGAGGGGAACCTGCCCGAGGCTGACCAGTCGAAATTGCCACTGTCGACGACACAGCCGCCGGTCACTGTGCCATTGCCGGTGAGGTATTTTGTGGTAGAGTGGACGACCAGCGTGGCGCCATGCTCGATGGGGCGCACGAGGTAAGGGGTGGCTGACGTGTTGTCGATGATCAGCGGGATCCCTGCCGCGTCGGCCACGTCTGCAACGGCCCGGACATCCATGATGTAGCCGCCTGGATTCGCGATGGCCTCGCCGAAGACCGCGCGCGTGTTCTCGTCGATGGCATCGCGCACGGCATCGAGATCGTCGAAATCGACGAACTTGGCCGACCAGCCGAACCGCTTGATGGTCTGGCTAAGCTGCGTGACGGACCCGCCATAGAGACGGGTCGAGGCGACCACGTTGCAACCCGGCTGCATCAGCGGGAAGAGCGCCATGATCTGTGCGGCATGTCCGGAAGCGCAGCAAACGGCGCCCACGCCGCCCTCAAGCGTGGCGATGCGTTCCTGCAGGACGGCCACGGTCGGGTTTGTCAGGCGCGAATAGATGAAGCCCACCTCCTGCAGATTGAACAGGGCGGCGGCATGGTCCGCATCGCGGAAAACGAACGCGGTGGATTGATAGATCGGCGTTTGGCGCGCGCCGGTGGCGGGGTCGGGCCGGGCGCCGGCATGGATCTGGAGCGTGTCGAAGCCGTATTGGCGGGTCTCTGTCATGTCATGTCCTCCCTCGGGTCGGGACGCAGGATACGCCGCGCGGCCACCGGGGGCCAGAGCCGGGCGCCAGGGCCCACCGGGGCAAGCGGGTCACGGTTTCGTGGTCACCGGGTCTATGGGCTGGCCAGATTGACGTTGGGTGACATAGAGAAAGGGCGCAACCACCGATGGAATTACCATGAAGTTCCGCTCGTTACGGCATCTTTTGATGCCCGTCTTCGCCTTTTTGACCGCAAGTGCCATGCCTGCCAGCGCCGGAGAGACCCATCTGTCTTTCGGGTTTCGCAGTGTCGACAATCATGAGGATGCCGAGATCTACGCCCGACGCATCACCGATCGACGCGTTGGGCCGCTCAACCTTGCCTATGGTGGCGCGCTGACGGAGGAAGGCGCGGTTTGGGTTGGGGTCGGCCTGCAGCGGGACTGGGTGCTGAGCGGGCCGTGGTATGTCAGCGCGTCGGTCATGCCAGGCCTGCGTGATCGCGGCGGCGGCCCGGATCTGGGGCATACGGTCCAGATCCGGTCTGGTTTGGAGATCGGGCGGCAGTTCGGCGCCGGGGCGCTGGGGATCGGGATCGACCACATCTCGAATGCGGGGCTGGGAGAGGACAATCCCGGATCCAACGCCCTGTTTCTGCGGTACCGGTTGCCGGTCCGCTAGGCAGGCATCACTCGATCATCGCGTTGCGCAGGGCGACGTTGACGATGAAGTTGGAATAGAATTCGTCGAAGCTCATGGCCCCGTCATTGTCGGTATCCGCATATTGCGCGGCGCGGGTGATGGCTTCGGAATGCTCCGTGCCATCGACCTGCCCTGAATTGTCGCGGTCGAACATGTCGAAGACGACGCCCATGGCCGCGTCATAGGCCTGACCGCGCCCCCGGAACTCTGCCATCTCGGCCAAGCCGAACTCCCAATCGGTCATTTCCTCGAAGGTAAGTGAGCCGCTGCTGTCAGCATCGATCTTTTCGAAGATCAGCGCGGATGTTTCCGTCAACTCCTCGAGGCTGATCGCGCCGTCCGAATTGGCGTCCATGGCGGCCGCAAGTGACTGGACCATGGCCGCGCCTGCGTCATGGTGGCGGATTTGCCCGGCGGCCGGGGCGGCGAAAAGAAGGGTGGCCGCAAGAAGGGCGAGGGGGCGGTGCATATATGGCTCCTGCGAAAGGGGTCGGTGTTCTGACGATAACACCTATTCCAGGCGCCGGTTCATTTTCGGAATTGCGCTGCCCGCTTCGCGGCGGGCAGCACCCGGTCAGAGGCCGGTTTTCGCGACGCCTCCCATCGCATTGCGAAGGGCGACGCTGATGATGAAGCTTTCGCGGAATTCCCGCGCGGAGAGCTTCCCGTCTCCGTCACTATCGGCGAGCTGATGGGCCCGGTCGATGGCGGCGCGATGCTCCTCAGCGGTGAGACCGGCATCGCCATCGGCGTCGAAGATGTCGAACACCATGCCCATGGCGGCCTCGTGAGCCTGGCTGCGGCCGCGGAAGGCGGCCATGTCGGCCAGACCGTGTTCCCAGGAGATCATCTCGTCTCGGCTGATCAGAAGCGAGGCGTCCCGGTCCATGGTCTCGAAGACCAAATCGCCGAGCATGATCATCTCTTCCTGCGTGACGGCGCCCGACCTGTCGATGTCGAGCGACAGGAAGATGGACTCGCCGATCGCCCGCGCAGCGTCATGTCCAGGCGTCATCGGTTGGGCGGCGACCGGGACGGCAAGCGCGGCGGCGAGGAGAACGGAAAGGACGTTGCGGAACATCGGATAGGCCTCCTTCGAATCGATTGCCTTAAGATAAACTAAACGTATCAGTTTAGTTCTGAATTGGCACCTGGACATTTTCGCACATACGCTTCTGCCAGAACCCTTGAATGCCCGCGCCATGGGTGTAGACGAGGGGTGGGATGTAGTCCCGAACGACCGGATGGAGGGCCCGCATGGCCGGACTTCTCAAGCGCCTGGTGACCTGGTGGGACGGGCAGAGCCTGGGCACCCAGCTTTTCACCGCGCGCCATGGCGAGCGTGTGGGTGAGGACGAGGCGGGCAACGTCTACTATCGGAACGCGGAGGATACGCGCCGATGGGTGATCTATGATGGTCAGAACGACGCCACACGCGTGGGGCCGGAATGGTATGGCTGGCTACATCACACATTCGCCGCGCCGCCCACTGAGGCACCCCTTCCGCGGAAGACCTGGGAAAAGCCGCATCATCCGAACCTGACCGGGACGGACGGCGCGTTTTTCCGGCCCGGATCGCTTCGCCGGGCCGATCCGGAGCCGCAGCGCGATTACGAGGCGTGGACGCCGGAATGATCCGTCTCTTCGCTCTGTTGGCCGTCCTCTCCGGACCGGCTTTGGCGCAGGGCCAGCCGGTGCAGACAGGGACGGGGATCGGAGCGATCTTGCGGACCCTGGACCGTGTTTCGGGCGAGGTCGTGGATGTGGAGATGGCCTCGGGCCAGACCATGGCCTATGGGACCTTGCAGGTGACGCTGCATGAATGCCGCTTTCCCGCGAACAACCCGTCGGGGGATGCCTTCGCGCTGTTGCAGGTGGTGGATGCCAGGGCGGTGGAAGAGCTGTTCGCTGGCTGGATGGTGGCGTCCTCCCCGGCGCTGAACGCGCTGGAACATGCGCGTTATGATATCTGGACCCTGCGCTGCCTAAGGCAGCCAGGCGCAGAGGCCGCGCCCGTCGACGGGGCAGAGCCCGCGACCGGCGAGTAGGGTCGCGCCCGCGGTCGGATCATCGATGCGCTGCCCGTGCCGGATTGCCTCGGTTGGGATTAGAGTATTTTCGGCCAGAGGAAGACAGGACCGCGCCTAATCGCGCCGGAGCGCCAGCACATCTTGGATCGTCGGCAGTGGATGGGCGATCTCGGCGTGCCGAGACAGGGCGACTTCAAGGCGGGCGCGGTAGGTGGCGCGCGGGATCTCGACGGCGCCGAGGCTGGCCAGATGCGGGGTCAGAAACTGGGTATCGAAAAGCGTGAAACCGACCGCCCTGAGATGTGCGACCAGGTAGGCCATGGCGAGCTTCGAAGTGTCGCGGCGGCGCGAGAACATGGATTCGCCGAAGAAAGCCGCGCCCAGCGTGACGCCGTAGATCCCACCGACCAGGTCCTTTCCCTCCCACACTTCCAGGGAATGGGCCCGGCCACCCGCGTGAAGTTGCTGGTAGAGCCGCGCGATGGGGGCGTTGATCCAGGTCTCCGGCCGGTCTGCGCAGCCGGCAAGGACACCGGCGAAGTCGTCGTTCAGGCTGATGCTGTAACGGTCCTGCCGAACGCGCTTGGCCAGGCTGCGCGACAGTCGGAATCCATCGAGTGGGACGACGCCGCGCTTTTCGGGGTCGACCCAGTAGATGTCCGGGTCTTCCGCCGTCTCGGCCATCGGAAAAACGCCCGACGCGTAAGCCATGAGCAGGATTTCGGCGGTGATCTCGGGCGTGTCGCGCGGCATGGGGTCAGTCTAGGGCCAGAGGTTGCGCCGGGGAAGCCTCAGCCGGTGGGAACGGACAGGGTCACTTTTCGGCGGCCCATGGCCACTGAGGTGCGAAAGCGGCGGACATTGGTGTTGTCGAAGAAAAGGTGGCGGGACAGATCCTCGAAATCTTCCATGTCGCGGGTGAGACAGATGAGGATGAAATCCGCTTCTCCGGTGACGTAGTAGCATTGCTGAACGCGGGTTTCGGCCTGGCAGCGACGCGCAAAGGCGTCGATGTCATGGGCCCGCTCCCGCTCCATCTCGACCTGCACGACGAAGGTCATGGGATGGTCGAGGGCCTTGGGGTCGATGACGGCCACCTCGCCCTGAATCACGCCTTCGCTTCGCATCCGTGCGATGCGGCGTTGGGCGGAGGTCACCGAAAGGCCCGTCGCATCGGCCAATGTGCGCAGACCGGCGCGGGCATCGGTTTGGAGATGGGCGAGAAGCTGTCGGTCGATGTCGTCTGGCGTCATCTTGGCAGGCTAGCACGATCAGACGAGAAACTTTTTCAGATTACTGCGGATCAGCGTGCAAATAATGCCACGTCACACGGTAGGTTTGCACCATGATCGATCTTGATCCCGAAAAGCCACGCCGACTTCTGGCGGCCTGCCCCGTCTACGCCGCGACACCGCTAGATCGGCGTGACGGTCTTTGGGTCAAGGACGAGACGGCGCGGATGGGCTTGGGCGCGTTCAAGGCCTTGGGCGGGGTCTATGCCGTGGGACAGTTGATTGCGGACCGGATGGGGCGGAGGCTGCCGCCCGAGGAGTATCGTAGCGAGGAGGTCCGAGCGGTGGCGGCGGGCCTGACGTTCAGCTGCGCCAGCGCTGGCAATCACGGAATGTCGGTGGCCGCCGGCGCGGCGCTGTTCGGGGCGCAGGCCCGGATCTTCCTGTCGGCCCAGGTTGCGCAGGGCTTTGCCGATCGCTTGGCCGCCAAGGGCGCGGAGGTCGTGCGCGTGGGCGCGACCTATGAGGAGAGCGTGGCCGCCGCGATCGCGGACGCCGCAGCCACGGGCGCCGTGCATTTGGCCGACGGATCCTGGCCCGGCTATACCGAGCCGCCGCGCCTCGTGATGGAGGGCTACACTGTGTTGGCCGAGGAGATGCGGGAGGCGCTGGCCCGTGACGGACGCTGGCCCGGGCGGGTCTATCTACAGGCGGGCGTGGGTGGACTAGCGGCCGCTGTCGCCCAGCGCATCCGGGCCAATTGGGAGCGGCAGCCCGAGATCGTGGTGGTGGAGCCGGAGGCGGCGCCGTGCCTTGGCGCCAGCATGGCGGCGGGACAGCTGGTAACGGTGGAGGGACCGGTTTCGGGGATGGGTCGGCTCGATTGCAAGGATGCGTCGATGCTGGCCTTCGACATCCTGCGAGAGGTGGCGGATCGCTTCGTGACCGTGTCAGAAGGCGCGGCCGAGGACGCGGTTCGGGCCGCGCGGGGGATGGGCTATGCCACGACTCCATCGGGGGCGGCGGGTCTTGCGGCGGCGCTGGACGCGAGGGCGGACGACGCGCTGGTGATCCTGAGCGAGGGGGATGTCTGATGGACCTGGTGGCGTTCCGGCGGGATTTGCATCGGCATCCGGAGATCGGCCTGGACCTGCCGCGCACGGCGGCGTGTGTGGCCGATGTGCTGGCGGCGGCGGGTCTCGAGGTGTCGCGCGACGTGGGTGGCTCGGGCCTGGTGGCGACGCTCGGGACGAGCGGCCGCATCGTGGGCTTGCGTGCGGATATGGATGCGCTGCCGATCAATGAGGCGACGGATCACGACTACCCATCCCAGACACCGGCGCGGTTCCACGGTTGCGGCCATGACGGGCATACAACGATGTTGCTGGGCGCCGCCCTGGCCATGGTGGCGGATCCGCCCGTCGACCGCACGATCCGCTTCGTCTTTCAGGCCGACGAGGAGAACGGGACGGGGGCGCGGGCTATGCTGGCGGACGGGCTGCTTGATCGGTTTGCGATGGATGCGATCTATGGCCTGCACAACATGCCGGGCGTTGCGCCGGGGACGTTCGTAACCGGCGCCGGGCCGTTCTTTGCCTTCGAGGACAATTTCGAGATCCGGCTGACCGGGCGGGGCGGTCATGCCTCGGCTCCCGAAGTGGGAACGGACGCCCTGGTGGCGGGCGCGGCGCTGGTGGGCGCATTGCAAACCATCGTGTCGCGCGGCGTGGCGGGGCGGGATCATGCTGTGGTCTCGGTGACGGAGTTCGTCACCGACGGCGCGCGCAATGTGATCCCGTCGAATGTGGCGCTGCGTGGCGATTGCCGGGGCTATGCGGATGCCGTGTCGGCGCGGATCGAGATGCGGATGCGGGACATCGCGGCAGGGATCGCTGCCACCCACGGCGTGACGGCGGAGGTCGATTACGGCACCTCGTTCCGCCCGCTGGTGAACCCGCCCCAGGCCACCGCGCGGGCCCGTGAGGCCGCGGCGCAGGTGGGGCCGGTGCATGAGGGCGGGCGATATGGCGCTTCGGAGGATTTTGCCGAGTTCCTCGCCCATATTGATGGTGCCTTCGTCCTGATGGGCAACGGCACCGAGGATGCGCACGCCTTGCCGCTGCACAATCCCGCCTACGATTTCAATGACGCGATCATTCCAGCAGGGATCGCATTCTGGCAGGAGATGGCGCTGCGGGGCTGAGCGGGCTCAGCCCAAGTGCTGTTCCAGCCATTTCTCCAGCCAGTGGATCGTGTAGTCGCCGGACAAGACGTCCGGATCCTCCACCAGTTCGGCGAAGAGGGGGATCGTCGTGTCCACGCCGTCGACGATCAACTCCCCCAGGGACCGGCGAAGGCGGGCCAGCGCCTCGGGCCGGTCGCGGCCATGGACGATCAGCTTGCCGATAAGGGAGTCGTAGTAGGGCGGTATCGAATAGCCGTCATAGAGCGCGCTATCCATGCGCACGCCAAGGCCGCCTGGCGCGTGATACTGCGTGATCCGTCCGGGCGAGGGGGCGAAATTCGGTAGCTTCTCTGCGTTGATGCGCACCTCGATGGCGTGGCCGTCGATCTTCAGGTCGTCCTGGGTGAAGGACATGGGCAGGCCTGCGGCCACGCGAATCTGCTCCCGCACGAGATCGACGCCGAAGATGGCCTCGGTCACGGGGTGCTCCACCTGCAGGCGGGTGTTCATCTCGATGAAGAAGAACTCACCGTTCTCGTAGAGGAACTCGATGGTGCCCGCGCCGGAATAGCCGATCCGGGCCACGGCTTCGGCGCAGGTCCGGCCGATCTCGGCGCGTTGTTCGGGGCTGATGGCTGGGCCGGGCGCTTCCTCGAAGACCTTCTGGTGGCGGCGCTGGAGGGAGCAATCGCGCTCGCCCAGATGGACCGCATTGCCCTGACCGTCGCCGAAGACCTGTACCTCGATATGGCGGGGCTGGCCGAGATATTTTTCTATATAGACTTCGTCGTTGCCGAATGCGGCCTTGGCCTCGGCGCGTGCGGTGCGGAAGGCGGTCTCCAGATCGGCGGCAGTCCTAGCGAGCTTCATGCCGCGCCCGCCACCGCCCGCCGTGGCCTTGACGATGACCGGATAGCCAGCTTCGTCCGCCACCGCGCGAGCCGCGTCCATGTCGGGCACGCCCCCGTCCGAGCCGGGGACACAGGGCACGCCCAGATCGCGCATCGTATCCTTGGCGGTGATCTTGTCGCCCATGATGCGGATGTGTTCGGCAGAGGGGCCGATGAAGGTGATGCCGTGGTCTTCGAGCACTTGGACGAAGGCGGCATTCTCGCTGAGGAAGCCGTAGCCCGGATGGATCGCCTCGGCGCCCGTGATCTCGCAGGCGGAGACGATGGCGGGGACGGAGAGATAGCTTTGGGGCGAGGGGGCGGGACCGATGCAGATAGATTCGTCGGCCATGCGGACATGCATGGCATCGGCATCGGCGGTGGAATGGACGGCGACGGTCTGGACGCCCATCTCGCGGGCGGCGCGGACCACGCGGAGCGCGATCTCGCCCCGGTTCGCGATGAGTATTTTCTTGAACATCGAAACGCCCCTCAGCTGAGGATCACGAGGGGGGCACCGTATTCGACGGGCGCGCCATCCTCCACGAGGATGCGGGCGACCTTGCCCGCGCGCGGGGCGGGGATCTGGTTCATGGTCTTCATGGCCTCGACAATCAGGAGGGTTTGGCCCTCGCTGACCTGGTCGCCGACCTGAATGAAGGCACCTGCGCCGGGTTCGGGGGCGAGATAAGCGGTGCCAACCATGGGAGACGTGACGGCGCCGGGATCCTGTGCCGGGTCTTCGGCGGGGGCGGTGGTGGCCGCTTGGGCCGGTGCGCTGGGCGGCGGCGGGGCTGCGGGGGCCGTTGGCGTTGAGGCGGGGGCCGGAAGTGGGGTGACGGTGCCCCGTGCCACGCGGACGCTGAGGCTGTCGTCGTCGCCGTATTCGCGCATGACCTCAAGCTCGCTCAGGTCGTTCTGGCGGAGAAGTTCGGCCAGGGCCTTGATGAAGGCGACGTCTTTATCGTGGTCTTTTGTCATTGCCGTCCTCGCTGCCAGACTTGGCTGCCCTTACAATGTCGGGCCTGCGAGGGAAAGGCGGCGCGGTTCGTCGCCGGTCGGCTGTGTCGGCGGACCCGCCGTGCCGTCGTTGGCGGGCGGCCGTGTGAACGCTTTGTGGCTGGCTGAAACGACGCGCGCACATGGCGGGCTGGCGGCGCTGACGATCCGCGATCATGCTCCGCGGGAGCTGATCAGGTTGCCAGGAAGATCGGGGGCGGAAGGCGCAGGGCGAGAAGGACTATGCCGGTAGTGGCCGGACAGGACGGCGCCTATTGGGCCATGGCGCGGATTTCGTCCACCTGCGCCCCCAGCCACGGGATCGCCTCGACCGGGACGGGCACCAGGGCGAGAAGAGCGCGGGCGCGCAGGTTCTGGCGTGCGGCATCCACCGGGTCCGGCGAGGTGACGGTCTTGGGAGTCTTCGCCGCCTCCGCCGGTGGAGGCGCCGCCGGTTCCGGGGCGGATTGGGCCGGCGCGGCGGCGAGGCCAAGCGCCGGAATACGCGGCGCGGCCATGATCGAGGTTACGAGCGTCATCGCGGCCTCCTTTCTGACTGCGGCTCTCTTATCATCGGAACATTTCCATATCGGATGTTACCAAGCGGTGAATCCTGGGAGGGCTTCTTCCGAAAAGGTTAACGGCGGCGGAGCTATCCCCGCCGCCGTCATGATCAGGCGGCGCGGTCGATCCGGTTGTCCGCGGGCGGCTCGGACGCCTCGCGCACCTCCTCGACACTGGCCTCGAAGCGTTCGCTGGCCTCTTTCTGGCCCTCGGCTACCCGTTCGACGATGGATTGCTGTTCCGTCCGGTCGCGGGCGGCTTCTGCCAATTGCCGGGCTTGGTCTTCCGAGAGGACCGGAGAGAAGGCGGCTTCCAGCCGTGCGCTATCTTCCACCAGCGCGCCATCGCCGCCAGACCGGGCCGCGGATGCGCCGGTGACCGAGATCGATTCCCGCACGGGCGCGATCTGGCTGCCGGATTGCGTGGTCTCTCCGGTGGCGCCGCCGGTGCCGGTGCTTGTGCCCGTATCGCCCTGACCGCTGGTGCTGTCGCCAGTCTGTTGCGATCCGTCTGTCTTGTCCTTGTTCTGGCCTGGCGCATCGCCGGACCTACCCGGGTCTGTCGGTCCACCGGTCTGTTGGCCGCCGAGGATACTCGTGATGATACTCATCTCTTACTCCTGTGACACATGTTCACTTGCAGGAGAAGATGCCCCGTCCGGGCGGCTTCATAAAGGTCCGGGCGGGGCTTTCTTTAGGCAGGATTAACGTATAAAATCTGATACTTATTATTTCATTCGGTTCGCGATCAGGTCGTCCACGACCTGCGGTTCGGCCAGGGTGGACGTGTCGCCTAGGGCCCCGTAATCGTCCTCGGCGATCTTGCGCAGGATCCGGCGCATGATCTTGCCAGAGCGGGTTTTCGGCAGGCCGGGGGCCCATTGGATGTGGTCGGGTTTGGCGATCGGTCCGATCTCCTTGCGGACCCAGTCCGAGAGCTCCTTGCGCAGCTCGTCGGACGGCTCCTGGCCGCCCATGAGGGTGACATAAGCGTAAATGCCCTGGCCCTTGATCTCGTGGGGGAACCCCACGACAGCGCTTTCGGCGACCTTGGGATGGGCCACCAGGGCCGATTCGACCTCGGCCGTGCCCATGCGGTGGCCCGACACGTTGATCACGTCGTCCACCCGGCCGGTGATCCAGTAATAGCCATCCGCATCGCGGCGGCAACCATCGCCCGTGAAGTAGTAGTTCTTGTAGTCGGCGAAGTAGGTCTTCTCGAACCGTTCATGGTCGCCCCAGACGGTGCGCATCTGGGCGGGCCAGCTGTCCTTCATGCAAAGGACGCCCTCGGCCTCCGTCTCGTGGATCTCCTCGCCCGAGGTGGGCTCCAGGATCACCGGCTGGACGCCGAAGAACGGGAGCGTGGCGGAACCGGGCTTGGTGGGCGTGGCGCCGGGCAGGGGGGTCAGCAGGTGGCCGCCGGTCTCGGTCTGCCACCAGGTGTCGACGATGGGGCAACGGCCGCCGCCCACCACCTCGTTATACCAGTTCCAGGCCTCGGGATTGATGGGCTCGCCCACCGTGCCGAGGATCCGCAGGGACGACAGGTCGTGCTTGGTGACGAAGTCGTTGCCCTTGCCCATGAGCGCGCGGATGGCCGTGGGGGCAGTGTAGAACTGGTTGACCTTGTGCTTGGCGCAGACCTCCCAGAAGCGGCCGGCATCGGGATAGGTCGGCACGCCCTCGAACATCAGGGTGGTGGCGCCGTTGGCCAGCGGTCCGTAGACGATGTAGCTGTGGCCGGTCACCCAGCCCACATCGGCCGTGCACCAGAAGACGTCGCCGTCTTGGTAGTCGAACGTGTATTGATGGGTCATCGAGGCGTAGACGAGGTAGCCGCCGGTGGTGTGGACCACACCCTTGGGCTGCCCGGTGGAGCCGGAGGTGTAGAGGATGAAGAGCGGGTCTTCGGCGCCCATCTCCTCGGGCGGGCAATCGTTGGAGACGTTCGCCTCCTCCTCGTGGAGCCAGTGGTCGTTCTCGGAGCGGAGCGCGATCTGCTGGCCGGTGCGCTTGACGATCAGACACTTCACGCTGTCCTTGCAGTGCAAAAGCGCCTCGTTGACGTTGTCCTTGAGGTTGGTGACGCGGCCGCCGCGAGGGGCGCCGTCGGCGGTGATGACGACCTTGGCATCCGAGCCGTTGATCCGGGCGCCCAGCGCGTCGGAGGAGAAGCCCGCGAAGACGATGGAATGGATGGCGCCGATCCGGGCGCAGGCCAGCATGGCATAGGCCGCCTGGGGGATCATCGGCAGGTAGAGGACGACGCGGTCGCCTTTTCCAACGCCCAAACCCTTGAGGACGTTGGCGAACTTGCAGACATGCTCATGCAGCTGGGCATAGGTGATGTGCTGGGCGCCGCCGCCCTCGGTGCTGTCCGGGTCGTCCGGTTCCCAGATGATGGCGGTCTGGTCCGCGCGGTCCTTCAGGTGCCGGTCGATGCAATTGGCGGCCACGTTGAGGGTGCCGTCTTCGAACCACTTGATGGAGACATTGCCCGGAGCAAAAGAGACGTTTTTGACCGTATCGTAAGGCTTTATCCAATCGATGCGCTGCCCGTGTTCGCGCCAGAAGCCTTCGGGATCGTCGATGCTGGCCTGATACATCGCCTCGTAAGTGGCGCGGTCGGCATGGGCGCTCGCGGCCATCTCGGGGCTTGGCGGATAGGTCTTCTCGGTCTCGTCGAGCATGGCAGGTCCTCCTCTGCGGCCCGTCTGGCCGCGCTGGGGGGTGCGGGGCACCCCCACTTTCGTCTGATATCGGCGTCCGTTCCGGGCCGTCAGATGGCCAGGTATTCGGAGCGCAGCGCCTCGTCGCCCAAGACTTCGGCCGCGGTGCCGTCATAGACCACGCCGCCTGTGTCCAGGATGACGGCCCGGTCGGCCAGTTCCAGCGCCCGCACCGCGTTCTGCTCCACCAGAATGGTGGTGATCCCCAATTTCTTGATTTCAATCAAGGTCTTCTCGATCTCGTCCACGATGACCGGGGCGAGGCCCTCATAGGGTTCGTCGAGCAGAAGGAGCTTCAGGTCGCGGCAGAGGGCGCGGGCGATGGAGAGCATCTGCTGCTCCCCGCCGGACAGGGTCACACCCTCTTGCTTGCGGCGCTCGCCCAGGCGCGGGAAGAGCTCGTAGACACGCTCCAGCGACCAGCCGACGGGCGGGGCGATCTGGGCGAGTTTCAGGTTCTCTTCCACCGTCAGACCGGGGATGATCCGCCGGTCCTCGGGCACCAACCCCAGGCCGGAAGCGCTGGCTTCATGGGCGGACATCTTGTGAAGTGGTTGATGATCCAGCCAAATTTCGCCCCGACGCAATTCCGGAGAGCCGACCCGCGCGCAGGTCCGCAGGGTCGAGGTCTTGCCCGCCCCGTTGCGGCCCAACAGCGCGAGGATCTCGCCTTCATGGACGTTGAAGCTGACGCCTTGGACGATGTAGCTCTCGCCGTAATAGGCGTGGATATCGTGGACGCTGAAGTAGGCGGGCGCGGTGGCGGCCTGGTTGGCGTCGCGGGTGAAGTCGGGTTTGACGTTCATCGTCTCATCTCCGGTTTTTCACATTTTGGGGTACATCCCGAGGGCGGTTTCCCCAAATTGTACAACTTTTAGTGGCCCGAGCTTTCGCCCAAATAGGCTTCACGCACTTTCGGGTGGCCCTTGATCTTGTCGGGCGTGTCCTCGACCAGTGGGGTGCCTTGGGCGAGGACGGTGATGCGCTCGGCCAGCGAGAAGACCACGTGCATGTCGTGTTCGATGATGCAGATGGTGATGGGGCGGGACGCCTTGATCTCTTTCAGGAGGTCGATCGTGTTGTTGGTGTCCGCCCGCGCCATGCCCGCCGTCGGTTCGTCCAGCAAAAGGAGCCGCGGCTCTTGCGCGAGACACATGCCGATTTCGAGCCGCCGCTTGTCGCCGCGGGACATCGAGGCCGCGTGCATCTCGCGCTTGTCGGCCATGTTCATGTCTTCGAGCATGTGCTCGGCCCGCTCCACGATCTCTCGGTCGCGCATCATGGCGCCATAGGCGTTCAGCTCGAAGGCGCCGTCCCGTTTGGCCAGACAGGGGATCATCATGTTTTCCATGACCGTGAGATCGCCGAAGATCTCAGGCGTCTGGAACACGCGGGAGATGCCCATCTGGTTGATCTCGTGCGGCTTGCGCCCAAGGACCGACTGGCCCTCGAAGCTGACCGATCCGGTGTCGGGGATGAGCTTGCCCACGAGGCAGTTGAGCAGGGTCGACTTGCCCGCCCCGTTGGGGCCGATGATGGCGTGCACGCTCTGCTCGGCGACGCTGAGATTGACGTCGCCCAGGGCCTGGAGACCACCGAAGCGCTTGCCGACATTCTTGACTTCAAGGATGCCCATGGATCAGTCCTCCGCCGCTTTGCGTTGCTCGGCCGCCGGACCTTCCACGGCGGTCGCGTTCTTGTCGCGCCGGAAGACCGAGACCAGCTTCTGGCCGCCTTGCACCAGCCCGCCGGGCAGGAAGATGACGACCGCCATGAAGAGAAGGCCCAGCGTCAGGTGCCAACCCTTGCCCACGAACGGGTAGATGATGGCCACGACCGCGTCCTGAAGGCCGTCCGGCAGGAAGGCGAACCAGGCATTGAGCGTGCTCTCGTTGATCTTCGAGACGATGTTCTCGAAATACTTGATGAAGCCTGCGCCCAGGACCGGACCGATCAGTGTGCCCGCGCCGCCGAGGATGGTCATCAAGACCACCTCGCCCGAGGCCGTCCAGAACATCCGTTCCGCGCCGACTTGGGTGTCCATGGCGACCAGGAGACCACCCGCGAGACCCGCATACATGCCCGAGATGACGAAGGCCGCCAGCGTGTAGGGCTTGGGCGAGATGCCGGTGTAGTTCAGGCGGTTCTGGTTCGACTTCACCGCCCGCAGCATCATCCCGAAGGGCGAGCGGAAGAGGCGGATCGAGAAGTAGAAGGCCAGGAGCATCACGGCGGCGGCGATGTAGTAGCCGACATTGAGCGTGAAGACCCAAGCGCCGAAGCGCAGATTGGTGCTGGCCTGCATATCCATCCCGAAGAGGTTGGCGCGGGGCGTGGTACCCGGCTCAAGCGCGGCATCGAGGATGCGGGGATCGAAATATTTCAGCTGCAGGCCGGTTTCGCCGCCGGTGATCGGTGTCAGGACCGAGTAGGCCAGCGCGTAGGACATCATGGCGAAGGCCAGGGTGAGGATCGAGAAGTAGATCCCCGAGCGCCGGAGCGAGATGTAGCCCACGATCAGCGAGAAGAGCCCCGCCACGATCATGGAGGCCAGGATGGCCGGGATGACGTTCAGCGTCAGCAGCTTCATCATCCAGATGCCCGCATAGGAGCCCACGCCCAGGAAGGCCGCATGGCCGAAGGAGAGATAGCCCGTCAGGCCGAACAGGATGTTGAAGCCGATGGCGAAGATCCCGAAGATCACGAAGCGCTGCATCAGGTCGGGATAGCCCGCGTTGAACTGTGCCAGGCCGCTATCGGCCGGGAACGGGTTCAGGATGAACGGTGCGAAGATCGTGAGCACCGCCACCAGCAGGAGAAGCGTGAAATCCTTGCGGGTGAGCCCCAGGATCCCGCCGCCCGTGCGGCGCGAGGCCGCCTTGGGCGCGGGGGCGGCCATGCCGCCGGTCTGTGTGGTCTGGTCGGTCATGGGATTAGTCCTCCATCACGCCCTTGCGGCCCATGAGGCCACGGGGACGGGTCAGCAGCACGATGATGGCCACCAGGTAAATGACGATCTGGTTGATGCCGGGCAGCACCTCCAACACTTCGGCCATGGAGGCGAAGGCCTCGATGATGCCGAGCAGGAAGCCCGCCAGCACGGCGCCTGGCAGGGAGCCCATGCCGCCCACCACGACCACGACGAAGCTGAGGACGAGGAAGTCCATCCCCATGTGGTAATTGGGTGAGTTGATGGGCGTATACATCACGCCCGCAAGCCCCGCGACGGCGGCGGCCAGTCCGAACATGATCGTGAAGCGCTTGTCGATGTCGATGCCCAGAAGGGTCACCGTCTCGCGGTCGGCCATGCCTGCACGGACCACCATCCCGAAGGTGGTGAATTGCAGGAAGGCGAAGACGGCGGCGATGATCACGGCGGCGAAGAAGAAGTAGACCAGGCGCCAGTAGGGATAGACGATGGAACCCGGATCGAAGCCCAGCATGACGCCGAAATCGAAGCTGCCCACGACGGCCGCCGGGGCGGGGGTGGGGATCGGGTTGGCGCCGTAGAAATACTTGACCACCTCTTGCAGCACGATGGCCAGGCCGAAGGTCACCAGGATCTGGTCGGCATGGGGACGCTTGTAGAAGTGCTTGATCAGGCCCCGCTCCATCGCGACGCCGATGCCGATCATCACGGGAATGGCGAAGAGGATCGACAGCGGCACGGACCAGTCGATGATGGCGTTGCCCGCCCCTTCGCCGAACCAGTGCACGACATAGGGGGTTTCCTGTTGCAGGGCGCCGAAGCTGAAGCCGCCCACCGAAGTGTCGCCCGCATCCTCGGGCACGAAGCCCAGGCTGAGCAGGCGCGAGAAGGTGACGGCGCAGAAGGCGCCAAGCATGAAGAGCGCGCCATGGGCGAAGTTCACGACGCCCAGCGTGCCGAAGATCAGCGTAAGGCCCAGGGCGATCAGCGCGTAGGCGCTGCCCTTATCGAGCCCGTTCAGGATTTGAAGGATAATGGCGTCCATGGCGGCCCCGCTGCGACGTCCGTTTCAGTTTTGACGTGTCGATGTGGTTGGCCGCCGCCCCGTGGGCGACGGCCTGTTCAGATCCGGGATCAGGCGCCCGGGTTACATTCGCCCAGCGAACCGCCCTGGAATTGCGGGTGGTCGGGCTCGTAGGTGACCTGATCGACGGGCGTGACCTCGACGATCTCCACGAGGTCGAACTCGTTCTCCGGGTTCTCCTTGCCGCGCACCACGACCACGTCCTTGAAGCACTGGTGGTCGTCGGCCCGGTAGAGGGTCGGGCCGTTGCCCATCCCGTCGAATTCGAAACCCGACAGGGCCTCGTCCACGGCGCAGGGGTTGAAGCTGCCGGCGCGGGTGACGGCATCGGCATAAAGCAGGGTCTGCACGTAGCAGGTATGCGCGGCCTGGGACGGCGGGAAGCCGTATTTGTTGCCGAAGCTCTGCACGAAGGCGTTGGTGCCGGTGTAGCGCTCGCCCAGCTGGTTTTCGAGCTTCCAGTCCCAGTTCTGGGAGCCGAGGATGCCGGTGATGTTTTCCCCCGCGCCGCGGGCCATCAGCTCCGAGTAGAGCGGCACGACGATCTCGAACTTCTTGCCGTTCACTTCCCGCTCGCGCAGGCCGAACTGCACGGCGTTGGTCAGCGAGTTGACCATGTTGCCGCCGTAATGGTTCAGGACCAGGATGTCGGCGTCGGATTGCAGGACCGGCGCGATGTAGGACGAGAAGTCGGTCTGCGTCAGCGGCGTCAGGACCGCGTTCACCGTCTCCCAGCCCTGGGCCTCGGTGGAGGATTGGACGGCCTCCTGGGTGGTGTAGCCCCAGTTGTAGTCGGCGGTCAGGTGGTAGGCCTTGCGATCGGTGCCGTATTGCGCGGCGAGGATCGGGGCCAGGGCGGCGCCGGACATGTAGGAGTTGAAGAAGTGGCGGAAGCCATTGGCCTTCTTGTCCTTGCCGGTGGTGTCGTTGGAATGGGTCAGACCGGCCATGAAGATGATGCCCGCCTCTTGGCAGAGCGCCTGGACGGCCACGGCGACGCCCGAAGAGGAGCCCCCGGAGACCATGATCGCGCCGTCCTTCTCGATCATCGAGCGGGCGGAGGCGCGGGCGGCGTCGGACTTGGTCTGGGTGTCGCCGGTGACGAACTCGACCCGCTTGCCGAGGATGCCGGTGCCATCGAGGTTCTTCTCGGAGAAGGTCTGCAGCATGCCGCCGTCGCCTTCGCCGTTGAGATGTTCCACGGCCAGCTGGAAGGCGCGCAGCTCGTCGGCGCCCTCATCGGCATAGGGCCCCGATTGCGGGACGTTGAAGCCCAGCGTCACGGTGTCGCCGGTGGGCGCGTTCGTGAAGCCCGTATGGCCGTCCGACCAGGCCGCGCCCGTGAAGATCGTGGGCACTGCCAGACCCGCACCGGCGGCGGCCCCTGTCCGCATCACGCCACGGCGGGTGAAATTCGATTTGGTCATTCGTGACCCTCCCTGTTTTCGAATAGTCCACAGCGCCTCCTCCAAGGCCTGCGGAGCGGTCCGGTGCATTGACAGGACGCCGCCTTTATCGGCGCGGCCTAGAAAAGAAGGCAACAAGCCATTGGTCCAAAGAGGAATTTTCTGTAAACAAAATCACAGGAAGGAGATTTCTTTGTAAATCGGTTTTCGCGCGACCGCAGCAATCGCCGGTTTTCAGGTGCAGCAAGGCAAGGTTAACAAAGGGTTAAGGTGAGATGTCGGTCGGGACCGGAACACGGATTCGCGAGCGCCGCCTGGCGCTGGGCCTGCGCCAGGCGCAGCTTGCGCGGGAGGCCGGGATCTCGCCGTCCTATCTGAACCTCATCGAACACGGACGGCGACCGATCGGCGGCGCGCTTCTGCATCGGATCGCGGAACGGCTGGAGGTCGACCAGGCCAACTTGTCGGAGGCCGAGGATTCGGATGTCGTCCAGGCCCTGCGGGCCGCCGGGGCGGCCCAGGGTCTTTCGGCCGAATTGCTGGAGGATGCGGATGGCTTCGCGCGCCGCAATCCCGACTGGACCCGTGCCATCGTGGCGCAGGCCGATGCGCTGGCCGCCCAGGCGCGGAGCATCGAGGCGCTGTCGGACCGTCTTTCCCATGACCCGGCATTGTCCGAGGCGATGCATGAGCTTTTGTCGACCGTCTCGGTCGTGCGGTCCACGGCGGCGATCCTGGCGCAAACGCCCGAGATCGACCGCAATTGGCTGGGACGGTTCCATGCCAACCTGGACGCAGATAGCCGTCGCTTGGCCAGCGGGGCGGAGGCGGTCGTAAGCTATTTCGACCGGGCTGCGGCGCGCGGCGACGGGCGTTTGCTGCCGTCCGAGATCGTGGCGCAGTTCCTGGACGCGGCGAACCATACCTTTCCGGCTTTGGGACGCGAGGGTCCGGCCGCGATCCCCGCATTGGTGGCCGAGATCGCCGATCCGGATGCGCGTCGGTTGGCCAGCGAGATCTTGACAGCCGATGCCGCGGACGCGGCCCGCCTGCCAGATGCTCTTGTCGGCGAAGCCGACAGGCCGGAGGCGCTGGCCGAGGCGGCGGGCGGCGATCTGGGCCTAGTCCTGCGGCGGATGGGGCTGGGCGATCCGTCGCGCGGTCTGGTGATCTGCGATGCGGCCGGCGCCCTGGTCCGTCGGAAGGCGCCGTCGGGTTTTCCGCTGCCGGTGGTGGGCGCGGGCTGCCCGCTTTGGCCACTCTACACGGCGCTTTCGCAGCCCGGGCGCCCCCTGCGCGTGCGGATCGAGACGCCGGACGGCGCGCAATGGCTGGCCTATGCCATCGCCGATCCCGTCACCTTGCCGGGCTTCGACACGCCGCCGATCCTGCGCGCGACGATGATGCTGACACGGGCCGCGTCCCAGGGGCCGGCGGAGCCGGTGGGGCCGGGTTGCCGGATCTGCCCGCGGGAGGGCTGCGCAGCGCGGCGCGAGCCGTCGCTGGTCGTCCAAGGGGCCATGGCGGGAGAGCGCACTGGACAGGGCGCCCCGCCTGGCGGAAACTACGGCTAGACGTGGCCGGAGGGGAGGCCGGGCATGAATGATCAAAGCGGCGCGCCGCGGCGCGTGCTTCTTATCGAAGACGAACCGAACATCGCCACGGCGATTGCCTTCATCCTGCGGCGGGACGGCTGGCACGTGGCGACCCATTCCGATGGCGCCACGGCCTTGGATGCCGTGGACCGGCATCGGCCGGATGTGGTGGTACTGGATGTGATGCTGCCCGGCAAATCGGGTTTCGATGTCCTGGGCGGTATTCGCGCGGGCCAACGCCCCGGTCTTCCGGTTCTGATGCTGACCGCGAAGGGTCAGCGCAAGGATCGTGAGCGGGCGGAGGCGCTGGGCGCGACGCGGTTCATGACGAAGCCGTTTGCCAATCAGGATGTGCTGCAGGCCGTCCGGGATCTGGCCGCCCATGTGGAGACATGACCGACCGGGTGAGCCCAGCGGCAAGTGCGGCGCAGCATCGCGCGCGGCGCCGGGCGCGGGTGGCCGATGCGGCACGGCTTCTGCCGCTTTTGGGGGTCGTGCTGTTCCTGATGCCGGATCTGATCCTGTCCGGTGCCGATGCGGGCGAGGGGGCCACGGCACCCTGGCTTGTCTATCTGTTCTCGGCCTGGCTTCTGCTTTTGGTCCTGTCGTTCCTGATCGGCCATTTCTACCGGCGTGACGTCGCGCCGGAGGACGGGCGGTGAACCTGACGCTGAACCTGCTGGTGGCCGCCAGCCTCGTCTATGTCGCGATCCTGATCGTCGTGGCCTTCTTGGCCGAACGCCGGGCTGCGCGCGGGGCGGCCGGGTGGTTGCGCGGGCCCATGGTCTATACGCTTTCGCTGTCGATCTATTGCACGGCCTGGACGTTCTACGGCGCCGTGGGCTACGCGGCCCGGTCCGGCCTGGAATTCATGACGATCTATCTGGGGCCGACCCTGGTCTTCGTGGGCTGGTGGTGGCTTTTGCGCAAGCTGGTGCGGATCGGGCGTGCGGAACGGATCACCTCGATCGCGGACATCCTGTCCAGCCGCTACGGCAAGTCCAATGGGTTGGCGGTTCTGGTCACGGTCCTCGCCGTCACGGGGACGACCCCCTATATCGCGCTGCAGCTGCAATCGGTGACGCTGAGCTTCGCGGTCTTTGCGGCCCCCGGCACGGAGCCCGGAGACCTGACGGGGCTGGCCCTTTGGGTGGCGGCGGGGCTGGCGCTTTTCACGGTGCTGTTCGGGACGCGGAAGCTGGATGTGAACGAGCGCCATGACGGGATTGTCTCGGCCATCGCGGTCGAGGCGGTGGTCAAGCTGGTCGCCCTGGTCGCCGTCGGGGTCTTCGTGGTTTGGGGTCTGAATGGCGGTCTGGCGGCCACCGGGCGCGCCATCGCCACCTCGCCGGTGGCCGGTTGGGAGGCTGCGCCCGGCCGTTGGGCCGGGTTGATCCTTGTATCGGCGGCGGCCGTGATCTGCCTGCCGCGCATGTTTCAGGTGTTGGTCGTGGAGAACGCCGATGAGCGGCATTTGGTGACCGCGTCCTGGGCTTTCCCGCTTTATCTGATGGCGATGTGCATCTTCGTGGTGCCGATCGCGGTGACCGGGTTGGCGCGCTTGCCAGCCGGGTCCAACCCCGATCTCTTCGTGCTGACCCTGCCGCTGGCGGAAGGACAGGACGGTCTGGCGCTTCTGGCCTTTCTGGGCGGCTTTTCCTCGGCCACGTCCATGGTCATCGTGGCGAGCGTCGCGTTGGCGACGATGATCTCGAACCATATCGTGATGCCCTTGTGGCTGGCGCGGGAGGCGGACCGGCGGGCCACCATTTCCGGGGATGTGCGCGATCTGGTGCTGCGGGCGCGGCGCCTGTCGATCCTGGCGGTGATGGCCATGGGGTATCTCTATTTCCGGGTTACGGGCGGGTCGGCCGCGCTGGCGGCGATCGGTCTGATCGCCTTCGTGGGGATTGCGCAGGTCTTGCCCGCCCTGGCCTTCGGCCTGTTCTGGACGGGCGCCACCCGGCTGGGCGCCATTGCTGGGGTCGCGACCGGTTTCGCGCTGTGGGCCTGGACGATGCTGGTGCCCGTTCTGGCCGAAGCCTCTTCGGTCGTGACATCGGGGCCCTTCGGCATCGGATGGCTGCGGCCCGAGGCCATGTTCGGGCTGGCGGGCGACCCGCTGCTTTCGGCGCTGATGGTGTCGGTCGGCCTGAACACTTTCGTCTTCTGCCTGGTCTCGCTGTTCACCGCGCCGACGCCGATGGAGCAATTGCAGGCGCCGCGTTTCGTCCATGTCTTCGACCGGGCCATGGCGCCGCGGGGGCGCTTGTCGGGTCCGGCCGGTGCGGAAGAGTTGATGATCATGGCGCAGCGGATCCTGGGGGCGACAGAGACGCAGGACATCATCGCGGCAGAGGCGCGGCTGCAGGGGCGGCCGGGCGATCTGCCGGATGTCACGCCGCGCCTTCTGGAGGCGTTGGAGCGCAGGCTTTCGGGGTCGGTGGGGGCAGCGACGGCCCATGCCATGGTGTCCGGGATCACCGGCGATGCGGCGGTTTCGGTCGAGGACCTCATGGCGGTGGCGGACGAGACGGCGCAGGTGATGGAATATTCCGCGCGTCTGGAGGCGCAGCGCGCGGAGCTGACCCGTACGGCGCGGGAGCTGCGGGAGGCCAATGACAAGCTGACCGCGCTGGGTGTCCAGAAGGATGCCTTTCTCAGCCAGGTGAGCCACGAATTGCGAACGCCCATGACGTCGATCCGGGCCTTTGCGGAAATCCTGCGCAGCGGCGAGGCCGATGCCGAGGAGAGCGACCGCTATGCCGGTATCATCCTGGAGGAAAGCCGACGCCTGACCCGGCTCTTGGACGATCTGCTGGACCTGTCGGTCCTGGAAAGCGGGCAGGTCGTGCTGACCGCCGACGAGGTGCGCCTGGCCGACATCATAGATCGGGCCGTCCTGGCCGCCTCTGGATCGGGGGATGCCATCGCCATCGAGGTCAGCCCCGATCTGGAGGCCATCTGCGTGCGCACCGATGCCGACCGGTTGTCGCAGGTGTTCATCAACGTGATCACCAACGCCGCGAAATATTGCGATGCCGAGGCGCCGAAGCTGCGGATCACCATGGCCACGCGGGAGGACATGGCCGTCGTCGACTTCGTCGATAACGGCAGCGGGATCGCGACCCGCGACCGCGGCCTGATCTTCGAGAAGTTCTCTCGGCTGAGCGATCAGGCGGCGGCGGGCAGCGCGGGGCTGGGCCTCGCGATCTGCCGGGAGGTCATGGCGCGGTTGGGCGGTGGGATCGCCTATCTGCCGGGCCAGGACGGCGCGGCCTTCCGCGTCCATGTGCCCTTGGCTGGACGGGTCGCCGATGCCGCGGAATAGATTTCGGTCCGTCCGCGTAAAGATTCGTTAACCTCGTTGGGCCAGACAGGCAGGGACCGAGAGATCACGCGAGACCCATGGCTTCCAATTCGCAACTTCCTGTTCTGCGCCGAATGGCGGGGGCGCGGCCATCGGCGCCCGATGCCCCGGCCCCGTCCGGCGGCGAGGGGGCGGTCTTGCATCGGGCGGTTGCCACGGCGCTGTTGCGCGTGGCCGATGCCATGGGCGGGCTGGGCCTGTCCGTCACGTTTCAACCGGGGCGTCGGCTAGAGACGGCGGACGCTTTCGCGGACATTGCCGACCATGCGCTGTGCCTGCCCCTGGATCCGCGCGATGCGGGCAGCGACCAGCCCACCGATCCGCGGGCAGCGGAACGGCGTGCGGCCGGGACGGGGGTCTTGGCCCTTGATCCGGCCTTCACCGACGCGTTGATCGAGGTTCAGACCATCGGCCAGGTGGACGGGGCGGGGCGGGCCTCGCGCAGGCCCACACGGATCGACGCCGCGCTGACGCAGCCCTTCATCCGCTCCGTTTTGGAGCAGACCGAGGCGCTCTTGCCGGAAGCAGGCGGGCTGCGCGCGGGCAAGTTGCGCACGGGCACCTATGTGGCCGGGCCCGGATCGCTGGCGATGATCGCCACGGCCAGCCGTTTCGTGCGGTTGGATTTCGACGTCACGCTGGGAGACGGGGTCCGCGACGCGAAGATGGCGCTGATCCTGCCGGAAGAGCGTCCCGATATCGTGCCGGAGCCGCCGATCAGCGCGGCCGAGGATTGGAGCGAGCGGTTGGAGGCGACGGTGCTGGCCGCGCCGGTGCGTCTGGAGGCGTTGCTGCCGACTATCCGCATCCCCCTCTCGCGTCTGGTGTCGCTGAAGCCCGGCGACGTGATCGAATTGGACACGAATGCATTGGCGGCGGTGGCGCTCCATGGCGGCTCGTCCGGGATCACGATCCCGGGCCGTCGACGTGCTACGGCCAAGCGGGCCCTGACCGCGCGGCTGGGCCAACTCAACGGGACCCGCGCCGTCAAGATTTCCGCATTGCCGGGCGAGACCGGCCGGGGCGTCGACGCCGTGCCCCTTTCGGCTGGGGATGCGCTGGAGAACCTGGATATGGGCGCGCCGGAGACGGAGCCCGGCCTGGCCGATGCCGCGCCGCCCCTGCCCGACGCCGTGCCGAATGCGACGGCCGAGGCCCTGGCCGGCGCCCGATCCGCGGCGGCGGTGAACCCTGACTTGCCGGACATCCCCGATCTTCCCGACCTTCCGGATTTGCCCGACCTGCCGGAGATCACCTGACGCGGCCTTGCATCGGGCCGGTCCTGCGGTCACCGTCGCGCCGCAGACAGATCGGGAGGGGCGGATGCCGGGACAGGAACACGCGATGGGATTGCGGGCACGCCTCTTGGCGGGGGACCGGCTTGCCGGGACATTCATGAAGACGCCCAGCCACGTGGCGCTGGAAATCCTGATCCTCTCGGGACTGGATTTCGTCTGCCTGGACGCGGAACACGCCCCCTTCGACCGGGCGGCGCTGGATGCTTGCCTGGCGGTGGCGCGGGCGCGGGATTTCCCCGTGCTGGTCCGCATCGGGGATGGCGCGCCCGCCCGGATCCTGGATGTTCTGGACCTGGGCGCGACGGGGATCGTGGTGCCCCATGTGGACAGCGCCGAGAAGGCCGCCGCCATCGCCCGCGCCGCGCGGTTCGGCAGGGGCGGGCGGGGCTATGCCGGGTCCACGCGCTGGGCGGGGTACACCACTGAAAAGATGCCCGATCTGCTGACACGGTCGGCCGCCGAGACCATCGTGCTGGCCCAGATCGAGGAGCCGGAAGGCGTCGAGGATTGCGCTGCCATCGCCGCGACGGAGGGGGTCGATGGCCTCTTCACCGGTCCGGCGGACCTGTCGGTGGGCTATGGGCATCAGAGCCTCGACAATGCGGACCTGCCAGCCGCCATGGAGCGCGTGGGCGCGGCGACGCGGGCGGCGGGCAAGGCCTTCGTGACCTGGGTGCCCGATGTGGACACGGCGGCGGCCTGGCGGCGCTATGGGTTCACGACCTTCGTCGTCTCGTCCGAACATGGCTGGATGTTGCAGGGCGCGCGGGCGGTGGCGGCGGGGATTGCCGCGCTCGACTGACGGTCTGCATCTGATGCAGGGCGGGCTTGCCGTCTTGGCATTGGTCCTTCGCGGCGCGGATGCCTAGGTCGAGGGCCGTTGAAAACAGACCTTGAAAGACCTGAAATGACACCGCGTTCCATCGATACGATGACGATTGAAACCCGCGCCCGTGCTTTGCGCGCCGCCTATACCCGTGAAGCCCTTTCGCGCTTCGGCCTCTGGCTGCGGCAGATCGCGCTGCGTCCCGCCCGCGCCTGATTGATCCGGGCCGATCCGCCGCCTAGAGGGGGCGGATGACCGATCCGCGCCCCATTCTCCGCCTGAAACCCAAGGCCGATGCCCGCCGGCTGCGCCATGGCTATCCGTGGGTCCATGCCGACAGCATCGTGGCCGACCGGCGTAGCCGCGCGATCCCGCCGGGCACGTTGGCCGTTTTGGAAGACGATGCGCGTACGCCCATGGCGACGGTTGCTGTCAATATGGGCGCGCGGATCGTGGCGCGGGTGCTGGACCCCGATCCGGATGCCCGGATCGACGCGGCTTGGATCGCGGCGCGGGTCGGGGCCGCCCTGGCTCATCGCGACCGTCTCTATCCGGCGCCGTTCTACCGGGCCGTCCATGGAGAGGCGGACGGTCTGCCGGGCCTGATCGTGGACCGCTTCGGCGACGTGGCCGCGCTCCAGCCCAACGCGGCCTGGATCGCAGAGCGCATCGATGCCGTGGTGGAGGCGCTGGCGGCGCACGGGATCGTGCATGTCTATTTGAACACCGGGTCCCGCGCCCGCGCGAGTGAGGGGCTGGAAGGGGCGCCCGGCTGGTTGCGCGGCGGCGTCGACGGCCCGGTCGTGGTGCCGATGAACGGGGCGATCTATCTGGCGGACCTGACCGGCGGCCAGAAGACGGGTCTCTTCTATGATCAGCGCGACAACCATGCCTTCTCGGCAGGCCTGGCGCAGGGCGGGCGCGTTCTGGACGTGTTTTCCCATGTGGGCGGGTTCGGGTTGGCGGCTTTGGCGGGGGGTGCCGCCTCGGTCTTGGCGGTGGACGGCTCCGCCCCGGCGCTGGCGCTGGCCGCGGACGCGGCGGCGCGGATGGGCCGCGCGGCGGATATCGAGACCCGGCAGGGCGATGCGTTCGAGGTGATGGCCGCCTTGGGGGCCGAGGGGGCGCGGTTCGATCTGGTCGTGGCCGATCCACCGGCCTTCGCGCCCGCGAAATCGGCGCTGGCGGCGGGGCTCCGGGCCTATGAGCGGGTCGCCCGCCTGGCCGCGCCGCTGGTGGCGCCGGGCGGGTATCTGACGCTTTGCTCCTGCTCCCATGCGGCGGGGTTGGAGAAGTTCCGGGCATCCTCGATCCGGGGGATCGGGCGGGCGGGCCGGACGGCGCAGCTGGTGCGGACGGGTTTTGCCGGGCCGGACCATCCGGTCCATCCGCAATTGGCGGAGGCCGGGTACCTGAAGGCGCTTACATTCCGGTGCCTGGATTGAAGGGGTTGCTGGACGCCTGCGTCCTCTACCCGCCGATCCTGCGTACGATCCTGCTGGCTGCGGCGCAGGCCGGGCTTTACCGGCCGCTTTGGTCGCCGCGCATCCTGGAGGAATGGGCGCGGGCGGTGGCGCGCGATGGGCCAGAGGCCGAGGTACAGGCGCGTGGCGAGATCGCCCTGTTGCAAGCGGAATGGCCGCGCGCGACGGTCCATCCTGGTGCGGCGACCCAGGCGCGGCTCTGGCTGCCCGACCCGAACGATATCCACGTGCTGGCCGCCGCCTCCGATGGTGGGGCGGATGTGCTGATCACGCTGAACCTGCGCGATTTCCCCAAGCGCGAGGTGGCGGCGGAAGGCGTGCGGGTGCTGGCGCCGGACCCATTTCTGATGGAGCTGTGGTTGTCGGAGGCGGCGGCGGTGGAGGACGCGGTCGGCGCAGTTCACCGCATGGCGGAGGCGATGAACGGCGCGCCGGTCGACCGCCGCAAGATGCTTCGGCGCGCCCATCTGCCGCGTCTTGGGAAGGCGCTGGGCTAAGGGGATTGGGCGCCGGCTAGTTCGCGGGTTCCAGAAGCGTCACGCCCACCGCCCCGGCCCGCGCGAGGGCGGGATCGAGCGTCATGGGGATGTATTCACCCCGCCGCCAGAGGACGCCCAGATCGTCGTAATGGCGTGACAGGAAATGGCCCGATTGCCCCGTGGACGTGATGAAGACGGAGCTTTCGGGATCGGCGAAGTCGTAGACGCCGCGATAGGTGGCGGCGTGGACATTGGTGAACGGATCGGGGTCTTGCCCGGAGGTTCGACCGCGATGGAGCGTGTTGTCCCCGCCGGAGGTGCTTTGCCGGATGTTCACGAAGGCGCCCAAACCGGGAACGTCCCCCAGGACGGGATGATCGTGCCGGGCTTCATGGGCATCGCCCCAGCGCCAGGCTTCGACGCGACTGCCATATCTGTCCTCCAGATCCTGCAGCGCATCGTCGAGCGCGAGCCGCGCCAGCGTGGCACAGTCTTCGGTTGCGGTGGATTGGACCACGTCGCACCAGACGGCGGCCCCGTCCACGTCGCGGAAGACCCGTTCGATGAAGAGCGGTTCCAGACGACCATATTCGTCGGCCAGCGGTCCCAGGTCGTCGCGGATCAAACGATCCTGCAGGGCCCGCATCCAGGCGGCATAGATCAGCGGCTCGGGCAGATGCTCCGACATCTCGCCGTTCCACGCGCCCAGCAATCCCACGGCGATCTGTCGGCGCCGCTCCGGTGTGCCGGGCGGCGCGGCCTCACCCGTGAACCAGAGGTCGCGTCCCGTGAGCGCCAGGAGCGCACGGGCGGCGCCGGAAACGGTGTCGAGCTGGGTGTCGATGAGGCTTTCGCGGGTATGGACATCGCGGGCCTCCATCAGCTGTTCCATGCGCTGAACGCGCTGGCTGTCGCCCCAGAGGAAGCTGATATGGTCGGGAAAGGCCGCATCGACGGTCTTGTTGTTGGTATTGCCCAGAAGGCCGCCCTCGGGGTCGATCCAGGACGGATTGTCGGAGACCGGTTTCAACCCCCTCCAGCGGTTTTCGGTGAGCCAGCCCTGGGCCGGAATCCGGCCCTGGGATTGGTGTGCGGGGTCGCGGTCGGGCTGTCGGCCCATGATCGTCATCGCGATGCGGTTGCCGTCGGCCAGGGTCAGGTTCTGCGCCGGGGCCACGAAATGACGCGCCGCGGCAAGCCCCTCGTCGATGTCACGGGCACGCATCAGATCGAGACCGGTGCGCAGCCCCGTATCTTCGGTCGACAGAGCGGTCCAGGACAAGGCCGCCACGTGGCCGCGGGGCGTGATCGTGCCCAGATCGAATTGCCCGCCTGTCAGGACCGGGCCGTTCTCGGTTCGGCGCAGTGTCAGGGTCTCCGGTGCTTCGTCCTTGATGTTGATGATGCTGCGCTCGGTCTCGAAGGTGGCCCAGCCATCGGGCGTGCGGTATTGCGTCGGGTCGTCGGGGTTGAGCGCTTCGATCATCACGTCCTGGTCGTCCACATAGGCGGTCGTGAGGCCCCAGCCCAATCGCTCGGACCGACCGGCAAGGATGACCGGGATGCCCGGGATGGTGCCGCCGATTACCCCGCCGGTCTCAAGCTCCAGCCGCGCAAGATACCAGATCGTTGGCGCGGTGAGCCCGAGATGGGGATCGTTCGCGAGAAGTGTCCCGTCTCCGGCGGCGCGATCGGGGGCCACGGCGAAGGCGTTCGATGCGCCCTCAAGACCGCGCGGCGGAACCGGCCAGAGCGCAGGCCGGGCCGCGGAGGCGTGCTGGATCCGCGGCAGGTCGGGGAAGAGATCCCCCATCCGCGCCAGTGCCACCGTGCCGCTGCCGGGGATGTCGGGGTGCAGGTCCGCCAGCCGCTCTTCGCTGAGCGTGAGGGACGCACGGGCGCGCAGAACCTCCTCGTTCATATGGGCCGAAAGCTGCAGCGCCATGAGCTTGACCACGGCGATGCTGTCGGCCGGACGCCACGGTGCGATATTCGGCTCGAAGAGGAAGAATTCGGGCGCGCCCCGGCCGCGCGCATCGCGGTTGATGACGTCGATCCGGGCATTCACCCCGGCCGCATAGGCCCGCAGCATGGCCAGGGTCTCCGGATCCTGTGCGGACACGCTGGCGGAGGCCGCACGGTAGAGGCCAAGGCGGCGCAGCAACTCGTCGGTCTTGAGGGTCCGGCGGCCGAACAGCTCCGACAGGCGCCCCTGGGCCGTGCGCCGCATCAGGGTCATCTGCCAGAGCCGATCTTGCGCGTGGGCATAGCCCAGCCCGAAGAAGACATCCGGGTCGCTGGCGCCGAAAATGTGGGGGACGTTATGGGTGTTGCGGACGATTTCCAGGGGCGCAGAGAGGCCCGCCACCCGCTCCGTCCGGTCGTAATCGGGCAGGCTGCGCGACGCGAACCAATAGCCGGTCAGGAGCACAAGCCCGCCCAGCACCAGCGCCGCCACCAAGGCGCGAAACGTCCAGCGAAACAGCCGCTCCATCATGCCCCCGTTCGTTTTGGACGGGTGTAGCGTCTATGGGGCGGGGGGCGGAAGGGGGCTTGGGCGCTATTTCGATCAAGGCCGATCCAAAGCTTAGGGCAACAACGCCTCTCACTCGCGAAAGATCACGGCCTCCCCGTTCCCGACATCGATGTCAACAATGACACTGTTGAACCGGTCCCGCTTTGCCATGAACACCGCATCCGAGATCAGGAGTCCAAGCCGAAGTTCTACCTCTTGGCGCACGGGTAACTGCTTGCGACGCAGTCTTTCGTCCCGCTCCTCCGTGGGGGATCTGCCGAGGATATCGAGTGGCCGGTTAAGGCTTAACTCAAATATCTCCGCCGATGACGTTACTTCCGACAATTGCATCTGCTCTGACATGGCGTGCGTGTGAGTCTCCGCAGAAAAGATGAACGTCCCACTGACAACATCCAACGACCGCTGCGTTTCACAGGCAAGGAGTTCAGCCGAGACTCTGAAGTTCAAGAAGCGGTCGTTTTTATCACCTGCCCGGTCGATCAAAACACGCTGAGACCCACTTCCCTTTCGTTCCGTTATATACCCCGTGGTCAAGCCAATTTCGGATGTAGCATCGCGTGGCAATGCAGTCTCTGTCCCGTCGATGAGCCGGATCTTAAGTGCTCGGCTATCTGCCGCACAGAGAGGGGAAGGAACATCTGCGGCTTCAATCCTCAGATGTCCCGCGGCTGCGGGCATTTCCGTGGCCGTGAAGGCAATCAGAGAAAGAAATAAGTAGCCAAGCGGTCGTGTCAGACGACGAGAGAGGGGACGGGGACTAGCGAACATATCGCTGGCTAAAAGAGCAACTTGTCCATGCAAAGGCCGGATAAGGCCGTTACTGAGGTGGCAACCGTTCGGTCGCCACCTCTGAATTGTGTCAGCGGTCTTCTACGCTCAGTTCAGCGCCTCGTCCGTAATGGCGCTGGTCCAGGCGCCTTCGGGCTGGGCGGTGATCACCGGGTCCGAGCCGCCGGCCAGAAGGGTGTCCACCGTGCGCTGGAAGTCGGCCTCCTCGAGCGCGCCGTTCGATCCGGCGGTCAGCTTGGCGATCTCGCCCATCATACGCTTCTGATGGGCCTCGGTCTGGGCGCCGGTCTCGTCATATTCAAGAACGATCTCGGCGGCCGCGTCCGGGTTCTCCTCCGCATATTTCCAGCCCCGCATGGAGGCGCGAACGAACTTCACCATCTTCTCGCGGAAGGCCGGATCCTCCAGGTTTTCTTCCAGAACCCAGATGCCGTCTTCCAGCGTGGCCACGCCCATATCTTCGTATTTGAAGGTAACCAGCTCGTCCTCGGTCACGCCCGCATCCAAGACCTGGCCGTATTCATTGTAGGTCATGGTGGAGATGCAATCGGCCTGGCGCTGCAGAAGCGGATCGACGTTGAAGCCCTGTTTCAGGACGGTGACGCCGTCGGCGCCGCCATCGGTCGGGATCCCCTCCTGGGACATCCAGCTCAGGAACGGAAACTCGTTGCCGAAGAACCAGACGCCGATGGTCTTGCCGCGGAAATCCTGCGGGCCGGTGATGCCGGTATCCTTCCAGCAGGTCAGCATCAGGCCCGACGATTTGAAGGGCTGGGCGATGTTGACCACGGGCAGGCCCTTTTCCCGCGCGCTCAGCGCCGACGGCATCCAGTTCAGCATGGCATCCGCGCCGCCGCCTGCTAGCACCTGCGGGGGGGCGATGTCGGGGCCGCCGGGCAGGATGGTCACCTCCAGCCCCTCTTCCTCGTAATAGCCGTTCTCAAGGGCCACGTAATAGCCGGCGAACTGCGCCTGCGTGACCCATTGCAGCTGCAGCGTCACTTCGTTGTCGGCATGGCCGTCTGCCCAAATCGGACCGGTGGCGGCCAGAGCGATGGCCGCCGATGCGATGAGGTTCTTCAAGTTTCTCTCTCCTGTTGTGGCGCGTGCTTCTAACGACGCGCTCTTTGCGAAGGGTGCCAGAAGGTCAGGCGCTTCTCCAGTGCGGCGATCAGGCCGTAGGACAGGCTGCCGACAACCGCGGCGGATACGATCGACGCCCAGACCATCGGCAGGTTCAAGCGGCCGACTTCGGTCGAGATACGGAAGCCCATGCCAAGTGTTGGGCTGCCGAAGAATTCGGCAACGATGGCGCCGATCAGGGCGAGGGTCGTCGCGATCTTGAGGCCGTTGAAGATGAAGGGCAGGGCGGATTGGAGCCGCAGATAGCGCAGTTCCTGGGCCGCGCTGGCCCCGTAGGTGCGCATGAGGTCCCGTTGCATCACCGAGTTGTCGTCAAGACCGGCCACGGTGTTCAGCAGGACAGGGAAGAAGACCATCACCACGACCACGGCCGCTTTCGACTCCCAGCCGAAGCCGAACCACATGACGAGGATGGGCGCTGTCCCCACGATCGGCAGCGCGGCCACGAAATTGCCCACCGGCAGCAGGCCCTGGCGCAAGAAGCCGGACCGCGCCACCAAGAGCGCCGTGGCGATAGCGGCCCCGCAACCGATCAGCCATCCGGTCAGCGCGCCCTTGATCGCAGTTTGGACGAGGTCGGCCCAGAGGGTCGGCAGGTTCTGGGATATGGCCACGGCGATCTGCGTCGGTGCGGGCAGGATGACCTCGGGCACGTCGAATAGGCGAACGGTCATTTCCCAAAGGATGAGCAGCGTGAGGCCGAAGATAGCCGGCACGATCCAATGGCCCGCCCGTGTCCGGGCAAGGCGGACATTCGCGCCCCAAAGGACGGCCCAGACGGCGATGAGCGCGGCCGCGTTCACCGCGCCAGCCCCATGCGCCGCAATGTCAGCCGCTCAATCCCGCCGACGATGGCCACCAGCCCCGCGGCGACGATGGCCGCCCCGAACAGGGCCGACCATATCTGGATCGTCTGCCCGTAATAGCTGCCCGCCAGAAGCCGGGCGCCCAGTCCGCGCACGGCGCCGGTGGGCAGCTCCCCGATGATCGCGCCCACCAAGGCGGCGGCGATGGCGATCTTCAGGGAGGCGAACAGGTAGGGCAGCGAGGAGGGCAGCCGCAGCGACAGAAGCGTGCGCAGGCCGCTCGCATTCCAGGTGCGCATCAGGTCGAGATCCGCCGGCGTCGGCGCACGGAGACCTTTGACCATCCCCACGGTGACCGGGAAGAATGACAGATAGGCAGAGATGATCGCCTTGGGCAGCAGCCCCTGCAGCCCGACCGAGTTCAGCACGACGATGATCATCGGCGCGATGGCCAGGATCGGGATCGTCTGCGATGCGATGGCCCAGGGCATGACGCTCAGATCCATCACGCGGGAATGCACGATGCCCACGGCCAGCGCGATACCGGCGAGCGATCCGATGGCAAAGCCCAGGAGCGTCGGCGCCAGGGTCAGGCCCGCATGAAAGACGAGGCTGCGTTTGGACGTCACCTTCTTGTCGATCGTCGTGTCCCACAGCTCGGCCAGGACCTGATGCGGGGCGGGCAGGCGCGGCCGTTCCTGACCGAAGGCATGGGCGAGGGCGGTCGCCGGGTTCGACAGGGCCAGCGTCATGCCGCCCATATCCCGGCGTTCGGCAGCCGTGGCGGGGGTCACGATCGCCCCCGCGCGTTCCGCTTCCAGAAGGCTCTGTTGGGCGTTCATCGGGATGCAGGCCGCGTACCAGAGCGCCAGGAGCGTTGCGATCACGACCAGGATCGGCGCGGCGCGCGCGGGCAGGCCACGCAGCCAGAGCGTGACCTGCCCAGCCCGTCCGATGCCGGCGCCTGGTGCGGAGAGGCGGGTCTCCGTCATCGCGATGCCCGCCATCGCGACCAGAGCCGCCAGAGCGACAGGCCGATTACCGCGAACGCAATGAGGCGGAGCACGTTGCCCTCCACGTCCGGGAACGGATCGCCCAGCAGCACCCAGAGCGCCACGGCGATGCCGATCAGATCGCCCAGGCTTTGCCCCGGGGCGCGGCTCATACCGTCTCCATCCCCTCACGCAGCCCTTCGCGGACGCGGTGGGCGACCGCCAGGAATTCGGGCGTGTCCCGGATGTCGAGGGGACGGTCCTTCGGCAGCGGGCTGTCGATCACGTCGGTGATCCGGCCGGGGCGCGGGGACATGACGACGATCTTGGTACTCAGATAGACGGCCTCGGGGATGGAATGGGTCACGAAGAGGATGGTCTTCCCGGTCCGTTTCCAGAGGGCGAGCAGTTCCTCGTTGAGGCGGTCGCGCACGATCTCATCCAGTGCCCCGAAGGGTTCGTCCATCAGCAGGATGTCGGCGTCGAAGGCGAGGGCGCGGGCGATGGAGGCCCGCTGCTGCATCCCCCCCGACAATTGCCAGGGATATTTGCCCGCGAAGCCGCTGAGTTCGACGAGGTCCAGCACCTTCTCCATCCGCGCCTGACGTTCGGCCTTGGGGGTGCCCATGATCTCCAGGGGCAAGGTGACGTTCCGCCCGATGGTGCGCCAGGGATAGAGGCCCGCGGCCTGGAAGACGTAGCCATAGGCGCGGGCTTTCCGGGCCTCGTCCGGGGTCATGCCGTTGACGGTGAGCGTGCCGCCGGTGGGGGTCTCCAGGGCGGCGACGCAGCGCAGGAAGGTGGTCTTGCCGCAGCCCGAGGGGCCGATGAAGGAGACGAACTCGCCGGGGGCTACGTCGAGCGAGACGTCGCGCAGCGCATGGACCGGGCCATCGGCGGTCTGGAAGGTGAGGTCGAGGGATTGGGCGGAGATTGTGGTCATCAGGAGGAAGGGTGCGGTGGGCAGCGAGGGAGTGCAAGCCCCCGTAGGATGGGCATGGTGATGCCCACCCTAAGCCCTCTACAACTCTGCCCCAAATTTGTCCCACCACTGGGAAAGCCGCGTGGCCGCGACGAGAAGACCAATGACTACTACGACAACCAAAAGCCATTCGGGGTAAAACCCGTCGTCGTGGCGTTGCGAAGAGGACAGCCGTAAACCAGCGTATGTGAATGCCAATAGGATGAGAGCAACACATATCGTTGAAGCCGATTTTCGAGAAGCATACTTGGGCAATAGCCAAGTAACCAACTTCGCGACGCCGCGCCAAAGTAAGAAACCAACAGTAAATCCGAAAACGATCGCAAAGAGAGCCGGACCGGCTGCAAAAGCCAGTCCGAAGAGAGGTCCCATAAGGAGGCCAACTGGACCTTCGCTGGCGCCTAGGATGATCCCGACGCCAATGGCGACCCAAAACGCGGTCCATAGGATGAGCCTCTGCCAGACACTGCCGAAGGCAAACCACTCGTATCGCAAAGGGCCTAAACCCCCGCCGGAATATTCATCGGATCCCGCTCGATCTTCCGGGGCGTATTCAGCGCCTTCCACTTCGACAATGCTTTCGACGCCGAGGCGTAGGGCGACCGCTTCACGAACTTACCGCGCCCCGGCACCGGCTGGGAGTTCTGGCCGTGGGCCCAGACGACCTCACCGCGGGACAGCGTGTAGCGGGGGGCGGCTTTCAGCTCCATACCTTCGAAGACGTTGTAGTCGATGATCGACTTCTGGGTGGCGACTTCCACGGTCCGGTGGATCGACGGATCCCAGACCACCAGGTCGGCGTCACCGCCCACGGCGATCCCGCCCTTCAGGGGGTAGATGTTGAGGATCTTGGCGATGTTGGTGGAGGTGACGGCCACGAATTCCTCGGGCGTCAGGCGGCCGGTGTCGACGCCGCGGGTCCAGAGCATCGCCATCCGCTCCTCCAGCCCGCCGGTGCCGTTGGGGATCAGGGCGAAGTTGTCGACGCCCATCCGCTTCTGTTCGTCGGTGAAGGCGGCGTGGTCGGTGGCCACCACCTGCAGCGAGCCTGCAGCGAGCCCGGCCCAGAGCCCGTCTTGGTGGTCCTTCGAGCGGAAGGGCGGACTCATCACCCGGCGCGCGGCATATTGCCAATCCTTGTCGAAATATTCGCTCTCATCCAGCGTCAGATGCTGGATCAGCGGCTCGCCATAGACGCGCATCCCCTTCTGGCGGGCGCGGCGGATGGCTTCGTGGGCCTGCTCGCAGGAGACGTGGACGATGTAGAGCGGCGTGCCCGCCGCGTCGGCGATCATGATGGCGCGGTTGGCGGCCTCGCCCTCCACCTCGGGGGGGCGGGAATAGGCGTGGCCCTCGGGGCCGGTGATGCCCTCGGCCAGATATTTCTGCTGAAGCTCGGCCACGATATCGCCGTTCTCGGCATGGACGAGGGGCAGGGCGCCCAGCTCGGCGCAGCGCTTGAAGGAGGCGAACATCTCGTCATCCTCCACCATCAGCGCGCCCTTATAGGCCATGAAGTGCTTGAACGTGTTGATGCCGCGTTCCTTCACGACGGCCTCCATCTCCTGGAAGATGGTCTCGTTCCAGCCGGTGATGGCCATGTGGTAGGAGATGTCGACGCAGATCTGGTCCTTGGACTTGGCGTCCCAGGAATCGATGGCATTGAGGAGGCTGCCATCCTCGCCCGGAAGGCAGAAATCCACCAGCATCGTGGTCCCGCCTGCGGCGGCGGCGAAGGTGCCGGATTCGAAGGTCTCGGCGGCGGTGGTGCCCATGAAGGGCATCTCAAGGTGGGTGTGCGGGTCGATGCCGCCGGGAATGACATAGGCGTCGGTGGCGTCGATGGTCTCATCGCCGGAAAGGTTCTCTCCGATGGCTGAGATTTTCTCACCCTCGATCAGGACATCCGCCTTCCATTGCCGGTCGGCGGTGACGATGGTGCCGTTCTTGATGACTTTGGACATGGGACGCCTCCGAATTGTTCAGCCGATGCAGTATTGCCCGCCATCGGGCCGTTGGACGGGGAAGACCTGGCCGTTGAGCGCGTAGCCGTAGCAGCCGTCATCCTCGCGCAGGTCCGACGGTGGGACACCGCGCGGCAGGAGCGCGCGGAGGGCGAGGGGCGGTTCGTAATCCAGCGGGATATATCCCGCCGGGTCGACGGGCTGCGGCGGTGGATTGGTGCAGGCCGCCAGCAAGGGCAGCACCAGGCAGGTCAGGGAAATCGGTCGGATCATGTCGGTCAGCCCTCAGCCATTGTCGCGCACGCCGTCGTCAGGGTCCGGGATCGGGCGCACCAGGTCTAGTGCCAACCGTCCGAGATCCAGGATCAACAGGAAGAGAAACCCATTCGCTGCAAGGACGATAAGACCATAGGGAACATCGTCGATCCACGCACGGGACGACCAACCCATGATCAGGATCCGTTCGCAGAGATAGACGAAGAGCGTGGCGATCAGGGCAAGAAGCGGAACGGGGTAGCGGCGGCAGAGCAGAAGCCCCGCGACAAGCGCCAGCCAGAATGGCCACCAGCCCGCGAATTGGCCCAGACGATCGGCGGCCAACGTCACGATCCGCCAATCCAGCAAAATGCCAACGCCGTAAGTCGCCACAGCGAGGATCGCGTAGTGTGGCCCGGTCGGCCGATGGTCACGCCACCACCTCGGCCGTCTCCACCACCGCGTGGAGCAGCACATCCGCGCCGGCGCGCGCCCAGTCCTTGGTGATCTCTTCGGCCTCGTTGTGGGATAGCCCGTCGACGCAGGGGCACATGACCATGGCCGTGGGCGCCACCCGGTTGATCCAGCAGGCGTCGTGGCCGGCGCCCGAGATGATGTTCTGATGCGAATAGCCCAGCCGTTCCGCCGCCTCACGGATGGCCGTCACGCAGCCTGCATCGAATTCCACCGGATCGAAGCCGCCGACCTTCTCAAGTTCAACCTCCAGCCCCATCTCGCCGCAGATGCGGGTGGCCGCGTCGCGCATCTCCGTCTCCATCTCCTGGATCACGGACAGGTCGGGGGACCGGAAATCCACCGTGAAAACCGCCTTGCCGGGGATCACGTTGCGGGAATTGGGGTAGACGTCGATATGGCCCGCGGCGCCCACCGCATGGGGCGCGTGGCCCAGCGCGATCTCGTCCACGGCCTCAAGGATGCGCGCCATGGCGAGGCCCGCATTCTTGCGCATGGGCATGGGGGTGGAGCCGGTATGGCTCTCCTTGCCGGTCACGGTCACCTGGGTCCAGCTGAGCCCCTGGCCGTGTGTGACGACGCCGATATCCTTGCCCTCGGCCTCCAGGATGGGGCCCTGTTCGATGTGCAACTCGAAGAAGGCGTGCATCTTGCGCGCGCCGACTTCTTCCTCGCCGCGCCAGCCGATCCGGTCGAGTTCGTCGCCGAAGCGCGCGCCAGACGCATCCGTCCGGTCCTCGGCCCAATCCTGTGTGTGGATACCCGCGAAAACACCGGAGGCGAGCATGGCGGGGGCAAAACGCGTCCCCTCCTCGTTCGTCCAGTTGGTGACGACGATGGGGTGTTTGGTCTTCACCTCCAGATCGTTGAGGGTGCGGATGATCTCCAGCCCGCCGAGCACGCCGAGGACGCCATCGTATTTGCCGCCCGTGGGCTGCGTGTCGAGATGGCTGCCCACATAGACGGGCAGGGCGTCGGGATCCGTCCCTTCGCGCCGCGCGAACATGTTGCCGATCCCGTCGACGCCCATGCTCATCCCCGCCGCTTCGCACCATGATTGGAACAGGGCGCGGCCCTCGGCATCTGCATCGGTCAGGGTTTGGCGGTTATTGCCGCCCGCGACGCCGGGGCCGATCTTGGCCATTTCCATCAGGCTGTCCCACAGCCGGTCGGCATCGATGCGTAGGTTCTGTCCCGGTGCGGCCATCCCTGTCCCCCATCTTCGACCGTTTGGCCGAGGTCCCGATATTTGACCATTCGGTCAAAGGGACGCTACCAGAGGTCAAAGGGCAGTCAACCGCCGCGGGCATGGCGTTGCGGGTCTGGCCGCGCCCGGAGGAGATCGATGGCCAAGGACGAGGCGCCGACCCGCATCCAGCGCCGCAATCGCGAGCGGATCCTGTCTGCCGGGCTCGATGTCTTCTCGGCGGAGGGCTTTCGGGGGGCGACGCTGGATGGGATCGCGGCGGCGGCGAACTTGTCGAAGCCGAACCTGCTTTATTACTTCCCGTCGAAAGAGGCGATTTACCGGGCGCTTCTGGACGACCTGTTGCAGACCTGGCTCGATCCGCTTCGGGCGCTGGACCCGGCGGGCGCACCGCTAGAGGAGATGCTGGCCTATGTCCGGCGCAAACTGATCCTGGCGCGCGACTACCCGCGCGAAAGCCGCCTGTTCGCGGGGGAGATCCTGCGCGGTGCACCGCATCTGCGTGACGTGCTCAGCACGGATCTGAAGGCGCTTGTGGATGATCGGGCCGATGTGATCGCGGGTTGGATGGAGGCAGGGCGGCTGGCGCAAGCCGATCCGCACCACCTCATCTTCTCGATCTGGGCCCTGACGCAGCATTACGCCGATTTCGACGTGCAGGTTCGGGCTGTTCTCGGCCCCGGCCATGACCCTTGGGTCGAAGCCGAGGCCGAAATCCTGCGTCACTTCACGCGGGTTCTGGCGCCGTAGTCTCTACCGATCCGACCGGGTTCAGGTCGCCCACGAAGTTCAGCAGGTCGACCATGGTGAAGTGACCCGGCGCGGCCGAGGGCAGGCTGGGCGCCCAGTTCGCATGCTGCCAGAGGAAGGATTTCTGGTCGCCATGCACGATGCCGAGGAACACCTCGGCCACGATGGTCGACCCGACGGGGCCGAGACGCTGACCCTGGTGGTGCACCTCTGCTTCCTTGAGGATGTAGAACCAGAGCGGTGTGCGGTCGGCCAACCCGGCATCCCTGGCGGCCTGTCCGTCGCTGCCCGCGGCGATATCGCTTGCCGAGAGTGGCGTGACCCCGATCGCCCGCGCGATGTCCTGCCCGGCGGGCAGTTCCAGCAGGACGCCGCGCTTGAGGTTGCGGAAAGCGAGGTTCGCCTCGCGACCCTGAAGGCCCGGAAGCGTGTGCAATGCGGGCACGATCCGCGCGTCGAGCTTGCGCGATGCGTTCAGCTCGAAGCCCGGCTCTTCCGGCGTCTCGAAATCGTAGAAGCGGCGCCAGTCGATGGTCCAGTTCGACGGAAGGCCGGGCAGTCCACCCGATGTCTGGTCGGAGAGATCGCCCAGGATCGTGCCCGATTTGCCGGTGAAATTGAACAGCAGATCCAGGGAGGCCGGGATCGCGCCGGGATGGAAGAACCGGTTGAAGCCATAGATTTCGCGCACCATCGAATGGCCGAGGCGATAGGCGGCCGCGGCGAATTCCACAGGCATGTAGGGTGTGGTCTTGAAGCGGTAGAAGCGGCGCCCCTGCTGCTTGATTTGGTTCACGAGGCCAGGTTCCGTCAGCCGTTCCACGAAATCGAACAGGACGATCCACTGGTAGTGCCAGGTTGTGATGCGTCGCGCTTCCTCGAAGAGCGCGCCGCCGGTCAGGTCGGGGCGCGTGGATCTCAGATGGTCCACGACCCGGTTGTGGAATTTGAGCATCGCCAGATGGGTCTGTGCGACGGCCAGGTTCTCGTCGTTGCGCTCATCCCCGATCAGGGCGCGGCCCACCCGATTGCGCGGCAGGTCGGTATCGAGCGCGGGAACGGTGCCGCCGTTGAAATCGGTGGAGGCATCGGACCGCCCGATCAGCAGCTTGGCCGACGGCGCGAAACCGCGATCCGGGTCGCGCTGGTAGAGATGGGGCGAAATGCCCGGTCCCTGCCCGTAGAGGCTGTCCAGATCCAGGGTCGGCGTGCGGAAGTTCACCGTCGCCAGCGGGTCGTTCTTCTGGTCCCGCAGCGGCGTCGTGTCGAGCGTGATGTCGTGGTCCACGAACTGCCCGAAATAGGTGAAACCGGCAGGGATGTTCGGGTTGTCGCCACTATTGCCGTCCTCGTCGCGCATGGCTTCGGCCAGCGTGAAAAGCGCATCGTCATCGGCATGAAGGGGGTCGAGTTCGGGGAACATCCGCCCGAACTTGCCAGGATCGCCGTGGCCCGCCAGCGCGCGCAAGGCGGGGCGGCTCATCTCCCGGACATGGTGGCCGTGGGTAATGGTCATCGGGGTCTTCATGGAACGCACTCCTCTCCCGACCGGCCCCCTCCTCCGGGGGTCGGTGCATACAGATCCATGCGGCCGGAAATGCGGCCGCAAAGCTTGCTTGAAGTGCGTCGAGGCTAACCCAAAAAGGGTTTCGCCATAAGTAAGGTTTCCATGCCCTTCCGGACCGAGGAGACGGTTACGTGGCGGGGTGGGCCGCCGCGCGCGCGGTGTCGCCTATTCGGCAGCTTGCGCCATCGGGTTGTTGGGATGGCTGGTCCAATCGGCCGGTTCGGCCACCACCTCCTTGCCGGTACGCGGGTCCACCGTACCCGGGGCGAGGCGTTCCATGGTGATGCAGTTCTCCACCGGGCAGACATCCACGCACAGATTGCAGGCCACGCATTCCGCGTCGATCACCTCGAAGACGCGGCCCGGACCGATGCCGATGGCCTGGTGGGACGTGTCCTCGCAGGCGGCGTAGCAGCGGCCGCATTTGATGCAGGAATCCTGGTCGATGCGGGCCTTGGTCACGTAGTTGAGGTTCAGGTACTGCCAGTCGGTGACGTTGGGCACGGCGCGGCCGCGGAAGTCCTCCAGCGTCGCATAGCCCTTCTCGTCCATGTAACGTTCCAGCCCCGCCGTCATCTCTTTGATGATGCCGAAGCCATAGGTCATGGCTGCCGTGCAGACCTGGACGGAGCCGCAGCTGAGCGCGATATATTCCGCCGCGTCCCGCCAGGTCGTGATCCCGCCGATGCCGCTGATGGGAAGGCCGTGCGTCTCCGGATTGCGCGCGATCTCGGACACCATCGACAGCGCGATGGGCTTCACAGCCGGGCCGCAATAGCCCCCGTGGGAGCCCTTGCCGTCGATGGTGGGTTCGGGCGCGAAGCTGTCCAGATCGACCGCGGTGATGGAGTTGATCGTGTTGATCAGGCTCACCGCGTCGGCCCCGCCCGCCTTGGCCGCGGCGGCGGGCTTGCGGATATCGGTGATGTTGGGCGTCAGCTTCACGATGACGGGCAGGGAGCCGTAGTGCTTGCACCATTCGGTGACCATCTGGATGTATTCCGGCACCTGGCCCACGGCGGAGCCCATGCCACGCTCGCTCATCCCGTGGGGGCAGCCGAAATTCAGTTCGATCCCGTCGGCGCCGGTATCCTCGACGCGCGGCAGGATGTCTTTCCACGCCTGCTCCTCGCAGGGGACCATGATCGAGACGACCATGGCGCGGTCGGGAAAGTCGCGCTTTACGGCGGCGATCTCGTCGAGATTGGTCTGCAGGGGGCGGTCGGTGATCAACTCGATATTGTTGAGCCCTAGAAGCCGCCGATCCGCCCCGTAGATCGCCCCGTAGCGGGGGCCGTTCACGTTGACGACGGGCGGTCCATCCGCGCCCAGCGTCTTCCACACGACGCCGCCCCATCCCGCCTCGAAGGCGCGGCGGACGTTGTATTCCTTGTCCGTCGGCGGCGCCGAGGCCAGCCAGAAGGGGTTCGGGCTTTTGATGCCCACGAAGTCGGTCGTCAGGTCAGCCATTATCCGTCTCCTTGAATGACACCACATTCCTGCATGGCCGTCACGATCTGTGATTGGTTCGACCGGGCGAAGGCTATGGCGGTTTCTCGCGTGCGTTGGTCTGCCGGGACGGTTGCGATCTCCGACACGTCGAGGCGCTCGGGAAGGGTCTCGCCCAAGCAGTCGCAGTTTGCAGCACAGGATGCGTCGCCTTCGGCACATTCCGCCTTGCAAGTCTGAAGCAAACCGTTGGTCATGCCCCGGACGAACGCATCGACGTCGTCCTCGGCTATGGCGGCCAGGGGCATGAGGATCAGGGCGAAAACGGTCGATCCAATCGCGCGCGCCTTTCGCCACGCGACGCGGCCGGGCAGCGAAAGGTCAGTCCGCTTTACCGTCGAGATCATGTCAATGGTCCTCGCTTTGAAGCTTGGAACAGAAATACTGATGCTTGGGGCAGAAATACGAGGTGCGCCCGCCCACCTTCTTGCTCTCGATCTCGCCGTCGCACCGGGAACAGGTGCGACCCGTTTGGCGGCGATGGATCAGCCAGGCGTCGGGCAGCTTGGCATAATGTGCATCCACGTCGCAGACGCCGGTCAGGATGCGGCGGCTTGCTTCGTAGATGTCGTGGATCTGCTCGTCCGTCAGGTCGGAGGTCTTGGTGTCTGGGTGGATCCCGGTCTGGTAGAGCGTCTCGTCGGCCCAGAGATTGCCGATGCCGGCAACCTTGGATTGGTTCAGAAGCGCCGACTTCACCGCGCCGCGTCCGCCGGACAGGCGTTCGGCGAACGCGTCCGCCGACACCTCCAGCGCGTCTGGGCCCAGATGGTGGGCGGCGATTTCGTCTTCGGGCGTCTCGACCAGCTTGGCCCAGCCGAACTTGCGCGGGTCGCGGAAGGCCATGCGGCGTTCGCCTTCGAACGTGACGATCAGGCGGGCATAGTCGGGATTGCCGTCGGCGGCGTCATAGACCCGCACGGACCCCGCCATACCCATATGCAACGCCAGCCAGGGACCGGATTTGGAGCCGGCGAACAGATACTTGCCATGGCGCCGCGCCTCGGTGAACTGCGTGCCCCCCAGCCGCGTGCGGTCCTTGGGGCCGGGCAGGTCGATATGGCTGGTGTCGTTGCCCAGATCGACGCGTTCGATCGTGCGGTTCAACGCGCCGTTCTCGACGCGTCGTCGCAGGGCTTCGACCTCGGGCAGTTCGGGCATCAGGCAGTCAAAGCGGCATGGATGTCCTCGGCGGCATCGCGTCCCTCGGCCACGGCGGTCACGGTCAGATCCTCGCCGCCCGCGGCGCAATCGCCACCTGCCCAGACGTCGGTAAGCGAGGTGCGGCCAGCGCCGGTGACGGCTATCTTGCCGCCGTCGATGTCGAGCCCTTCCACCGCCTCCAGCTTCTGGCCGATGGCGCGGAACATCTGATCGGCCTTCAGGCGCATGGTTTCGCCGGTGGGCGTCATGTCGGAGGCGAGATAGGCCAGTTCCACCTCGCGCAGCCGGTCCTCGCCGTGCAGCGCGTGGGGGGCCACGTTGAATATGAGGCGGACGCCGTGGCTGGCGGCCAGGTCTTGTTCCCAGCGGCTGGCGGGCATCTTCTCGCGGCCGCGGCGATAGGCGATGGTCACCGTCTCGGCGCCGAGCAGCTTGGATTGCACGGCGGCGTCTACGGCGGTCATGCCGCCCCCGATGACGGCGACATGTCGCCCGATGGGCAACTGGGTCAGGTCGTCCTGCTGGCGCAGGGTCGCGATGAAATCGACGGCGTTCTCGGTGCCGCTCAGGTCCTCCGCCTCCAGTCCTAGCTTGCCGACGCCGCCCAGCCCGATGCCGAGGAAGACCGCGTCGAAGCGGGCGCGCAAGTCGGTGAGGCTGAGGCCGTCGCCGATGGCCTTCCCGGTTTCGACGGTAATCCCGCCGATCTTTAGGAGCCAGTCCACCTCCGCCTGGGCGTATCCGTTCGGCGTCTTGTAGGCGGCAATGCCGTATTCGTTGAGCCCGCCGGGCTTGGGTCGCGCGTCGTAGACCGTGACGGTGTGACCGTGCATCGCCAGGCGGTGGGCGCAGGCCAGACCGGCCGGCCCGGCGCCGACAACCGCGACCGTCTTCCCGGTTTCGGGTGCGCGGGCGTAAGGATGCTCCCCAGCCTGCATCATGGCGTCGGTGGCATAGCGTTGCAGGCGACCGATCTGGACGGGCTTGCCCTCGGCCACTTCGCGCACGCAGACCTCTTCGCAGAGCGTCTCGGTGGGGCAGACGCGGGCGCACATGCCGCCCAGTATGTTCTGGTCGAAAATCGTCTTGGCCGCGCTTTCGGGTTGGCCGGTGGCGATCTGGCGAATGAAGAGGGGGATATCGATATCGGTGGGGCATGCGGTCACGCAGGGCGCGTCGTGGCAGAAGTAACAGCGGTCGGCGGCCACAAGTGCCTTGTGCGGATCGAGGCGCGGATGCAAATCGTCGAAGTTCCGGGCCAGATCCTCGGCCCCCAGCCGACCGGCCCGCACGCCATCCAACCGCATCGCTTCCGTCATCACCGGTCCTCCAGATAGTTCTGGACAGAGTGCCACGGGCTGATTTTTTATCAACTGGTAAAATTTTGGCAGAGAGAGGATGCGATGCCAAAGGGATACTGGATCGCCCATGTCACCGTCACGGACCCCGATCCCTATGGGGTTTACGTGAAGGGTGCCTCGGAAGCATTTGAAAAGTATGGCGCAAGGGTTCTTGCCCGCGGTGGCGAGGTGATTGCGCTGGAAGGCGAGAGCCGTCCCCGCAATGTCGTCATCGAGTTCGAGAGCTTGGCGCAGGCGAAAGCCTGCTACGACTCGCCTGAATATCAGGCGGCGCGCGAACACCGGATCGGTGCAGGCGAGGCGCAGATCATCCTGTTGGAGGGGGCCTGACGGTCGATGCCTTGATCGCGATCAAGGCGTCCGGTGCGTAAGACCGTCATCCTCGTTCCCGAAGGACGGAGAACGTGATGGCAGCAACGGACAAGGCCAGCCTGCAAGCGATCACCGGCAAGGAATACGACAAACTGTACAGGCTGATCGACGGGATCGAGGAGGCTGTCGCCATGCGCGTCTGCGCGGACGGCGTCTCGATCAAGGACATCGTCGGGCACCGGGCGCATTGGATCGATCTCTTTCTGGGATGGTACGCGGACGGGCAAGCCGGGCTTGAGGTGCAGTTTCCCGCACCAGGCTACAAGTGGAACGAACTCAAACGCTACAATGCCGATCTGCGGGTCCGACAAGCGGCGCTCACCTGGGATGAGGCGCGCGAGGCGCTTGCGGATGGGTTCGCCCGCTTGTGGGCGTTCATCGATGCGCGGAACACGGCGGAGCTTTATGGCGGACCGATGAAGGGCGCCCGGAACGACTGGACGGTCGGTCGCTGGGCGGAAGCGGCGGGGCCGAGCCACTTCCGCTCAGCCGCGAAGGTCATCCGTGCTCAGCTGCGGGTTTTCGCGAGATCGCCGCCTTGATGCGCGCGGGATCGACGCCTACACCGCGCGGATGACCGACACACCGCAAGAGCCGAGCTTGATCCGCCTGGCCCGCGAAAGCGGCGATCCTGTCCAGCCGGAGCCGTTGGATCTGGGGCCGCGCGTGCGGGAGATCCGTAAGTCACGCGGGTGGACCTTGGAACAGGCGGCGCAGCAAGCGGGGCTTGCGCGTTCCACCCTCTCGAAGATCGAGAATGGGCAGATGTCGCCGACTTTCGAGGCGCTAAAGAAGCTGGCTACGGGTCTGGAGATTGGCGTTCCACAGCTTTTCACGCCGCCGACGAAAGGCCAGGTCATGGGGCGGCGCGCCATCACGCGCGCGGGCGAGGGGCAGGCCCATGTCACGACCACATACGAGCATGAGCTGCTGGCCGGTGCCTTGACGAAGAAATCCATGCTGCCCTACCGCGCGCGGATCCACGCCCGATCTTTCGAGGAGTTCGACGGCTGGGTCCGCCATGACGGAGAGGAATTCCTGCTGGTCTTGACCGGCACGATCCGCCTGTTCACGGAATTCTATGAGCCGGTGGAGATGAAGCGCGGAGACAGTGCCTATTACGACGCGTCAATGGGCCACAATGTGGTCAGTACATCACCCGAGGATGCGACGATCCTCTGGGTGACGTCGTTGGCCTGACCGGCGGACAAACCACCTGATTTGTCCCGGAGAGGGCGGGCTCAGTCGATCAGACCCCCCGCGATGCGCCCGCCGTCCACGTCTTCCAGATTGAGGCCCTGCACGTTCAGGTTCGGATAGCGCCCCAGCACAGCGCGGAAGGCCGCATGCCGCGCGCGGGGCTCTGCGTGATGGACCGGCATGCGCAATGCGAGGCGGGCCATGGAGCGCCGATATGCCTGGGAGTAATACCAATATTGATTGGGGGTCAGCGCGGCCACCGCCTCTCGTCCATGATAGACGAGGCGGATGCGCGCATTCCCTAGGGACGCGGCGTTCGGTGCATCGAGCCAAAGGATTTCCGGGTCGTAATCCGGGCTGATGTCGAGACGAGTATGGGCCGCAGCCGGGCTGGCAAGGGCGAGGGTGAGTACGAAGACGAGGCCCTTCATTGCCGCCGCCCCATGGGTGTCTCAGCCACGTTGTCGTCACCGAACCGTTCATCGTCCGACAGCGCGTCTTCGCCTTCCGGAATGTAGTTTCCAGACGCTTTAACGGCGGCATTGTCGTTGGCGGCCGCGCCATACGCATCGGCTGGAAGCGGTCCGTCCAGAAACTCGTGCAAGTCCTGCTGAGCATCCGCCGGCGCGATGTTCTGCCGTTCCGCGATGAGCTTCGCCAGGCTGGCGGTCGAGCCGTCGGCCTGGGCCAGGGCGTTGTCGTCCAGTTCCGGGTAACGACTAAGGATCGGGTCGCGGTACGGAACCCAATCCCGAGCAAAATCCTGACGGCTCATCCTGTCCTCCTGATGACGGTATGCTGGACCAACGCGATCTCGGGAGACCGGTTCCCTTAGGCGAACATCGTCTCCAAATCCACTGTGGAGACTTCTCCGATGCTCTCGAAGTCCCGGTCGAGGAAGGACTTGGCTGCGGCCGCGCCCGCTTCGCGCAGCTGATGGATGACGACTGGGTTGGGCACCGTCTTGGTCGCAACCGACAGCTGGCGCATCAGGCGATCGTCGGAAATCATATGAACGAGGACGTCCTTCATGGCGCCGTCCTCCACCTTTCCGCCGCGCACCAGCCGCTGCACGAACTCGATCGCGCGGAGCTCCCGCAGGAGGGAGGTGTTGAAGCTGATTTCGTTGATCCGGTTCTGAATATCCCGCGCGGTGACCGGTACTTCCGGCCGCTCTAGCGGGTTGATATTCACGATTAGGATATCGCGCGGTAGGTCCATATCAAAAAGGGGAAAGAGGGCCGGATTGCCAGTATAGCCACCGTCCCAGTAGTGCTCGCCGTCGATCTCCACCGCCGGGAACAACGTTGGGAGGCAGGCAGAGGCGAGGATCGAGTCGACGTTGATTTCGGACCGCGTGAAGAGGCGGATCTTGCCGGTGCGGACATTGGTGGCGCCGATGGTGAAAATCGGCCCGCGATCCGAGCAGACCGCTTCGAAGCTGAGGCCAGCGACGATCCGACGAAGGGCGGCGTCGCCGAAATCCGGGGTCGCATACGGGGAGACAGCGCGTGTGAAATTGTCGAGCATCTGGTAGCCCGGCGACATCTCGACCGCGTAGCTGACGGCTTGCGGCGATACTGCATTGAGCCACGGCGCGATCCGCTCATCCGTTACCGCGCCGACCTGGGTCCACAGCCATTCCAGCGTATCGCGGGCCAGATCGCGAGACCCGCGGGCAAGACCGCATTTCGTAGCCGCCCCGTTCAGCGCTCCGGCGGATGTGCCGGAGATGCCCGAAATCTCGATCCGCTCATCGGCCAGGATCGTGTCCAATGCGCCCCAGGTGAACGCGCCGTGGGCCCCGCCGCCCTGCAGGGCGAGGTTCAGTTTCTTGCGGTTAGGTTTCCGTGCCATGGGTCCGATCCCAGAGGTCGAGCATGTCTTGCAGGGCAATGCCGTTCACAGTCAGGTCGGCAAGGTTGCAGTCGCGGATTGTCACGCCAGCGAGGTTGCAGTCAGCCACAGTCCCGCCGGACAGGTTCGCGTCGGCCAGGTGAACCCGGCCGAGATTGGCATCGCTGATACGCAGCTCGCCGATATTGACGTCGGTCAGGTCCAGCGATCCCATGGCGCAGTCTGTGAGGGACACTGCGCCAAAGGCACGATCGCTGTGACGAAGATCGTCAGTCACAACGCGGTCCAGCCGCCATCCACGCTGATCGTCGTGCCGGTGATCTGTGCGGCATGATCCGAACACAGGAAAAGCGCGGTGCCGCCAAGTTGATCGGTCGTTGCAAATTCCTTGGATGGCTGACGGTCCAGCAGCACTTCCCGGATCGCGGTATCGCGATCCATATCGTATTTCTTCATCGTGTCAGGGATCTGGCTCTCGACCAGGGGCGTCATCACGTAGCCCGGACAGATCGCGTTGGCGGTGATCGGTTCTTCCGCCGTCTCGAGTGCCACGACCTTTGTCATGCCCACGACGCCATGCTTCGCGGCGACATAGGCGGATTTATAAGGTGATGCGGTCAGGCCGTGGGCCGACGCGATGTTGATCACACGCCCCCAACCCGCCTTCCGCATCATCGGAATCGCCACCGCCGTCGTATGGAAGGCGCTGGACAGATTGATGGCGATGATGGCGTCCCATTTTGCAGCAGGAAACTCGTCAATTCCGGCAACATGTTGAATGCCCGCATTGTTCACCAGGACGTCGCAGGCCCCGGCTGTTTCCACCAAAGCGCGGGCCTGATCGCCTTTGGAGAGATCACCCTGGATATAGCGCACCTCGGACCCTGTCTCGCGTGCCATCGTGGCGGCCAGGTCATGATCTTCGTCGTTATCCGTGAAGGAGTTGAGGACGACTTTCAGCCCAGCTTCCGCGAAGCTGCGTGCCACACCAAGCCCGATCCCCGAATTTGACCCGGTGATGATGGCGGTCTTTCCTTCCAGAGACATGGCGCTTCCTCGCGATGATGGATGCCTGGAGCATAGATGCTGCAGGTGCGAAGAAAAGTCACAACTTTTCGACCCGAGGGCGATATCTCGCGTAGCGATGCGGTCGCCGCGAAGTTGGCCGAGACGGGCCCTGCCGGGCGGGCTAAGGGAGGATCATGCTTGCCAAAAAAAAACGTCGGCACGAGGCCGACGTTAAGTTATTGAGGCAGGTTTCATACAGGCAAGAAACCTATCGAGCAGTAGTCTATTTATAGACGTTTACGTCACGGAGTCCAACCAAAAGTTTTGTCAGGACTTTTTGGGCCGGGTAGGCTTCGTCTTGGGAGATCATAGACTTGAGGGAAACCGAGACAATGCGAGCGAACTTTTTCGCCCTCCTCACCACCGCGTTTATGGCCGGAATCGGAGCGGTGCAGGCCGAGGGACATGGCATCGCACTTTATGGTGAGCCGGCGCTTCCGCCGAACTTCACGCATCTGCCCTACGTGAACCCGGAGGCACCCAAGGGGGGGCTCTTCATCGACGGGCAAGTGGGCAGCTTCGACAGCTTGAACCCACACATTCTTCAGGGCCGGGTTCCCTGGCAACTTCGTTTCCTTGCTTATGAGTCTCTTCTGGGTCGGTCCTGGGACGAGCCGTTCACGCTTTACGGCCTGCTGGCCGAAAGCGTCGAGGTGAACGCGGCAGAGACCGAGATCACCTTCGCGCTGCGCCCCGAGGCTGCCTTTTCCGATGGCACGCCGGTCACTGCCGAAGATGTCGTATGGTCATTCAACATCCTCGGACAGGAGGGCGCGAACGGCCGCTACCGTGCCGCCTTCGAGAAGGTGGAGTCGGTAGAGGCTTTGGAGGATGGGCGCATCCGGTTCACGATCGGGGCATCGGACCGGGAACTGCTCATGGCGCTCGGCTATCGCCCGATCATGAAGAGGGCGCAGTGGGAGGGGCGCGAAGAGGAGTTCTTCCGCTCCGGTATCGCGGAGCCGCCGATCACCACGGCGCCCTACGTCATCTCGGATGTCGATGCGGGCCGTTATGTCGAGTTGACGCGGAACCCCGATTACTGGGGCACCGACCTTCCGTTCCGACGTGGGACGAACAATGTCGATACGATCCGGATGGAGTTCTTCGCTGATGCCACGGCCCATTTCGAGGCTTTCAAAGCGGGCGAGATCAGCACCATGCGCGAGACCAATGCCGCGAAATGGGCCCGTGACTACGACTTCCCGGCGGTCAGCGATGGCGATGTCGTCAAGTCGGAGGTGCCGCATCAGCGCCCGACCGGGATGACGGGTCTGGTGATGAACACACGGCGGGCGCCTTTCGATGATTGGCGGGTGCGGCAGGCTCTGATCGAGGCGTTCAACTTCGAATACATCAATGACGTGACCAATGGAGGGACGCAGCCGCGGATCACCTCGTATTTCGCGAACTCCCCGCTGGGGCTTTTGCCGGGACCGGCAGAAGGCAAGGTCGCAGCCTTCTTGGAGCCGTTCGCGGAACAGCTCTTGCCCGGCACGCTGGATGGTTACGCGCTTCCGGTCACCGATGGGGAACTTCGCAATCGTCGCGGGACGCGTCGTGCCCTGGGGCTGTTAGAAGAGGCAGGGTACGACGTCGTGGATGGTAGGCTGACCGGTCCCGATGGGCCCGTGGCCTTCGAGATCCTGGTAGAGACTGGCTCCTCTGAAGTGCAATCCATCGTGGATATCTATCTGGAGGCGCTGAAGCGCCTCGGCATCGAAGCGCGTGCGACGGCGGTTGATGATGCGCAGTACAAGTCTCGGACGGCGGAGTACGATTTCGACATGACATGGTTCCAGCGCGGTCTGTCGCTGAGCCCTGGGAACGAACAGCTTGGCTATTGGGGGCCCGACGGGGTCGATACCCCCGGCAGCCGGAACCTGATGGGCGTGAATGACCCGGTCGTCGTGGCCATGATCGACGCGATGCTCGGTGCCGAGAGCCAGGACGACTATGTCGCGGCGGTTCGGGCGCTAGACCGGGTGTTGACCGCAGGGCGCTATGTCATCCCGATCTGGCACAATCCGGTGAGTTGGATCGCCCACGCCGCCGATCTGAAATACCCGTCTGACAGCCTGCCGATCTACGGCGACTGGATCGGATTTCAGCCGGATATCTGGTGGATCGAAGACTGAGCGTCTGGGCGATGTTTCGCACATCGTCCCGCGACAAGGTCAGGTCCAATGCGGAAGATCGCCACCCGGCAGAACCATGCGCGCCTGCAACAGCGTGTCGTAGGGCAGGTCTTGCGCCTGACAGACGCCTTGGACCCAGTCGTCTTGCATTAACACGAAGTCGAGGACGGCACCCAGAAATGTCGGATCTCCTGCGGCCTGCCGGATCGCATCCCGATCTGCACCACTTGCCGATTGGAACGTATCCAGCAATTCCGCCTCGGCCAGCCAGCCCAATGCGCCGAGCGCGATGACTTCGGCTCTGTCTCGACTTAGCATTCCACCGACCCCGATCGTAAAGGAAGTGTTAACCTTTATGATCGCATAACAAAGGTGACTTATTTCCTAAGCTTCAAGAGATTTTTGCATGCCCGGTCGCATCCTCGTCGTTGACGATGTCCCCACCAATCGAATTGTCATGAAGGTCAAGCTCGCGGCCGCCCGCTACGATGTGCTGGTGGCGGCGTCCGGGGAGGAAGCTTACGAAATCGCACAGGAAGGCGGCGTCGACATCATCATCATGGACATGATGATGCCGGGCTGGAGTGGAGCCGAGACGGTACGCCACTTGCGCGCAACGCCATCCACCGCGGCGATCCCCGTCATTCTTGTCACGGCGGTGGATGACGCCGATGCACGGATGGAGGGGCTTTCGGTCGGCGCCGACGATTTCCTGTCGAAACCGGTGGATGAGATTGCGCTTCTGGCCCGTGTCCGCAGCCTTCTGCGGACACGGGAGGAAGAACGCAGCTACGAGCGTCATGGCGTGGCGCTGATGGATATGGAACCGGTGGGCTTTGCTGACGCTGCCGGACAGTCAAGTTTCCAGGCGGCCGATGCGAACGCAGTGGGCCGGGTTGCGTTGATGGGCGGGTCGGGCGCGAGTTGGCTGCTTAAGCAGCGGGAAGGGCTTCGCGCGCTGTTTCGGGAGAACGTCGCGGTCATGGGGCGCGACGCGGTTCTGGCCCTGCAGCCGGAAGCGGCTCCGGATCTCTTCCTGATCGATGCCGATCTGGGTGGGCGCAACGAGGGTCTGCGCCTCATGTCCGAGTTGCGGTCGCGGCAGGCCACGCGACACGCGGCATTCATCGTATTGCTCCCCGCAGGCGACAGCGAGCGGGCAGCCACGGCGCTTGATCTGGGCGCAAGCGATGTCAGCTATCAGCCCGCCACCGTCGAAGAGATTGCGATGCGGGTCCGGACACAGCTGGCCCGCAAGCAACGCGCCGACCGTATGCGCGAGACGCTGGAGACGGGCTTGCGCCTTGCGGTGATCGATCCGCTGACCGGCCTGCATAACCGCCGCTACGGTCTGCATCATCTTGACCGTGTCGCCAGTCGCTGCCGCGCACAGGGCAAGCGCGCAGGCGTGATCCTGATGGATATCGATCACTTCAAGGCGGTGAACGACACGTATGGACATCCTGCGGGCGACTGCGTCTTGGCCCGTGTGGCGCTGGCATTGCAGGAAAGTCTGCGAGGCGAGGATCTGGTCTGTCGCATCGGAGGAGAGGAGTTCTTGGCCGTTCTGCCCGATGCCGGGCTGGAGCAAGTCCGCGCCGTGGCGGAGCGTTTGCGTGGGGCTATCGAAGCGCTGGAGATCGCGATCACCGGCGGCCGGACGCTGTCGGTCACGCTTTCGCTCGGCGTGGCGATGCTGGAAGATCGTGAGGATGCCGGCTCCCATGCCCTGACGCTTGTGGACCAGGCCCTCTATGCGGCGAAGAATGGTGGGCGGAACCGGGTCGATTGTGCCGTGGGTGGCGCGGCGCGCTAGTCGCGTCGACGGCGGCGGGCCGACATCTCGTCGATCAGTCGGTTACGCTCCTCCACGGAGAGCTGGCCCAGCACGTCCAGCGCGATCTCCATGCCTCGCGCAACGACGGCCTGCTGTGCGGCCAGTTGGTCTTCGAGCGCCCCTTCCACCGCGGCTGGATCGTATGGATCGCTGCGCAAGGCCGCTTGCAACGCGCCGCGGGCGGATCTGAGCTTGCTTCGCGCTTCGCGCAGAGCTTCGTCCCGACGCAGTGTTCGGACCAGGTTGCGGCGCTCCGGCCCATCGAGGCCGCGGACCAGCCCCACCATCTCAGCTTGACCGCCATCACCCGACCGCCGCGCATCGCCCGGCCCGCGGTCCGCCAGGAATGCCCCGATAATCGCGCCCAGAAACACGACGTTCAGGATGAACGACGCGAGGAGCGCCCAGCGGAGCCGGGATGCCCTCATTGCTGCAGGTCCCAAGACGCGCCGCCGAATACCTCCTCCAGAAGGGCGACATCATCCCCCGACAGATCGGGCACGGTCTGCAGAACCAGGGCAGGTTGGGCCAGGCCCAACCAGAGCCCCGCCAGAGCCGCGGGCAGTCCGGTCAGCCAGATCCGCCAGGGCAGACCCCGAACCGCGTTGGCTTCGGCCGCATCCGTGAGGATCGCGCCCCGCAAGCTGGGCGGAAGCGGTTCGGCGGCCTCTTCCAGCGCGACCAGCCGATCCTCCAACCGATGGTGCTCAGACATCCCCCACCTCCGTTTCGTCGAGCAATTGCGACAGCCGTCTCTTCCCCCGTGCGGTCAAGCTCTCCACCGCCTCAACGCCGCATCCCATCATCTCGGCAATCTCCGTATTGCTGTAGCCGTGGACGAGGCGCAACAGGACGGCCTGCCGTTGACGGTCGGGGAGGGCGTCCAGCGCAGCTTCCAGCGATCCACCAACCGCAAGCCTGTCCTCTACGCTGGGGGCCGGGTCTATGGGGTCGAGTTCTGGCTCCCCGCCGCTCTCTCGCTTCGCCAGTCGGGCGCGGTCGATTGCCAGGTTTGCCACCACGCGGCCCATCCAGGTCGAAAGTCGGGCCGGCCCGTCCGGATCCCAGCGCTTGGTCCGGCTCCAGAGGCGCAGGAAGGCCTCTTGGACGATGTCTTCCGCCGCGGGACGGTCGCCGCCGGTCATCCGAAGGGCAAAGGCCAGTAGCTTGGGGCCGAGGCGGTCGACAAGCGCGGCGGCAGCCCGGCCATCGCCGTCCTGCGCCGCCACAAGCCATGCCGCTTCCTCCCTGGCTTCGGACATGGTCCCCCCTGATGCGGCAGCGGACGGTTCCGACCGTCCGCCCCAAAGGCTTACCGATTGGCCGACCCATCGCGCCGGTCTTCCCGCCGGTCCTGCCGCCTGTCGCGCCGGTCTTCTTTCCGGTCGCGCCGATCTGCCCGACGGTCTGCCCGGTCCCACTCCGCCTGGTCAATCGTTCCGTCTCCATTGGCATCGGCCCGGTCGAAACGCTGCCCATCGCGGCCGCGATCTTCGCGGCGCTCCGACAGCTCCCCGCGGGTGACGACACCGTCACCGTCGGCATCCATGCGTTCCAGAACGCGTGAGGCCCGTTCCGACAACCGCGCAGCGATCTCCTCCTCGGTGATCTGACCATCGCCATCGGTATCCACGTTGGCGAAGCGCGCATCCCCACGGGCCTGGAGGAAGGCGGACATTTCTTCACGGGTCAGGGCGCCGTCTCCATCGGCGTCGATCTCGGAGAAGCCGACGCGATCTTGGCTGCCGTCTTGGGCCTGTGCGGCTGTGCCGCCGCCAATAGCCAAGAGGCTGATAAACGCCCATCTGAGCATCTGTGCTTGGGTCATAGTCTTGTCCTTCTATTGCGATGCCGGGCGCCTCGATCTTGGCCCCGTCATCGCTGTCACGCCGGGCGGGGCCGGTTCCGTCGCTTGCAGAGCGAGAAAAATTCGCACCGAAAGCGACACGCCGCCGCATGGATCGCGCCGGGCCTATGGATCGCGGCGAGTCTCACCTAGGTTGCACCCGCAGGACGGAGTGACGCGATGGACGTGCAGGCAGACGAGCGCGAGATGTCGAAGGCCATCTGGCGGGGATGGCGGCGGCGCTGTCCGAACTGCGGTTCCGGCCCGTTGATGCAGGGGTATCTCAAGGTGCGAGACGAATGTCCGGTCTGCGGTGAGGAGCTTCACCATCACCGCGCGGATGATGGCCCGCCCTATCTAACCCTTCTGATCGTCGGTCACATCATCGGCCCCGCGATGCTATGGGTCTTCGTCAGCTATGAGCCGGACCCCTACACGTTCATGGCGATCTTTATGGTGGCGGCGACGGTCCTGTCGCTTTGGTTCCTGCCGCGTCTCAAGGGTTTGATCGTCGGCGTACAATGGGCGGCGCGGATGCACGGGTTCGGCAAGGCATGACCCCGATCCGGGATGCTGCCACGGTCGTCATATTGCGGCGCGGGGGCGTTGCTGGACCGCGCGTCCTCATGGGGCAGCGCGGGGCCCGCGCGGTTTTCATGCCGTCGAAATATGTCTTTCCAGGCGGGGCCGTCGATCCCGGCGACGGGGATGTTCCTCTGGCAGGTCAAGTGGACGCCGCCACGCGAAAAAGCCTTATGACGCCCTCCGGCCCGTCTCCCGAAGCGATTGTGACGGCCGCGCTGCGCGAGCTGGCCGAGGAAACGGGACAGCGCCTTGCTGCGCCGGGCGATGGCTGCCCATGGCGCGGCTTCGAGGGGCTGCGTCCGGACCCCCGCCCCCTGCATTTCATCTTTCGGGCAATCACGCCGCCGGGTCGGCCACGACGGTTCGATGCGCGCTTCTTTCTGGCGGAGGCCGAGGCGTTGTCCAGCGATCCGGACGATTTCTCGCACGCCGAGGATGAGTTGAGCCACCTGCATTGGGTTCCCCTGGCCGAGGCCCGGACCTTGGACATGCCATTCGTCACCGAAGTCGTGCTGGCCGAAGTGGCCGCCATCATTGAGGATGGGCCGCCCAAGGGGATCCCGTTCTTTGACAATTCTGGGGAAACGTCTGTCTTTCGGCGCCTCTAGCCGCCGATCAGGATCAGCCCGACGACGCTGATCCCGACAAGAAGGATGCCTGCAATTTCTCTCAGGGTAGAGCGTTCGCCGAGCAGCAGCCAGGAGATGGCCATGGACAGCGCGAGCTCGATCTGTCCGACGGCGTTGACCATCGCTGCCGTCTGCAGCGTATAGGCCGTGAACCAGCCAAGCGACCCGGCCATGGAGGTCAGGCCGATCAGCATCGATAGACGCCAGCGGCGGGCCACTTGGACCAAACCATCCCGGTCGCGCCAGGCAAGCCAGCTGGCGAGCAGGATCGTCTGGAGGGCTGTCACCAAGGCCAGCGTCACGGCGGCGCGGACTATGGGAAGGTCGGTTTCGACCGCAAGGGACGCAGCCCGATAACCGACGGCTGAGATCGAGAAAAAGGCACCCGAGGCCAATCCCAGCGCACTGGCTCGGTTGAAGATGCGCCATCCACCGTCTAGCGGGACCGACAGCAGCACGACCCCCGCGAACCCTACGACCATGGCGACAAGTGCGAGGGGCTCCACGGTCTCTCCCAAGAGGAGAAAGCCCGTCCCCACCGTCAGCAGGACGGTGGTCTTCGAGAATGCGATCCCGACAGCGAAGTTCCGGTGCGCGAATAAGGCCACGACGCACATTGTCGCCAAGATCTGCGCAACCGCGCCCGCGGCCGCGTATGCCCAGAAGTCTTCCTGGAGTTCCGGAACCTCCGAGCCGCTGAATATCCACCAGAGCGCGAGTGCCGGGGCCAGAACGAAGGGCGCGTAGACGAAGCGCGCGAATGTCGTGGCCGCGGCACTGAGGCCGTCGGAGGACATTTTCTTTTGTAAAAGAAAGCGTAACGCCTGAACGGAAGCGGCAAAAAGCGTGGCGAGGATCCAAAGTGGCATGGTGCCTTCCATGCCAGTCTCCAAAGCCGGTCACCAGTGCATCCAGCCAATGCAATCCTGGCGTGTCCCCCTGACTGTCGCCGATTGGTTCACCGATGCGGTGCGATTTGCCACAGAAAGGCCGGATATTGGCATTAAGAAGGCGAGAAAGAGGTTCGGGGTACAGTGACATGACGACAAGCCGACGGAGATCGGTATCGCGCCGTTTCAGCGGCCCTGAACTTGTGGCTGTCGAAACACCACAGACGCAGGGGCCGCTGCGGTTCCTTGAGGTTTTCGTCCTCGGCGTCGGCCTGATCTCCATTTTCATCTCTGTTTTGCTGACGGCGTTTCATCCGGCATCCGGGGAGGCCTTGAGCGCTGCCGATAGCGGTCTCTTCGCCTCGGTCGCCGGCCTGCCGGTTCGTGCTGATCTTTGCCCCACGGGATGGGAGGCGCGCTATGCAGAGGCGCTGGGCCGGGACCATTCTGCCATCCTTGAATGGCACCGGCACGAGGCCGAGTTTGCCACCAATGCCGATGTCCTGCGTGTCGCCGGTCGCTACCTGACCACGCCTTTCCCGATCGGACCGGACTCCACGCTGGAGCAGGCGCACGAGCAAATCCTGCTCTGCGTTGCGCGCGACCGGGGCTTGATCGCGTTTCCGGAAGGGTGAGGTCTACCGCCGGGACTGCCGGGACTGCCGGGTCCTTACGCGACCATCTCCTAGCACCGAAGCACCACATAAGGGCAGTCTGTCTCGGATAGGCCCATGCGCACGCACCACCTCGCCTTCCCGCCGAAAGTTTCCTAACACGGCAAGAGAGGAGGACTTGGCAGGATGGCAGACGGCGACCGGCACGAAGGCGCAGGCGATACCAGCGTCGAGGAGCATCGCGATGCCCTACGACAAGCCGCACTTGACTATCACCGCCATCCGAAGCCCGGCAAACTAGAGATACGCGCGACAAAGCCGTTGGCGAACGGTCGAGATCTGGCACGCGCCTATTCTCCGGGCGTTGCCGAAGCGTCGACCGCGATCCACGCCGACCCGGCGACGGCGCGGGACTATACGGCCCGTGGCAATCTGGTGGCTGTGATTTCCAATGGAACAGCTGTTCTGGGGCTCGGAAATATCGGCGCCCTGGCCTCGAAACCGGTGATGGAAGGCAAGGCGGTCCTCTTCAAGAAGTTCGCGGAGATCGATTGCTTCGACATCGAGGTCGACGAGTCCGATCCGGAGAAGCTGGCAGACATCATTTGCGCCCTGGAGCCGACCTTCGGCGCCGTCAATCTGGAAGACATCAAGGCCCCCGACTGCTTCGTGGTGGAACGCATCTGCCGGGAGCGGATGAATATCCCCGTTTTCCACGACGACCAGCACGGAACCGCCATCGTGGTCGGCGCAGCGGCGCTGAATGCGCTGCGGCTGACGGGACGGGACTGGGCGGATGTGAAGGTCGTCTCCACCGGCGGCGGGGCGGCGGGGATTGCCTGTCTGAACATGCTTCTGAGCCTTGGAATACGACGCGAGAATGTCTGGCTTTGCGACATCCATGGCCTGGTTCATGACGGGCGTGAAATCGACATGAACCCGCAGAAAGCCGCCTTCGCGCAGCCCGGTGGACCTCGGACGCTGGGGGATGTGATCGGCGGCGCGGACCTCTTCCTCGGCCTGTCCGGACCGAACATTCTGACACCGGACATGGTTGCCGCCATGGCGTCCAAGCCGATCATCTTCGCATTGGCCAATCCGAATCCGGAAATCCCCTTCGATGACGCCCGCAAAGCGGCCCCGGACGCGATCATCGCGACGGGCCGGTCGGACTATCCCAACCAGGTCAACAACGTGCTGTGCTTTCCGTTCATCTTCCGGGGGGCGCTGGATGTGGGAGCGACCGAGATCAACGAGGCGATGAAGGTCGGCTGTGTGGAGGGGATCGCGGCCCTGGCGCGAGCGACAACCAGTGCGGAAGCGGCGGCGGCCTATCAGGGTGAGCAGCTTACCTTCGGGGCCGATTACCTGATCCCCAAGCCCTTCGATCCCCGACTGAAAGGCGTCGTGGCCACCGCCGTGGCCAAGGCGGCCATCGAGTCCGGTGTGGCCACGCGGCCGTTGGAGGATCTGGTTGCCTATAAGCGGCGACTCGATGCGAGCGTCTTCCGTTCTTCCATGGTGATGCGACCGGTCTTCGAAGCGGCTGCCCAGGCCGAACGGCGCATCGTCTTTGCCGAGGGCGAGGATGAGCGTGTCCTGCGGGCCGCCCAGGCGATCATGGAAGAGACGACCGATATCCCGATCCTCATCGGTCGACCGGATGTCATTCAAACCCGGTCGGCCCGTGCGGGTCTCACGCTCGAACCGGGCAGGAACGTAGAGATCGTCAATCCGGAAAGCGACCCGCGTTACCGCGCCTATTGGGAGACGTATCACGCCCTGATGGCCCGCAAGGGCGTCGCGACCGATCTGGCCCGTGCCGTGATGCGCACCAATACCACGGCCATCGGGGCGGTCATGGTCCATCGGGGCGAGGCGGACAGTCTGATCTGCGGAACATTCGGGCAGTTTCTCTGGCATCTGCGCTATGTCACCGAGGTTCTGGGGCAGGGCGGGCTTCATCCCGTGGGTGCGTTGAGCCTGATCCTGACCGAAGATGGCCCGCTTTTCATTGCCGACACGCATGTCCACGCGCTGCCCAGCCCAGAGCAGGTGGCGGAGACCGTCATCGCTTGTGCCCGCCATGTCCGCCGCTTCGGGGTCGAGCCGAAAATCGCGCTCTGTTCCGGGTCGCAGTTCGGGAACCTCGATTCCGTATCAGGGCGCACGATGCGCGCGGCCATGGTGGGGCTGGATGCCATGGCGCTGGACTTTCAGTACGAGGGCGAGATGAACGTGGACGCCGCCCTCGACCCTGAGTTGCGCGCGCGTTTCCTGGCCGATTGCCGCATGGAAGGTCCGGCCAACGTGCTGGTCTTCGCTTCGACCGATGCGGCCGGGGCCACGCGCAACATCCTAAAGGCCCGTGCGGGCGGTCTGGAGGTCGGCCCGATCCTCATGGGGATGGGCAACAAGGCCCATATCGTGACGCCGTCCATCACCGCGCGGGGTCTTCTGAACATCTCCGCGCTGGCCGGAACACCGGTGGCTCATTACGGCTAAGTGCCGATGATGGCGGCAGGATCGGGTCGAGAGATGATCACGAGATCCGTCGGGTCCACGTTCATACGGACAGTATCGTCCGTGACGTCGATCACGTTGTCGAAGCCGGTGAAAAGAGCTTGGGAGGGGACGGAAACCCGTTCCGGTTTTTCGAATGCGATCCAGTCCGTGAAGGCCTTGAAGGGTGCGGCCGGGTCGAAGAAGGTCTCGTCTCGGACATAGGCGTCGATCCGGCGCCACAGCTTCGGGAAAAGCACCGGCAGCGTGTCCGGATCGCCAGTCCAGCGCGCCCCCGCGCCCGTCACGTCCTCAGGCCAGAGACCGTTGCCCGCTTGTCTTGCCTGGATGGCCGCTTCTGCCATGGCCCCGCGCAGATCGTCGAAAAGGGTGTCGTAGAAGAGCGGATAGGCCAGGCCGGCCGCTAATTGTGCCCAGTTCACGCTGGTCTTGATCTCCTCGGGGCCCAGCCAGATGTCCGCGCCGTCGGCTTCGGGCGCGGCGCCGGGAAAGACAAAGGCAATGGGCCGACCGTTCGGCCCAAGCTGCGCCGTGGCGATCCAACCCGGCGCGGTGTCCGCGGCGTCGAGTGCGAGAAAGGCCAGCATTGCCGTAGTGGCGTTCTCGGACCACGGCAACGCAGCGCCCGTTTCCGGCGTGTCGATCCCTTCGAAGCGGAGTGTGATGGACCCGTTGTTGGGGTTCAGTTTTGGCGGCCGTCCGCGTCGGGGGAGCGCGAACAGGCAGTCCGGGTTGTCCGGGACGAAGCGCACCGAGTCGCCATCAGGGACGCCCAGATTTGGCGCGAAGCGGCCGCTGAGTATGGTGAACGGCATGGCTGCCCCCTTTTGTCGATCGGGGTCATTCTACGAGATCCCTGAAACACCGCGATGACGGCCGGAGGCGGGCGGTTATTCTGCGAATGATCGCAAACCCCTCAGCCCCGTGGAACCTCGGCCCGAAAAACCGTCCGTAGATGCACGGCATCCGGCCCGTCCACGAGGCGAAGCGTGCGGAGATGCGCCCAAAGGCGCGCCAGTTCGGTGTCCTGGCTGACGCCCTCTGCCCCATGAAGCTGGATGGCCATGTCGCAGACGTCGAGCGCCACGCGCGGCACCAATACCTTGGCTTGGCTGATCGCGGGGGCGGCGGCCTTCATGTTTCCGGTGGCGGCTTCGGCGGCATCCATTTCCCATGCGGCGCGGAGGGTGGTCAGACGAGCCGCATCGATCATCATCCGCGCTTCAGCCACCCGTTCTGCATTGCCCCCCAGCTCCAGAAGCCCGCGGCCGAAAGCCTGGCGCGTCTGTCCCCGTCTCAGGGCGAGTTCCAGTGCCTTTTCCGCCATGCCGATCGCGCGCATACAGTGGTGGATCCGCCCCGGCCCCAACCGCCCCTGCGCGATTTCGAAGCCCCGACCTGGTCCCAGAAGCATAGCCGATCCCGGCACGCGGACATCCCGGTAGCGGACGTGCATGTGGCCATGGGGCGCCTCGTCGTCGCCAAAGACCTGCATGGGACGGACGATTTCCACCCCTTCCGTGTCGGCCGGCACGACGACCATGGCGTGGCGGGCATGGCGGGGTCCGTGCGGATCGGTCAGGCACATGACGATATGGACCGCGCAGCGCGGATCGCCCGCGCCGGTGGACCACCATTTCTCTCCGTTCAGCACCCAGTCGTCGCCGTCAGAGGCGCAACGCATCGCGATGTTGGATGCGTCCGACGAGGCCACGCCCGGTTCGGTCATCAGATAAGCCGAGCGGATCTGGCCCGCCATCAATGGCCCGAGCCAGCGGGTCTTCATTTCCTCAGTCCCGTAGCGGCTGAAGACCTCCATGTTGCCGGTATCGGGGGCATTGCAATTGAAGACCTCCGGGGCCAGCCACGACCGGCCCATCTCTTCCGCGATCCAGGCGTAATCCACGGTGCTGATGCCAGGCCCCCCCGGCAGATGGGTCTGCCACAGGTTCCAGAGGCCACGGTCCTGCGCCATGGCCTTCAAGCGATCCAGGATCTCGATCTGGCGCGGCGAATGCTGCCAGCGGTCGCCAGTTGTGCCGGTTTCGGAGTGGTATTCGCCGTCACAGGGCGCGATTTCGTCGCGCACCATGGCTTGGACGGCATCGCGCAATTCGCGGCCCTTAGGGCTTAGTCCCAGATCCATGGCGCTCCTCCTGACGGGCAGTCTTGCGCCCGCCAGCCGGGCGCGCAACCCTGCGCGCATGGATGGATTACCCGACGATCTGGCCCCGTGGCTGTCGGCGCGCTTGCCCGGGCGACCGCGCGTCACCGGCGCGCGGCGCTTCGCGACGGGTCAGTCCAACCCGACCTGGCGTTTGGAGACCGAGGCCGGTCCCTTCGTGCTGCGCGCCAAGCCACCCGGCAAGCTTTTGCCCAAAGCACATATGGTCGAGCGGGAGTTTCGCGTGATGTCGGCCTTGGCCGGATCCGACGTGCCCGTGCCGGAGATGATCCTGCTGGCCGAAGAAGAGAACCCGCTTGGCCGAACCTTCTACGTGATGGCCTATCTTGGCGGTCGCATTTTCTTCGATCCCGCCTTGCCGGGCGTGTCGGACCGTGGGGCGATCTACGATGCCATGAACGCGGTGCTGGCCGCCCTTGGAAGCCAGGACCCGGTCGCGCTGGGGCTTGGCGATTATGGGCGGGCCGAGGGCTATTTCGCCCGGCAGGTGGCGATCTGGACCAAGCAATATGCTGGCTCGGTGACCGACCCCGATCCGGACATGTTGGCCCTGGGCGGCTGGCTGGCCGCACAACAGGTGGCAGAGGCGCCGCCTGCATTGGTCCACGGGGATTTCCGGCTCGACAACATGGTGTTTCACCCGAGCGAGCCGCGCGTGATCGGCGTGCTCGATTGGGAGCTCTCGACCCTGGGCCATCCGGTCGCGGACCTAGCCTATCAATGCATGCAATGGCACCTGCCCCATGACAGCCCGCTTAAGGGACAAGCGGGACTGGATCGTGCGGCCCTGGGTTTGCCCGACGAGGCCAGCTATGTGGCGCGCTATTGCGACCGGCGCGGGTTGAAGGGGGTAGAGAACTGGTCCGCCTGGCTTGCGCTGTCGGCTTACCGTTTGGCCGCAATCCTGGCCGGGGTGGGTGCGCGCGCCGCCGCGGGCAACGCCTCCAACCCGGAGACGGGGCGCCTTTACGGGGCGATGGTGCCCCGGTTGGTGGCGCTGGGCCTCAGCTTTCGGGATCGCGGTTAGGCAAGGCCACGCGTGTTCCCGGACACGTGGCGGATCTAGTCCCCGAAGACCCGCGCGAAGATCGTGTCCACATGCTTGGTGTGATAATCCTCGTCGAAATTCGCGGCGATGCCCTCTGCGCCAAGCGCCGCCACGACCGACTCGTCCGCCAGAAGCTCATCCCGGAATTCAGTGCGGTGTTCCCAGACCTTCAGCGCGTTCCGTTGGACCATGCTGTAGGCATCTTCCCGGCTGACACCAGCCTGCGTCAGCGCCAGAAGAACGCGTTGCGACATGACGAGCCCGGGAAACTTGTCCAGGTTCGCGATCATGTTTTCCGGGAAGATCAGCATCTTGTCGATGACGCCGGTCAGGCGGGCCAGTGCGAAATCCAGGGTGATTGTCGCGTCGGGGCCGATCATCCGCTCCACACTGGAATGGCTGATATCCCGCTCGTGCCAGAGCGCGACATTCTCCAAGGCGGGGACAACCATGCCGCGCACCAGACGCGCCAGGCCGGTCAGGTTTTCGGTCAGGACCGGGTTCTTCTTATGGGGCATCGCGGAGGAGCCCTTCTGGCCCATCGAAAAGAACTCCGCCCCCTCCAGCACTTCGGTCCGCTGCATATGGCGAATTTCGGTGGCGACGTTTTCGATGCTGCTGGCCACGACGCCCAGGGCGGCGAAGAAGGCCGCGTGGCGGTCGCGGGGAATGACCTGCGTGCTGATCGGCTCGGGCGTGAGCCCCAGCTTTTCGCAGACATGGGCTTCCACGGCCGGGTCGATATTGGCGAAGGTGCCGACCGCGCCGGATATGGCGCCGGTCGCGATCTCTTCGCGGGCCGTTTTCAGGCGGCGGAGATTGCGGTCCATTTCCGCGTAGAAGCGGGCGAAGGTCAGGCCCATCGTGGTGGGCTCGGCATGGATGCCGTGGGAGCGGCCGACGCGTAACGTGTCCTTGTGTTCATAGGCCCGGCGTTTGAGCGCCGTCAGAAGCGCCTCCATATCGGCGATCAAGATATCCGCGGCGCGCGTAAGTTGGACGTTGAACGCCGTGTCCAGCACGTCCGACGACGTCATCCCCTGATGCACGAAGCGCGCCTCTTCGGCCCCGACGATTTCGGCCAAGTGGGTCAGAAAGGCGATGACATCGTGCTTGGTCTCCCGCTCGATGGCGTCGATGCGGTCGATATCGAACGCGACATCCTTCGCCTTCCACACTGCTTCTGCGTTGGCCTTCGGGATGACGCCCAGGGCGGCCATGGCGTCGCAGGCATGGGCCTCAATCTCGTACCAGATGCGGAACTTGGTCTCGGGTGACCAGATGGCCACCATCTCGGGGCGCGAATAGCGGGGGATCATCGGCGGGCCTTTCCACAGCGTTCGGCGGCGTCTTAGGGTGCGCCGGGGCGAAAGAAAAGGAAGCCCGATGACCGTCCAGGCGCCGCCTCCGAAAGGGACCAAGCCCGTTCATCTGCATCTGTTGGCGACGCTGGGATATTCGCTGGCCGGGGGGCGGTACCTGATGACCCAACGGGCGGCGCGCCTGCAGGTGGGGATGTTGGTTGCAACGGCTGCGATCTTCGCTTTGGCGGGCGTGGGGCCGGTTCAATGGGCGGTGATGGCGGCGCTGTTCCTAGCCTCCCTCGGGGTGGAGGCGCTGAACACCGCGATCGAGTTGACGGTGGACCGTATCTCGCCAGAGATCAGCGAATATGGGAAACGGGCCAAGGACCTGGGCAGCTTCGCCGTCTTCTGCGCGCTGCTCGTCTTCGCGGGTCATGCGGCCTGGGCCGTGATCGATGCTGCTTTTGGCTGATGCGGGCCGCCCCGCGCCATCGCAGGGGCCGTTTGGTTCATGAGCCCCGCTGAACGGCTGGCTGCCTTGGCGGGGCGTTGGCGCGTCTTGCGTGTCCTGCGACATGCGGATGGGTCGACGGTTCGGTTCGAGGGGACAGCGGATTGGGTGCCGGATGGCACCCTGTTGCGATCCGTCGAACAGGGCCGGTTGGTGCAGGATGACAGGGCATTCGACGCCAAACGGGTAACCCTGTGGCGGGCCGGCCCGGATGGGATCGACGTTCTGTTCGAGGATGGCCGCCCCTTCCATCGAATCGGTAAAGGCGCCCGCCCGCGCGCGGAGCACGACTGCCCGCCGGACACCTACCGCCTCGGCTACGACTTCACGACCTGGCCCCGCTGGTCCGTGCGATGGACGGTGCATGGACCGCGCAAGAGCTACCGTGCCCTCACACGATATCTGCGCTGAGACGGTTCCCGCGCGGACGGCGGGGATCAATGCCCGGTCGGACATTCCTCCCAAGACAAGCCAGGGCGATAGCGCGCATCCATCTTACCGTTCTTGAGCGCGAAGAGGTGGAGCCAGCCATTTTCGAACAAGGCGCGCACCTCCGGGTGCCGGTCTAGGATGTCGGTGATCGCCGTGCGCGGCGCTTCCACCAGGACCGACAGGCGCAAGGGGTCGTGGACGAGGGCCTCCCCGTCATGGACAGCTTGCCAAGGCAAGCCCGCGCGCAGCCGCCCACCATTGCCCTCGATCACGCCGAGGCCGCCGACGACGTTATGGATCAGCTTGTTGCCGCCGCCGAATATCTCGGGCGCGACGGAAGAGCCGTAATATTGCAGGCTTATCCAGCTTGCGACCACGACCGGCGCCGTCAGGATCAGTTCGAGCGTTCCGAAGCCGTCGTCGTCAGCCCAATCGTAGCTGTGCAGGAAGGCGCGGCCACCCAAGTCCTTTCCCGCTGTCGCCGAACGCGGGGCTGCGACGAAGGCGGCGCATCCCGCCAAACCCCATTCGGGCCGAACCTCCGCCCAGTTGGTCGCCCGCTTTGCCACCGTGTCGCCCGTGGCGCCCGGCAGAGCCCCGGCCCGTTCAGCCCTGGCGATGCGCCCAGCCTGGTCGAGCCAAGGCCGAATTCTGGTGATGTCTTCCGGTGTATCGACCTGATCGTAAAGCGTGATCTCGTCGGTGGTCGTGTCGTGGAGCGCCGCGACGAAGCGCGTGTCCGAGGGCAGCGAAATTCCACGCTCGGGCAGCCCGGCCCGCGTCTCCGGGTCGTTCAGCAGCGTGGCGAGAAGCCGGGCCGAAACCTCTCCGGTATGACCGCCGCAGGCCCCGCAGTGGTATGCGCTCTCATGCGGGTTGTTGGTGACCTGCGCGCCGTGGCCGAGCAGCAGGACCACGTTGGCGTGATTCTCCGTCAGGCTCATGGCTTTCAGGACCGCCGCGGCGGCGTCGGCCTTTGCCGTGGCGGTCATGCCACCGACGACCTGCGGCGCGGGTTCCTCCTTGGCCACGCTCGGCCGCAGGCCCAACGCGTCACGGACCAGCTTGCCCGCATAGACCGGCCCTGCAGCTTCCACGAAGGCGAAGGACGAGACGGCCGCTTGGCGGAAGCGGCCCCAGGCGCGGGTGGCGCGGGCTGCGATGCGTGTCTCCTGCTCCGCTGCCGCGCTGCACTGAGATGCGGTTTCCAGGCCGGGGGAGAGCAGGACGGGCAAATGGTTCTCGGCAAGGTCCGAGCCACAGGCCTTGTGCGCCACGGGCAGGCCGAAGAAGCCAGCGAAGCCGATTGTCTCGATTGCAGGGTCGACGCTTTCCAGGGCCCGGCGAAACACCTCCGAGCGGACATCGATGCAAAAGGCGGCCTGCAGGACCGGCCGGTCATGCCCCGCCGTGCCGTTGCCGTTCAAGGCTGCGGAAAGGCGGCGCTGATGAGCACGCTCGGCAGCGTCTTGCAAGATCGCGTGCGCGATCTGCGCCCTGGTCGGGACGACGGGTTCGGCATGTGCTGCGACGGTTTCGGACCAGTCTTTCGCAATTGCGGGCAGGTCCGTATGGAGCGCTTCTTCCCAAAGGAGCCGTATGGCCAGCAGATCGAGCAACGTCCGATCGCTTTGCCCGCCCAGTTCGGCTTGCCAAAGCAGCCAGCGTGCATGCTGGGCCCAACCGCCCATATCCATGTAGAGCCGATGGAATGCCGTTTCTGCAGCCGGGTTCGAAAGACCCAGCGTGTCCGCTGCTCGCAGGATCGCCCGCTCCGCCGTATCGGGCGCGTCGGCGATGCGGTGGCAGAAACCAGTCAATCCAGCAATTTCGGGCGTGAGGTCATGGATGGCCCAGGACCGCCATGACGCGAAGGCATCATTGCCTGGCTTTGGCGTCCACAAGGCCTGACCGCGGTCGAAATGACCTGCCGCCCAGAGACCGATGGTTCTTTCGATGATCGAGGGCCAGTCCGTTCCGGTCTTTTCGGCTGCGAGATCGGCAATCGTCGGCAGGGCGGCACGCGGCGCCTCTGGGGCCGATGCGAACGCCCGAAGGGCCGCGACGTCTGCGGGTTTGGCGGTGGCCTTGGATGCGGTCAGAGCCGCCGCCAGATCGGCATCGGTGATTCGACCGGCCGCGATGGCCGCTGCATAGGCGGATGCGGGCTGCGTGGCGCGGTATCCCGCGACCCGCTCCAGCCGCGTCGAGGCGCTGGCGAGGTCTTCACCGGTTTGACCCAGAAACGGGTTCACGGCGACGGTCGCATCCAGAGGAAACGCTGGCGGGATCGACCTTGCGGCGGCCTCGGCGGCGTTGAGAACATCCGGCGACCAGGCCGGAGCGATATCGTCATGTTTCAGAAACATCTCTCTCTCCGTGATCTCAGTTGGCCGCAATCTCAGCCGGCATTTGTCGTACGGAAGCCACCGATCATGCGATCCAGCAGGGCGTTCAGGTACAGGCCATTGGCGATATGCACGCGGAGGCCCGCCATGGTTGGATGATGGGCCCAAAGAGTGAACAGAGCCTGCGCGAAGGCGACGAGGCCGAAGGATGCGACAGCCAGCACGATCAATGCCCATTCCAACGGGCCCGGAACCGGCGCGACGGGAAGGGCTGGGCCCCACACGGTCTCCGCGATTGCCTGGAAGGTGAAATAGGCCAGGGTCGCGCCAAGGGAGGCGATGGCCGTCCGCTTGCTCAGCGCGCGCGGCGCCAGATCTGCCAGGCCCTGGGCCACGAGATAGGCGACGCCGAAGATAAGGATCGCGCCAAGGGCCAGGGCCTGCGGCGTCTTCGGCCCGAAAAGGGCGACGAATAGGATCGCGATGGCGGCATAGAGCCCAAGCGCCAGCCCGAAGGATTTGACCACCGCCGCCAGGTTCGGCACGGCGACGGGGCCTGGCCGACGGATGGCCGACACAGCCGCCACGGCGCCACCGGAGGACAGAAAGGCATGCGCCTTATAAAGGGAATGCGCGACGATATGCAGAAGCGCCAGCGCCCAAAGACCAAGCCCACATTGCAGGAGCAGGAACCCCATCTGCGAGACGGTCGACCAGGCCAGCGATGTCTTCACCGCGCTTTGGGTCAGCATGACAGCCGCACCGAAGAGCGCCGTGAAACCGCCGACGACAACCAGGGCCGTCATGGCGCCCGGGCTCAGTTGCACCAGGCCCGCCGTCGCGATCAGAAGCACGCCACCGGAATTGATGATCCCTGCATGGAGGAGGGCGGAGACTGGCGTCGGGGCCTCCATCACCTCGGTCAACCATCCGTGGAGCGGGAAGGCGGCGGTCTTCAGCGCGGCCGCCAGGACCAGAAGCCCGATAGCGATATGGCCGGTGAGGCCCAGCCCAGTCTGGACAGCGTTGGCGGACAGCATCGCCAGGCTGCCAGTCCCGAAGGTGGTCAGCAGCAGTGCCACCGCCAGCAAAAGCGCCGCGTCCCCGCCATGCCAGACGAGGGCGAATTTCGTGGCAGCGCGCCGTGCCGCCGGGCGGTCGGGATAGAACAGGAGCAGCTGTCGCAAGCCGACCCCAACGGCGATGGTGGCCAGTGCAAGGCCCCAAAGGTTTCCGGCCTGCACGAAGACCAGTACCGCTGCCAGCGTTGCCAGCATCAGCCCGTGGAAGCGGCCCTCCCGTGCCTCGCCGTCCAGATAGCTCCGGCTATAGCGGACGACGATCCAGCCGATGAAGCTGACGAGGAGCGCCAGGGAGGCGCTGATGAGATCGCCGCGCAGCACCAGGCCCAGCGGCCTGTCCGGTGCGGGTATGCTGCCCGGGGTGAAGAAGAGGAGCTGAAGAAGCCCTGCCGCCGTCAGGGCCAAGGCGTACAGAGCCGCCATTTCGGCCAGGCGGGGCAGGGGCTTGGGGCGTCGGCCGGGCCAGATGAGGGCGAGAAGCGCGACGGCAGCCAGGATCACGGGCGCGAGGATGGAGAGGGGGAAGATCGGCACGACGGGGACCTCTGGCTTTCGATGCGTGATGGGCAGGTAGGCCTTGGCGTATCGTGAGAAAAATTCATATTTCGATGGAAAACGTTCTATTTGAAAGAACAATGGCGACGATCAATCTTCACCACCTCCGGCTTTTTCGCGCCGTCGCGCGGGAGGGCACGCTGACGGGCGCCGCGCGTGACCTGAACATCTCGCAATCGGCGGTTTCCACGCAGATCAAGTCGCTAGAGGCGAGCCTTGGTCATGATCTGTTCGAACGACGTGGGCGCAACCTTCTCCTGACCGAGGCCGGTCGGATCGCACTCGACCATGCAGATGCGATCTTCCGCGCGGCCGAAGACCTATCGGCCACGCTGCGCAGTGTCGGGGCGCCCCGTCGCGCCCTTCGTGTCGGCGCGCTCGCCACGCTGTCGCGGAACTTCCAGATGGCGTTTCTCAAGCCGATCATCGGGCGCGACGATGTCGAAGTGATCTTGCGGTCCGGGTCTCAGGAGACGCTGTTACGCGGTTTGGACGCCCAAGCGCTCGACGTGGTGCTCACGAACCTTGCTCCGGCACGGGACGCCGCGAGCCCCTATCTTATCAAGCGCCTCGATGCCCAGCAGATCAGTCTCATCGGAACGCCGGACCGTTGGGTGGGCGACGATGACGGTACAGAGGACATTCTGGCCGGGCATCCCCTGATCCTGCCGACCCCGGAATCCTCTCTCCGGGCCAGCGTCGATGCCCTGTTGGAGCAGGCGGGGATCGTCCCGCGGATCGTTGCCGAGGCCGACGACATGGCGATGCTTCGGCTTCTGGCGCGAGAAGGGGTGGGCGTCGCCGCCATTCCACCGGTGGTCGTCCGGGACGAACTCGCCTCGGGCCGTCTTGTCGAACTGGCCCGGCTCGACGGCATTTCCGAGGTGTTCTACGCTGTCACCATCCGGCGCCGGTTCCCCAACCCGCTGCTGAACGACATCATCGTCCCGCTTAAGCCAGATGGCGCGTCATAGCGGCGATATGTTCCCTCCGTTATCCCAAGGGATCAGGCGCTTTCGCGAACGGCCCCGGCGACATCTTCGACGACGGCATTGAGAAGGCCCTCATCCTCGCATTCCGCCATGACGCGGATCAGCGGCTCCGTCCCCGATGCGCGGATCAGAAGGCGGCCCCGTTTTGAAAGCCGCGCCTCTGCGTCGGCAATCGCCGCCTTCACGCCCTCCGCCTCCAGCGGCTTGGCATCGGCGCCGTAGCGGACGTTTTCCAGCCGCTGGGGCACCGGCTCGAAGCTGTGCATGAGAGCGGTGGCGGGTTTGCCGGTGCGGATCATCTCGGCCAGGAATTGCAGCCCGGCAATCAGCCCGTCGCCCGTGGTGGCGTGGTCGGTCATGACGATATGGCCCGACTGCTCTCCGCCGAGGTTATAGCCGCCCGTCCGCATCGCCTCGACCACGTAGCGGTCGCCCACGCGCGTGCGATGCAGGTGCACACCCCGCTCCGTCAGGAAGCGCTCCAATCCCAGGTTCGACATCACCGTCGCAACCAGCGTGTCCCCTTTCAGCCGCCCCTCACCGGCCATGCGCGCGGCGAAGAGGGCCATCAATTGATCGCCATCGGCCACTGTCCCACTGGCATCCAGGATCATGACTCGGTCGGCATCCCCGTCCAGCGCGATGCCGACATCCGCCCCGTGGGCGACGACGGTCTGGGCGGCGACGTCCACATGGGTCGAACCGCACTTGTCGTTGATGTTGAAGCCGTTCGGATCGACGCCTACGGGCACGACCTCTGCGCCCAACTCCCAAAGAACCTCGGGGGCGGTGCGATAGGCCGCGCCATTGGCGCAATCGACCACCACCTTCAGCCCATCCAACCGCATCCCATGGGGAAAGGTGGCCTTGACCCGCTCGTTATAGCGGAAGCGGCCGTCATAGATGTGCTTGGCGCGCCCGATCTCCAGCGCAGGGGCCAGCGGGATCTCCGATCCGATCAGCGCTTCGATCTCGGCTTCGACCTCGTCACTCAGCTTAAACCCGTCGGGGCCGAAGAACTTGATGCCGTTATCTTCGGCCGGATTGTGACTGGCCGAGATCATGATGCCCAGATCGGCACGCATGGACGGCGTCAACATCCCCACGGCGGGCGTCGGCACGGGGCTCAGCAACAGGACGTTCATCCCTGTGGACGTCAGGCCAGCGGTCAGCGCGTTTTCCAGCATATATCCGGAGAGGCGCGTGTCCTTTCCGATCACCACGCGGTGGGCCGCATCCGCCCCGTCGCGTCGGAAATAGCGACCCACCGCTGCGCCCAGGCGCAGGGCCATCTCGGCCGTCATGTTCCCTTCGTTGGCGCGCCCGCGCACGCCGTCGGTTCCGAATAGCGTCATCTCACCTCCGTCACCGCCCGCCAGAGGCGCAGCCCCTGCGCTACTTCGGCCACATCGTGCACGCGGTGCATCTGGACGCCTTGTGACACGGCATGGAGGGTAAGGGCCAGCGTGCCGGGCATCCGTGCGGCAGGGTCCGGTGCCTGGCCGATCCGCCCGATCATTCCTTTGCGCGATACGCCCAGAAGCAGCGGTGTTCCCAGGCCATGGAACAGCGCAAGACCCCGAAGCAGCGCCAGGTTATGCGCTTCGGTCTTGCCGAAGCCGATACCCGGATCGGCCAGTATCCGGTTGCGGGAAATGCCGACCTTCTCCGCGGCATCGATCCTTGCCTGCAAGGCATCATAGACATCCAACAGGACATCCCCGTAGCGCGGATCGTCCTGCATGTTTTCAGGCGTGCCGACGCTATGCATGATGCAGAGTGCCGCGCCGCTTTGCGCGACGACGGCGGCCATGTTCGGATCGAATGTCAGGCCGGAGACGTCGTTGACCATGGCAGCGCCGGCGTCCAGCGCTGCACGGGCAACCGGGGCCTTCCGGGTATCGACCGAGAACCGTCGGTTTGCGAGCGCTCTGAGGCCTGGACGCAAGCGCGCGATCTCTTCCTCCACCGGAACTTCAGTTGCGCCCGGTCGCGTGCTTTCGCCGCCAATATCAAGGATATCTGCATCTGGTAGGATGTCGGGCGGCGGGCCGTTTGCGTGGAGCCCGCCATCCGAGAAGCTATCCGGTGTGACATTGACGATGCCCATGATGGAGGGGCGATCCATCGGTACGCCCGCAATCGGTGCACGCGGTGCGGTCAGTCGTGCGAAGACCGCGTCGGGGATGGCGCTGGCATCCACCACTTCGGTCGGCCCGCCGCGGGCATGTCGCAGGGCTTGCCGGAAGCGGAGCGGCCCGCCCGCCAATGGAAACCCCTCTGGCGATGGGCCAGGCAAGGGCTGCCAGTAGGCCATCAGATGTCGGCAAGCCGGGTCACGTGTCGCCCGGGTCTCTCGTCAGTCCCGGCCTCGGTCCCGACGAGGACCAGGTCACTGGCTTGGAATTCTGTTGCGAACCAACGCGCCAGGGAAAGCGGAGCGTGGTCGTCCGGTCCCTCGGTGGCGTCGAGCACGATCCGAGACGGCGCCCAGACGGAAATGCGGCCATGGCGCATGGCCCAGTCCAGTTCCGTCCGGCTGTCGACGACCACACAGCGCGCGTCCCGCGCGGCCAAACGCCAAGCGGCTTGTTCAATCGTCAGAAGGTCGACGCGCCGTTGGGCCATTGGGTGTTCGGCATGGGGCGGGTCGAAATCCGGCGCAACGCAGATCACCGATGGCGTCGCATCGGTCTGGAGCCGATCCAGCATGGCCGTCAGTTCGTGATCGGTGGTGCGAAAGGCCGCGGAAAGGTAGATCACCCGCGGCTTCGGGGCATCTTCGTCGACGCTTGGCAGGTCTGCATTGCGTGCCCGCACGATTTCCACGCCCAGCACATGTGGCCCCAGATCGAGCTTCTCGATCCGCACGAAGACCCGGATCGCGCGGGCATGGAGCAGGATGCGTGCCGCAATGCGTTCGGCCAGGGTCTCCAGCAGGTTTAGCCGCTCCGCCGCCAATTCCACGTCGATGGCGTCGACCAGCGCATCGTAGCTGAGAACGCCGTCCACATCGTCGCCAGCCACGGCTTCCGCGTCTGGTGCAACCTCCGTCACGATGTCGAAGCGCACCCGCTGTGTGCGGCCGCGCTCTGGCTGGAAGGCGCCGATCTCCACCTCTCGAACGTGTTCGCGCAGGCTGATCCGGTCCAAGGGGCCGCCGCTGGCCCGTGCTCGGTCGAAAGGTGCGGCGAAGGCGAGGCGGAGCGCATCGCGATCCTGGGCTGTGGCTGACATGGCGTCCCCCGATTTTCCAATCCTTCCACCACGGGACCGTCAGAAGAAAAACCCCCCGGACCGACGGTCCGAGGGGCGTGCACGTCATTTGTGACGTTTCACTGTCCGCGGGATCTCTGCCCCGTTGATCCGGTCTTAGGCGCCGGGGATTTGCTTGTAGAAGATATGCGTGCCGACCTGCGCGGTGCGCGGATAGACCTTGCTCCAATGCGGCTCGACGTAATCGGCATGGTAGTGGGTGGCATCGCCCGTCAATTGCCGCGGGGCGCCATCGATCATCAGCCGCGCGACCTTACCCGCCTTCTGCCAGGCACGCTGATTGCCGATGGTCTCGGCTAAGCCGTCACAGGTGTAGCTGAATTGGCAGGCATGGATTTGGCCGGTGCCCTGGTTCACGACCTTGCAGACCGTGTCCGGGTAGCGCGGGCTGTCCACCCGGTTCAGCACAACTTCCGCCACCGCGACCTGTCCTGCCAGAGGTTCCCCCCGGGCTTCGAAATAGATCGCTTCCGTGAGGCATCGCCATTGCTGGCTGCCTGTCGCGCGGTCCATTGCGCGCAGGGTCGCGTAAGAGATCATCTCATCCCCGGGGCCGCGCCCCTGGTCGGCCAGCGGGGCGGCCCGGCGCTCGAAGAGCGATCCAGATCGGCCAAGACGGATCGTGTCATCTTCGGCTTCGAGGCTGGCGATCTGCAGGCCAACCAGGCCCACCCCCCCGAGTTTGGGTTCCTCTCCATCGGCAAAAGCGAAGCCTCCGGACAAAAGCCCGATCGTCACGGCCAAGGCGGCCGCGCGCAGAACGTCGAACATGGTTACTCGTCCCCATTCGTTCGGACGGCCTCGGTCGTACGCTTTCCGCGTTATCGAACCGTGAACGTCCCCCCAAAAGTCTGTGGGGGCTAGGTGCAACGCCCGTGGCCGGATTGCAACGGGCCGACCGAGAGTCATCGGCGCCTTACGGTTCCCGTTAACCGCGAAGCTCGGCGGATGTTTGCCGATTTAACCTGTTAAGCAGCGTCATTCCGCTTTTTCGCGGCCAGGATCGTGCATTGCGCCGCGGCCAACTTGGCCACCGGCACCCGAAAGGGAGAGCAGCTCACATAATCGAATCCCGCTAGTCTGCAGAACGCGATCGAATCGGGATTGCCGCCATGCTCACCACAGAGCGCCAGCGTGACCTTGCCATTGGCGCCGCGTCCCCGCGCCGCGCCCAGCAGGAGAAGCTCGCCCACGCCATCGACGTCAAGCGTGCCGAACGGGTCTTCGGGGTAAACGCCTTCATTGACATAGGCCGACATGAACCGACCCGCGTCATCGCGCGACAGGCCGTAGGTCATCTGGGTCAGATCGTTGGTGCCGAAGGACAGGAACTCCGCCGTCTCGGCAATCTCGCCCGCGCGCAGGGCGGCGCGCGGCGTCTCGACCATCACACCCAGCCGGTATTCGAAACGGCTGCCGGTCTCGGCGCGCACGGCTGCCGCCACGGCGTCGATGCGGCGCTTAACCAGATCGACCTCGCGGCGGGCGGTCACCAGTGGGATCATGATCTCCGGTGCCACCACCGCGCCCGCCTGCAGGGCGGCAACCGTGGCTTCGAAGATGGCGCGGGCCTGCATCTCGTAGATTTCCGGAACGGCGATCCCCAGGCGAACCCCCCGCATGCCAAGCATGGGATTGTATTCCTGCATCGCTTCGATGCGCTGCTTCACCTCTGACAACGGGCGATCCAGCGCCTCCGCCAGCGCACGGATGCCGTCGGCTTCCGTCGGCAGGAACTCGTGGAGCGGCGGGTCGAGCAGGCGAATACAAACCGGAAGCCCGGCCATGATCGCGAAAAGCTCGGTGAAGTCTTCCCGCTGGATCGGCAGAAGACGCTCCAGCGCCGTGGCTCGGTCGGCAGGCCCCTCCGCAAAGATCATCTCTCGCATCACCGTCAGCCGGGCGGGATCGAAAAACATATGTTCCGTCCGGCAAAGCCCGACTCCGTCGACTCCGAAAGTGCGGGCGAGGGTGGCATCGGCGACCGTATCGGCATTGGCGCGCACACCGATATCCCGGACGTTGTCGGACCAGGCCATCAGGTCACCGAAAGCGCCGTCCAATGCCGGCTCTTGCGTCGTTACCCGCCCTTCGAGAACCTGACCGGAGGACCCGTCGATGGTGATCTCGTCCCCCTCCCGCAGGATTTGACCGCCGGGCAGGCGCAAGGTGCGCTTGCGGGCCGAAATCCGAAGATCGGTTGCTCCGGTCACGCAGGGTAGGCCGAGGCCACGGGCGATGACGGCGGCATGGCTCGTCGTGCCGCCACGCTCGGTCAGGACACCATCGGCGGCGTGCATGCCGCGCACATCCTCCGAGGCCGTCTCACGGCGCACCAGTATGCAGGGCTCATCACGGGCAAGGCTTGCCTGGGCGGACGCTGCGTCGAAGACGATCCGGCCGACTGCCGCACCCGGCGACGCCGCGATGCCGCGTGCCAACACCTTGCGCGGCGCAGACGGGTTCACCTGCCGGTGGAGAAGGTGCGAGAGGGTCTGCGGGTCTACCCGCAGGATCGCGTCGGAGCGCGGGATGATCCCGTCGCGGGCCAGTGCTGCTGCGATGGCAACCGAGGCACGGGCATCGCGTGGGCAGCGCACCGCATCCAGGATAGCAAGGCGCCCCTGATCGATGGTGAACTCCACTTGCATCTCTTCACGCAAGCGCTTGCGGCAGGCGGCGCCCGCTTCCACCAGTTCCGCGAAGGTCTCCGGCAGCAACTCTTCCAACGAAGGGCCCCGGGGATCGCGCGTCAGATAGAGCGCCTTGTCTCGGTTTTTGAGCGCGTCCCGGCCCATCGCCTGTCCGAGATAGCGACCGGTCACCTGCGGCTCTCCTGTGGCAGGATTGACGAATTGAATGACACCGGCACCCGATTGGCCCGGCCCCATCCCTTGGGCCATACGCTGCACCACCAGGCCAAGGCCCGCATCGGCCGGGGCCCCCTGGGCTTGCCGCAGCAGGCGCGCGCTTGTGCCTTCCCAGGCCCGCGCCATGGAGCGCAGCACGGCGCCCATTTGCAGTTCGATCGCTTGCGGGAACGGATCGTCCATCTCTGCGTCGAAGATGTCGAGCGCGGCGGTGGGCGTCTCAGCTTCCATGAAGGGCTGCTCATCCAGCCGCATGACCTCGATCGCGTAGGAGCGGATAAACCGCAGATACAAGGTGTCTGCTGCCTCCGGCCCCAGCGTGTTGGACAGCCAGGCATGGGCCTTATCGTTCATGCCGATGTTCAGCACAGCACCCGGCCCGCCCCAATCGGCGGCTTCTGAGGAAGAGCGGACGGAAAGCAACCGTGGCTCTTCCTCGAAAAGCCCGATCAGCGTGGCCAGGTCCGGAATCTGCCCCTCGGCGATGTCCCGAACGGTATCGAAAGGGAGGGCGACGGTGCGGGGCACCGGCAATTCCATGCGGATCAGCCGCTGGAGACATTTCGCACGATTGCCGTGACGGTCGACGCGGATATCGGCCGTCGGCGTGATCTCGGTGAAACGTGGCGTGTCCAGCATGGGCCGGCTCCCCGGCGATTGTGCAAGTGCAGCATATCGCTTTGACGTGGCGTGGCAAAGCACTCTTTGCGACAAAGCTGCAACTTTAGGTTGTTTGTGGCGTCCTAGCCATCGAGCCGAGACAAATCGGCGATCCGGTCCGCAGTGCTGCGGATTTCGTAAAGCATGTTCAGACGGTTGCGCCGGACGACCTGATGGTCGGTATTGACCTGAACGGCTTCGAAGAAGCCATCGATGGGTCCACGCAGGGCGGCGAGCGCCGCCATGGCGCCGGGGAAATCCTCCGTTTCCAGTGCGGCATCAATACACGGCTTGGTCTCTGCTAGGGCGGCAAAAAGCGCATGTTCTTCGGGCGTTTCGGCCAGGTTCGGATCGGCGCCGTAGCTATATTCCACACCGTCCTTCGCCTCCGCTTGGGCCAGGATGTTGGCGGCGCGGCGATAGCCCTGGACCAGGTTCTCGCCGTCCTCGGTCTTGAGCGTGGCGTTCACGGCGCGGGCGCGTTGGACCAGCAGCCAGAGGTTGTCCGACTTGGGCGCGGCGAGGCAGGCGTCGATGACGTCGTGGCGGATGCCCTCGTCCTTGAGGTGGACCTTGAGGCGGTCGTGGAGGAAGGCGAGGAGGTCGGAGAGAGCCGGCTGGATGTGCTTGTCGTCAAGCTCTTCAGAACTGAGGTTTGTTGCGTTCGGCTCTGCCGAATACCACTTTCCATATCCAGCGTTATTCTGATTCCAGATACTACTGTCGAGCGGTCTATCCTCGCCGGTAAACGGTAGGTTAAGACCGTTTTCCAAGATAATTCGAATAACCCCCAACGCCGCGCGCCGCAGCGCATAAGGGTCTTTCGATCCCGTTGGTTTCTCGTCGATGGCCCAGAAACCCGTCAGTGTGTCGATCTTGTCGGCGAGCGCGACGGCGACACTCACGGGCTCCGTCGGCACGTCGTCGGAGGGGCCAAGGGGGGCGTAGTGGTCGCGGGCGGCGTTGGCGACGGCGCCCGGTTCGCCCGCCTCCAACGCGTAGTAGCGGCCCATGACGCCCTGCAACTCGGGTAACTCGTAGACCATCTCGGAGGCGAGATCGGCCTTGGCCAGGCGGGCGGCGCGTTCGGCTTGGTCGGGGTCGGCGCCGACCGTCGGCGCGATCTCGCGGGCGAGGGTCGCGATGCGGTCGATGCGGTCGGCCTGGCTGCCCAACTTGGCGTGAAACGTCACGTTGGCGAGCTTGTCCAGCCAGGGTGCCATGCCCGCCTTCGCGATGCGCAGGTCGTTCTCCCAAAAGAATTTCGCATCGGCCAGGCGGGCCGACAGGACGCGGGAATTGCCCGCCAGGATCGTGGCGCCGTCATCTTCCGTCTCGCGGTTGGCGACGGTGATGAAATGGGTGATCCGGCCGTCATTGGCGCGCACCGAAAGGAACTTCTGGTGCTCCTTCATAGAGGTCTGCAGCACCTCAGGCGGCAGGTCGAGATAGGCGTCGTCGATGGCGCCCATCAGCACCAGCGGCCATTCCACCAGACCCGCGATTTCCGCCAGGAGGCCCTTGTCCTCCACCACCTCCAGCCCGGCGGCGAAGGCGCGGTTGGTCGCATCCTGCCAGATGGTCTCGGCCCGTTCCTCCGCCGAGAGGATCACATTGGCGCGCTTCAGCTTCGTCTCGTAATCATCGAAAGATGTTACGGAAAATGGCGTGGGCGCCATGAAGCGATGCCCTTCGGTCACGTCGCCGGACGCGATGCCGTCCACGTCCAGGGGCACGATGTCGGCCCCATCCTCGCGCGTGAGCAGGCAAAGGATGCGGCGCAGCGGGCGAACCCAGCGCAGGTTGCCGTTGCCCCAGCGCATGGATTTCGGCCAGGGGAAGGTGCGAACCGTCTGGGTCAGCACTTCGGCCACGATCTCGGCTGCGGGGCGACCTTCGGTCGTGATCGTCGCGATATAGACCTGGCCCTTCTTGTCGTCCTTCAGCGTGAGCTGGTCGCGGGTCAAGCCCGTGGAGCGCAAAAACCCCTCCAGCGCCTTTTCCGGGGCGTCGGCCCGGGGGCCGCGGCGCTCTTCAGTGGTGGTCGGGCTGCGCTCGGTCAGGCCGTGGACCGACAGCGTCAGGCGGCGGGGCGTGGCATGGGCGACGGCGCCTTCATAGGTCAGCCCGGCCTCGACCAAATCGTTCGTCATCAAGCGCTTGAGGTCGTCTGCGGCGCGGGGCTGCATCCGGGCGGGGATCTCTTCGGAGAAGAGTTCGATCAGAAGGTCGGGCATGTCAAAGGCTCCCCTCGATGAGCGGGGTGAAGGTGGCGCGGTCGGGGCAGGCCTGGCCCACGGGCGTGCCGTCATAAGCTTTGCGCCCGCAATCGTTGAGCTCGTGCCAAGCCCAGCCGCGGCCATCGGGGGCGAGCGCGACGATGCGGTCCACGCCGTAGGCCACGTTGGGATAGGCGAGGAAAGCGCGGGCGTCGCCGCCGGCCAGAAGGGCGCCGATGGCGGGGGCGTCGAAGCAATCGAACCAGTCCGGCGGGATCGTGGGGGCTGCGTCCGGCATGGGTGTGACGGGGAGGTCACTGCCCAGCGCGTCCATCTGCACAAGGTGTTGGAAACAGGCGCGAAAGCCCAGCGGCGAGGAGGTGGAGGCGATGGCCCGGACATCTTGTGCAGGCAGGGTGGTCAGGCCGTCCTCGGTGGCGAGGGTGAGCGTGACCGGACCGTCGATCTCGGACCAGAAGGCGCGGGTCTGGGTGTACCAGATCGCGACGCCGCCGATCAGCGTGCTCAGCAGGATGAGGAGGACGGCGAATTTGCCCACTGGACGGCTCCGGTTGCGGTGCCGGCGGGGGGTACACCGGGGGACGGTGGGGGGCAAGGAAGGGTGTCGGACGTTTTCGTCACAGGGCGCTGGGTGGCGCGGTATGCATCTGTTTCCTTGGGAAAAATCGATGTCACCCGCGGTACACCCCCTGTACACCCCCCGTACAGACATTTTTTGACATAGGGTGACCCGTTAACCGCTCTGCCCCAGGGTGGGCGCGCGGCATTGGCCGGGGTCCGGGGTCGGGGGGCGCTGCCCCCGTCCGCGCAGGGCGCGCGGACTCCCCCGGGATATTTGTGCCAAGAAGAAGGGGTATGGTGGTTCGGGCGTCCGGGGCGCGAGCGGCATCGCGTCTGCGGCGCGCCGTCCGGGACCGAAGGTGGTGACGTCATGTCTTGGGTGCGGCCCGTGGCGATCCGGTGGACGGATCGGTGTCCGGTCGTCCGGGATGATGCGGGCGCGAGAGCGCGTCAGCGCGCGCACCGGGACCCAGGGGCCCTTAGGTCTCTTCCAACGGGATTGCGGTGCGACGGGCCAGCGTCAGCACCAGTCGAAGATCACCTTGCGCCGCGCGTAGCCAGGGGCCATGGCCTCCCGCATGGTGTCATAGGCCGCGGCGGCGCCCCTGGGGGCATGGATCAGCGTGCAGCCGACCGGGGCGAGATGGCCCGCCGCATGCAGCGCGGGGACGAGGCGCAGCACCTCGCCCCCCAGATTGAGGCGCATAAGGGCCAGCCGACCGGGACGCCACATGCCTGCGGATTCGGGGAGAGAGACGGGGACGCGCCCGGCGATGAGGTCGCGCGTGACCGTCAGGAGATCCACCATATCGGGGTCGCGGATCAGCGCGCGCTTGGCCATGGGACGTTGCGGTCGCGCGGCAGGCCCGGCCCCTGCCAGTGCGACGACCGGGCGGTCGCCATCGGCATTGGGGGCGGGCAGGATGCGCGCCTTGACGCGGTGCACGTTTACGAAGGCCTTCGTCTTTCCCGTCAATATGTCGAAATTCGCGGGGTCGCTTTCGATGGCGAAGACGGTCGCCCCGGTTTCGGCCAGATCGAGGGTCAGGTCGCCGGCGCCCGCGCCACAATCGAGACAGATATCGCCGGGCCGCAACTGCGAGAGCATTCCGTCGAGCATTCCACGGGCCCAGGCCCTGCGCGTCTCATCCTGTTTGGGGTCTTTGGCGACGGGTTTGGCGCGCCGCCGTTCCGTCACGATCCGCACATCTGGAAGGTCGACTTGCGCCTGAAATGCTCCGTCCATGGGTCGCCCCCAAAAGTGGTTATCGCGGTAATCCTCGCAACAGTCCTCCCGCAAAAGGGTTTCCGATTGATTGAGACGAGACAAAATTGAGGCAATTCGCTGTCGCCATTGCGACGGACCATGTCCGGCATTCGCGGGCAAATCGGGCGGCTTCCGGGCCTCGCTTGACCTTAAGTCAGTCGGAGCAGCGGCCCGGCCATCCGGCCCCATTGTTTCCCACGATGAAGCAACGACGGCTTTTTTGTGAATTGAATCAACATGGTAAATGCGGATTGACCCAGGCTGGCCGGGTGTGAAACGCGGGTGGAGCGGGCCCTGGATCTGCGTCTGAGCGCAGGTGCGGATCGCGTCTGGCCTGAGCGTGGGCTGACGGAAGGACGGCAGGACGCGTGCTGGCAGACCGCGCCTCGACCCGGGATCTTTGCGGCCAATCCGCTGGAAATGTCCGTGGTGGGCCGCCTAGCTGTCAGGGTGATTCCATTTGGAGGGTCGGCCCTTGACCCCGCTCGGATATGTCTTCGTGGCCTCGATCCTCTTGGGGGTGGTCTTGACCTGGGGGGTAGCGCGGCGACGGTCCCGCATGAAAGGGTCCTTCGGCCCGGCGGGCACGCTGCTTCTGGGCTTCATGTTGACCAATGTCTCAACCCTTTTCGTGATGTTGGCCTTCTTCCTCGCCGATATCGTGCGCGACATGATCATCCTGCCGAAATACACTGCGGAGATCGTGGACGTCGAAAGCGCGTGGGAGGAAGTGCGGCGCACCGATAGCGATGGCGATAGCTGGACCGAGGATGTGCTGATGCACACGCCGATCCTGCGCTTCGAGGACGAGACCGGCCGCTTCGTCACCTTGCCTGGCAATGTTCGCAGCGGGGCGGCCCCCATCATCGGTGACATGGTCCGGGTGGCCTATGGGGGCGGGTCGGTGAAGGTGATCTCGGTCGCGTCGATCGGGTTGCTGGCAGGTGGCGGGCTCATCGTTGCGATCCTCGGCTACATCCTTCTGCATGCGGTCTATTACAGCGTCGGGCGCTCGCAGGCGCGGTTGGGCGAGATGGGCGTGAAGGCGCTGTTCTACGGGCTGTTCCCGCTGGGAATGCTTGGAATGTTCGCCGGATTGCTCTGGGGTGGGGTGATCGAATTCCTGCGCGTGGACTCGGACGTGCCGGTCTGGGCCTTCGTCGTCAGCCTGTTCTTCTGCGTCGTCTTGGTGCTGGCGGCGGTGGGGCTGGTGATGTCCGCCCGACAGGAGAAGCCGCGGCGGCGCGGTCGCCGGGGGCGCCGCGCCTCCTAGGCGGCATCCGGCGTCCAGCCGCCCGCCCGTGTCTGCAGGAAGGCGTCGGCGCACGCCTTGGCGAGCGTGCGAACCCGGCCGATATAGGCTTGCCTTTCCGTCACCGAGATCACGCCGCGGGCATCGAGCAGGTTAAAGATATGGCTGGCCTTGATGCATTGATCATAGGCCGGTTGCGCCATGACGATGCGCCGCCCGGTGCGGGGATCGTCGGCAGGCTGGGCGAGTATTTCCTGGCAGTGGTGTTCCGCATCTTCGAAATGGCGCATGAGTGTTTTGGTGTCGGCGGTGTCGAAGTTCCAGCGCGCATATTGTGCCTCGGCCTCGCGGAAGACGTCTCCATAGGTGAGCGAGATCGGCGTCTGGGGGTCGTTGAAAGGCATGGCGTTGCCGTCGTCGAAGCCCAGCACATACATTGCGAGGCGTTCGAGGCCATAGGTCAGCTCACCCGAGACTGGGTGGCAGTCGTGCCCGCCCACCTGCTGGAAATAGGTGAACTGGCTGACTTCCATGCCGTCGCACCAGACCTCCCAACCCAGGCCCCAGGCGCCGAGGGTGGGGCTTTCCCAATCGTCTTCCACGAAGCGGATGTCATGCAGCGCCATGTCGATGCCGATGGCTTCGAGGGAGCCGAGATACAGTTCCTGCAGGTCGGGTGGCGAGGGTTTGATAATGACCTGGTACTGGTAATAGTGCTGCCAGCGGTTCGGGCTGTCCCCGTAGCGGCCGTCGGTGGGACGGCGGGACGGCTGGACATAGGCGGCCGTCCAGGGCGTCGGGCCCAACGCGCGCAGGGTGGTGGCCGGGTGGAAGGTGCCGGCGCCCACCTCCATGTCGTAGGGCTGCAGGATCGCGCAGCCCTGGGCCGCCCAGTAGGTCTGCAGGCGCAGGATGATCTCCTGGAAGGAGCGGGGGGCGCCTTGGCTTTGGGCGGCTGCGGGCATCTCGGTCTCCGGAATGGGGCCGCACCGCGTCTAAGGGGCCACACCCGGCGGGTCAACGCGCAGGTCCGGTGGGGGCGGGGCCTTCCTTTGCGCGGGCGTATGGGGGATGAACGGACGGTCTGCATCTGCCGCAGGAATTTATCATGCGCGTTCTCCTCGCCGTTCTGTCGGTTGCGGTCCTGTTGGCGGGCGCCGCCCGGGCCCAACAGGATAGTTTCGTTCAGATCGAGGCTCATCCGACGCTGCGCGAGGGGCAGGACCGGGCGCGCGCCTACGCGAATCTGCTGCCGAATATCAACGGGTTCACGTTGCGCAACGGTTGGTTTGCGCTGGCCCTGGGGCCGTATGATGCGTCCGGCGCGCGACAGGCGCTGCGGGCGTTGCGAACGGAGGGGCTGATCCCGCGCGACAGCTATCTGACGCGGGCGGGCGATTACCGGGACCGTTTCTGGCCGAGTGCCGGGCCCATTCTGGTGCCACCGGCGACGACAGGCGTCGTCGCTTCGCCCAACGTGGCGGTGACGCCGCTGCCCGATGCGACCGAGCCCGCGGGTGTCGAGGCAGTGACGACCGCGCCGCCCCTGATCCAGCGCGATCCCGAAACACCGCAGGCGGCGCGACGCTCCGAACGCTTGCTGACGCGGATCGAACGGGAGGATCTGCAGACGGCCTTGCAATGGTTCGGGTTCTATAATGCGGCCATCGACGGCTCTTTCGGGCGCGGGACGCGCAACGCCATGGCCGCCTGGCAGGCCGCGCAGAACGTGGAGCCCACGGGGATCCTGACCACATTGCAGCGCCAGCGCCTGATGGATGGCTATCGTGAGGCCCAGGCCGCGCTGGGTTTGGCGCCGCTACGGATGACGGAAGCGGGCGTGGGGCTGACCGCGCCCATGGCGTTGGTCAGGTTCGACCGGGTCGAGGCGCCCTTTGTCCATTACGCGCCCGCCGGCGACAGCGGCGTCCGGATGGCGTTGATCTCTCAGTCGGGGGACGAGGCTGGGTTGGCTGCGCTTTACGACATCTTGCAGACATTGGAGGCGGTGCCGCGGGACGGCCCGCGGGAACGGCGGCGCGACGGGTTCGACATCACCGGCGTCTCGCGGGAGCGGACGACACAGGTCGTGGCCAAGCTGGACCGTGGCCATATCGTGGGGTTCCTGCTCAGCTGGCCCGAGCGTCAGGACGAGGTGGCCGCCCGCGCCGTGCCGGAGATGACGCGGACGCTGGCCTCTATCGGGCCTGCCCTGTCACCTGAAGCAGGCTTTGATGCGGCGGCGCAAAGCACCGACATGATGTCCGGCCTGGCGCTGCGGCGCCCGATCCGTGCCGCCTCGGGCTTCTTCGTGGCCGAAGACGGGGCCGTGCTGACCGCGGCCGAGACGGTGGCCGGTTGCGGGCGCATCACCCTGGATGACCGGCATGAGGCGCTTGTCTCGCTCAGCCGGGACGGCGCGGCGGTGCTGCGCCCTGCGGAGCGGCTGGCGCCGCTGGAAGTGGCGGCGCTTTCGTCGGTACCTGCACGGCTGCGCAGTCCCGTGACCGTCAGCGGTTATTCCTACGGAGGCGTCCTGACAGATGCCACGCTGAGCCGCGGCATCCTGGCAGACCTGCAGGGGCTGAACGGGGAGGCCGACCGTCTTCGCCTGCAGGTGACTGCCCAGCCCGGCGATGCCGTGGTCCTGTGCTGGACCAGTCGGGCCAGGTGGCGGGCATGGTGCTGCCGCGCGGTGACGGCGCGCGGGTCTTGCCCGGCGACACGACGTTGGCTGCCAAGGCCGATGGTCTGATGGCGCTGATGCGAGAGGCAGGCATCGCCCCCCGCGAGGCGTCAGAGGTGGCCGCGCTGGCGCCAGAAGCGGTTGCGGCAAAGGCGGCCGAGATGACGGTGCTGGTGAGTTGTTGGGAATAGGCTTCGCCGCCAAAGATGACCCGATGCCAGGTAGGTCCGCCATGCAGTTGCGGTTGCCGCGGGCTGATTGCCCCAAAAACGCTTTGGCGTCATGAGTGCTGCCAAAGCTGTATGACGTTCCCCTCCGGATCCACGATGTCTTGAACAGCGTAGTCTCGGAATGTCCAACGCTGTGCGCCTGGAACAGGTCTACCGTCGAATTGAGCAACGGCTTTTAGCGCATCATCAATCGAAGACACTTCGATTATTGGCTTCAACGGAGTTGCCCCGCGTATGGCGGGCGGGGTCTCGATAACAATTTGCTGCGCGATCTCTTCCGGAACCTGGAGGATGATCAGCTCAGCACCAGAAGCTGTTGCGATCGCGACATATTCATCGTCGCTGTCGTCGGTCTGTCGGCCACCGATTGCAAGATAGAACTGTCTGAGTTTTTTGAGGCTCTTCGCGTACAGGACTGCACCTTTGAGCATGTCATTGTCCTCTTTGGCGGCCGAATAGTAGACGATTACCGTAGTCGCGGCATCGGAGAGAGTTCGCGTCTCCGCAGAACTTGGCAATGGCCCAACAGGCCCATCCTACCGCAACCACCCCTCCGCGAACGTCACATCCGATACTTCGGCCAGCCGGGCCGTGCGCTCCAGTGCCGTGTCCAGCTTCGCCTGTCGGCCCTTGCCCCAGCGGATGCCGCGTTCGGGCCAGAGGGCCTTGATGTGGAGGCGATCGCGGTCGCGTTCGGCTTTCATGTCGACGCGGCCCACCAGCCGGTCGCCTTCGAGGATCGGAAAGACGTAGTAGCCGTATTTTCGCTTGGCCTCGGGGACGAAGATCTCGATGCGGTAGGCGAAGCCGAATAGGCGCTCGGCGCGGTTCCGGTCGCGCAGGGCGGGATCGAAGGGGCTGAGGATGCGCAGGCGGCTGGTCACCTCAGGTACGGGGGCGTCCAGCGTGGCCGGGCGGGTGAAGACACGGCGGGGGCGGCCATCGACCTGCGTGATCTCGGCTTCGATCACTTCGCCGCGCGCCAGGGCACCGATAGCCCAGCTCTTTGCTTCTGCCGGTGTGATCAGGTCCCAGAAGGCGGCCAGTTCGCCGCTGGTGGCGATGCCCAGCCGGTCGAGGGCCGAGGCGCAGGCCCAATGGATCGTCTCCGCCTCGGAGGGGCGGGCATTCAGATATTCGGGCGGGATCACGTTCTCGGTCAGGTCATAGACCTTGCGAAAAGCGTCGCGGCGCGTGACCGAGAGATCTCCGACCCGCCAGAGATATTCCAGCGCCGCCTTGGACGGGTGCCAATCCCACCAGCCGCCGGACGACCGTGCCTCGTCCTCCCCGACATCGGACGAACTGCAGGGGCCGTTATCGGCGATGTGGCGCCGCACGTCTTCCAGCTTGGTCTCGAAGTCACGGCCCCATTTCGTCCAGCGCGCGGCCAAGGTTTCGGCGTTGCGGCGGAAGCGGAGGCGCCAATGGGGGAAGTGGGCCATGGCGATCATGCTGGCATCGTGGGTCCAGTGTTCGAAGACGCCCCGGTCGCGGTCATGGAGCAGGTGCAGGTTGCGCGGGCGGTAGGCAGGCCGGCGGGCATGGAGGATCATGTGGTGGGCGCGGACGACGGTGTTGATCGAGTCGAGCTGGACGAAACCCAGATCGTCAATCACCGCCTGAAGGTCGGCGCCGCGCCCCGGTCCCGCGGGCGCCTCGGCCAAGCCGTGCCGGTGGAGGAAGAGGGCGCGGGCGTGTTGGTTGGAAAGGCGGGGCAGGGCAGTCATGGCTGAGGGGTAGCAGACCGGCGCTGCCGGATCATCCTGCCATCGACGGGGGCGCTTCGGGACCCGGTCATGTGGGCGCTGCGATCTCGGGCGGGTGTCCGATCGGCCAGATGCGGGTTTCGATGGCGAAGACCACGTCGCGCGTCCGGGGCAGGCGCCAGATCACCTGCCGTTCGGAGCGGTGAAATCTGGCGGGCGCCGTTTCCGATATGCCGGAGGTGGCTTCGGGTCGGGGTTGGAACAATGCGTCGGTCGGGTGGGCCAGCAGGTTCGCGCGCCAGAGGGGGCGGTCCACCTGAATGCCATCGAAGAGGCGTTGGACCCGGCGGGCGACGGGGCCGTAGGTGGGCACCGGGGCGTGGATGCGTGGCAGGGGGCGGCCGATCTTCTCGGAGAGGGTCCATGCGGAGGGGAAGCAAAGCACCGCGCCAACGAGGACATGGTCGTCGCCCTGCTTCTGCATCAGGCAGATGTCGGATTGCAGCAGCAGGCCCAGTGTTCCCAGCGGATCAGTCGGGTCGATCGCCACGTTGCGGCCGTCCGGGCAGCGGATCGTATCTGCGGTTCGCGTGAAGCCTAGATCCGGGGAAAGGGCCGGGATCACCTGCGCCAGCAGTTCGTCGGCCGCGGGGCGGCCTTCGGGGTGCAGGGCCAGGACGGCGTCGCGCTGCCGGGTTAGCAGGCGGACACGCTCGACCATCTGGTCCGCGTAATCGTCCCGGACCGTGAGCCAGGGCGCCGTCCCCAGGGGGCGGGTTCCGGGCAGGGGGCGTCGGGCCACCTCGACGGGGTCGTAGCAAAGCCCGTGGTTTCGGGCGATCTTCAAGGGCATGGCCCGGCGGCGCTCATGGCAGGGCGGCCACGATACGCTCCACCGCATTCCCCTCGGCCGCGGTGTCGACGCGGAGATCGGCATCCTCCCAGGGCACGTAGTGGCGGGAGGTCACCCGGTTCCAATCGGGCGTACGGGGATCACCGGCATGGCGCGCTTCGATCCGGGCACGGTGAAGCGCGGGATCGCTGCAGATCACCTCGACCGTGAACAGGGATGCGCCGATCTCGCGCGGCATCTCGGCCCACCAATCCCGGATGAAGGGCTCCGCGTTGACGGCGTCCGCGATCACGTCGCGGCCGAGGCGAATGTTGTCCGCGGCCACGGCGCGGGCGGCGGCATAGCCCGCATCTTCGGCCTGCGTGATGGCCAAGGTTGACGCGGCCAGCGCCCCTTCGATGGAATCGATCCGCAACCAGACCGCGCCGATTCGGTCTGCCAAGGCCCGCGCGAGGGTCGACTTACCCACGCCCGGCCGCCCCCCGAACAGGATCAGGCGGCCCGTCTTCATGCCAACCAGAACCGGCGGGTGAACAGGACATAGACGGCCATCAACTCCAGTCGTCCGACCAGCATCGCGATGGTCAGCAGCCACTTTGCCGTATCGTTGACATCGGCGAAATTGCCGGCTGGACCGATCTTGTCGCCCAGCCCCGGGCCCACATTGGCCACCGCCGTGGCGGCGCCCGAGATCGAGGTGATGACATCCTCACCGGTCATCGCGATGGCCACGGCGAAGACACCCAGCGTCACGACGAAAAGGACGAAGAATGCCATGACCGAGGACAAGACGTCGTCGGTCACGGTGCGGCCATCGTAGCGCGGCCGGAAGATACCGTTGGGCGAGTGGATCCGCCGGATCTGCGCCTTCACGGTGGCCAACAGGATCTGATAGCGGAACACCTTGATCGAACAGGAGGTGGAGCCCGCACAGCCGCCGATCAGCCCGATGAAGAAGAAGAGCGCGACGGCGAAGCCGCCCCAGGTCATGTAGTCGGCGCTGGCATAGCCCGTGCCCGTGATGATCGATGTGACGTTGAAGAGGGCCTTGCGGACCGCAAGCTCTGCCCCTGTGCCCTGACCGCCGATCAGGACCGTGGCCACCATCGTCACCAGGACCGCCACGGTGATCAGGAAGGCCCGGACCTGCGGGTCGCGCCAGATGGGGCGGGCCTCTCCGTTGGCGAGTTGGACATAGAGGACGAAGGGCAGGGCGGCGGCCAGCATGAAGAACGCGGCGATATATTCCCGTCCGCCCGCAAAGGCCGCGAAACTGGCATCATAATTGGCGAAGCCACCGGTGGAGACGGTGGTCATCGCATGGCAGATCGCATCGAATGGCGCCATCCCCGCGGCGCTATAGGCCAGCGCGCAGGCCACGGTGAAGCCGATATAGATGGTGGAGATCTGGCTGGCGATCTCGGCCGCGCGGGGCAGGACCTTGCCCATCGTGTCGAAGGCTTCGGATTTGAAGATCTGCATGCCACCCACCCGCAACTCGGGCAGAAAGACCATGGCCATGACGATGACGCCGATGCCGCCGAACCATTGCAGAAGCGCTCGCCAGAGGAGGATGCCCGGCGGCAATTCCTCCAATCCCGAAAAGACCGTGGAGCCTGTGGTCGTGAGGCCGGACATGGCCTCGAACAGCGCGTCGGTATAGCTGGCCCCGGTCGCTCCGATGACGAAGGGGAGCGCGGCGAAGATGGGCAGGGCGACCCAGACCAGCGTGGTCAGAAGGAAGGTCTGCTGCAGGCTGAGCCGGTCGCGCACCGCGTTGGCGGTGGCCAGCGACAGGCATGTGCCGGATAGAAGCGTGAGGATCGCGCTTTCCAGAAAGACCGGCCAATGATCATTGCCGTCGATCAGGTCGGCCAGCATCGGCAGGACCATGGCTGCGCCCAGCACCATCAGCAGAAGGCCGATCACGTATCCGACGGGGCGCACGTCCAGCATTCAGATCGGTGTCGGCCCGGCGGCGGTCTCTGTCAAGCGGCGGATATCAGGGGCTGCGCCGCGCCGACTGACTGACGAAGAGGCCCGTTGCGATCAGCGCCAGCGCGAGGAAGAAGCGGCCCGGGAGTTCTTCGCCCAGGAGTGTGGCGCCGAAGATCATCGACCAGACCGGCACCTGGTAGTTGACCAGCGTCATGAAGCCTGGCCCCGCCGTCCGAATGATCCGGACACGCAGCAGGCCCGCTAGGGCCGTCGGGATCAGACCCAACGCGACGATCGCCGTCATAACGCCGGGCGACGCGGTGCCGGGAACCCCCTCGGTCAGCAGCATTGCGGGAACCAGGGCCAGGCTCGCCACGACCAGGATCGCGGCGCTGAGCCAGGTGGCGTCCATGGGCGGGCAGCGGCGCGTCATCACGGAGGAGATCGCGTAGCTGAGCGTGGCCCCGATACAGGCCAGACGGCCCAGCGCCACCAGATCGCCCTCGGCGGCGGCAAAGATGCCCGGCCCCAGCAGCACCAGCGCCCCGATCAGGCCCAGCGCGAAGCCCGCCGTCTTGCGAGGCGTGAGCGTATCGCCCGGCACGAAGATATGGGCCAGGGGCAGCAGAAACAGCGGCAAGACGGCCATGGACAGGCCCGCGAAGGCCGACGGCACATGCTGCTGCCCCCAAGCCAGAAACAGGAAAGGAAGGGCCGCATTCAGGAGGCCGAGGCCGATCAGGAACAGGACCAGCAGGCGGTCGAGCTTGGGGAAGGGGCGTCCGGTGGCCCAGGCCAGTGCGACCAGCGCCACTGCACCCAGCGCGGTGCGCGCCGCCGCCACCGTGACCGGCCCGTAGCCGCGCAGCGCGATGGAGACGACCATGAACGTACCGCCCCAAATCACGCCCAGCGCGATCAGCGACAGCCAATTGTCCAGTGTCGGCCGGGTGACGGGGGCGGTGTTGGTGGCGGTCATTTCGATGTCACCTAGGCCGCGGCGCGCGGGAAGGACAGGGCATTCTGCGGGTTCGGCGCGCCCTCGGCCCGTTTGACCGGAGATTGCACTCGGTCGCGCGACTTTGCCGCGCGCGCCCTCGCCGTCCTCCTCCTTGTCATTGGGTCGACTTCAGCCTCTGCGGGCGCGCTCGCCATCCCTGACGTCCAGTCCAACTCAGCTCTCCCCGTTCGGGAGGGTTACGCGGCGGCGATCCTCTGGTGTTGTCTTTATGGGACGGTGCCGTTCGGTCTGCCGGGCCTGAGCCTGCCCGTGAGACTGCATCGTCCATGATGGTTCGTCCCATCACCGATCTACCCGTCTGAGCCATAACCGGTCTTCGCGCCGCAGGAAGCGTCGCTCTTGCACGAAGGCATAGTTCTCGCGACCGATGGGATCGGCGGCGAGCCGGGCGCGATACGCCTCATAGGCTGCAAGATCGGGGATGTCATAGATGCCGTAGGCCGTCGTCGCGGACCCTTCATGGGGTGCGAAATAGCCCGTCAGATCGGCGCCGCAGCGCGGGATGGCCTGGCCCCAATTGCGGGCATAGGCGACGAAATCGTCGCGCTGGGTCGGTTCGATCTCGTAGCGGATGATGCAGGTGAGCATGGCCGGTCTCCTTCGATAAGAGACCCTCCGCCTAGCGTCTTTCGGCCCGTCTATGCTTCGGCTACGGTCGAACTATGCGTGACGGACCGGATATCGCCGCCATCGCCGCGTTGATCGGCGATCCCGCGCGGGCGGCCATGCTGTCGGCGCTGATGGACGGGCGGGCGCTGACCGCCAGTGAGTTGGCGTTGGAGGCGGGCGTGACGCCGCAGACGGCCAGCGGCCATCTCTCCAAGCTTGAGGCTGGCGGTCTGCTGGAAAGGACGCGGCAGGGGCGCCATGCATATCTGCGCCTGGCCTCGCCACAGGTGGCGGGCGTTCTGGAAGGTCTCATGGCGCTCTCGGCGCGGGTGGGGCCGCGCCGGGTGCGACCCGGACCCCGTGACGCCGCTCTGCGGGAGGCGCGGGTGTGCTACAACCATTTGGCCGGGCGGCGTGGCGTCCAACTTTACGGCAGCCTGCTTGCCCGGAACGCGCTGGTCGTCGGTCCAGATGGCGTTGCGGCGGGGCCAGAACTCCAGGCCGCGCTTGCGCCGCTGGATCTGGATCCGGATGGGTTGACCGGCCGCGCGCCGCTTTGCCGTGAATGCCTGGATTGGTCCGAACGTCGCGCCCATCTGGCGGGGCGTCTGGGCCGCGCGATCCTGGCCCGAATGGAAGCGCTGGGCTGGGTCCGGCGCGAAGCGGGAAGCCGCGTCGTGCGCCTGACGCGCGAGGGCGCGGCCCGGTTCGACGCGGCCTTTCCGGAAGTGGCCTAGATCGGAACGAAAAAGGGGTGCGCTCGGCGCACCCCTCCCGGAGATATCTCTTGAGGTGATCAGCCGCGGCGACGGCGGGCGAACGCCCCACCGGCCAACAGGCCGCCCGCGAGCAACATGCCACTGGCCGGCAGCGGGACGGGCGAGATCCCCACACCGCTCAGCGCGAAGAGGTCGTTACCGCCACCGCAAGGCTGCTGGGGGCTCGTCGTGCAGGTTTCGTTCGGGAAACCGGCGACGATGTCGAGGGTCCGGCCGACGATATCGAGCGTGCCGAGGCCCGCCAGATCGCCGACATTCAGACTTGTATCCCCACCGAAACCAAAGCGGCCGGAGAAGTTGCCGAAGCTGAGATAGACGTCGTCGCGGCTGTCCACGAAGTCGAATTGCAGGCTGGAAATCCGGATCGCGCGGTCGAACGTGATCCGCAGCATTTCGTTCTGGTTCACGCCGACACCGTCGATCGTCGCGGGCCCGGCCACGGTCGGGTTCGACGGGCCGCCGGGGCTGACGTTGCCGGAAACGCCGTCAACGCCGATCCGTCCGCCCGCATCGACATTCACGTTGGCGCTGGACTGGACCGAGAGATCATCGTTCACGACGAAGCCCGTCATCGTGAAGCCGACACCGCCTGCCGTACCCGTCAATGCGGCACCGTTCTGTGCGCCGGGCATGTCGAAGGAGAAGGTCGAAATCGTGGAGGCAGAGGCGGCGGTTGCCGTCAGCGCAAGGGCGGCGGCGGTCAGAAAGGTCTTCATGGGAGGCAGTCCTGGCAGGTCGATGTGATTTGGCTCAAATTCGATCCGGGTCTAGCCGCGCTTTGTGATCGGATCGTGGCGTCGCAGCGACGAAAGCACGGTCTTACGTGAGGCGCGCGGCGGCTTTGATGCTCTGGAGCGGTTCGCGTTGCGTCGGCTCGCCGAGAATTTGGGGCGATGGGTGCGATTTGTCGCCTGGTTCCGTCTCTTTTCTGGGCCGCCGATGGTCCGCTTGCTTGCAAGCCTGCCGGTCGTCGGATCGGCAGTGGGGCCGTTCCGTCGGAGAGGGGTTAACAGAGGATTAACGCCCAACCTGAACCGAGATGGCAGCGCGACCATCTGGCCGCGCTGCCACGTGTCTTCTAGGAAAGCAGGCGACCCGGCCGCCCGCATCCGCTCGGGCGCGCGTTCAGTTGCGCGCCTTGTCGACCATCTTGCCCTCGGAGATCCAGGGCATCATGGCGCGGAGCTTTTCGCCCGTCTCCTCGATCTGGTGCGCATCGTTCATGCGGCGGGTGCCCTTGAAGAAGGGCTGGCCGACCTGGTTCTCGGCCATGAAGTCGCGCACGAACTTGCCGGTCTGGATGTCGGTGAGAACCGCCTTCATCCGCGCCTTGGTCTCATCATAGGGCAGAACGCGGGGGCCGGAGACGTATTCGCCGTATTCCGCCGTGTTCGAGATCGAGTAGTTCATATTCGCGATGCCGCCCTCATAGATCAGGTCCACGATCAGCTTCACCTCGTGCAGGCACTCGAAATAGGCCATCTCGGGTGCGTAGCCGGCCTCGACCAGGGTTTCGAAGCCCATGCGGATGAGTTCGACCAGGCCGCCACAGAGCACGGCCTGTTCGCCGAAGAGGTCGGTTTCGCATTCCTCGCGGAAATTGGTCTCGATGATGCCGGAGCGGCCGCCGCCGATGGCGGAGCAATAGGACAGGCCGATCTCCAGCGCGCGGCCGGAGGCGTCGTTGTGGACCGCCACGAGGCAGGGCACGCCGCCGCCCTTCTGGTATTCGCCGCGCACGGTATGGCCGGGGCCCTTCGGGGCCATCATGATGACGTCGACGCCGGGCTTGGGCTCGATCAGGCCGAAATGCACGTTCAGGCCGTGGGCGAAGGCGATGGCGGCGCCGTCCTTCAGATGATCGTGGACATGGGCCTTGTAGGTCTGGGCCTGAAGCTCGTCGGGCATGGTGAACATGATGAGGTCGCACCAGGCGGCGGCCTCTTCGATGCCCATGACCTGAAGGCCCTCGCCCTCGGCCTTGGCGCGGCTTGGCGAGCCGTCGCGCAGCGCCACGACCACGTTCTTGGCGCCAGAATCGCGCAGGTTCAGCGCGTGCGCATGGCCCTGCGAGCCGTAGCCGAGGATGGCCACCTTCATGTCCTTGATCAGGTTCACGTCGCAATCGCGATCATAGTAGACGCGCATGGGTCTCTCCTCCGGGTTGGGTGTCTGCGCCTGTTTAAGGGGGCGTGTCATGGGGTGCCATGGCGTGGCTGCTTTCAATCCGGGTCGGGGCGCGGTAGCTATTCGTGAAATTGCTTATATTCGGATAGATCATGCTCGATGCGATGGACCGGCGCCTGCTGCGCCGATGGCAAGCGGAGCCGGACCTGCAAGTTACGGAACTGGCTTCGGAAATCGGTCTGTCGCAATCCGTGACCTCGCGCCGGATCGAGCGGTTGCGGGAGAGCGGTGTTTTGCGCGGGGTGCAGGGTGTGATCGACTGGCGGGCGGCGGGCTACGGGGTGGAGGTGTCCTTGCGCTTCACCCTGGACAAGTCCGATCCGCGGGCTCTGGACGTCTTCCTGGCAGCAGCGCGGAAGGTGCCGGAAGTCATTGAAATACAGACGTTTCTGGGCCGGGTGGATGCGCGGCTGGCGGTGGTTGCGCGCGATCTGACCCATTGGCAGGCGCTGTATCGCGATGCGATCCTGATCCTGCCCCATATCGCGGAGATCGAGGCGCTGATGCATGTGGCGCAGGTGAAGACCGATGCCGTCTTGCCCGTTTAGGCCGCGATCCGGGCCGCGCATGGGTCGTGCGGGGCACCCCCCGTACACCCCCCGTACACCCCCCGTACATACGCGCGTACAGACATTTTTTGACATAGGCGGGTTAATGGCGCGCGGTTGCGCGGTCAGCGGAGCATGGGAGAGCGGCGCGCCCGGGCCATCGAGGCCCGCGCGCCCCGGCGAGAGGCCCGGCCTCTCGCGCTCTGCCGAGTGTATAGCGAACATCGAAAAGAGGCGGTGGCGCACGGCGCGGTCAATGGGCGTGAAGGGCCTGCGGGCTTGGCGGCGGTGATCGACGATCTGGACCGCGCCATCTTGCGGGTGGTGCAGGCCAATGCGGCGCTCTCCACCGCGGCGGTGGGCCGGGCCGTGGGTCTGAGCCAGGCGGCCACGTGGCGGCGGTTGGATCGGCTGCGGGCCGAGGGCATCCTGGTCGGACGGGAATTGGCACTGGATTTGGAGACTTTGGGCTTCGGGGTTACGGTGTTTCTGGGGGTGAAGCTGGCGGCGAAGGGCCGCGTGGGGCTGGAGGATTTCGAGCGGGCGGTCAGCGCGATCCCGGAAGTGCGGCGGGTGGAGCATGTCCTGGGCCGCTACGATTACCGCCTGCGGGTGGTGGCGCGGGACCTGGCGGATTTCGAGCGGGTGTTGCGGCGGCGGATCATAGGCCTGCCGGGGGTGGGCGAGGTGGAGGCCAATGTGATGCTGAGCGAAGAACGCCTTCCGGGGCCGTTATGAGAGCATTGTGAGCGGCATCGGGGCGGGCATTGGATATCGGTGTCCTAGTGTTCCTGGCAGTCTTGCCGGTCGCCGCCCATTTGCCCTTCATCTCGGAGAGCGTCTTCTGCGGCGAGGCGGCGGCTCAGTCGTCCACATCCTGCAAGGGGACGGCTTTGTAGCGGCGGGTGGCCGCACGGTTGGGGAGATGCGATGCGTGTTGGGGTGCAGCCAATTCCCATGCGAGGATTGGGGTCCGCCTGATGGTGGGGGCGGGATGATGCGGGCATGTGTCTTGCGGACGCCGCGATTGAGCCTGCGGGCACCGGAGGTCCGCGATGGTGGGTTTCTCTACGGTCTGATCCGCGATCCTTCCGTGCGCCGTTATCTGGGCGGGCCGGCCGTCGGGACACCGGAGGCGGTGCTGGCCCCCTATCTGACCCCTGGTCCGGGGGCGGCGGTTTGGCTGGTTGTGGCGGGGGCGGGGCCTGTGGGCGTGATCTCGGTCACGCCGCATAAGGATGGGCGGGATCACGAATTGTCCTATCAGTTCGATCCGGGCGCCTGGGGGCGGGGATACGCGACCGAGGCCGCTCAGGCGGTGCTGACCGCGGCCAGGGCGGCGGGTTTGGCGCGCGTGATCGCGGAGACGCAGGCGGCTAATGCGTCGTCACGGGCGCTGCTCGCACGCCTGGGGATGGGCGAGATCGCTCGGTTGGAGCGGTTCGGTGCGACGCAGGTCATCTATGGAACGTGACGGGGCGGATTGGTCGCGGCGCGAGCAGGTCTGGATCGATCTGTCGGACCTGTTTCTCGATTCCGAGACCGCCGATATCCTGCCCGGGCTGGAGCGGCGGCTGCGGGCGTCGGGTTACGACGCCGCCACGCTGGACATGATCGTGACCGAAGAGGTGGCGCCGGTTGTGATCTGGAACCTCTCTGCGCCTGCCGGGGCCTGGTTGGGGGCGCCCTTCGACGAGGCCTGGCTGGTGCAGGAGATCGCCAGGCGCCGCGCCCGCCGGGCCTGGTTGCCGTCGTTGCGGTGCTGGTGGCGGCGCCGGATGCTGGCCGCGCGCGTCCCGGAATGGGCGGCGCTGCGGGACCGGCTGGCCCGCGATGCCTAAGCGCGGCAGGGGTTTCCGATGGGCGCGGCGGCGGGTGCGGCATGGATGCGCGGCGGGCCAGAAAGGCTTTGCTGCCCTGGCGCGTCCGTGACAGTTTCGCCGCCATCTTAGGGAGGATGCCATGGCCTTGCTCGACACTGTCGATCCGGAAGGGTTGGACGAATTTTCCGTGGTCTTCACCGACCGCTCGCTGAACCATATGAGCGCCGCCTTCCAGCACGTGATGCGCGATCTGGATGCCGGGCTGAAGGCGGTCTACGGCGCGGATCACGTGGCCATCGTGCCGGGCGGCGGCACGTTCGGCATGGAGGCGGTCGCCCGGCAATTGGGCCGGGGTGCCAAGGCGCTGGTGGTGCGCAATGGGTGGTTCTCCTATCGCTGGTCGCAGATCATGGAGGCGGGCGCCTTCACCGAGGGGGTGGAGGTCGTCAAAGCGCGCCAGCAGGGCAACGACACGCGCGCGCCCTTCGGGCCGCCGCCTTTGGCCGATGTGGTGGCGCGGATCCGGGAGGCGCAGCCGGATGTGGTCTTTGCGCCCCATGTGGAGACCTCGGCCGGGGTGATCCTGCCCGACGATTACATCGCTGCGATCGCAGAGGCGGCCCATGACGTGGGCGCGCTGATGGTTCTGGATTGCATCGCGTCGGGCTGCGTCTGGGTGGATATGCGCGCCTTGGGCGTCGATGTCCTGATTTCGGCCCCGCAGAAGGGCTGGAGCGCACAGCCCTGCGCGGGCCTTGTCATGTTGTCGGAGCGGGGGCGGGCGCGGGTCGAGGCGCGCGACAGCGACAGTTTCGCCATCGACCTGAAGAAATGGCTTGGGATCATGGATGCCTATCTGGGTGGCGGCCATGCCTACCACGCCACCATGCCGACGGATGCGCTGCGGGCGTTTCGGGATACGCTGCACGAGACGCGGGATTACGGCTTCGCGCGGCTCAAATCGGCGCAATGGGAGTTGGGCACGAGGGTGCGCGAGATGCTGGCGGCCAAGGGGCTGCGATCCGTCGCCGCCCCGGGTTTCGAGGCGCCCGGCGTGGTGGTGTGCTATGCCCCCTCGGACGAGGTGCGGACCGGCGCAGCCTTCGCGGCTTTGGGGATGCAGGTGGCGGCGGGCGTACCGCTTCAATGCGACGAGCCGGCCGATTTCGCGACGTTCCGGATCGGCCTTTTCGGGCTTGATAAGTTGCAGGATGTGGATGGCACCGTGGCCCGCTTGCAACAAGTCGTGGATCGGGTATTCTCCTGATCGAACTCAGGAAAAACGAAGGGCGCAGTGTGATGTGGCGCATGGTGATGGCGGGGGTTGCTGGCCTTGTGATCGGTTTTCCCGCACAGGCGAGCGAGATGGATGGCAGCTATCTCGCGGTGATCGGGCCCTCCGATCTGACGAATTCAAGGGGTGAGCGGCTCAGGCGGCCAGCCCAGGTGTTGCGGCAAGACCGTGCCAACGTGCATCGGTTCGGTATCCGCCAGGAGGGAGACGACATCGATCCCTTCTTCGACCGGCCGGAAAAGCGCAATGAAATCGATGCGATGTTGGGACGCGGTCAGATCACGCCCGAAGTCGGACGGGCGATCCTGGCCGGGGATGTGTCGATTTTCGTGCGCGTCTATCATAACGGCGAGGGCACGCCCGCCATGGATGTGATCCTCCTACGCTGAGGCGTGCCTAGGCGGCGTGGCCGAGGCCCAGCTTCATCAGGCCGCGCCGGATCGGGGCGATATCGTGGAGCGCGCCGACCCCCCAGGCCCTGGCCGCCTGAAATGGCGCCGCACCGGCGATGGACGTCCGGTTGAGTAGATCGATGCCTGTGGCGCGGGCAAGCACGTCCGGAAACCGCCGCCGCTGATACGCGTCGAGCATGGCCCGGCTGCCGATGTCACGGGTTGCGGCCAGATCGCGGAGAACGGCGATATCCGCCAATGACGTGTTGAGGCCCTGCGCGCCGATCGGGGGCATGGCATGGGCGACCTCTGCGGCAAGGGCCAGGCGGCGGCCCGTCATCCGGTGGGCCACGCGGGTCAGGATCGGCCAGGCGGCCCGCGGAGAGATCAGCTCTAGCGCGCCCATCACCCCGCCGGAGCGGGTGTTCATGACGGCGGTGAAATCGGCCTTATCCATCCGTTGGCGGTCTGCTTGTGCGTCATGGCGATCCATCCAGACCACAGCCGACCGGTGGCGACCGTCGCGGTCGGGCAAGGGGACCAGGGTGAACGGCCCGCCCGCTTGGTGAACCTCGATCGACACGTTGCCATGCGGCGCGGCATGGGAGACCGCGAAGGTCAGGGCCGTCTGGTCGTAACTCACCGTCCGGGCGCGAATGCCCGCCATGGCGCGGAGCGGGCTGTCGCGTCCGTCGCAGGCCAGGACCAGGCGCGCCGAGATGCGCGCGCCGTCATCCAGGGTCACGCGGGCCTCGGCCTCGCGGGTGAAGAGCGCGGCGACCGACCGCCCGAAGCGCGTCTCGACATTCGGCAGGGCGTCGACGCGTGCCAGAAGCGCCTTGCGCAGCAGCCAGTTGGGGAAGTTCCAGCCGAACGGAGCGTCGGCGATGTCGCTTGCGTCGAAATCGCGGCTGACCGGCGGCGTGCGGGACGCATCCACGATCCGCATCGTCCAGAGATCGGCGCCATGGGGGGCGAGGTCGGGCCAGACGCCCGCCCGGTCCAGCAGGTCGCGGGCCGGTTGCAGGAGGGCGGTGGTCCGCAGGTCGGCGCCGGGCGCGTCCTCTCCGGTGACGGGCGGGGCCGGGTCGACAAGGATGACGTTGTGGCCTTCGGTCCCCAGGGCGCAGGCGGCCGCAAGGCCCGCGGGACCGGCGCCGGAGATCAGGATATCGGTTCTGTCCATGGCGCGGAGCCTAGCTTGGCAGATCGGCGTTGCCAGGGGTCAGGATGCCGCGCAGAAAGCCCGTCAGATCGTCGGTCCGGTTGTGGATATGGGATGCGGGATCCGCCGCCGCCGCCACATGGATCGTGCGCAGCCCCAGCCTGTGTGGCTCCACCAGGTTGCGGGCCGTATCCTCGAACATCGCGGCGCGGGTCGGGTCGAGACCGTCGCGGGCGAAGATGCGGGCATAGGATGCCGGTTGGGGCTTGGGGATATGGTCCGCATGTTCGATCCCATGGACCGCGTCCCAGAGACCCGAGAGGCCCCGCGCCGCAAGTACCCGTTCGGCATAGGGTGCCGTGCCGTTGGTGAAGATGATCTTGCGGCCGGGCAGGGCGGCGATGGCGGCGCGGAGATCCGGCGCCGGGTCGAGGATGGAAAAGTCGATCTGGTGGACATCGCGGAGAAACGGGTCCGGATCTTGGCCGTGTTCTATCATCAGCCCCGCCAGGGTCGTTCCGTGGTCGTGCCACCATTGATGGCGAAGGCGCGCGGCCTCGGCCGGGGTGACGGCGAGCGTGTCGATGATCCAGCGTTCCATCCGCGCTTCGATCTGCGGGAAGAGGGGCGTGGTGGCGGGGTAGAGCGTCTCGTCGAGGTCGAAGACCCAGGTCTGGACGCGGTCGAAGGCAGGCGGCATGGGCGCGGGCTAGCGGGATGGCGGGCCGGTCGCAAGGTTGATCCCGCGCGGGGGGGCGGCTAGCGTCCGCGCCTGCGCGACCGCCGGAGGACAGATGGGGCAGACGAGCCATGGAGCGGGGCACAAGGACGCCCAGAGCCTGATCCTGGACGCGATCGACCGGGGCGAGTTCCGGCCGGGGGATCGGCTGGTGGAGTCCGAACTGGCGGATCGCTTCGGGGTGTCGCGCACGCCTGTGCGCGAGGCGCTGCAGCGGCTGGAGACGCAATCCCTGCTGACACGGGATGGTCGGTCGCTGATCGTGGCGACCCTGGATCACGACCAGATGGCAGAGCTTTACGCCGTGCGGACGGAGCTTGAGGCCCTGGCGGCGCGACTGGCGGCCCAACATGCGGCCGACGAAGAGATCCGCGTGTTGGCCGCCATGGTGGAGGAGGACCGGGCGCTTTTGGGCGATACGCAAGCGCTGGCCCGGGCCAACCGGCGGTTCCACGGGCAAATCCATCTGGCCTCCCACAACCGGTATCTGGTGCAGCAACTGGGCCAGGTGCACCGGCATATGGCGTTGATGGCCACCACTTCGCTGGCCGCCGAGGGGCGGGGCGAGGTGGCGCTGGCCGAACATCGGGCCATCGTGGAGGCCATTGCCGCGCGCGATGGGGACCGCGCCGCCGAGGCGCTGCGGCAGCATCTGAGCACGGCTTTCGAGGTGCGGGTGCGCGAAGAGGCGCGGCGGCTCTAGCGGGGCGCCTGTCCTTGCGGTGGCCGTTCAGGCGATGGCGGCGGCGCGTTCGGGCACGACCTTCGGCACGGGCTGGGGCAGTGGCGCCTCGGGTGCCGTGGCGGGCGGTGCCTCGGCCAAAGGGGCGGCGCCTTCGCCCATGGCGTTCTGAAGTGCGGCAATGGCTTCGGCGCTGTCGGTGCCGCCGAAGGTGCCATGGACGGTCTTGTCCCAATGGAACGGGTTCAGCACGATCTCGGCGATCGCCTTCCAGACCGCCAGCGTGGCGAGCGGGAAGTAGAGTTCCAGCGTCGGGATCCAGAGGCGCAGCTTGCGGTGATGTTGGGTAGCGCAGCCCATGGCCATCAGGGACAGATGAACCAGGGTCGCGCCCAACATGAGAGCGCCCAGGGCGGCCGGGCCCTCCCCCGGAAGCCAGGCCATCAGAGGATGCCAGATGCCGAACAGGACGACGATGGTGGACCACATGAACGGCATCAGGACCGCGTTCAGGACGGCGCCCACGAAGAGCAGGTGAAAGCCAAGCGTGCGTTTCGGTCCAAGATCGCGCCAGAGCGCGCGTGGATCGCGGGCATGGACAAGCCAGGTCAGGATATAGCCCTTCATCCAGCGCGAGCGTTGCTTGACCCAGGCGAGCGGTGAGGCGTTGGCCTCTTCCAGCGTGGTCGTGTCGATGACCTCGGTCACATAGCCCGCGCGGGCCAGGCGGACGCCCAGATCGGCATCCTCGGTCACGTTATGGGCGTCCCAGCCGCCCACCTCTTCCAGCACGTCGCGGCGGAAGAAGACGGTCGTGCCACCAAGGGGGATCACCAGCCCCATCCGGGCGATGCCGGGCAGAAGCAGCCGGAACCAGTTGGCGTATTCGATGGTGAAGCAGCGGGCCATCCAGTTCCGAGTCGGGTTGTAGAAATCCAGCAGGCCCTGCAGGCACGCCACCTTGCGCGGTGTGGCGGCGAAGCGGGCCGCGATGCGCATCAGCTGATCCGGGGCGGGGGCGTCTTCGGCGTCGTAGATGCCCACGATGTCGCCCCGCGCGAAGCTAAGCGCATAATTCATCGCGCGCGGTTTGGTTTTGGGATGGCCGTCGGGCACGGCGATGACCCGCATCCAGGGCGGCAGGTCGGCGACGCGCAGGGCGTCGAGCGTGGCGTGGTCGTCGGCCTCCACCACCAGGCAGATATCGAGAAGAGCGCGAGGATAATGCAGGGCCGAAAGGCGCCGCTTGAGCGACGGGGCGATATCCGGTTCCCGGTGGAGCGGGACGAGGACCGAGATGCGTGGCAGGCTCTCGGGCGTGGGGGCCGGCGGCGCGGCGTCCTGCTCGGCCTTCCGCAGCGACAAGAGCGCGGCGATCTTGAGCGAGAGATTGGCGAGCATCACCGTCAGGCCCAAAGCGGTGAAGACCCGCACCGCCGTGGCGGGCCAAACCAGGGCCGCGCCCAGCATGGCAAGGATCGCAAGCGCGAGTAGCGCGGTGCCCGGCGGCGTGACCAGCTTGCGGCAGCTGACGATCTCGGGCGGGCGGCATTCGGCCTGGCGGGCCATGAGGGGGCCGTGGATCTGCGCCAGGCGGGCGTCGATCTCGGCTTCCGTGGTGACCGCGAAGAGGCAGAGGCCGAATTCCGGCGGCAGGGCGGCGCGCAATTCCTCCAGCCGGTCGGGTCGGGCCGTGGCGACGAGGACCATGCCGCCCACGCGCCGCCATGGCAGCGCCCGCAAGTCCAGTGCGACTTCCCAATCGAGCCGCCGGGCCATGGCATCCGTCACGGGGCAATCGTGCGGGGCGGGCCCGGCGAACCCGAGGCTATGCTGGCGGGCCAGGGCCTGGGCCAGCACATCTGCAGAGACGAATTCGTGCCGGAGAAGAACTTCGCCCAGGACGATGTCCAATTGGCGATGCAGCTTGAGCGCGCGCGCCAGATCGAATCGGCTGATCGCGCCCATCTCCCGCAGGATCTCGCCCAGCTTGGCGCGTTCGGTCGGCTCGGACGGGGGTGCCGGTGCCGGATCGGCAGCGGGGGACAGGGCGAGATCGCGAAACGCCTTCGGGAAGGCGACGACCTTGGTATCGGTCAAAAGAAGCGGATCCGCCTCTGACTGGTCCTGCCGCGGGGCGGCAAGGGACGATGACGACATGACATGTAACCCATTGCAGACAGGCTTGGTCATCTCGCCGTCGCGGGGTTAAGGGAGTCTTAACGTATGGTTAATGCAAAGCCGCTTTAACAACACGTTAAGGTTGCTAAATGCGCCCTCAACACGTCTCAGGCCTTTCGCGCATCCATCGCGGCAGCGAATTCATCGAACAGATATGCGCTGTCATGGGGGCCGGGGCTGGCCTCGGGGTGGTATTGCACGCTGAAGACCGGGCGGCCCGACAGGCGGATCCCGCAATTCGACCCGTCGAAGAGGCTGACATGGGTCTCTTCCACGCCCGACGGCAGGGTCTGACCATCGACGGTGAAGCCGTGGTTCATGGACGTGATCTCGACCTTGCCGTCGTCATGGCGCTTCACCGGGTGGTTCGCGCCGTGATGGCCATGGTTCATCTTCACGGTCTTGGCACCCAGGGCCATGGCGAGCATCTGGTGACCCAGGCAGATGCCGAAGACGGGCATTTCGGTCGTCTCCACGATTTCCTTGATCATGGGGACGGCGTAGTCGCCCGTGGCCGCCGGGTCGCCGGGGCCGTTGGAAAGAAACAGGCCGTCCGGGTTCAGGGCCTTCACCTCTTCAGCAGTGGCGCTGGCGGGCAGGACGGTCACATCGCAGCCCACCGAAGCCAGCGAGCGCAGGATGTTGCGCTTGGCCCCGTAATCGATGGCGACAACCTTGTGCTTGGGTGCCTCCTGACGGCCGAACCCGTCGGGCCAGGCCCATTTCGTCTCGTCCCAGCGGTAGGATTGGGCACAGGTCACGTCTTTGGCCAGATCCATCCCTTCCAACCCGCGGAAGGCGCGCGCCTTCTCGACCAGAGCCGCGATGTCGAAATCACCCGATGGATCGTGAGCCAGTGCCACATGGGGTGCGCCCTGCTGGCGGATGGCGCGGGTCAGGCGCCGTGTGTCGACGCCGCCGATGCCGATGCGGCCCCGCGCGGCCAGCCAATCTTCCAGATCGCGCGTGGCGCGCCAATTGGACGGTTCGGTCGGATCCCATTTGACGACCATGCCTTCGGCGACCGGATCGGCCGTTTCGTCGTCCTCTGGGTTGATGCCGACATTGCCGATATGCGGGAAGGTGAAGGTGACGATCTGCCCCGCGTAGGAGGGATCGGTCATGATCTCCTGATAGCCGGTCATGGCGGTGTTGAAGCACAACTCCGCGACGGCCACGCCCGTGGCCCCGAAACCGCGCCCTTGGAACACCGTTCCGTCGGCGAGGGCGAGGCAGGCGGTCGGGGTCTGTGGCATCCGGGCTCTCCGTTGGCGGCGGCCAAATTTGCGGGGTCATAATGGGCCGCTTGGGGGCGCGTCAATGGCCGTCACGCCCCGTCCTGCCTGCAGGTCGGCCCCCGTTGAAGCGCACAGGATCAGGCGCTATGTTACGCCCTCGTTTCGGGGATAACGAGGCAATCCATGGATTTGCGGGAACGACTGGGCGCGGGTCTCAAAGAGGCGATGCGCGACAAGGATACACGTCGCGTGGGCACTTTGCGCCTCATCAATGCGGCGCTGAAGGATCAGGACATCGCGCTGCGCGCCGATGGGCGCGAGGTTGGCGATCCCGAAGCCTTGGCGATTCTGGCCAAGATGGTCAAGCAGCGCCACGAGAGCGCGCGCGCCTATGAAGAGGGTGGTCGGCTGGAACTGGCCGAGCAGGAGCGCAACGAGATCACCGTGATCGAGGAGTTCCTGCCCAAGAAGCTGAGCGACGAGGAAACCGAGGCCGCGGTCAGCGCCGCCATCGCCGAGACCGGTGCCAGTTCCGTGCGCGACATGGGGCGGGTGATGGGTGTCCTGAAGGGGCGCCATCCGGGGCAGATCGACTTTGCGGCGGTCGGTCCGATGGTGAAGGCGCGCCTCGCCTAAGGGTCACGGTCCGCGCCTGTCGCGGGATGCGACCTTGAACCCGGTTCGGCCGGTGGGCACATTCTCTCAAACGACCGAGGGATAACGGATATGGCACTGCCCGCCCGCCAGCAGGTGATTTATTGGGGCCTCGCCGCAGCGGTCTTCCTTGTTCTGCTGTGGTATCTGGGGCCGGTTCTCCTGCCGTTCATCGTCGGCGGGGCCATCGCCTATATCCTCGATCCCCTGGCCGACCGTCTTGAGAATGTGGGTCTGCCGCGGGCCGCCGCGACGACCGTGATCACCTTGGTGGGCGTGATGCTTCTTGTGATCGCGGTGGCCTTCCTGATCCCGATGCTGATCCGCCAGACCGAGGCGTTGGTGTCCGTGGCGCCGGAATACTTCGCCGCGTTGCGCACCACCTTGGCTGCGAACTTTCCGGCCCTGGTGGCCGAAGACGGGATCGTGCAGCGCGGGCTTGCCGATCTGGGCGAGATGGTGCGCGACCGAGGGGGCGCTTTGGCGCAACAGGTTGTGGCGGGCCTGTTCGGCGTCGTCAACGCGCTGGTCTTCGTGGTCGTGGTGCCTGTGGTGGCGTTCTACCTGCTTCTGGATTGGGACAACATGGTCGCGCGGATCGACGATCTTCTGCCGCGGGACCACGTGGGTACGATCCGACGCTTGGCGCTGGAGATCGACCGGACCCTGGCCAGTTTCGTGCGCGGTCAGCTGACGGTCTGCCTGATCCTGGGTACCTTCTATTCCGTGGCCTTGATGGCCGTGGGCCTGCAATTCGGGTTGGTCGTGGGCGCCATCGCGGGGCTGATCACCTTCATCCCCTATATCGGCGCGCTCGTGGGCGGCGCGCTCGCCATCGGGTTGGCGCTGTTCCAGTTCTGGGGGGATTGGGTGTCCATCGGCTTGGTGGCGGGCATCTTCGCGCTGGGTCAGTTCCTCGAAGGCAACGTTCTGACACCGAAGCTGGTGGGCGACTCGGTGGGCTTGCATCCGGTCTGGCTCTTGTTCGCGCTGTCGGCCTTCGGCTCGATCTACGGCTTCGTTGGAATGCTGGTGGCGGTGCCCGTTGCGGCGGCGCTGGGCGTGGTGGCACGGTTCATCGTGTCAGAATACAAGGACAGTCTGCTCTATCGCGGGACGGAACCGGACGACCCCGCGCCTGTCTCCACGGCGGAACGGCCCGAGGCGGCCGAGTAACATGCCGGCCCTCCCGATGGAGCAACCGCGGCTGGAGGCGCGGGGGCGCGATGATTTCATGGTCTCCGCTTCCAACTCAGATGCCGTGGCGCTGCTGGATCGCTGGCCGGATTGGCCGGATAAGCGGCTGGCGCTGGTCGGTCCGGAAGGGTCCGGCAAGTCGCACCTGGCCGCAATTTGGGCCGACGAGGTCGGCGCGCAGATCCTCCCGGCGCTGGACCTGCGAGCCGATGCGGCGGTCGATCTGGCCGCAGGGCCACTGGTGATCGAGGATGCCGACCGCGGTGTGGATGAGACGGCGCTCTTCCATCTGTGGAATGCCGGTGCAGCGGCAGGGCAACGTCTTCTGCTGACCGGGCGGACACGGCCCGCGGCTTGGCCCGTGGAGCTGCCCGACCTGCGCAGCCGCCTTGCCTCGCTCACCCCCGCGAACATCGAGGAGCCGGACGATACGCTCCTCTCCGTGCTGCTCCTCAAGCTCTTCGCGGATCGGCAGTTGCGCGTGAAACCGGCCCTGATCGGCTACCTGCTGCCGCGAATGGAACGCAGCTTCCGGGCGGCGGCCGAGATGGTCGACCGGCTGGACCGGGTCTCTCTGGAACGCGGCGTTCCGCTCAATCGCGACTTGGCGAAGGACTTGCTGGGCGGTTGACTGGACACTCCCCCATGTCACCCATAGCTTGTCACCATACATTCATCGAAAGCCCTTACCCCGCCCGCCCATGCTGGATGTTTCCGAGATTCCCGCCGCCGATTTCCTGAATGCGCCCGCGCCTGCGCCCGTGGCGCTCGACTCGGACCGAATGGAAGGACCGCGCCGCTTCTTCAACCGAGAATTGAGCTGGCTGGCCTTCAACTGGCGCGTCCTGGAAGAGGCCGAGAACCCGCGCGTCCCGCTTCTGGAGCGGCTGCGCTTCCTGTCGATCTCGGCGGCCAATCTGGATGAGTTCTACACCGTCCGCGTGGCCGGTCTGCGCGAACTGGCCCGCGCGGGTAATCGCACCCCGGCAGCCGACGGGCGCAGTCCTGCGGAACAACTCGTGCTGATCGACGAGGATGCCGGACGCCTGCTCAGACGCCAGCAGGATGTCTGGAAAGCCCTGCGCACCGAGATGGAGGGGCAGGGGCTGTGCCTGCTGACCCGCGAGGCCATCTCGGGCACGGAACGTCGCGATCTGGATGCCCGTTTCCTGCGCGAAGTCTTTCCGGTCCTCTCACCCCTGGCCATCGACCCGGCCCATCCGTTCCCGTTCCTGCCCAATGAAGGCTTCGCCGTCGCGGTGGAGCTGGAACGGCGCACCGACCGCCGCCTGTTGCGCGCGCTTCTGCCGGTGCCCGCCCAGATCGACCGCTTCATGCGCCTGGGTGATGGCAAGGGCACGTTGCGGTTCCTGCCCCTGGAAGAGCTTCTGCTCATGCAGATCGAGCGGCTCTTCCCCGGTTACGTTCTCAACGGCCACTGCGCCTTCCGCGTCCTGCGCGACAGCGACCTGGAAGTGGAGGAAGAGGCCGAAGACTTGGTGCGCGAGTTCGAGACCGCGCTCAAACGCCGCCGCCGGGGCGAGATCGTGCGCATGAAGATCACGGCGGGCGCACCCGAAGGGCTGAAAGGCGAGATCATCGAAGAGATCGGCGTCGAGGAGGGCGAGGTGATCGAGGTGGACGGTCTGATCGGCCTCGCCGCCCTCAAGGAACTGGTGGTGGACGACCGCAAGGACCTGCTCTGGCCCAGCTTCACGCCCCGCGTCCCCGAACGGGTGCAGGATCATGACGGCGACATGTTCGCCGCCATCCGCCAGAAGGACATGTTGCTGCACCACCCCTATGAGACCTTCGACATGGTGATCCGCTTCCTGCAGCAGGCGGCCACCGACCCGGACGTGGTGGCCATCAAGCAGACCCTCTACCGCACCTCCCGCGACAGCCCCATCGTCGCCGCCCTCTGCGAAGCGGCCGAGATGGGCAAGCAGGTCACCGCCCTGGTCGAGCTCAAGGCCCGCTTCGACGAGGCCGCCAATATTCGCCAATCCCGCCGGCTAGAGCGGTCGGGCGCCCATGTGGTCTACGGCTTCACCGCCTACAAGACCCACGCCAAGATCAGCACCGTCGTCCGGCGCGAAGGCGACCGGCTGGTGACCTATTCCCATTTCGGCACCGGCAATTACCACCCGATCACGGCGCGCATCTACACCGACCTCAGCCTCTTCACCGTGAACGAGAAGCTGGGCCGCGATGCCACGAAGGTCTTCAACTACATCTCCGGTTACGCCCCGCCCGAAGGGTTGGAGGCACTGTCGATATCGCCCTTGCAGATGAAGGACCATCTGCTCACCTCCATCGCCGCCGAGGCCGACCATGCCCGCGCGGGCCGGCCGGGCGCGATCTGGGCCAAGATGAACTCCTTGATCGAGCCCGACATCATCGATGCGCTCTACGCAGCGTCGCAGGCCGGCGTCCGGATCGACCTCGTGATCCGCGGCATCTGCGGCTTGCGGCCCGGAGTGAAGGGCCTGTCCGAAACCATTCGGGTCAAGTCGGTTGTGGGCCGCTTCCTGGAGCATCCGCGCATCGTCTGCTTCGGCAACGGCGCCGGGCTGCCGTCGAAGAAGGCGCGGGTCTATATCTCCTCCGCCGATTGGATGGGCCGGAACCTGAACCGCCGGGTCGAGACGCTGGTGGAATGCGTGAACCCTACGGTGAAGGCGCAGATCGTGGATCAGGTCATGGCCGCGAACCTGGCTGATGTGGCGCAAAGCTGGGTTCTGGGGGCCGAGGGCGATTGGACGCGTCCGGATCTGAGCAAGATCGAAAATCCCTTCTCCTGCCACCGCTTCTTCATGGAGAACCCGTCGCTTTCGGGCCGCGGCTCCGCCGGGGCGGCCGACGTGCCGGAATTGACCCATTCACGGGGATGAGGCCGGGCGGAAGACGGCACTTCTGATCGGCGGGACGTCCCATGCCGGCAAGACGACCCTCGCACAGCGCATCGCCAAGGCCGGTGGCTGGCGTTTGACCTCCACAGATCACCTGGGCCGACATCCGGGCCGACCCTGGCCACAGCTGCGCCCGCAGGTGGCGGAGTTCTATTCCAGTCTTTCGCCCGAGACGGTCCACTGGTTCCTGGCCGTGCATCATCAGAACATGCGCCCGGGTCTTCTCCGATACGTTCGCGATGCCGCGGCTGGGGGACAACCCTTGGTTCTGGAAGGCTCGGCCGTCCGGCCCGACCTCGTGGACGCCGATCTGCCGCCCGCCACGGCCTTCATCTTCCTCCACGCCCATCCGGATATCCTGCGCGCGCGTGTCCACGCCCAAAGCGGCTATGGCGAACTGGACGCTGCCCATCGCGCACTGGTCGACGCCTTTCTCGACCGATCGCTCCGCGACAATGCCGCGATCATCCAAGACGCCGAGCTGCGGGGGCTGCCCTGCCTCGATAGCGGCGACGCCGGGGCCCTGGACCGCTATGTCGCCCAGATGTTCGGTCGGCGGCCATAGGGCCACCGGCGATGGCCGGTCTCCGACCCGCCAAGGCCACCCGCCGCGCCCGGTGTCGCAAATCCGTCTCATTGACCGGCGGCGATCCGACATGCCAGACCCGGACGCGATGGGGCCGGATGGCGGAGAGACGATGCGGGACGAGGTGGGCGACCCCGAGGGTTATGGGCCTTTCGGCGCCCCGCTTTTCGATGGGCCCGAAGCGCGGCATCTGCGCCGTGTGGGCGTCATCGATGTCGGCTCTAACTCCGTCCGGCTCGTCATCTTCGACGGGGCGGCCCGCTCGCCGGCCTATTTCTTCAACGAGAAAATCCTCTGCGGTCTGGGCGCGGGCCTGTCCGAGACGGGTCGCCTGAACCCCGAAGGTCGGGACCGCGCGCTGGTCGCGCTGAGGCGTTTCGCCATCCTGGCGCGCGGCTTCGAGGTGAACTCGCTCAGCGTCGTGGCCACCGCCGCCGTGCGCGAGGCCGAGGATGGCGCCGAGTTCACTACCGAGGTCGAGAATGCGACCGGCCTGCGCCTGAACGTGATCGACGGCGCGGAAGAGGCGCGGCTGTCCGGGCAAGGCGTCCTTCTGGGCTGGCCCGAGGCCGAGGGGCTGATGTGCGATATCGGTGGCTCTTCCATGGAGCTGGCGGAGCTCTCGGGCGGCACGGTGGACGCGGCCGTCTCTGGCCGTTTGGGGCCGCTGAAGCTGGCCGGCATCAAGGGCAAGGGCAAGCGCAAGGCCGAGATCGATGCCGGCGTGGCCGCGATGGCCAAGGCCCTTGGCCGGTCCCGCTATGACGTCCTCTACCTCGTGGGCGGCTCCTGGCGCGCCATCGCCCGCATCGACATGGAGCGGCGCGGCTATCCGCTGAAGGTGCTTCACGAATACACCATGACGGCCAAGGATGTTCGGGCCACGATCGACTTCATCGGCCAGGCCGACATGACCGAGCTGGGGCGGGTCACCGGCACCTCGTCGGCGCGCATGTCGCTCGTGCCCATGGCGTCCGAGGTTCTGTCTCGGATCGTCAAGACCGTGCGCCCGAAAGAGATCGCCATCTCGGCCTACGGGATCCGCGAGGGGCTTCTCTATGAACAGATGCCCGACATCCTGCGCGCGCGCGATCCGCTGATCGAAAGCTGCCGCTTCGCGGAGGCCAAGGATGCCCGTCTGCCGGGCTTCGGGCGGGTGCTCTACAAGTTCGTCTCGCCGCTTTTTGCGCGGGAACGGGACCGGCGCCGCCGCCTGATCCGCGCCTGTTGCCTTCTCCATGACGTTTCCTGGCGCGCCCATCCGGATTACCGGGCCGAGATCTGCTTCGACAATGCCACCCGTGCCAATCTGGGCGGGCTCACCCATTCTGAACGTGTCTTCCTGGGCACCGCACTCCTGCACCGCTACCGCAACAAGCGGGAGGGGACGCCCTTCGAGGCGCTGTCGCCTCTTTTGGGCGAGGCAGACACGCTGCAGGCAGAAGTGGTGGGGAAGGCCATGCGGTTCGGCGCCATGTTCTCGGCCCAAGATCCGGCACTGATGGGCACGCTGCGCCTCTTCCCCAAGAAGGCCGTTCTGGAACTGACCCTCCCCAAGGGCGAGGGTGAGGCGCTTTGGGGCGAGGTGGCGGAGGCACGGTTCAAGTCCCTCGCCACCTCCCTCGGCGCAGAGCCGAAGTTGCGGATCAGCCGGGGCTGATCCGCGCGGGGATCAGTTGCAGGCCGGGCGGTCGCCGGGCAGCAGCACCTTGTCGACCACGTGGATCACGCCGTTATCGGCCTGAATGTCCGCCACCACGACATTGGCCGCCACCGGCGTGCTGTCGGCGATGGACACGGCCCCACCGTCACGGGTGACGCACAGACGCGCGGTCTCCAGGATCGGCTTCACGTAGATCGAATCCTCCGGCAGCTGGCTGGAGGTCAGCACCCGGTCATCCACGTGGTAGAGCAGCACGTCGGTCAGCTGCTGCTTGTTCTCCGGCTGCAGCAGGCTCTCCACCGTGCCCTCGGGCAGCGCCTCGAAGGCGGTGTCCAGCGGCGCGAAGACGGTGAACGCGCCCGGCCCCGCCAGCGTCTCGGTCAGACCGGCGGCCTCCACGGCGGCCAGCAGCGTGGCGAACCGCCCGTCTTCCGACGCGATGGAGGCGATGGATTGCGCGCTGGCGGCCGAGGCGGTCAGTGCGAGCGTGGTGGCAATGGTGGTCAGCTTCATGGGTCTCTCCCCTGTTGCGTGTGTAAAATTCCCACGTTGGCGGGAATGTAAGGGAAACGTATGGCCCCGCCCTCCGGATCACTCCGCTCACGACCACGTGATCACGCCGCCCAGCTTGCCGCCCCGCCCCGCTGTTGCTAGCGCTCTCGCACCAACGATCCCCCGGAGCCTCGCGATGCGCCTCAGCCGCTACTTCCTGCCCATCCTCAAGGAGACCCCCGCCGAGGCCCAGATCGCCTCCCACCGGCTGATGCTGCGCGCGGGCATGATCAAGCAGCAGGCCGCCGGCATCTATTCCTGGCTCCCCCTCGGCCAGAAGGTCCTCCGCCGCATCCAGACCATCGTGGAGGAGGAGCAGACCCGCGCCGGCCACCACCAGATGCTCATGCCCACCGTCCAGCCCTCGGATCTCTGGCAGGAATCCGGCCGCCACAATTCCTACGGCCCCGAAATGCTGCGCTTCATGGACCGCCAGGGCCGCGCCATGCTCTACGGCCCCACCAACGAGGAGATGATCACCGACATCTTCCGCAGCTACGTCTCCAGCTACAAGAGCCTGCCCCTCACCCTCTTCCATATCCAGTGGAAGTTCCGTGACGAGATGCGCCCCCGCTTCGGCGTCATGCGCGGCCGCGAATTCCTGATGAAGGACGGCTACAATTTCGACCTGGACGAAGCCGCCGCCCGCCACGCCTACAACCGCCACCTCGTCACCTACCTGCGCACCTACGAACGCATGGGCCTCCAGGCCATCCCCATGCGCGCCGATAGCGGCCCCATCGGCGGCGACGACACCCACGAATTCCTCGTCCTGGCCGAGACCGGCGAAAGCGAAGTCTTCTACGATTCAACCGTCACCGACCTCACCTTCGGCGACCGCGAGATCGACTATGACGACGTGGACCAATGCGCCGGCATCCTGGAGGAATTCACCTCCCGCTACGCCCGCACCGACGAAACCCACGACGAGGCCGCCTTCGCCCAAATCCCCGAAGACCGCCGCCGCAAAGCCCGCGGCATCGAGGTTGGCCAGATCTTCTATTTCGGCACCAAGTATTCCGAGGCCATGGGCGCCAATGTCCAGGGCCCCGACGGCAAGCCCGTCCCCGTCCATATGGGCTCCCACGGGATCGGCGTCAGCCGCCTGGTGGGCGCCATCATCGAGGCCAGCCACGACGAGAACGGCATCATCTGGCCCGAGGGCGTGACCCCCTTCGGCGCGGGCATCGTGAACCTGCGCCAGGGCGACGCCGCCACGGATTCCGCGTGCGAGGGCATCTACGCCCAACTCGCCGCCGCCGGCCTCGACCCCCTCTACGACGACCGGGAGGAGCGGGCGGGCGCCAAATTCGCCAGTATGGACCTCATCGGCCTCCCCTGGCGCATTACCGTCGGCCCCCGCGGCCTGCAATCCGGCCAGGTGGAACTGACGTCGCGCCGCACCGGGGAGAGCGAGGAGATGTCCCCCGAAGCCGCCATCGCCCGGTTGAGGGATGTGTATGGGGTGGCGTGAGGCCGCATCCTCACCCGAACCCACCGCCTAACCAACGTCAAACGGCCATCCCCCGCGCATCGACGGGCCGCGGAACGGCGATCCCCCCCTCCAAGCTGCGCGCTTTATCCCCGTCAAATTCGGATAAGGCCCCTGCGACGCACCCAGCCCCACCAAATCGCCGGGCCGGGGGGCGGTCGCCATTTGTGCGCCATTGGTCCGAGCTCCGATGGCGACGCGATGCGCGGCCCCGGCCTTGCCGGGGCTGTTTCGCGCTGGGCGCTCTTATTCCACCCATCCGATATTCTCACCGGGCACGGCCTCGGTATCTTTGACATTCGTCCGTTCCACCAAGCCCGTCACTCCGGCGGCCTTGAGGGCCGCGAACGCGGCGCGGTTGAACAAAGGTTCGGAGTATCGGCCCGCATGACACCAGACCGGCATTTCAGAGACGACGGCCCGGACCGTTGGATCGTTGTAGAGCTCCCATGCAGTCGGATGCAGGCGGCTCGTCCGCGTGAGGGTGGGCGGGGTTATGCGCGGGATTGCGGCTTTCTCCGCCTCGTCGCTCTTGTCACGCTTCAGCTGCCGCCGCACCAGCCAATAGGACCAGTCTCCTCGGACAGGTGCGCCCGATCCTTCCAAACGCACCACGGCCGGGACGAAGTAGCTTCCCCCGCGATCGACAGCCTCCAGCACGACGCGCACGTTCGCGCGGACCATAGGCAATGACCATTGGATCACGTCGGGCAGGAGGTCTTGGATCGCGTCGGGGCCGATCTCGAGATCGACGAGCAGGTCGTCCTCGGCCAGCGCTGCCGCAGGGTCGTCCGACGTCAGCAGCCCGGCCGACCATCGGTCCATCCCGTCCGGGAGGGGCAACGGCGCGAAGTGGCGGCTATGCAGGTAGCCCCAATTCGCGTGGTAGGTAATCGCGCGAGGGGGCTTGGGCACCAGGGTGCGGCGCAGCACGCCGTCGAGCGTATCCGCCCCCCACTCGTAGAGGATCGCATCGAAACGCGGGGTGCGGCGGGGCACCTCGGGAACCCACCCCTCCGGCAAGTTAAGATCGGTTTTGCTCATCCGATATGGCTCACGTTCTCATTGTTTTTCCTTGATTTTGTCCGAACGGGCGCCCCGTGGTCCGTCGTGCGCTCTACGAGGCCGGTCACACCGGCAGCCTTCAGCGCACCAAAGGCCGTGCGCGTCAGACCGTAGGAGTAGAAATACGTCGACATACCGACCGCCGTCAGGCCACTGACCCAGTCACGGGTCGGCACATGCTCGTAGAACAAGTGGGCCGGGCCACGCTGGCTGAACGATCCGACCTGCTCATATATGCCTGACCAGTTCGGGCGGTGATGCTCCGGTTTCACCATGAGACGGCGCCGGATCACCCAGTGATACCACTCCCCCGGTACGGCCACACCCCCGTGATACGTTTCCACCCGCGCGGGCAGAAAGAAATGTGCCTCCGGGTCGAGGTCGAGCAGCACCTCCCGGGCATTGGCCCGCACGAGGGGGAAGTTGTGGGTGACGACGATGTCTGGGATCACGTCTGCTGCAGCGTCCGGTGCGATGCGCTTGGTGGCTATGTAGGGTGCGAGATCCCTCTCGGGGTCGGGGGGCGAGACGACCTTCATTTGCCAGAACTGCGCTACCTCGGGTGGCAGGGCGGCGTCGCTCATGTGACGCCCACAGAGCCAGCTGAAGTTCGGATCGCGATTTCTCGGGTTGGCAATAGGCCTGTCGGGAAACACACCGACATAGCCTTCGATAATCGTGCCTCCCGCGCAGTAGAGGAGCGCGTCGTGCTTGACCTTCGGCGTGAACTCTTCGATCCGGTTCTTCGGTAGAGGCCCGGGATCGCCTGTCGGTGTGTGCAGCGTCCAGTATTCGAGCTCAGTCTCTGGTTCGATCATGCTCTGTTCTCCCTCAGACGGCGGTTAGACAGGGCTGCCACCAAACGGAACGCCCGATGATGACCGCCGCATGAAATCTAAGCCCATAGGCTGGGCAAAACCCACCACCCAAACAAGCTCCCCACCTCCCGACCGGAGGGGAGGGCGAACGCGCCACCGAACGCGCCCCTTGACCCCAGTCCCGCTCCGCCTCCCGTGAGGCGTCGTAACGCACCTTAACGCGTCCCCCCGTCTGACGCGCGTATGTACGGGGGGTGTACAGGGGGTGTACGGGGGGTGACATCCGCCCCGGACGGAGGCCGAATCGCGTAACCCCCTCGGGCGAAACGGAAACCCGGCCATCGCGATCCCGCTGTTAACCTTTCGGCCCGGTCCGGGCGCCTTGACCCCGCCCGCCATCCCCCGCACGTAATGTCCGAGCAGTCCGAAGAGGCCCCCATGTTCAGCCGTCACGAACGCATAATCGCCTGGCGATACCTGCGCGCCCGCCGCTCGGAAGGGGGGATCAGCGTGATGACGTGGATCAGTCTGATCGGCATCGCCCTCGCCGTCTTCGCCCTGATCGCCGTTCTCGCCGTAAGGGCCGGTTTTCGCTACGAATTCGTCGACACCATCGTCGGCGCCAACCCCCATGTCAGCGTCCTCAGCTACGGCGAAACCCTCCCCAACGGCCAGCTCACGCGCACCGTTTCCGACTACGATGCCATGGCCGAACGCCTCCTCGCGGTGGAGGGTGTGGAACGCGCCGTCCCCGTCGTCGCGGGCCAGGTTCTCGCCGCCGCGAACGGCCGAAATGCGGGCGTCCAGGTCATCGGCATGCGTGCCGAAGACCTCGCCCAAATCCCCCGCATCGCCGAACCCGAATCCTCGCAAGGCACTCTTTCTGAATATGAAAATGGCATCGCCATCGGCTCCGGCGTCGCCCGCACCTTGGGTGTCGCGGCGGGTGACCGCATCCGCCTCATCTCCCCCGAAGGCCAACGCACGCCCATGGGCACCTCGCCCCGCGTAAAGGCTTATCCCGTCACGTTTATTTTCCAGGTCGGCCGCTACGACATCGACTCCGCGCGCGTCTACATGCCCTTCGCCGAGGCCCAGACCTATTTCAACCGCCCCGAAGTCGCCGACGAAGTCCAAGTCGCGCTCACCGACCCCGAAGCCGTTGATATCGTAGCGCCTTCCCTCGTCATGGCGGCCGGAGAGGGCGCCTATCTCTGGACCTGGAAGGACAGCTCCGGCGCTTTCCTGCAGGCGTTGCAGATGGAAGACAACGTTATGTTCGTCATCCTCTCCATCCTCGTCCTCATCGCCACGCTCAACATCACTTCCGGCTTGATAATGCTGGTGAAAAACAAGGGCCGCGACATCGGCATCCTGCGGACCATGGGCCTGACAGAAGGCACGATCCTGCGCGTCTTCTTCCTTTGCGGCGCGTCCATCGGTTTGGCCGGCACGGTGATCGGCGTCATCCTGGGCTGCCTCTTCGCGCTCTATATCGACCCCATCTTCGATTTCGTGAACTACGTGGCGGGCGGCGGCGTCTGGGACCCATCCGTGCGCCTTCTGTCAAACCTGCCCGCTCGCCTGGAAACCGGCGACGTTCTGACGGCCGTGACGCTGTCGCTGGGCCTCAGCTTCATCGTGACGATCTTTCCGGCCCGGCGCGCGGCCCGGATGAACCCGGTGGAGGCGCTTCGCTATGAGTGAGGCGCTGCGCCTGACGGGGGTCGAGAAAGGCTATCATCTGGGAAAACCCAATGAGATCCGGGTGCTGACCGGCGTCGACCTCGCGCTCGCGCCGGGTGAGGTCTGCGCCATGGTCGCGCCCTCGGGCGCCGGGAAATCCACGCTGCTGCACATCGCGGGGCTGCTGGACACGCCCGATGCGGGTTCCGTGCGGATCGGCGGGGACGAGTTGACGGGGCAGGGCGACCGCGCCCGCACGCGGGCCCGGCGCCAACGGATCGGTTTTGTCTACCAGTTCCACCACCTCCTGCCGGAGTTTTCCGCCGTCGAGAACGTGACCCTGCCACAGATCGCCAATGGCCGCGGGACGGGGGAGGCACGGGACCGTGCGCTCTCCCTGCTCGACCGCGTGGGGCTGACCGCCCGTGCCGACCACCGCCCGGCCGAGATGTCGGGGGGCGAACAACAGCGGGTCGCGTTCTGTCGGGCATTGGCCAACGGGCCGCAGCTTCTTCTGGCGGACGAGCCCACGGGGAACCTGGATCCGGGGACGTCGGACACGGTGTTGGATGCGCTCATGTCGCTGGTGCGCGAGACCGGGATGGGGGCGCTGATCGCAACGCATAACCTGGAACTGGCCGCGCGGATGGACCGGGTGGTGCGTCTGCAGGACGGGGTGCTGGTGCCGGGTTAGCCGGAGCGGTTTCGGGTTGCCAGCCTGGGTAGCCCGTGGGCGCGTGAGGCGATGCCGGGCCTACCAGATACCCATCAGGGCGCGGCGAAATGCTTCGCCAACTTCAGCCCCTGACCCTGGTAGTTCGACGCGATGCCCGTGCCGTAGAGCGTCTCTGGTACCTCTGACATTCGCTCGTAGACCAGCCGTCCGACGATCTGACCGTCCTCCAGCACGAAGGGTGCTTCATGGCAGCGCACTTCCAGCACGCCGCGGGCGGGCGTGCCGTGGCCGAAACCGGGGTCGAAGAAGCCCGCATAGTGGACCCGGAACTCGCCCACCATGGCCAAGTAAGGCGCCATCTCGGCAGCATGGCCGGGCGGGATGGTCACGGCCTCGCGGCTGACCAGGATATAGAAGGCACCGGGATCAAGGACGATACGGCCCTTGTCGGTGCGAATCGCTTCCCAGAACTCGGATGGGGCGTAGTGGCCGATCTTCTCCAGGTCGATGACGCCTGTATGGGGCTTGGCCCGCCAGCCGACCAAATTGTCCGGCCCCGGCGAGAGGTCCACTGAGAAGCCCAGCCCTTCGGAGATGACCGGCGTACCGTCCACCAGCGGGGTCTTGGTATGGAGCGCCGCCAGGGCCGCGTCATCTAGCACCGCCTGGCCGGAGCGGAAGCGGATCTGGTTCAGACGCTGGCCGGCCCGGACGAGAACGGAAAAGCTGCGTGGGCAGATCTCGGCGTAAAGGGGACCCGAATAGCCTGCGGGAACCCTGTCGAACTCCGTCCCGCCATCGGTGACGGTGCGGGTCAGCAGGTCCAGCCGTCCGGTCGAGGATTTCGCATTGGCGACCGCAGACAGATCGCCGGGCAGGTCCAGCGCCTCTTGCAGCGGCACAAGGTAGACGCAGCCCTTTTCGAGAACCGCGCCGCCGGACAAGTCGATCTCGTGCATCTGGAACTCGGCCAGCCGCTCCGACAGGGACCGGCCGATGCCCGGCAGGAACGACGCCCGCACGCGATAGGCGACATCGCCCAACCGCAGATCGAGGCTGGCGGGCTGCACCTGGCCCCGGGCCAGGTCCGGGGCGCGGATCGCGCCGTCCTGGAGCAGGGTTTCAATCTGTTGACTGGCCAGAACTCCCGTGGCGAAAGTCATGGGCGCCCCCCCCCGGATACGCGAAACGCCCCGCCCCGGCAGGGGAGAGGCGTCGGATGAATGGTCGGGCTAGCAGGACTTGAACCTGCGACCTTCCGTCCCCCAGACGGACGCGCTACCAGGCTGCGCCATAGCCCGACTGGCGCTCTACATACGGGTTTCGTGGGGGGGCGCAAGGGCGAAGGGCGGCCCCTTGGGCGATCACGCCATCAGGTCGTCTTCGACTTCTTCGATCAGGCCACGCAGCTTGCGCACCACGCGCTTGAGCCCGCGGCCGTCGGCCGGGTCGATTGTCGACTTCTCGCGCACCAAACGTAGCGCCGCGACGGTGGGCGGTGTTTCCGTGGTCGCTTCCGGAGGTGTCTCCAGCCCGGGCGAGGCGACGGGTATCTCTTCGGGCGGTGTCGGTTCCGTTGGCTCGGTCGGCACGCCGTCCGGCGCAGCCCCGGGGCGCGGTTGGTCGACACCCCCATCCACCGGCGGCGCAGACGGCACCGGTGCTACGGTCGGCGCCTCCGCGATTTCGACGACCTCGTCCGGTTGGGACGCCACGGTCCCGGCGGGCGGGTGTGGCTCCGCCTCGGGCATTGGCGGAACGGCAACGGCGTCTTCGTCGGCCGGGACGGGTTTTCCGCGCCCGCGCTCGAACGGCACGACGCGGCCGCCATCGACATCCTCTCCCGCGCGGATCACGCGACGGGTGCGGGTCGACACCTCCGAATGATCGAGATCCGGTGACCGCTCCATGATCGGCTCGATCCCGTCTTCTCGAATACGTTGAACTACGCCTCGGATCGTCTGCCCTTCGTCGTGGAGCAGCACCTTAATCCCGCCCAGCAGGCGCATATCCTCTGGCCGGTAATAGCGCCGGCCTCCGGACCCCTTCACGGGCGAGATCTCGTCGAACTTGGATTCCCAGAAGCGCAGAACATGCGTCGGCACGCCAAGCCAGTCAGCGACTTCGCGAATGGTGCGGAACGCGCCTTCGGACTTCTCGGAATTGCGCGCCAAACTCAGCCCTTCTTGGACGCAGCGTTGCCGGCGGCCACGCGATCCTTCATCAGGTGCGACGGCCGGAACGTCAAAACCCGGCGCGGCGGGATCGGTGCTTCTTCTCCCGTCTTCGGATTGCGCCCGACGCGCGCCGACTTATCGCGGGTCGAGAAAGTGCCGAAGCTGGACACTTTGACTTGCTCGCCCTCGACCAATGCGTCCGAGATGTGATTGAGCACCGAGGCCACCAGCGCCGCGCTTTCGTTGCGGCTTAGCCCGACGTCACGAAAGACGGCCTCGCTCAAATCCATCCGCGTTAATGTCTTTCCGCTCATTGTCAGAGATCCCCACTATTTCACGCTCCCATGCGTAGCTTCGCACATGGGGAAATCGTGTCAACAACAGGGGCTTGCAGCAAAAAGTTCAAGCGAACCGCCGCGATACACGCATAGGTTGAAAGATGAGGCCCCGTCAAGGGTTCTCCTACCACCTGAGGGCAATCGCCCCCCAGGCCAATCCACCCCCTATGGCCTCCGTGACGACGACGTCACCTGCTTTCAGGGCGCCTTCCGCCTTGGCAACCGACATGGCGAGGGGAATCGACGCCGCGGAGGTGTTGCCGTGATTCTGTACCGTCACCACAATCTTCTCCATGGGCAGGTCCAGCTTCTGGGCTGTGCGCGCGATGATCCGGATGTTGGCCTGGTGCGGCACCACGCGATCCACATCCGCGGATGTCAGCCCCGCCTTGTCCAATACGTCCAATGTCGAGGTGGCAAGCTTCTCTACCGCGTGCCGGAAGACCTCTTTCCCGGCCATCATCAGGTGACCGGTGCTCTGCGTGGCGGAGACGCCGCCCGACACTTTCAGGATGTCCCGGTGCCGCCCGTCGGAGTGGATGTCCACGGCCAGAATCCCGCGATCGTCGGATGTCCCGTCGCCCTCCACCGCTTCCAGCACCACCGCGCCCGCGCCGTCTCCGAACAGAACGCAGGTGGTGCGGTCCTCCCAGTTCATGATCCGGCTGAAGGTCTCGGCCCCCACCACGAGAATGCGATGCGCCTGACCCGACACGATCAGCGCCTGTGCGTTGGCCAGGGCGTAGATGAATCCCGCGCAAACCGCTTGAACGTCGAAGGCGAAGCCCCGCGTCATCCCAAGCTTTTCCTGCAGGATGGTGGCCGTGGCCGGAAAGGTCAGATCCGGCGTCGATGTGGCAAGTACGATGGCGTCCACCTGTTCGACGGTCACACCCGCATCGGCAAGCGCGGCCTTCGACGCCTCCAGCGCAAGATCCGATGTGGTCTGACCTTCGGCCGCGAAGTGCCGCCGTTCGATTCCGGAGCGGCTGCGGATCCATTCATCCGATGTGTCGAGGAAGGTCGTAAACCAATCGTTCTCGACGATGCGATCGGGCAGGTAATGGCCCACGCCCCGGATCGCCGCACGGATCATACCTGCACCTCGTTGGCTGTCCCGCCACTTGCCGTGTCCATGGCGGTGGCCACACGTGCTTTCAGACGTTCTGAGAAGCCAGACCGGCTCAGATCCCAGGCCAAATCGATGGCGGCGGCGATCCCCGTCTCATCGGCGGAGCCGTGCGATTTGACGACCGTTCCGTTCAGGCCGAGAAAGACGCCGCCATTGACCCGTCGCGGGTCGATCCGCTTGGAAAGGCGCTTGAGCGACGTCATAGCCAGCAGCGCGGCCATCTTCGACAGCGGCGTTGCGCGGAACGCTTCGCCCAGCATGTCCCGCACGAAACGGGCGGTGCCTTCGCCCGTCTTCAAGGCGACATTTCCCGTGAAACCATCGGTTACGATCACGTCGACCTTGTCAGACGGAATGTCGCCCCCCTCCACAAATCCCAGAAAATCGAACCCATTGCCGTCGGCGATGACGTCGATCCGATCATGGGCGTCCTTGAGTGTGGAGGTGCCCTTCTGATCCTCTGTCCCGACATTCAACAGGCCCACGCGGGGGCGATCCAGCCCCAGGCCATTGCGCGCATAGCTCATCCCCATCAGGGCATATTGCATTAGGTCGTCAGCATCGGCGCGGATATCGGCGCCCACATCCAACATGACATTGAATCCGGTTGCATTGCGCGAGGGCCAGAGGCACGCGATCGCCGGCCGGTTCACGCCCGGCAGCTTACGCAGGCGGATCATGGCGACGGCCATCAGCGCGCCCGTATTGCCGCAGGAGACGCAGACATCCGCCTCGTGGTCGCGCACGGCCTCGATGGCCGACCACATGGATGTCCCCTTGCCGTGGCGCATGACCTGCGCGGGTTTGTCGTCCATGGTCACGACGCCATCGGCATGGCGCAGTTCGATATGGTCGGACAGGCCGCGACGTTTGGCGATCAGCGGCGCGAGGGCAGCCTTGTCGCCATGCAGAATGAAGCGGATTGCGGGGGTCTTGCGTACGGCCGCGGCCATTCCGGCGACCACGGCATCAGGGCCGAGATCGCCTCCCATAGCGTCGATGGACAGGATGCCGGCTGCGTCGGGCGAACCACCTTGGGGTTCCATGCGCCGCGTCTCCGGAGCTGTTGTCAGGCGACGTCGTCTTCCAGCTCGACCGTGTCAGCGGTGATCACTTCGCGGTCAGCGTAATAGCCACAGGCGCCACAAACATGGTGTGGGCGCTTCAGCTCACCACAATTCGGGCATTCGGCCGGGTTGCCGGGCACCAGAAAGTCGTGGGCGCGACGCTTGTTGCGGCGGGAGGGGGTGACCTTGTTCTGTGGGACGGCCATGTCTCAACCTCGGGTCTGGCGGGGTCGTGGCCCCAAAACGTGTCAAAATCGCTTCCGCGCTCCCTAGTCCCTTCGCGGGTAGGGGTCCAGCGGTTTCCAAGCCGGACAACGGAGACGCGCGTCATACAGCCTTTCGGAGAGGATGCAAGTGTTCGGGTTGAAATCGCCACGGCCTGTGTATGGCCAGGCCGGGTCGGTAACCGAAGGCCGGGACGAGCCAACCGCGATGCACCGCGGCAGCAGCTTGGCCCCACGCCGAGTCTCTCAAAACTGTGAAGACACTGTGCGTAACTATCGGGAAACCAAACCTTCCCTAGGGGCACTACCCTCCTAACTAAACCGAAGAGTTTGATTTAGGAGTGAGCAATGTTTCGCATGATCCCGTCCGCGGCACTCGTCGCCGCTCTGATGGCAGCGCCGGTCGCAATGGCCGGCCAGGTCCCGCAGAATGAAAAGTTCCCGCCTGAGAAGATGGCTGAAATCCGTACCCTTCTGATCGCTCAGAAATAGGGTCAGTCGTCCTTGTCCATCCGGGCTTTCAGTGATGCTAAGGCGGCAAAGGGCTTTATCTTGTCGTCATCTATCGGTTCCGCGCCGGGCGGTGCCACCGACAGGTCGATCTCGTCGGCGCCTTCCGCGCGCGGAAAATCTGGGATGACCAGGGCAAGCGCCTCTTCCAGCACGTCGCCCATATCCAGCACGCCGGGTAACGGCTCTATGCTGTCGTCCTCCGGCATCTCCGCCTCTTCACCCTCGGGCGTTTCGTAAGTCGCGCTGTAGGTTCTGAGCAGTGTCTCGTCCACACGGGTCGTCACGGGATGGGTGGTCACACGGCACGGCTGTACGATCGTAGCCCCCAGCTGCCCCTGAAACAGCCAGTCTGTCTTCCCCAACGCCGCCAGATCACCTTCCAGACGCACTTTGCGCAGCACATCCACATCCAACCGGTCCGAAAGCGCCTCAAGCTGGCCTTCATCCGGCACAAGCCGAACATGGACAGGTTTGGTTCGCGGCAAATCCGTCAGGCGCAGCGGGTGGGACAGCACGGGTTTCATCACACTCTCATACATCTGCCCCGGTCTTGATGGCGTCCGCCGGGCCGGTTAAGGCATACCGACAAAGGGACGGGCCTCGCAATGCCCGCCGCGGGGACGAGGTTTGGATATGAACGGGGTCGCGAAAGCTATCGGGTCCATGTCCCTTGTCCTGTTTCTGACAGCGTGCGGTGCGGTGGAACGCAACCATGGCTATGTCCCCGAGCAGGAAGATCTTGCCGCGATCATCGTGGGCGTCGATACCCAGGCCACCGTCGAAGGCGCCGTGGGCCGCCCCTCCGCTTCCGGCGTTCTGCAGGATCAGGCTTGGTATTATGTGCGCACCCGGTTTCGCCGCGTCGGCCCATTCGCGCCCCGGCCCATCGACCGAGAGCTCGTCGCGATCAGTTTTGCCGATGATGGCACCGTGTCGAATATCGAGCGTTTCGGCCTGCAGGATGGGCGTGTCGTCACACTTTCCCGCCGGGTGACCCAAACCTCGATTCAGAACTTCGGTCTGGTGCAGCAGATCGTTCGCAACTTCGGCCGTATCAATATCGGTGACGCGCTGGCCGATGACGGCTAGTCCGCCGCGTCGAAAGCCAGCGCGACGCCATTGATGCAATAGCGCAGACCCGTCGGTTGTGGTCCGTCGGGAAAGACGTGGCCCAAATGACCGTCGCAGCGATTGCAATGCACCTCTGTGCGCCGCATGAACCAGGAATTGTCCTCGCTCTCGCCCACCGTCTCGGATCGCACGCCGTCGGCCGGCTGGTAGAAGCTCGGCCAGCCCGTGCCGCTCTCGAACTTGTGGGCCTGATCGAAAAGCGGCGTGCCGCAGCCCTTGCAGCGATAAAGCCCCGGGCCTTTCGGAAAGTCCTCGTGGGTGCCAGCCCGCTCGGTCCCGTGCTTACGCAGCACCTTGTAGGCTTCCGGTCCAAGCTGGTCGCGCCATTCCGCATCCGTCTTGACGATCTTTTCCATGCTTTCCTCCGGCGGCGCCCTTTGCGAATGTGCAGATAGGCCCCGTCGCGGGGCCGTCCAAGGCCGGAGGTCGGGATGGAATTGGAACTCGGCGCCGCGCGGGCCCGGATCACCGGCTTCGACGATGCGGCCGCAGCGCTGGCCCTACGCTCCCGGTTGTTCCGGAACGGGGTCGCAGACCGGGATCCCTTTGACAGAGCAGCGCGCCACCTCGTGGTCGAACGACAGGGCAAGGCCGTGGCCTGCGCCCGCATGCGCATCCACCGCGGCGGCACGGCGCAATCGGGCTATACCGGCCAGTTCTACGACCTGACGGCCTTCGACACAGCCTTTCCCACGGCCCTGGAGGTCGGACGCATCGGCCTCGCACCGGACGCACAGGATCCAGACTTGCCCCGCCTTCTGCTCGGCATCCTGGCGCGCGTGGCGCGGCAGGACGCGGCAGACGTCCTCTTCGGTTGTACGTCCTTTCCGGCGGACGGCGGGACCGTCGGTCTTGGCCGCCATGTCGCCGCCACACCATGGCGGCCGGGATGCGGCAGGGGGGATGTGATCGCGCTGCCTGATCGACCCGGCCCCATTCCTCCGCTTCTGCGTCTGTATCTCGCCCTTGGGGCCGTGATCTCGGACCATGCCGTGCGAGACCCGGATTTGGACACGCTTCATGTCTTCACGGCGCTCCCAATGGACACGATTCCGCCCAACCGGGCACGGATGCTCACCGGGTTGTTGGAGCGGGCCGTCTAGCCCAACGCCGTCGATTGACCCTTCCGGGGTGGCCCGCTACCTCGCCGTCCATGGCGCGTGCACCCCTTCTGCAACTCTCTGACATTTCATTAACCTGGGGCGGAGAACCGGTCTTCGCCGATCTCGGCCTGGTGGTGCAGCCCGGCGACCGCGTCGCGCTGGTGGGGCGGAACGGTTCCGGAAAATCGACGCTGATGAAGGTGATGGCCGGCTTGGTGGAGGCCGATCGGGGCGACCGGGTGATCGGACCCGGCACGCGCATCGGTTATATGGAGCAGGAGCCCGATTTGAGCGGGTTCGAGACGCTGCGCGACTTCGCCCTGTCCGATCTTGGCCCAGCGGAAGGCTGGCGGGTGGAGGCTGCGGCCGAGGGGCTGAAACTGCCGCTCGACGCTACCGTGGCCACGGCCTCCGGCGGGGAACGGCGTCGCGCGGCCCTGGCCAAGCTGCTGGCGGAGGCGCCGGAACTCATGCTGCTGGACGAGCCGACCAACCATCTCGACATCGAGGCGATCCAATGGCTCGAAGGCGAGCTGTCCTCCACCCGATCCGCCTATATCCTCATCTCTCACGACCGAGCCGTGCTGACCGCACTCACCCGCGCGACCCTCTGGATCGACCGCGGCGCCGTGCGCCGCCAAGAGAAAGGCTTCGCCGCCTTCGAGGGGTGGCGCGACCGGGTCTGGGCTGAAGAGGACGAGGCCCGCCATAAGCTCGACCGCAAGATCAAGGCCGAAGCGCGCTGGGCGGTGGAAGGTATCTCCGCAAGGCGCAAACGCAACCAGGGACGGCTGCGGGCGCTGCAGGCCATGCGCGCCGACCGCGCTGGCCAGATCCGCCGACAGGGGACGGCCGCGCTGGAACTCGATGCCGGGCCAGGCTCCGGCAAGCGCGTCATCGATGCAAAGGGCGTGAGCAAAGCCTTCGGCGATCGGCCCATCATCCGCGATTTCGACCTGCGCATCCTGCGTGGCGAACGCATCGCCTTCGTCGGACCAAACGGGATCGGCAAGACCACACTTCTGAAGGTCCTGCTGGGCGAGGTCGCGCCGGATGCCGGGACGATCACCCACGGCACCAACCTGTCCATTGCGGTCTTCGATCAGGCGCGGGCGCGCCTGGACCCCGATGCGACGCTATGGGATTCGCTGATCCTCGACCCGCAACTAGGCGTCTCCGGTGCATCGGACCAAGTCATGGTACGCGGCACGCCACGCCATGTGGCGGGCTATCTGAAGGATTTCCTCTTCGATGATCGCCGTCTCAAGGCGCCCGTCGGGTCTCTCTCCGGTGGGGAGAAGGCGCGGCTTCTCCTGGCACGGATCATGGCCTTGCCCTCGAACGTGCTGGTCTTGGATGAGCCAACCAACGACCTCGATATCGAGACCCTGGACCTGCTTCAGGATGTACTGGGCGACTACGATGGCACCGTCCTTCTGGTCAGCCACGACCGCGACTTCATCGACCGCGTGGCGACACGGACGGTGGCTTTGGAAGGTGGCGGGCGGGCTGCCATCTATGCCGGTGGATGGTCGGATTACGTGACCCAGAAGCCTGACGGCACCCGATCGAACGGCGGGCCCTCATCTGGAAAACAGCGAAGCCATGCAACACCGACGGGCGCCGCTCCTGATACAGCGACGGCGGAGAAGGCCGCTAAGGCTGGATCAGCCGCCAAGACTCTTAGCTTCACGGAGCAGCATCGGCTGGACGCCCTTCCGGCAGAAATTTCGCGTCTTGAGGCGGAAATCCAAAGGCTGGAAGGGTTCCTCTCCGACCCAGACCTCTTTGCCAGGGAGCCCGTGAAATTTGCCAAGGCCAGCGAGGGGTTGGCTGATCGGCAGCGCCTTTTATCGGCGGCGGAAGAGGAATGGCTGACCTTGGCAGAGCGGGCCGAATAGCCGACCGTTGACGGATGGGCGCCGGTCAAGGGGCCTTGTCCGGATTGTCCGCCATGTCCGCGCTTTCGGCGAAATATGGCACTGATTCGGCGAATTCTTGCTCGCGAAATGGTGAACGTAAGGTTAACGTGAGGCTGGGGAACCTTTCACCCGTACGTTTTTCCACTTCGGAGGGTTACAGTGCGTACTCTTTTCTTAGCGACAGCCGCGGCTTGCACATTGGCAAGCGGTGCCTTCGCAACAACCATCAACACCATCTCGAACGTCGTGTTCATCGTCGACGAATCGGGTTCCATGTCCGGGGAGCAAGCCTTCCTTGAGAACACCGTCATCGGCTCTCTCGATTCCGAGCTTGCAGCGGCGGGGGTCACCGATCGCAGCTACGGTGTTATCGGCTATGGTGGACCGAGCAACGGCGTGCCGCGGCTTTTCGGCAGCGCGTCTCTGGACGATGCCACCGACACCCAGACCAATCTGAGCAACCTCGTCACGTCTGGCGGTTTCGAAGATGGCTATGAGGCCATCCGGTTCGCGCTCGACACGTTGACGTTTACCGCTGGCGCGGCCGTCAACTTCATCCTGGTGACCGACGAGGATCGCGATATTCGGCCCGGGTCCAGCCTGACAGCGCAAAGCATCCAGAACACGCTGACATCGGCCAACATTCTGCTCAACGTGATCGTGAACAACCCGTTCACGTCGCCTGACGCGGCAGGAGCCAACCTTCTCGGCGTTAACAACACCGGCACCGGCTATCTGGCCGACGGTATGGGCGGATACAGCGAAGTCGCCAATGGCACCGTCGGCAACGGTTCCGGGACGACGGAGACGGATTACGTCGATGTCGCCCTCGCCACAGGTGGCGCTGCTTGGGACCTGAACCAACTTCGGGCCGGTGGATCCACCGCGGAGTCGTTCACCGACGCGTTCATCGACATCAAGGTCGGTGAGATCATCTCCCAGCCGCCGACCGGGCCTGGCCCCGAGGTGGTGCCGCTGCCTGCGGCTGCTTGGATGCTGTTGGCCGGGATCGGCAGCCTGGGCGCGCTGTCGCGTCGTCGCAAAGCGGCCTGAGCTCCACGCAAACCCAGAAGATCGGCGGCGGCCCAATGGGCCGCCGTTTTCTATTCAGGTGCCGCGCAAATTCCTTCCAGTTGCACGCCATCCCACGGCAGCAGTACCGCCCGTTCGAAGGCGGGCGGGCGTGCCACCGGCATCACGTCCGACAACAGATCGTAAAGCTGCACGGTCCGGACGCCCTCCGGATCCAAGACGGCGCAGCATAGATATTCCTCCACCAGAATCGCCTGCTGCTCATAGCCGAAATCCAGAAATTCCCGCGGGTCGGCGGGATCGTAGAGATACGGGTCCACCGACCGCACATGCTCCGCCGCCACACGCCAGGGCGTGTAACCGGTCAGCCCGCTATTCTGCCATTGCCAGACATGGGTCATCTCATGGACCAGGAACATGGCGGCGCCCAGGTTCAGTGGCTCCAGCGCGAAATTCGGGCGGTCCACGTCTGGGTTGAGAAACAGCGTCTCGAACAGCACCACGCCGCCCGCGCGTCCCTCCACGATGGGGCCTTCCACCGGCGGCGCGATGCGCTCCCGGCAGGTGGTCCGGGGCCGCACCGGATAGTTCAGCGGCACAAGCCCGACCAGCGGATTCGCCGCCAGCCGGACAGGGCCCGTATCCAACGTCTCGCCGTGGATCGGCGCCAACAGCGCCATCTCGCTCTCGGTCAGGGGACGGCCGCAGGCGGCCAACAGGATCGGGACGGTCAGGGCCGCGCAGAGGAGGGATCGCATGGCGCGACGATAGAACAGCCCCCGTCCCGCGCAAGGGCCTGGCGCGGCGCGCCGACACCCGAACCGGCGATCTCCAGGATCAGCTTACGCCGCACCGCCTCGGCGAAGGCGCCGCGCTCCGCCGCCTCCACCACGAAGGCGCCGTTGCCGCCGATGATCCGTCGCTCGTAGATGCCGGGCAGATCCGTCCGTCGGCTCTCGGCGGTGATGGCCAGCGCGTTGATCGTGATGCCCGACGCCACCACCTCGTCGCGCGCCTGCTCGATGGGCGGGCCATAGCTGTTGCCGTCGGTGTCGCCCGAGAAATCGATGACCCGCCGCCAACCGACGATGTCGTTGCCCTCGATCAGATCCCGCCCGAACAGCAGCGCCGATCCGATGGCGTTGCGCCCTGTGGCCCGGCGCGGCGGGCCGGACAAGGCAGCCGCGAAGCCCTGCGCGTGCTCTTCGGTGGCGATCAGGGTCCACGGCACCACCACCGCCTGATTGGTGGCCCATTCCACGTATGTCACCGCGATGGACCCGTAGGCCGTGTTCGCGATGGCCGCCAGGACGCGCGGATCGGTGATGGCCTGGGCATAGCTCTCACGCTGGAAGGCCAGTTCCGTGGGCGAGATGGAGCCCGACGCATCGGCCAGCAGGACCAGTTCCAGATCGGTATCCTGGGCCCGCGCGGGAGCGGTGAGGAGCAGCCCCGCCGCCAGAAGAAGGATGAGTTTGTGCATGGGGCAAACGATAGCAGCCCGCGCCCACTTGGACAGGGCCATTTGACCCGGATCAAGGCAGGACCCGCCCATACCGATCAGGCTGCCGTCACCGAAAGGAGACCTGCCCATGGCCATCCGCGCCCCTCTGACCCTTGCCCTTAGCCTGCTCGCCAGCGCCGCCGCCGCGCAGGACCCGGATCGCGTCGCCGAGGGGGAGGCGATCTTCGCTCAGCTTTGCGTGGCCTGTCATGGAGCCACGGCCACGGGCGGTGGGCCGATGCAATCGGTCCTGGCCGTCCCGATCCCCGACCTGACGGATCTGGCTATTCGCGCCGACGGGTTTCCCCATGCCCTCGTAATCGCCAAGATCGACGGGCGCGATCCGTTGCTGGGCCATGGCGGTGCCATGCCAGTCTGGGGCGACTTCTTCGAGGGTGACGCGGCGGCCTTCGTGCGCAGCGCCTCGGGCCAACCCATCGTGACCTCGGAGCCGATCGCGGCCTTGGTGGCCTGGTTGGAGAGCATCCAGCAATAGGGCTGGGCCCCAAAGATCGCAGTCCGTTCACCCGCCGTTAACCGCTTGGCCCCAGAACCCCTCCTCGCGCGCAACGGGGTGTGACGGCCCCAGGTCGGGGAAACCCGACCGCACCGGAATGACGGGCCGCCCGGCCCTCCGGACTTTGTCTGCGGTCAACCGCAGGGGCATGGGCAGAGGGGGAAACCCCGACCGTCGGTTCACGAACCTGAACCCGGCGCCGATCCCGGACCGAAGACCAGCACCGAGAGACCCCGCACCTCCGCCCGAAATCTCGGCCCGGAGCCATTCGCCGTTCCGCTATTCCCCGCGCGAAACAGACCCGACAGGGTCGGGGCCGCGCATCGCCGGGCCGCCCCCCGGCACGGCGATTTGGCCGGTCTTGGCGCGTCGCTAAAGTATCACCCAAACCTTGCAGCCATAAACCGCAAAGCCCTCCCCGAAGATCGCCGCACCGCGACCCAGCGATGTAAATGGTTCGTATTATGACTGACATTTACCGTATTGGCGGTTGTCGTAGCGCAGTGGGTTCCGCACACTTTACGCTAGCCGACCTGAAATGACTGCGGTAGTATTTCCTCGATTTCTTTCGCGGCCTTCTTCTCCAACTTTACACTTTCGATTAGCCATTTTAGCGCTTCGGCTATCTCCGGTTCTGGGTTCTCGCTATATCTCATTGCTATTGGGCTATTTATTGCCTGAAAGCCACCTGAGATTTTTCGCTGAGCAATTGCATATTCCGGAAAATAACTATAGTTCATCCATTTTAAGCTATCTATCCTCCACCTATCTTGCTCATCTCTTTCTTTGGTTAGAAAATCCGGTAGTCTGTGTATTTGGAGATTTGGTTCTTGTTTCAGTGCTTCGCGATATGTCTTGCTTCCCTTTGCATACTGCATATCCAAGGGAAAGCAGTGCCTCCGAAGCTGAAAGCACAGCTCATCAAATTTATGGAGGTCATAATTATCCAGAGAGGTGCTATATGTTCGATATCTTGCTTCGGGGGTTCCTCTTTCCGAGTGTCGGCTAAGGATATCCTGAAATGTCTCAAAATTTCGAAATGAATATCCCGCCTTCGGCGAAAACTCTTTTCGCGGACAATACAAAAGCGGCATCGTATCTTGCGAGAAATCCATAACTGCGGAAAATAGCTTAGAAATATTATGACCGTGAAGCTTTACGGACTTTCCGTTAAGTAGAAGGGAGCATTTGCAATATTTCTCGATGGCTTGTGAGGCATTCCAGTAATATTCGTATGGAAGTCTCGATCGAAAAGCATGCCGAGATATCAGATAGTCAGCGTCAGCCGCATCGCGGAAGAGGCGCCATGCAAAATCACGAACAAATATATTTGTCTCCGCAAGGTTCAAACATCCAACTCCCCCGCAAACCGCGCATTCTCGCTAATATACTGAAACCGCATCTCCGGTTTCTTCCCCATCAGCCGCTCCACCAGGTCCCCGGTCTCGCCCGGCTCATCCTCGTCCACGGTCACGCGGATCAGCTTGCGGGAGGCGGGGTCCATGGTCGTCTCTTTCAGGTCCTTGGCGTCCATCTCGCCCAGCCCCTTGAAGCGCGACACGTCGATCTTGCCCTTGCCGCCCAGCCCCTTCTCCAGCCAGACGTCCCGCTCCGCCTCGTCCAGGCAATAGACCCGCTTAGCCCCCTGCGTCAGCCGGAAGAGGGGCGGGCAGGCCAGGTACAGGTGCCCCGCATCGATCATCGGCCGCATCTGCGTGAAGAAGAACGTCATCAGGAGAGAGGCGATATGCGCGCCGTCCACATCCGCGTCGGTCATGATGATGATCTTGTCGTAGCGCAGATCGTCCAGCACGAACCTTGTCCCCAGCCCGACGCCCAGGGCCTGGGTCAGGTCGCTGATCTCGGCATTGCTCCCCAGCTTGGATGACGCCGCGCCCAGCACGTTCAGGATCTTGCCCCGTAGCGGCAGCAGCGCCTGCGTCTTCCGGTCCCGCGCCATCTTGGCCGAGCCGCCCGCCGAGTCGCCCTCCACGATGAACAGCTCCGTCCCCTCGCGGGCGCTTTGCGCGCAATCCACCAGCTTGCCCGGCAGGCGCAGCTTCTTGGTGGCCGACTTGCGCGCCGTCTCCTTCTCCTGCCGCCGCCGGAGCCGTTCTTCCGCGCGCAGCACCAGGAAATCGAGGATCGCGCCCGCCGCCTTGGTGTCTTGGCCCAGCCACGTGTCGAAGCGGTCGCGCACGGCGCCCTCGGTCATCTTGGCGGCGGCCTCGGTGGAGAGGCGGTCCTTGGTCTGGCCCACGAAGGCGGGTTCCGCGATGAAACAGGAGACCAGCGCGCAGCCGCCCGAGATCAGGTCCTCGCGGGTGATCTGCGCGGCCTTCTTGTTGTTCGCCAGTTCGCCATAGGCCTTGATCCCCTTCAGGATCGCGGCCCAGAAGCCCTGCACATGGGTGCCGCCCTCGGGCGTGGGGACCGTGTTGCAGTAGGATTGCAGGAAGCCGTCGCGGGACGGGGTCCAGTTGATCGCCCATTCCACCTTGCCCGGCTCGCCGAACTTCTCCTGAAAGTCGACGGTGCCGGCAAAGGCCGTGTCGGCATAGGTGGTCGCGCCGCCCAGCGTCTCGGTCAGGTAATCGCTTAGGCCCCCGGGGAAGTGGAAGCTGGCTTGGGTCGGCGTCTCGCCATCGTCGATTTCCGATTTCCAGCGGATCTCCACGCCGGAGAAGAGATACGCCTTGGACCGGATCGACTTGAAGAGCCGGGCGGGCTTCAGCCGGTGGCTCCCGAAGATCTCCGCATCCGCGTGGAACGTCACCGTCGTGCCCCGCCGATTGGGCGCAGCACCCACCTTTTCCACCGGACCCAATGGCACACCGCGCGAGAACCGCTGTTCCCACACCTCCCGATCGCGGGCCACCTGCACGACCATGGAGTCGGACAGGGCGTTGACGACGGTTGCTCCAACGCCGTGAAGGCCGCCAGAGGTCTGATACGCCTTCCCTGAAAACTTACCGCCCGCGTGCAGGACCGTGAAGATGACTTCAAGGGCAGATTTCTCAGGAAACTTCGGATGCGGATCGACTGGGATTCCTCGGCCATTGTCGCGGATCGTAACGGCCCCGTCGGCTAGCAACTCCACCTCGATGCGGCTTGCATGGCCCGCAACAGCCTCGTCCATGGAATTGTCGAGTACCTCGGCCACCATGTGATGCAAGGCGCGTTCGTCGGTGCCGCCGATATACATACCAGGGCGCTTGCGAACGGCCTCCATCGGTTCCAACGCTTCGATGTCCGAGGCGTCATAGGTCTGCGGCTGGTCGGTCCCGTTGAGAAGGTCGTCGGGCATGGAGGGGCTCCGCACTGCTCTATCTTGTATGATTGCGCCCAGACTAGGCGAGATGGAGGGGGGGCGCTAGGCCCGGCCCAGCCCCGTTCGCCTTGCGTCACCCTGTCCAGACGGGCCGCGACGGGCGATGTCCGCGCAAAGCTCCGCAGTAGGAAGGGAGGGGCGGCACCGGTTGCGATGTCGGCCGACGGGGCGGGCGCCCGGAGAGGCTATGCGGGGGGTGCCGTCAGCCGGTGGAAGCGTGTGACGGCGGTGCGGGCGCGGGCGGCGATCCAGTCGGCGTCGGGACGGGCGAGGGCGCCGGTGGCGCGCCGGATCTGCAGATCGCCGATGAGCAGCGTGAGGACCAGATCGGCCGCCTCTGCCGGTGTCTCGGCAGCCACCTCCCCGCGCGCTATGGCCCGCGCCATCAGGTCGCCGACCAGGGGCGCGATCGTGCCCCGCCCCGCCTCGGCCAGGGCCTGTCCGACCGCACCGGTCGCGTCGGCGGCGGCGGCCCGGTTCAGAAGGATCGCGCGGTCGCTCAGCAGCATGGCCAGAAGGATCGGCGCGGTCTCGGCCAGGCTGTCCAAAGGGTCGGCGCCGTCCGCCAAGGCGCGATCCAGGCGCTCGCGGGCCTCGGCCGCGTTCTGCGCCACGAGGGCACGCACCAACCCGGCCTTGTCGCCATACCAGCGGTAGAGCGTCTCGTTGGAAGCACTGGCGGCCTTTGCCACGGCAAGCATCGACGTGCCGCCATAGCCACGCGCGGCGAGCAGGTCATAGGCGGCCTGTGCGATCCGCGCCTCTCGATCCTTGTCGGGCATGACATCTTCTCCCCTTGCGAGAAGGCGTATCAATGTGTACGGATGGTTGCAATCGTATGGATGTGTACGGCTTGATTGGAAGGTACCGGAGGACCCCATGACCCTTTTCGACCGCGCCGTGGCGACGCTGGCGATCCTGTTCACCGGTGCGATCTTCGGGTTCTTCTACTCTTGGGCTTGTTCGGCCATGTGGGGCTTCGACATTGCAGATCCGCGCGTGGCCATCGCCGCCATGCAGGCCGTGAATGCGAGCGTGCGGAACGCGGCCTTCTTTCCCGCCTTCTTCCTGACGCCCGTCATTCTGGCCTGGGCAGGCTGGCAACTGCGTGGGCGCGGGGGCGCCTGGTTCGGCGCAGCGGCGCTGGTCTATCTGTTCGGGGGGCTGGTGCTGACGATGATGGCCAACGTCCCGATGAACGAGGCGCTGGGCCGCCTTGCGGTGCCCCAGGACCGCGCAGCGGCGGCAGCCATCTGGGCGGACTATTCCGGGCCTTGGCAAGCCTGGAACCTTGCGCGGACGGTCCTGTCGGGGGTCGCATTGGCGCTGGCCTCCTGGGGCCTTCTGTCCGCCGGGCGGGCAACGGTGTGATCACCGGCCTTTTCGGGTGCGGCGTCCTGGGCTAGGGCGGGGCCGCACAGTACCGAGGCCGGACGACCATGGCACGCATCCTTCTCACTGGCGGGGCCGGATATATCGGATCCCATACCTATGTGGCGCTGCGGGATCGTGGCCATGACGTCACGATCCTGGATGATTTCTCCAACGCGGACGCCGATGTCATCGACCGGTTGGCCCGGCTGACGGGGGCGGAGATGGATGTGGTTCGCGGGTCCGTGCTGGACCGCGCGGGCCTCGACAGCCTGTTTGCGGAGCGGCCCATCGATGGCGTGATCCACTTCGCGGCCCGGAAGGCCGTGGGCGAGAGCGTGGAGAAGCCGCTTGACTATTTTGAGACCAATATCGGTGGGCTGACCACGCTGATGCAGGCCATGAAAGCGGCGGGCATCTGGCGTATCGTCTTCTCGTCTACCGCCACGGTCTATGGGGAGCCGGAGGTGTTTCCGCTGACCGAGGATATGGCGCCCGACTACACCTCGCCTTATGCCTTCACCAAACTCACCTCCGAACGGATCCTCCAGCAGGCCGCCGCCGCCGATCCCTGGGTGGCGGGCATCCTGCGCTATTTCAACCCGGTGGGCGCCCATCCCAGCGGTCTGATCGGAGAGGACCCGCGCGGCATCCCCAACAACCTCGTGCCCTATATCGCCAAGGTGGCCCTGGGGGAATTGGCTGAGCTGCAGGTCTTCGGGAACGATTACGACACGCCGGACGGCACGGCCTGGCGCGACTATATCCATGTCATGGATTTGGCCCGCGCCCATGTCCAGTCCATGGACGCGCTCTTGGAGGGGCGGGGGCATCTGTTGAACATCGGGACCGGCAATCCCGTCTCGGTCCTGGAGATGCATGCGGCCTATCAGACGGCTTGCGGCAAGGATTTGCCCTATCGCATTGTTGGGCGGCGGACGGGGGACGTGCCGAAGCTCTACGCCGATCCAAGCCGCGCGCGCGCTGAACTAGGTTTCGAAGCCGAGCACGGATTGGACGAGATGTGCGCTTCCAGCTGGAACTGGGTGCGATCCCGGGCGGAGGGGTGGCGGTTCAACAGCTGAGCTGGACCCCGGCACGGAATCAAGGGGCGCGGCCCCGCCGTGCCAGCGCCGGACCGGCCCCATGGGCCGGCGCTTTTGCAACGCCAGGTGATCAGCGGGACATTTGTCCGATTATTGCCACCATAAAGCGGATAGCTCGCCTCGCGCGGCGCCACCCCCGGTGCGGCGCTGACCCGGCTGCCGATCCTAGTCGGCGCGCGCCGCTTCGATGGCCGGGCCGATCGTGTCCTCGATGACCGAGGTTGTGATCGGTCCCGCGAACCGGAGGACGACCGTGCCGTCGCCGTCGATCACGAAGGTCTCGGGCACGCCGTAGAGGCCCCATTCGATGCCCGTTCGCCCGCCGCCATCCACGCCGATGCCCGCGAAAGGATCGCCCAGTTCTTCGAGGAAGGCGACCGCGTCGGCGGGCTGGTCCTTGTAGTTGATGCCATAGACCGGCAGGTCTTCCGCCAGCACCTCCAACTGCGGATGCTCCACCCGGCAGGGCACGCACCACGAGGCCCAGAAGTTCACCAGCTTGACCTCGCCATCGGCCAGCATCTCCGGCGGCAGGGGGGCGGAACCGGGAAGTTCGGTCACGGTTAGCGGCGGCGCCTCCCGCCCGATCAGGGCGGAGGGCAGGGCGTCCGGGTCTTCGCGGAAAAGGCCGGACAGGAAGAAGCCGCCCAGGGCCGCGAAAAGGGCGATGGGCAGAAGGGCGAGCCATCTCATTCCTCTTCCTCCTGCAGATCACGGCGGGCCGCGCGCGCAGCCAGGATCGACTGCACCACTAGCCCACCTACCAAGAGGCCGGTGATCCCGTAGGCCAGCAGGATGTCGAAGGCGTATCTTCCGAGGTCGATCATGCCAGCCGCGTCCTCAGGCGGATGGCGTGGAGGCGGCGGCGGCGGACCTCTGTGCGGGTCCGCAATAGGACGAGCGCGACGAACAGGACCACGAAGCCCGCAAGCGTTATCACGAGGGGAAACCAGAAGACGTCGGCCACGTTCTCCTCGGCATCGAGCGACAAGGAGGCGCCCTGGTGCAGGCCCTGGTTCCAGAACTGCGCCGCATAGCGCGACAGGACCGCGAAGACCGTGCCCACGAGGCACAGGATGGAGGTGAGGTCGGCGGCGCTGTCCGGGCTCTCGATGGCGGACCAGAGCGCGATGTAGCCCAGGTAGAAGAGGCCCAGGATCAGGAACGAGGTCAGGCGCGGATCCCATTCCCAATAGGTGCCCCACATGGGCTTGCCCCAGATGGCACCGGTGGCTAGCGCGGCCACGGTCATGATCAGGCCAATGGGGGCTGCTGCGCGGGCAGCCAGGGCCGAGACGTGGTGGCGCCGGATCAGCCAGATCAGCGAGGCGACCAGCATCATGAACCAGGCATTGATGGCGATGAAGGCGGTGGGGACGTGGATATAGATGATCTTGACCGAGTGCCCCATGCGGAAATCTTCGGGCGTGAAGAAGAACCCCCAGATCAGCCCCGTCCCGCAGAGCAGCGCGGCCAAGCCCCAGGCCCAGGGCAAGACGCGCCCGGACCAGGACATGAAGCGGCGCGGATTGGCATAGTCCCAAATCGACATGGGCCGGAACCTATGGGGCAGGGCGGGGGGCCACAAGACGCCTCACCGCAGGTTGATGCGAAGCGCCGCAGCGGCCGCGAAGGGTAGGAGCGCGATGCAGCCCAGAGTGATCCCCGCGAGAAGGGAGAGGGGGGTCGCGGCGCTCAGCCCCTCGGCCCCGCGGCGCACCGTTTCGGCCCCGAAGACCAGCGTGGGGATGTAGAGCGGCAGGACCAGCAGCGACAGGAGGAGGGAGCCGCGCTTCAACCCCACGGTCAGGGCCGCACCGAAGGTGCCGATCCAGCTGAGGGCTGGCGTACCGAGGGCCAGCGAGAGGGTCAGCCAGCCCAAACCCTCATTCGGCAGGAAGAGAAGCGGCGAGAGGGCGGGCGCGATCAGGGTCAGCGGCAGGCCCGTGGTCAACCAATGGGCCAGCGCCTTGATCGCGACGGCACCCTCCAGCGGCAGCGGCGCCGTGGCCAGCAGATCGAGGGAGCCGTCCTCCGCATCCAAAGCAAAGAGCCGGTCGAGAGAGAGCAGGCAGGCGAGCAGCGCGCCCAGCCAAAGGATGCCAGGCGCAATGGGCGCCAGGCGCTCGGGCTGCGGGCCCACAGCCAGCGGGACCAACGTGGCCAGGATCAGGAAGAAGGCCAGGCCCAGCCCGAAGCCGCCGCCCGCGCGGATCGACAGGGTCAGGTCGCGGCGTAGCAGCGCGATCACTCCACGGCCTCCGCGAAGGGATCGGCCTCAGTCGTGGTGGGGCCGGCGGCGAAGGCGCTGACGTCGAGGATGCGCGTCTCAGGCAGGCCCAGATCGATGTGGGTGGCGATGAGGGCGACGCCACCCTCCGCCAGATGGTCCGCGACGGCCCGTGCGAATTGGGTGGTCGCGACACTGTCGAGCGAGACGGTGGGCTCATCCAGAAGCCAGACATCGCGTCCCGTCAGCAGCATCCGGGCCAAGGCCGCGCGGCGCTTCTGCCCGGCCGAGAGGTCGGCTGCGCGGCGATCCAATAGGGTCGTCAGGTCGAAGGCCATGGCCGCCCGGTCGCGGGCCGCGGCCCCCGTGCCAAAGATGGCGGACCAGAAGGCCAGGTTCTCGGCCACCGTAAGCTGCGCTTTCAACCCGTCGGCATGGCCGCCATAGGCCATGGCATCCGGCGGCAGAGAGACACGGCCCGCCACCGCCGGTGTCAGCCCGGCGAGCGTGCGCAGCAGCGTCGTCTTGCCCGACCCGTTCGGGCCACGCAGGATCAGGGCCTCGCCAGCGGCGACCGAAAGACCAACCCCCCGCAGCACGATGGCCTCGCCCCGGCGGCAGGTCAGGTCGTCCACTTCCAGTTCCATGGCCCCTCCCTAGCGAGGGGCGCCGATCTGGGGAAGTGCAGCATTCCGAAGAAGACCCGCCCCCCGGCGGCGCTTGGCGTGATGCGAAGGGGATCTGCGGGCAGAAAGCGCTATCCGCCACGTGATCCTTTCGGCAAGGTCACCGCATTGTCGAGACCGAGGCCAGCACATTGCATGTAACCGTTCTTTTCCACGATCTCTCTCATGACGGACCCGTTTGGCGAAACGGATATTGGCCGTTGATCGATCTGCTTTCCCGATTGGGCAGCTTTGAATTGCTGGAGGCGCCGTGGGCCCGCGGCGTCTCGGGCCCATCTTGGTTGCGGCCGCTGCGGCGACGGCGCGCGCAGCGGGATATCGGTGCAGGGCTTGCGGCTGGGATGGCGCCAAGCCGGGACGCGCAGGCGCTGTTCTTTGCGATCGCGCTGACCCCGAACATGGTCTCCATCGCCGCGGAGACGATCCGTGCAAGGGGCGATACCGGCAGCCACAAGGTTCTCTATATCGACGAGAATATCGAGCCGGATGATGTCGCGGCGGAACATTGGGGGCACTTTGATCACATCGTCTGCTTCTGCGCCGACCTCGCGGCGCAGATTGCCGAGGCAACGGGCGTGCCGACCTCTTACTGGCCGCCGCATCTGGATCTTCTGCGTTTTCACAGCACAGACACCTATCGCCCGATCGATCTGATCTGTTTTGGCCGTAGTCGGACGGATATCCTGTTCGAGATGCAACGGCGCTTCTTGGATCCGACCAGATCCGCCCTCTGCATGGATTTCGTCACGCGTACCCAGCCCGACCGCACACAACCTGCCGAAGCTGAGTTTCGGCTGTTGTTCGACACCTTGCGCAAGTCGCGGGCCAGTCTGTGCTTTCCGCCCGATGACGTGCCGCGCTTCAAAGGCCGCTCGCCCCTATTGGCGCGATGGCTGTATGCTTGGGCCGCCGGATGCGCTGTCTTCGGAACCCGTCCCCGATCCGTGGGGGCGCAGCCGCATATGGATTGGCGGGAGGCGACGGTGACCTTGCCGGAGGATGTCGACGCCGCAGGCGATCTGATCGATGCAGCATTGGCCGACGGTCCGACCTTGCGGCGTCACGGGCTGATCAATGCCAGCGAGGCGCTGTCGCGTCACGATACCCGGCAGCGGCTGCAGGCCTTGTTTGCCACGCTGGACCTGACGTTTCCGGTGGCTTTGCAAGCGGAACTGGCGCAGCTTTCGGAGCTTGCCAAATCCGTTCGGGACGCCGCGGATTAAGCCTGTGACCCTGATGGGTTAGCCAAAAATGACCACATTCTGACGAAAAAAAGACTAAATTCGCCGCTTACCGTTTCAGCGGGCGCGTTGCGTTATTTTGGGCGAACCAGATCGCCGAGCGCGGGCCCGACAGGGGAATGTTTTCGGCTTGTTTCTCTTTCGTTGGCCGACCGCGGAAACCTGAATTTAATGAGGATATTTTTAGGGGCCGATCCCTTGGGGTCGGGTGGTGTGCTTATGATTGACGGCGTTCGGGTCGGGCTTTTCGGCACCGGCTTCATTGCGCGCGAGGCGTTCAGGATGCTGGCCCAACGGTCGGATATGACCGTGGTCAAGGCGCTGACGCGCCGTCCGCTCGACAGTATCGGCTGGCTGGACCCGGCACGTGCGACGCATTCCGTCGACGAGGTCATCGAAGCGGCGGATATCATCTTCGATGCGACGGGCGATCCGATCCACAGTACCGTAGCCGTCGAGGCGGCTTTGCGTGCGGGGCGCAAGGTCGTGACGATGAATTCCGAGCTGCACGTGACCACCGGCTCTTACTTGGCCGGGTTGGGCTATCTGACCGAGGCGGACGGGGACCAGCCCGGGGCTACGGCCCTTTTGGAGCGCGAGGCGCGTGAGCTTGGCTTCACGCCTCTTGCCTTTGTGAACGTGAAGGGCTTCCTGAACCCGGATCCGACGCGCGCCGAGATGGAGTATTGGAGCGTCCGCCAGCAACTCAGCCTGGCCGAGACCACGTCCTTCACTGACGGCACAAAGCTTCAGATTGAACAGGCGTTCACGGCGAATGCCCTGGGCGCCACGCTGGCGCGGCCCGGCATGGTTGGCCCGAAGGCGGAGACGATCCACGATACCGACATGTTGGTTGAAGCCGCACGGCGAGCAGGCGGCCCGATCAGCGATTATGTTCTGTGTCCGGGCGCTCCGCCGGGCGTCTTCATCCTGGCTGACCATCCGGTCGCGGGCCTGAATATGAAGTACGGGCCTTATGAGAAACTTCTGACGACGGGTCGGAACGCGTTTGTCTTGCTGCGGCCCTATCACCTCTGCGGTCTGGAGATCCCCAAGAGCCTGCGTGCGGTGGCCGATGGCGCGCCGCCCCTCATGACCAACGGGCCGGTGCCGCGGGCCAGTATCCGCGCCATTGCCAAGCGGGATCTGGCTGTCGGAGAGCATATCGCCCATCCGATCGGCGGCTTCGATCTACGGGGCGAGGCGATCAACGCGATCGATCAGCCCGATCACGTTCCGCTCGGCCTGCTTTACGGCGCGCGGTTCCGGCGCGCGGTTCCCACGGGCGATCCAATCACCTTCGACGATGTGGAGCTACCAGAAAGCCGTGCGCTGGACATCTGGCTCAACGACTTGCGCCCGCTGATTGAGGAACCGGCGCTGAAAGTCGGGTCGGGCTGACATCATCGCCAGGCGGTGACGCGCCGCGCCTTGGAACGCCGCACTTTTAGCTGAGGGACCGTCATCTCGTACGGTCCCGTGCGGCGCGCGGATATGGCTGCCGTACATCGGTAATTCCCCTTGTGAATAGACGGCTGGTAGCTTGCTGCTGAATTTTCTTGACGAAAGGTGTATATGCACGTAAAAGGCCAATATGACGATTGGCTACACTCATACGGACTTCAGCGCGTTGTGCGCGTGCCAAACGCTGCGCCGATCCGCGCGCGCGATGACACGGCGCTACAACGCGGCCTTGACGTCCGTGGATCTGAAGATCGGTCAGTTCACGACGCTTGCCGCGCTTCTCCAGCCCGACCCGGTTCCGATCACGGTTCTGGCAGAGCAGCTCGGCATGGACCGGACCACGCTGACACGCGATCTGAAACCACTGGAGAGACGGGGCCTGGTGGTCTCGGACAGCGGCTCAAAGGATGCCCGGCAACGCCGCGTCACAATCAGCGATGCCGGGCGGGCGCTGATGAGCCGCGCGGTGCCGCTCTGGGAGGATGCGCAAGCGGAGACCAAGAAGAGCATGACGGACGATCAATGGGCGGACTTCCGGCAAGGCCTGCAAACCCTGGTGGATTGAAGCGGGTGGCGTGAAAGCAAAGGCAGCCGCAGTAAACTCTTACCCATAAACGTGCATATGCACTCAAAGAAGGAGCCTCAGATGACCTACGCACTTCAGAATGGCGAGCCGACCGCCGATCACGGGCTGGCCCGAATTGTCGCAACAACGCTCGTCCTATGGGCCGGTGCTGTGGCTTGGGCAGCCAGTTCCGATATCTTCGTGTCGTTTCCGCTGCCGCTTTTCGCCGCCCTGGTGAGCGTGCTGCTGATCGCCGCGACAAGCGCCTATCTCTTCGTTCCGCGCTTGTCTGCCGGGGTGGAGCAGTTCGGCCTACGTAAGCTGACGGCCCTCCATATCTGGCGCATCCCGGCTGCCCTGGCGTTCTACTACTACGGTGCCCAGGGTTTTCTTCCGCCCGTCTTCGTCGTCTTGGCCGGTACGGGGGACCTGATCGCGGGGCTGTTGGCATTGTATGTCGTGACGGCGAAACCCGACAGCAAACGCGCCTATATCGTCTTTCACATCGTCGGAATGACGGACTTCGTGATCGCCGTCGGCACCGGTCTTACCTTCTCTTTGCTGGCAGATCCGCGGATGGTGACGATCGCGCTCTTCCCGCTGGCGCTTATCCCGCTCTTTGGTGTCACGATCTCCGGCGCAACGCATGTTGCGGCATTCGACCTGCTCCGCCGGAACTTGGGCCTGCCACAATCCGCCGAACGGGTCTGATACCGCCCATTCGACGCAAGAGCGTTCCTGCGGGCTGCCTTCGCAGCCCGCAGTAATTTGGAAGACTTGCCGTCATTCGCCGAGCAACGATGATCTCGTGTGCCGGGCGGATGCGCGTTTCACGAGGTCGCTGTCGAGCATCGGCAAAGGGTCGGGCTACGCCGCTCACCCGAATTTGCATACAACGGTACACCGTTTTCGCTTGATCCCCCAGCGACCTTGGGGCAAGAGGCGGGCAAGAACCCCAGACAGCCAGACCCAAGCAGGAGAACGCCATGACGATCCAGGTCGGAACCGATACCGCCAAGACACGTCGCAGCCTCACCTCGGGCGACCAGACCATCGCCTACTACTCCATCGACGCCGCCTCCGAGGCCGGGCTGGGGGATTTCTCCAAGCTGCCCGCCGCGCTGAAGGTGGTGCTGGAGAACATGCTGCGCTTCGAGGATGGCGGGGCCACGGTCTCGACCGACGATGTGAAAGCGTTTGCCGAATGGGCGGAGAAGGGCGGCAAGAACCCGCGCGAGATTGCCTATCGCCCGGCCCGCGTGCTGATGCAGGATTTCACGGGTGTTCCCGCGGTCGTGGACTTGGCGGCCATGCGCGACGGGATCGTGTCGCTGGGCGGTGACGCGCAGAAGATCAACCCCTTGAACCCGGTGGATCTGGTCATCGACCACTCGGTCATGATCGACGAATTCGGCAATCCGCGCGCCTTCCAGGTCAATGTGGACCGCGAATACGAGCGCAACATGGAGCGCTACCAGTTCCTGAAATGGGGTCAGACCGCGTTCGACAATTTCCGCGTGGTGCCGCCGGGCACCGGCATCTGCCATCAGGTGAACCTGGAATATCTGGCGCAGACCGTTTGGACCGATGCCGACCAGAACGGGGAACAGGTTGCCTATCCGGACACGTTGGTGGGCACCGATAGCCACACGACCATGGTCAACGGCGCCGCCGTCCTGGGCTGGGGTGTGGGGGGCATCGAGGCCGAGGCGGCCATGCTGGGCCAGCCCATTTCCATGCTGATCCCCGAGGTCGTTGGCTTCGAGCTGACGGGCAAGATGGTCGAGGGGACGACGGGCACGGACCTCGTGCTGAAGGTCGTTGAGATGCTGCGCGAAAAGGGCGTGGTGTCCAAGTTCGTGGAATTCTACGGCGCCGGTTTGGACAATCTGCCGCTGGCCGATCGCGCCACCATCGCCAACATGGCGCCGGAATATGGCGCGACCTGCGGCTTCTTCCCCATCGACGGGGAGACGCTGCGCTACCTGCGGACTACAGGCCGGGACGAGGACCGGATCGCGCTGGTGGAGGCCTATGCCAAGGCCAACGGCATGTGGCGCGATGCCGATTACGCGCCGGTCTATACGGATACGCTGCATCTGGATATGGGCACCATCGTGCCCGCCATTTCGGGACCCAAACGGCCACAGGATTACATCGCGTTGGACAACGCGGCCAAAGCGTTTGGTTCCTATGTGAAGGGTCAGCGCGCGGGTAAGGACGCGTCGGCAAAGGCCGAAGTGCGGTGGGAAGGTGAGGGCGGCGCGCCCGAACCGATGGATATCCCTGGCGACGAAGGGCACCACGCACGGGGTTACGTGTCGGGGGGCGAGGCGGACCGGGCGCAGATCCATGACGGCTCCATCGTCATCGCCTCGATCACGTCCTGTACGAATACCTCGAACCCCTACGTGATGATCGGCGCGGGCCTCGTGGCGCGGAAGGCGCGGGAGAAGGGCCTGAACCGGAAGCCTTGGGTGAAGACGTCGCTGGCGCCGGGCTCTCAGGTCGTGTCCGCCTATCTGGAAGCGGCCGAGTTGCAGGACGATCTGGATGCCATCGGGTTCAACTTGGTAGGCTATGGCTGCACCACCTGCATCGGCAATTCGGGGCCGCTGGCGCCCGAAATCTCCAAATGTATCAATGAGAACGACCTGATCGCGACCTCGGTCCTATCGGGCAACCGGAACTTCGAGGGCCGGATTTCGCCCGACGTTCGCGCCAATTACCTGGCCTCGCCGCCGCTGGTCGTGGCCTATGCTCTGGTGGGCGACATGAACGTCGACATCACGACCGAGCCGCTGGGCCAGGATCCCGACGGCAATGACGTCTACCTGAAGGACATTTGGCCCTCGCAGCAGGAGATCGCGGAACTGGTCGAGAAGACCGTGACCCGCGAGGCGTTCCAAGAGAAATATGCCGACGTCTTCAAGGGCGATGACAAGTGGCAGGGCGTGGAGGTTCCCCAGAAGGAGACCTACGATTGGCCCGCCACGTCGACTTATGTACAAAACCCCCCATACTTTCAGGACATGGATCCCAATCCGGGGGCAATTGACGACATCAACGGCGCGCGCGTTCTGGCCGTGCTCGGCGACATGATCACCACGGACCACATCTCTCCGGCCGGGTCGTTCAAGGAAAGTTCGCCCGCGGGCCGTTACCTGACCGAGCGGCAGGTTCCGCCGCGGGAGTTCAACTCCTACGGTTCGCGGCGTGGCAATCACGAGATCATGATGCGCGGCACCTTCGCCAATATCCGCATCAAGAACGAGATGCTGGATGGGGTCGAAGGTGGCTACACCAAAGGGCCGGACGGTGCGCAGACCTCGATCTACGACGCGGCCATGGCCTGGCAGGACAAGGGCGTGCCCCTTGTCGTCGTGGGTGGCGAGCAATACGGCGCGGGGTCGAGCCGCGACTGGGCGGCCAAGGGCACGGCGCTGCTCGGCGTCCGTGCGGTGATCGCCGAGAGCTTCGAGCGCATCCACCGGTCGAACCTGGTGGGCATGGGCGTGATCCCCTTCGAGTTCACCGGGGGCGACAGCCGCAAATCCCTGGGTCTGACCGGCGAGGAGGAGTGGACGATCCAAGGTCTGGGCGATGTGAGCCCGCTTCAGGAGGTCGAGGCGACGGTCAAGATGGCGGATGGGTCAGAGAAGACGCTGACGCTGAAGTGCCGGATCGATACCGCTGTGGAGATCGACTACATCAAGAACGGCGGCGTCCTGCATTACGTGCTGCGGAACCTCGCCGGGACGGCTATTGCGGCAGAGTGAGGCATTGGGACACGTCCGGCAGGTGATGCCGGGCGTGTCTCTTCTCGCCGATCCGGAAGGCATCACAACCCGGCACTTGGCCTCTAACCCAAGGCGACGGCCTCGGGACATTATCCGGCTCGCGTTTTCTCCCATTCCATCATCATGAGGTACGGCATCCGGTCATAAGATCGGACGCGCTCGGGCGGCCCGCGAAAAGGGGCCGGTTCTTTGAAATGCCGAAGGACGAGCCCAGCCGACAGAAATGCATTCATGTAGGTGGACAGGGGCCGGTGCCAGTTCCGGATGCGAAGACCATCCCATTCGAACCACGTCCGGCCCGTCTTGAGGTAATCGCCGAGGGGGCGCAGTGCTTCGCCCGTTTCTCGGCAATGGCGTTTGCCAAACGCGGCGCTCGAGGTGGCGAAGCTGGATAGGTTCGCCACCAGGATCCGACCGCCCGGCTGCAGGACCCGAGCCATTTCCGAGGTTGCGGCATCGAGGTCGTCGATATCGATGAGGGTGAGATAGGAGATGACCATGTCGAAGGAAGCATCGTCGAACGGTAGGTCCTCTGCGAAAGCGATCCGGTAATCGCCCGACGGGTGCAAGCGAGAGGCTGCACGGACCAAGTCCTCTATCGGGTCGATGCCCACCGTCGCCACGCCAAGATCGTGGAGCTTTCGACAGAAGCGGCCCTCTCCGCATCCGACGTCCAAGGCCCGGCGGGGTTGCTGGATACGAACACGTTCCAGCATGCGCGGGTCGAGGACATGGCGTCGCGAGAAATCCCCGCCATCGGCCATGCGTTCAATCCAAGCCTGGGCGGAGGAAAGCCATCCGTTCTCATCCGGATCGCGCATGACCGTCTACTCCTCGTATCTTGGTCGACCACGCTCGAGGTGGTGAAAGCGTAGTTGGTCCACAGCGTTCCGTCGACACGCGCCGTCCGGTCTATCGCCGCATCTTCCCCGTCTGAGGCATAACGCTCATCATCCAGCACATCACCGAAGGGTGACTGGCTATGAGATCAGAGTGCGGCTAGACCGAGCGGGCTTCAGACCGGAACTCGCCCATGAAACTCGCCCCCGCTGCGCTGATCGTTGCCCTTGCCACCGCCCCTGCCACGGCGGATCCGGTGGTGGTGGAGCTCTTCACATCGCAGGGCTGCTCCTCCTGCCCGCCGGCGGATGCGATGCTGGGCGAGTTGACCAAGCGGGACGACGTGATCGCCCTGTCGCTGCATGTGGATTATTGGGATTGGATCGGCTGGAAGGACACGTTCGCGAACCCGTATTATTCCAAGCGGCAGCGCGCCTATGCCTCTGCGGCCGGTTCCACCGTGGTCTACACGCCGCAATTCGTCATCGGCGGCAAGGATGCCGTAGCCGGGCCCAGCGGGATGCAGCTGGCCGATCTCGTCGCCTCCCACCAGGGGGTGACGGGGGATGTGATCCAGCCCGGTTCTGGACCGCGGGAGATCCGCGTGACGGCTGGTCCTGCCGGGACGGAACTGGTCCTGGTGACCGTGGAACCGGAGGCGGAGGTCCGCATCCTGCATGGTGAGAATGCCGGTCGCACGATGACCTATCACAACATCGTGCGCGATTGGCGCGTGCTGGATGAATGGGACGGTACGGCCGGAACGGTCACGTTGCCCGCGCCGCCCGACGGTCTGCGTCAGGTGGTGCTGGCCCAGCAGATCGCCAACGGCAAGCCCGGCGCGGTGCTGGGCGCGATGATGCTGGAGTGATCGCGGCGGCATGATCCGCGCGATCCTGTTCGACAAGGACGGCACGTTCACCGATTTCCGTGCCACCTGGGAGGGCTGGCTGCCCGGCATGATCGATGCCCTGGCACGCGAGGCCGAAATCGATCCGGAGGTCATCGCCGATATTCTGGGCTTCGACCGCGCGTCCGGACGCCTGTCGCCGGATGGGGCCTTCGTGACCGCACCGAAGATGGCCACGGCGCAGGCATTGGCCGCGGTCACCCATTGGCCCCGGCACCGGATCTTTACCTGGATCACCGAGCGGGAGCGGCAGGCCGAACAGGTGCTGGTGACGCCGCTTGCGCCTTATCTGTCGGCCCTGCGGGCGCGGGGGCTGCGCCTTGGCGTGCTGACCAATGCCGACCGGGCCGAGGCGTCGCATCAGCTGGAGGCGTCCGGCGCGCTGCCCCTTTTGGACCGCCTGATCTGCTGCGATGACGGTTTCGGGGCCAAGCCCGATCCGCGCGGGGCGGCAGATTTCGCGGATGCGCTGGGATTGGCCCGGCACGAGGTGGTCCTGGTCGGCGATGGGCGCCCGGATATGGCGGCCGCAGCCGGGGCAGGGCTCCGCGCCGTGGGCGTGCTAACCGGCACCCTCTCGGCGGCCGATCTTGCCCCGCCAGCCGAAGCCGTCCTGCCCGACATCACGCATTTGCCCGGCTGGCTCTCCTCGGCGGGATGACGAATGCGACATTGCGGGTCGCTCGGAACCAAGTGGTGCCGCGCGCGCATGCCATCCTCCCCCGGACGGAGGATGAGATGGACAAGTTGATCGCAGAGGCCGGGACCGTTGCGGAGCCCCGACGCCGCCGTGCCGGGGGCCGGCGGGGCAACGCCGCGCGAGCCGGGGGCGCCGTTATCGAACAAGTGCCCTTTCGCCAGCCACGCAATCCCGACAGGCCGACGGAGCCTTTGGATGCCGACGGGGTACAGGCCATCCACGATGCCGTCCTGCATATCCTGCAGGAGATCGGGATCGAGTTTCTGAACCCTGACGCCGTCGCCCATCTGCGCCGCGCGGGCTGCCGCGTCACGGATACCAATGTCCGCATGGATCGTGATTTCGTGACCGAGATGGTGGCCCGCGCCCCGTCAGAATTCACCATCACGCCCAGAAATCCCGACCGCCGCCTGACCATCGGCGGCAATTGGATGGCCTTCGGCAACGTGTCGAGCCCGCCCAATTACTGGGATCTGAAGACCGGCAAGCAATCGGGCAGCTTTGCCCGCTATGTGGAGCTGGTGAAGTTGAGCCAAGCGTTCAACTGCATCCATTTCGTCGGTGGCTACCCGGTGGAGCCCATCGATATCCATGCCGGGATCCGCCATCTGGACTGCCTGCAGCAGAAGCTTCTTCTGACGGACAAGGTGGTCCACGCCTATTCCCTGGGCCGGGAGCGGGTCGAGGACGTGATGGAGATGGTGCGCATCGCGGGCGGACTGACCCATGAAGACTTCGCCGCCACGCCGCGGATGTATACCAACATCAACTCCGTCAGCCCACTCAAGCACGATTTCCCTATGTTGGAGGGGGCCATGCTGCACGCGCTGCGCGGGCAGCCGGTGATCGTGACGCCTTTCACGCTGGCGGGGGCCATGGCGCCGGTCACGCTGTCGGGGGCGGTGGCGCTGAGCTTGGCGGAGGCGCTGGCGGCCATTGTCCTCTTGCAGTTCATCGTACCGGGCGCGCCCGTGGCGATCGGCACCTTCACGTCGAACGTCGACATGAAATCAGGCGCCCCGGCTTTCGGCACGCCGGAATATATGCGCGCCACGCAGATGACCGGCCAGATGGCACGGTTCTATGGTTTGCCGCTGCGCTCCTCCGGGGTTTGCGCGGCCAACGTCCCCGATGGCCAGGCCGTGTGGGAGACGACGGCCTCGCTCTGGGCGGCGGTGCAATCGGGCTCCAACATGGTCTACCACGCGGCGGGCTGGCTGGAGGGCGGGCTGATCGCCAGCCCCGAGAAATTCGTGATGGATTGCGAGGTGCTGGGCCAGTTTCAGCGCTATTTCGATCCGGTGCTGACATCGGCCGATCCCGCCGATCTGGCGCTCGACACCATCGCCGAGGTTGGGCCGAACGGCCATTATTTCGGCTGTCAGCATACCCAGGACCGGTATCAAACGGCCTTCTACCAGCCCTTTCTGTCGGATTGGCGGAATTTCGAGGCGTGGGAAGGGGCGGGCGGCACCTGGACGGCGGAGCGGGCGTATGACCTGTCGCGGCGCGTTCTGGACGCATTCGAGGCTCCGGCCATCGATCCGGCAATTGCCGAAGAACTCGATGCGTTCGTGGCACGGCGCAAATCCGAGGGCGGGGCGCCGACGGACTTCTGATCCGGCCTTAACGCTATCTTGAGAGATGGGCGGCTATGCGGCCCCGTCTGGAGGCGTATGGCCCGATGCATGGAATGATCTGCAAGGCGCTCGAGGGATTTCTCGTCGCCAATCACGGCCCGGAAGTATGGGATCGTGTCCGGCGCGAGGCGGGTTTGCCCTTTACCCGCTTCGAGCCGATGCGCGCCTATGAGCCGGAGATGATGGTGCGCCTGATGGAAAGCGCCTGCCGCATCGTTGACCGCCGGACCCTGCCATTGCTGGAAGATATCGGACACTGGATCTGCACCAATCCGGAGCTTGATCCGGTGCGGCGTCTGTTCCGCTTTGCCGGTGCCAGCTACGAGGATTTCATCCTGTCGTTGGACGATGTTCATGATCGGGCCCGGATGGCGTTGCCCGACCTGATCGTGCCCCGCATGCGTTTGGTGGAGCACGGAAATGGCCGCTTCGATGTGACGACCTATTGGCCGCAACCCGGCGCGTCGGCGGTGCTCACCGGCGTCCTGCGTGCCATGGCCGATGATTACGGTGCGCTTGCCATGATCGAGATGTCGGGACATCGGCATGCGGGCGATCATTGGGAAGAGACCGTCTCGCTTCAGCTGGTGGAGCGGGACTTTTCGGAACCGCGGGATTTCCATTTCGGGGGCGCCGCATGACCGAGATCCGGATTGATATCGGTGTGCTGGACCAGGCCTTCCCGATGCATATCCTGTTCGACACGGATGGGGTGATCGTGCGGGTCGGTCCCACGCTGCAGCGGATCGCGGCCATTTCGCCGGGGATGGAACTGGCCAGCGCGCTGCGCATTCTCCGCCCGTCGATCGAGACTAGCCACGGTGCGCTCTTGCGCGATGCCGGGCGTCGCCTCGTCGTCGAACTTCCTTTCGAATACAATGTGCCGGCCGGCGGCGGGCTGTCCCGGCTGAACGCAATGGCCTTCCCATTGGGTGACGACAAGGCGGCCCTGAACCTGTCCTTCGGTCCCGCCGTGGCCGAGGCGGTGGCGCGCCACAAGCTGTCGGCCCAGGATTTCGCGCCGGTCGATCCGACGATCGATGTCCTCTTCCTGCTGGAAGCGCAGGCCATCGTGACGACGGAGCTCAAGCATATGGCCGCCCGGCTGGAAGAGGCCCGTGCCGAGGCTGAAGCCCAGGCGATCACCGATAAGCTGACGGGGCTGGGCAACCGCCGGGCCATGGACACCCATCTCGGACAATTGGCCGATCGCCGCGGCGGGGCAGGCTTCGGGCTGATGCATCTGGACCTTGATCACTTCAAGGCCGTCAACGATACGCTCGGCCATGCCGCGGGGGACCACGTCCTCACCGAGGTCGGCCGCATCCTGCGGGAAGAGACACGCCGCGGCGACGTCGTGGCGCGCATGGGCGGCGACGAGTTCATGATGATCTTCTACGATTGCGAAGAGGTGTCAGTACTTGAAGGCATCGCCACCCGCATCATCCGACATCTCGAAGAGCCGATCATTTTCGGGGAAGACATCTGCCGGATTTCCGGCAGTATCGGCATCGTCATGTCGAGCGGCTATGACGTGCTCGACGCCGACCGGATGATGGCCGATATGGACGCGGCGCTCTATGCCGCCAAAGCCGCCGGTCGTGCGCGGTTCCGCGTCGCCGAACCCGCCCAGACCGGCGCCACATAGCTGGCCTGCGCCAGGGGGCTTTACCCGGCCGCGTAGCCCTGTCTTATCCCGGCCGGACGGAAACGGGTCGACCGATGCCCATATCTGCTTACCGGGCGCCAGCGGCAGAGGCCCGCGTGCTTGGCGAGACGCCTGAGGCGGAAGCTGGTTCGGACGTCTGCTCTGGGGTGTTTGCGTGACGCTCTCTGGCCAGGCGCCGGACGGCCCTTCGACAGCGTTCGCGCGGCTTGGGGCGGGAAGCCCCGTTCGCATGTCTGAGATCGCTGCTGGTTTTCGGCGGCGGAACCGTCAGTCGGCTGGTGCAGATGGGCCTCGCCCTGCCGGGGCACTGACCGGTGCCGGTTTTCTCTGGCGTGCGGGGCGAGGTGCGCCTCATGTGCTGTTTCCCTCTGTGCCCTGTCGGTCTTCAGGACATGGCCAGAGCGGAAAGGGGGAGGGGCCCGATAGGTTGTGACGGGGCACCTGCAGGCCCAGTCAATTCTCGGGCTCTGGTGGCCTTTGGTGGGTGCCGATCAGGCGACATGCGGCTGGCGGAGCGTCTCGCGGTCGCGGAGAATGTCAGAAGAACGCCTGCGAGCCGGTTCCCGTGTGGCCGGTGATCTTGGCCCACCGGCCACCGTCTCAAAGCGCGCCATCGGCCGCATCACGCCGTGTTCCATTAGGCGTCCGCCTCCGTCGCGCATTGGCGGCGCTTCAGTCGGCGCCCCTCGGAATGACCCGGGCGTCAGGTCAGCGTCAGTTGCTCCAGAGCCTCTCGCGAAAGCGGTCGAACAGATTGGTCTGAGCCTGCAGAAGACCGTGTTGGAAAAGGCCAACGTCGCTGGCGAAATCGAGAGTCGTTGCGGTTTCAAGAGAGGTCAACCAGCTACCTTCACTGGCCGAATATGTGCACTGAACGGCGCCTTCGGCTTCGCGGTCGGCGTTCAGATGGCCTCGTAATTCGAGGCGGTGTCGGTGGCCAAATGCAGACCGGCCGTCCATTGGCCCTGCCATTCGCAAAGGTGAAGCGGATGCTTCCGAGGCTTAGCGCGCTGACGTCTTTCCCCGCCGCCAGTGGGCGAAAGGAGAGCGGCGATCACGGATACCCGATTGGTGATGGTCCGGTGGCACACCGGCTTAGCGCGGAGGCCAAGAGATCTCTCCGGACTGCAATTCCTGTTCGTAATGGCTGAGGTAGTCGTCGATCCAGCCCTGCCGCTCCTGGTTCCAGATGCCGTTCAGCCGTTCGGGTTTGCCGTGATTGATATTGAAGCGGTAGCGACCGTCGGGGTCGATCGCGACTTCGAACCCGCCAATCGTCTCCCCGGCGTCGTCCTTGCGCTGCTGGTAGAGCGCGCTCGCCGCGGCCCGGGCGTCCCGGTTGAGCATGAATTGGTCGAAGGCGCGGCGGCCTTCTCGTACCACGATGACCACGGCCACATAATCCGTATCGAACCCGTCATCGAACTCACGGATCTCCAAGTCGATGAAGATTCGCTCCCAGGAGCTTTGAGAGACGGACGCGACCGCCTGACGGACGAACTCGGTCTGTGCTTCCACGAAATCCATCACGTCTTCGCCCTCCGCATCACTGTCCCGCAAGGGGGTTGGCGGTTGTCGCGCCGGGTTCGCGCGCCAACACATAGGTCGTTCCCCCGCTCGTGAGGACGAGTCCATCCCCCTCGCGCCGCGCCTCGAAGGGGAATGCCGTGCCGGAAGCGGTGAAGGTTCCGCTCAGAGCGTCGCCCTCCGTTGAAATGATGCGACCGGGATATGTTTGTCCGTTCTGGATGATTTCCACCTGGTCACCCGTTAGGGTGACCGTGAGCGTGCCGTCGGTGAATGTCTCTGTCTCGGTTCGGTCCACCGTTTCCGTTGTCGGCGCAGGCGTGCCTTCGGAGGCACCTGTGGACGCGGCGACATTTTCCAGGCGGGCGGTGTAGGTGGTGCTGCCGGACATGGTGCCAGAAACCTGGGCTTCGATCCCGGCTTCCTGCGCTGTTCCTTCGAAGGAACCGGTGACGTCGATGGAGGAGTCGAGCCAGAGGCCCGTCGCCACGTCGATCACGCCTTGCCCCGAACCCGTCCCCGTCATTGTCGCGCCATCCATGTCACCCGAAAAATCGAGCCCGATGGAGATGTCGGCGACCTCTCGCCCGTCTGCCGATCGCAGGCCGTTCAGAGTGAACGTGGCTTCGCCGGTCGCCTCTCCGGGCAACGCGGAGATCGAACCGGGCCAGCTATCGCCGACCGAGATGGCGCGGCCGGGCAATTCGTTCCGGCTAAGATCGAGATAGCCCGCGATCTCGGCGCGCTGCGCCGGATCAATGCCGGGGTCGGGATCGATCACTGTGCCGCTGGGTCCGCGCGACAGGGTGACCGTCTGTCCCGCAAGGACGTGGGCCGCGTCTTGCGACTGACCCATGGCGGTGGAGGAGACCGAAGCGGCAGCGTCGAATGAGACACGGGCCTTCGTCGGCACCCCGTCTGCGTCGACCTCGAGGATCTCGACGATAGCGGGCATCCGGGAGCCGACCGTCTGGTCCAGGTCCATCGTCTGGCCGGCCATGGCCAGCTTGAGCGCCATCTCCATGTCGGCCTGCTCCTCTCCGATGATCCGGGTGCCGGGTGCCACGTTCAATTTCAGGAGCACCTCTTGGGCGAGGATCGGGAGGGGGAGGGCAATCAGGAGCCCAAGGGCGGTCGCAAGGCGGATCATGCAAATAATTCCGTTCAGGGAGAGGAAAGGGGGTTCCGGGGCTGTTGGGATTTGGCCAGCGGATTGGCCGGTATGGTGTCCGTCGGAGACGCAAGCGGGTTGCGCGGCCCGGTCGGTTCTTGGGCGGTGGCGAGCGGGTTTACGGCAGGCGCGGCGAGCGGGTTTGGCGCCCCGGCTGCAGCGACGGCCGCATCCCCTCGGACCTGGGCCGGAAGTCGGTAGCCGGGCGCCAGTTCGGCGATCTTGCCGCCGAGCCAGAGCGTGGGTGCCTCACCCTTGTCCTGGAGAACGAAGCAGTCCCAACGCCAGACCCGCCCGTCTTGGAAGCGCAGGACGATCTCGCCGCCGCGGACCTCGTACCGGCCGTCCGCACTCGTCTCGTTGCTCGTCGCGAAGGCGCCCGTATCGTATGTGCCCGTCGCGCCGGTGAAGCCTTCGCGACCGAAGGTCCCGTCAGTGCGGAAGACAATCGTGCTGCTGCCCGAGACGCTTGTCCTGTTATCGAAGCCGATGCCCGTTGCCACGAAGAAGATGCTCTCGCGCGTGGCCGCAAAGGTCGTGCCGTCCGGCAGAAGGCCAATTGGCGACAGCGTCGCGTTCCCGAACGTGAGCGTGCCATCTTCGTAGTCCATATCATCCACTTCGCCATTCGCGTAGCGGAGTGTCACACGGTCGCCTGAGACCTCGTAATGGCCCCAGTCTCCGGTGCGCATCAGGCGGAGGTCCGGGTCATTCAATCCCGCGACCCCACCGGGCGGTATTCCCTCGTAGAAGCGCCCGTCGGCCTGCATCACCACCAATTCATGCACGAGATCGGTTTGGACCGAGCCGTCAAAGCCGGGCATGATCCGGAGGTGGGTGCCATGATAGACCCCCGCGAAGGGGCCGGGGCGCGGGGCGCCGAGCAGGGGCTGTGCCCCTTTGCTTACAAAGCGAAACCCCTCCAGCGAGCCGGTCAGAAAAGCCACGGCCGCCTTCAAGGCCGCCGCCGGGTCTTCGACGCGACGCACGCGGACCTCGGTGAAGACAAGCTCTGCCCGTTCTCCGAGATCGAGCAGAAACGCCCCGACGACGTCGGAAACGGTCCCGGTATCGGGGTTCGCAACGGCGCCAACACCGAACCAGACAGGGCCCGGGCCGAAATCGCCGAGTTCTTTCCAGTTCTCCATCGTCAGACGCTCATCGTCGTCCAATTCCAGATGCGCTTGGAGATGCGATGACGCCCAACCGAGCAGCGCGTCACCGTCGGGCGGATCATTGGTGCCACGGGTCAGCGTCACGAAGGGCAGCCCGTTGTCGAGCCAATCTTCATGGCGAAGTTCGGTCGCCGGAAACCCGTCGGTATCGGTCTCCGTCTCCACGGCTTCCCATCCGGCGGGGAGATCGTAAAGGATGTTGCCCGCCTGTCGGGGTTCTGCAGCAGCGGGAAGCGCGAACAGCGCAAGCGCAATGATTGTGTGCCGCATGGTTTCGTCCCCCGTCCGGCCCGGCGCGGTCAGGCCCGGCAGGCATTCCCATATTTGGACCGCTTCCCATGGCCGCGTCAAACGGCGAGTCCGCGCGCCCTTGACCGGAGGCCGCCAGGCTTGCCTTGAGTGGCAGGATCGGCTTCCGTGCGCCCATGCCGATGGATCAAGACAGCCTTTACGGAACGTTGACGCGGGCGCTTCTCACGATCTGCCCGGAAGGCTTCGAGGCGGCACGTATCGAAGCCGAGGTCGAGAGTGATTGGACCCAGAAGACCTATCGCTACAAGACGGACGGTCTCTGGTCGCAGGGGCAATCGGTTGACGCAGAGCTCGACTTCGATGTCGATGACGCGCTGATCGCGCTGCGAGAGGTGATGGTACAGGACGGACGTCCGGCATGGTCCGCATGTATGTTCACGATCCGGCCGGCCGGAGCTTTCTCATTCGATGTCACCTACCCGGACGAGGCTGCGGGAAGCTGAACAACGGGTCTTCCACGGGAACGGAGTGGTCTTGCGCCTTCTGGTCGGTGCGATAGCCTCGTGTGATCACATCCGGAAGCCTTGCCCAGCGGAGTTGGGGCTCGGCGATCCGGATCAATGAGCCCGCGGAGGTGACTGCCTTGAATCCATCGCGTTCCCGTTTTGCCTTTGGTGACTGGATGGCCCATAGCGCGCTTGCCTCAGCCTTGGTCGCGCTATTGGGTGCTGCGTCGGTGACGGCGGTGCAGGCTGCGTGCTTCTCAACTTCGCGCCCGATACTTCCGAGCGAACATCAGATCTCGCCCACCCTCACGAATGGCGAGCGCGGGCTGGCCCTCGTGCAGGCCGTACAATCCGGCCGTTTCGACGTGTTGGAAGCGCTCGTGCGCGCGGAGCCGGACCTCTTGTCCACGCGCACGGTTTTGCCAGAGGGGACGCGACCCTATGCCGGGAACATGGCCGATCTGCTGACGATCGCCATCGCCAGTTGCAATCCGAACATGCTTGGCGCCCTGTTGGAGCTTGGCGCAGACCCGAACGGGGCGATCCCCGGCCTTGCCCTGACCTATGCCGCCCTTGCCGACGACCAAGTGATGACCGTCATGCTGCTTCAGGCTGGCGCGTCCCCCGACGCGGCGACAGAGGGGCGCACATCCGCGCTACGCGAGGTACTTTTCTACGAACGGTCCGATGCCGTGGCGGTGTTGGCGCAGTTCGGTGCGAATGTGAACCAGTCCGATATGTTCGGCCGCACGCCTTTGGATTCGGCACTGTCCTTCGGGGATTGGGCATCGGCCAAGGTTCTGATGGATGCCGGGGCAAACCCCTGGCAGGTGGCGAACCAGGGCACTTTGCCTGCCTTCACGCTTCAGAACGCCACGGGTCTGAGCGGGGGCGCTCGCGCTGTGCAAGAAGAGCTTTTGGCCAGGACGGCGGCGGATGCGCCAATCTGGCCGCCTCCGCCACCGATGGAGGTCGTGCGAAACGTCCAGAGCGGGACGTGGCCGACGGATGAGATGCGGCAGGCCGGGTTCGTGGTGACCGAGGGTGCGCTGCGATCCATACGGATGGTCAGCCCCTGAGCCCGCTCAGCCAGATGTCGCGCTGTCTGTTGGAAGCCGATACAGCCGAACACCTTCTGGTTTTCCCGGACGGCCATCGCGGTCGGGCTTCTGATCCCCTACGCTTGAGGCAAAGGCGCGCGATGCTGGTACCGGGCTTGGCCCCGGCCGGTTCGATGGGCGCAAGGAATGGTGTGATGGGAGACGGGCGATGACAGTGGAAAACCCGAGCAGACATGGCGGCACGGGCGGGGCGACAGCGCTCCATCTTGGCGCCACCTTCGTTCTGTTCGTCGTACTCAATTTTCTCATCGGAGCATTCTGGTCCAACTTCGTCCGCCCCGCGCCGCCGGCGGACCCCTCCGGCACCTGGGTGATGGATGCGGTTTACGGTTTCCTGACATACGGCGTCGCCCTCTGGCTTGCGTTGGAAGGACCGCGGCTTCGCATCACTCGGTCCAGGGTCGGGATCGTTGCCGTCGCTGGCGTAATACTCTCGTTGGCGATGTTGCTGGTCCGGCTTTTCGCCGTCATCTCGATTCTCTCGTCACTTGGTCCCGGCGATCAGGAGATCCGAAACTATGTCTGGCTGTCGGTCGCAATGATCGGGTTCCAGACGTTCTGCTCGCTGGCGGCGATCTGGCTTTTCTACGCCCGTCATAAGGATGACGGTTTCGATGGCTTGGCGTCCGCCGATGGCTCGGGTCGAGCGGATGAGGCGTAGCCGCCCGAGGCATGTGGTCATAGCCAGGGCCGTCTTTCTCTGTGCGCTGCTTGTTGCGCCCGCCGCTGTCGGGGCCGATGAAGTCTGGAACACGGTTTTCACCTGTCATTTTCCAACACATGGCACGGTCGTCATCGACACAAGGGGTGAGAGCCGGTCGATCATGTTCCGGGGCGAGACTTATCCCGCGCAGACGGGAAGCTATTTTCTTTCAGGGCACGGAAGAGGCGCCGGAGGTGGACGGCGCACCCATCGTGATCTTCTTCGACCCCGAGCTCAACGAATGGACGTTCCAGGGCGAGGCGACCACGGATTGCAGCCGCGTGGAGGCGACGCCAAGCGACTGAGCGCCCTGTCGTCTTCCGCATCCGATCAGCGGCAGTGGACCCGGTTCAGGCCTGCCCCTGAGAGGGTTCGTCGATCCCCCCGGCCGATCATCTTTCCGGACGCCACGGTGACCATTTGAGAGCGCGAACTGGGTTCGGACGGTGTGCGTCTCGGACCATCGCGGAGGCCGGAATACGCCCGTCGAGGTCACGGATGTTTGATGCGGTCTCGACCGCCGTTACCCTGCTTTGGAAACCCCCCACGAACGAACATGAAAAAGGCTCGCGAGAGGCCAAAGGTTTCCAGCCGGTAACATCCATGGAAACGGGTCACGCCCGTGCGTTTACCAAGACTTTGTCAGCAATAGTCTCCAAGTTTTCTCACTGTTGCCCAGATTCAGGCTAGTCCTGCAATCGACCATCGGATGAACGAGACGAGAAGGTGTGGGCAATGCGAAATCTAACGGCTTTGCTTTTGGGATCAGCCCTGAGCATCCCTGCTGCAGCAGCAAGTGCTGACGATATCTCCTGCAATACGGAATATACCGTGAAGGCGGGCGACTTCTTGTCTTCGATCGCGCAGCGCGCCTATGGCAACCTGAGCAATTTCACGGTCATTTACGACGCCAACATAGATGTCATTGGCCCGAATCCCGGGATCATCCGCGTCGGCCAGAGACTGGTTATTCCTTGTCTCGATGGCAGCGCACCGGGGGCCGTTCTCGCCAGCGTAGAAACGTCTCGGCCGACCGGAGACGGGGACGACGCCGATCGTGCCTTCCGCGTGCTGAGCGCCTCGGGATGGCGGCCGTTTCTCGATGAGGATGATCCCCAGGGCGGCCTGCTGACGGAAATCGTCGAACTGGCCTTGGTGAACGCCGACGTGCAAGCGGAATACGAGATCGACTTTGTGAACGACCTCGACGCCCATCTGGACCCCTTGCTGACGAAGAGAGCTTTCGACGTCAGCGTCGGACAACTTGAACCCGCTTGCGATGCGGATGCCGAGCTCGGCCCGGAATCTCAGTTTCTGTGTGATAATTTCCGGTTCAGCGACCCGCTCTACGAAGAAATCTTCGGCTATTACTCAATGGCGAGCGACCCCGAATTCACCAGCCACCAGGAACTTCTGGGCAAGACGATCTGCCGTGCGGCGGATCACACGCTGATCCCCCTTGAAGCCGTTGGACTTTTGGAGCCGGCTATTGAGATCGTGCGGGCGCCCGATGCCGCAGCCTGCATCGATTTTGTCATGGAAGAAAAGGTGGACATCGCGCTCGTCGCCATTGAGGTGGCGGATGCGCGCATCCAGGAATTGGATGCGAGAGAGCGCGTTCAGATGCATGAAAGTCTGTCCTATGTGGATTTCTTCCACGCGACGGTCGCGAATGATAATCCCCGCGCCGATGCCATCCTCAGCACGATCAATAACGGCCTTGGGAATATCAAGGAATCGGGGCTTTGGTTCCAGACGGTTCGCCGACACATGATCGATTTCCGCAATGGTAACAGCTGACGTCACACGCTTCCCCCATGCCGGGGCTAACCCCCTGGCATGGGATGACCGCGAGACTGGCTCCTGCAGATGACGACCGAGGTACGACCATGCGGCCACTGCTTCTAGGACTCTTCCTGATGGCGACGACTGCCAACGCGCAGGATGCCAATCAGGTGACGTTGAAATTCGACGATGGCGAAGGCGTCTCCGGACAATTGCTTGGCTTCGAGGACGGCATCTTTCGGCTGCGCGCATCTGTCGGGCGGGTTTCGATCCCGGCCCAGGACGTCTTCTGCATCGGGGCGGCTTGCCCCGAAGGCACAGAACTGGAGATACCGCCCGCCCCTGTGACGTTGGCAAGCCCAGATGGCAGCCTTCGCGTATCTGGCGACCTGCTTGAGTTCACGAACGGAACATATGTTGTTGCGACGAATGTCGGCGAACTTCGCATCGAGGCGGAAATGGTCACCTGCGAAGGGGATGGATGCCCCCCCGCGGCCGTATCGGATCCCGCCGACCGAAAGGTAGCCCTTATGTCCGACGGGGATGTCGTGCTGGAGGGAGAGCTCTTGGGCATCGAGGACGGTGTCTACCTTGTCGATCTCGGCGCGTTCGGCGTCGTGCGGGCAGATGTCAACGCCTACGAATGTCGGGGTGAAGCATGCCCCTGACGCTGTTGGCCAAGGTCCGAATGGGCGAACGCCCGGCGGCAGTGTCGACTTTTCGACCTGGTCGTGCGCGTCACGAAACCGACCGCGAACGAAGACAATCGTCATCGCTTGGCTGCGACGACATCAAAACCTGGTTGCCTCGCGACCGACGCGCTCAAGATAATGGAGAATGAAATGCGTATCCTGAAAAGTTTGGCGTTCTTCGCGACGGCCGGTATTGCGAACGTCGCGCTTTCGACGTCGCTGTCCGCGCAGGAATATACCTTTTCGATCCATCACTTCCTCGGGCCGAAAGCGCCCGCGCAGACGATGTTAATAGAGCCCTGGGCCAAAGCCATCGAAGAGGCATCGGATGGACGCATCGCCTTCGAGATTTTTCCGTCGATGTCGCTTGGCGGCAGTCCGCCAGAACTCTACAGCCAAGTCCGCGATGGAGTCGCCGATGTCGTCTGGACTGTCCCAGGCTACACCCCAGGAACCTTTCCGCGCACAGAGGTCTTTGAGCTGCCCGGCATCCACCTGAGTGATGCGCGCGCAACCAACCTGGCGATCCAGGACCTGATGGAGATCCTCCTGCCGGACTACGTCGGTATCCACCCGCTGCTCGTCCATGTCCATGCCGGCAATGCGTTGCATTTCAATCAGGGTACCGTTTCCGAGTTGGCCGATTTCAAGGGTCTGAAGATCCGTAGCCCCTCCCGTACCGGTGCTTGGATGCTCGAAGAGCTTGGAGCGGAGCCGGTCGGCATGCCGGTTCCCGCGCTTCCGGGGGCTCTGTCCGAAGGCACCGTGGACGCCGGATTGGTGCCCTTCGAGGTTACGATCCCGCTCGGTCTTGCCGAACTGACGTCGAACTCCGTCGAGATGGCCAATGGCGCACGGTTCGGAACGTCCACGTTCCTATTCGCGATGAATCTCGACAGCTACAACTCCCTGCCAGACGACCTTCGGCAGATCATCGATGACAATTCCGGCGTCGCACTTGCCGTAAAGATGGGTGAGGCCTGGAACAACATTGAGCCGGTTGGCATCGAGATGGCCGTGAATGCTGGTAACGACGTGACCGAGATGTCACCCGAGGCGACTGCCGAGTTGACAGCGCCCTTCGATGCCACCGTGCAACGTTGGGTCGATGAAGCAGCGGTTGTGGGGATCGACGCTTTGGCCCTGTTGGGCAGCGCCCGTACGACGATTGCGGAATATACACGCCAGCAATAGGTTTAGGCTGCAAGCTACTCCCTTCGGCACGGCCGGTTGATCGGGATTGATTGTCCAGAACATCGCCCGGCGTGAGTGACCAAGGCATCTTGTTCGCAAGGCGACGGCTCTGGCGTAATACGCGGGGCTGTCGTGGGCGGCCATTGGGACCGGTCGGGGATGCGCCGCTGCCTTCGATCAGATGGGCGGCTTTTTGAACCAAAGCTGTGTGATTGCCATGAAGCCCAGAACCTTTTCGGTCTGTGAGCCGCGATTCTCGCCTCTACGGGCGACTGATCACGCTGATCTCTTGAATGGCCTGCGCGCTGCAGATCGGCGAACGGGGCCGCGACGATCCCGCCGCGGCCCAATGAGTATATGCTCTGGGGATCAGAACGGGCTGTCGGGGAAGTAGAAGTCTTCCGCGTTCTCCTGGGTCACCAATACCGATCCAATTGTGAAGACCCCGGAGACAGGCGCGTCCGATGTTAGGCCGACGGCAGTGAGCTCGATCGCGGTGGCCACCATGGAAGGCGGGTACGTCACGTTAGCAGGGATCATCGGGTCGCCATCGCGGGTCCGAGCGATCATCTCCTTCATGCCGGCGCCGCCGAGTACGAATTTCACATCGTCGCGGCCTGCGGCTTCGATTGCCGCCAGCACGCCGATGGCCATGTCGTCATCGGCGGCCCAGACGGCGTCGATCTGCGCGTGCTTGGAGAGGAAGTCCTGCATGACGGTGAAACTGTCATCGCGGTTCCAGTTGCCGTGCTCCATATCGAGCACCTCGATACCGGACCCGTCGATTGCGGCCTCGAACCCAGCCACCCGCTCGTTGTCGATGGTTGTCGGAATGCCGCGCATGGCGACGATCTTACCACCGTCGGGCATGGCAGAGGCCATGTATTCGCCGGAGACGCGTCCGAAGCCTGCATTGTCACCCGCGACGTAGAGATCCTCGATCCCCTCCTGGGCAAGACCGCGATCGACGACCGTGACCCATGCACCACTCTGGGCCACGGCAGAAACGGGACCGGTCAGCGGCTCAGACTCGAAGGGCAGCACGACAAGCGCGGCGATGTCGCGTGTCGCCAACATGTCTTCGATGTCGTTGACCTGTTTGGCGGCATCGGACGCGGTCGCGAGCACGAAGTCGAGTTGCGGATAGACCTCCTCAAGCCGTTCGATGGCCTCCTGTGCGTGGAAGTTCATGCCACCGGCCCAGCCGTGGGTCGCAGCCGGGATCGAGACGCCGATCACGCTGGTATCCTGTGCCAGTGCTGGCAGGGCCGTGGCCGCCACCAGGGTGGCGAGAGCGATGTGTTTCATGGTCAGTCCTCCCATTGGATTTTCCCGGCGTTCAGGCGCCGGCCTTGCGTTCCCGCTGCAGGATCACGGCGAGAATTATGATGACGCCCTGGATGGCGCCGTTGAGGTAAGGCGACACGCCGTCGGTCAGGTTCAGGATGTTGTCGATCAGGCTGAGGATCAGGACGCCGATCACGGTGCCCCAGACCCGGCCGAATCCGCCCTTCAGCATCGTCCCGCCGATGATGACGGCGGCGATGGCCTCCAGCTCCCAAAGCGTGCCGGTCGAAGGTGACGCCGATCCGAGCCGCGGCACGTAGAGGATTGTCGCCACGCCGACGAGCAACCCGAGGCTCAGATAGCCCAGCATCCGCACCCGGTTCACGTCCACGGAGGAGTAGCGCGCGACTTGAGCGTTGGAGCCGACGGCGGCTGCGTGTCGGCCGAAGGCGCCGCGCCGCATCACGACCTCGCCGAGCACTGCGATCAGCGCGAAAGCGAGGATCGGCCATGCGATGCCAAGGATCCCGTCGAAGTAGATCGGCCGAATATAGCTGCGCAGCGCGAAGTCGAGCGAGAGCGTGCCGCCGTCGGACATCCAGGTGACGAGGCTGCGGTAAATGCCCATCGTCCCGAGGGTGACGATGAATGCCTCAATGCGCATGGTGGTGATGAGGAAACCATTTACTGCACCGGCGAGCCCGCCCACGGCAAGCGCTGTCGCCATGCCCACGAGCACGAGCGGCAGGCCCATACCCATCGTTGGCAGAAGCGCATTCATCACAAGGATCATCAGCCCCGCGATGAAGGCGGCCATCGCACCGACCGACAGGTCAAGTCCGCCGGACGTGATGACGAAGGTCATGCCGACCGCGATGATGCCGATGAAGGCGGAGCGTGACAGGACGTTGGTCACATTGCCGGGGCTTAGGAAATTGGGATTCAGGAGCGCGCCCACGAGGACGAGGGCAATCAGCGCGAGGATCGGGCCGAGGACACGCAGGTCGAGAGCGGCGTGTCGCCGTGTTATGACTGTGTCGGCGGTGGTCATGCTGCGGCCTCCTGTCGATCAAGGCCGGTGGCGAGGCGGATGATCCGGTCTTCGGTGATGTCGTCGCCATTGAGTGCCCCTGCGATACGTCCTTCTCGGAGGACAAGGACGCGGTCGGCGAGGCCGATCACCTCGGGCATTTCGGAGGAGATGACGATGACGGAGGCTCCGCCTGCCACTAGGGCTTGGATGAACTCGTAGATTTGTTGCTTAGTGCCGATGTCGATGCCGCGTGTCGGCTCGTCGATGATGACGATCTCTGGCCGGGCGAGCATCGTCTTTGCCAGGAGCAGCTTCTGCTGGTTGCCACCTGACAGATTGCCGACGGCGGCGGCCCGGTGCGGGGTGCGGATATCAAATTCCGCGATTGCACGGTCCAGAGCCCGGCCCTCTGCCTTCTCGTCGATCAGGATGCCGGTGAAGTCGGAAAGTGATTGCAATGTGAGGTTCTCGCGCAAACCCTTCTCAAGAAGAAGGCCACGTTCCTTCCGGTCCTCGGTCAGGTAGGCGATACCGCGGTCGAGTGCGTCCCGAGGTCTGGCGATCGCTGTTGGCGTGCCATTGACGGCGATCTCGCCCGTCGCGGTGCGCAAGCCCACGAGACCCTCCATCGCTTCTGTCCGGCCCGCACCGATGAGCCCGGCGAGACCGAGGATCTCGCCACGGCGGAGATCAAATGAGATGTCGCGCGCATGGCCGGGCACGGCGAGGTTCCGCACGGACAGTACGACCTCGTCACCGACGGGCGCCGGCCGCGCGGGATAAAGCGACGACACGTCCCGGCCGACCATCGCTTCGGCCATCTGGTCTTCGGTCATCTCGGCCGTCATCGCTTGGGCCACAACGCGGCCATCGCGCAGGATCGTCAGTCTGTCAGAAAGACGCTTCACCTCGCCCAGCTTGTGAGAGGTGAACAGGATCGCCACGCCTTCGGCGCGAAGCCGATCAACCTGGACAAAAAGACTGTTGGCCTCGCGCTCGGTCAGCACTGCTGTCGGCTCATCCATGATAAGGACACGCGCATCGCGCGAGAGCGCCTTGGCAATCTCGACCATCTGCTTGTCGGGATTTGAGATATCGCGAACCGTCGCTTGCGGATCGACGTGGCAGTCCAGGCGCGCAAGGAGGCGGCGCGTCCGGTCACGCATGGCGCGTTTGTCGAGAAAAGGGCCGCGCTTCAGTTCATGACCGAGGAAGACGTTCTCTTCGACGGTAAGCTGCTCGGCGAGGTTGAACTCCTGGTGAATGAGAACCACGCCCATCGCTTCTGCGTCTTGAGACGCGGCAAAGCGGGCAGGGGAGCCGTTCAGCGCAACCTCGCCCCGGGTGGGAGCAAGGTAACCCGACATGATCTTCATCGTGGTTGACTTGCCCGCGCCATTTTCGCCGATCAGAGCGTGGACTTCGCCGGGATGCAGCGTGATAGAGACGTCGTGCAGAACCTGCACAGCGCCGAAGCTATGATCGATGGCGCGAAGCTCCAGCGTCATGGTGCGACCCAAGCGGCATCAGCGGCCGAAGAGCGCACGCAGGCGTCGATGAAGCGCATGCCGTCGAGGCCGGCTTCAATCCCCGGAAGGAGATGCTCCGGTCGATTGCCCAGCCGACTGGCTTCGATCAAGTCGGCGGCCTCGGCGTAGAGGTTGGCGAAGCCTTCCAGATAACCTTCGGGGTGACCTGCGGGTAACCGATGCCCCCGCGCTTGCGTGTAGCCCGCGCCGGCTCGGGTGATGTGCCGTTTGGGCTGCCCGAGCGGGGTGTGCCAGAGCCGGTCCGGCTCCTCTTGGGCCCAGTCGAGCCCGCCGCTCTCGCCAAAGACGCGCAGTCGGAGCGCGTTCTCTTGGCCGGGTGCAACCTGGCTGCACCAGAGCATGCCGCGCGCACCGCCGACATATCGCAGCAGGACATGGGCGTTGTCGTCCAGTCTGCGGCCTGGGACGAACGCCGTCAGGTCGGCTGCGAGGCGCTCGACCGTGAGGCCCGTGACGAAACTCGCCAAGTTGTAGGCGTGCGTTCCGATATCGCCGATGCTGCCGCCCGCGCCGGAGCGCGCGGGATCGGTGCGCCATTCGGCTTGCTTCAGGCCGGTCGCTTCGGCGGGCTTAGAGAGCCAATCCTGCGAATATTCGATCTGTACGACACGGACCGCGCCGACCGCGCCATCGCGGACCATCGCACGTGCCTGGCGAACCATTGGGTAGGCTGTGTAGTTATGTGTGAGGACGAAGAGGGCGTCGGACGCGTCGACTGCTTGGGAGAGCGCCTCCGCATCCTGAACCGTCGCTGTCAGTGGCTTGTCGCAGAGGACATGGATGCCGCGTGCAAGGAAGGGCTCGCAGGCCGCGCGGTGAAGGTGGTTTGGCGTGACGATCGCGACGGCCTCAATCCCGTCCGCACGCGCAGCTTCCGCTTCGGCCATCGTTTCGAAATCGTCGTAGCAGCGCGCCGCGTCGAGCCCGATTTCTGCGCCGGAAGCGCGAGCACGCTCTGGCGTCGATGAGAGGGCTCCGGCCAAAAGGTCGAAGCGACCATCGAGCCGCGCCGCGATCCGATGCACACCGCCTATGAACGCGCCGCGCCCACCACCGACCATGCCGAGGCGGATAGGACGCCTCAACGGTCTTCCCCCAGCATTGAGCTACCCGCGACGCCACCTTTCCAGCCATCCTTGTCGCGCTTGGTTATGCGCTGCGCGATCAGATCACGCTTGCCGAATGGCAAAGCGTCTCCCGCAAACCAGACCAGCAGGGCGGCGCCCGTGTTCGCCTTCATCCTCTCACTCCTCCGCTCACCGCCTCCCCTCCACAGGAGACCGTGCGCCCGAATCGATGTGTAATCGATTACAGCTTGCAATCGATTACACGGCGCGTTCCCTTGCGCGCAAGCCCCAAGATGTGAAGCGGGTGCAGAAGGAGGATCACGGATGGCAGGACGAGCCCGCATCAAGGACGTGGCGCTTGCGGCGGGTGTAAGCACCGCGACCGTCAGCCGAGCGCTCAGCAATCCGGAGCGCGTGGAAAAGAGCACGCGCGACCGCGTCCTCAAGGCCGTGCGAGCGACGGGCTACCGGATCAATGCGGCGGCGCGCGATCTCCGTTCGCGGCGCGCGCGCGCGATCCTCGTCCTGGTTCCCAACCTCGCAAATACTTTCTTCAGCCGCATTATTGCGTCGATTACCGAAGCCGCCGAGACCGAAGGCTTGGCCGTCCAAGTTGCGGATAGCCGGGGCGATCCGGCACGCCTCGCGGCGCTTGCCCATGACGGGCGTGCTGACGGCATCGTTTTGCTCGACGGCTCGCTCGACGCAGAAATGGTGCGGAGTTGGACGCTACCGGTCGTACTCCTTTGCGAATGGAACCCCGACTATGGCCTGTCCGGCATTGGGACTGACAACGCAGAGGCGGCCCGCACTGCAGTCGCGCATCTTGCCGGGCTCGGCCACCGCAGCCTGCTCCACGTTGCGGGCCCTGCGGGCAACGATATCGCTGAAGCTCGATCGGAAGGGTTCTTGGCTGCCTGCGCCGCGCTTAACCTCCAAGGCACGGTCGTACCCGGTGATTTCACAATGGCCTCCGGCGAAGCCGCTGTCGCGAGTTGGGCCGAGGATCGATGTGCAACGGCCCTATTTTGCGCCTCCGACGAATGCGCAATAGGCGCAATCGGTGCACTTCGTCGGCTCGGCTTGAATGTGCCCTCCGACATCAGCGTGGTGGGTTTCGACGATATTGATTTCGCCGCCCGCTTCATCCCCGCACTGACAACACTGCACCAACCTCGGGCGGCCTTCGGACGTGAAGCGGCTGAGCGGATGATTGCGCTACTGCGCCTGGAGGACGAGGCCGACATGTTTCGTATCTTGATGCCATCCGAGCTCGTCATCCGGGAGAGCACCGCAGCGCCGCCCGGCGTGGCCGTTCGCGGTGCGCAAGGGTCGGCATAAGGTTGCTCTGAGAACGGCTTTCGACGAGTTCATTATGAAAACTCTCAGTTGGGGAGCGGATTTTCTGTAGCAGTTTGAAGAAGGACCTGCGGGCGCGATCCGACGTGTCCGGCCATGCCGGCCCCTGGAAAAGCGCGGCTGAGGGCTCCGGCGTGGCGGTGTCTTTCGGCCGTGCGGCGGTTGAGATGATGTGGTCTTTCTACGAAGGTCAATTTCGACGTCCGCCGCTAAGCGGTTGCTGGCGAAGGTCCAGACCTCATCGGTGACGACCCGTTTTGCCAAAGCCGACGGTCATAGAAAGTCAGTCCGGTGTATTGGTTTCCGTCGAAGTCGACGCCCGTGCACGCGAGATTCGGGAACCGTCATGTTCGTTGTCCGGAGGTGTCGTATTCGGTCGGTCCTCAAAGTCGGACATGGCGCGCTACGAAAATCCCCTAGAAGCAGAGACGTTACGTCACTCGTCGGTGCAGTGTCGCGCACTGACGGAGCGACACTGGAACCAGCCGCGTCAGGTATCTCGTTCGATGCGGCTAGGGGAAGGGCGAGCGTCTTACCGCCGCGTGTAACCGCGTGATTGGGGCCGCCTCGACCATGCTTAAATGCCGCGGCGTTGCTCGAATGGCCACAAGACGACCAACTCGGACAGGCGTCACTCAGGCAGCGCTTGCTCCAGTAAGGTGCCGAAAGGTTGGAGCTGCAGGTCAGCCAGAGAGTCCGACCGAGATCTAATGCTGCGAGACTGACACCAGAAAGAGCGCGAAAGCATTACCCAACAGGGAATTGACGCACCGCACGGAGCCGACGAGCCTGCGCGTTAACGACACTCTCGAAAGTCTTACGGACATGATATCCGCTCCAGGGCCGGACAATGCAGAGGCAGGATCACCCTCACTGACATATCTCGGCGCAGTGCTGACGATCTTCGGGACTGTTCTTTGGGCCGGAATGTTTGTGTCCCTTACCGACAAGATCACCGTTGAGATGGAGGCTCTCGGGATCACGGACGCCACACTCTATGTGCTGGCGACCGTGGGCGCGGTGTCCATGGCCTGGGGTTCGGGATGCTGGGCCATCGGTACAGCGCGGTTCCCCGCGCGCTCTGCCATGCTCGCGGCCTCTGCGGTGGGCTTTGCCGGGTTATGCCTAATGCGTGTCTGGGCCTTGCTCGACGGAGGCGGATTCTACCTCGCGGTTCGGCCTCTTCTCTACGCCGAGGTTGCAGCCTTCTGCGCACTCGCCCTCTGGTCGGTGGTTCGGATCGACGGCTGGGCCCGCTTCGGCGACATGTGGACGTCACTTCTGGGTGCTAAGATCTGGATTCAGATTTGGATCTGGCTCGGCCTCCTTCCGGCAAATCTTGCAGCCTTCTGGGCCTTCTGGGCGACCGGCCACCCCGTCGCCGCGGTCGCGATGATCGGTTTTTCCTTCATCCTGATCTGGAACATGGCCCTTGCGTTGATAGAGCGCGGAATATCGAAGGCGACCTCGATCCCTCACGCCGCCTGGATTCCGTCCGTCGTCATGGCGATTTGGTGGCTTGCGAACCACCCCGAGGCGCTTGCCGAACAGGGGCTTCTTACATGGGCTTGGATCCACGTAGTCGTGCATCTGATCTCGCTCGGCTTCGACGCCCCCGATGGGGCGCGATGGGTTCTCGGCGACCGAGAAGTTATTCCGCCGCGTGCATCCAATGCCGCGCCTACTGGGGCCTGATCGCATCGATCTTCGGGTCAGCTTAGGGGATCTCGCATTACTCGGCGCCGGGTCCGGGGTTCCTCTGGTCGGTGGCGGCAAAGTCTTATTGACGTAGTTGCGCGTTCTGCCAGCACGTCTTCTCAGACCCGCCATATATCGACGGGCTCGGGCCGACCGCGGGAAGTCCCATTGGCTTATCTTGCCCATGTCGTTGCAATGTTCGCCACGATCACACGGCTGCCATATCGGGCAGGCAAGGAAACCACACCGAGCAGGTCGCACGTCCAATCGGTTCCGTAGTCCGATAGGCGATTGCAAAGCAAGCGACCGAGATGGGCCATGGTCAGGGATGCTTCGCCCGGAAGCAAACCATAGAAGTTTGCCGTCTGCAGGTTTGCCGCCGCACCATCAGCGAAGGAACCTAGAGCGGAAGAGACCACGAGCTTTGGGTATCCGGAGGTTGGCTCCCGCAGCCGGAAAAGGTCTCCACACCCGGCTCTGGGCCGCGTTCACGTATCCGTCCGCCGATCTATTGTAGGAATGGCTGGATCATGCGCCGCGATGCTAACCGCCCGTGGCGGTTCGTCCGAACTGGGTGATGCCGCAGCATTCCGCGACTGTTTTGCCCGGCAAAGAGTTTCGCGACACTTGCGCCCACCCCCGGCATCAAACGAAGCTCTGCGCCCGCCCACGCGCAGGAGCCTACGATATCGAAAAGTGGCAGCCCGTAGGGGAATCGAACCCCTCTTTCCAGGTTGAAAACCTGGCGTCCTAACCGATAGACGAACGGGCCCTGCCGGTAGGTGACGGGTATCTAAGCGAGCGGCCTTGAGCCTGCAAGCGGATTTTTGAGCTCGGTCAGGCGGCGGCGGTGCCGGTCGACAAGGCGATGTCCTCGACGCAGAGTTGGACGCGTTCACGGCCCTGCCACCGATTGATTTCAAGCCTTCCGGCCACATGGATCGGCCCGCCCGCGGCTCGGTCGACCGCGTCCGTGAGGCCGCTCGCCGCGGCGCGGAAGGCGATGGCATCCAGGCGGATCGGCCCACCATCGCTGAGGGTCAATTTTAGGTGGCCCTCTCCCACCGGTTTTGCGTGGGCGACGCGGATGTCCGGGATCGCGAAGCGCGGCGCGGAAGCCGCTTGGCCAAACGGACCGGCCGCCTCCAGCGCCCGTACCAGATCGAGCGTCGCGCCGGCAGGCATCAAGATACCGTCGATGCGCAGATCGGAGGGCCCGCCGTGTCCGGCCCCTTGCCGTGCGAGCAGGGCGTCAAGGCGGGCCATCGCCTCCTCCAGCTTGTCCCGGTCCACGGTGAGGCCCGCTGCCATGCGATGGCCGCCGCCCTTGATTAGCCATCCCTCGGCGGCCAGCCTCTGGATGGCCGCGCCGATATCGACGCCCCCGACCGACCGGGCAGAGCCCTGTCCAGTGCCGTCGTCTCGCAGCCCGATCACGACAGCGGGGCGCTGGAAGCTGTCCTTTAGCCGGGAAGCGACGATGCCCACCACGCCTGGATGCCAGCCGTCTGCGGCGGCCCAGGCGAGGGCCCCGTCGCGTGTGGCTGCCTGTTCCTTGGCGGCGTCGGTCACGCGTGCCTCGATGTCTCGCCGCTCGGCGTTCAGCACGTGGAGGCGGTGGGCCAGGGCCTCCGCCTCGTGGGAGTCGTCGGTGGCCAGGAGGCGGGCGCCCAAATCGGCCGCACCGATCCGGCCCCCGGCATTGATCCGAGGGCCAAGGACGTAGCCGAGGGAATGGCTTGTGGGCGGACCATCCAGACCGGCCGTATCGGCGAGGGCGCGCAGACCGGGGCGCGCACGGGCCGCCATCACTTTCAGGCCCTGTTGCACCAGGGCGCGGTTCACACCGACCAGCGGCGCCACATCTGCCACGGTGGCCAGCGCCACCAGGTCGAGCAGGGCCATCAGATCGGGCGTTCGCTGATCATCGGCCTTCATACGGCGGTTTGCTTCCACCAGACCGAGGAAGACGACGGCGGCGGCGCAGAGATGGGCCAGTTCCCCGGTCTCGTCCTGGCGGTTTGGATTCACCACGGCGAGGGCGGGCGGCAGACTATCGCCCCCCAGATGGTGGTCGAAGACGACGACATCGGTTCCGTCCGCCGCGGCAAGCGCCGCATGGCTGAGTGTGCCGCAATCGACGCAGAGGATCAGGTCATGGGTTGCGGCGAGTTTGGCGATGGCCGGGGCGTTGGGGCCATATCCCTCGTCGATGCGGTCTGGCACGTAAAGCGTCGCGGAACGGCCCTGCGCGCGCAGCCACCAGATCAGCAGGGCCGCCGAGGCCGCGCCATCCACGTCGTAATCCGCAAAGATCGCGATCCTCTCGTGCCGGGCCACAGCCAGCAGCAAACGGTCTGCCGCGTGGCCCATGTCGCGCAGATCTAGCGGGTCTGGAAGCAGGTCGCGCAGCCGGGGAGCGAGAAATCCTTCGCTTTGGGCGGGGTCGACCCCACGGCGTGCCAAATGGCGCGCGACTGGCAAGGCATGCCCTGCCTGCACGATGGCATCGGCCATACGGACCTGATCGTCGTCCAGCCCGACCCAGCGCCGTCCGGTCGCCGAAACGTCGACGCCAAGGAAGCTGTTCTGTGCTATGTCGCGTGGCATAACGTCCCCTCACCAAACCCATATCAGGTGTTAGGGCGGGGTCGAAACCCCACATTTCGTGCCGATCTACAGAAAAGTTGCGACCGCTACAGGTCCAGCGTCAGCCAGACGGGGACGTGATCCGATGGCTTTTCCCGCCCGCGCATATCCGACTGGATCGTGCACTCCGTCATGGCATCCGCCAGCGCGGGCGAAAGCAGGAAGTGATCGATGCGGATGCCGTCGTTTCGGTCCCAAGCTCCGCGCTGATAATCCCAGAAGGAATAATGACCTGGCTGGGCGGGATGGCGTGTGCGGAAGGCTTCGGTCAGGCCCAGATGGATAAGGCGACGGAAAGCGGAACGGGTTTCCGGCCGGAAGAGTGCGTCATCGCGCCAGGCATCGGGGCGCGCGGCATCCTCCGGGTCCGGAATGACGTTGAAGTCGCCGGTCATCAAGAACGGTGCCTCCTCGGAGAGAAGCTCTCGCGCTCGCGCCTCCAACCTGTCCATCCAAGCAAGCTTATAGCTGTATTTCGGCCCTGGCGCCGGGTTGCCGTTCGGCAGGTAAAGACCGCAAATCCGAGCGGATCCCGTCTCGCCGATCACGGTGCCTTCGATATATCGCGCCTGTTCGTCGCTCTCATCGCCGGGCAGGCCCGTGGTAACATCCTCAATCGGCAGGCGTGAGAGGAGCGCGACCCCGTTGAAGCCCTTTTGTCCATGGGTGTGCAAGCTATAGCCGGTGCCCTCCACAAGATCGGTGGGGAACGCTTCGTCGGTTGATTTGATCTCTTGAAGGACGACCACGTCGGGCGCCGTGTCATCGCGCAACCAGGCAGCCACCGTCTCATAGCGAGCCTTGATGCCGTTGATGTTCCAGGTCGCGATCTTCATGGGCCCGTCCATGGCTTTCGATGGAGCGTGTCCTCGTTCGATGTCATGCAATCGCGCAGAACGGAAGGGCCGATGCCGCCTCGGCATCCTGGCAGGTCGATCGACCAAATCGTGCTAGCCTGGCGCCGTTTTGTCAGTCGATCGTTGGGGGTGCGGGATGCGGTTCGGAGATCTTCTTGAAATGGGTCTAGCCCATATGCGGCCCTTGATGCGGGACTTGATGGCCGGAGCGTTGCAGATCGCAACTGGGTGCTTGGCGATCTATTTTGCTGTGTCGTTCTTCCAGGGACGCTTCATTTCTCCATTCAGTCTTGTTCAGCTTCTTGCCGCAATGGCGGTTGTCAGCCTGGCCATGGTGGTCATCTGGCCCAATGCCGTGTTTCTCGTGCGGTCTGTGTGGTTGATGGTTGTCGGCCGCGACATTGGATCGGCGTCGCTAAAGGCGCGTAACGGGATCTACGCCATGACGCTGTCGATCCTGTTGCTTCGGAAGCATGGCGCCATCGAGGGTATTGCCGCCCTCCTGCCGCTGCCGACGTTGGGATCGCCCGATCTGATCGGAGAGGCCGTGGCGCTCGTCTTGGTCTTCTTGTGGTCGAGCCTGATCGTGCATCGGTTCTTCGACGTCGTCGATCTGGCCTTTTCCGATGAACACCTCTTCTCGGAGGAGGGTGAAATCCAGCCGATCTGGCTGGCCGAGGTGTCGACTGCGCTCATTACCGTCTTTGTGAATGTCGCCCTTCCGGTCCTTCTGACGATTGCGGTCTTTGCAGGGCTCGATGAAGAACCGGTGTCTGCGGTCTTGGATTTCACCGGCTTCATTTTGTCCCAGTTGCAAGAGCTTGGACCGACCGCGCCGCCCACCCTGGGCCTCGAACTGGTCGGACCGCGCTAAGTCTCCGACGGCGTCTTGCGGGTATCGCCCTGGGGTGCGGCCATCACCCGGTCCGCCCGTTTGCGGACGAGGACGGTACGCAAATCGTGCATCGCCAGCAGGAGACGGTCCGTCACGGCCTCCAACTGCTCTTCGCTGGCACGGGACTGGGCCCAATGCGCCGTAAGGTTGAGATGGTCGATGGCGCGGTGAAGGTCTTCAAGGTCGCGCGCCTGCAGGGCGGCCTTGCGATCCGCCATCCACGTGGCGATGGCGGCCTCGTCCTCCGATGACAGGATGGTGTCACCCTGTGGGCGGACCTGTCCGTTGTTCACGTTGACGGCGGCGATCTGAACCAGGTCCAGGCGTCGATGCCGGTTCTCGGCATCGACTCGGAAAACGAGCGCACCGTTCTCCTTGACGCGGAAATAGTAGGGGGGAAGCCCCTCGATCACGAAAGCCCCTCGCAGAAGCGTTTGATGCGAGCGCAGGCCTCGGTGAGCAATTCGTCCGACGTGGCATAGCTGACCCTGAAGGCGGGAGAGAGGCCGAAGGCCGCGCCGTGGACGACGGCCACGCCTTCTTCCTCGAGCAATGCCGTTGCGAAGGCTTCGTCGTCGCTCACGGCCACGCCGCCTTTGCTGGTCTTGCCGAGGCAGCCATGGATCGATGGATAGACGTAGAAGGCACCCTCGGGCGTCGGGCACTTGATGCCGGGGCATTCGTTCAATGCGGCGACCACGAGGTCGCGGCGCCGTTTGAAGAGGGCGTTGTTCGGCGCGATGAAGTCCTGCGTGCCATTCAACGCCTCCACCGCGGCCCACTGGCTGATGGAGCAGGGATTTGACGTGGATTGCGACTGCACCTTGCGCATGGCTACCACCAGGTTTTCTGGGCCGCCCGCATAGCCGATGCGCCAGCCGGTCATGGAGTAGGCCTTGGAGACGCCGTTGCAGGTCAGCGTCCGGTCCATCAGGCCGGGCTCCACCTGGGCCGGGGTGGCGAACTCGAAATCGCCGTAGGTCAGGTGCTCGTACATGTCATCGGTCATCACCCAGACATGCGGGTGGCGCATCAGGACGTCGGTGAGGCCCTTCAACTCCTCCGCGGTATAACCCGCGCCTGTAGGGTTGGAGGGCGAGTTGAAGATGAACCACTTGGTCTTCTCGGTGATCGCCTCTTCCAACTGCTCCGGTGTGATCTTGTAGCCGGTCTGGCTCGGTCCTTCGACGAAGACGGGGGTGCCGCCCGCCAGCAGAACCATATCCGGGTAGCTGACCCAGTAAGGCGCGGGGATCACCACCTCGTCGCCCGGGTTCAGCGTGGCCATCAGCGCGTTGTAGAGGATCTGCTTGCCGCCCGACCCGACGCTGATCTGGGCGGGCGTGTAGTCGAGCCCGTTGTCGCGCTTGAACTTGGCGCAGATCGCCTCCTTCAGTTCCGGAATGCCGTCCGGGGCAGTGTACTTGGTCTTCCCCTCGGCAATGGCACGTATAGCCGCGTCCTTGATGTTCTGCGGCGTGTCGAAATCCGGCTCACCGGCGCCAAGACCGATCACGTCGCGCCCCGCCGACTTCAATTCGCGCGCCTTTGTCGTAACGGCAATCGTAGGCGACGGTTTCACGCGGGACAGGGTGTCGGACAGAAAGGCCATCTGGGGCGTCTCCGGTTGGCAGGGCGGTCACGTCGTCCTAGTTTGCGCCGGACCTGCAATCAAGGAGCCACGATGGCCGACGAGAATTGGTACGACCCGGATATCACCACCTTTGGGGACCGGCTTGCCGGCGCACGCGAGACGGCCGGTCTATCGCAGGCGGATTTGGCCCGTCGGCTGGGGGTCAAGGTGAAGACCCTGCGCGCCTGGGAGGTCGATCAATCTGAACCGCGTGCGAATCGTGTCCAGATGCTGTCCGGCTTGCTGAACGTTTCGCTCGTCTGGCTGATGACGGGGGAAGGTGAGGGGCCCGCCCTGCCCGGCGAGCCTGCTGAAAGCGGCGATGGTGAGCTTTTGCGCGAGTTGGTGCGCGCCCAGCGCGAAAGCGAACGTCTGACCGACCGCTTGCGCGTTCTGGAAAGCCGCGTGCGCGCCCGCCTCTCGGAACCGGTATGAGCGACGAGACAAGGCGCAAGCGGCTGCGCATTCGCGCGTGGCGGCGCGGGATCAAGGAGATGGACCTGATCCTGGGCGGATATGCCGATGCGGAACTTGATAGGATGGACAGCGCGGAGCTCGCATTGTTCGAAGCTGTGCTTGGTGAGAACGATCACGATCTCTATGCGTGGGTGACGGGACAGGCCGTCCCGCCGCCTCGATATCGACCATTGATCGAGTTATTGGGGGATCGCAGCGCGAAGGCGCGCTAATCGTGCGATCTTTTAACGGAATATCAGCATTTTTGCGATGAAACGTCCGACAAGACGAGCCAGCAGGATGCCCAGATGAGCCGCCTAGAGAAATTCGAGCCCCGTTCCATGCCCGGCTTCATGTCCGGTTACCTGGACGCATTGACGCTGGTTGAGCGTCTGCACCGCCTTCTCCTTGACGTGATCAAAGACGAATTTGAGCGGTTGGGAATTATCGAGATCAATGCGGTACAGGGTCTTCTGCTGTTCAATATCGGCGATAACGAAGTCACCGCCGGAGAGTTGAAGAGCCGTGGCTACTACCAGGGCTCCAACGTCAGCTATAACCTCAAAAAGCTGGTTGAGATGGGCTACATGCATCACCAGCGATGCGAAATCGACCGCCGCGCAGTACGCGTCCGTCTGACCGAGAAGGGCAGGGAGGTGCGCACCGCTGTCTCCGAGCTCTTTGCGCGCCATGCTGATGGCATTCGACATACTGGCGTTTTGTCCGATGCCGGATTGGTCGAGATCGTGGGTACCCTGCGACGTGTAGAGCGCTACTGGGCCGAACAGATCCGCTACATCTACTAGAGCATGGCCGCCGATTGGTCGGCCGATGGCGCCCGGTAACATCGCCGGGCGTATCTTGGTGTGAGCGAACGCACCCGCTGGCATCGGCAGACAGATGCTGATGACTTGGTCTCAGTCGATGTGGGACGCGGAGCTCTCCTCGTCATCTGAGCATGTCAGCGGTAGGTCCGATCTCTTCCGAAATCTCCTTGCGCCCCCACCGAGCCATGGATAGGGAGGCGGCTGATTTCACACCCGCCCGGGCCCGGCGGGCCTTTGGGCGTTGGGCAGGCGGGCTTTACCTGACACCATGTCCGGCACGTCCGCCGAGACACGCGGCCAGAACCGAAGGATGCAGAATATGCAGGTGACCGAGACCCTGAACGACGGCCTCAAGCGCGGCTACACGATCAAGGTGCCCGCGTCCGATCTCGACGCCAAGGTCAACGAGAAGCTGACCGAGGCGCAGCCGGAAGTGGAGATGAAGGGGTTCCGGAAGGGCAAGGTGCCGATGGCGCTTCTGAAAAAGCAGTTCGGTCAGCGGCTGCTCGGTGAGGCGATGCAGGAAGCCATCGATGGCGCCATGTCGGAACATTTCGAAAGCTCCGGCGACCGCCCGGCGCTGCAGCCAAAGGTCGAGATGACCAACCAAGATTGGAAGGAAGGCGATGATGTCGAGGTGGCGCTGAGCTATGAGGCGCTGCCCGACGTACCGGACGTGGATTTCGCCTCCGTCGAGATCGAGCGGCTCGTGGTCGAACCCGCGGAAGCCGACGTGACCGAAGCGCTGGAAAACCTCGCTGCAAACGCAAAGACCTACACGACCAAAAAGGGCAAGGCCGCGAAAGATGACCAAGTCATCATTGACTTTCTCGGTAAGGTCGACGGGGAGGCCTTCGAGGGCGGCGCCGCAGAAGACTACCCTCTGGTCATAGGGTCGAATTCCTTCATCCCGGGCTTCGAGGACCAGATTAAGGGCGCGAAGGCGGGCGACGCGGTTGAGGTCAACGTGACTTTCCCCGATGAATATCAAGCCGCCCATCTGGCCGGAAAGGCGGCCGTTTTCGAGGTGACCGTCAAAGAGGTCAAGAAGCCTGTCGATGCCAAGATCGACGACGAGATGGCCAAGCAATATGGCGCCGAAGACCTGGCAGGGCTTAAGGGTCAGATCGAGGAGCGGCTGAAGGCCGAGTATCAGGGTGCCGCGCGCCAAGTGGTCAAGCGCCGATTGCTGGACCGTCTGGACGATCTGGTGAGCTTTGAGTTGCCGCCGACGATGGTCGATGCCGAGGCCGGTCAGATCGCGCATCAGCTTTGGCACGAAGAGAATCCGGACGTGCAGGGCGAGGATCACGAAAAGATCGAGCCCACGGATGAGCATCGCAAGCTGGCCGAGCGCCGCGTCCGGCTCGGGCTGCTGCTGGCCGAATTGGGCCAGAAGAACGATGTCCAGGTCACCGATGCCGAGATGACCCAGGCCATCATGACGCAAGCCCGCCAATATCCCGGCCAGGAACGCGAATTCTTCCAGTTCATCCAGCAAAACCAGCAGGCGCAGCAGCAGCTGCGCGCGCCGCTCTTCGAGGACAAGGTGATCGATCACATCCTTGAGACGGCCAAGGTCACCGACAAGACGGTCACGAAAGAAGACCTTCAGGCCGAACTCGAAAAGCTGGAAGACGCCTAGTTCGCCACAAAACCTGCTTGAAGGCGCCCCACGGGGCGCCTTTTTTCGTGGCTGAACCTTGAAAAGAGAACCGATCATACCTTCATTGTATGCAATGGGACACCAAACATGGCGCCACTGTTGGCTCGCTCCGATCTGACGGGCAGCCGCCCGTCCGCTGCGCCATACTCACCAACATGAAGGAGCCTCAGTGACCGCCCTTTTCACGCCCGACTTCGCGCCATTCACCACGGCGGTTGTCATCCTTGCCGCGCTGCTCGCGCTCGAGGTGGTCATGCTGTTGATCGGCGGTTCGCTGATCTCGGAAGTCGATGCCCCGGAGATAGACCTCCCGGAACTCGAAATGCCCGAGATCGAGGCGCTGGATATGGGCGAGATCGGCGCCGAGGTTCTGGAGATCGACGACATCGCCACCAGCGGTGCCGCGACGCCCGCCTTGGGTTGGACCGGGTTCGGCACGATGCCGTTTCTGATCTGGTTTGCGGCGCTGCTGACTGGCTTCGGCGCCAGCGGCATCGCGATCCAGACCATCGGGCCGGCCCCAATTTGGCTTGCAGTTCCGGTGGCCGGTCTTGCTGGCATCGGCTTTGCGCGGACCTTCGGCGGCCTCTTCACCCGCGCAATCCCCCGCACCGAGACCGCCGCCCAGACGACACGACAACTCGCCCGCCGCCGCGGGACCGTCACGCAAGGGACATCACGCCGCGGCAGACCGGCCGAAGTAAAGGTGCACGATCGCTACGGGAACCCCCATTACATCCGGGCGGAGCCGCTGCGGGGGGCCGATGAAATTGTGGCCGGGCAGGTGGTGCTGGTGGTGTATGACCACCGTGCCAGCGCGCTTCGGATCGTGGCTTTGGACTGAGTTCGACAACGAAAGAAAGGGACAGATATGGAAACCATCCTCATACCCGCCGGCATCGTCGTCGGCTTCCTCGTCTTCGCTGGCCTCGTGACAGCCCGGCTCTACCGTCGGACCTCGCGCGAGATGAGCCTCGTGCGGACCGGGCTTGGCGGCAAAACGGTCATCGTGGATGGCGGCGCGCTTGTGCTGCCCCTGTTTCACGAGATTGCCCCGGTGAACATGAAGACGCTGCGCCTTGAGGTCAGCCGCACGGGGGAAGCCGCCCTGATCACGAAGGACCGGATGCGCGTGGATGTGGGGGTGGAGTTCTACGTGTCGGTCGTGCCGACAGAGGATGGGATCAGCCGCGCTGCGCAGACACTGGGTCATCGCACCTTCGATGTGGAGCAGTTGCGCGACATGATCGAGGGTAAGCTGATCGACGGCCTACGCGCCGTGGCGGCCCAGATGACCATGGACGAGCTGCATGAGAACCGCTCTGATTTCGTGCAAGAGGTGCAGAATGCCGTGACCGAGGACCTGTTGAAGAACGGTCTGGGTCTCGAATCCGTCTCGCTGACGGCGCTGGACCAGACGCCTTTCGAAGCCTTGGACGAGAACAACGCCTTCAACGCAGTGGGCATGCGGAAGCTGGCGGAGGTGATCGCACGCTCTAAGAAGGAGCGGGCCGAGATCGACGCCGATGCCGAGGTGGCCGTAAAACAGGCCGCAATGGAAGCGGCCAAGCGATCGCTGGAGATCGAGCGCGACGAAGAAGCGGCGCGGATCGCCCAGATCCAAGAATTGCAGACGCTGCAGGTCGCCCAAGAGGCCGAGCTTGCCCGCCGCCGCGAGGATTCGACGCGCGAACAGGAAGCTGCCCGCGTCGAGCGGGAGCAGGCGATCCGGTCCGCCGAGATCGACCGCGACCGCGCTGTCGAAGTGGCCGAGCAAGAGCGTCAGATCATCGTCAACCAGAAGTCCGAGGAGGAGAGCCGGGCACGTGCGAGCGCCGACGCCGCCCGGGCCGAAGCGACCCGCGCGAAAGAGGCCATCGAGACGGCCCGTGCCACCGAAGAGGCCGAGCGCCAGAAGCGAATCGCCATCATCGAGGCGCAGCGCGAAGCCGAACGCGAGGCTGTCCGCATCACCCTTGCGGCCACGGCGGAGAAGGATGCGGCCAATGACCGGGCGGAGGCCCGCCGCGAAGAGGCACGTGCCGAGGCGGATGCCGTCACCATCAAGGCCGATGCGAAGAAAGCCGACATGCTGGCAGAGGCCGAGGGTCGCGAAAAGATCGTTGCCGCCGAGAACGCCCTTTCGGACGCGATCATCCAGATGAAACTGCAATTGGCGCGCTTGGAGGCCATGCCTGGCATCGTCGAGCAGATGGTGAAGCCGGCTGAGAAGATCGACTCGATCCGTATCCATCAGGTCGGCGGTCTGGGGCAGGGCCAAGGGGCCGCGAATGAAGGCGGCAAGCCGGTCGTCAATCAGGCCCTCGACTCGATCATGGGCATGGCCGTGCAGATGCCTGCCCTGCGCAAGCTTGGCGAGGAGCTGGGCCTTTCGATGGAGAAGGGTCTAACCGGTCTCGACCTCGACAAGGCCGAGGGTTCCGAAACGTCCGAGACTGATGATGCCTCGTCGTCCCAGGAACCCAAGAACGGGCCGCCGCGTATCGAAGCGGCTGAGTGAAGAAAAGGGGGCGCCTCGCCGGGCGCCCTCTTTTTTCGTGGTCCGCTCCGGCTGGTCCGTTCGATGTCAGCTGGCCTTACTTCGCCTCAGGCCGCTGACGAGATGCCGGAACTTCTCCCCCTGTACGGCAACATGGTCCCGCAGCGCCTCTGACGCCGTCAGACCGTCGCCCCCACGCAAAGCCGCGACGATGGCTTCGTGTTCCGCAAGAGACTGTGCCATGCGCCCCCGCAAGCGCAGCTGCATCCGGCGAAACGGCTGGAGGCGCCGATGCAACCGACCGGTTTCGCCGGCGAGAAAAGCGTTGCCGGATTCCGCGTAGATGCGTCGGTGGAAGCGTTCGTTCTCGTCGTAATAGGCGTCGGCATCTCCGGCCTCGAAGGCCCGGCTGCACGCCGCGTTGGCGCTTTCCAGGGCCAGCAGGGCCTCGTCCGAAATCCGCATGGCCGCAAGCCGGCCGCAGGTGGCCTCAAGTTCGGCCATGACCTCGAACATTTCCATCAATTCCAAAGGCCCAGGTTCGCGCACGAAGACCCCGCGCCGCGGGCGCTGTTCCACGAGGCCGGATTGCGCGAGCCGCTGCAAAGCCTCGCGCACAGGCGTGCGAGAAACGCCGAACTGGCCAGCAATCTGCACCTCGTCCAGCCGATCCCCGTCGGCATAGACGCCGTCGAAGATCATCTGTTCGAGGGCGCGCGCGACTTTCTCGGCGCGGGTATCGGGGGTGGGCGAACCATCCATACCGACATCGTGATTTAATCGGGTTCCGTATGCAAGATCGATTTCTTGCATACAATTTGATTGACAGGATATGCGATCTAAGCCTAGCGATAGGGCTCGTTGCCGATCACCTGGGGAGGGGAGACGGCGCATATGGGAGGAAAAGCATGAAACTCTTCGTTGCCACCGCGGCGGTCGCCGCGGTCTTATCCGGCGCAGCGATTGCGCAGGAATTGCGTCTGTCGCACCAATGGTCGACCGCCGACATACGCCATCAGGTGGCGCAAATGATTGCGGATGATGTCGCTGCGGCCGATGTTGGCCTCGATATCCGGATTTTCCCGTCTCAGAGCCTGTTCAAGGCACGCGAGCAGTATCAGCCGCTCAGCCGCGGTCAGCTGGATATGACCGTGCTGCCGCTCAGCTATGCCGGGGGCGTGCAGCCCGCCTACAACCTGACCCTGATGCCGGGTCTGGTGAAGAACCACGACCATGCCGCTCGCCTGAACGACAGCGCTTTCATGGAGGCCATCGAGGCCAAGATGGCCGAGGATGACGTGATGGTCCTCGTCCATGGTTATCTGGCGGGTGGCTTCGCGGGCAAGGATGCCTGCATCACCGAACCCGGCGATATGGAGGGCAAACAGACTCGCGCGGCAGGTAAGGCGTTCGAACAGATGCTGGCCGGGGCAGGGGCCTCCATCGCCTCCATGGCGTCGTCGGAAATCTACAATGCCATGCAGACCGGCGTTCTCGATGCGGCCAACACCTCGTCTTCGTCCTTCGTCAGCTACCGGATCTACGAACAGGTGGCGTGCTACACGCCTGCGGGCGAATACGCGCTCTGGTTCATGTATCAGCCCCTTCTGGTCAACAAGACCACGTTCGACGGTCTTAGCGAAGAACAGCAGGCCGCGTTGATGGAGGCATCGACCAAGGCGGAAGCCTTCTACTTGGAAGAAGCCAAGAAGCAGGACGCGCAGTCGGCGGAGATCTTCGCGGAAAACGGCGTGGAGATCGCCGAGATGACGCAGGCGCAATTCGAAGCCTGGCGCGAATTGGCGCAACAGACGTCCTACAAGGCTTTCGTGGACGAAACGCCCGATGGCCAGGAATTGCTCGATCTCGCCCTGTCGGTCGAGTGATCCAACACGGCGGGCCCCGTCGGCCCGTCGTCACTGCCGGACAGGGAGGCCGATATGGCCGGACAGAGCAGCGCACAAGTTGCGCGGGACGGTGGCAATCCGATCCTTCGCACGATCGGCTGGATCAGCACCGTTGCCGGATGGGCTTCGGCCGCCATGATCGTCGCCGCCGTGGCGATCACCTGCCAAATGATTTTCGTTCGGTTCGTCCTGAACGGCTCGACCGTCTGGCAGACGGAGGCTGTGGTTTATCTGATGATCGCGGCAACGCTGGTCGGGCTGCCCTATGTGCAGCGCTTGCGCGGTCACGTGAATGTCGACCTCATCCCGCTCGCGCTCAAGGGACGCGCCCGGACATGGATGGCGTATCTGACCCTGACGCTTTCGATCGTGATCGTCGCGATCATGCTGTTCTACGCGTGGGAGTTCTGGCATCTGGCCTATACGCGCAACTGGCGGTCCGATACGGTTTGGGGTGTAACACTCTGGAAACCCTACCTTTCCCTTCTGGTAGGGCTTGGTCTGCTCCTTCTGCAACTTCTGGCCGATCTGCTCGCCGTGGCGCTCGGCATCGACGCGCCCTTCGGATTGGAGGAGTAGCATGGATCCCCTCGTTCTCGGCGGCATCGTCGCCATCGCCACGATCCTCGTCCTCTTCTCCGGCGTCTCAGTGGCCCTGGGTCTGCTCATCGTCTCCGGCGGTTTTCTTCTGATCTTCGATGGTGCGCGCTCTCTGGAATTAATGCCCGAGATCATGTTCGGGAAGCTCGACAATTTCGCCCTTTTGTCGATCCCGATGTTCATCATCATGGGCGCCTCCATCGCGTCGACCCGCGCGGGCGCCGACCTCTACGAAGCGCTGGAGCGTTGGCTCACCCGCGTCCCCGGCGGCTTGGTCGTGTCGAACCTGGGGGCCTGCGCGCTCTTTTCGGCCATGTCCGGCTCCTCGCCCGCCACCTGTGCGGCCATCGGCAAGATGGGTATCCCCGAGATGCGCAAGCGCGGCTACCCGGATGCCGTGGCCGCGGGCTCCATCGCCGCGGGCGGCACGCTGGGCATTCTGATCCCACCCTCGGTCACCATGATCGTCTACGGCATTGCGACCGAGACCTCGATCGGCCGCCTGTTCCTCGCCGGTGTCTTCCCCGGCCTCCTGCTGGTCGGCCTGTTCATGGCCTGGTCGCTCTATTCCACATGGGCGTCCGGCAACACGGAAGTGCTGGCGCAGCGCAGCTACACCCTGCGCCAACGGCTGGAGATCCTGCCCCGTGTCCTGCCATTCCTCGCCATCATCGTGGGCGTCCTCTACGCCATGTACGGTGGCATCGCGACGCCGTCCGAGACGGCCGCCGTGGGCGCGCTTCTCTGCCTGCTGATCGCCATGGTGATCTACAAGCTGTGGTCGCCGGCCAAGCTTTGGGACGTCTTGCGCGATTCGACCCGCGAGTCGGTCATGATCCTCTTCATCATCGGCGCGGCGGGCGTCTTCAGCTACATGCTGTCCTCGCTCTTCATCACGCAGAGCATCGCGCAATGGATCGGCACGCTGGAGGTCAATCGCTGGGTCCTCATGGGCGCCGTGAACGTCTTCCTTCTGATCGCCGGTTTCTTCCTGCCCCCCGTGGCCGTGATCCTGATGGCGGCCCCGATCCTCTTGCCGATCATCACCACGGCCGGGTTCGACCCGATCTGGTTCGCCGTCATCCTGACCATCAACATGGAGATCGGGCTGATCTCGCCGCCCGTGGGCCTGAACCTCTACGTCATCAACGGCATCGCGCCCGATATCTCGCTGAAGACGATCCTCTCGGGCTCCATCCCCTTCGTCCTTTGCATGGTGCTGGCCATCGTCATCCTGTGCTTCTTTCCGGGCATCGCGACATGGCTGCCCAACGCGGTGATGGGATGATGCGGCTCGGCAACCTTCTGGGCCGGGTCTTCGATCGGCCCTTGGGGCTGGCGTTGCCGCAATTCCGCGACGACCGGCCCGCGGAGGCCATCGCCGACGCCCTTCTGTCGGAGCCGGGCGAAGCCACGGGCCGGGCCCTCGCCACCGAGTTTCTAGACCGTTTCGAGGCCATGGAGGATGACGAGAAATGCGCAGTCTTCCGCCATCTCACCCAGGCCCTCGACCTGGACGCCGAAGACGTGCGTGCCGCCCTGTCGGCCTATGACGACAACCCGTCGCGCCAAACCTATCGCGCCTTCGCCAAGGCCGCGGAACCGCCGCGACAGGAACTGATCCGCCGCCTCAACCGCGTCACCGGTGCCACGGCGCGCCTCGTCGCCATGCGGGCAGACCTCATCCGGTTGTCGGATCGCACCGGCGATCTGGGCGCTTTGGATGAGGATTTCCGCCACCTCTTCGCCAGCTGGTTCAACCGTGGCTTCCTGGTCCTGATGCCGGTCGATTGGCGCAGCCCGGCCGCCGTCCTGGAGAAGGTCATCGCCTATGAGGCGGTCCACGCCATCGACGATTGGGACGATTTGCGCCGCCGCCTGGCCCCCGCCGACCGACGCTGCTTCGCCTTCTTTCACCCCGCCATGCCCGACGAGCCGCTGATCTTCGTGGAAGTGGCCCTGACACAAGGCATTCCGGGCTCCGTCCAGCGCGTGCTGGCCGACGACCGGGCGCCCATCGCCGCGGAAGAGGCCGACACCGCCGTCTTCTACTCCATCTCCAATTGCCAATCGGGCTTGGCCGGGATTTCCTTCGGCAATTCCCTCATCAAACAGGTAGTGGAGGATCTCTCCGCCGAACTGCCCAACCTGCGAACCTTCGTGACCCTCTCGCCCATCCCGGGCCTCATGCGATGGGTCGAGGAAACCGGGGAGACAGCCGATCTCTCCGACCCGGAAACGCTCCGCCGCCTTGCGGCCCGCTACCTTCTCCACGCCAAGCGCACAGACGGCAGACCACGTGATCCGGTGGCGCGCTTCCATCTGGGCAACGGCGCCCGGGTCGAGGCCGTCCATGCCGGCGCGGATACCTCGCCAAAGGGCCTGCGCCAATCGGCGGGCGCCATGGTCAACTATCTTTACGACCCGCGCAGGCTGGCGCAAAACCACGAAGCCTTCGCCGCGAAGGGTCAGGTGGCATCCGCGCAGGCTGTTCGCGGGCTCGCCGGGAAACGCTGAGGCCAGCATATGAACCCGCTTTACGATACGCTCTTCGGTGGCCATGCCGACCGCACGGCCACATTCCTTCATCTTCTCGACGGCCGGAAATTCTCGTACGCGGATTTTCACGCCATGGCCGGTCGGATGGCGAACGCTTTGACCGCTCTGGGTGTCGCTCCTGGTGACCGTGTGGCCGCTCAAGTCGAGAAATCCGTGGACGCGCTCGTCCTCTACGCCGCATGCGCGCGCGCGGGTCTGGTCTTCCTGCCGCTCAACACGGCCTATACCGCCGACGAATTGGGCTACTTCGTCTCTGATTCCGGCGCCAGCCTCTTCGTCTGCGACCCGTCCAAATCCGATGCCCTGCATCCCATGGCCGAAGCGTCCGGGGCCGTCCTCGCCACGCTCTCGGACGACGGCGGTGGTAGCTTGGGCGCGGCGGCATCCCAGGCTGACCCGGCCTTCCCAACCGTACCCCGTCAAGAGGACGACCTGGCCGCCTTCCTTTACACTTCGGGCACCACCGGCCGCTCCAAGGGGGCGATGCTCAGCCAGGGCAATCTTCTCTCGAACGCCCGCACGCTTACCGACGCTTGGGCCTTCACCGAGGCGGATGTGCTCCTCCACGCCCTCCCGATTTTCCACACCCACGGCCTGTTCGTGGCCACCAATGTCACGCTCATGGCGGGCGGGTCGATGATCTTCCTGCCGCGTTTCGATCTGGATTGCATGATCGAGGCAATGCCCCTTTGCAGCGCGCTGATGGGCGTGCCCACCTTCTACACGCGCCTGCTCGACGATCCCCGGTTCACCCGCGATCTCACGGGGCATATGCGCCTCTTCATCTCCGGTTCCGCGCCGCTCTTGGCCGAGACCCACCGCGCCTTCGAGGCGCGGACCGGCCACCGCATTCTCGAACGCTACGGGATGACCGAAACCAATATGAACACGTCCAACCCCTATGATGGCGACCGCCGCGCAGGCACGGTCGGGCGCCCTTTGCCGGGCGTGGAACTGCGCATCATGGGCGAACATGGCGCGGTCGAGACGGGCGAGGTGGGCACGATCGAGGTGCGCGGCCCGAACGTCTTCCGGGGCTATTGGAACATGCCCGAAAAGACGGCCGAAGAACTCTCAAGCCAGGGGTGGTTCACGACGGGCGATCTGGGGATCCAGGATGCCGATGGCTACGTCACCATCGTCGGGCGCGGAAAGGATCTGATCATCTCGGGCGGCTTCAACATCTACCCCAAAGAGATCGAGGTCATCCTGGACGATCTGCCGGGTATCCGCGAAAGCGCGGTGATCGGCGTCCCGCATCCCGATTTCGGGGAAAGCCCTGTGGCGCTCCTCGTGCCCGCCAACGGTGCTGCCACCGACCTCGACGCCATCGCCGCAACCGTCAAGGACAAGCTCGCGCGCTTCAAACACCCCGCCCATTACGCTGTCATCGACGAATTGCCCCGCAACACCATGGGCAAGGTCCAGAAGAACATCCTGCGCGAGCGGTACCGCGACCTGCTCACCGCGTGATCGGTCGGCCCGCGATCCGGTCCGTTCTCTCATCTTGCCCGAAATACCTCGGGGAGCGCGAGGGGCTGGCCCCTCGTTCCCGCCGTCAAGATATGTGCGCCAGTCCGCTCAAAGCCCGAACCGATACCGCAGGAAGCCCTCCTCCGAGACATCCATCTCTTCCAGCGCGACACCAGGCACCGATCCGGCATAGGTTTCCGCCGCCGGTCCCGTCTCGAAGATCACGCTGGCCCCGTCCAAGGGCGCGAAGGTCCAGTTGCCATCGGCCGACGGGCTGATCGTGCCCTGTTCGACGATATAGCGGACGATCACGTCCCGGTTCGTATCCGGCGCCTCCAGAATGATGGTGGACCCGTCCGCGCCCGGGAAAGCCCCGCCGCCCGACGCGCGATAATTGTTCGTGGCGATCACGAATTCCGCCTCCGGGTCCAGCGGCGCGCCCTCATAGGTCAGACCCACGATGCGTTCCGCATCCGGGTTCACCACCGCGCCCTCGCGGTCGAACTTGGCGGGCTGGCTCAGATCGATCTGATAGGTCACCCCGTCGATGACGTCGAAATTGTAGCTCGGGAAATCGGGGTTCAGCAGGATCGCGTCTTCCGCCCCCGGCGCCACCTGGTTGAACATGCCCGCGCTGCGCTCCAGCCAATCCTTCACCTGCGCGCCGGTCACGCGGACCGCCCGCACCGTGTTCGGGTAGAGATACAGATCGGCCACGTTGCGGATCGCCACATCGCCCGCAGGCACGTCGGTATAGTAGTCGGGCCCGCCCCGACCGCCCGCCTTAAAGGGCGCCGCCGCCGACAGGATCGGCAGGCCCTCATGCTCCGTGCCAGCCAGAAGCTGCTCCACGTACCATTTCTGCGCCTGGCTCACGATCTGGACCGACGGATCATCGGCCACCAGCGCGAAATAGCTGTGCAGGGGTGCATCCGTCTTGCCCACGGCCCGGCGGACGTAATCCAGCGTCGCCTGGTGATCGGCCTCGGTCGCGCCCAAGACGGCCGCCACGCTCTCCACCTGGGGCGTCCAGCTGCGATCCTCGTTCCGCACCGCGATGGGCCGCAATTCCTGTTCGGAGGCGATGACGCGCCATGCGCCGCCATCCCGCTCCAACATCAGATCCACCAGGCCCATATGGCTGCCCCAGAAGCCGGGCATGATTGCGGGCTTGCCATGGATCGTCCCTGCGACCGCATCCACGTTCTCCAGACCGGCATAGCCGTCGCCCGGAAACTCCTGATGGTGGTGCCCCGTCAGCACCACGTCGATCCCCGGCACGGCGGCCAGGGGAACAGACGCGTTCTCCATCATTTCCTCGCGCGCCACGGGCCCGATGCCGGAATGGCTCAGCGCGATGACGATATCGGCGCCCTCTTCCTTCATCTGCGGCACATAGGCCTCTGCCGCCGCCACGATGTCGCGGACCGAGACGTTGCCCTCCAGATGGCGCCGGTCCCAGGTCATGATCTGCGGCGGCGTGAAGCCGATGATCCCGATCCGGATCGGCTGCGCCGCACCGGCCCCGTCCACGATCTCCCGATTGAGGATGACATAGGGTGGCACCAGCGTCGTGTCCTGCGGGATCGTCGCGCCCTCTTCCCGCACAACGTTGGCCAGCACCACCGGGAAAGCGGCGCCCGCCAGAGCGGTCTCCAGGAAGGACAGACCGTAATTGAACTCATGGTTGCCGATGGTCGCCCCGTCGAAGCCCACGGCATTCATGGCGGCGATGACGGGATGCACGTCACCCGCCTTCAGCCCCCGTTCATAGGCCATGAAATCGCCCATCGGGTTGCCCTGCAGGAAGTCGCCATTATCCAGCACAAGCGCATTGCCCGCCTCGGCCCGGACCTCTTCGATCAAGGCAGCAGTACGGGCCAGGCCCACCGTGTCCACCTCCCGGTCGCCGTAATAGTCGTAGGGCCAGACATGGACATGGAGGTCTGTCGTCTCCGCGATGCGTAGATGGGCCTGGTTCGCCTGTGCCCGTGCCGCGAAGGGATGGACGGCGATCAGGCCGGCAGCGCCGGCGGTCGTGGTCAGAAAATGTCTGCGTGTCAGGGGCATGGGGCAGTCCTTCTGTATGGATGTTCAGAGAAGTCGGGCGCCGGGCATTTGGCATCGAGGCGGGGTATTTCGGTCGTCCCTCGGCTCCGGCGGGTGTAGGCTCATTGCGGTGCGGGGCCTTGGCCTAGCATCAGCTTCGACAGAGACAACCGGCGCGACACGACATTGTCCGGCGGCGGGCCGATCTCGGCCCTCAACTCCGCTGCTGCCTGGGCGAGGGGCTTAAGGTCGCCATCTGCGATGGACCCGGCGATGGCCGCGTAGCGGTCGACAAGGCTTGGGTCCGCCCTGGCAAGGTCGCGAAACCGGCTTCGGGAACTGCTATGATCGTCGGCGGCGTGCTGCAGCAACACCTCAAGCAGCATCGGAACCGCCCGCAAGCCCAGTGCCGTCGCGCCCGGCCCCGGCGCCGCGGCTAGGGCCGCCTCCGCGGTTTCAATCGCCTGTCTGAGGTTCTGCGTCGTGCGACCGGCCAGCGCCGTGTTCACATCCACCATCACCTTGCGTGCCTTGGCCTGCAAATCCGGCAGGTCGGGCAGGTCGCCGAAGACTAGCGTCCCGGTCGCCAGACCGATCAACCCGACGACCCGCCGTGCGCGAAGGCTTATGGTGGGCAGATGTGGCAGGGCATTGATCGGGACGGCGGTGCATTGAAAGACATGCTCATCTCGCCGGATACGCCGTTCGTGCAGCTCATCGCCCTCGGGAAGGACGATGAAAAGGTCGATATCGCTAGAGGCGGTCCGCGTCCCCTTGATCGACGATCCGTAAAGGAAGACTGCCCTGGCCTCGGGATAGAAGCCCCGGCGGGCGCGGTCTATGGCGTCGATGATGTCGGGTGCGACGTGATCAAGCATGGACGGCTCAGAAGCCCGTGTCCCGCTCACCACAACCCGTAATCGTCACCCCACCAGCTTGGGGATTCGTCGCGCCAGAAGAAATCGTCTGCCCACCAGTCGAGATAGGGATCTTCAAAGCCGTTATAGTCTTCCCAGGCTTGCGAGCTGTCTTCGTAATATTCAACCTTGGCGACCCAATCGTCATACTGCCCGTCCAGCGCGTTCTGGACGACCTCCGCACGAATTTGGTTTTCGACGACGCGCTGGGCGCTCTCCGACAGGATCGTGTCTTGGTAGCGTTCGACGATTTCCCGCACCTCGGGATCGGCGAGGATCTGGTTCGTGACGTCGAGATATGCGTCCACCGCCCATTGGGGGATATCCTCCAGAAACCGGCGATTGTAGTCTTCGAGCATGTCGTCGAGATCCGCGCCGGGGCCGTAGTACCGTCCGTCGAAGGCAACTTCCGCGACGGCCCAGTCGGCGGGATGAAAGTCGAAGATATCCATGAGATCCCTGTCCCCCTTGGTAAATACCCACGCACAAACCGTAGTCGCCGCTCACGATCCGTAAAAGTGACACGACGGTGACGGGCGGAATCCTGCCATCGGGCTCTGAAAGGATAAACCAGACCGGCCGCGGCCGCCGGACTTGGGACTTCGACGGCGGGACCACGGGCAGAGGTGAGGCCGGGCCGGTGATCCGACCACGGATACGAAAAGGGCCGCCCCGAAAGGCGGCCCGATCTCGCGCAGTTTGACCTGCTCAGGTCTCCGGCTGATCGTCGCCGCTATCGCCTTCGGGCGTATCCACGGGACCGGCATCGCCGTCAGGGGCGATATCCAGATCGTCCGCCGCCGACCCGATATCGTCGAACAGTTCGGCGATCTCGAATTCAGCCTGCGCCTCTTCTTCGGCGGCCAGTTCCTGAATGGACTTGCCAGACGCCTGAAGCTCGGCTTCCTCGGTCGACCGCGCCACGTTCAGCGTGATCTCCACCTCCACTTCGGGGTGCAGAACCACGGTGACCGGGTGCAGACCCAGCTCCTTGATCGGGCGTTGCAAGGCGACCTGGCCACGGCCGACAGTGAAGCCCGCCTCGGTCGCCGCCTCGGCCGCGTCACGCGTGGTGACAGAGCCGTAAAGCGCGCCCGAATCCGACGCCTGCCGGATGATGACGAACTGCTCGCCATCCAGCTTGCCGCCGACGGCCTCGGCCTCCTTGCGGCTCTCCAGGTTCTCGGTCTCAAGCTGCGCCTTGCGCCCCTCGAAAGCCTGCACGTTCTGTTCGGACGCGGTCAGCGCCTTGCCCTGGGGCAGCAGGAAGTTGCGCGCATAGCCGGGCTTGACGTCTACGACGTCGCCCATCTGGCCCAGCTTGGCCACGCGTTCCAGAAGGATCACTTGCATCGGTTCCTCCTCACTTCACGGCATAAGGCAGCAGGGCCAGGAACCGTGCCCGCTTGATGGCGCGGGCCAGCTTGCGCTGGTTCTTGGCCGAGACGGCGGTGATACGGGCGGGCACGATCTTGCCGCGTTCGCTGATGTAGCGCTGCAGCAGGCGGGTGTCCTTGTAGTCGATCTTCGGGGCGTTGGCGCCCGCGAACGGATCGGACTTGCGACGGCGGAAGAAGGGTTTGGCTGCCATCTGCTCTCTCCTTATCGGCGTTCGCGGCGGCTATCCCGCTCGTCGCGCTTCTGCATTTGGATCGATGGGCCTTCCTCGTGGGCGTCGACCTTCACGGTCAGCACGCGCATCACATCGTCATGCAGACGCGCCAGACGCTCCATCTCCTGCACCGCGGCGCTGGGCGCGTCAGTGCGCAGAAAGGCGTAGTGACCCTTGCGGTTCTTGTTGATCTTGTAGGCCATGGTCTTCACGCCCCAATACTCACTGTCGACGACGCTGCCGCCGTTGTCGCTGAGGACGGTGCTGAAGTGTTCCACAAGGCCTTCGGCCTGCGCGTTGGACAGATCCTGACGCGCGATCATCACATGCTCGTAGAGCGGCATGTCGGTCTCCGATGTCGAGGCGCGTTTCATAGATCGGGCATCCAACCCTCCGCGCCCGATCACGAGAGACCGCGCCGTTCAAAGCGATGCGGAGGAGCGCGCCTTATACACGGCGCGTCCCCATTCGCAAGCGGTGCCGGACTGCCTTATTCGTAACCGCGCGACAGCTCCACGACGGTGCCGTCGGCTCGCGTGATCTGCCGGGCGTAAAGCTCCCGCGGCAGGAAGGGCTCGTCATCCACGAAGCCGTGGACCGTGATCGTCTCACCGGGATCGGCAGGCACCCAGTTCGGGCCAACATAGACCCGCATTGCGCCGGTCTCGTCGCGCAGGCGGAACTCGTCCTCATCCAGCAGGCGGTCGACGGTACCGTGCAGGGTCACCATCGTGCCGCGTTCGGCTTCGGCGATCGGCGTGATCGTCCGTTCGGGGCTTGCAACGGCAGGCGCGGCGAGGGCCAGAGCGCAGAATCCGGCGGTCAGGGGAAGGCGAAGCATGATTGGTCCTCTCTTTGAAAATGACGCGTTCCATAGATAGGAATGATCTTTCGCCACAGGAGATCGGCCGTGGCAAACGGCGCGAAATCGCCGGTCGCACTTGATCCCGGGCGCGCAAGCGTCACTTCGCGCCCATGGGCGAATTGATCACGTGGGATGATGGCAAGGTCCGCTGCGGCTGGCAGCCCGGCAACAGCTCGGTGCAGCATTACCACGACACCGAATATGGGCGGCCCTGCGCCGACGAGACGCGCATCTTCGAAAAGTTCTGTCTCGAAACCCTCGCCTCGGGCCTCAACTTCGGAATGATCCTCAGCAAGCGGGATCTTCTGCGCGAGGCGTTTCACGGGTTCGAGGTGGATCGCGTGGCGCATTTCAACGACGGGTCCGTTGATCGGCTCTTGTCCACCGACGGGGTGATCCGCAACGAACGAAAGCTGCGGGCCTGTCTCCACAATGCCCGCCGGGCCCGCGCCATGCGCGACGAAGATGGCGGCCTTCCGGCCTTCCTGTGGTCCTTCGAGCCGGCGGAATCGGAACGTCCCGACAAGATGTGTCTCGATTGGCTGAAGGATCATCCGACCAATCCCTCATCCGAAGCGCTCGCGAAGGCTCTGAAGGCGCGGGATTGGCAGTGGGTCGGCCCGACGACCTGCTACGGTGTGTTCCAGGGCCTGGGTCTCGTGAACGACCATTTCGAAGGGTGTGACTTCCGGCAGGGTTGCCTGGATGCCCGCGCTGCCTTCGACCCGCCACGCGCCTGAAGTCGCGACCTAGAGAAGGGGGCCGCGTCGGCCCCCCTTCCGATCCATTCGGTCAGGGTCAGTCGAACCAGCCTTCGTCGACGCCTTCCATCTCTTCCAGCTGCTCTTCGCTCAAACGCGTCACATAGCTGTAGGACGTGTCGTCCACCGGCACGAGGCGCAGGTCTTCCACGGGCACCATCACGTGCTTGTCACCGATATCCAGAAAGCCCCCGACCTCGGCCACGATGCCGATCATCTGGCCCGACTGATCCAGGATGACGTCCTCGATCTCGCCGATCTGGTTGTAGGTGTCGCCCCAGTTCATGGCATCCCAGGACGCGTTCTCGGTGTCGTTCCAGGTCGCCTCATCGTAGGACGTGGCAACCGAATAGACGGGACCGCCGGTGATGTCGCGGGTGCGGATCAGCTCCGACATGTCATGCGATGCCATCTGGGCGTAGAGCGGCGCGGCGAGCGTTGCCGCCAATGCGGCTGCGGTCATCGTGCGAAACATTGCAGGTTTCCTCCTTGAGGTTTGTTTCAAGCACCGCTCAGACGGACCGCAGAAGAAGAAGTTCCCGCGTTTTCAGGGCGTAACGCCAAGAAGTTCACAATGCCCTGCGCGCCCGTGCGGGACCGCACACATCTTGTTGAGGCATAGCTCTTTGCCTTTACGTCATGTCGGACGATCTACCTGTCATAGATGAGCCAACACAGGAGGTCTCCATGATCCGCCCCGCCATCGCCGCAGCCATCCTTGCCGCGACGCCCGCCTTTGCCGACACGCAGACATATATCGTCGACGCCAGCCACGCACAGACGATCTTCAGCTACGATCACCTCGGCTTCTCGACCACCTGGGGGATGTTTTCCGGTTGGGAGGGCGAAATCCAGTTCGACGCGGATGCACCCGAAAACTCCTCGGTAGAGGTCTCCATTCCGGCCTCCGCCATGTTCACCGGTTGGGAAGCCCGCGATGAGCATTTCAGCTCCGCCGATTTCCTCGACACCGCCACCAACGATGTGGTCCGTTTTGTCTCCACCGGGATTGAGGTTACGGGCGAGGATACGGCCATGATCACGGGTGACCTGACGCTTGGCGGCGTGACCAACTCCATCGTCCTGGACGCTCAACTGACCCAGATGGGCGATCACCCGCGCGCCAACCGCGCCTGGATCGGTTTCGACGCGACCACCACGATCCTGCGCTCAGACTTCGACGCGGGCAACTTCGCCCCCTTCGTCTCTGACGAGGTCGAGGTGGAGATTTCCATCGAGGCAGGCGTCCCAGAGGCATAAGCCAATACGCGTCTAGCGATTTCGAGAACGGTGCCCCGTCCCACGGGGCGCCGTTCATCTTTTTCGGGGGACGTTGAAGCGAAAAGACGACAGCCCCGATCTTCGGCAGCGGGTGTCTATCCGTATACGAATGCAGCGTCCGTGCCGCCGCCTTGCCCCAACGCAATGGCAATGTTCAGATGCGCCATCCCCTCCAGATGGCGCGCATTGATCAGCGGCCCGGTTCGGCGCGGGGCAAGCCCGATTTCGGAGGCGATCTGCGCGATAAGGTCCACCGCATCGTCGTCGTCGCCTGCGATGAAGGCGGTCGCACGCATCCCGTGCCGGTCGAGCCCTGCTTGCGTCATCACATCAGCGAAGACCGTATTGAAGGTTTTCACAACCCGCGCCCTCGGCGCCAGCCGCGCGATCACTTCCCCTGCCGAAAGACCGCCATCCAGGGGGAGCGGGGTCCAGTCGTCGTTCAACGGATTCGTGGCATCGACCAGAACCTTGTCGCCGATCGGGTCCGCCAACTGCGGAAGGGTATCCGCCACCGCGGTATAGGGAATGGCCATGATGACGATATCACTGGCGGTGCAGGCCTCTTCATAGGCCACCTGGTCAACGTCCGGCACCCGACTTCCTTGATGAACGCGGTAGCCGGCTGCCGTCAGCAGGGCTGCCAATGCGGTCCCGACCGATCCCGTTCCGATGTTCCGATATCCATGGCGATCTCCTCAGATTGACATCAGCGGTTTCATAGGGCCTCTAGATTTCTCAAGGCAATTAGGTACCTCAAGGAAACTACCCATGGAGACCTCGATGGCGGTTTCGCCTGAACCTGATGCGTTCCGTCTCGCCTGTCCCTCCCGGGACCTCTTCATTCGTCTTGCGGAGAAATGGACACTTCTCGCCATTCCCGCCCTCGCGGACGGACCGCTCCGCTTCGGTGCCCTTCGCCGACGATTGGAGGGGGTGACGCAGAAGATGCTGACACAGACCCTGCGCAAGCTAGAGGCTGACGGCTTGGTGGACCGCGCTCTCTATGATGAGATGCCGTTGCGTGTGGAATACAGCCTCACGCCGAAAGGGCGCGCCCTGCTTCCACATGTTGCGGCGTTGAAGCTGTGGGCTGAGGAAAACTTCTAGCCCAACAGCCATCGGCCACCTTTTCGGAAACCGACGATCTTGCCTGCGAACGGTTAACAGGCCGTTGGCGTCTGCCGCGCGTATGTACAGGGGGTGTACGGCAGGTGTACGGGGGGTGCATCGAAAAAACCGAGGTTTTTCAGCCGTTAACCCTCGGATCTTCAGAGATCGCGAAAAATATCAGAAAAATGCCTGCAACCCCGTCTGCGCCCGCCCCAGGATCAGGGCGTGAATGTCGTGCGTGCCCTCGTAGGTATTGACCGTCTCCAAGTTCATCATGTGCCGGATGACGCCGTATTCCTCCGAGATGCCGTTGCCGCCATGCATGTCGCGGGCCAGCCGCGCCACATCCAGCGCCTTGCCGCAATTGTTGCGCTTGATCAGTGAGATGGCTTCCGGCGCGGCACTGCCCGCCTCCAGCATCCGCCCCAGGCGCAGCGCCCCTTGTAGGCCCAGCGTGATCTCGGTCTGCATGTCGGCCAGCTTCTTCTGGACCAGCTGCGTCTGGGCCAGCGGTCGACCGAATTGCTTGCGCTCCAGCGTGTAGGACCGTGCCGCGTGCCAACAGGCCTCCGCCGCGCCCATCACGCCCCAGCCGATCCCGTAGCGGGCGCGGTTCAGACAACCGAACGGCCCCTTAAGGCCTTGAACATTCGGCAAAAGCGCCTCTTCGCCCACCTCGACGCCGTCCATGACGATCTCACCTGTGGTCGAGGCGCGCAGGCTCTGCTTTCCCTTGATCCGCGGCGCGCTCAGCCCTTTCATGCCTTTCTCAAGCACGAATCCCCGGATTTTCCCGTCATGGGCATCCGATTTCGCCCAGACCACGAAGACATCTGCAAACGGCGCGTTCGAGATCCACATCTTCGCGCCGGTCAGCCGATAGCCATCGGCGGTCTTTTCCGCCCGCGTCGCCATGCCGCCGGGATCGGAACCCGCATCCGGTTCGGTCAGGCCGAAACAGCCGATCAACTCGCCGCTGGCCAGCCCCGGAAGATACTTTTTGCGTTGTTCTTCAGAGCCATAGGCGTGGATCGGATACATCACGAGGGAGGATTGCACCGACATCATGGAGCGGTAGCCGCTATCGACCCGCTCGATCTCACGGGCCACCAGGCCATAGGTCACGTAGCCAGCGCCAAGCCCGCCATATTCCTCGGGGATCGTAACCCCCAACAGCCCTGCCGCGCCCATCTTCGGGAACAGCTCGGGCGCGTCCAATTCGCCCGCATAAGCCGCCCGCACACCGGGGGCCAGTTCCGCCTGCGCAAAGGCCCGCGCCCCATCCCGCAGCAGGCGCTCTTCCTCGGCCAATTGATCTTCCAGCAGGAACGGATCGGACCAAGAAAATGTTGCAAGATCAGGCCCATGGCCCGTTCCATATTCCACGTCTTTCATCCGATCCTCCCAAGGGCAGCGTTCTCATATCCGATCTAGTCCGACGAAGGTCGCCCCGCAACGCGCCTTGACCGCGCGGGGGAGGGGTGCAGGTTGGGGCCATGGACGCGCGCCCCGATCCCATTCCCGTTCCCGACAACATCGACGCCGTGCAGACGATCCTTGCTGCACAAGACTATGTCTGCGGCCGGGCGCTGGCCACAGTGGCCTTTCTCGCGCTGCGTCTCGAACGTCCCCTGTTCCTTGAGGGGGAGGCGGGAACGGGCAAGACCGAGATCGCAAAGGCCATCGCCCTGGCCCTGGGGCGCCGCCTCATCAGGCTGCAGTGTTATGAAGGCCTTGATGCCGCCTCTGCCGTCTATGAATGGAACTTCGCCGCTCAGATGGTGGCCATCCGCCAGGCCGAGGCGGCGGACACCGCGCCGCCGGACCTCTTCTCCGACGACTTCCTGATCGCCCGCCCCCTGCTGGAGGCCATGCGCCCCCAACCCGGCGGTCCGCCCGTGCTGCTCATCGACGAGATCGACCGCACCGACGCCCCGTTCGAGGCCTTCCTGTTGGAGGCGCTCAGCGACTTCCAGGTCACCATCCCCGAGACCGGCCCCGTCACCGCACCCGCCCCACCCGTCGTCATCCTGACCTCCAACCGCACGCGCGAAGTCCACGACGCGCTCAAGCGCCGCTGTCTCTACCACTGGGTCGATTATCCCAATCATTCCCGCGAGATGGAGATCCTGGCCGCCCGCGCCCCCGAGGCCGCCGAGACGCTTAGCCGCGAGGTGGTGGCCTTCGTCCAGAAGCTCCGGACCGAAGACCTGTTCAAAAAACCCGGCGTGGCCGAGACCATCGACTGGGCGAAGTGCCTGCTGGCCCTCGACATGATCGATCTTTCACCCGAGGTGATCGCCGATACGCTGGGCGCGCTGCTCAAATATCAAGACGACATCCAGAAACTGCAGGGCTCCGAGGCCAAGCGCCTTCTCGACGAAGTGCGGGCGGAACTGGCGTGAGGCTCTACTCGCCCATCCGCCGTTCCAAGCCCTTGAGATCGTATGATTTGTCAACCGGGCCCCAAAGCTTCGGGCGAAACTCCGGGTCGGCTGGCAGGCAGTTCAGACCGCAAATCTGATGAACTTCGCCCCGGTGCCAATCCACGAACCAGAAGCGTCCACCCGGCGTGGAGACATAGCCATCGGTCTCTGCTGCCATATCGCTGAGCAGGTCTTGCAGCGACGGTACCTCTCCGTCGGCATCCCCGGTATAAGCGCCGTGGGTATGGAAAGAAGCGATGTCCTTCACCAATCGGTCATCCTGCGGCAAGTGGCACGTATAGCGATCTCCCTCCGCGATCTCGGACACCATCAACCGTCCCTTCGCGTTCAGACCGATGGTGCCGCAATACTCCCGGTTACGTGCGATGCTCAGGGGCTGAAGTTCCGTCAGGACCGTGCGCGCAAGGGCGGTCACCTCGGCATCCTTTGCGGCGGCGGGGAAAGTCAGAAAGCAAAGGAGAGCGGCACGAAGCATTCGTCGCAACCTGTGCCGCGACGGATCGCACGTCAAATCGGAACGCGTTGACCGACATGGAGCACGCCCCCCTCGACCTGCCTGACGACCCCAAGCTGACCGACAACATCGCCCATTTCGCCGCAGCCCTCCGCCGCGCGGGCCTGCCCGCGGGGCCGGACCGCGTGATCCTGGCCAGCCAAGCCGTGGCCGCCGCTGGCTTCACGGATCGCGCGGATTTCGCGGCCGCCTTGGAAGCCGTCTTCGTGCGCCGGCCGGAACATCGCACGGTCTTCCGGCAGCTCTTCCGGCTCTATTGGCGCGATCCGCGCTTTCTGGAGCATATGATGGGTCTCCTGACCCCCACGGTGCGCGGCGTACAGGAAGAGCGGAAGGCGCGTGCCGCCGAGAAGCGCGCGGCAGAGGCCCTGTTGCCGGACGGGCTCCAAGGCCCCGAACCGCAGGCCGAAGCTGAGCCGCCCGAGATGCTGGAGATCGAGGCCTCTGCCACCGCCTCGGCCAAGGAGCGTCTTAGGACGCTGGATTTCGAGCAGATGTCCAATGCCGAGATGGCGGCGGCCAAGCGGATGCTGGCCAAGCTGGCCCTGCCGGTGCCACCTTTGCCGACCCGTCGCAGACAGGCAGCGACGTGGGGCCAGATCGACCGCCGCGCGACCATGCGTGCGGCTTTGCGACGGGGCGAACTACACGACCTTCGCCGTACAAATATCGGGAAACGTTGGCCTAACCTGGTGGCGATTTGCGACATTTCCGGCTCCATGTCCGCCTATAGCCGGGTGCTGCTTCACTTTCTTCACGCGGTGGCCAACCGGGAAGGCCAGGGCTGGGCCGCCGTCCATGCCTTTACCTTCGGCACCCGGCTCACGAACATCACCCGTCACCTGCGGACGCGCGACGTAGATGCCGCATTGGCCGCTGCGGGTTCGGAAGCGCAGGATTGGGAAGGCGGCACGCGGATCGGCGATGCGCTTCATGCATTCAACCGGGATTGGAGTCGCCGGGTTCTGGGTCAGGGCGCAGTCGTTCTGCTGGTTACCGACGGGCTGGATCGGGGCGACTCGGCCCGCCTGGAATTCGAGGCGAGGCGCCTGCATCTAACGGCCCGCCGCGTCATCTGGCTCAACCCGCTTCTGCGCTTCGAGGGTTTCGCGCCCAAGGCGGCAGGCATTCGCGCACTTCTGCCACATATCGACAGCTTTCGCGCTGGGCACTCCATTGCCGCGCTAGAGGGGTTGGCCGAGGCCCTCGCGCGACCCGACGATCCGGGAGAGTTGTCGCGCCTTCGTGGGGCTGTCAGCGGATAGCAGCGGAAGCGAAGGCACAGCTATCGCATAGCCACAGGTATGGAGGGAACATGGGGTGAGATCGCTGGTTCTAGCGATCACACACAAGACGACGATCCGGGAGGACCCCATGCCCCGTACTCTGACATCCGCTACTGCTTTGATGTGTTCATTAGCGCTGGCCGTGCCGACGAAGGCCGTTTTCGCGCAGGAGGCCGCCGTAACGGAAGGCGTGGCCGAAGATGTCGCCGAAGATCAGGTGTCTGAAGATCAGGCGTCTGAGGACGCAACCTCAGAGGTCACGAGCGTCGAGGCGAGCCAAGCAGCCTGCGAAGAGAGCATCGGTGAGACAGAAGGGGAGGCGTTCCGCGCCTGCATGATCGAAATGCTCACGACGGGTGGCAATCTGGAGGCCGCGGCGGAGTTCACCCGCATCGACGAGGAACTTCGGGCGGAGGCTGAAGCCGCACGTCAGGCGGAAGAGTCTGCGGCAGCGGAAGCCGCTGCAGAAGAGGAAGCTGCTGCGGAAGAGGAAGCGGCGGCCGAGGCCGAAAGGGCGGCTCAAGAAGAGGCGGCGGCGGAAGCTGAGGCACAAGCAGAGGCCGAAGCACAGGCACAGGCCGATGCGGAGGCGGCCGCGCAGGCCGAGGCAGACGCACCTGCCGAGGTATCCGAACAGGCCGAGGTTGAAACAGATGCGGCGCCCGAGGAGACCGCATCTGAGACGGTCGAGGAAGCCGCGCCCGCCGAAGACGCGGAAACGCCCGAGGCGGGCACCGCGGCGGCGGACCCGACCGCAGCCGACGCGGCGGAGGATGCGGCAACCGCCGAGGCCGAGACAACGGCGCCCGCGGAGAGCACGGACGCTCCTGCGGAGGCTGCGCAAACGGCCCCACCGACTGAGACCGAACCCGCACCCGAAGAGACCGCGAGCGAGGAGGCCGTTGAAACGGCACCTACGGAGGCGGAGAGCGCGGCGTCCGATGACACGCCAGCTGCTGAGGCGGCAGAGACCGAAGAGGCCAGTGCCGATCCCGCCGAGGAAGGCGTGCCCACGGAGGAGACCGACGCTGCCGTCGCGTCTGGGACCCCACCCGAAAGCGAAATCGCCGAGGAGATCGCAGCCCAGCCCGAACCCGAATTGACCGAGGAAGAGGAAACGGCCCGCGATCAGGCCCAGGAGGCGCTAGAGGTCCTGGACGATCTGGCCGGGGGAACCGGCCTGCTCGGCGCCTTAGCGGACGAGGAAGGCGAGGCTCAGGTGGAGGAAGAGACCGTGCAGGCCGAAGACGTTCGCCGCTCCTCCGAGGACTTTGAGACGACCGCCGTCGTGACCGAGCGCCAGCAGGACGATGCCGACGATGATGACGGCCTGACGCGCAACCAGAAGATCGCGCTGGGGGCCATTGGCGCGCTGGCCGTCGGCACGATTCTCAATCGTGACAGCCGTGTCGTCTCCAATTCCGGCGACCGCGTGATCGTGCAGCAAAACGATGGTGGGTTGCGTGTTCTTAAGGATGACGATGCGCTTCTGCGGCAAGAGGGCGCGAATGTGCGCACCGAGAGCTTCAATGACGGCTCCACCCGCACCACCGTCACCCGTGAAGACGGTAGTCGGGTCGTCACGATCCGCGATGCGGCCCTGCGGGTCGTGCGGCGGACGGTGATCACGCCAGGGGGCGAGGAATACGTCCTGATTGACGATACGCAGGAGATCGCACCCGTGGATGTCAGCGTCCTGCCGGAGGCGCGACCGACCGTCTCGACCCGGAGCGATGATGCCCTCGGCGCGGCGATCAATCGCGAGCTTGGCCTCGACCGCCGCTTCACGCTGGCACAGGTGCGCAATATCGCCGAGGTCCGCGCCTTGGCCCCGGCCTTCGACGTGAGTTCGGTGACCTTCTCCAGCGGGTCGGCTGCCATCGCGCCGGAGCAGGCGGGCAATCTGACCGATCTAGCCCGCGAGGTGTTGGCGGCGATCCAGGCCAATCCGCGCGAGGTCTTCCTGATTGAAGGACATACCGATGCAGTTGGCGATGCGGCCTATAATTTGGCCCTGTCCGACCGCCGGGCCGAGAGCCTGGCGCTGGCGCTGAACGAGTACTTCGGCGTTCCGGTTGAGAATATGGTGGTACAGGGCTACGGCGAGGCGTTCCTGCGGGTCGACACGCAGGCCGCCGAACAGGCCAACCGCCGGGCCACGGTCCGTCAGATCACGGAGCTTCTGCAAACCGCCGCCGCGAACTGAGACGCCGCTGCCGCTTTGGTCGCCCTTGACCTCCCCGTCCGCGCGCCCATCCTGCGGGCGAGGAGGGCCGAGGATGGCCGATTACGAAGACGCCCCGCGCGCCGCGCTGGATTGGCACCGGGCCGGGAAGGGCGCGGCCCTCGCCACGGTGATCGAGACCTGGGGTTCCGCGCCCCGTCCGCGGGGATCGCAGCTGGCAATCTCGGAGGATGCCGAGCTTGTGGGCTCCGTCTCTGGCGGTTGCGTCGAAGGCGCCGTCGTGGCTGAGGCGCTGGATGCCATGGGCGACGGACGGCACCGGGTTCTGGAATACGGTGTCAGCGATGATGAGGCCTTCGCGGTCGGCTTGGCCTGCGGCGGGCGGATCAAGGTGCTGCTGGAGCCCGTCGGTGGCACGCTGTCGCCGGATCTGCTGGGCGAGTTGCTGGCGCGCAAGGCCCGAAACGAACCCGTCGGGCAGGTAGTGGATGTCGCCACCGGGGCGGCCCACTTGCTCGGGCCGGGCGACGGCCTGGACGCGCGGCTGCGCGGGGACCGCAGCGACTTCGAACCGGACGGTCAGACCTTTGTCACCCTCCATGCGCCGCCGCTGCGGCTGGCCATCGTGGGCGGGGTCCATATCGCGCAGGCGCTGGTCCCGATGGCGCGGGCGGCAGGCTACGCCGTCACGATCATCGACCCGCGCGACGCTTTCGCCTCCGAGGCACGCTTTCCCGATACGGCTCTGGTCCATGACTGGCCGGACGAGACCATGGTGGCCTTCGCCCCCGATGCCCGGTCCGCCGTCGTGTTGCTAACCCATGACCCGAAGCTGGACGATCCGGCGCTGCAGATCGCGCTGGCAAGCCCGGCCTTCTATGTCGGTGCCCTGGGCTCAACCCGCACCCATGCGAAGCGAGTGGATCGGTTGCAGGAGGCTGGGCTGGACGAGACGGCCATTGCCCGGATCGACGCGCCCATCGGCCTGGATATCGGGGCGCGCTCACCCGGAGAGATCGCCGTCGCGATCCTGGCTGCCATGACACAAGCGCTGCGGAAGGGATGAAGTTCGGCCCCGTTCCGGTGGACGAGGCGGAAGGCGCGATCCTCGCCCATTCGGTCGATCTGGGATCCGGCCGTTTGCGCAAGGGCCGGTGGGTTAGCGCGGCGGATGTCAGCGCCCTGCGCGCGGCTGGCCTGACCTGCGTGACCGTGGCGCGGCTTGACGAGAGCGACGTCCACGAGGATGCCGCGGCAGACCGGCTGGCCGTGGCGATCCTGTCCGGCGGCGGGTCCGGTCTGCGGGCATCGAAGGCGGCGACGGGTCGCGTGAACCTCTACGCAGAACATTCTGGAATTGTTGAAGTCTCCACGGATGCGATCCATGCGCTGAACGCGATCCATCCGATGATCACGCTCGCCACTGTGCCGGAATGGCAGCGCATGGGTTCGGGCGGGATGGTCGCGACCGTCAAGATGATTTCCTATGCGGTGCCCGAGGCGGAACTTGCCAACGCGATATCGCTGGCCGTGGGCGTTTTGCGGCTGCGGGCGCCGACGGTGGCGCGCGCAACCCTGATCCAGACGGTCGTGCCGGGGGATGACGGTGAGACCGGGCATGAAGCCGTCGCAGCGCGATTAGCCGCACTGGGAATCCCCATGACAAAGGCGGTCGTGCCCCATCGGGAGGGAGACGTTGCCGCGGCGCTGAGAGCGGCGGAGGCGGACATCCTCCTGATCCTGACCGGGTCTGCCACGTCCGACCTTCACGACACGGCACCGGAAGCTCTGCGTCAAGCCGGCGGCGCGGTGATCCGCTACGGGATGCCGGTCGATCCCGGCAACCTTCTGTTTCTGGGCGATCTTGGGGGAACGCCGGTGATCGGTTTGCCTGGCTGCGCCCGGTCGCCCGCGCTCAACGGCGCCGATTGGGTGTTGGAGCGTGTGGCCTGCGGCGTGCCCGTGACGGATGCCGACATCGCCGCCATGGGTGTCGGCGGCCTCTTGAAGGAGATCCCCACACGTCCCGCACCGCGCGAGCGGCGACCGGTCAGGCAACCGCCCGAGACAACTTGACGCCTACATCGCCGCGCGGGACGGTCGCGCTGAGGCACTACGACCAAAGACCGATATTCGGGCCTTGGGGGACATGCTTTCCTCCAACCCAAAGAGATCCAGGGAGGATGGTATGAAGAAGGTCACGATGACCGTGAACGGCGCTGCGCGCAGCGCCGATGCCGAGGGGCGGACGCTTCTGTCGGATTGGCTGCGCGAAGGGTTGCGCCTGACCGGGACGCATGTGGGATGCGACACCTCCCAATGCGGGGCCTGTGTCGTCCATGTGAACGGGGAGCCGGTCAAAAGTTGTTCGGTCTTCGCGCAGGAACTGGACGGTGCCGAGGTCACCACGATCGAAGGTATGGCCAATGCCGACGGATCGCTGGGCAAGGTGCAGCAGGCATTTCAGGACTATCACGGCTTGCAATGCGGTTTCTGTACGCCTGGCATGGTGATGGCGGCAGCGGCCCTTCTCAAAGAGAACCCGCAGCCCAGCGAGGCCGAGGTGCGGCATTACCTCGAAGGCAATATTTGCCGCTGCACGGGCTACCACAACATCGTCAAGGCGGTGATGGCGGCCAGCGGCCAGGCGGTCGAGCCGGTCGCGGCGGAATAACCGGGCGCCGCGCCGGGAGGGTCGCGGCATTCATCGGACATATGGCGGGGCGTCCTCGACGCGTCGCATCTAGGGAGATCAGACATGCCCAAGGATACCGGCATCGGCGCCAGCCCCAAGCGGCGCGAGGACGTTCGCTTCCTGACCGGGAAGGGACGTTACACAGACGACATCAACGTGGCGGGGCAGACCCATGTGGTCTTCCTGCGCTCGGACGTGGCTCATGGGCGCCTGAACGGGGTGGACACATCGGCGGCGGCGACGATGCCGGGCGTGATCCGTATCTTCACCGGCGCCGATTTCGAAGGCGTGGGTGGGTTGCCCTGCGGCTGGCAGGTAACCGACAAGCACGGCGACCCCATGCAGGAGCCGCCGCATCCCATCCTGGCCCAGGGCAAGGTGCGTCATGTGGGTGACCCGATCGCCGCCGTCGTTGCCGAGACGCGAGAGCAGGCGCGCGACGCCGCCGAGGCCATCGTGCCCGACATCGAGGAACTGCCGGCCGTCATCGACATGAAGAAGGCGGTCGAGGAGGGTGCGCCCAAGGTCCATGACGACCTGAAAAACAACCTCTGCTACGACTGGGGCTTCGTGGAGGAGAACAAGGCAGCCGTGGACGAGGCGTTCGCGAATGCCGCCCACGTCACCTCGCTGGAACTGGTCAACAACCGCCTTGTCGCCAATCCGATGGAGCCCCGTGTGGCGGTCGGCGACTATGCGATGCACGACGATTCCAGCACGCTCTACACCACGTCGCAGAACCCGCACGTGATCCGCCTGTTGATGGGGGCCTTCGTTCTGGGCATCCCGGAACACAAGCTGCGGGTCGTGGCCCCCGATGTGGGCGGCGGCTTCGGAACGAAGATCTTTCACTACGCGGAAGAAGCGTTCTGCACCTTCGCCGCCAAGCAGATCCAGCGGCCGGTCAAATGGACCTCCACCCGGTCTGAAGCGTTCATGTCCGACGCCCATGGCCGCGATCACGTCACTAAGATCGAACTGGCGCTGGACGCGGAGAACAACTTCACCGCGCTTCGCACCGAGACCTACGCGAACATGGGAGCCTACCTGTCCACCTTTGCGCCCTCGGTCCCGACATGGCTGCACGGCACGCTGATGGCGGGAAACTACAAGACGCCGCTCATCTACGTGAACGTGAAAGCGGTCTTCACAAACACCGTGCCGGTAGACGCCTATCGCGGCGCAGGCCGACCGGAGGCGACTTTCCAGTTGGAGCGGGTGGTGGACAAGGCCGCGCGCGAGCTGGGCGTCGACCCGGTCGAGCTGCGGCGGCAGAACTTCATCCAGGAGTTTCCCTATGCCACCCCGGTCGCGGTGGAATACGACACCGGCGATTACGACGCGACCATGGACAAGCTTCTTGAGATGATCGACCGCGACGGCTTCGCCGAGCGGCGGCGTCAATCCGAGGCCAACGGCAAGCTGCGGGGCCTGGGCGTGAACTGCTATATCGAGGCTTGCGGCATCGCGCCCTCGAACCTTGTTGGCCAGTTGGGTGCCCGCGCTGGCCTGTATGAGAGTGCGACCGTCCGCGTGAACGCCACCGGCGGCCTCGTCGTCATGACAGGCTCGCACAGCCACGGGCAGGGGCACGAGACCAGCTTCCCGCAGGTGGTGGCCGACATGATCGGTATCGACGAGAGCCAGGTGGAGATCGTCCATGGCGACACCGCCAACGCGCCCATGGGCATGGGCACCTACGGCTCCCGCTCGCTGGCTGTGGGCGGCAGCGCCATGGTCCGGGCGACCGAGAAGATCATCGCCAAGGCCAAGAAGATCGCGGCGCACCTCATGGAAGCCTCCGAGGGCGATATCGAGCTGAAGGACGGCCAGTTCACCGTTGCGGGCACCGACAAGTCGGTGGCCTGGGGCGACGTGACCCTGGCGGCCTACGTGCCCCACAACTATCCGCTGGAGGATATTGAGCCGGGACTGGAAGAGACGGCGTTCTACGACCCGAACAACTTCACCTATCCCTCCGGCGCTTATGCCTGCGAGGTGGAGGTGGACCCCGAGACCGGCAAGGTGGACGTGCTGTCCTTCGCCGCCGCCGATGATTTTGGCAATGTGGTGAACCCGATGATTGTGGAAGGGCAGGTCCATGGCGGGCTGGCCCAGGGCATCGGCCAGGCACTCTTGGAAAATTGCGCCTATGACGAGGACGGCCAGCTTCTGTCGGCCACCTATATGGACTACGCCATGCCGCGCGCCCATGACCTGCCGATGTTCCAGGTGGATCATTCCTGCCAGACGCCGTGCACCCACAACCCGCTGGGCGTGAAGGGCTGCGGTGAGGCGGGGGCAATCGGCTCACCGCCCTCGGTCGTGAATGCCGTGATCGACGCGCTGCAATCGGGCGGCCATGACGTGACCCATATCGATATGCCGCTTTCGCCTTCCCGGGTCTGGGGCGCCATGAACACGGCCGCGCAGTGAGCGCGGCCACTCTAACTCTGACCCAGATCCCCTGACGGGAGAACAGACATGTACAATTTCGAACTCACACAGCCCGGCACCATTCAAGAGGCCGTCGACGCCCTGAAAGGCGAGGATGCGCAGGCATTGGGTGGCGGGCAGACCCTGCTGCCGACGATGAAGGCGCGGCTGGCGCAGATGGAGACGCTGGTGGCGCTCTCGGGCGTCGCCGAGATGAAGGGCGTCTGTACCGACGATCAGGGTCGCCTCTGCATTGGAGGCGGCACGACGCACGCGACCGTGGCCAAGGAAGCAGCGTCGAGCTATCCCGCGCTCGCTTCTTTGGCCGGGCGGATCGGGGATCCCTCGGTGCGCACGCGCGGCACGATCGGTGGCAGCCTTGCCAATAACGATCCGTCCGCCTGCTACCCAGCCGGCGTGCTTGGATCAGGGGCGACGATCGTCACCAATGCCCGAGAGATCGCGGCCGACGATTATTTCCAGGGGATGTTCGCCACCGCCCTTGAGGAAGGCGAGATCATCACCGAGGTGAAGTTCCCGATCCCGGAGAAGGCGGCCTACGAGAAGATGCTCCAGCCCGCGTCACGCTTCCCGCTGGTGGCCGTGTTCGCGGCCAAGTTCGCCGATGGTGTCAGGGTCGCGGTGACGGGTGCGTCATCGGATGGGGTCTTCCGCTGGACAGAGGCCGAGCAGGCGCTGTCTGGCAACTTCTCCGCAGACGCCGTGAAGGGCCTCGCCGCGCCGGATGCCGATGGCATGATTTCCGATCTGCACGGTGCTGGCGCGTATCGCGCCCATCTGGTCAAGGTGATGACGGCCCGTGCCGTGGCCGCCGCCGGATGAACGGCAGTCATAACGGCCGATAGTCAGTGAAAAGGGCGCCCACTGGGCGCCCTATCTGTTTCACGGTTGCCTCTAGCGTGCGCTGGGCCCGATCATCATGACCATCTGGCGGCCTTCCATTTTCGGGAAGTTCTCCACCTTACCGACTTCTTCGGTGTCTTTGGCCACCCGCTCAAGCAATTCGCGGCCCAGGTTTTGGTGGGCCATCTCGCGCCCGCGAAACCGCAGGGTGACTTTCACCTTGTCGCCCGCTTCCAAGAACCGGAAAACATTCCGCATTTTTACGTCGTAATCGTGGGTGTCGGTGTTGGGGCGGAACTTCACCTCCTTCACCTCGATCGTTTTCTGCTTCTTGCGGGCTTCCGCTTCTTTCTTCTGGGTCTCGTACTTGTACTTGCCGAAATCCATGATCTTGCAGACGGGTGGATTGGCGTTCGGGCTGATCTCCACGAGATCCAGTCCGGCCTCATCGGCCAGGTCACGGGCGCGAGCGGGCGTGACCACGCCGATATTCTCGCCTTCTGCGCCGATCAAGCGGATTTCGGGGGCCCGGATACGGTCATTGGTTCGGGGGCCGGTGTCGCGCGTGGGCGGCGCGTTGTGAGGTCTGCGAGCGATGGTCGTCGTCCTTTCGGGAACGTTATTCGGAGGCCGTTAAGGTAGCTGCCGGAACGGATCGCTTCAAGCCATCCTGCGCGTCGGCGGCGGATGGCCCACGGGAACCGGCCGTGCGGTGGCGAATTGTGAACATAGAAGCGTTGCGACAAGGACCGCGCAACCGGAATTAACAGGAGAATGTCCATGTCCCGCAATGTGATCGTCGGCCTCACCGTTTTGGTCGTCGCCGCTTTGGCTTGGATCGTGATCGACCGGATGGGGGATGGCGCCGACATGGCCGATGCACCCGTCGAGGCACCGCTGACGGAAAACGCAGAGGATGGCGAGGTCACGGTCGAGGCCGATGCTGTGACGGAGCCGGCCACGAATACCGAGGAGGTGATTGAAGGGGCTGCGGTCGACGTGGAAGGCGCGGCCGATGAGGCTGCCGCCGCCGTGACCGAAGAGGCGGAAAACGCTGCCGACGCCGTCGAGGGTGCCGCAGATGAGGCCGCTGCGGCTGCCGAGGATGCGGCGAATGCGGTGGGTGAGGTCGCCGACGATGCGGCCAATGCCGCAACCGAGGCGGCTGGCGACGCCGCGCAGGCGATTGAAGAGACGACAGAGGCGGCGGGGGCGGCCACGGACGAGGCGCTTCAGGCGACCGATGAGGCTGTCGAAGCAGCCGGCGAAACCGCGACGAACCTGGCCGAAGACGCCGGACGGGCCGTCGAAGCCGCGACAGCTGCCACGGGTGAAGCCGCAAGCGATGCCGCAGAGACCGCCTGAGCCGCGCTGGAGAGCGCGGGTGATGCTGTCGAAGGTGCGACCGAGGACGCCGCTGCTGCGCTGGAGGAGACGGCGACCGAGACGACCGAGGCGGCCACGGAGACGGCTGCCGAGGCCACGCCGGCCGCCAACGGTGAGGCCGACCTCTCCACGCTTCTGACGCCGGAAGGGTTCGATGCAGATGCGGTGCTGACCTATATCGACGAATCGGAGCTGAGCCCGCTCATCAAGAGCACCTTGCGCCCAGCAGTTGAGCAAGCGCGCGACAATCCCGAACTGCTGTCCGGGCTGATCGACCAATTGAAAGAGACCTTCCAAGTGGAGTGATCCGTCAGGGCGTGTGATCGCCTGCTTGGAGAAGCCAGAGGATGGACGGGCCGTGCTGCACTGCGCGGCCCGTTTGCTGTTGCACGCTAGGCATCGGCGCCGGAAGCTGACGGCGGAGGTGCCCGATGATCAAAGACCCCGACACCCTGCGCATCACGCGCGACCTGCGGCGCCCGCGCCGGGATCAGATCGCCTCCTTGGCGGAGATGCCCACCGGCTTCGTCCTCGATGCGCGTCTTGGCCTTGGCGCGTCTCGACCGATGTCTCACCGCTCTCGGGCCTGCCGCAACGGGCCTGCGGACCAGCCCTGGTGGCAGGCAACCGTCCGGGCGATATCCTCGGCACCCTGGCTGCGATCCAGTTTGCGATGCCGGGCGATGTTGTGGTGGCACAGGCCCATGGCCATCGCGGCTGCGCTTCGGGCGGTGACCGGGTGATGGGCATGTTGAAGAACCGCGGTGCGGCGGGGTTTGTGACCGACGGGCCCTTGCGAGATATGGACGGGCTGGAGGCGGTCGGACTGCCCTGTTGGTGCACCGGCCTCACACCCAACTCGCCTGTCAAAAGCGGTCCCGGTAGCGTGGGGTTGCCGGTGGATGTCGGCGGTCAGCGGGTCGCCCAGGGCGATGTGGTCGTGGCCGATCGCGATGGTGTCGTCATCGTGCCCTTCGAGGAGCTGGATGCCGTGATCGCGGCGGTCGGTAAGGTAGCGGAGGCGGAGGCGCGGCTTGATGCGGAAGTGGCGAATGGGCGCGATGGCAGCGCGGAGATCGCGCGGATGCTGGAGAAGGGCGTCGGGGTCGAGTGGCTCTAGCGCCGCCCGACCCACCCTCGACCCTGCCCGATCAGCCGACGAAGGCCTTCTCGACCACGTAATGCTTCGGCTCCGAATTGGCGCCTTCCTCCAGGCCGAACCCTTCCAGAATGTCCTTGAGATCGGTGTTCAGGCCCATGGAGCCGCAAACCATCGCCCGGTCCGTCTCGGGTGAGATGCCGTCGACGCCAAGATCGCGGAAGACCGTCCCGTCCTGCAGAAGATGGGTGATCCGGCCCATCTTCGGGCTCTCTTCGCGTGTGGTGGTCGGGTAATAGGTCAGCTTGGCCAAGTTCTCCTCGCCCAGCAGTTCCAGCATCATCTCGTCGGTGCGCAGTTCCTCGATCAGCCTGCGGCCATATTCCAACTCCGCCACGTCGCGGACGGTGTGGGTGACGATGACCTGCTCGAACCGCTCATAGGTCTCGGGGTCGCGCAACAGCGAGGCAAAGGGGGCGAAGCCCGTCCCGGTTGCGAAGAACCAGAGCCGCTTGCCGGGCAGCAGCGCGTCATGGACCAGCGTGCCCACGGGCTTGGGCCGCAAGATGATCTGATCGCCCGGCTGGATGTGTTGCAACTTCGACGTGAGCGGGCCGTCCTGCACCTTGATCGAATAGAACTCCAACTCCTCGTCCCAAGAGGGGGAGGCGATGGAATAGGCGCGCAGCAACGGCTTCACCTTGCCTGTCTCAGGATGGGGGTCACCCATCAGGCCGATCATCACGAACTCGCCCGACCGGAACCGCAGGGAGGCGGGGCGCGTCACGCGGAAGCTGAACAGCCGGTCGGTCCAATGGATCACTTGCGTCACGGTCTGCGCGTCGGGCAGGACCGGGGTCGCGGTGGCGTTTACGGGGGTGGCGGCTTGGGTCACGGGGGTCTGCTCGGTCATGTTTGTCATGGGCGCGTGATCGCACCCCTCCGGTGTGTAGTCGTTGATCATGACCGGGGAAACCCGGTCGATATCAGGGGAAGGCAGTCAGCCCGCGCGCAAACGTCCCAGACGGGCCTGGTAGTCGTGGGCCTGCCAATCGGCGCGGGCGCGCCATTGATCCTCGGGCTGGCGGGTGGCGAGGGCGTCGTCGATCTCCACCTCGTCGAAACCCGCGCGACGAGCCATGGCATATTGGTCGGCGATCACATGGCCCTTGGCCCGCAACCGCCCAGCATAGCCCGCCCGGCGCAATTCGCGCGCGATGGAAAAGCCACGGCCATCCGCGAATGACGGGAAATCCACGCGGACCGCGCGCGCATCGTCCAGCCGGGACAGCAATGGCGTCAGATCGGCGTCTGACGGCACATCTACCAGCACCGGGCCGTTGGCCGGCAGGTCGTCCAGGGCCACGAAGGCCGCGTTCAAGTCGTCGGCGCGGAAGCCGTCATCGGTCACGATCGGCATGGGATCAGCCTCTGTTCGCTAGGGTGCCGTCCGGACGCACGACGACGCCCCCGGCGAAATGGATACCGCATTCGGTCTTCTCACGCCCGCGCCAGCGGCCTGCGCGCGGGTCTTCGCCCGGCGCGACCTTCGTGGTGCAGGGCGCGCAGCCGATGGAGGGAAATCCCTGGGCCACCAGCGGATGCCGGGGCAGGTCGTGGGCCTCCATATGGGCCGCCAGGTCCCCGCCGGACCAACGGGCCAGCGGGTTAGCCTTGATGCGACCGCCCTCCACCTCGAACAGAGGTAGATCGGTGCGATCCCCGCCCTGCACGCGCTTGCGCCCAGTGATCCAGGCGTCGAGGCCCTGAAGCGCCAGTTCCAGCGGGCGCACTTTGCGGATCGTGCAGCACAGATCCGGGTCGCGGCCGTTTAGATCGCCCTCGGGGTCATGCAGGAACAGATCGGTCGGATCGGGCCGCACGATCCGCACGTCGGTCAGGCCCAAAGTCTCGGCTACCTCGCGCTGATAGGCCAGCGTCTCCGGGAAGAGCATCCCGGTTTCCAGGAAGATCACCGGGACGGCTGGGTCTACCTGCGCGGCGAGATGGAGGAGGACGACCGAATCCGCCCCGAAGGAAGAGACGAGGGCCGTATCGCCAAGGTCGAGCGCCGCCCGCAGCACGTCTTCGGCAGGGGCCTCTGCCAGCCGGTTATTCAGGTCGGCGACCTTGGCCGTCAGCAGGGCGTGGAGATCAAGCGGCATCGGCGTCCTCCACCTCGTAGAGCGCGGCCTTAAAGGGCGCGAGGCCCAGGCGGCGATAGGTCTCCAGGAAGGTCTCGTCCGGCCCGTTGCGCAGATCAAGATAGGCGAGGATCAGGCGTTCCACGGCGGGTACGATCTGGTCATAGGCGAAGCCCGGTCCCGTGCGTTCGCCGATGGCCGCCTGTTCCGTGCCGTCGCCGCCCAGCGTGATCTGGTAGTTCTCCACGCCCGCACGGTCTAGGCCCAGGATGCCGATATGGCCAACATGGTGATGGCCGCAGGCATTGATGCAGCCCGAGATCTTGATCTTTAGATGGCCGACATCGTGCTCGATCTTGAGCTCGTCCAGCCGGGTCGCGATGCCTTGGGCCACCGGGATCGATCGGGCCGTGGCAAGTGCGCAGTAATCCATGCCGGGGCAGGCGATGATGTCCGAGGCCAAACCCACATTGGCCGTACCCAGCCCGTTCTCCCGCAGAGCCGCGTGCAGGTCGGGCAGGGCGTCGCGCGGCACATGGGGCAAGATCACGTTTTGCTCGTGGCTGATGCGCAACTCGCCATAGGCATGGGTATCGGCCAGATCAGCCATCAGGCGCATCTGATCGGCGGTGGCGTCGCCCGGCGTGGCGCCATGGGCCTTCAGTGAGATCGTCACGATGGCATGGTCGTCCCGCCGATGGGCCACGGTATTAGTGTCGATCCAGGACCGCAGGATCGGATCCGTCACGTGTGGCGCGGCGCTGTCGCGGAAGGCGGGCAACGCGAATTGCGCCTTGATCCCTTCCAGCATTTCCTGATCCACGCCGGTGAAGCGCGGCTTCAACTCCGCGAAGCGGGCCTCGATCCGGTCGCGCATCTCCTCGATCCCGTTCTCGTGGACGGTGATCTTGATGCGCGCCTTGTACTTGTTGTCGCGGCGGCCCAAGCGGTTGTAGACGCTGACGATGGCCTCGCAATAGGGCAGCAGATCCTCCACGGGTAGGAAGTCCCGCACGGTCTTGCCGATCATCGGCGTGCGGCCAAGGCCCCCGCCGATCAGCACCTCGAAGCCCACCTGACCGTCGCGTTCCGTGGCCACCAGCCCGATATCGTGGGCGCGGGTCACGGCGCGGTCGTTGGGGCTGCCGGTGACGGCGATCTTGAACTTGCGGGGCAGGAACTGGAACTCGGGATGGTCGGTGGACCATTGCCGCAGCAACTCGGCCACAGGGCGCGGGTCGAGGATCTCATCCGCCGCGGCGCCCGCGAAATGGTCGGCGGTCACGTTGCGGATCGTGTTGCCGGAGGTCTGGATGGCGTGCATCCCCACCTCGCCCAGCCGGTCCAGCATGTCCGGGATGTCGCGCAGCCGGGGCCAGTTGTACTGGATGTTCTGGCGGGTCGTGAAATGGCCGTAGCCCTTGTCCCACCGCTCGGCCAGTTCAGCCAGGACGCGCATCTGGTCCGACGACAGCGTGCCATAGGGGATCGCCACGCGCAGCATGTAGGCGTGCAGCTGAAGATAGACACCGTTCATCAGGCGCAGCGGCTTGAACTCGTCCTCGGTCAACGAGCCATCGATGCGACGCGCCACCTGCGCGCGGAATTGTGCGTTGCGTTCCGCCAGAAAGGCGCGGTCGAAATCATTGTAATGATACATGCTCAGACCTCCGCAGGTGTCCGGTCGCGGCCCTCGGGGCCGGGTCGCTGTCCATGGGCCTTTCCATGGTCGTAATTCGTAGGGCCGTTCGCACGGAACGTCTCGCGGAAATGCACGGCCTCCGGGCCGTCCGGCCCGCCCGTGGCATCGGCCAGATAGGCGCCCACAACGACATCCGGCTGGCTCTCGGCGTCCAACAGCCGGATCTGCGAATGGGCCTCGTCTTCGATCAGTTCGGCCCTGCGCAAGTCGCGGACCCACTGATCGTCGGCGGACAGGTAGACGACATCGCCGTCCAACAGGTCGTTGGCCGTCACGACCTTGGGGGTAAAGGGCTTGGGCATCAAAGAACCTCCGCTGTCCGGACCCGGTCCGGGATATCGCTGGATGGAACGAGGGCGGCAGCCGCGCGCGGGGCAAGGCCGAAGAGGATCAGGGCCGGGCCGCTCACATCGGTCAACGCGCCGGTCAACTCGCCCAGCGTGTTGGCGTGGATCTGCTGGTCGGGTCGGCTGGCGTTTTCCACCAGCGTGACGGGCGTGGTGGCCGCGGCGCCATGCATCATCAGCCGCCCCTGCATCCAGCGTGCCGCCCGCTTGCCCATATAGATCGCCGCCACTTCGCCGGGTCGAGCCAGTGCGGCCCAGTCATGATCGGCGAAGCCCTTCATGTCATGGCCCGTCAGAAGGCGTACGTTGGTATTGCGTCCGCGCTTGGTCAGGCTCTGCCCGATGGTCGCCACCGAAGCGGAGGCGGCGGTGATGCCCGGAACGATGGTGTAGCCGAGGCCCGCCGCTTCGATGGCCTCGACCTCCTCGTCGAGCCGCCCGAAGACCGTCGGATCGCCACCCTTCAGGCGCACCACGTGGGCGCCCGCGCGGGCATGGCGCACGATCAGGTCGTTGATGTCGCCCTGAGACATCGAAGGGCCGAAGCCTTCCTTGCCGGCGGCGACGATGGTGGCCTCGCGCCGGGCCAGCTCTAGGATGGCGGGTGGGACAAGCCGATCATGGATGACGACATCGGCCCGGTGCAGCGCCTTGCGCGCCTTCAGCGTCAGAAGCTCCGGATCGCCTGGGCCCGCGCCGACAAGGTCCACGTGGCCGGGTTGCGCGTCGGCCCGCAGGTGACGCTCCAGCAAGTCATCCAACGTCGCCCGGATTGCCGCATCGCCGTCCTGGGCCACGCGCGGTCCTTCGGTGTCGTAGTATTCCGCCCAGAACCGGCGCCGGGCCGCGCCCATGGGCAGCGCGTCGGCGGCCTTGCGAAAGCCCTTCCCGATCCGGGCCAGCAGGCCCAGGGCGGGCGACAGGCGGCTCTCCAGGTCGGCCTTGATCTTACGGGCCAGGACCGGGGCCGCGCCTTCCGTCCCGATGGCGACCACGACCGGGTCGCGGTCCACGATGGCCGGTGTGATGAACTGCGAGCGCGCCAGATCGTCCACGATGTTCACCATCGCCCCGTCCGCCGCCGCCATCCGCAGGGCCTCGCCGTCGCGGGCGGCGTCTTCGTGGGCGGCATAGGCGAGGACGCAGCAAAGGGCGTCGCCCGGTTCCTGCGCGCGGCGGATGAGGGAAATTTTCCCGGCCGCGGCCCAATCCTCGATCTCCGTCGCAGGCTTCTCGGCCACCACACTGATCCGGGCACTCGTCTTCAGCAGCAGGCGCAACTTGGCCACCGCCGCATCGCCACCGCCGGAGACGAGGACGCGTCGACCCTCCAGGGCGACGAAGACGGGAAAGTGGTTCATGGCGCGGCCTTTCGAAACTACGCCAATATTAGAACATCGTTCTGGAATTTCGGGAGGGGGTGCCGCATAACAAGAACGTTGGCGTCCATACGGCCGCCCGATGAAAATGATGTTCCGTTTGATAAGGAAATCACGAATGGCTGCCCGTCTCGACGACCTGGACCGGAAGATCCTCCGCGCCCTGCAAGAGGATGCGGGCCAATCGCTGGATGAAATCGCGCGCCAAGTGGGCTCGTCCAAGACGCCGGTCTGGAACCGGATCCGCAAGATGCGCGGGGCGGGCGTGATGGGGCCCTCCACGGTGGTCGTGGACCCAGAGGCCCTAGGGCTAGAAGCTTGCTTCTTCGTCCTGATCCGCACCTCGGAACACGAGGCCGACTGGCAGGCCAAGTTCCTGGAAACGTTGCGAAACCGCCCCGAGGTCCAGGAGGCCCACCGCCTGGCCGGAGAGATCGACTACCTGCTCAAGGTTCGGGTCGCCAATGCCAAAGCCTATGACGTGTTCTACCAGGCGCTGATCGCCGAGGTCCGGGTTTTCAACGTGACGGCCCTGCTTTCCATGGAGGAGATCAAGGCGGAGACCGCGCTGCCGGTCTGAGCGGCGCGGATCACCGAACAGGCGCGGCGTTCTCCGAGCCTTCCGATCGTTTGACCGTGGCGAAGTCGGGCACTTCGCGTTTCGCTTCCCTACAGACGCGATCTGCGCCCAACATGCGATTGTGGTGATGATCGAGAGCCCGTCGAGACAGCGTCACCTTGCCTCTGTCCAATCGGCCAGAGTCATCAGTTGCGGATCGTCGCCCCGCAACGCGTCGATATCCGCATTAAATCCTTGGTCTTCAAACCATTGCACCATGATCGGGAAGTCCGCCGGCAGCTTTCCGACCACGAAGCTTGGAAGTCTCAGGGCGAAGGTCGGTTTCACGCCGCCCTGCCGCAGGGTTCTTATGATTTCCGGAACAGTGAGCGCGTCGCCCGCCAGCTCGATCTGTCGCCCCCGATGGGATGTCGGATGCTCAAAGGCGCGCGCTGCAAATCTGCCGATATCCTTGGTCGCAACGAGCTGCAGCTTCGTGTGCGGCGACATGATCGTTTTGAACATGGAAAGAAGCACGATGCGCATGGCGAAGGAGGCGAAGTTGTCCATGAAGGATGCGGGCCGCAGGATGGTGAACGGCACGCCGCTTTCGATCAGGTGCCGTTCGATCTGCCGCTTGGATACGAAATGGGGCACCCCGGTATCGCGTTCGGCGCCGCCAACCGACCCATAGACCAAGTGTGAGACACCCGCCTTGCGGGCTGCGTTCACGACGTTCTGGCCGAAGCGGATCTCTCGCCCGTCATGGTCGTTCTCGAAGTTGGCCTGGACGCTGAAAACGCCCTCGGCGCCTTCCATCGCGTTGGTCAGGCCGGTGACGTCGTCCATATCGCCTGCGACAAGCGTAACCTTGCGGGCGGCAAGGGCCCGGGCGTTCGCCGAGCCCGCGTCGCGCGTCACGGCTTTGACATGCCAGGCCGTCGGGCCGTCTTCGAGCGCGTCGATCACAGCCCCACCCTGCTTTCCCGTTGCGCCGAACACGACGATGGTCTTCCCCTCGCGACCGATCATGTTGCCTTCTCGTCCGTACCCAATAAGATTAACCAGTGAAATATATTTGTTTACCGGTGAAGTAAATGGATGAAGTCGATAATATCTGCGACGGGGTCAGCGCCATGTTGATGCAGGTCGCGCGTATCAATCGGCTCGAAGGAGAGCGCATCCTGAAGGCGTTCGGCATCCGCGGGGGGCAGGAGGTCGTGATGGGCAGCTTGTGGGAAGAAGACGGTCAGCGCGCCGGAGATATAGCGGCCCGTATCGGCGTCTCGGCGGCCGGGATCACGAAGCATATCAAGAACCTTGTCGCCGCCGGCTTTGTGACAACGGCACCGGATGCCGACGACAAGAGAGCCAGTCGGGTCTTTCTGACGGATAGGGGCCGCGAAGTCCGCGCGCAGGTCGCCCAGGGCATTCGTGACATGGAGCGAACACTGGTCGCGCCGTTGAAGCCGGAGGAACGCGAGAGCTTTGCCCAGATGCTTGCCGTTCTCGTCCGGGAGAACCGCAAGCGGCTCAACACATCGTAGAGGCAGAAGCGCGTTCGTCGCCTGTCGTGGCGACCGCGGCGTTTCTTGTTTCAACCGATCTGGTCGACCTCGGGGTAGCGGCGGTCTGGGTCTATCGCCGAACGCCTGTCACGCCCGAAGATCCGCCGGCACGACGAACCCCTGCAATGTGCCGGGCCAACTCTCCGAAATGTCGATCACGGTGCAGGCAGCCGTCGGGTAGGCGTCAAATTTCGGGTGTCGCGGTGGGGTGCGGCAGGCTTTGGCGGCGGCTTCGGCGATGCCGGGATTGTGGCCGATAATCAGTAGGCAGGCTGTGGACTGGGCCCGGGCGAGGGTCAGAATCGTGGCGGGCGCCGCGTGGTAGAGATCGTCGCGGAAACGGGTCCCGTGGGGTGGAAGGGCGAGCGTCGCCAGGGTCTCGCGCGTGCGGGTGGCGGTGGAGCAGAGCGTGAGGCTTGGCAGATGCCCCTTCGCGCGCAGCCAACCGCCGATGCGAGGTGCGTCGCGGCGGCCGCGATCGTTCAAGGGGCGGTCATGGTCGTCCTGCCATGGGTCGGACCAGGACGATTTAGCATGACGGAGGAGGATGAGTTTCATCTTTGCGGTTCGCTGGGCGCGATTTTTTCCGCGAAAGATCGGGGTGGTGCGGGGGCGGTTCGCTCCCCGGGCGATTGGGCCGGGTGGAAATAGGCCATGTGATGGGCCGATTGCGCCTCGGGCCGGGCGGGGGAGGCCGGGCAGATGCGGCGCACGGCGCATCCGAGGGAGAGGCAATCATTGGGTCCCGACAGATGTGCGTGGCAGGCGGCAAGATCGTAGCCTTTGGCGCTGATTGCACCGACAGGGCAGGCGGTCAGGCAGGGGGCAGCACAGCCGACACAGGGCGACGGCGGGGTGGGCGGCAGCGCGATAATTCCGGGCAGGATCAGCGCACCGCGCACGCTGACCATGAGACCTTGGGCATCATGGACGAGAAGATGGGCCGGGCTGAGATGGCAGCGCCCGGTGCGCTGCATCCATGAGACGAAGGGCTGGTGCGGCGTGCCGAAAGGGAAGCGCGGCTCCGCCCCGATATGGGCGGCCCATTCGATCAGGACACGTTCGGACCAGCGGTCCACGGGATCGGGGCCGCCCCATTCCGGACTGGCGGTAAGCGCCGCCCAGAAGTGACGCGGATCGGGACCGAGAAGCAGGGTCGTCATACCGTCGGCCGGGCTGCCGTCATGGAACCCGCCCAGAAGCGTCAGCGCACGGGCCGCGGCCTGTTGCGCCAGCGCGTCATAGGTCATCCGCCGGTATGGCTCATATGCCGGGTGACCTGGCCCGCGACCTGCTGGCGGGAATAGTCGAAATCGTGGCCCTTGGGCTTGCGGGCGATGGCGGCGCGGATGGCGTCTTCCAGCCCGGCATCCGCTTCGGAGGCGCGAAGGGGCGCGCGCAGATCGGCCATGTCTTCCTGCCCCAGGCACATATAGAGCTCGCCCGTGCAGGTGACCCGAACACGGTTGCAGCTTTCGCAGAAATTATGCGTGAGCGGGGTGATGAAGCCCACTTGGCTGCCCGTCTCTTCCAGCCGGACATAGCGGGCGGGGCCGCCGGTGCGGTGGTCAAGATCGGTGAGAGTGAAACGCTCTGCCAGCCGGGCGCGGAGGTCTTTCAGGGGCCAGTACTGGTCAAGGCGCTGGACCTCGCCCATATCGCCCATGGGCATGACCTCGATGAAGGTGAGGTCCATGTCGTCGGCCGCACACCAATCAACGAGGTCGAAGAGCTCGTCCTCGTTGAAGCCCTTCAGCGCCACCGCGTTGATCTTGATCCGCATCCCCACGGCGCGGGCCGCGTCGATGCCGCGGCGCACCTTGTCGAGACTGCCCCAGCGGGTGATGGCCTTGAACTTGTCCGCATCCAGCGTGTCGAGCGAGACGTTGATGCGGCGCACGCCCGCATCCCAGAGCGGTTGGGCGAAGCGTTCCAGCTGGCTGCCATTGGTGGTCAGGGTCAGCTCGTCCAGGCCCGGCTCGGAGGGGGCGGCACCCAGATGCCGCGACATGCCCTCGAAGAAGGTCATGATGCCCTTGCGCACCAGCGGCTCTCCGCCGGTGATGCGCAGCTTGCGGACGCCCATGCGCACGAAGGCGGAGCAGAGGCGGTCCAGTTCCTCCAGCGTCAGAAGCTCCTTCTTCGGCAGGAAGGTCATGTGCTCCGCCATGCAATAGGTGCAGCGGAAGTCGCAGCGGTCGGTGACCGAGACGCGCAGATAGGAGATGGCGCGGGCGAAGGGGTCGATCAGGGGGGCTGTCATACCGAGAGGCTATGCGGCGGGCGGGCCGGGCACAAGCGGCGGGGTGACAGCGCGGGGGGCGACGTTAGGATGGGGGATAAGAGAAGGAGGCCCCCGATGATCCGTCTGGTCCTGCCACCGGCGCTGATGCTGGCGGGTTGCGCGCAACTGCCGTTTCCGGGCGGCCGGGGTGACGCGCCCCCGCCGCCGGCGTCGGTGGTGGCTGCGCCCCAGGCAGGTATCGCGACACCGACCGGGCGCAGCGCCGCCGTGCTGGACACCGTCTCGGAGGCCGAGAAGGCCGAGGCCCGCGCGGCCGCGGAAACCGGACCGGTGGGCGGCATCCTGGGCGAGACGGTGGTGGCGCTGGGCGATCCGGGCGATCCGGGCCTCTGGGTCAAGACCGACCTGATCGGCCGTGACACGCCGGGCAGCGTGCGGACCGGAAGCGGCGATGCCATCGCGGTGACCTTGCGGCCCCTGGGATCGGACGGGGGCGCGCAGATCTCGCTCTCCGCGCTGCAGGCACTCGGGCTGCCTCTGACGGGGCTGCATCTTGTTACGGTGGCGGTTTCGGGGTGAAGCGCGTGATCCCGGTCTTGGGCCCCTGGGCCGAGATGCGGGCGGCGTTTGCCTGGGACATTCCGGATCGGTTCAACATCGCGGCCGCCTGCTGCGATGATTGGGCGGCGATTGAGCCGGACCGCGCGGCGGTGATCGACCTCTCGAACGGCCGCGACGTCTGGACCTATGGCAAGTTGCGGGATTGGGCGGCGCGCCTGGCGGGTGGCTTGACGGCTCTCGGCGTCGGGCGCGGCGACCGCGTGGCGATCCTCTTGCCACAGCGGGCGGAGGTGCTGGGCGCCCATTTCGCGGCGATGCGGCTGGGCGCTGTGTCGCTGCCGCTTTTCGGGCTCTTCGGGCCGGAGGCGCTGGACTACCGGTTGCGCGATTCCGGTGCGGTGGCCGTGATCGGCGATGCCGAGGGGTTGGCCAAGCTTGAGGGTTTGGACCTGCCGGACCTGGCCCACCGGATCGACGTAGACGCCGTGGATGCCTGGATGGGCGATCCGGTGACCTGCGCCGAGACGGCGGCGGATGACCCGGCAATGATGATCTACACGTCCGGCACGACCGGAACGCCTAAGGGCGTCCTACACGCGCATCGGTTCCTTTGGGGACATCTGCCCTGCCTGGAGACGGCTTTGGAGGGCTTTCCGAAGGACGGCGATGTGGGTTGGACCCCGGCGGATTGGGCCTGGATCGGCGGCTTGATGGACATGGCGATCCCCTGCCTGGCCTATGGCGTCCCGGTGGTGGCACGGCGCTTTGCCAAGTTCGATGCCGATGCGGCTTGGGCGCTGATGTCGGAGGAGCGTGTGACCTGCGCCTTCCTGCCGCCCACGGCGCTGAAGATGATGCGCCGGGCGCCGGTGCCCGACAGGCTCGCCCTGCGGGCCGTGGTCTCGGGGGGCGAGGCATTGGGTGCTGACCTGCTCGACTGGGGCCGGGCGGCGCTGGGCGTGCCGATCAACGAAATCTACGGGCAGACGGAATGCAACTTGGTCATGGCCGCCTGCGCCGGAACCCAGGACGCGCCGCCGGGCACGCTGGGCCGTGCCGTGCCGGGCGTGAAGGTTCAGGTCAAAGACGCGGCTGGCGACCCCGTGCCGGAAGGCGAGATCGGCGAGATCTGCATCCGCGGCTCTCCGGCCGCCTTCCTGCGCTACTGGAACAAGTCGGAGGCGACGGCGGCCAAGTGGCGGGATGGCTGGCTTCGGACCGGCGATCTGGGAGTGGCGCTCGCCGACGGTGTGATCCGCTACCACGCGCGAGACGACGACGTGATCAATTCGGCGGGCTACCGGATTGGCCCGACGGAGATCGAGACCTGTCTGACGGCCCATCCCCGCATCCTGATGGCCGCCGTGGTGGGCTTGCCCGACCCGGAGCGGGGCCAGGCGGTGACGGCCTTCGTCGTTCCCGACGGGCCGGATGACGGCCTCGCGGCGGAGGCCATCGCCTGGGTCAAGGCCCGCCTCAGCCCGCATATGGCCCCTCGCTCGGTCCGGATTGTGGAGGACCTGCCGATGACCGCCACCGGAAAGGTACAACGCCGGACCCTGCGGGAGGGGTAGGGTCGCAAGTCGCCGCCGCGGCACGAGGCCGAAAAAGAGGCCAGCGCGAACAAGGTGGCCGTCTCACCTACAGGTCTGGGTAGCTGATAAGCTCAATTCCAAGCTGCGCGATGCGGTCGCGGATTGCCGCGCTTGTGAGCGTCTCAAAACAGCTCACGCGATCTTCGGCGACGTCTTCGTATCCATCGTGTCCCGTCGCACGCAATTCGGGTGAGGCGACCGCCGGATGGTCGATGAAGATATACGTTCCCGGACTCAGCCCATCGAGTTGTTCAAGAAAGGCTTCCACCCTTTTCGTGGTGTCTCTTGGATGTTTGGCATAGCCGCTGATCCTCGGGAGGCCGTGACCGAATGCATCATCGGCGAGGCCGAACGCATCGCAGAGATCGGAAATGACATCGCCGAGACGCGGGTCGACGTCCTTGAAGTGCTTCACCATGTGTGAACTGACATGCGACACGTTCTGGAACATGGCGCAGCCGAGCGTGATCTGGGCGCGGAATTCCTCTTCAATCTCGTCAATCGACCAATCCACCTGCGAGAGGGAGAGCCTGCCGTCACCCTGTCGGGGCAGCAGCAGAGGCAGGAAGTTTCCGGCCGGGTCCGTCAGGCTCTTAGCCTGTGTGAGCGGGCGCCATTTCACGGCATCCCATTCGCTTGTGAGGGTGAGATGAATACCCAGGTCGATTTCGGGGTGGCGATTGAGAAGGGTCGCGGCATGCGATGTCCACGCACAGGGCATCATGACCTCGACGCTGCGCGCGATCCCTTCGGTGCAGGCCCTGAGACACCCGAGATTAGATGACCAACTCGATCCCGCATCGTCTGCGCGCACGAGGAGGCGAGTGTTAGGGTCCATGGCGCACTTCCAGCGGCGTCTCCCACCATAGACCTGCACGCATCGGCCGGGATTGCAGCAAAGGTCGTCGCCACGAAGTGTCGCGCCGGCGAAATCCGCTCGCCCGTCAGATCATCGCGATAAGCGTCGTCGCCATCCCGATCAGTCCGCCGGCTGCGAGCCAGGCGAAGACAGGGTGGCGGGGCGGGGTCTGCAGCGCTGCCATGGCGCGAAGCCGGCAGGTGCGGGCCTTGCCGTATTCCGCTTGCAACACGTGCCAGTCATGCCAACCCATCCACGTCTCGTGACGGGCGATCATACGTGCGGCGCAACGGGATCCGTGACGGGCGATCAGGGTCTCTTCAGATCGTGTTGGCGTGGCCGATGGATGTCCGTCCTCCACTGGCCGGGCGAAGGTCCGGGCTTGGCCCGCCATCTGCGGGTCGTCAGCGCAGCGTGTCGCCTGGGCGACGTCCGGCATCGCGACAGCCGTCTCGCTCATGGTGCCTCTGTCGGGTCCGCAGGGATCACGGGCCGTTCCGTCGTCACCTCCGCTTGGCCCGGAACGTCCCGTCGCCAAAGAGGATGCGCGCATTGCGCACCGGCGTCGGCGCGGCGGTCGGCATACAATTTGCCGGTGTGCTGTCGATGGCGGCGCGTGTCCCGGCGCGGCTGAAGAAAAGCAGGTTCTCCAGCACGACGATGTCGTTGATGACCACCCGTGCCTCGCCCAGGATATCGTGTGCGCCCTTGATGACGGCGTCGTTGTCGATGGCCCAGACGCCGCAGATCATCACCGCGCCACCAGGGCCCGAGGCCGGTTTCCAGGCAAGTTCGAACGTGCCTGGCGTGTTCTGCCAGCCCGTGGAGCCGCGGACGAAATCGTCGTCCACTGCGATGGAGCCGACCTGTGCCATGGCAGGCGCGGTCAAGAGAGCGAGGATCAGGGCGGTTTTGCGGAACATGTGGAGCCTTCGGTGTGGATTGCCCCCGCTTCTGACGGAGAAACGGGGCGATCCTGCGAAGGCTTCGTGACCCTTGCGAGGGCCGATCGGGTCAGCTTGCGGGCAAGCGCCGTTCCGCCACCTCCACCCACCAGGAACATCCCGCCGGGATCGTCTCGTCGTTGAAGTCGTATTCCGGGTGGTGGACGGGCGCTGTGTCGCCATTGCCCACCAGAATGTAGGCGCCGGGGCGTTCTTCCAGCATGAAGGCGAAATCCTCGCCACCCATCACAAGGGGCGCATCCTCGCATTGGCCAGAGATGGCCCGCGCCGCCTCGGCGGCGAAGGCGGTCTGGTCCTCATGGTTCGTCATAACCGGGTAGTTGCGTTGGTAGTCGACGTCGATCCGCCCGCCGAAGGTCGCGGCCACGCCTGCCGCGATCTCTTTCATGCGGGTCTCGGCCAAGTCCCGCATTTCCGGGTCCATGGTGCGGACCGTGCCTTTCAGATGAACCTTCTGGGGGATCACGTTGAAGGCCTTGGACGAGCTTTCCATGGAAGTGACCGAGACGACGATCTGCTTCACCGGGTTGGCGTTGCGGCTGACGATGCTTTGCAACGCCGTGACCAGGTGCGCGGCCATCAGGCCGGTATCCACCACCTCCTGCGGCTTGGCGGCGTGGCCACCCTTGCCCTCCAGTTCTATGTCGAAAACGTCCGTGGCGGCGAAGAACGCCCCCGGCCGGATCGAGAATTGGCCGACCGCCATGCCGGGCCAATTGTGCATCCCATAGACCTCCTGGATGTTCCAGCGATCCATCATGCCGTCGTCGCACATCTCCTTGCCGCCGCCGCCGCCCTCCTCGGCGGGCTGAAAGATGACCACGACCGTTCCGTCGAAATTGCGCGTCTCGGCCAGATACTTGGTCGCGCCGAGCAGCATGGCCGTGTGGCCGTCATGGCCGCAGGCATGCATGGCACCATCGGTGCCGGAGGCCCATTCGGCGCCGGTCTGTTCGTGGATCGGCAGCGCATCCATATCGGCGCGAAGGCCGATCACCTTGCTCGCGCTATCGGTCTTGCCCTTGATGACGCCGACGACGCCGGTCCGTCCGATCCCCTCCACCACCTCGTCGCAGCCGAAATCCCGAAGCTTCTCGGCCACCATGGCGCTCGTGCGGTGAGTCTCAAAAAGGATCTCCGGGTGGCGATGCAGGTCGCGGCGCCATTCAGTGATCTCGGGGGCCATTTCGGCCAGGCGGTTTCGGACAGGCATTGGGGCTCCATCGGCAGGTCAGGCCGATAGGATGGACTTTCGAACGGGTTGGGGCAATGCGGCGACGGAGACATTTATGGATCAAATGTCCGCCATTCGATCGGTCTCCCATCGCGAAAGACAATCCGGACATCTGACCGAAGAGACGACAGACACGCCCGCCAGGCTGGCCACGCGTTCGCCAATCGCCGACGTTGATCGGAGGGCGCGAGCCGAAAGGGAGAAGGACGGATGACGATCAACAGGTTTCCATATGCCGGGCTGGGTCGCTGTGAGGCAGTCGTCTCGGACGGGCTTGTCTATGCCGTCGCCACGGACCCACGTTCAGAGGCGGGCATCGCCGCGCAGACCCGGAACACGCTCGTGGAACTCGGCCGCATCCTGGAGCGTGCCGGGAGCGGCAGGGCCGGGTTGCTTCAGGCAACCTTCTATCTCAGCGACATCAAGCAGAAGCCAGAGATGGACGAGGTCTGGATCGAATGGATCGGAGCCGAAGAAAACTGGCCGCAGCGGGCCTGCCTCGGCGTGGGCCTGGATGACGGCTGCCTGATCGAGGTCGTCGCAACCGCGAAACTGCTATAGCCGGAACGGCATGCTGTGGGATAGGGCGCGGCAAAAGCGCGACGCTGGCAGATGACGGTTGCGACCGCGCTGCGGCGACGAAGACCTGTGGTAAGGGGACAGGCGCTCATGTCCACTGGCGCCTCAGAAGCCATCAGAGAGCAAGGGGTCTTTCATGCTTCACGTTTGGGGGCGACGATCATCGTCCAATGTCCAAGCCCTGATGTGGTGCATCGGCGAGTTGGGGCTTCCCTTCGAGCGGCAGGATGCCGGTCACGTCTACGGTGTTACCGATACCGACCAGTTCCATGCGATGAACCCAAATCGGACAGTCCCTGTCTTGCGGGACGACAATGGTCCGGCCCTGTGGGAGACCGGCGCGATCCTGCGCTATCTGGCTGCCCGATATGGCGACGCCGCCTTCTGGCCCGATGACCCGTTGCAGCGGGCGCAGGTCGATATGTGGGCGGAATGGGCAAAGATTAATGTCGCGATGGGCTTCACCGGTCCCGTCTTCTGGCGGGTCGTTCGGATGCCGGAGCATAAGCGCGACCCCCAAGCGGTCGAACGGGCTTTGCAGGGTCTAGACGACAAGCTCCGGATCGCCGATCAGCGACTGGCCGAACACGAATGGCTTGCGGGGTCAGCGCTTACCATTGCCGATATCCAACTCGGGCACATGCTTTACCGCTACTTCGATATCGACATCGCGCGACCGGAATGGCCGTCGCTGTTCCCATACTTCCAACGCCTCATGACGCGGCAAGCCTATCGGGACCACGTCGCCGTATCCTACGACGAACTCCGCGGGGATGACCCCTCATAGGCGCCGCGGACGTATCTGCCGCCACAGTGCGCGGGCCGAAGCTCTTCGTCGCCTAGACCAGCGTATCCACAACCTGTCGCAGCAGCGCCTCGCCCTTCTCGAACTGCTCCACGGCGATCCACTCGTCAGGCTGGTGCGCCTGGGCGATGTCGCCGGGGCCGCAGACCACGGCCGAATAACCCCGGTCCTGGAAATGGCCCGCCTCGGTGCCGTAGGTCACCACATGGGTGCCGTTGTCGCCCGTCAGGCGGCGGATCAGTTCCTCGGCCCGGCCCTCGGATTCCGGCTTGAGGCCGGGCACGCCGAAGGTGCGGTGCCAGTCGATCCCGGCCAGCGGGTTGCGCGCGCGCAGGTCCGTGTCCAGCGCAGCGAGGAACGTCTCCAGCGCAGCGACGTGCCGCTCCGGATCGTCGCCCGCCGGGCTTCGGAACCCGACGCTCAAATGGCAGTCTCTGGCGGTGATGTTGTGGGCCGTTCCGCCTTCGATCTGGCCCACATGGGCGGTGGTGAAGGGTGGGTCGAACAGGGCCGAGACGGGATCGGGCGTCTCCGCCTGTAGCTTGGCATTCCAATCGTTGACCCAGCCCAGGATGCGGCCCGCTTCGTGCACGGCGCTGACACCTTGGGGCAATTTGGAGGAATGGACCTCGAACCCCTTCACGTGGATGCGGATCATGGCCGAGGCGTTATGGCCCGTCACCGGGCGCAGCAGGGACGGCTCGCCGATGATCGCCGCAGATGCGCGGGGCAGGTGGGCAACCATCTCGTCGATCATGGGCGGCGCACCGGTGCAGCCCACCTCTTCGTCGTAGCTCAGCGCGATCTGCAGGGGGCGGGACACGCCGCGTTCCAGTGCATAGGGCACCATGGCCAGGGCCAGCGCGTCGAAGCCCTTCATGTCACAGGTCCCGCGTCCGTAGAGCTTGGCGCCCTGTTCAGTGACCGTGAAGGGATCGAAGGTCCAATCCTGTCCATCCACCGGCACCACGTCGGTGTGGCCCGACAGTACGACGCCGCCGGCCACCTCCGGGCCCACATTGGCGAAAAGCGCGGCCTTCGTTCCGGTGGGGTCGGGCACGCGATGGGCCGTGACGCCGAAGCCGGACAGATAATCCTCCACCCAGTCGATCAGGTCGAGATTCGAGTCGCGGCTGACAGTCGGAAAGGCGACGAGCCGGTCGAGAATGGCGCGAGCGGTCAGGGTGTCGGGCATGGAACCTCCGGCTCTTGCACTGCGCGTGAGACGAGCGGAGGTCAAGCGAAGCGCCCGGATTTCGTGCAGACGCAGCGTCTTGCCTCCAATTTGAGCATCTCCCTTGCGAGAGGGCGCGCATCTGTTAGCGTATCGGGCAACGCGGGCCGGGAGCGGATCCGCGCGGGGATAACATCAGGGAGCGGTGTATGCCGAACGGCGACAGCCGCAACGTGCTGGAGGTCAGGGGTCTCCGCACGGTCTTCAAGACAAGGGGCGGCGAGGTCCACGCCGTCAACTCGGTCAGCTTCGAGGTGAAGCCGGGCGAACTTCTCGGTGTCGTGGGCGAAAGTGGGTCCGGCAAGTCGGTGACCATGATGTCGCTGATCGGCCTCCTGCCCAGCCCGCCCGCGGAGGTGCGCGAGGGCGAGGTTCTGCTGGACGGGGAAGACCTGCTCAAGGTCTCGCCCAAGCGTCTGCGCGACGTGCGGGGTGGCGAGGTTGGCTTCGTCTTCCAAGACCCGATGACCTCTCTCAACCCGGTCTTCCCCATCGGCTTTCAGATCGTGGAGCCGTTGCGCCGCCATATGGGCCTGTCCAAGCGGCGGGCCCGGGACCGGGCGGTCGAGTTGCTGGAACTGGTGGGCATCCCGGGCGCGCGCGGACGGCTGGACGATTACCCGCACCAGTTCTCGGGCGGGATGCGCCAGCGCGTGATGATCGCAATTGCGCTGGCCTGCGACCCCAAGGTGCTGATCGCCGACGAGCCGACGACGGCATTGGACGTCACGATCCAGGCGCAAATCCTTGAATTGGTGGAAGAACTGCGCGAGCGCCTGGGCATGGCGATCGTCTGGATCACCCATGATCTGGGCGTGATCGCGGGAATTGCCGACCGGGTTTTGGTCATGTATGGCGGCCAGGTGGTGGAGCAGGCGCCGGTCCACCCCCTCTTCAACGATCCGCGCCATCCCTATACCCGCGCGCTCCTCAAGACGATCCCATCGGTCACCGGAGAACGGGCGGCCAAGCTACAGGTCATCGAGGGGCAGCCGCCGATCCTGGGCGCGGCGCCCGCGGCTTGCCCCTTCCGCGACCGCTGCCCCTTGGCTTTCGACCGCTGCCACGCCCAGAACCCCGCCCGAGAGATCGTCGCACCCGCCCATGACGTGGCCTGCTTCCATCCGCTGGCCCAGACCGGGGCGGAGGCCGCCGCATGAGGCCGCTTGTGGAGATCCGCGACCTCAAGATGCATTTCCCCATCCATGCCGGGCTGCTGCGCCGTCAGGTAGGTGCCGTGAAGGCGGTGGATGGGGTCAGCTTCGACATCCACGAAGGAGAGACGCTCGGCCTGGTGGGCGAATCCGGTTGCGGCAAGTCTACCTGCGGTCGGGCGATCCTGCGCCTCTACGACATCACGGGCGGCGAGATCGTCATCGACGGGCGGGCCATCGGTGCCGAGGATCAGATGAGCCTGCGGTCGGTGCGCCCGACCATGCAGATGGTGTTCCAAGACCCGCAGGCGTCGCTGGACCTCCGCATGACTGTCGGCGCCATCATCGCGGAGCCGCTGGACGAGCACACCAAGATGTCCCGCGCCGAGAAGCGCGCGCGCGTCGAGGAACTGATGGATCAGGTGGGCCTGAACCGCACCTTCCTCGATCGCTATCCCCATGAATTTTCCGGTGGCCAACGACAGCGCATCGGTATCGCGCGCGCGCTGGCGCTGAAGCCGAAGTTCATCGTCTGCGACGAGCCCATCGCCGCGCTGGACGTGTCGATCCAGGCGCAGGTGGTGAACTTGTTGGAGGAATTGCAGGACGAGCTGGGGCTCACCTACCTCTTCATCTCCCACGACCTCTCCATGGTGCGCCACATCGCTGACCGCGTGGCGGTGATGTATCTAGGTAAGGTGGTCGAACTGGCGCCCCGCGACGCACTCTATGACGCGCCGCTGCATCCCTACACGCAGGCCCTGCTCTCCGCCGTGCCCGAGCCGGACCCAGCCCAGGCAGGCAGCAAAAAGGGTCGCATCGTCCTGCAGGGCGACGTGCCGAGCCCCGCCAACCCGCCCGAAGGCTGCAACTTCTGCACGCGTTGCCCGCAGGTCATGGATATCTGCCGCCGCGTCGACCCGACCTTCCGCGAGGTGGCGCCCGGCCATTTCGCGGCCTGCCATTTACATGGCGATCAAGACGGGGCCGTGGCCCCTGAAAACGCGGCGAATGCCGCACCGAATGGCGCATCGAGCGACCAACTTGGAGGACAGATATGAAACTCAGACATGCTCTCTTGGCGAGTGCCGCGGCCTGCGTGCCCGCGATGGCGCTGGCCGACGGCCATGAAGGCGAGCGCGGGCGCGACGGTCAGGTCAACATCATCTACTGGCAGGCCCCCTCGACCCTGAACCCGTTCCTGTCGGGCGGCACCAAGGACGTAGAATCGGCCTCGCTGGTGCTGGAGCCTCTGGCCCGTTTCGACGAGACCGGCACCATCCAGCCCTGGCTGGTCGAGGAGATCCCGACCGTCGAGAATGGCGGCATCACCGAGGATCTGACCCAGATCACCTGGAAGCTGCGGAGCGACATCGTCTGGTCCGATGGCACGCCCTTCACCTCGGAAGACGTGGCCTTCACCTACGAATACTGCACCAACCCCGATGGCGGCTGCGCGCAGATCACCAAGTTCGAACCGGTCGAGAGCGTCGAGACACCCGATGCCACAACCGTGATCGTGAACTTCAAGGAGCCGACCCCGTATCCCTACACGGCTTTCGTGGGTGGCGAGAGCCCGATCCTCCAGAAGGCCCAGTTCGAGAACTGCGTGGGCGCCGCTGCCTCCACCTGCACCGAGCAGAATTTCGGTCCCATCGGCACCGGCCCCTTCGTCGTGACCGAGTTCCGCACCAACGACGTGATCGCCTTCGAGGCGAACCCGAACTTCCGCGAAGAGGGCAAGCCCGCATTCGCCAGCGTCAACTTCAAGGGCGGCGGCGATGCCGAGGCGGCGGGCCGCGCCGTGATGCAGACGGGCGAGTTCGACTATGCCTGGAACCTGCAGTTGGCCCCCGAGGTCATCGCGCAGATGGAAGCGGGTGGGCAGGGCACGCCTGTGGCAGGCTTCGGACCGCTAGTCGAGCGCATCATGCTCAACAACACCAATCCCGACCCGGCGCTGGGCCCGGATGAACGTTCCGTCGTGCGACCGCACCCGTTCCTCAGCGACCCGGCCGTCTACAACGCCATGTCCATGGCCATCGATCGGCCCCTCCTGGTGGAGATCGGATATGGCCAAGCCGGCCGCGTGACCTGCAACTGGGTGCCCGCGCCCGAGTCGTTCTCGTCCACCTCCATGACCTGCGACGTGCAGGACCTCGAAGGCGCCAAGGCCATGCTCGAAGAGGCCGGCTGGGTCGACAGCAACGGCGATGGTGTCCGCGAAAAGGACGGCGTCGAATTGCGCGTCCTCTATCAGACCTCCACCAATGCCGTGCGCCAGGACTTCCAGGCGCTCATCAAGGAATGGTGGGAAGAGATTGGCATCGCGACCGAGCTTCGCAACGTCAACGCCTCGGTCTTCTTCGGCGGCGATGCGGGCTCGCCCGACACGTTCCAGAAGTTCTATGCCGATGTGGAGATGTACGCGAACACCTTCAACGGCACCGACCCGCAGGCCTATCTGGCCAACGGGCTTTGCGACAAGGCCCCGCAGCCCTCGACCCAGTGGCAGGGCGAGAACATCTCGCGCTTCTGCATGGACGAATATGACGCGCTCTGGAACGAGCTGTCGCAGACCGCCAATATCGAGGAACGTCAGCGCATCGCGAAGGAACTGAACGACATGATCGTCCAGAATGGCGGGATGATCCCGCTGGTCCATCGCGGCCGCCTCTCGGCCCATGCGAACACCCTGGGCGGCGTGAAGCTGAATGTCTGGGACAGCGAGCTGTGGAACATCGCCGACTGGTACCGCATCGGCGAGTGACGTGATCCCGGCCTGGGCGGCGCGTGCCGCCCGGGCACGACCATCTCGGAGCGGGCGGCCCCCGTCGCCCGATCCCCCATCCGATCGGACCTGCGCCCGATGCTGACCTACACATTCCGCCGCCTGCTCTTTGCGATCCCGACGCTGTTCTTCATCGCGGCGGCGATCTTCTTCCTGCTGGAACTGGCGCCCGGCGATCCCATGGCGAACGTGCCGCTGACGGTTCCGTCCGACGTGAAAGAGCAGATGCGTCAGGCACTGGGTCTTGATCAGCCTGCGCCGATCCGTTTCGTGCTCTGGCTCAAGCAATTCTTCTGGATCGAGCCGCTGAACCTCGTGGATCACTGGTTCGGGACCACCTTCGCCGAGGGCGAGCTGCGTATCATCTCCTGGCAGAACCGCGCGCCCGTCTTCCTGACCATCGCGGAGCGCATCCCCCAGACCCTGTGGGTGGTCGGCACCTCTTACGTGGTCGCCATCCTGATCGCGATACCCATCGGCATCTATTCGGCCTACAAGCAGTACTCGCTCTTCGATCAGGCGGGCACGTTCATCACGATGATCGGCTTCTCGGTCCCGCCCTTCTTCTCGGGTGTCTTCGTGATCCTGATCTTTTCGGTCTATCTGGGCTGGTTCCCCACGATCTACGATACGCGGCTGGTGGTGAACGACTGGGATAGCTTCATGGCCCAAGTCCGCCAGATGTTCCTGCCCGTCATGGTGCTGGCATTGCAGATCACCTCGCAGCTCAGCCGCTTCATGCGGGCCTCCATGCTGGACAATCTCAACCAGGATTATGTCCGCACCGCGCGCGCCAAGGGGTTGGTGGAGAAGCGGGTGATCCTTGTTCATGTGCTGCGCAACTCGCTCCTGCCGGTCGTCACGGTCATCGCGCTCTACGTGCCAGCCATCTTCTCGGGCGCGATCATCACCGAGCAGATCTTCAAGGTGAACGGAATCGGGCAGCTTCTGATCACTGCGCTGCAGGCCAATGACTGGCCCATGGTCCAGACGCTCAGCTTCATCTTTGCCGTGCTCATCGTCGTCTCAAACCTGATCGCCGACGTGCTCTACGGCGTGCTGGACCCGAGGATCCGCTATGACTGATCCGGCCGCCAACGCGACGACCATGGCCGACGAGGCTGGACCCAACACCTTGGCCGCCCGTCCGCCGCGCAGCCAGTGGCGCGATGTCTGGGACCAGTTCCGCACCCATAAGGGTGCGCTAATCGGCGCCTTCGTTTTCCTCGGCATCCTGGCGCTCGTGGTCTTCGGGCCCATGCTCTGGCCCCTCGACCCGACCGAGACCAATATGCGGGCGCGCAACCAGGGCATGTCCTGGGCCCATCCCATGGGCACCGACCGGTTGGGCCGCGACACCTTTGCCCGCGTGATGTTCGGTGGGCGCATCAGCATGGCCGTGGGGCTTACGGCAATGTTGCTTTCGCTGCTCCTGGGCACGCTGGTCGGGGTGCTGGCGGGCTACTTCAAACGTCTGGACGGGCCGCTCATGCGTCTGACGGACATGTTCCTGGCCCTTCCGATCCTGCCGCTGCTGTTGGTTCTGGTGGTCCTGTTCCGAGAGCCGCTGTCCTCGGCCTTCGGGATCGAGACCGGCATCTTCATCCTGATGGTCACCGCCATCGGCATCACCTCGTGGATGCAGACCGCACGCATCGTGCGCGGCGATGTGCTGGCCCTGAAGGAGCGTGAGTTCGTCCTCGCCGCCCGCTCCATCGGGACGCCGCCGCGACGGATCATCTTGCGGCATATGCTGCCCAATGTCCTGTCACCCATCATGGTCTCGGCCACGTTGGGGATCGCCACCGCCATCATCACGGAATCGACGCTCAGCTTCCTCGGCCTGGGCTTCCCGCCGGACTTCCCGACCTGGGGACGGTTACTCTTCGATGCGGTCTCGTTCCTGCAGCAATACCCCATGCGCGCCATCTGGCCGGGCCTGATGATCTCGCTCGTCGTGTTGTCGATCAACTATGTGGGCGACGGCCTGCGCGACGCGCTGGACCCGCGCATCCGCGGCCGCGGAGCGCGCTTTTTCGCATAAGATCGGCGCAGCATCAGGTCACGAGGCCCGGACGATGGACGAGGTGCAGCTTGTTGCCATCCGGGTCACGCAGATAGGCGCCGTAATAGTCGGGGGCGTAATGGGCGCGCAGCCCTGGCGCACCTGCATCCGTCCCGCCATGGGAGAGGCCCGCCTGATGGGCGGCATCAACTGCGCTGCGCGACGGGGCGATCAGGGCGAGCATGGTGCCATTTCCAGCCGAGGCAGCCCGATCATCGAACGGTGTCACGACATAGAGCCGCGGCGCCACCGTGTCGGGGCGATGCCAGCATAGCATCGGCGGCCCACCATCCTCCTCCACTTGGCGTTCCACCATCCCGAGATGCGGCGTCATGGCCCGCCAGAACCGGCCCGCGCGGTCCAGGTCGTTGCTGCCCAAGCAGATATGGCTGATCATGGCTGCCGCGTCACGCCGACCCCGATCATGCTGTCCCGCGTCACCAGCGCCGCAAGCTCTGCTTCAGACAGCGCTTCCGTCCCCTCGGGCTGACGCGGGATCACCACATAGCGCATGTCGGCGGTGGAATCGTGGACGCGAACGGTCACGCCGTTGGGCAGGTCGAGCCCGAACTCCGCCAGCACCCGACGCGGCTCTCGCACAGTGCGGGAGCGGTATTCGCGCGATTTGTACCAGTCCGGCGGCAGCCCCAGCAGATTGCGTGGGTAGCAGGAGCAAAGTGTACAAACGATCACGTTATGTACATTTTCGGTATTCTCCACCGCGATCAGCTTCAGCGGCCCGATATCGAAGCCCATCTCCTTGCTCGCCGCCGAGGCGTCGGCCAGCACGCGCGCCTTGAAGTCCGGGTCGGTCCAGGCCCGCGCCACGAGGGCTGCGCCATTGGCCGGGCTGCGGGCATCCATGGCCTCGATCTGGGCGTGAATGGCGGCAGGCGTGGTCACGCCCTTCTCCACCAGAAGCTCGCGCACGGCGATCTCCATGGCCTGCCAATAGCTTAGCGGGCCGTCCTGATCGGCCCGGTAGGGATGGCCCGAGGGCGAGAGGTGGTCGTGATGATCGTGGGGCATCAGGCGGGCTCCAGCCAATGGGCGTAGATCTCGGCATCCAGCGTGTCCTCAGGCGCCTCGGCCCCGTCCCACAGATCGCCCAGCCGGAATCGCACACGGTAAAGCTGCAGGGGCGCGGAGTCGCGGCCATAGGCCAGCTCTTCGGGGTTGGGGAAGGGGCCCAAGACCCGCTCCACCGCGCCGATATGGCCGCGCAGATAGGCGGGCGTGCGGACATGGCCGGGCGGCATCATCGCCCGCACCTTCACGCGGGCACCGGGGGCAAAGATCTCAGCCACCCGTCGCGGTCCCATATGTGTCTCCACGGGCCTGCACATCCGCGATCCGGTCGCCCAGTTCAGCCACGGTATAGACGCCATGTTCCAACATGTTCTGGTTCAGGGACGCGACCCAACGCTCGTAATAGCTCATGGTCTCGAACGCCTCTTCGCCCATATCCTCCAGCACCCTGCGCAGGCTATCGACATTCATAAACCCCGCCTGCGTGGCCAGCATCACCAGCGCATCCACCCGCTTTTCCCACAGGGCGTAGTCGTGGTCGTCGCTCGGAACCGGCCCAGCCAGTGCGCCGCCCATATCGTGCCAACGGCGGCCATCGGTCATCGCGCGGCCTCCAGGGCGTCCAGTTGCGGCCGCAGCCCGTCCAGCTGGTAGCCGCTTGCGGCGGTGGCCTGCAGGATCTCCTCCGCCGGTCGCCGTCCGGCCATGGCCAACGCCCAGAGCACAGCCGACCGTGTGCCCGAGGCGCAATAGGCAACCACCGGCCCGCCCGCCCCATCGATCGCATCGGCCTGTTCGGTGACCGCATCCATGGTCAGGTTCGGCATGGCGACGGGGTTGTAGGTGAAGGTCAGCCCCGCCGCCTCGGCCGCCGCCTGCATCGCCGCGGCCTGGTGGCTGGGCGGGATTTCGGCGTCGGGCCGGTTGCAGATCACCGTGCGCACGCCCTGATCCGCGAGGGCGGCCATATCTTCCGGCTCAAGTTGCGGAGAGACGGAGGTCATCTCGTCGAGGGGGCGTAGATCCATCAGGCAAGCCTTTGTCTGAGACGGGGCAGTGCAAGCATGCCCGTCGTCATGGACAAGGTAAAGACGACGACCTCCGGTCCGCCCCAGGCGAGGGCGGCCAGCGCGGGGCCGGGGCAGAGGCCGACAAGGCCCCAGCCCATGCCAAACATGACGGCGCCTCCGATCAGGGGGCCGTCAATACCACGGACGCGGTCCGGCCAGCTTTTGGCCAGCACGGGTGTCGCGGCCATGGTCCGGCGCCAGGCGAATAGCATCGGCAGGATCGCTCCGGCCATGACGAAGGCCAGCGTCGGGTCCCAGGGGCCGGGGCCGAGCAGCGTCAGGAAACCGCGGACCTTCTCGGTATCCGTCATCCCCGAGACAAGCAGGCCCGCTCCGAACAGGCCCCCGGCCAGCGCGGCGACCAGCGCCCTCATCCCAAGGCCCGCACGGTCAACACCCCCGCCGTGATGAACGTGCCGGTCGCGACCAGCGATCGGGGCGACAGGCGCGACAGACCGCAGACGCCGTGGCCCGAGGTGCAGCCGGACCCCAGCCGCGTGCCCAGACCGACAAGCAGGCCCGCCGCGACGAGGACGGACCAATTGGTCGTGATATTGGTCGCTGGCGGATCGCCGAGCGCCACGACGATTGCGGGCACCCCGATCAATCCGCCCAGAAAGGCCACGCGTTCGACGAGCCCGTCCCGCTGTCCCTCGATCACCGCGCTCAGAATGCCGGACGCGCCCATGATCCGGGCGTTCACCAGAAGCAGAAGTGCGGCGGCCCCGCCGATCATCAGCCCGCCCAAAGCCGCGGCCGCGATGGCACCAGCATCCCAGATCATAGCGTCCATGATAGCTTTCCCGTCCGATCTCAGAGGCGGTTCACCGGCAGCTTCAGAGCCACGTTGCCGTCGGCATCGGGTTCGGGCATCCGGCCGCCGCGCATGTTCACCTGCAGGCTGGGCAGGATCAGCTTCGGGGCGCCCAGCGTCGCATCCCGCGCTTGCCTGAGCTTGAGGAACGCGTCCCGACCGCCCGTCAGATGGGTATTTCGCTTCTCGGCGGCCACCGATGTCTCCCAAGCAAAGTCATCCCGACCGGGCGCCTTGTAATCGTGGCCCACGAAGATGCGGGTCGCGTCGGGCAGGCTGAGTATCTTCTGCATCGAATCCCAGAGGTCTTCGGCAGAGCCGCCGGGGAAGTCGCAGCGGGCGGTGCCGAAATCGGGCATGAACATCGTATCGCCCACGAAGGCGGCATCCCCGATCACATAGGTCAGACAGGCGGGCGTATGGCCGGGCGTATGCAGGACGCGGGCGGGCAAGCCGCCGATCTCGAACGTGTCGTCTTGGCGGAAGAGCGCATCGAACTGGCTGCCATCCCGCTGGAAGGCCGTGCCTTCGTTGAAGATCTTTCCGAAGGTTTCCTGCACCGTCACGATCTCGGCACCGATGCCGATCTGGCCGCCCAGGGCCTCTTGAATGTAGGGCGCCGCGCTCAGGTGATCGGCATGGACATGGGTTTCCAAGAGCCAATCCAGCCGCAGGCCCCGGTCACGGACCATCGCGATCAACCGGTCGGCGGAGGCGGTGGAGGTACGCCCGCTGGCCATGTCGAAATCGAGGACCGGGTCGATGATCGCGCAGCCCGGCCCATCCGGATCGCGGACAAGGTAGCTGACCGTGTTGGTGGCCGCGTCGAAGACGCCTTCGACCTCCGGAGCATTGCGTGACATGGCCGATCCTCCTTTTACCCAGTGTCGGGTCGCGGCGCCGTCCGGGTCAAGGTGCCGTCAGAGGATCAGTTCGTTGTCGGCCTCCTCGTCCCGGCTTTCGTCATGGGCGGCCAGCGCCATGCCGAAGGTTAGGATCCCGACGCGGCCCGCCGTCATCAGGATGATGATGATCATCTTGCCCAGATCCGTCAGATCGCCCGTGATCCCCATGGAAAGACCCACCGTGCCCATGGCCGAGATGACCTCGAAGAAGACCTTGTCGAAGGGCAGATCGGGCTGGATCAGCAGAAGCGCGAAGGCCGCGGCCAGCATCAGCGCGAAATAGTAGGTGAGGGAGGCTGTGGCGGTCTGCATCCGTTCCAACGGGATCTCCCGCTTCACGTATCGGATCCGCTCCCGCCCTTTGAGGGTGGAGCGGACGAGGCCCACGAGCGCCGCGAAGGAGGTGGTCTTCAGACCCCCGCCGGTGCCCGCGGGCGAGGCGCCGACGATCATCAGGAAGAACATGACGATGATGATTGCAGGCGCCAGGGCGGCTGTGGGCGTCGTATTGAACCCCACCGTGGTGGAGGCCGTCATGACCTGGAAGAACGACGCCATCAGCCGGTCTTCTGGCGCCATGGCCTGATAGCTGGGCTCGGCGACGAAGAGGATGGCCGTCCCTATGACGAGGAAGGAGAGGGTGATCCGCCAGATCACCTTGGACGTGAAGCCCAGATGGCGCGCGCGGCCGGTCATGGTGCGCCAGAAGTCGAGCACGATCAGGAAGCCCATGGCCCCCAGGATCGACAGCGCGCAGATGACGATGTTGACGCCCGCATGGTCGGCGAAACCCTCGAAACTGTTGGAGTTTAGCGAGAAACCGGCCGTCGCGAAGGCCGAGATCGCGTGGAAGATGGCGGACCAGAGCGGCCGGTCGACACCCGCCGCTGCGAACATGAAATAGAGAAGCGTCGCGCCGAGGATTTCGACGATCAGGGCGAAGATAACCACCGATTTGACGAATTGCGCGGGGTCGATGCTTTCGGGAAGGTTGAAGGCCGTTCGGGTCGCGTCGCGGCGCAGCCGGTCGAAGCGGCTCGCCAAATGCAATGCCACGAAGGAGCCGATGGTCATATAGCCCAGCCCGCCCATCTGGATCAGGATGATGATCACCAGCTCTCCGAAGAAGGTGAAGCTGGTGCCGGGATCGACCGAGACGAGGCCTGTTGTGCTGACGGCGGATGTCGCGATGAAGAGGGTGTCGATGGCGCCAACCGGCACCTCTTGCGCGAAGGGTAGGCTCAGAAATGCCCATCCAAGGAGCATGTAGCTCAGATAGCCCATCAGCAGCAGTTTCGGTGGCGAGGTATGTGCGAGGATCGCCCGCCATTTCGCCCAGCCCTTGAGGGCGGTGCGGGGAAGTTTGGCTTTGTCCATGATCGCGTCCGTTACCGTCAGACAACCGTAACGTGCGCCATCTTCAACGGTTCCCCGCGACCCGCGAGCGGCGGCTGCCCCTTGCGCCCGGACCGCGCCCGTTTCTAGATGGCCCGGCAGGAGGAGTGACGATGGCGAGCTGGCGCGAAACATGGGACGAGGCCAAGACCGATCCCGAGGGGTTCTGGCTGCGGGCGGCCCGCGCGATTGATTGGGAAACGTTCCCGAGCCAGGCGCTGACCGACCGGGGCGGTCCGGTTCCGGAATGGTTCGTGGATGGCCGGGTCAACACCTGCTTCAACGCCGTGGATCGCCACGTGGCGGCGGGGCATGGCGACCGGGTGGCGCTGATCTATGACAGCCCGGTCACGGGGGTCGTGGACCGCATCTCCTATGCGGCGTTGCAGGATCGGGTCGCCCGGCTGGCTGGCGCACTGGCCGCGCGGGGTGTGGGATTGGGCGACCGGGTGGTGATCTACATGCCCATGGTGCCGGAAGCCGTCATGGCCATGTTGGCCTGCGCCCGGATCGGCGCCATCCATTCCGTCGTCTTCGGGGGGTTTGCGGCGAATGAACTGGCCGTGCGTATCGAAGACGCCAAGCCAAAGGCGATCATCGCCGGTTCCTGCGGGATCGAACCGAGCCGGACGGTTGCGTACAAGCCCCTGCTGGACGAGGCCATCGCCCTGGCCACCCACAAGCCGGAGTTCCAACTCATCTTTCAACGCGAGCAGTTGCGCGCGGAGATGGGCGCGACCGATGTGGATTGGGCCGAGGCCGTGGCGGTGGCGTCCCCCGCCGATTGCGTTCCGGTGTCGGGCGACCACCCCGCCTACATCCTTTACACCTCGGGTACGACGGGGGCGCCCAAGGGCGTGGTCCGGCCCACGGGCGGGCATCTGGTCGCGCTCGACTGGACCATGGAGAACATCTACGACATCAAGCCCGGAGAGGTCTTCTGGGCCGCTTCCGACGTTGGCTGGGTCGTGGGGCACAGCTACATCTGTTACGCGCCCCTGATCCATGGCTGCACCTCGGTCGTCTTCGAGGGCAAGCCCGTGGGCACGCCCGATGCCTCCACGTTCTGGCGGGTGATGGCGGATCATGACGTGGTCAGCTTCTTTACCGCTCCCACCGCGTTCCGGGCCGTGAAACGTGACGATCCGACGGGCGCGTTCATGGCCGGGCACGATCTGCGCAACCTTCGGACTGTCTTCCTCGCCGGCGAACGGGCCGACCCCGACACGGTCGACTGGATCGCCGCCCGGACCGGTGTGCCGGTGATCGACCATTGGTGGCAGACCGAAACCGGCTACGCCATCGCGGCCAACCCGGTGGGGCTGGAACATCTGCCGGTGAAGATCGGCTCCCCCTCGGTGCCGATGCCTGGCTATGACGTCCATGTGCTGGACGATGGCGGCCATCCGGTCGAGGCTGGGACATTGGGCGCCATCGCGATCAAGCTGCCCCTTCCGCCCGGCACGCTGCCCACGCTCTGGAATGCCGAAGACCGGTTCCGCAAGTCCTATCTCACCACCTTTCCAGGCTATTACGAGACCGGCGATGCGGGGATGCTGGATGAGGACGGCTATCTCTGGATCATGGCCCGGACGGACGACGTGATCAACGTGGCGGGGCATCGCCTTTCGACCGGCGCCATGGAGGAGGTGCTCTGCGCCCATCCCGATGTGGCGGAATGTGCCGTGATCGGTGTGAACGACGCGCTGAAGGGTCAGCTTCCCGTGGGTCTTCTCTGTCTTTCGAACGGTGTCGACCGTCCAGCCGAGGAGATCACCGCCGAATGCGTGGGCCTCGTCCGCGAGCGGATCGGTCCCGTTGCCGCCTTCAAATCCGCGGTGATCGTGGACCGGCTGCCCAAGACCCGGTCGGGCAAGATCCTGCGGGCCACGATGGCGAAGATCGCGGATGGAGCCGCGTACAAGATGCCTGCCACGATCGACGATCCGGCCATTCTGGACGAGATCGGCGCCGCGCTGGTCACCTTGGGATATCCGAAACGATGACCCCGCCCGGCGAGGACGATCCCGATCCCCGTGATCTCCTGGCCCATGACATCCGCGCGGCCGTCACCGATGTGATCGGCGGCCTGCGCCTGATCGAGCTTGAGGAGCTGCCCGAAACCGTCCGGGATCAGGTCGGGCGGGTCCATGCCAGTTCCGAATGGCTGGCGCGCCTGACCGAGGAATTGCTGGGTAGCGCCCCGGACCGGACCACGCCCAGCAATCTCAACCTGACCCGGTTCCTGCAGGACGAATTGCGGCGCTGGCACGGGGCCGCCCAGCCGAACGGGGCGGAGGTCGTCCTGGACCGCCATCCATCCACGCCCGAGATCGTGCGCCTGGACGGGCTGCACCTGCGCCGGATCATCGCCAACCTGATGGGCAACGCCCTGCGCCATGTGGGTGATGGGCGCGTCGTGCTCGGCGCGCAGCTTTACCAGAATGACACGCTGTCCTTCTGCATCAGCGACAATGGGCCCGGTTTCGCCCCGGAGCTGCTGTCGACGCTATTCGATCCCGCAACGGCCGACGGCCCCCATCGTGGCACCGGCATGGGGCTTCACATCGCGGCTGCCCATGCGAAGGCGCTGGGCGGGACGATCCGGGCCGAGAATCTGGCACCGGGCGCCCGTGTGACCCTTACGATCCCCCCCGACCGCTGGCGGGGTACGCCGGAAAAGGCGGGGACGGACCTGCCCGATCTGTCGGGCTTCCGCATCTTGGTGGCCGATGACAGCCCCACCGTACAGACGCTGGTTCAGGCGATGCTGACGCGCATGGGCGCCGAATGCGAGATCGCGCGCGACGGGATCGAAACGCTGAACTGGCTGGCGCGGGAACGCTTTGATCTGGCACTGATCGATATCGAGATGCCGGTGCTGAGCGGGCTTGAAGTGATGCGGTCCGAACGGTTGCGGCAGGCACGCGGGATCGCCCCGCCCATGTCGATGATCGCGCTGACGGCCCATGTCCTGCGCGACAACGACAAGGCGATCCAGGATGCAGGCGCCGATGCGATCCTAACCAAGCCGCTGGCCTCGGTAGAACGTTTCGGACAGGCCATCGCGCAATATCTGGAGGCCGCGCCGGACGCGTCCAGCTGGGCGCCCGAGGCAGCCCCGCCCCTGAGCGCCGCGACCCTGTCGGAGCTGATGCGGGCGGCCGGGCCTGAATCCGAGATCGAGTTGCTGGAACGTCTCCGGTCCGATCTCCGCGCCGTGTCCGAGAGACTGGCAGCGGCGCTGGTGCATCCAGATCCGGAGGCCGTCCGGGCAGAGACACATATCCTCCTATCGCTTGCCAGCGCTGTCGGCGCGCTGCCCACGCAAGAGGCCGCGCGCCGCCTCAATGCCCTGGCCCGCTCCGGCGATGGCGAGGCGATCCGCATCTCGGGAAAGGTGTGCCTTGGACGGCTCACGCAGCTTCGCGCCGAACTCGGGCTGGCCGCGGGCGGGCGGGCGCGCCCCTCGCGCTAGCGCAGGACCGTTTCCACCTTCGCCCCAGCCTCCAGCGTGCGATGGACCGGACACTTGTCGGCGATCTCCAGAAGACGCGCGCGCTGCTCGGGATCAAGATCGCCTGTCACAACGATCTCGCGCCGAAAGTGATCGATCCGCTCGGTGCCGGAAGATGGCGCATCCTGCGCATGCATCCGGTCGTGGGTCACGTCGACCGAGACGTGCTCCAGCGGCCAGCTCTTCCGCTTGGCATACATCCGCAGCGTTATCGACGTGCAGGCCCCAAGCGCCGCCGCCATCAGCTGGTATGGGGTCATGCCGCGGTCGGTGCCGCCATAGGCCTTGGGCTCGTCGGCCATAAGGTGATGGGCACCACCCGACGTGATGTCCTGGGCAAAGCCGCCTCCCGCCTCCGAGACCCGCGTCACGCCTTCGGGGGCGCCGGGGGGCGGGGCCGGGCGCCGGAGCGGCACATAGCGGGCGGACCAAGCTGCGATCACCTCGGCCACATATTCCGCGTCCTTCGCCTCAGAGACGAGGTGATCGGAATCGTCCAGTGTCACGAAACTCTTGGGATGTTTGGCGGCCAGAAAGATCCGGGTCGCGCTATCGATCCCGACCGTTTCGTCGCGCGGCGCGTGCAGGACCAGCAGCGCTTTGCCCAACTTCGAGATGTCATCTTCCAGATGGGCGGCGGAGACATCCTCTACGAAGTCCCGCCCAATCCGCAGAGAGCGCCCGCCCAGAACGACATCGCCCGATCCGTTGGCCATGATCGCATCCAGCGCCCCGGAGAAGTTGTGCGTCACATGGCCCGGCTCGAATGGCGCCGCGATGGTTACCACGGCCTTGACCGATGGCATGGCGCCCGCCGCCCGCAGGACGGCCGCGCCGCCAAGCGAATGGCCGATCAAAAGGGTCGGGGCCCGATCCCGCGCCTCCAGCGCCTTGGCCGCCGCGATCAGGTCCTGAACGTTCGACGTGAAGGAGGTATTCTCGAACTCGCCCCCCGAATGGCCGAGACCGGTGAAATCGAAGCGCAGCACCGCAATGCCTTGCGCGGCCAATCGCGCCGCAATCCGGCGCGAGGCCGCGATGTCCTTCCCGCAGGTGAAGCAATGGGCCATCAGCGCCGTGGCCAGCCACGGCCCGTCCGGCGTGTCGAGCCGGGCAGCCAGGTCATGTCCGGCATGGCCGGGAAAGGTGAAGCGTTCGGTGGGCATGGGTCTATCCTTACGATTGACCCGGACACTGGGCATCCCGCGGTGATGCAGCAACCGCAATCTCGTCTTTGTCACGGCCCCGTGACGCGGCTTGAGGCTGCGCGATGGCGTTCAGAGGGTCGGCTTGACCCGCAGAAGTGGCATGAGGCTTGCCATGTCGGGCCCGTTCTTCCGCCCCGTCATGGCATGACGCAGCGGCATGAAGAGGCCCTTGCCCTTGCGGCCCGTGGCGGCCTTTACGGCGCCGGTCCATTGGCCCCAGGTCTCGGAAGTGAAGGGCGGCTCGGGCAGCATTGCAAGGGCCTCGCGCACGAACTCCGCATCCTCGTCGGCCACCAGCGGGGTGGCGCCATCCCGCATCAGCGCCCACCATTCCGCCATCTCGCCCCGGCTGGAGATGTTGTCGCGCACGACCATCCAGAACGCTTCCCGCTCGGCCTCCGGAACACCGATCGCGGCCACGTCATCGGCCACGGCGTCCAGCGGCAGGGTCTGCAACCGCGCCGCCGACAGGGCGGGCAGGTCGGCAGGGTCGAACTTGGTGGGCGCCGTCCCGAACTGGCCGATCTCGAACGCGTCCGCAAGATCGGCGGGCGTGTCGCGGATTTCCACGGCCTCGGACGTGCCGAGCCGCGCCATCAGCGACAGAAGCGCCATGGGCTCCACGCCGCTTTCACGCATGTCCTTCAAGGCCAGTGATCCCAGCCGCTTGGACAGCGCCTCGCCTTGTGGCCCGGTCAAAAGGGAATGGTGCGCGAAATCCGGGTGGCCATGGCCCAGTGCGGCCATGATCTGGATCTGCGTCGCCGTGTTGGTCACGTGGTCCGAGCCGCGCACCACGTGCGTGACACCCATATCCGTATCATCCACCACCGACGCGATCGTGTAGAGAACCTGCCCGTCGCCCCGGATCAGCACCGGATCGCTGACCGAGGCCGCGTCGATGCTCAGATCGCCTAGGATGCCGTCGGTCCATTCGATGCGTTCTTGGTCGAGCTTGAAGCGCCAATGCCCGCCGCGTTCGGCCCGCAGCGCGTCCTTCTCTGCCTTCGACAGCGCCAGGGCCGCACGATCATAGACCGGCGGCTTGCCCATATTCAGTTGTTTCTTGCGCTTCAAGTCCAGTTCGGTGGGCGTCTCGAACGCCTCGTAAAGCCGGCCCGAGGCCCGCATCTTGTCGGCCGCCGCCGCATAGCGATCCAGGCGCGTCGACTGCCGTTCTTCCCGGTCCCAGGTCAGGCCCAGCCATTCCAGGTCGCGCTTGATGCCGTCGACATATTCCTGCTTCGACCGTTCCGGGTCGGTGTCGTCCAGCCGCAGGATGAAGGTGCCGCCCGCCTTCTTGGCGATCATCCAATTCAGGACCGCCGTCCGCAGGTTGCCCACATGCAGGTTGCCCGTGGGCGAGGGCGCGAAGCGGGTGACGGTGTCGGTGGACGGCATGGGTGAGGCTCCTTTGGCGCGGCTTTGCCACCAGGGCGGGGGCCTGTCCAGCCTTGCGGCTCGCGCGGTCGTGATCTGGCCGGGGCCGGGGGTTGGGCTACCTTGCGGCCAGGTCCAGACCAAGGGAGACCACGCCATGACCACGCTCACCCGGCGCGCAGCGCTCACTGCCGCCGCAGCCCTTCCCGCCGCTGCAGCGGCCATTCCATCCTTCGTTCCCGCCACCGCACACGCTGCCGGGCATTCGGCTGACCCGGTCCAGCCGCAGGCCCGCGGGATCGCGCTTGGCGACATGCAGGTCACGGCGCTTTTGGCCGGAACGCGCACGGCCGAAGGCAACATGCAGGAAACCTTCGGCATGAATGTCGATGCGGACACCTTCGCTGCCGCCAGCGAGGCCGCCTTCATCCCCACCGACGCCTCCCAATTCTTCTTCACGCCCACCTTGGTCAGCACCGGCGGAGAGCTGGTTCTGCTGGACACCGGTCTGAACGCCGCAGGCATCACCGCCGCGTTGGAGGCTGCCGGGCATACGCCCGCCGACGTCACCCGCGTGGTCATCACCCACATGCATGGCGATCATATCGGCGGGCTGATGAACGACGGGTCTCCCACCTTCGAGAACGCTGGATACACGACAGGACAGGCGGAATTCGACCATTGGTCCGCCAACGCCAATGACGGCTTCAACGCCAATGTCGCGCCCTTGGCGGACCGCTTCACCTTCGTGGAGGACGGGGCCGAGGTCGCGCCCGGCATCACCGCCATGGCCATGTTCGGCCACACGCCCGGCCATATGGGCTACATGCTCAATTCCGGCGACCGCTCTCTGCTCGTCACGGCGGATCTGGCCAATCACTATGTCTGGTCGCTGGCCCATCCCGATTGGGAGGTCCGCTTCGACATGGACAAGGACGCCGCCGCCCAGGCCCGCCGCACCGTGTTGGGCATGGTGGCCGCGGACCGCATCCCGATGCTGGGCTATCACATGCCCTTCCCGGCCATGGGCTTCGTGGAGGCCAATGGCGACGGCTTCCGCTGGATCCCCGAAAGCTACCAACTGATGCTCTGATTGAACGGCCCGTCTGCGCTCAGTCGTGGACGGGAAGTCTGTCTGATCGCCAGCGGGCGTTCGACGCCCGCTGGCCGCCTGCAAGCGGCAAAGGCTGGTTGACGACAGCCGGGTCCTCAGACCTCCGCGACGATCTCCGGCCAGCGCATGTCGCCCTGGGCGATGAACCCGGCCCGGTCCTCGTCCCACATGGCCTGCACGTCGTCGTTGAAGTTGAGATAGAGCTTGTCGTCCACGATGGCCCAGTTTTCGGGCTGCGTCGAAAACAGCTCTCCTTTGGCGGCGACGGCCCAGGCGCAGAAACCGCCATATTGGGGCGCATAGGCCGCGGGGTCGGCGGCGAAGGCGTCGCGGTGCATCTCGTCCACGAAGGCCCAGCGCGCGCCCGCCCAGTCATGGGTCACCGACGGGTCGCCGGCGATGGGACGGGCATGGGTGAAGTAGGCCACCGGATCGGTGCCGCCCAAGGCCAGCCCGTCCTTCTGATAGGTCAAGGCCGGGGCCAGGCGGCGCGGCAGCAGCAGGCTGGCCGTGGCGGCGGTGGCGGTCAGGACGGCGGCGCCGCCGATGAGCAGGGTGCGTCGGTTCATGACAGATATCCTTTTGGCTTGAGGACCATCTGGCGCCTCCCGCCCCAAGACGCCAATCAAGCCGGCTCACGCCTGCGCGAGCCTTCCGGCTTGCATCTTGGCGGGGCAGGGGCCTAGCACGGGAGAAACCGAGACCGGGGAGGGTGTTCCATGTCAGACGAGTTGCGCGATGCCGCCCTCGCCGTGCGCGAGAATGCCCACGCGCCCTATTCAGGCTTCAAGGTGGGGGCTGCCATCCGCGCTGCCTCCGGTACGGTCTACAGGGGCTGCAACGTCGAAAACGTGGCCTATCCTGAGGGTACCTGCGCCGAGGCAGGCGCCATCGCCGCCATGGTCGCCGCCGGAGAGACTGTCTTGAGCGAAGTCTATGTCGTGGCCGGATCCCCCGATCCAGTGCCGCCCTGCGGGGGCTGCCGCCAGAAGCTGGCGGAATTCGGCGCGGGCGACGTGCCCGTCACGCTCGCCACCACGGAAGGCGCCGAACGCCGGACCACCGTCGCCGACCTGCTGCCCGGCGCCTTCGATGCGGGTCACATGGCGTGAGCAAACCGCGCGACACCCTCTCTCGCCTCCGCGACGGGAAGGCCCCGTCTCCGGGCGGGCTGCGGCGCTTCGCCGATGGGCTGGCGGACGGCACCGTCTCGGACGCGCAGGCGGGCGCCTTTGCCATGGGCATCTGCCACACGCCTCTTACCGCCGAAGGCCGCGCGGCCCTGACCCGCGCCATGCGCGACGGGGGCGAGGTGCTGGACTGGGACGTGCAGGGGCCCGTCATCGACAAGCATTCCACGGGTGGCGTGGGCGATTGCGTTTCGCTGATCCTGGCGCCCGCACTGGCCGCCTGCGGTGCCTTCGTGCCGATGATCTCGGGAAGAGGGTTGGGCCATACCGGCGGCACGCTGGACAAGCTGGCCGCCATTCCCGGCTTCCGTACCGAGATGCAGACCGACGAGATTCAGGCCCTGGTGTCCCGCATCGGCTGCGCCATCGTGGGCGCGACCGCCGACATTGCACCCGCCGACCGCCGTCTTTATGCCGTGCGCGACGTCACCGGCACGGTGGAAAGCCTTGACCTGATCGTCGCCTCGATCCTGTCCAAGAAGCTGGCCGAGGGGTTGGAGGCACTGGTCCTCGACGTGAAAACCGGCTCGGGCGCCTTCATGGCCGACGAGGCTGCGGCCCGCGACCTGGCCGCGGCGCTGGTGGAGACGGGGCAGGCCAACGGCGTTATGACCTCCGCCCTTCTGACGGATATGAGCCAGCCCGCCGCCAATGCCGCAGGCAACGCGCTTGAGGTGATAGCGGCCATGGAGGCCCTGACCGAACCGGGCAATGCCGCCGCCACCCGTCTGATCGAGCTGGTCAAGTCGCTGGGTGGCGAGGCTTTGGCGCTGGGCGGCCTGGTCTCGGATGCGGCCGAAGGCGGGCAGCGCATCCTGGCCGCGTTGCAGAAGGGCGACGCGGCGGAGGTCTTCGGCAAGATGGTCGCGGCCCAAGGCGGCCCGTCCGACTTCCTCGACCGTTGGCGCGACCGTCTGCCGGCGGCGCCTGTGGTGGCCGAGTTGCGCGCCGACCAGCCGGGCATCGTCTCGCGCTTCGATACGCGTCGGCTGGGGGAGATCGTGGTGGAGCTTGGCGGCGGGCGGCGCCGGGAAGACGACCGCATCGACCCCGCCGTGGGCATCAGCCATCTCGTGCCGCTTGGCACCTCGGTGACCGAAGGCCAGCCGCTTGCCCGTATTCATGCCAGCAATGGCGACGATGCCGAAACCGCCGCCGTCGCCGTCGCCGAGGCCATGGAGATGGCTTCCGCGCCCATCACCCCGCCCACCCTGGTCCGGGACTTGGTGCGATGAGTCGGGCTTTTCTCGTCGTCCTCGATTCCGTGGGCTGCGGCGGGGCGCCCGACGCCGCCGATTTTGGCGACGAGGGCGCCAATACGCTCGCCCATATCGCGGAATGGTGCGCCGCCAAGCGCGACGATGGCCCCCTTCGGCTGCCCAATCTCGACCGGCTGGGTCTGGGCGCCGCCATTCGCCTGGCCTCGGGCTTGGAGGCGCCGGGCCTGACTGCCGAGCCCGAGGGCCTCTGGGGCGCCGCCACCGAGGTCAGCGCGGGCAAGGACACGCCATCGGGCCATTGGGAACTGGCAGGATTGCCCGTGCCTTGGGACTGGCACTACTTCCCCGACACCGAACCCTGCTTCCCCGACGCGCTGGTGGAGCTGGTGAAGAAAGAAGCCGGAACGGCGGGCATCCTGGGCAATTGCCATGCCAGTGGCACGCAGATCATCGCCGATCTTGGTGCGGAGCACGAACGCACCGGTTGGCCTATCTGCTACACCTCCGCCGATAGCGTCTTCCAGATCGCCGCGCACGAGGAGACGTTCGGCCTACAGCGCCTGCTCGACCTCTGCGCGGCCCTCGCTCCTGCGTTGCATGAGATGAAGGTCGGCCGCGTCATCGCCCGGCCGTTCATCGGTGATGGGCCGTGGGAGCGGACGGCCAATCGCAAGGATTTCGCCATCCTGCCGCCTGCACCCACGCTCTGCGACGCGGTGCAGGGAGCGGGCGGCCATGTCCATGCCATCGGCAAGATCGGCGATATCTTCTCCATGCGCGGGATCGACAGCGTGGCCAAGGGACCGGACGCGGCCCTGATGCGCCATCTCGAGGCGGCCGTGACTGAGCAGCCGGACGGATCGCTTACCTTCGCGAACTTCGTGGAATTCGACAGCCTTTATGGCCATAGACGCGACCCGGCAGGCTATGCCGCCCATCTGGAATGGTTCGACACCTGCCTGCCGCCCATCCTGAAGGCATTGCGCCCGGATGACGTGATGATCTTCACCGCCGATCACGGCAACGATCCCACCTGGCGCGGCACCGACCATACGCGCGAGCGGGTGCCGGTGCTCTGCGCCGGTGCGGCTGGCGCGGCGGGGCAGGTGGCCTTTGCCGATGTCGCTGCCAGCATCTGCGCCCATCTGGGCGTGCCATCCATCGGCCCCGGACGGAGCTTCCTGTGACCTTCTCCCCCAAGATCGAACTGCATCTTCACATCGAAGGGGCCGCGCCGCCCGCCTTCATCCGGGGGCTCGCGAAAGAGAAGCATATCGACCTGTCGGGCATCTTCCGCCCGGATGGGAGCTATGACACCGGCGATTTCGAACGATTCCTGAAGGTCTACGAAGCCGCCGCCTCTGTCCTGACCCGGCCCGAGGATTATGGCCGCCTTACCACCGCGATCCTGGACGGTCTGTCATCGCGCGGCGTGATCTATGCGGAGGTCTTCACCGCGCCCCAGATCGCCGCCAAGAACGACCTCGCCCTCTGGCGGGACCACGTGGCCGCCATCGCCGAGGCGGCCGAGGCCGTGCCCGGGATCGAGTTGCGCCAGATCCCCACCTGCGTGCGCCATTTTGGGCCAGAGGCGGCGCGCGGCGCCGCCCTCTGCGCGGCCGAGACGGCGGGGGCGCATGTCACCGGCTGGGGCATGGGCGGCAACGAGGCGGTGCTGAACCCGAAGGATTTCGCCTGGGCCTTCGATTGTGCCCGCGAGGCGGGGCTGGGCCTGACTTGCCATGCCGGCGAATTCGGCGGCCCGGACAGTGTGCGCGACGCGCTGGACCACCTGAAGGTTTCCCGCATCGGCCACGGCGTCCGCGCCATCGAGGATCTGGCGCTGGTAGACCGGCTGGCCGAGGACGGCATTGTCCTGGAGGTCAATCCCGGGTCCAACGTCGCGTTGAGTATCTATGAGAACATCGAAAGACATCCCATTGAAACGCTGCGGGATCGCGGCGTGAAGGTGACCGTTTCCACCGACGATCCGCCCTTCTTCCATACCGATATGGATGCCGAATACGCAGCCCTGCACCGCGCCTTCGGCTGGGACGACGAGACCTTTCGCCAGATCAACCGAAATGCCGCCGAGGCCGCCTTTTGCGACGACGACACCCGCGCAGCCCTTCTCAAACAACTGGACTGAGCCATGGATCATTTGACCCGCGTCACCCACCCCCTTGTCCAGCATAAGCTGAGCCTCATGCGGGAGACCGAGACCTCCACGGCCGTGTTTCGACAGCTTCTGCGCGAGATCAGCCAGCTTCTGGCCTATGAGGTGACGCGCGAGTTGCCGATGACGACGAAGCGGATCGAAACGCCTTTGCAGCCCATGGACGCGCCTGTCTTGGATGGGCGCAAGATGGCTTTGGTCTCGATCCTGCGGGCGGGGAACGGGTTGCTGGACGGTATCTTGGAACTGGTGCCGTCGGCCCGCGTGGGCTTTGTCGGCCTCTACCGTGACGAGGAGACGCTTGAACCGGTCCAATACTATTTCAAAGTCCCCGACCATCTGAACGAGCGGCTGGTGATCGCCGTGGACCCTATGCTTGCCACCGGCAATTCCTCGGTCGCGGCCATCGACCTGCTGAAGAAGTCGGGGGCCAAGGATATCCGCTTCCTTTGCCTGCTGGCCGCACCCGAGGGCGTGGCCCGCATGAAAGTGGCCCATCCCGACGTGCCCATCGTGACGGCGGCGCTGGACGAGAAGCTGAACGAGAAGGGGTATATCGTGCCCGGCCTGGGTGATGCAGGGGACCGTATGTTCGGCACGAAGTAACCGCGCCCTCTCGTTGGGCCTTTACCCGAAGGCGCCTGGGGGGCAGGGTGTCGTCATGGGCCCCACCGGGCCGTCGCGATGCCGAAAGGGCCTGCCATGCCGCGCCGTCTGCGCCTTATTCTTCCGCTGATCGGCGCATTTGTGCTGCCCACGGCCGCCTTGCATGCGGAACCGGGGCAGACGCTTCGGACCGCGACCAAGTCCAGTCAGACCAGCCTTGCCCGCCCGACGCGGGTCATCGGACAGGTGCCGCGCGGTTATCGGATCGCGTGGCGCGACGGTCGTCTCAATCCCCAGCGCGGCCCCCGCAGCCTGCAAGGAAATGCGCAGATGCGGCTGATTTGGACGGATACAGTGCCGCGTCGCTTGCGGCGCTGACGCGCCCGACCGATCGCCCCCGACCGATCGCCATGGGGGACTGCTAGCGCGGTTCGATGACGCCGATCGCGTCCATCATTGCCTCGAAGGCGGCGCGGTCGGTATCGAAGGCGGCGGCCTTTACCTTGTCGAAGCGGGCGCGCAAGGCGGCCTTTTCCGCGCCCTTGCAATCATTCCAGGGGCGGCCCTGCAGGGCCATCTCGATGGCATAGAAAGCTATGAAATGCGGGCGACTGCCTGCTTGCAAAAGGCGGGCATAGGCCGCGTCCAGACCCATCTCGCGAAGGGTGTCGACGTCGCCGATCCCGGCGCGTTCGAACGTGGCCTCCATGGCAGGGCCGAGGCCTTTCAGGCTAGAAATGGGCGCACCCGACATCCGTCCATGGAAGCGGATCGGCGGCGCGCGGTCCAGCCGATTAGATCGAAGCCCAGTCCGTGAAGCGGACGGGGGCGGGGCGCGGCGCGGGCTTCTCAGGTGCAGACGGCGCGACGGGCTTGGATGTGGAATTTTCCATTATTCTTGCTCCTTGAACGTGGAGAACAGACGCGAACATCTTTCAGTTCCATCAGCATCTCGTGAAGCGCAAGAGGCAAGACTGTGGCAGAAATGCGGCCCCGCTCGGGAGGAGGAGGAACGGGGCCGCAATCGTCTCTCGATCGGCCGGAGCAAGGGAGGAGGAGAAACCCCGACTATCGATATATCTCACGATAAGCTGCAGTGCGGCGCGATCAATGCTGCAATTGCAGAAATTCGGGAAAATGCTTGGAAAAGATCGAAAATGAGGTGTGGCGTGCCCGGTGGGACACATTTGCAATTCTGCGCGTGCATAAGCGCTGGGCGGGCTGCCTTCCCTGCGCGCAACTTATCTAAAGTAGTTCCGATCCGGTCCTGATCACGTTTCTCGGAGCTATTTCAGGGCTGAAACAGAGGCGGGGTAACGCGTGATCGCGACACACCGCCGCCCGTTACTCGGCGGCCCGCAATGGTCGATCGGGACGGCGCGGACCGATGAAGGCATCGGGATCGGGAAGATCATGTTCGGCGGCCCAGATCTGAGGCTCATCGCGCGCCACGACGTCGAACTCTTCTTCCGCCCAAAGCAATGTGGGCGAGGTCAGGCGGCGCGCTTCGCGGCGCAGGGCCCAGTCACGCCCCCGCCGGCTGAGACGGTTCGCGAAGACCCGTCCGACCGTTTGGAACAGCCAGGCGGCAACGGTCCAGAACCAGACGCGAGCGGCCAGCATGGCGGGCGTGAAGAGCAGGGTCAGCACTGTGGCGATCCCCAGGCCCCAAACCACCGCGGTGGCCAGTTGGATCCACCAGAGCGCCGTGGGCGAGCCGATGGAGTAGCCGCCGCCGATGAAGTTCAACGACAGGCCGAACATCATCGGCGCCAGGCCCGCCATGGTCGTCAGCGTGGTCAGTAGGACGGGGCGGATACGGTCTTCGGCGGTGCGGGTGATCGCCTCCAGCCGGGGCATATAGCGGCTGTATTCCTGATAGGTGTCGATCAGAACGATGTTGTTGTTCACCACGATCCCGGCCAAAGCCACGATCCCCGTGCCGGTCATGATGATCGAGAAGGCCTGATCCATGACCAGCATCCCGATCAGCACGCCGGTGGTCGACAGGACCACGGCCAGCAGCACCAGCACAGCGTTGTAGACGGAGTTGAACTGCGCCAGCAGGATAATGAACATCAGGCCCAGCGCGCCCATGAACGCCTTTTGCAAGAACGCGCCGGATTCGGCCTGTTCCTCCTGATCGCCGGTCCATTCCCAAGACACGGAGGCGGGCAAGGCTTCGTCGAGAAGTGGCGTGATCGCCTCGATCCGCTCGGTGGGGGTGATCGGCACAGCGGTGATGTCGCCCGTGTCTGCGCCGCGGACCGCCGCATCAGAGAGATCGATTCCGGCCAGCGTCAATTCGGCCAGATCGCCTATATCCACATCCGTTTCGGCGCCGACGATAGATGCGATCTCGTCAAGGCCGCCGGGCAAAGTCACGCGGTCGAAACCGAAGACGGTGAAGGAGTAAAGGTCACCGCCCGTCAGCCGCGCGATCAGACCGCCGATCCCGGTCATCGGATCGAGAAGGACGAAGGTACGGCCATCGAAGGTCGCTAGCTCTTCAAGGCCCAAGACCCGTCCAAACCCGGCATCGACCGGCGGTGGCAGGGCGCCATCTGGTCCGGCGGGTGGCTGCAGCTTGATGATGCTCTGGCCGGAGGCCACATCCGCCTTCACGTCGAAGAAACGCTCACCATCCACGCGGTCGATCTCGGCCAGGCGCGGGACGGGGCGGCGTTCGATGAAGTTGGCCAACGGCACCAGGCCGTCATCGGTCCGTACCCGCAGGTTGTCGAGCGTTGACAGGACGCGGTCATTCTCGGGCAGGCGGACACGGATCTCGATCTCCTCGTCCGAGCTGTCCACCCGCATCGTGTCGAGCAGGATGCCGCGGGTGACCAGCTGTACCATGGCGCCCACCGTGGCTACGTCGGCGCCGAAACGACCGGCCTTCTCGACATCCACGTCGATCTCCCAGTCGATGCCGGGCAGGGGCAGCGTGTCCTCGAAATCGATCAGGGCCGGTGTCCGGGCGAAAAGGTCGCGCATGTCCCGCGTGGCCTCTTGCAGTTCTTCCCAGTTCTGGCCCTTGAGGCGCAGATGGACGGGCTTGCCCTGGGCGGGGCCGTCCTGGTTCGCCGACACGTCCACCTTCACGCCAGGAAGGGTCCGCAAGCGTTCCAGAAGCTGGTCGGCGATCATATCGCCATCGAAGGCCGGGTCCACGCGGCTCTGGTTGATCGTCACACCGAAGATGCTGAACCAGGGGACATCGATGGCGGGCCGATCCTCCCAGGGGACCATCTCGATCTGGATCTGGCCGATCGTGTCGTTCGGGCCGCCGGCAGCCCCGGGCCCGCCGGAATTGAGCCCGCCATCGCCTGCGAAGGCAAAAGCGGATTGGATGCCGGGCGTGTCCAGCACGATCGCCTCGGCCTGGCGGAGCAGCGCATCTTTCTCGTCCAGCGACAGGTTGCCCCGCGCGCGGACATAGACATTGGCCTGTTCCAGCTCGCTCTCAACGAAGAACTCGACCCCGTTATTGTTGGCGGCGAAGGTCGAGAAGGTGATGACCACCGCCACCAGAACCGCGCCGATGGCCACGATGGGTCCAATCGGATTGCCGACGATCAGATGCACGAAATGCCCGAACAGGCTGCGCTGATATCCCGCGCGTACCGCCTTGGCAGGCTTGCGCGAGCGCAGCGAATGCAAGGTGGACGAGATCGCGAAAGCGGCGAGCACGAACATCACGGCGCCGATTGCCGAACCCATGAAACCCGCCCCGTCGGGGAGCAGGAAACCCGGATTGACCGTCTGCAGGATGGCCGTGACCATCAGCCAGGCGGAACCGCCCAGCAGCACCAGCCGCAGCGTCCAGTGCAGGGTGCGGTGCAGCGCGTCGCCGATCTGTTCCAGCACGCGGGTCAGGCGCCCCGCCACGCCGCCCAGGACGGGCAGGTAGATCAGCGCGACGACCAGCGAGGCCGACAAGACGAAGATCAGCGTGACCGGCAGCATCCCCATGAACTCGCCGGGCACGCCGGGCCAGAAGAGCATGGGCAGGAAGGCGCAAAGCGTCGTCGCCGTGGACGACACGACCGGCCAGAACATCCGCTTCGCGGCTTCCGTGTAGGCCGCCATGGGCCCGGATCCTTGCGAGATGCGTTTGTCGGCGTATTCCGTGACCACGATGGCCCCGTCCACCAGCATCCCCACGGCCAGGATCAGGCCGAACATCACAATGTTGGAGATCGTGATCCCCACCACCGCCATGATCGCGAAGCAGAGCAGGAAAGAGGTGGGGATCGCGAAGCCGACCAACAAGGCCGAGCGGGTGCCCAGCGCCGCCAGCACCACGACCATCACCAGGGCCACGGCCGTCAGCACCGACCCTTCGAGCTGGCTGACCATGGATTTCACCTGTCGCGACTGGTCCAGCGCGAAGGTCACGTCCACCGCTTGGCGCAATTCCGGCGGCCAGGTTTCCACCTCTGCCATGACTTCGGCGCGCACATCGGCATCGGTATTGATGATGTTGAAGCCCTTCCGCTTCACAACCTGCAGCGCCACGGTCGTCTCGCCGTTATAGCGGGCCGTGCCCTCCCGATCCTCGAAGGTCAGGTTGATTTCGGCCAGATCGCCAAGCGTGATGATCCGGTCGCCATCGGTCTTTACCGGTAGGTCGTAGACATCCTGCGCCTCTTCGAAGGACGACGGGATTTTGACCGGGAAGGCCCCGGTTTCGGTCTCTACCGCGCCGGTGGCGACCAGCAGGTTGTTGTTGGTGACGACATTGATCAACTCGCCCGCGGTGACGTTGTAGGCCTCCAGCGCCAGCGGATCGATCAGCACTTCCAGCATCTCGTCGCGATGCCCGGCCAGGCCCGCCTCCAGGATGGCGGGCATCCCTTCCAGCCGGTCCTGCAGGTCGTTCGCCAAACGCAGCAGCGTGCGTTCCGGCGCATTGCCGGACAGCGACACGATCAGGATCGGGAACTCGCTGAAGTTGATCTCGTCGATGATGTATTGCTCGGCGCCGACGGGGAAGTCGGCTTCGGCATTGTTCATCTTCGCCCGGACATCGGCGATCGTGGCCGCCTTGTCCCAGCCGAATTCGAACTCCAAGAACACACCCGCGAAGCCCTCGGCCGCGGTGGCGTTCATCTCCTTCAGGCCGTCCACCTCCTTGAGCTCGGTCTCCATGGGTTTGACCAGCAGCTTTTCGGCGTCGATGGAGGAGATGCCGGGGAACGGCACCGAGACGAAGAGGCCCGGAATGTCGATATCCGGCTCCCCTTCCTTCGGCAGGGAGATATAGGCCGTCGCGCCCGCAATCACCGAGAGGGCGACGAAAGCCAGGACCATCCGCGCCCGCGAGGCGGCCCAGTCGATGATACCGGTCATTGGGATACCTCCGCCGCGCTCGCCTCGACATAGCTGGCCCGGACCGGCACGCCGTCGGTGACATATTCCTGGCCGACGGTGATGATTTCCACGCTGTCCGGCAGACCGCCCAGCAGGACGCCGTCGACCGTGTCGCGGATCAGTTCGACCGGCGCGAAGCCTGCCACGCCGTCCTCGACGATCCGGACCCCCAGGGCGCCGTCATCGTTCAGGGTCAGGGCCGAGGCGGGGATCAGATGGGCCAACGTCGCCGGTGTCTCGATCAGGATCTCTGCCGTCTGGCCGTCGCGAATGCGCAGATCCTCGTTGGTGACCGTCACCTCGACACGGAAGGTTCGGGTCAGATCATCGGCGGATCGGCTCAGGAAGGTGACCTCGCCCGTGGCCTCGGCACCCGAGGCCAGGCGCGCGGCGGCCATGGCACCCACGTCCACCCGGTCCACCTGCGCTTCCGGCAGGAAGCCCACCAGGCGCATCGGATCCAGTTGCACGATGGTCGCGCAATCGGTGCCGGGTTGCAGCAGGCTGCCCAATTCCGCCGTGTCGGTCTCCAAAAGGCCCGCGAACGGCGCCTCGATGGTCAGATTGTCGATCTCGATCTGGGCCTGCTCCACCGCCGCTTGCGCCGCTTCGATCCCGGCCTGGGTCGAGTCGAGCCCGACTTCGGCGGCCGTCACCGCCGCTTCGGCGGATCGCAGGGCGGCATCGGCATTGGCCAACTGCGTGGTGGAGGCAAAACCGCTATCGCTGAGCCGTGCTGCCGCCGTCTGGTTGATCTGCGCCTCCTGCAGCCGGGCCTCCGCCTCGATCAGACGCGATTCGGCTTCCGGAACGCGGGCCTGGGCTTCCAGCAGACGGGATTGCGCCTCGCCCAGCGACGCGGCGCGGCTTCCGGGGTCCAGTTCGCAAAGCCGCTCACCGGCTTCAACGAAGGCACCCTTTCGGATCGGCTCGCTGACGACGACACCGGTCGTCTCGGAGCGGACGATGACTTCGCGGGCAGCTTCCGACTGGCCGCGGACCATGACGGCATCCGGCACTTCGCCCGCGCGAGAGCGCAGCACGACGACCTGCACCACTTCGTCGGAGGCATCCTCTTCGTCGGCAATGGCAACCGGTTCGGTGATCTGCTGGGTCTCATCGCGTTCCGGCGCTTCGTCCCCGGTCACGCCATAGACGAAGCCGAACAATTGCTCGCGCTGGAGCACAACGAAGAAAAGCGCCACGCAGACGAGGATTGCGGATAGGATCGGAAAAAAGCGCATTTGAGAACTCGTGATCGGTCGTGCGGTAATTTCTAAACTGTTTGGTTCAGATTTGCCCCTGTGGCAAGGTCTTCTCGACCCGGCCCATATGATTTTACGCGGGTTGATGCGTCTTGGCTCAACTTTTCATCGCCTGGCCTGCCCCTTGGCCCGCGCGTATGCCTGCGATAAGGGGCAGGGGATCGTGAGAGGGACAAATGTCAAACCCCGACAGCTTCATTGACGAAGTGACGGAAGAGGTCCGTCGCGACCGCTTCTACCATCTTTTGCGCCGCTGGGGCTGGGTTGCCGTTCTGGCCGTCCTCTTGCTGGTGGGGTTTGCCGCCTGGACGGAGTGGCAGCGCAGCCAGGAACGCGCCGCCGCGGAAGCTTTCGGAGATGGGTTGACGGCTGCCTTGTCGGTGTCGGCACCCGCCGCGCGCCTGGCCGCGTTGGACGAGGTTCCGGTGGAAACCGCGGGGCAGCAGGCGATCCTTGCCATGCTCCGCGCCTCGGTGGCCGCCGATCTGGAGGATGGCAGCGAGGCGGAGGCGGCCCGGGCCGAATTGCTGAGCCTGGCGGAAGGCGACGTTCTGCCGCCGATCTACCGCCAGCTCGCCCGCCTGAAGGTCGTGCTGACCGGCGGCAGCGGCGATCCCGCCACCGACGCGATGATCCTCGAAGACCTGTCCGCACCCGGGGCGCCGTTCCGCCATTTGGCGTTGGAACGACAGGCCATGGCCGCCCTTTCCGCCGGCGAGGAGGATGCGGCCATCGAGACGCTGACCTTGCTGACCCAGGAGGCAGGCGTGTCCGAAGGCGCCCGCCGCCGCGCCGCGCAGTTGCTCGTCGCGCTGGGCGTGTCCGCGGATCCGGCCTGACGGGACGGCGGGAGGAGACGGCATGAGACTTTCGGTTTTGATGGGCGCAACCCTCCTCTTTCTCGCCGCCTGCGGTGACGAAGAGGTGTTCTTGCCCGGCGAACGTTTGCCGGTACGCGGCGCAGATGATGTGGGGGTCATCGGCAGTGCCGCGCCCGCGGTTGAGGTGCCTGACCTCGCTCTGCCAGCGCCGACGCGGTTGGCCGCATGGCCGATGCGCGTGGGCAATGCCGTTAACGATCCCGGCCATGCGACCCTGTCGTCAGCGCCCCGCCGCGTCTGGTCGGCCCGGATTGGCACCGGCGACAGCCGCCGCCAGCGCCTCACCGCCGATCCGGTTTCCGATGGTCAGCGTCTTTACACCATGGATGCGCGCGCGGGCGTCGTCGCCACCGGCCTCGGGGGCCAGACGCTCTGGTCCCGCAGCCTCGTGCCGGGAAACGAGCGTGACCGCGACGCGTCAGGCGGCGGGCTGGCCGTGGTGGAGGGCACGCTCTTTGCAACGACCGGCTTCGGAGAGCTGCACGCCCTCGACCCCGCCACGGGCGCGGAGCGATGGGTCCAACGGCTTGGCGCTCCGATCACCACGCCCAAGATCGCGGGCGGATTGGTCTATGTCGTCAGCCGGGATGGACGCGCCTGGGCCATCGAGGCCCAGAACGGCCGCATCCGTTGGGAGGTGCCGTCGACCGCGGCCCAATCCGTCACGGCCACCGCGCCCGCACCGGCCATCGGGGGCCGCGCCGTCTTCCTGCCCTTCGGCTCGGGCGAGATCGTCGCCGCGCTGCCGCAATCGGGGATCCGGGTCTGGGGCGCGCTGCTCTCGGGCGCGCGCGACGGCGTGGCCTACAGCAATGTCGAGGATATCACCGCCGATCCCGTCCTGACCGATGGCCGCCTGATCGCGGGTACGACGGCGGGCCGGCTGATTGCGCTGTCTGCCAGTTCCGGAGAGCGCGACTGGACCTTGGCCGAAGGCGCCGTCAGTCCGGTCAGCGTGGTCGGCGGATCGGTCTTTGCGGTCACCGACCGGGCGCAGCTGATCCGGGTGGATGCGGCGACGGGCGACGTCCTTTGGCGGCAGGATCTGCCGTTCTACAAGGCCCGCCGCGTCTCCCGGCGCGATGCGATCTTCGCTCATTACGGTCCGGTCCTGGCGGGCGGACGGCTTTGGGTGGCGTCTTCCGACGGGGTGCTGCGCGGCTTCGACCCGCGCTCGGGCGCCTTGCAGAGCCAGTCGGACGTGCCCGGCGGCGCAGCCTCGCGTCCCATCGCCTTCGGAGACGCGCTTTACGTGGTCGGACGCCGCGGGGAGCTCCACGCTTTCCGTTGAGGATCGGATGCGCTAGGTGGCCTGCCTGAAACGGAGCCGCCCATGTTCACCCTCGCCATTGTCGGCCGTCCCAATGTGGGCAAATCGACCCTTTTCAATCGGCTGGTCGGCAAGCGCTTGGCGCTGGTCGACGATCAGCCCGGCGTGACCCGCGACCTGCGCGAGGGCGATGCGCGCTTGGGCGACCTGCGCTTCACGGTGATCGACACGGCCGGTTTGGAAGAGGCCACCGACGACAGCCTGCAGGGCCGGATGCGCCGCCTGACGGAACGGGCGGTGGATATGGCCGATGCCGCGCTTTTCGTGGTGGATGCGCGGGCAGGCGTGACCCCAGCGGATGAGATCTTCGCCGATATCCTGCGTCGTAAGGGCGGCACGGTCCTGCTGGCCGCCAACAAGGCCGAGGGGCAGGCAGGGCAGGCGGGCCTGCTCGATGCGTATTCGCTGGGTCTGGGCGAGCCGCTGGGCCTGTCGGCCGAGCATGGCGAAGGGATGGCGGAACTGGCCGGAATGCTTCGCCCGCTGATCGAAGTGCATGACGACAGCGCCGATGAGGCCGAGACCGAGGTCACCGTCGATGAGGAAGACGACCAGGAGGATTGGCGTCCGACCGCAAAGCGCCCTCTGCAGATCGCCGTAGTCGGCCGCCCGAATGCCGGGAAGTCCACCCTGATCAACAAGATCATCGGGAAGGACCGTCTTCTGACGGGCCCGGAAGCCGGGATCACCCGCGATTCCATCGCCTTGGGCTTCGATTGGGGCGGCACGCCCGTCCGCCTCTTCGACACGGCGGGGATGCGCAAGAAGGCCAAGGTGCAGGAAAAGCTGGAGAAGCTGAGCGTTTCCGACGGACTGCGCGCGGTGAAGTTCGCCGAGATCGTCGTCGTCCTGCTGGACGCGGCCATCCCCTTCGAACAGCAGGACCTGCGGATCGCCGATCTGGCCGCACGCGAGGGGCGTGCGGTGGTGGTGGCGGTCAACAAGTGGGATCTGGAGGAGGAGAAGCAGGCGAAGCTGGCCGGTCTGAAGGAGTCTTTCGAGCGGTTGCTACCTCAGCTGCGCGGCGCGCCTCTGATCACGGTGAGCGCGCGCACGGGCCGCGGCCTCGACCGGCTGCAGGCTGCCATCCTGAAGGCGCATGAGGTCTGGAACCGTCGCGTGCCCACCGCCGCCCTGAACCGTTGGCTCACCGGTATGCTGGAGCAGCATCCGCCCCCCGCCCCCCAGGGCCGCCGCATCAAGCTGCGCTATATGACGCAGGCCAAGACGCGCCCGCCGGGCTTCGTGGTCATGGCCTCCCACCCGGAGGCGATCCCCGACGCCTATACACGCTATCTGATCAACGGGTTGCGCGAGGATTTCGACATGCCGGGCACGCCCATCCGCCTGCATATGCGCGGTCAGGGCGATGCGAATCCCTACAAGGGCCGCAAGCGCGCGACGCCGTCGCGGCTCAAGAAGCATCTGGAGGGGCGCAAGTCGGGCGGCTAAGTCGGACGATCGAACGGGTTGGGTGGGCGCGGCACTCAGCTGTCTGAACCCGATTTCTGCGACCCGGTCAGCATCTCCAGGTAGGAGTGTTCAACGGGTGCGTGCCCACCGAGGCCAAGCTGGGCGATCACATCCGCGACCCGAGCGGCCAAGTCGCCCAGCGCGTCACGATCATCTGTCATGGCGGCGACTTCGACGAACGCGCCCAGGCTCTCGACGTGATCCAGGGTGACGTGACAATCGCCGACGAAGAAGATGTCGCGCGCCTTGGTCAGTCGGGATCGCTCCCGAAAGCCGAGGGCGGAGAGCATCGCCACGGCTTTCGTACCATCGGGTAGGTCCATCGCGATGCATTCGTCGGGCCCGGGCCCCTTTACGATCCAGAGAACGCGCCCGGAGGGTCTCATTTTGCGCAGCACGTGCGATTTACCAGCCTGCGCGATCCGACCGTCCTCCAGGTCGAGGAAGATATCGGTTTCCGTGTTTCCAAGGACGAATGGCACCGCGCCGAGTGCGTCCAATCGCTCGCGCATGGCGCTCAGGTCGTCGACCTTTAGCTTGCGCTCGACCTCGTAGCGCCCGGAGAAGTGGTCTCCGGGATCGGTTAGCATCCCTTGTTTGGCAAGCTCAGAGGATGTCTTCGCGGTCACGTTCAAGGCGATCCCCCCGCTTTTGCGGCTCTCTTTTGTGTTTCTGACACCAAGTTGGTTCTTCAATCGAAGGAAAGGGTCGTATCCTGCGGGGAGGTCAAGGCAACGAGAAGGTGCTGCCCGCCCGCACGCCCATCGCGCATGACAAAACGGCCCGATGCGGTCGGGCTGCATCGGATTCCATCATCCGTCACTCAAATTGGCCGACGAATAGGATCGCCCAAGAAGGATGATAGGCGCCGCGCCCCCAATGGGGGCGAACAGAACCGGGGCGCAGTTCGCCCCGGCAAACCCGGTGGACGGCGAGGGCCGTCCGATGGCCGATGGGTGGGGCCGTGGCCCCGCCCCGTCATCATCGATGTCGCGACGGGACCGGTTCTCGGGGCGCGCAGTTAACGAAGGGTGAAGAACGGCCCATGTCGCTCAGGCATTTGCCTTGCGGATTTCTTCGGCCTTGGCTTTGTCGAAGCCCACGCCCTTGGCTGACAGCATCTCGTCCAGCTCGCCCGACAGGGTCATCTCGGTGATGATGTCGCAGCCGCCCACGAATTCGCCCTTGATGTAGAGTTGGGGGATGGTGGGCCAGTCGGAGTAATCCTTGATACCCTGGCGCACGTCTTCGTCGGCCAAGACGTTCACGTCCGTGTAGTCGATCTCCATGTAATTCAGCACGCCCGCCACCCGGCTGGAAAAGCCGCATTGCGGCATGGATTTCGTGCCCTTCATGAAGAGGACGACATCTGCGCCCTTCACCATCTCGTCGATCCGCGTCTGCGCGTCAGCCATCATCGTCTCTCCTGTCCGTGGGCCGGTCCGCTGCGGGATTGGCCGTGTCCTTGCGCCGGGGCACGAAGGCCCGGGCATATTCCTGAGGGTCGCGCGGCACCCGCGTGATCTGCTGATTGCCGCCGCCGACCCCTGAAAAGTACTGACTTTCGATCTCGGTATAGCCGCGGCCCGGTTCAACCCCGCGCGGCTGCGGCGTATCCCGTTCCGCGCGCAAGACCCAGGCTGCGCGTCCCACCAGGATGGCCACGATTGCCGCGCAGAGCCAGATCGCCAGCGATGTCATCACGCCGCGCCCGTGCCGGCCGCCTCCGGGCCGGCCTTGCCCTGATCGGGGGCGCGCGTGGTCAGCGCCAGGGCGTGCAAATCGCCCGCTGGGCCGTCCATCTTGCCCTGCAACGCGGCGTAGACGGCCCGTTGCTGCGCCACGCGGGACTGGCCGCGGAAGCTCTCGTCCACGACCTCGGCGGCATAATGGTTTCCATCGCCCGCAAGGTCGGTGATGGTGATCTTCGCGTCCGGAAAGGCGGCGCGGATGAGATCCTCGATCTCGGATGCCTGCATGGCCATGGGCTGCGTCCTCCTCTTGGTTTTAGCTAGCGGGCCGAAAGGGACGGGGCAAGCGGGATGGGACCGTCATCGCGGCTCGCGACGGATTGTCCCCACGCCGCGATAAAAGGTCATGATCAGGGTCCCGATCGTCAGAAGGACGGCCAGAAAGAGCAGGGCGCCGGTCGGCAGATCCATGACGGGTAGACCGCTGCATGTGAGCAGCTCAGTCCCGAGGACGAACGTCACCGATCCCTGGAAGCAAAGCCCCGGCAGGGCGGCAAAACCGCGCTGGCCCGTACATAGCCAGGCGAGCGCCGTGAGCAGGATGCCGAATATGCCGATCCCGATCACCGAGAGATGGGCCAGCAGGCGGGCCAGATCGCGACACGGCTTGGTCGTCCCGCCGAAGCCGTCCAGCGCGTGGCTACCAAAGACGTAGATCGTCGCCGAGAGGCCGATCAAAGCGATGAACGGATAGGCGACGGCGAAGATCAGGCGCGGCGGCATCAGCCGAACCGCGCCAGCCGCGCCGACACTTCCTCGAAGAACGTGCCCACATGGCGCCCGTCCGCCAGGGCATGGTGGACCTGGATGGCGACGGCCACGTCATGCCCGCCGCCCGTTTTTGGCACGATCTTCCCCCAGGACGTGCGGGGAATGCTGTCGCGCGCATGGGGCAAGGCGTTATCGATGGCCGTGAAGTCGAGCCAGGGCAGGCAGGACAGGAACGCCAGATCGTCGACCGCCCCGTCATTGGCGTTGAGCGGCCCGCCCGCGCGGATGGCGGCGATCACCTCGGAGGCATCTGCGTCGAACGCACTGAAATCGTCCTGCCAGTCAAGATAGGCGTAGCGGAAATCGCCGTTCTCCATGGCGATGGTGGGCGAGAGCCGGAGTCGGTCGTGGATCACCGCCTCCCCGTCGCGCAGACGCATCCGTAATTCCGGCACGGCATGAACGCCCGCGCCGATTGCGTGGATCATCGCCCGGAACGGCGAGGGCCGGGGCTGCGCCGCCATCAATGCGCTCAGGTCTATGCGGGACGTGACGGCGAAATGCGGCCGCTCGAAAGTGCGGAAGAAGTCGAACTGCGCGGCGCGGGGCCAGGTGGCCCGATCGACGGGGCGGGCCGTCATGGGCAGCCCCGGCATCCTGTCGGAGCGCCGCGCATCCAGGTAACGTCCCATGGCCTCGGATCGAAGACCGCGTCGTGTGTCGTCATGTCGCTCCCCCTCGCCCTACCAGCATAGGCCGCGTCGATGCGGGATGCGAGGGGGCACGGGCCGGAAGCGGCTGCGGCCGCCGAAGGCGCTTGCCCGCGGCGATGTCGGGGCGCTAGCTCTCGGACATGGCGGAGCTTTTCGAAGACATGCTGAGCGGCGGGCATCCCAATTCGCTGGGGCGGACGGTTGAGGTGGTGGAGATCGTGCTGGCCGATCCGCCGCGCTTTGAGGAGCTGTTTCTCTGCTACCGGAGCGCCGATCCGGTCGTCCGCCTGCGTACGTCGAACGCCATGAAGCGGGTGGAGGCGGAACGTCATGATCTGCTGGTGCCCTATATCGACCGCTTCATCGCGGAGGTCGGGGCGCTGGACCAGGCCTCGGCGCAATGGACGCTGGCCCAGCTTTTCGCGCGCCTCGCCGCCCAGATGACCGCGCCGCAACGCGCGGCGGCCGAAGCGCTCATGCGGCGCAATCTCGAACGCGCCGACGACTGGATCGTCCTGAAGACGCATATGGACACGTTGGCCGAATGGGCGGAGCGCGATGCCGCGCTGACGGATTGGCTCTGCCCGCATCTGGCCCGCCTCGGCCGTGACAGCCGAAAATCCGTCGCGTCCCGCGCGGGGCGGCTGGCCGCGCGCCTTTGCGCGGGTGCGCCCGTCTCCTAGCCGAACATCTCCGCGAAGGTGCCGCGATAGGTGGCCGACAGGTCTGCCAAAAGCGCCTCGGATCGGCCTAGCTTTACCACATCGCCGCCGAACTGACCCACCATGGCAAGCGGCACGCCGGCCTTACCTGCCGCCACCATCAAAGCCTCCGCACAATCGAAGTTGCTGGCCAAAAGATAGCGGCCTTGGTCTTCGCCGAAGAGGGCGGCTGTGCCCTCCACATCCAGGGTGACGCCCAGCCCGTTGGCCTCTGCCAGGGTGAAGGCGGCCAGGGCCAGGCCCCCGTCCGAGAGGTCGGTGCAGGCGGTGATCCAACCGCTGTTTTCTAGGATGAAGTCGCCGTGTCGCCGCTCGGCCTCCAGATCCACCGGGGGCGCATCGCCCTCGGCCCGGCCCAGATATTCGGCCAACAGGGCGGATTGGCCCAGATGGCTGCCCTCTGGCCCAAGCAGGAGGGCGATCATTCCGTCGCCGATGCGCCCGTCGATCCGGCGGCCCAGGCTTTCGATCAGGCCGACGGCGCCGATGGTTGGCGTGGGGTCGATGCCGGTCCCGTCGGTCTCGTTATAGAGGCTGACATTGCCCGATACGATGGGCATGTCCAGGGCGCGGCAGGCGGCGCCGATCCCCTCGATGGCGCCCACGAACTGGCCCATGATGGCGGGTTTCTCGGGATTGCCGAAATTGAGATTGTCCGTCGTGGCGAGTGGCTTAGCGCCTTTCGCCACGAGGTTGCGATAGGCCTCGGCCACAGCCTGTTTGCCGCCCTCGACGGGGTTGGCGGCCACGTAGCGCGGCGTGACGTCAGCGGTGAAGGCTAGGCCCTTATCCGTGCCGTGGACGCGGATCACCCCGCCATCGAGGCCGGGGCGCACCACCGTGTCGGCCATGACCTGCGTGTCGTATTGCTCGACCACCCAGTCGCGGGCGCAGTAATTTGCGCTGCCGATCAGGGCTGTCAGCCCCTGGATCGCGTCCACATCCGGCATGTTTTCCAGCGGTGCGGCCGGGGCCGTCGCCTCCCAAGGACGGTCGTATTCCGGGGCGGACGAGGCGAGGGTGGAGAGCGGCAGATCGGCCTTGGTCTCGCCGCCATGGATGATCAGGAAACGATCCTCGGCGATGGTCTCGCCCACGATGGCGAAGTCCAGATCCCATTTCTCGAACACGGCGCGGGCGGCATCTTCCTTGGCCGGATCCAGTACCATGAGCATCCGTTCCTGGCTTTCGGACAGCATCATCTCATAGGCGGTCATGGCGGTCTCGCGCACCGGCACCGCGTCCAGGTCCAGCCGGATGCCCAGGCCGCCCTTGTCGCCCATCTCCACCGCCGAGCAGGTCAGGCCCGCGGCGCCCATATCCTGGATCGAGACCACGGCGCCCGTCGCCATCAGTTCCAGCGTAGCCTCCATCAGGCGCTTCTCGGTGAAGGGGTCGCCCACCTGCACGGTGGGGCGCTTTTCCTCGATTGTGTCGTCGAATTCCGCACTGGCCATCGTGGCCCCACCCACGCCGTCGCGGCCCGTCTTTGCGCCCAGATAGACGACGGGGCGGCCCACGCCGCTGGCCGCCGAGTAGAAGATCTTGTCCGCCTCCGCGATGCCCGCGGCGAAGGCGTTGACCAGGCAGTTGCCGTCATAGCTCTCGTGGAATCGCACTTCGCCCCCGACGGTCGGCACGCCGAAACAGTTCCCGTAACCGCCGATCCCCTCGACCACGCCATGGACCAGCTGCCGCGTCTTGGGATGGGCGGGCGATCCGAAGCTGAGCGCGTTCATGGCCGCCACGGGTCGGGCGCCCATGGTGAAGACGTCCCGCAGAATGCCGCCCACGCCGGTGGCCGCGCCTTGATAGGGCTCGATGTAAGAGGGGTGGTTGTGGCTCTCCATCTTGAAGACGACCGCCAGTCTCTGGCCGTCGGCACCCTTGCCGATATCCACCACGCCCGCGTTCTCACCAGGCCCGCAGATCACCTGGGGCCCTTCGGTGGGCAGCGTCCGCAGCCATTTCTTGGAGGATTTGTAGGAGCAATGCTCGTTCCACATGGCCGAGAAGATGCCGAGCTCGGTAAAGCTGGGTTCACGCCCCATGATCTCAAGGATGCGGTCATATTCCTCGGGCTTCAGCCCGTGCGCCGCCACGAGATCGGGCGTGATGGTCGGTTCGGTCATGCGTCGTCCCCCATGGGCCGCTGCTTTAGCGGAGGGGGCGACGGGGCGGAAGGGGCGCCTGGACCCGCCCCGGCATTCGGGTACGGTGACCACAGGAGGGCGGGCGGATGCGATGTCTGGTGGTCGGCGGGACAGGGTTTCTGGGCGGTGCGATTGTGCAAGCGCTTCTGGCGGCTGGACAGTCTGTCTCGGTCCTGTCGCGCCGACCCGCGCGGCGGTTGGCCGCATTCGAGACGATCACGGCAGATCGGCATGGGGATCTGGCCCCGTTGATTGGGCGGACGTTCGACTGGGTGTTCGACACATGCGCTTATGCGCCGGGGGATGTTCGCACGCTGTTGGCGGCGTTGGGACAGGGGGTCGAGCGCTATATCCTCGTCTCCTCGATCTCGGTCTACGGCACCTTTCCGACACCGGCGATCGACGAGGGGCGGGAGGTGCCCGAGGCGACGGCCGAGGATCATGCGCAGGCGGCAGCCCTGCCGCCTGGGGCGCGCGCCATGGCCGACGCCTATGGCGCGTCCTACGGTCCTCTTAAGCGCGCCTGCGAGATAGTCGCTACAGAAAAGCTGGGCGACCGCGCGACCCATCTGCGCGTGGGTCTGCTGATCGGGGCGGGCGACTATACGGATCGGCTGACATGGTGGGTCCGGCAGGTGGACGGGGGTGGCCGGGTGCCGGTGCCTGCACCCGAGGGGCGGTTGGTGCAGGTGATCGATGTGCGCGATGTCGCGGATTTCGCCTTGCGGTGCTGTGGGGGGGCGCTGGGCGGTGTCTGGAACGTGACGGGTCTGCCCATGCCGTTTCTGGAGATGCTGGGGCAGGTGCGGGATGTGGCGGGAACAGCGGCCGATTTCGTGCCTGTGGATCTGCAACACGTGAACGATCTGGGCTTCGCGTATTGGACGGATCTGCCGCTGATCCTGCCGCCGCAGCCCTCCGTCGCGCATTTGCAGAACGTCAGCACCGCCAAAGCCACGGCGGCCGGGCTGAGGACGCGGCCTTTGGCCGAGACGCTTGGTCCTCTGCTGGATTGGGATCGGGGTCGTCGCGATATCGCTTTGAAGGCCGGTTTGACGGAGGCTCAGCTGGATGCGTTGTTGGCGGCGTCGGATAGAGCGGCGGCCAATTCGCCGTAGCCGGTGAACCGTCGCTCATAGGCCAAGCCCAGGGCGTCGGCCGCAGCGCGGGCCTTGGCGTCCAATGCCGGATCGTCAGTCTGGGCCAGATAGACGACCTTGCGGTAATGGCCGAAATACATGTCCCGCAGCGCTGGGTGGCGGTCGAGGCCAAGGGGCTTCGTGACGAAGGCGTCGAATTGGCGGGCCAGGAAGTCGGTCAGGTAGAAGGCGTCGATTTCGTCACGGGCGGCGAAGGCGTCCAGCCCCTCGAAGAAGGCATAGCAATGGGGGCCGTCGATCATCGCGACGCCCAGCCTGTCGCAGAGGGCGCGCAGCGCACCGCCGGTGCCGCAATCGGCATAGGCCACGAAGGCGCTGTCATAGGTGCCCGCGCGTTCGATCAGAGCCGCCTCCACCGCCGCGGGGATGCGGTCGGGATCGTTGTGGAGGATCGCCGGCAGGCAATGCAGGTCGATATGGTCCAGCCCGGCCTGATCCCGGATGGCGAGGATCTCGCGCGCCAGGGCCCCGCAGGCGACGACCAAGACGCGGCCCCGACCTGTGGCGGTGAGCCCCGTCTCGGTCAGGGCCGCATCCGAGATCACTTCAGCCGCACCGCCGTGCCATAGGCCAGCACCTCGGAGGCGGCTTGTTGGATGGTCGATGTCTCCAGCCGCATCCCGACCACGGCATCGGCGCCCCGCGCCTGCGCCTCGGCGACCATGCGATCGATGGCCTGCTCGCGCGCGCCGGTCAGGAGCGCGGCATATTCCTTAACCTCGCCACCCACGAGGTTGCGCAAGCCTGCCACGATATCTGAGCCGATATGCTTGGCGCGTACGGTGGAGCCCCGGACCAGGCCCAACGTCTCGGTCACCTCTCGGCCCGCCACGCCATCGGTGGTGACGATGATCACTGATCGCCCTCCATCCGGTCGTAATGGTCGTCTTCGCGGCTGGTCATCCGGTCGCGGATGATCCGGAAGGCGACGAAGGCCACAAGCAGCACCGGCAGGATTGCCAAGGCCGCGCCGGGCACGACGAACGTGCTCGCGATCAGCGCGGCCAGCCAGAGCGTCGCGCCGGCGGCGACGAGGACGATCAGAAGGATCAGGACAAAGCGGTCAAGTCTCATGTCATGGATATGGGATCAGGGGGCTGGTCTGTGAAGTTCAGAAAGCGAATTGCACCTTCAATGCGCGGCTGCGGTCGGCGGCCAGCGCGAAGGCGGCGGCGTGGTCCTCGGGCGGCATCGTGGCACTCAGCAACGGGTCCACATCGATCAGGCCCTTACGCATCAGGCTGACGGCCGTGGCGAATTCCCCGTGAAAGCGGAACGACCCCTTGAGCGCCAGCTCTTTGGCGGTGATCGCCTGTAGGGGCAGGGTCATGTCGCCGCCCAGGCCCAGCTGCAGGATTGTGCCGCCGGGGCGCAGCGCGTCCACCCCCGCGCGCAAGGCGGGTTCAACGCCGGAGCATTCGAAAAGGACATCGAACTGGCCCTTCTCTGCGGTCCAGGGCGCCAGCGCGTCTGGCCCGGCGGTCAGGGCTTCATCCGCGCCGAGCTTGCGCGCGGTGGCCAGCGGCATCTCGGCCAGGTCGGTGGCCACAACAAGGTCTGCCCCGGCCCGGCGGGCGCAAAGGATCGAGAGCAGGCCGATGGGCCCGCAGCCCGTCACTAGGACCGACTTGCCCACCAGCGATCCGGCCCGGGCGGTGGCATGCAGGCAGACGGCCAGCGGTTCCGCCATGGCGGCCTGGGCCGGGGTGAGACCATCGGCGGGGACGCATTGCGCCGCATCGGCCAGCACCACGTCGCGGAAGGCGCCCTGGATATGGGGCATGGGCATGGCCGATCCATAGAACCGCATGTTGAGGCATTGGTTGAACATCCCCTCTTTGCAGAACCGGCAGGTGCCGCAGGGTCGGGAGGGGGAGACAGCGACGAGTTGGCCTTCGCTGAGACCCGTAACCCCTTCGCCCAGCGCCTCGACATGGCCTGCCACCTCATGACCGAGCACGATGGGCTCGCGCACGCGGATCGTGCCGAATCCGCCATGCTGGTAGTAATGCAGGTCCGAGCCGCAAATGCCGCCCGCCGCCATCTTCACCCGGACCTGTCCGGGACCGGGCGGGCCGGGATCGGCGCGATCCTCCAGGCGAAGGTCGTTTGCGGCATGGAGGACGAGGGCGCGCATGGGGGCTTCCATTCCAGAGGGGCGGCTTGACAGGACCGGGTCGGCCCAGCCTAGTGCGCGGACGTCGCCGCGCCAAGGAGCCGCATATGTCCCTTACCCTGTTCGATCTTTCCGGCAAGCGTGCCCTGGTGACGGGCTCCGGCCAGGGGATCGGCTTGGCGCTGGCCGGGGGGCTGGCCGCGGCGGGCGCTGCCATCGTGCTGAACGGGCGCGATCCGCAGAAGCTGGACCGTGCCGCGGCCGGTCTGCGCGAGACCGGCGCAGCCGTCGAGACGTTGCCGTTCGACGTGACCGATGGGGACTTGGTGCGCAAACATGTGGACCTGTTCGAGGCCGAGCGGGGCACCATCGACATCCTGGTGAACAATGCCGGGATGCAGCATCGCGCGTCCCTGGAGGATTTTCCGGCGGACGGTTTCGAACGCCTTCTGCAGACCAATATCGCCAGCGTCTTCCATGTGGGTCAGGCCGTGGCCCGCCACATGATCGCGCGGGGCGCGGGCAAGATCGTCAACATCGCCAGCGTGCAGAGCGCCTTGGCCCGGCCCGGCATCGCGCCCTACACCGCCACCAAGGGGGCGGTGGCGAACCTGACCAAGGGGATGGCAACCGACTGGGCCAAGCACGGGCTGCAATGCAACGCGCTGGCGCCCGGCTATTTCGAGACGCTGCTGAACCAGGCGCTGGTAGACGATCCGGAGTTTTCGGCCTGGTTGGCCAAGCGTACGCCCGCCGGGCGCTGGGGCAGGGTGGAGGAACTGGTGGGCGCCTGCATCTTCCTGGCCTCGGACGCGTCGAGCTTCGTGAATGGCACGACCCTCTACGTGGATGGCGGGATCACCGCGTCGCTATGAAGATCGTCGTGATGGGCGTGACCTCCACCGGCAAGAGCCTGATGGGCGCGATGCTGGCCGAGGCCTTGGGCGGGCGCTTCGTGGACGGAGACGATCTGCATCCGCAGGCGAACCGGGCGAAGATGGCCGATGGGATTGCCCTGACCGATGCGGATCGCTGGCCCTGGCTGGATCGGGTCGGCGCGATGCTGGCGGGCGAAGGCACGATCGTGGTTGCCTGTTCGGCGCTGAAGCGGGCCTATCGTGACCGGATCCGCGGGGCGGCCGGGCCGGTGATCTTCGTGCATTTGCACGGAGAGAAAGACGTTATCGCCGAGCGGATGGCCGCGCGGGAAGGGCATTTCATGCCGGTCTCCCTGCTCGACAGCCAATTGGAGACGCTGGAGGCGCCGGGCCCGCAGGAGCGGACGGTGGCAGGCGATATCGCGCGCCCGCCGGAGCGGCTGCTGGGGGACATCTTGGATGGATTGCGGAGGATCACATGAAGGTCGGACTGATCGGCGCGGGCGCCATGGGGAACGCCATCGGGACGCGCCTGCTGGAGCAGGGCATCGATCTGCGCGTCTATGACCGCAATCCGCCGAAGGTGCAGGCCCTGGCCGATCTGGGTGCCGTGGGCTGCGACGGTCCTGCGGCAGCTGGCGAGGGGGTGAGCCATGTCATCACCTCGCTCAACGCGGCCGATGCGGTGGAGGCCGTGGTCCTGGGCGCAGGCGGCGTGGCCGAGGGGGCGGCGGAGGGGACGCTGATCGTCGACATGTCCTCCATCGATCCGGATGCGACGAAGCGGATCGCCGCGGCCGCCGCCGAACGCGGCCTGCGCTGGGTGGATGCGCCGCTCTCGGGCGGGGCGCCCAAGGCACGGATCGGAGAGCTGACCCTGATGGCGGGCGGGTCGGAGGCCGATTGCGCCGATGCCCACGAGATGCTGCGACACGTGGCGGCGAACTTCACCCGCATGGGCGATGTCGGGGCGGGACAGACGACGAAGCTGATCAACCAGGTGCTCTGCGGGCTGGGCTTTTTGGCTGTGGCGGAGGCCACGCAGCTGGCCCTGGATGCGGGGGTGGAGGCCGCCAAGATCCCACAGGCGCTGAAGGGCGGGCGGGCGGATAGTGCGATCCTGCAGGAATACATGCCACGGATGGCGGAGAAGGATTACGCGCGGACGGGCCGGATCGACAACATGGTCAAGGATTTGAACGGCGTGCAGGACCTGGCGCGGCGCACGAACACGGCGATGCCGCTGACCGCCATCGCCGCCGAGGTGCACCGGATGATGAGCGCCGCGGGCTTCGGCGGCGAGGATCAGGCCACGTTGATGGAGTTCTTCCGCGGCGCGGATGCGTCGAAGATCGGGGACTGAGCGCGGACGGGTCCGGGCCGGGGGACGCCCCCCGGACCCCCGACGGATCGGTGCGCGCCGGTCGGTCGATGGCGTTCCGGTGGCGGATGGGGGCCTCCGGCGGGGATATTTGGGGACCAAAGAGATGGCAGATTACGATGATTTGGACTGGGTCGTTTGGTTTCGGTGGCCTCGCTTCGGGTCGAGATGGAGGATGCGATGGCTGAATTTCCGCTGACCCTGTGGCAGATCGCGGCCTTCCTGCCCGCCGCATTGCTGGTGGGGCTGACACCCGGCCCGAACAATTTCCTGGCGCTGGCGACGGCCGGGCGAAGCGGGCCGCGCGCGGCCTTTGCTGGTCTGGGTGGCCGGGCCGCCGCCTTCATCGTTCTGACGATCCTCGTGGCGCTGGGGCTGGACCGGTTGCTGGCAGGGTCGCAACTGGCCTTCGCCATGCTGAAATGGGGCGGGGTGGCCTATCTGCTCTGGTTGGCCATCAAAACCTGGACGGCATCGGTGACGGAGGGTCCGGCGCCGGGCTCAGGCGCCCGGCGGGAATTCCTCACACTGATGGCGAACCCGAAAGCCTATCTGTTGATGACGGCCTTTCTGCCGCAATTCTTGGGGGATGGCCCGGCCCTTCCGCAGCTGATCGCGCTGGGTCTTCTTTATGTTGTGGCGGAATGCGCGGCGGCAGCGGTCTGGATCGGGGCAGGGGCGTTGTTGCGCCGGGGGGCCTTGTCGGACACGGCACGGCGCTGGCTCAACCGCATCTTCGGCGGTTTGCTGGGCATGGCCGCGCTGCTTCTGGCGCGCACCGCCCGGCCGCCGGTCTGACGGCGAACGCCGCGGTCGGCGTGGTCAGCGGCCGAGCGACATGGGGCGTTGACCGCCGGGTGGCAGGCCGAAGCGACCGCGCACCCAATCGAGCCAGAGGCCGTAGGGGCGCCCGAGGATCAGCATCAGGATTGCAGCGCCAAAGGCGCCGCGCCAAAGCTCTGCACCACGTGCGCCGCCCGCGAAGATGATCGCAACATAGATCGGCACCTGAAAGACCAAGAGAACGAGACTGTCCGAGAGGAGGCGTGCCGTCGCCCCCTTGTCGGGCAATCGCGCCAGCGCCCAGTCGCGCCAAAGTCCGTAGGGGCGGGCGGTCAGGACCATCAGCGGTGCGCCGATCAGACGGGCGGCCAGAACCTCATCCCAATCCATGCCCGCGATGAGACGCTCGTTGACGATGCCGGTAAGGGTGAAGAAGATCACCAATGCCAGCGTATCGGCAATGAAGGCCCGCATTGGGTCGGCGCACTACCCCGCCGCCATGGAGTTGTGCCGCCTGGCCATCCATTCCTTCGCCGTCTCGACCGCCACGGCGGCGTCGCGGCAATAGGCGTCGGCGCCGATGGCCTTGCCGAACTCCTCGTTGAGGGGGGCGCCGCCGACCAGGACCACGTAATCGTCGCGGATGCCCTGTTCGACCATCGCATCGATGACGACCTTCATGTACGGCATGGTCGTGGTCAGCAGGGCCGACATGCCCAGGATATCGGCCTTCTCGCGGGCCAGCGCGTCGATGTAGTTCTCGACCGGGTTGTTGATGCCCAGGTCGACGACTTCAAACCCGGCGCCCTCCATCATCATGGAGACGAGATTCTTGCCGATATCGTGGATGTCGCCCTTGACCGTGCCGATGACCATCTTGCCCATCCGGGGCGCGCCCGTTTCCGCCAGAAGCGGCTTGAGTATGGCCATGCCGCCCTTCATGGCGTTGGCCGCCAGCAGCACTTCGGGCACGAAGAGGATGCCGTCTCGGAAATCGTCGCCGACGATCTTCATGCCGCCCACCAGGGCCTCGGTCAGGATCCGGTAGGGTTCCCAACCGCGGTCGAGCAGGATCTGCACCGCCTCCTCGATCTCTTCTTTGAGACCGTCATAGAGGTCGTCGAACATCTGCTGGACGAGTTCGTCGTCGGGAAGGTCTGCGAGGACGATGTCGTCTTCTTCTTCGGACATGGCTGCGGTTCCGTCATCCGTGCATTCTGACGACCGAATGTAGCGCCGTCGCGCAAAGAACGCGACGGCATTTCCGACATGGTTTGCTTAGCGAGCGACCCTACGGCGGGCCAGACCCAGCCCGGCGAGGGCACCGATCAGAAGCGGGAGCGTCGCCGGAAGGGGCACAGGCGCCGGGGCCAGAGCCGTCCGAACCTCGTCCGCGATGGCGGAATGGACCGTCGCGTTCGGATGGACGAGATCGAAGAAGGCCCGTTCGGCCGCTTCCGCATCGGAGCAGACGAGATCCTCGCCAAGCAGAAGGGCGGTAAAGCCCGCTGCCGCCTGGATCGCAGGTTCGTCGCTGAGAAAGAGGCAGGGGATGTCGGCCTCGCTGACACCGAAGGCGGTTGGGTTGGCCAGAAGGGCATCGAAGGTCGCGTTGATGTCGATCTTGGTGACCGTGGCCCCGTTGGCCTCTGCTCCGGCGATCACACCGTCCAGCGCGGCGTTGAAGGCATTCGTCGCATCGCTCGCCCCCGACGAGAACGGCGGTAGAACCAGATCATAGAGCGGTGTCTGGCCCAGATCGGGCAGGTTGAAGACGACGAAATCGTTCACGTTGCTGGCTTGCAGCGCGGCGATGCCATTGGCGATCCCCATCGTCGCGTCGGTGATGGCATCCGCTACGGTACCGGTGAAGATCCCCTCGAACAGATCGTTCGCCCCCAGCCAGATCGCCGCCAGCGGACGGTCGCCCTGCGGGATGAGGTTCGGGTCGTAAAGCGCGAGCTGTTCGTCGAAGTCCGGGACGGCCGTGTCGCTGCCCGCCCGCGCCCCGCCGAAGGCGAAATTGGCGGAGATGGCGAAATCGGCGGCGATGTCCTCGGCCCAGACCGGTCCATTGGAGAAGCGGCCGCCCACATATGGCGGTGGCGGGGCGGCGCCGAACGCGGCCAGATTGCCCGGATCGCTGAGGCTGTCACCGAAGACGAGAAAGCTCGTATAGGTGGCATCGAGCGATGCTGCCGCGGCGCTCCCCGCGCCGAGAATGGCGCAGGCCATCGTCGTGGTCATGAATTTCATAGGGCCCCTCCCAAAGCACAGCCGCCCGAAACGGGCGCCGCGTCATGATGGCCGGGATGGGTCCACGGGACGAGTGAAAAGTACATGACGTTGCGGATGTTCCTCTTCCGTTCTATCATGTTACCATGTCTTCACCACCATTCTCCGCCCGTCCATCCGCCCGAGGTGCCCTGTCGAACGAGACTGGGCGATATGAACAATTGCGGCACGAAGCGGTGGAGGATGGCTGGGATCGCGTGGAAGATCTGCCGCCTCTGCGGACCGAAGTGCGCGATGAGGTGTTGAAACGGGCGATCAGCCGCAACGGCTCACCCGATCTGGGGTTTGACCGCTCGGTCAATCCCTATCGCGGCTGCGAGCATGGCTGCGTCTATTGCTATGCAAGGCCGAGCCATGCCCATCTGGGCCTGTCCCCCGGTCTTGATTTCGAGACGAAGCTGATCGCGCGGCCGAATGCGCCCGAGGCACTGGCGCGCGAATTGGCCAAGCCCGGTTACGAGCCCGCCGTGATGGCGTTGGGCACAAATACCGATCCGTACCAGCCGATAGAGCGGGATCGGCGCATCATGCGCGGCCTGCTGGACGTGCTGCAAGACCATTCTCATCCGGTTGGCATCACCACCAAGGGCGTGCTGGTGGAACGCGATGTCGATATTCTCCGCGACATGGGGCCGCATCTCTGTCGTGTCTCGATTTCGGTGACGACGTTGGACAAAACGATAGCGCGCACGCTAGAGCCGCGCGTGCCGAGCCCGGCGCGGCGGCTGCAGGCCATTGAGAAGCTTTCGAAAAATGGCGTCATGGTCCAGATCGGCCTGTCGCCGATCATTCCGGGTTTGACCGATCACGAAGTTGAAAACCTGCTGGCAGCGGGCCGCGATGCGGGCGCTCAGGCCGCCACGATGATTCCCCTTCGCCTACCTTTGGAAGTGGCCCCCCTTTTCGAAGAGTGGGTTCGTACGCATATGCCGGATCGAGCGAGGCGGGTGCTGAACCAAGTGCGGAGGTTCCACGGGGGCAAGCTCTATGACGGGGCCTTCGGGCACCGCATGCGTGGTGCTGGGGTCGAATCCGATCTTCTGCAAGCGCGGTTCCGACGGGCGGCCCGGCAGATGGGGCTGTCTCTTCGGCTGCCTCCCCTTCGCACAGATTTGTTCCACGTGCCTGAACGGGTGGGAGATCAACTTTCCCTGTTCTGAGATGCTCTCGTATGCGGCCAGACCCATGCGGGGGCAGGCCGTTCCCGGGACTGCCCCCCGGGGGCGGCCACTACTCTGCCGCTTGGCGAGCCGAACGCCGATAGGGCCGCGATACGCTCAGCGCGAGGGCATGATGATCTGCTCCCCACCGCTCAAGGCGACGCACCTCAGCCAGCCAGCCCGACGGCACGAGAAGATGGTCGATGGGCAACCGAACCAGCCCGGCGGCGCCGACATACGTGACGCCCGCGCCCCGCGCGCGATAGGTGCCAGTGTTCTCGGTGAGTTCGGCTAGGGTATGAGACCAAGGGGTTTGGTTCATGTCGCCGGTGAGCAGGATCGGGCCTGGCAGGGCCGCCAACTCCGGCAATAGCCGCCGAACCTGACTGTGCTGGCCCCGCGGCCACGGCCAGTAGAGATGCAATGTCGCGACCGTCAGGTCGCCCTCCGGTGTTTCCGCCCGGACCCAGCTGCCCGAGGAGAGGCAGCCGCGCGCGCGGACGGGATGGCGGCTAAGGATGGCCGTCAGCCGCACCGGGCCATCGGCACAGCGATGCATGTCCCAACCAAGCGGTAGATCAAGATCCTGCAGGGCAAGGCGCGCCTCTTGCAGGGTCACGAGGTCGTAGCCCGCGATCCGTTGCGGCAGGTCCGGCGGGCAGGGTTCTCGAAATACAGGTTGTGCTGCAGCAGGCGGAGCCCGGTCCGGGCGGGCGGACCCTCCGGCCGGATGAGATGCGGCACGATGAGGGTGCCGCCGATCAGGAGGGTCAGGAAGGCCGCCGCCGCGCCGGTCCACATCCGGCCCAGGGCCAAGGCCAGGACCAGCGGCCCAGCCAAAAGCATTGCATAGGGCAGGGGGACGCCGAGGCTATCGAGCGCGGGATGCAGGCCAGAGACCAGCGCGGCCATGGCGGGAATCAGCGTCGATATGGCAAGGGCCGTCCACGCCAGGCGCACGATCCGGTTGCCTGGGATCAGGCGCGGGCGCGGCGGCGGCTGCGGCGTTCGCGGGTCGGCCCCGCGCCGTCAGTCCCATCACTCTCGGACGAGAAGCCGCCCAGATTCGCGGCAACCGTCTCCAGCTCTGGGGGTGTGCCCTTGGGCGCCGTCTCCAGAGCCGCGCGCATGGCGCGCAGGTGATCGGGCGTCGTGCCGCAGCAGCCGCCGATGATGGTCGCCCCGGCATCGCGGGCCAGCACCGCGTAGCGGGCCATCAGGTCGGGCGTGCCGTCATAATGGATATGGCCGTCCACATATTTTGGGATGCCCGCATTGCCCTTGGCGATCAGCGGGCGTGACACGTCGCCAAAGCCCAGCACCGTGCGCAACAGGTCCGAGGCGCCCACGCCGCAATTCGCGCCGAAGGCCACCGGCGGATGGGGCAGACGCTCTACCAAGCGGGCCATGGCGGGGGCGGTGGTGCCCATCATGGTGCGCCCGGCCGTATCGAAGCTCATGGTGACGCACCACGGCATGTCGGCGCGTTGGGCCGCCTCGGCCGCGGCCTTCAGTTCTTCGGGGGCAGAGATCGTCTCGACCCAGAGGACATCCGCGCCGCCCGCCTTAAGCCCCTCGGCCTGTTCGTGGAAGATCTCGACCGCGTCCTCATGGGTCAGCGGGCCCATGGGGGCCATGATCTCTCCGGTGGGGCCCATGGAGCCCGCGACGATGACGGGGCGATCCGCGGCATCGGCGATCTCGCGCCCGATCTCGGCGCCCATGCGGCTGAGTTCGCCCGCACGATGGCCCGCGTCATGCAGCTTCAGCCGGGCGCGGTTGGCGCCGAACGTGTTGGTCAGGAACAGGTCGGAGCCCGCATCGACGGCGCCCTGATAAAGCGCCCGGACCTTGTCCACCTCGGTCTCGTTCCAGAGCTCGGGCGCGTCACCGGACTGCAGCCCCATATTGAACAGCGTCGTGCCCGTGGCGCCGTCGGCCAGCAGCCAATCGGTGCGAGCGAGATGTTTGGAGATCGGGTCGGTCATTCAGCCTCCGCGCGTAGACCGCCCCCTTCGCGCGTGCGCGCGCGGTGTTCAAGCGCAGGTTTTGCATGATGATTATGAGGCGCCTGGTGGCCGGGAGGGCCCACAGGTCGCCTTACGGCGAAGAGCATTGGTCAAAGCCACGCATGACTTGCCGCGAAAGATCGCTTGAGCCGCAGGTTATAGCGTCAGGCTGATGTGGCGACGCCAGGCGGAGTGGTGCTCGAAATCTCTGTGACGGGACCATGCGCGCATCAGATAAGTGGTTGTCCCGGAAGTGAGCGACGGATTTCGCGTGTCGGGAAAGGCGTGCGGCAGCGAGAAGGCCATCGTGCTTCGACCCGGCGCGACCTTGCCGCGAACGTCTTGCACGGCCGGTAAGAGGCCGAGCGATTGGACGGTCCGATGATCTGGCCCGATGGCAATGCGTTCTTCCGCATGGAAGGCCCCGCCTTGCAATGCACCAATGACAAATCGCGTGTCTTTCAGCCGTGTGGCGTTGTTGAAGCCAACGGCGAGCCAACCGTCAGTCGGCGCGGTGAACTCTGCCTCCAGCCGTCCATCTACGTGCCGGAGCAGCAGGCGCGTGCCGTCTAGATCCATTCGGTTCTGGCCGGCCTCTGCCGACGCTTTCAAAGGCAGGCCAGACGTTGCAAGCCCGATCACGATTGTCCGTCGATCCATTGCTGCCTCTCTGTCTGCTGTCTTGCCGCTTCAAACATGAACGATCATCGCCGCTGCCGGACCGGTACAGTGCAGGGTCTGGACATGCCGCGCACCGGTTGCGATCGCGAACTCCCTCAGCATCTCGTGGTCGAGAAACCGACCGCGCCCCGAACGCGAGATGTGCCGACGCAAGGCGCGTCCGACGAAGGATTGGGCCGGTCGGTCGGCGCAGAAAACGATGCAGACGTGGCCTGCGGGCCGTGTGACGCGGATGAATTCCCGCAGAGCGGGTCGTGGATCGTCCAGAACTTCGATGCCCCAAGCACAGGTCACGAGATCGAACTGGTTCGGTCCGAAAGGCAGGTCGGTCATGCAGGCGGTGATGCGTCTGGCTGGGATGTCGTGACATTCCGCCAGCATTCTGGGCGCCGCATCGAGGAGGACGAGGTCGATCCGCCCCGCTATTCCGGCGAGCAGGCGCCGCGCGACGGTGCCTTTTCCGCAGGCCGCGTCCAGCATCTTGCTCCCTGGCTGCAGGAGCGCCGCTGCCGCCCCTTCGAAGGCGCATTGCGCCTCCCCTCCGACATGGCGAAGCCACCTTGCGTGGGCATCTGCATAATCATGCGCTCTAGCATCGTAGCAGTACGAAGGATCAGTCGTCGGCATTTGACCTGCGCCCTTGAGGCTTATATCGTCAAGAAGATTGACTATCAGGGAGTGAGTGTGTGGTCAAGAAAGTTGACGACTTTCAACTTGATCACGTTGGCTGGCGTCTTTGGGATGCGGCAAGCGTCTGGAAAGAGAAATTCGCAACCGAGATGGTCGCGATGGGGCACGGTTGGTATCGGGAGGCCAGGTCCAGCATCATTCCCCACATACGTGCGGGCGGCACACGCCAGGCAGAAATCGTCGAGAGAATGGGGCTCAGCAAACAAGCTGTGCAGCAGCTCATCGTCGATCTGGAAAGCTCCGGTATCGTGCGTCGGGATCCCGACCCGAACGATGGCCGCGGTAAGATCGTCCGCTTTACCGAGAAGGGATTGGCAGCGCAGAGCGACGGTCGAAAGGCCAAGAGGAAAGTCGAGGCGGAAGTCAGAGCTGAGCTGGGATCTCAGGAATTTGATCGTCTCATGGACGCGCTCCGGAAGATCGGGTCCGGAGCCTGACGGTCCAGAAAGGCGGACATTCGCCCGCCTCACAGACTAACGGTCGCGCGCTCGCGCAGTCAGCCTAGGCACCTATCGCGACCCAGCCCAAACGATTGCCGGAACGTCTCAGGTCGGGAAGGGGCCAACTCAGCGCCTCAGCCCCCTCAATCCAACTCCGACATGACCTGGCGCTTCGCCTCGTCGCGCAGGGCGGCCATCTTGGCGCGGATCTCGGCTTCGGGAACCTTCTCGCCCAGGTCGCCCGCGACCTTGCGGAAGACATCCTCGTCGCCGGCCTCCTCGAAATCGGCCTTCACGACCTCCTTGGCGTAGGCGGCCTTCTCTTCGCCAGCCTTGCCCAGGATTTCGCCCGCCCATTCGCCCAGTAGACGGTTGCGCCGTGCCTCCACCTTGAACTGCAACTCGGCATCGTGGGCGAACTTGTTCTCGAAGCTCTTCTTGCGGTCGTCGAAGCTGCTGGACATGGGGCCTCCGGTGAATGTCGTCACCGATATGGGCCACGGCCTGCGGCGGGGCAAGGCCATCCCATGGCGCCGACGCTGTCCTATTGATGCCATGATCGGTCTGCATCACCCCGCGCGAGCAGCATGACGAAAGGACCCGCCAATGGGACTGCATTTCGGACCCGGGCCCGCCCCAGACGATCCCGAGGGCCCCAGCGAAGCCGAACTGGCACTGGCCCGCGGCCTTTTGGCGCCCGCCGTCCTGGTGATGGCCGCCGACGGCACGGTCAACAGCGATGAGCGTCGCGAATTGATCGGATCGCTGCGGTTCAACGGCCTGCTGCGCCGCCTGGGCGCCGAGCGTGTCATGGAGCTGGCCGAGGCGATGCTGGTCGAGATGAAGGAGAATTTCGGGGTCCACACCCTGGGCGGCTACACCGAGGCCCTGTCCCCAGAACTGCGCGAGACGGCGATCTGCATGGCCCTGCGCGTGGCCACCGCCGACGGGAATCTGGACGACGCCGAACATACGGTCCTGGTGGACCTGGCCATGAAGCTGGGGATCACGCCCGAAGCCTATAACAAGATGGTCGATGTGGTGACGATCCTGCAGCGTTCGGGCTGATCGCCTTGCGTCACCCGCCGTCGCGCTTGCGAGGCTTGGGGGAACGGCTTATGTGCCGATGAACCCGTTGCACCCCCCGGAGACAAGATGGCGCGTCGCAAGAAGGTCTATGAAGGCAAGGCCAAGATTCTCTATGAAGGCCCAGAGCCGGGCACGCTGGTGCAGTACTTCAAGGACGACGCGACCGCCTTCAACGCCGAGAAGAAGGATGTGATCGACGGCAAGGGCGTGCTGAACAACCGCCTATCGGAATTCTTCATGACCGGGCTGGCGCAGGTGGGCGTGCCGACCCACTTCATCAAGCGGCTCAACATGCGGGAGCAGTTGATCCGCGCGGTAGAGATCATCCCGCTGGAAGTGATCGTCCGCAATGTCGCCGCCGGGACGCTGTCGACGCGCTTGGGCATCGAGGAGGGGACGGCCCTGCCGCGCCCGATCATCGAGTTCTGCTACAAGGACGACAAGCTTGGCGATCCGCTGGTGGCGGAGGAGCATATCGTGGCCTTTGGTTGGGCCACGCAGCAGGACCTGGACGATATCGTCGCGCTGGCGCTTCGGGTGAACGACTTCCTGTCGGGCTGCATGTTGGCTGTGGGCATCCGCCTCGTGGACTTCAAGATCGAGGTGGGGCGCGTCTGGGATGGCGATTTCCAGCGCCTGATCCTCGCCGACGAGATCAGCCCGGATTCCTGCCGATTGTGGGACGTCGAAACGGGCAAGAAGCTGGACAAGGACGTGTTCCGCCAGGATCTCGGCAATCTGGCCGATGCCTATACCGAAGTTGCGCGCCGCTTGGGCGTGTTGCCGCACAATTCCGCTCCGGTCACCCGGCCGACGCTGATCAACTAGCAGGGTGGGGCAGGGCGCAACATGCCGATGCCCTGGACATACCGTCATGCCAGCCGGGAATGGGCGGCCTTCCTGGCCGATGCGCGGGAAGCGATGTCGCTGACCTCCGACAACATGTCCTATACCGCCATTGATGGCGTCTTCCAGACATTCCGGCGTCGCCTGACCGCCGCCGAAGGTTTGCGCTTCGCCGCCATCCTTCCCACGGTTCCGCGGGCGATCTTCGTGGCGGACTGGGATGTCTCCGTGGGCCCCGTTCCTTTCGCGGACAGGGCCACCATGACGCGGGAGGCGCAGGCACTTCGGCCGCATCATAACCTGACACCCGACAACGCGATCGAAGCCGTCGCCTGGGCTCTGCGTCGCGCGGTGCGTCCCGACACGCTCGACCGGGTGCTGGCAACCCTGCCGGATGCCGCGGCGGCGTTCTGGCATGTCGATGCGCCGGCGCAGGAACTGGGGCCGCGCATCGTTTGAGCGCTGCGTTGCACCGGGCCTGGGCGCGAGCTATCGGAGCACGACGCAGATTGAGGGGGATAGGGTGATGAAGGTGACCGTGACGGTGATGCTGAAGGACGGCGTCCTCGACCCCCAGGGGGAGGCGGTGCGCCATGCTTTGGGCGCCATGGGCTTCGACGGCGTTGCGGGTGTGCGGCAGGGCAAGCTGATCGAGCTGGACCTGTCCGACGGCACAACCGAGGAGGAGGTGCGCCGCATGTGCGAGGGTCTGTTGGCCAACACCGTGATCGAGAGCTATCGCATCCAGATGTAGCGGGACCGCCCGCCCGGCAGCCATTCCGCCACCGGTCGGGGCGTCGGTCACCGCCGGGTTGCCGTAAGCGAAGCTTTGCCAAGGGTCGACCACTGCCATGGTTTCGCCGTGATCGGGCGGCAGCACGAAATCATGAGCACTGCACTCGCCTCCAACCGGCCCTTGCCGTTCGATGAATTCATCGCCGAAATCGGACCGGCCGAATACGAAACCAATTGGCGCCCGCTCCGCCTTGCCATGCGGATCGCGGCCGGGGTCACGGCCATCGGCGCCTTTCTCTTCCTGCTGGGTCTTCTGACCGGCGATCCGGTCTGGTCGCTGCTTTTGCTGACGCCGATTGCGGCGGGCCTGACGGTGATCCTGCAGAAATCGGCCGCGGTGCGTGGCGTGCGCGTCGACGAGCGCGGAATCGCCTGCTTGCCCGAAGGCCCTCGGATCACGGCGCGCGAGATCGTGGCCGTGCAATTGCTGGAGCGGCGCAATCCCGGACAGGACAGCTTTGATGCCCATATTGCCGAACCGCGTGTGGTGCCGATGATCGCGCCCTTAATGTTCATGGGGCGTCGCGTCGGCGTGTCGCTGGCCAAGCGGATCACGCCGCGCCCCCGTCGCTGACGCCGTATCTTTCCCTGCAGGCCTGACAAAGTGGCCCGGCTGCGGCCGGGTCGGAACAGTCGGCCGCCTGCAAGTGTTTGGTGGATATTCGAAATCCAAACGGGAGATCGCAATGAACTGGGATCAAGTCGAAGGCAACTGGAAGCAATTCACCGGCAAAGCGCAGGCCCAATGGGGCGAGATCACCGCCGATGAGTGGCACGAGACCGAAGGCCGCCGCGAGGCCGTCGAGGGCAAGCTGCAGGAGCGGTATGGCGACAGCAAGGAAGACGCCAAGCGCAAGGTCGATGAATGGATCGACTCCCTCTGAGCCCATGCTTCGGACAGGAGGGACTGTCCAAGCGGTGTGAAACTTGATTGGCTGCGCGCGGGAGGAAGATCCATGCGCGCAGCCGTTCTAACGGAATACAACGCCCCCCTCGCCATCGAGGACGTGCCCCATCCGGACTGTCCGCCCGACGGGGTCGTCCTGAAGGTGCTGGCATGCGGTGTCTGCCGGTCTGACTGGCATGGCTGGGTGGGGGAGCATCCGCGGGTCAAGCCGGGCCAAATCGGTGGTCATGAATATTGCGGAGAGGTGGTGGAGGCGGGGCCTCACGCCACGTTCGCAGTGGGTGAACGGGTGGTTGCACCCTTCATCCTCGCCTGCGGCACCTGCTCGGAATGCCGCGCGGGTCACCAGAATACCTGCCTCGATCAGCGCCTGCCGGGGTTCATCGAACCGGGCGCCTTCGCGGAATACGTGGCAGTCCCCCGCGACCACAACCTGAGCCGGCTGCCTGAAACCCTATCCCCTACCGTCGCCGCCGCCCTCGGCTGCCGGGTCACCACCGCTTGGCACGCCCTGACGGGCCGTGCTGCACTGGAGGCGGGCGAATGGTTGGCCGTTCACGGCACCGGCGGGATCGGCCTGTCGGCCGCGCTTTTAGGCAAGGCCATGGGCGCCCATGTCGTCGTCGTTGATATCGTGCAGGCCAAGCTGGACCATGCGCTGGGCCTCGGCATCGACGCGGCCGTGATGCCGGGGGAGGGCACGGCCGCCCAGATCCGCGAGATCACCGGCGGGGGTGCCCATGTCAGCGTCGAGGCGCTGGGCATCCCGGCCACGGTCAACGCATCACTGGAATGCCTGCGCCCGCGCGGGCGGCATGTGCAGGTGGGCATGCCCGTGGGCCATACTGCCCGGATGGAGGTCAATATGAGCGCCGTTTACCAGGGCAACCTCGCGCTTTTCGGCACGCGCGGGATGCCGTCCTGGCGCTACCCGTCGCTTCTTGGCCTCATCACGTCCGGCGCTGTGGACATGGCGCCCCTTATCGCGCGGGAGGTGGCCCTGTCCGACGTCTCCGCGGAACTGGCCGCCTTCAACGGCCCAACCCCGCCGGGCGTGGCGGTGGTGACCGAGTTCGGGAGGTAAAGCCGGCCAGTCGGCTATGCGGACAATACTGCCGCTCGCGTTCTCACCTGAACCGTCCTAACATCCATCGAGACCGAACCCCGAAAGGACGCGAGCATGACCGCCAAACCGTCGATCGAAGATGTCGGCTTCAAGAACCGTTTCGAGGCTGGTGAGGTGAAGCCTTCCGAATTTCATCACCGTAACCACTTGAAGCTCGCGTACGTCTATTTGTGCGAAAGCGGTGTTCCGGCAGCGAGCGACAAGATGCGTGGCTCGCTTGCGAAGTTCCTGAAAGACAACAATGTTCCGGCATCGAAATATCACGAGACCTTGACCATCTCGTGGACGCAGGCAGTCAAGCATTTCATGGCAAAGGCCGGAGCGCCGACGTCATTTGATGAGTTCATTGCCGCCGATGAGCGCCTGCTCGACACCGACATAATGCTGACGCACTACAAGCGCGAAACCCTGTTCTCCGACCGCGCCCGATCCGAGTTCGTTCAGCCGGACATCGAGCCAATTCCGCAGCACAACTAGCGACTGTTCTTGGGTGGGTATGGGGCCGGGGCAGACTTCGCCGCGCCGCAGGGTTGGAACGGGTCATTGGTCCGGGGTTCTGGAACTCCGCCATGGGATGTGACAGAGCGACCGTAACCAAAAGCCGCCCCCGGACGCCGCCCATGAAAGCCGCCATCCTCGTCTTCCCCGGCTCCAATTGCGACCGCGATCTCGCGGTGGCCTTCCGGCAGGCGGGGTTCGAGACCGAGATGGTTTGGCACAAGGAGACCGCGCTGCCCTCGGGCGTGGACGTGGTGGGGGTGCCGGGGGGGTTCTCCTACGGCGATTACCTGCGCTGCGGGGCCATCGCCGCCCGCTCGCCCGTTTCGGCTGCGCTGAAGGCCCATGCGGATCGTGGCGGCTATGTCTTCGCGCCCTGCAACGGGTTCCAGATCCTGACGGAGGCGGGACTGCTGCCCGGCGCGCTGCTACGAAATGCCGGTCTGAAATACATCTGCAAGAATGTCGGCCTGCGGGTGGAGGAGACCGAGAGCGCCTTCACCGCGCGTTACGCCAAGGGCGACGTGATCGACATTCCCATCGCCCATCACGAAGGCAATTATACCGCCGATCCCGAGACCATCGCCCGCCTGAACGGCGAGGACCTGGTCGCCTTCCGCTACACCGACACGCCCAACGGCGCCACGGACGACATCGCGGGGATCCTCAGCCCGAACCGCCGCGTGCTGGGCATGATGCCCCATCCCGAACGGGCCGCGGACGCGGTCCATGGCGGCACCGATGGCGCCGCACTTTTCCGCGGGATCGCGGAGGCAATGGTGGCCGCCTAAGCCGTGGTATCGGCGCCGCGCCGCCGGGTCGCTTGAGCCTTACCCTCGCCACGGCTAAGCAGATCCCCATGTTTTGGCGTCGGCGTGCCCGCGTAACTCAGACCGGAACCCCCCAGGGGGACGCGCCGCTTCCGCGTCTGCCCATGGCGATCCGCGCCATGATCGTCGTTGTCGTGGTACTGGCGGGCGTTACGATCTATTTCGCCAATTCCTACCTGACCGACCGGTTCGTGGAGACAACGCGCAACCGCGCCGAGCTGCGCCAATCGCTCTATGCGGGCGCGATCCTGTCGGAACTGCAGCGCAACTCCGTCGTGCCGCTGCTGCTGACGCGGGATCCAACGCTGATCTCGGCCCTCAATGCCGGGGATTTCTCTGCCAGTTCGCAACGCCTTATCTCCTATGTGGACGAGATCGGCGCCGCCTCGATCCGGCTTCTCGACATGGATGGCCGGACCGTGGCCGCGACCGATCGGGCCAATCTCGGCTCCAACTTCCAGGACGCGCCGTTCTTCATCGAGGCGATCGACACCACGGATACGGTCTTCACCATCGCGCCCAATCCCGAGACCGGTGCCTATGAGGGCAGTTTCAGCCGGGTGGTGCAGGATGGGGCACGACAATTGGGCGTGTTGCAGGTGCAGGTGGACCTGGCGCAATTCGAAAGCCGGTGGCGCGGCACCACGGCCGCCGTGGCTGTCACCGATTCGGCTGGCCGCGTGATCCTCTCCACCGAACCACGCTGGCGCGGGCGCAGCATGGAAGAGGCGCTTGCCCGCACCTCCGTGCCGTCCGCGTTGGAGCGGGCGCTGGCCTCGACCGGCGCTTTCGGGCCGGGGGTGGAGGACAGCTATCTGACCAGCTCCGCCCTGATGCAATTGGAGACGCGGGTGCCGTTCCGCGGTTGGCGGCTGGTCAGCTTCACCTCTTACGAGCCGGTGCGCGAGCGTGTGAACGGTGTCTTGGCGCTGATCTTGACCGGGTTCGCGCTGATGCTGGCCTTCGGCTTTTACATTCTGAACCGCCGCTCGACCCTGCGATCCTTGCTGTTCCAACGGGAATCGGTCGCGCTGCGGCGCCTCAACGACCGGCTCAGCAGCGAAATCGCGGAGCGTCAGCGCGTGCAGGAGGAGTTGAAGGAGACCGAACAGAGCCTCGCACAATCCTCCAAGCTGGCCGCCTTGGGAGAGATGTCGGCCGCCGTTAGCCATGAACTGAACCAGCCACTGGCCGCCATGAAGACCTATCTCGCCGGCGCCCGCCTTCTGCTACAGCGGCGCCGGTCGGAAGAGGCGTTGTCCAGCTTCCAACGCATCGACGATCTGATCGATCGGATGGGGGCCATCACACGGCAGCTGAAATCCTATGCCCGCAAGGGCGGTGAAGCTTTCGAAGAGGTGGACCTGCGGGAGGCCCTATCGGCCGCGCTCACACTGATGGAGCCGCAGCTTCGGCAGGAGAATGTCCAGCTGAGCCAACACGTTCCGGATCGGCCGGTCATGGTGCTGGCCGACCGTTTGCGAGTGGAGCAGGTGATCATCAACCTGGTTCGCAACGCGCTGGACGCCATGAAAGGGGTCGATGACGCGACCCTGGATATCTTGGTGACCTGCGGCGAGGAGGCGGTTCTCTCGGTGCGCGATTCCGGCCACGGGATCGAAGCGCCGGAGCAGCTTTTCGAGCCCTTCTACACGACCAAGAAGCCGGGCGAGGGCGTGGGGCTGGGCCTCGCCATCTCTTCGGGGATCGTCTCCGATCTCGGTGGGCGGCTCACCGCCCGGAATGCCCGGGCCGGGGGGGCGGTGTTTGAAGTCCGCCTTCCGGCCATAGATAAACCCGGCCAGGGTGGCCTCGACGCCGCGGAATGACGGCCCGAAAGGGGGATGGACATGGCGGAACAGACGAAGATTGCCATCGTCGACGACGAACAGGATATGCGGCAATCGATCAGCCAGTGGCTGGCTTTGTCGGGCTTCCGGACGGAAACCTATGCCAGTGCGGAGGATGCGCTGAAGGAGGTCGGGTCCGATTTCCCGGGGGTCGTCATCAGCGATATCCGGATGCCGGGCATGGACGGCATGGCGTTCCTCAAGCGGTTGATGAGCGCCGATAGCTCCCTGCCGGTCATTATGATCACAGGCCATGGCGACGTGCCCATGGCGGTGGAGGCGATGCAGCTGGGCGCCTACGACTTCATGGAGAAGCCGTTCAACCCGGATCGGCTGACCGATCTGGCCCGCCGCGCCGCCCAGGCCCGCAAGCTGACGCTGGACAACCGCGCCCTGCGCCGGGAACTCAGCGACGGTACGGTCCTGATGCGCAAGCTGATCGGCACCTCGCCCGCCATGGAGCGGCTGCGCGAGGATATTCTCGATCTGGGGCAGGCCGACACTCATGTGTTGATCGATGGGGAGACCGGCACCGGCAAGACCCTCGTGGCCCATGCGCTGCATGCGGTTGGGCCACGGGCGGGCAAGACCTTCGCCATGACGTCCTGCGCGGCCTTGGGCGAGGAGGAGTTGGGCGCCAAGCTATTCGGGCCCGTCACGGAAGGCGGTCTGCCTTTGGTTGAGGAGGCCCGTGGCGGCACCCTGGTCCTGGAGGACATCGAAGCGCTGCCCTTGGCGCTGCAGGCCCGGCTTTTGACCTTCATCAACGACCAGGGCACGCCCGCCGAGACGCGGATCGTGGCGATCCATAACGGCTCCGACCCGGAAAAGACGCTTGAGGATTCGCTGCGGCCCGACCTCTTCTTCCGGCTGGCGGCCATGAAGCTGGTCCTGCCGCCGCTGCGGAACCGGGGCGAGGACGTGCTGACGCTGTTCACCCATTTCGCCGAGAGCTTCGGCGAGGAATACGGCGCCGCGGCCCCGCAGCTTTCCGCGCAAGAGGCGGCGCAGATCCTGCAGGCGCCCTGGCCCGGCAATGTCCGCCAGCTCATCAATCTGGCCGAACGGGCCGTGCTGCAGCAGCGCCGCGGCACAGGATCGATCTCCTCGCTCCTGATGTCGGACACGCAGGAGCAGGGCGAGACGGCGGTCGTCACCACCGAGGGCAAGCCGCTGAAGGAATATGTCGAAGCCTTCGAGCGGATGCTGATCGATAACACGATGCGGCGCCATCGCGGGTCTATCCAATCGGTCATGGATGAGCTCAGCCTGCCGCGCCGGACCCTGAACGAGAAGATGGCCAAATACGGGTTGAGCCGGTCGAATTACCTTTGAGCCGTGGCGACACGCTCATCGAGGTGTTGCTCGGCTGGGCCGTGGGCCTGGCCGTGGCTGGCGTGATCTACGGGCCGATCATTGCCATTTCCCAGGGCGCCGGGATGGAGGGTGTCCTGCGCGGGGTGACGATGACGCCCACCTATCTGGCGCTGAGCTACACGATCGGAGCCATGATCTCGGTCCCTCTTGTGGTGTTGGGATTCGGGGCGGCCGTCCTGGCTGGCCCGCATCCGGCGCGGCATCCTTGGCGGTGGGCCATTGGCGTCGCGCTGGTGGGTGCGGCCCTTTACGCGCTTGGCGACGCGCTGGTGCGCGGCGATCTGTTGTCCGGTGCTGCCGGTCTGCTGGCGCGGCCGCCCGAGCCGGTGCTGGTCGCCGATGCGACGATCGTCGGCGTGGCGGTGTTCTGTGGCACGCTGGTCTACTGCCAGCGCCTGCACCGGCGCAGGCCGGAGAGGGGCGGCGCAATTGGGATCAAGCCCAAGCCACCTGGGCGTTGACGTTACGGCAAGGACGCGCGACATGGCGGGCGAGGTAGTCGCACCGACCCGCCGCGCCGCCCGTGCGCTGCAGTAGCGGGAGGGGTCGGCCGCCTGACGCGCGTCACGAGGATCCCTACCCGACGTCCGGGACCCGAAGAAGGCTGGCGCCATGCTGCATTCCCATCTGTTGGGCGACCCCAACGGCCGACCGGTTCTGTTCCTGCATCCGGGCAATGCCACGGGCGCAAGCTGGGGCGATATCGTCGCGGAACTGTCTGGCGTGGCGGCCCATTGCCCGGACCTTCCGGGCTTCGGCCAAAGCCGACATCACCCGCTCATCGATTTCGACGACAGTGCCGACCGGGTGGCCGCGCTGGTCCGGTCCCTGGACCTGCCTCTGCCGATCCCAGTCGTGGGCTATTCCCTCGGCGGCTATACCGGCATGAGCCTTGCAATCCGCCATCCGGACGTCGTGGCCAGCGCGCTATTGACGAGCTTTCAGGTCATGCCGCTGGACGGGGCCTGGTGGAAGATACCGCTGATGAACCTGCTCGCGCCGATCATGATGCTGCAATGGCCCCGCCGCAGGGCGTTTGCGTCCCTGGGGATCCGGGATGGTGGGTCTTGGGCGGTGACGCCGAAGTCCCCATGTGACGCTGCGACCTTGCGCCGGATCGGGCGTCTGGCCTTTGCATATGATGTGCGGGCGGATTTGCTGACGCTGACACCGCCCGTCTTGGCATTGGGCGGCGCCGATGAACTGCCAAGCATCCGGGAGGCCGTGGGCATGATCGCCCGAACCGCACCCAAGGGTCGCGGCGCCATCGCGCCGGGCGGCCATGGTTGGCCGGTGGTCGAAAGTGCCCTGTTCGTGGCGACGCTGCGTGCCTGGCTGGACGGAGGGCCCTTGCCGGAGGTTTTGCAGCAGGTCTGACGGGTTTACTGAGGGCTGCCCCAAGGTATCCGCCCTTGGCGGCGCTGCGTGGCACTTCGGCGGCTCGACCGCATAGCTGGGCAAGACACGAAGAGGTGGCGCGATATGCCGGAATGCGGAGACATCTATCTGGGCCAGATCGCGGCAGTGGACCCCGCGCGGCAGGAGGTCATCGTGGACCTGGGCGCGGAATTGCGGGGTCGTCTGCCGCTGGCGGAGATCCATCCAAGTTACCTTGACCTTCCGGTTACCCTTCGCGAGCGCCTGCTTGCCGAGCTTCGGGGCGACCAACTGGAACCGACCGACCGCGCGCGCGCTGCATCGCCGCTCGCCCCCTACGATCTGGGCGAGGTGGTTCGGCTGGGCACCGTGATCCTCGTGCAGGTGGTGCGCGCAGGGGACGGCACGGAAGACCCGTCCTTGACGGCATATCTTGCCCTGACCGGGCGCCATTGCGTCTTGCGTCCGAACGCAATCCGCGACGGTCGCGTCGCGACGGAAATCGGCGATCCCGCCCATCGGCGCAGGCTGGCCGGTCTTCTCAACGATTTGGACCTGCCGCAGGGCATGGCCCTCGACGTGATGGCGGGTGGCAACGCGCTGCAGCGAATGGAAATTGCGCGCGATCTGGACCGACTGATGCGGCATTGGCGCGACCTTCGCGATCGCGCCATGGCATCGACGCCGCCCACAGCCATCCGACTGGCCGGGAGGCTGCCATAGCTTCCGTGACGACGCTGGCGCGGTCGGGCCGATATATCACGGTGTGCGGGCCGCGCCGCGTGTCCGCGGCAGGCTGGGGCGTCGAACCCATTGCCAAGTCGCGTCATATGTCACAGAAGGGACATACGGTCGTGTCCCCGGACGCTCGGGGATTGGGACCGGTGAGATTCTTTCCCGTGCGACCCGCGTGGCCCAGATGGCCCGCACCTCGGGGAAAGTTTGCGGGACGGGCCAAGCCCTCCCGGAGAGACGCCCGATCCCACACCGACGGGCAATGAACAGGCCCCGTGCCGATTGCGCGAGGGTCGGAGTGAAAGCGCGATGACGCAGGGCAGGACAGTGATGGACGGGATGCGGCAAAGCCGCACCGCCGCGATGTCCCCTGCGCTCGCCCCATCAAGACGACAAGCCTGCGCCGCGCCCCCCGGGGGGTCGCGAAGGCGTCGCGGAAAGCAACATGGCGAAGAAAATGCTGATCGACGCCACCCACCCGGAAGAGACCCGGGTCGTGGTGGCCGATGGAAAGAAAGTCGACGAGTTTGATTTTGAGAGCCTGAACAAGCGGCAGCTTGCGGGCAATATTTATCTGGCCAAGGTCACGCGCGTGGAGCCGTCTCTCCAGGCGGCCTTCGTGGATTACGGTGGCAATCGCCACGGCTTCCTGGCCTTTTCGGAAATCCACCCCGACTACTACCAGATCCCCAAGGCCGACCGGGATGCGCTTCTGGCGGAGGAACGGGCCTATGCGGAGGCGCAGGCCGCCGAGGACGAGGCGGATGAGCCCGTGACCGCGGCCGACGGCGACGAGGCGGAGGCCGAGGAGAAGCCGAAGAAGTCGCGCAGCCGGTCCCGGACGCGCAGCCGGAAGAAGAAGACCGAAGAGGCCACAGAGGCCGCGCCAGAGGGCGAAGACGTGCCCGCGGGCAACGGCGAAGAAGCAGACGGCGTTGCGCCGACCGCCAAAGAGGTCCTGCGCGATGACGCGAAGGACAGCCCGGAAGTCGTGACCGGCAGCGGGGCCGAATTGTCCGAAGCCGCCGAAAGCGAGGCCACGTCCGCGACGGAACCCGCCACGGCCGACACGGCCGCGACCGAGGATCCCGATGAGGACGGCCCCACAAAGACCATCGCCGAAGATACCGGCCTGGAGGACAAGACGGTCACCGAGGGCGAGACCGAGATCTCGCAGGCGGAACCCGATGTCGCGCCCGCCGCTGAGCCGACGGAAGAGGTCACGGAAGCCGATACCGGTACGGCCGAAGCCCCGCCTGCGGGCATGGAGATGATCGAACCGGAGGGCGATGGCGAGGCGGAGACCATCGAGACCAAATCCGCCGACCTCGAAGCGGCCCCGGTCGAGGAGAAGCCTGCCAAGCGCCGCGGACGCGGGCGCAAGAAGGCCGCCGAGAAGGACGCCGCCGAAAAGGACGAGACCGTCGAGACCGTGGCCGATGACGACGCGGCCGAAGAGATCCGGCCCGTGCGCAAGCCGCGCCCGCGGCGTTACAAGATCCAGGAGGTCGTGAAGGTCCGCCAGATCATGCTGGTGCAGGTCGTCAAGGAGGAGCGGGGCAACAAAGGCGCCGCGCTGACCACTTACCTGTCGCTGGCCGGGCGCTATTGCGTCCTGATGCCCAACACCGCGCGGGGCGGCGGCATCTCTCGCAAGATCACCAACGCGCCCGACCGCAAGAAGCTGAAAGAGATCGCCAATGAGATCGACGTGCCCCAGGGCGCGGGTCTGATCATCCGCACGGCCGGTGCCAAGCGGACCAAGACCGAGATCAAGCGCGACTACGAATATCTTCAGCGGCAATGGGAGCAGGTGCGCGAACTGACGCTGAAATCCATCGCGCCCGCGCCGATCTATGAGGAAGGCAACCTGATCCACCGCTCGATCCGCGATCTCTATAGCCGCGAGATCGACGAGGTCTTCGTCGAGGGCGAAGCGGGTTACCGCGAAGCCAAGGACTACATGAAGCTGATCATGCCGTCCCACGCGAAGAACGTGAAACTGCATGAGGGTGGCCAGCCGCTTTTTGCCAAGCACGGTGTCGAAAGCTACCTCGCCTCGATGTTCAACCCGACGGTGCATCTGCCCTCCGGCGGCTACATCGTGATCGGCATCACCGAAGCGCTGGTGGCCGTCGACGTGAACTCGGGCAAGGCGACCAAGGAAGGCTCCATCGAGGAGACCGCCCTGAAGACGAACCTGGAAGCCGCCACCGAGGTGGCGCGTCAGGCGAAGCTGCGCGATCTGGCCGGCTTGATCGTGATCGATTTCATCGACATGGACGAACGCAAGAACAACAACGCCGTCGAGAAGCGGCTGAAGGATGCGCTGAAGAACGATCGTGCGCGCATTCAGGTGGGCCGGATTTCTGGCTTCGGCCTTCTGGAAATGTCGCGACAGCGGCTGCGCCCCGGCATGTTGGAGGCCACCACACAGCCCTGTCCCCATTGCCACGGCACGGGGCTGATCCGATCCGACGATTCAATCGCGCTTCAAGTCCTTCGCCTTCTGGAAGAGGAAGGGACGCGCCGCCGGTCGCGGGAGGTATTAGCGCGGGTCCCGGTTCAGGTCGCCAACTACCTGCTGAACGAGAAGCGGGAGCATCTCGCCTCTATCGAGATGCGCTTCGGCATGGCCATTCGCATCGAGGCCGACCCGATGCTGATCGGGGATGCCATCCCCGCTTTGGAGAAGTTCAAGACCACGAACAGGCAGGTGCCGGTGGCGCCGCCAAACGTGATCCAGACCGATACGTCCTGGACCTCGGAGGAGGACGAGGAAGCGGATGCGGAGGCCGATGCAGCCGGGGCCCCCACCGAGGATCGTACCGAGGAGAGCGAAGAAGAGAAGCCCAAGAAGCGCCGCCGCCGCCGGTCGCGCCGCCGGGGCCGTGGCAAGGAAGGTGACGGCGACGGTAACGGTGCGGAAGAGGGCCCCGAGGTCGCGCCCGCCGAGGACGATGCGGCAGAGAGCGCACCCGAACCCGCTGAGGCCGAGCAGGTCGTGGAACAGGATGCCGCTGGCGAACCGCCCGAGGCGGAGGCTGAGGCTGCGCCCAAGAAGCGGCGCCGCAGCAGCCGGTCCAAAGCGAAAGCGAAGGCCCCCGAGACCGAGACGGTCCCGGAATCCGCGGGCGATCCCGCGCCCACGCCTGAACCTGCGGCGGCAGAGGCTGTACCCGCAGCGGATGCTCCGGAGGCGGCAGCGCCCGCGGCGGAGACGGCAGCTACCGATGCCAAGCCAAAGCGTCGCGCGCGGGCACGGGCCAAAGCTCCGGCACCCAGCGTGTCCGAGGCAGCCGTGGCGGCCGACGCGGCTATGGAGGCTTCCGCCGAAGCGGAGCCCGCGCCCGAGGTTGAGGTACCCGCGCCGGAGGTGTCAGAGCCCGCCCTCGCAGAGGAGATCGAGACCAAGTCGGAGAAGCCCAAGCGCCGCGGTTGGTGGTCCTTCGGCAACTAGATGCCCGTCGGGGCGTGGTCCCGGGCAAGCTTTAGCGGTTTGGCGCGGTTGCGAGGATGTCCTGCGCCCGCAGCCACCCAGCGGAGCCGCGCGGCAGCAATGCCGAGGCCCGTTCCGCATGGATGGCGGCGTCGGGCAGGCGCCCCATGAGGGCCATCCGCTCGGCGGCGGCCACGGAGGCGAGGCCCGGCTGGCCCTGCTGCGCATGGGCGGTGGCCAGGTCGCGAAGCATCATCGGATCGAACGGGTCGCGCCCACGGGCGCGACTGAGCACTTCCAATGCCTCTGCTGGGCGTTCTGCCGCCAGCAGCGCGCGGCCGAGACCGGCCAGGATCAGGGGCTCGCGCGGGGCGAGGCCGGCCGCCCGGCGGTAGCTTTCCACCGCCGCGCCCGGCTGGCGGCTTTCCAAGAGGAATTGGCCCCGCAGCTCGTGATAGTAGGGGTCGTTGGGCCGCGCGGCGATCAGCCCGTCCAGGGTGGCGACCGCGCGGGCCGCGTCGGGGCGACGATGCAGCGCGATGGCGCCGCGCAGGACGGAGATCTCGTCCGACTTGCCGCGCACCTGGCGAAGCGTCTGACCCGGCGCGCGAGTGAAGGCGCCCAGCTTGCCCGACGCACGGGCGAACCAATATTCCACCGCGCGGCGGTCGGTCTGGCGCGGTGTAACAGCGGCTGCAAACCCCTCCACGGCGCGGATCCGGTCGCGGGTCAGGGGATGGGTCTGCGCATAGGGGTCTTGGCGGCCCACCGACAGAAGCTCTTGCCCCGCAAAGATCTCCAGCACCTCGCGGGCCGCGTTCGGGTCCACGCCTGCGGCGGCCATGTAGCGCAGGCTCGACTGATCCGCGCTGGCCTCTTCGCCGCGGGTATGGGCCAGCAGGTTGCGCTGTGCGACGGAGGCGCTGCCCGCGGCCACGCCCAACCCAGCCCGACCGCCACCCGCTGCCGTGGCCGCCGCGCCCAAAAGCAGGCCCAGCCGGGCCGCATTGGCAGCAGAGCGCGCCGCGGCGGGGCGCCGGGTCAGGTGACCATTGGCGATATGCGCGGCCTCATGGGCGATCACGGCCTGCAATTGCGCGGCGCTTTTCAGCCGTAGCAGAAGACCGGAATGGATGAAGATCGTCCGCGTATCGCCCACGAAAGCGTTCATCCGTCTGTCGTTGATGACCCAGATCCGGGTCGATCCGGGCAGGCCCGCCGCTTGCAGGATGGGCTGGGCGATCTGTTCCAGCGCGTGCTCGATCCCCGCATCCCGGATCAGGCCCTGGGCGCGGGCAGGCAACGCGAGAGCGGCCAGAAGGGCCATCGGCAGGGCGAGCATTCGGATCATGGGCCGGTCCTTTGGGCAGGGCGTTGACCCCACCGGCCCGCAGGGGCCATCTGGGCTTGAGGCAGTATCGGAGAGCCCCATGGGCAGCGCAAGGCAGGTCTCGGCCCGGTCCGAGGTCGATCCGTTCATCGTGATGGACGTCATGGAGGCGGCCCGTGCCGCCGAGGCGGCGGGCCGGTCGATCATCCATATGGAGGTGGGCCAGCCCGGCACGCCCGCGCCCGCCGCCGCGCGGGCAGCCTTGGCGGCGGCCATGGAGGCCGGGTCGCTGGGCTACACAGTGGCGCTGGGTCTGCCAGAGCTACGGGCGCGGATCGCCCGGCTCTATGATGATTGGTACGGGGTGGATCTCGATCCGAACCGGGTGGTTGTCACAGCCGGTTCGTCGGCCGCGTTCCTGCTGGCCTTCACCGCGCTTTTCGATGCCAGAGACCGCGTCGGGCTGGGTCTGCCGGGCTATCCGTCCTATCGCCAGATCCTGAAGGCGCTGAGCCTTAACGCGGTGGGGATCGAGACGACGCTTGCCAATCGCTACCAGCCGGTGCCCGGCGATGTGTCCGCCGATCTCGCGGGTCTGATCGTGGCGTCACCGGCCAATCCGACCGGCACGATGCTGGGGCGTGAGGCTCTGGGCGGGCTAATCGCGGCCTGCGGCGCACATAGCACGGCCTTCGTATCGGACGAGATCTATCACGGCCTGCAATATGGCGACCGGCCGATCAGCGCGCTGGAATTGTCGGACGACGTGACCGTGATCAATTCCTTCTCCAAGTATTTCAGCATGACCGGCTGGCGGATCGGCTGGGCCGTGGTCCCCGAAGCCCACATCCGCACCTATGAACGGCTGGCGCAGAACATGTTCATCTGCGCCCCCCATGCCAGCCAGATCGCGGCATTGGCCTCCCTGGACGCGACTGAGGAACTGGAGGCCAACCGCGCCGTCTATGCCAAGAACCGCGCCCTGATGCTGGACGGTCTGCCCAAGGCGGGCTTCGACCGGATCGCGCCGCCGGATGGGGCCTTTTACATCTATGCCGACGTGTCGCATCTGACCGATGACAGCCGCCGATTGGCCGCCGACATCCTAGACCGGGCGGGCGTGGCGGTGACTCCGGGGCTCGACTTCGATCCCGGGCGCGGGGTGGGGACGCTGCGCTTCAGCTATGCCCGTGCCACCGCCGATATCGAGGAGGGGCTGGCGCGGCTGGCCCGGTTCGATTGGGGCGGTTGATCGCGATCATAACGGCGCTGTTGCTGGCGGCACCGGCTTCGGCTGACCTGCCGCAGGACGCGGTCGAGATCTCCGAAGGCTGGTGGGGGCGCCTGACGCTGCGCCTGCCGCTGGCGGCGCCCGTGCCCTGGTCTGTCGCTCTGGAGGCCGCGCCGCCGCGCCTGGTGGTGACGGCAGAAGGGGCGGACTGGGTGTCGCCAGGGGATGCCGACATCGCCGTCACGCCGGGACGGATGGTTCTGACGTTGCAGCGCCCCATGGAGGTGGAGGCCGCGCAGATGATCACCGGTGCCGGCGGCGCAGCGATCGAGATCGCGCTCGTGCCAGGTGAATCATTGCCAACGGTCCCCGCGCCGGAGCGCGCCGCGGCGCCCGCCGCGCCACTGGTCGTGGCGCTCGACCCCGGACACGGGGGACACGATCCGGGGGCGGAGGGCGGCGGAACCAACGAGGCCGACCTGATGCTGACCTTCGCCGGTGAGTTGGCGGAGATCCTGCGGGCGGCGGGGCACGACGTCGTTTTGACGCGGGAGGGTGACGACTTTTTGGGCCTCAGGCGGCGGCCCAGTGCAGCCCGCGCACTGGATGCGGATGTTTTCCTGTCGCTTCACGCCGATGCGGTCGCGGGCGGCGGCGCGGCCGGGGCCGCGGTCTATACGCTGTCCGAAATCGCGCCCGAGGCGCTCTCGGCGGAGATCGTGGCCCGCCAGGGGGCGAATGATCTGATCCGGGGTGTGACGCTGGACGCGCCTGGGGATGAGGTGGCCCGCGTGCTGGTTGAAATGGCACGCCGCGATGTCGCGCCCCGCTCCGACGCGCTGGCTGATGCGCTGGTCGAGGCGATGCGGGCGGGCGGGATCGGCCTGCACAAACGCCCCCGCCTTGGTGGGGCCTTTACCGTTCTGAAGGCGCCCGACATGCCCTCGGTCCTGGTGGAGCTGGGCTTTCTGTCCGACCCGGGGGATGTGGCCAACCTGATCGACCCAGCCTGGCGCAACCGCATGGCCCAGGCCATCGCCACCGGCATAGACGCTTGGGCCGTGGCGGATGCCGCGCAGGCGGATCGGCGTCTGCGCTAGATCGCAGCGATCACGAAAACATGAGGCGTCGGCAGGGCTTTGCCACGACGCCTTTTGAGCGCCGCCTTCGGATGCTATGCTAGTGGAAACCCAAACGGGCAGGATCAGGCATGTTGGCGAAACGCATTCTTTCGGGCACCGGCACGTTGGCGTGGCGCGGGCTGTCCGGCACAGGAAATTTCGTTCTGTCGACCATCGGCGGCATCTTCTCGGCGATCACCCTGGGGATCGTCGGGGCGGCGCTGACCGTTGGCGCGATCCTGTGGATCTATGGCCGCGATCTGCCCAATCACGAGCAGTTGGCGCAATACACACCGCCCACGATCAGTCGGATCTATTCGGGCGAAGGCCAGTTGATGGATGAGTTTGCGCAGGAGCGGCGTCTTTTCGCCCCTGCCGAGGACATCCCCGATCTGGTGAAGCAGGCCTTCATTTCGGCGGAAGACAAGAACTTCTACGAACATGCGGGCTATGACCCCCGCGGGATCGCCGCCGCCGCGGTCGAGGCCGTTCGGTCGCGCGGTGAAAACGTGCGCGGGGCCTCCACGATCACGCAGCAGGTGATGAAGAACTTCCTTCTCAGCTCCGACCGTACGGCGGAGCGGAAGGTGAAGGAGATCATCCTGGCCTCCCGTATCGAAGAAACGCTGTCCAAGGAGGACATCCTCGAACTCTACATGAACGAGATTTTCCTGGGCCAGAACAGCTATGGCGTGGCTGCGGCGGCCCAGACCTATTTCAACAAGACACTGTCGGATCTGACCCTGGAAGAAGCGGCCTATCTGGCGGTTCTGCCCAAGGCGCCCAGCGACTATCACCCCGTTCGACAGGTGGAGCGGGCCATCGGGCGGCGCAACTTCGTGCTGCGCGAGATGTGGGAGAACGGCTACATCACCGAGGGCGAGATGCGCGAAGCGCAGGAGAAGCCGCTCCTGACGGTGCAGTCGGGCCATTACCCGCCGTTCCGCGCCGCGCTGCCGCCGCGGGATTATTTCACCGACGAAATCCGCCGCCAGCTCAGCCGCGATTTCGGGCGGGAGGAGTTCTTCACCCAGGGGTTCGCCGTCCGTGCGACCGTCGATACGCAAATGCAGGAGGCCGCCGCCCGCGCCCTGCGCCGCGCGCTTGAGGATTACGACCGCGCCCAGGGTATCTGGCGTGGTACAGAGGAGACGCTGGAAGAGGACGTGCTGGGCGATGAAACCTCTTGGCGCATGGCTTTGTCCGAGGTCGATGTGGCGCGCGACATCGTGCTGGGCAATCCCTGGCTCCCGGCCGTTGTGCTGAATGTGGCCGACCAATCCCTGACGCTGGGCGTCGAGAAACAGGACGGCACCGTGTCGGTGCCGCGCGAAGATATCGCCTGGATGCAGGGCAACTTCTTCGACAATTTCGAACGGGGCGATGTCGTCCATGTCCGCAAGCTGACCAATGACGACGATGGCAGTCTAATCCGCTGGTCCCTGCGCCAGGTGCCCGAAGTGCAGGGCGGGTTCATGGCGATGGACGTGAATACGGGCCGTGTGTTGGCCATGCAGGGTGGCTTCTCCTACCAGCATTCGGTCTTCAACCGCGCGACGCAGGCCACGCGGCAGCCTGGCTCCAGCTTCAAGCCTTTCGTCTATGCGGCCGCGCTGGATAGCGGGTACCACCCGAACACGATCGTGGTGGATGCGCCCATCGAGATCGACCAGGGCAACGGAGAGGTCTGGCGCCCGAAGAATGCGTCAAACAAGTTCTACGGACCGTCGCCCCTGCGCACCGGGATCGAGCGGTCGCGGAACCTGATGACCATTCGTCTGGCGCAGGATGTGGGGATGCATGTGGTCGGCGGCTATGCCGAGCGCTTCGGTGTCTATGACCGGATGGACCAGCTTCTGGCCAATTCCCTGGGGTCTCAGGAGACGACGCTCTACAAGATGGTGGCGGCCTACGCGATGTTCGCCAATGGCGGCGAGCGGGTGGAGCCGACGCTGGTGGACCGCATCCAGGACCGCTACGGGAAGGATGTTTATCAGCATGACAAGCGCATCTGCGAGGATTGCGGGCGTTTCGCCGAACTGCCGCAGGGCTATGGGCCGCGCATCGTCTCCAACCGCAGCCGGGTCATGGACCCGATCACCGCCTATCAGCTGACATCGATGATGCGGGGCGTGGTCGACCGGGGCACCGCATCGCGGACCGTGAACCTGCCCGTACCCATCGCGGGCAAGACGGGGACGACCAACGACACGAAGGATGTCTGGTTCGTGGGCTTCTCCTCTACCATCGTGGCCGGCTGCTATATCGGGTATGATCGGCCCAAATCGCTTGGCCGTGGCGCCTCGGGCGGCGGCACCTGCGGACCGGTCTTCAATGAGTTCATGGCCGAAGCCATCGGCAAAATTGGTGGCGGCCCGTTCGAGGTGCCCCCTGGTGGGCGTTTCGTGAAGATCGACCGCTATACCGGCGCGCGTCTCTCTGACAGCGCTGCGGGCGAGAACGTCGTGGCCGAGTATTTCCGCGACGGGGAAGATCCGCTCTGGGCTGGCGGCGGCATCATTATCGACGGCGGTTTCGCCATGGCGGGCGACCTGCCGCTGTTCGGGCGCGGCGAGGCGGACGAATATGGCGGTGGCGGTGGCGGCGGCACGCAGGTGCAGACGTCGACCGGACAGAAGGTCATCGTGCCCAGGCGCGCGACCTTCGGATCGCTCTCCTCGGGCGGGCTCTACTGACGGGCCACGCCTTGCCCGGGCGGGGCAGGGGCGTTAGGTCACGTCACTCGAAGCCCCCCGGAGGATGACATGCGCGCCGAAGTGCAGAACAACGTCGAGGCCATCGGCAAGTCCGTCGCCCTTCTGAAGCGGCGGCTCGATTGGGAGACGGCGCCGCATCGGCTGGAAGAGTTCAACGCGATGATCGAGGATCCGACCCTGTGGGACGATCCCGAGCGCGCGCAGAAGCTGATGCGCGACCGCCAGCAGCTGATGGATTCCATCGAGGGGATCGAGAAGCTGGAGCGCGAAACGGCCGACTCGGTCGAACTGATCGAGCTGGGCGAGATGGAAGACGACCAGGAGGTCATCTCCGAGGCCGAGGCCGCCATCGGTTCCTTGGTCACACTGGCCGCCGAGAAGGAGCTTGAGGCGCTTCTAGACGGAGAAGCCGACGGCAACGACACTTTCTTGGAGATCAATTCCGGCGCGGGCGGCACGGAAAGCTGCGACTGGGCGTCCATGCTGGCGCGCATGTATACCCGCTGGGCCGAGAAGCGCGGCTACGACGTGGAATTGCAGTCCATGAGCCCCGGCGAAGAGGCGGGCATCAAGTCGGCCGCCTACAAGATCAGCGGCAAGAACGCCTATGGCTGGTTGAAATCCGAAAGCGGCGTGCATCGGCTGGTGCGGATCAGCCCGTACGATTCCAGCGCGCGGCGTCATACCAGCTTCTGCTCGGTCTGGGTCTATCCCGTGGTGGACGACAATATCGAGATCGAGGTGAAGCCCAACGAGATCCGCATCGACACCTACCGGTCGTCGGGCGCGGGCGGGCAGCACGTGAACACCACGGATTCGGCCGTGCGGATCACACATATCCCCACGAACATCGTGGTCACGTCCTCCGAGAAATCCCAGCACCAGAACCGTGACATCGCCATGAAGGCCCTGAAATCGCGGCTCTACCAGATGGAGTTGGACCGTCGGAACGCGGAGATCAACGCCGCTCACGAGGCCAAGGGCGAGGCGGGCTGGGGCAACCAGATCCGCTCCTACGTGCTGCAGCCCTACCAGATGGTGAAGGACCTGCGGACGGGCTTCGAGACCTCCGACACCCAGGGCGTGCTGGATGGCGGGCTGGACGGGATCATGGCGAGCGTCCTGGCCTCCGACAGCGCGGGCAAGAGCCGTGCGGAGGCGGGGGCGGAGTAACCGTCAATTCAACTTCAGGATCGGCGTGCGGTAGAGGCGGAGCGGGCCGAGAAGCTTGGCGTCGCGGATGGCGCTGGCGAGGCGGTCGCTGAGGAAAAGGGCGCGATCTAGGTCCGGATCGATCCAGATATCAGCACCTGCCCGAATGGTCGGGTTGACGGTGATGTCGTCATCCTGCTGCGTCAGCATTGGTGCGCCGATCCAATCGTTCCACTCGTACTTGTTCGGGCGCCACCGCGCCGAATGGTCCGGCTCGAAGCCGCGCTTGCGCACCTTGATCTGGAAGAGGAAGTGTTCGCCCGGATAGGGCGTCTTGCGATCGATATGCAGGAGGCGCACGGGCGTCAGCCGGGACGCGCCGAGGTCGAATTGCCGGAGGATGTCGGCCAACTTCTCCGAGACCGCGAGATAGCCACCGGCCATAAAGATATGCGGAAGCGTCTTCCGGCGATCATCGTCTTCGAAGACGGTCCACATCTCAGTTGGCAACACATCA
>JBCCSY010000003.1:0-313913 GCA_039199335.1 Pseudomonadota bacterium
CAGCGCCTCCAACGCCACCTTCGCCTTGAACGCAGCCGCGTGCCTCTTCCTCTTCGCCATCTCGTCCGTCTCCTTCTTGAAGACCAAGATGACCTCAGATCGTAGCTTCCGTCAGTGTCCGATTTTCGGCGAGCACCTCAGTTCATCGACACAGGACACGATGTCGTCCGGGTGCGGGATATCATGGCCGCCAGCGCAGCCGATCCGATCGTTGCGGAGGCTGCCATGTCCGACCAGAGAATCCTTGTCAGTTGGGATAAGGACTTTGGCCATCAGAGATTTCGAAAGGCGCGCTTTGCCGAACTACGTCGCATTGGTTTCAGTTGCCCAAAACCGGACGGTTTGAGCCGCGTAGCCGAAATCGAGAGTCTGCTGTTCTACGCCCTCGAAGCCGCTGATGGTCCACCAATCGAAACTAGGATTGCTAGAGACAAGGTCATGTTTCGAGACAGAAACTAAGTCGCGCGTACCCCTTGCCACCCCCACCCACATCGTCTATGCGGCGCGCTCTACCCACTCCACCGGGCGACGGGTGACCCCCAGCGGGGCCTTCCGGTGATGTTGAAAGGACGAGGCGATGGACGCCACCGAACTCCGGGGGAAGACCCCCGACGAGTTGCGCACGCAGCTCACCACATTGAAGAAGGAGGCGTTCAACCTCCGCTTCCAGCAGGCCACCAACCAGCTGGAAAACACCGCGCGGATGCGTCAGGTGCGCCGGGACACGGCCCGCGTCATGACCATCCTCAACGAAAAGGCGAAGGGAGAGGCCGATGCCTAAGCGTATCCTGCAGGGCGTCGTCACCTCGGACCAGAACGCCCAGACCGTCACCGTTTCCATCGAGCGGCGCTTCAAGCACCCGCTCCTGCAGAAGACGGTGCGGAAGTCGAAGAAGTACCGCGCCCATGACGAGAACAATCAGTTCAAGGTCGGCGACGTGGTGCGGATCCAGGAATGCCCGCCGAAATCCAAGACGAAGCGGTGGGAGGTGATCGCGGAATAGTCGCGACACGGGCCGCCCGGACACCAGGCGGCACCCAAATTCGAAACCCTGGGGATCAGGCCCGCATCGGCCCCCCAAAGGTCGGGAGACACTTAAATGATCCAGATGCAGACCAATCTGGATGTTGCTGACAATAGCGGCGCGCGCCGCGTTCAGTGCATCAAGGTATTGGGCGGATCCAAGCGGAAATACGCCTCCGTGGGCGACATCATCGTGGTGTCGGTCAAGGAAGCCATTCCGCGGGGCCGCGTGAAGAAGGGCGATGTCCGCAAGGCCGTCGTCGTGCGCACCGCCAAGGAAGTGCGCCGCGAGGACGGTACCGCGATCCGGTTCGACCGGAACGCCGCCGTGATCCTCAACAACAACAATGAGCCCATCGGCACCCGCATCTTCGGGCCCGTCGTGCGCGAGCTCCGGGCGAAGAACTTCATGAAGATCATCTCGCTCGCTCCGGAGGTGCTGTGATGGCTGCCAAACTCCGCAAAGGCGACAAGGTCGTGGTCCTGGCCGGTAAGGACAAAGGCAAGGAAGGCGAGATCGCATCCGTCGACCCCAAGGCCGGCAAGGCCGTTGTCGAAGGGATCAACATGGCGATCCGGCATACCCGCCAAAGCCAGGCCAGCCAGGGCGGCCGCATCCCCAAGGCGATGCCGATCGACCTGTCGAACCTCGCCATCCTCGACAAGGACGGCAAGGCCAGCCGCGTCGGCTTCCGCATGGAAGACGGCAAGAAGGTGCGCTTCGCCAAGACCACGGGAGACGTGATCTGATGCTCGATACCGCGAATTACACGCCCCGGCTGAAGACCACCTATCGCGAGACCATCAAGGCCGCGATGAAGGAGGAATTCGGCTACAAGAACGACATGATGATCCCGCGTCTGGACAAGATCGTCCTGAATATCGGGGCCGGTGCCGAATCCGTCCGGGACTCGAAGAAGGCGAAAAGCGCGCAGGACGACCTGACCGCCATCGCCGGTCAGAAGGCCGTCATCACCAAGGCCAAGAAGTCCATCGCGGGCTTCCGGGTCCGTGAAGGCATGCCGCTGGGCACCAAGGTCACCCTGCGCGGCGACCGCATGTACGAGTTCCTGGACCGCCTGGTCACCATCGCGCTGCCCCGCGTCCGCGACTTCCGCGGCGTGAACGGCAAGTCGTTCGATGGCCGTGGCAACTACGCCATGGGCCTGAAGGAGCATATCGTGTTCCCCGAGATCAACTTCGACAAGGTCGACGAGGTCTGGGGCATGGACATCATCATCTGCACCACGGCGCAGACGGACGCAGAGGCGAAGTCGCTGTTGAAGCACTTCAACCTGCCGTTCAATTCGTGAGGGACTGACCATGGCAAAAGAATCCATGATCGAACGCCAGAAGAAGCGCGAGCGCCTGGTGAAGAAATACGCCGATAAGCGCGCTGCGCTGAAGGAAATCGCAAACGACGAGTCCAAGCCCATGGAAGAGCGGTTCAAGGCCCGGCTGAAGCTGGCCGAGCTGCCCCGCAATTCCAGCCCGACCCGTCTGAACAACCGCTGCCAGCTGACCGGTCGCCCCCGCGGCTATTACCGCAAGCTGAAGCTCAGCCGGATCATGCTGCGCGAACTGGCCAGCCAGGGGAAGATCCCCGGCATGGTCAAGTCGAGCTGGTGAGGAGGGACAGGATATGAACGATCCCATCGGCGATATGCTGACCCGCATCCGCAACGCTCAGATGCGCGGCAAATCCACCGTCATGACCCCGGCTTCCAAGCTGCGGGCCCGTGTCTTGGACGTGATGGCCGACGAAGGCTATATCCGCGGCTACGAAGAGGCCAAGGATGAGCGCGGCCATCCGGCCATCGAGATCTCCCTCAAGTATTACGAGGGCACGCCCGTCATCCGGGAGCTCAAGCGCGTCTCGAAGCCCGGCCGCCGCGTCTATCTCGGCGTCAAGGACATCCCGTCGGTCCGCCAGGGCCTGGGTGTCTCCATCGTCTCCACGCCCCAGGGCGTGATGTCGGATGCCAGTGCACGGAGCGCCAATGTCGGCGGCGAAGTGCTCTGCACCGTATTCTGAGGAGGGTTCGATGTCTCGTATCGGCAAAAAACCCGTGGAGCTGCCCTCCGGCGTGGAAGCGTCGCTGTCGGGTCAGACCATCCAGGTGAAGGGGCCCAAGGGCACCCGCAGCTTCACCGCCACGGATGACGTGACGCTCAAGGTCGACGGCAACGTCGTCACCGTGGAGCCGCGTGGCAAGTCCAAGCGGGCGCGCCAGCAATGGGGCATGTCGCGCACCATGGTCGCCAATCTGGTGACCGGCGTGACCGAGGGCTTCAAGAAAGAGCTGGAAATCCAGGGCGTCGGCTACCGCGCGCAGATGCAGGGCAACACCCTGAAGCTCGCGCTGGGCTACAGCCACGACGTGGAATTTCAGGTGCCCGACGGCGTCACCGTGACGGCGCCCAAGCAGACCGAGGTCGTGGTGGAAGGTGCGGACCAGCAATTGGTCGGCCAGGTCGCCGCGAACATTCGCGAATGGCGCGCGCCGGAGCCCTATAAGGGCAAGGGCATCCGCTACAAGGGTGAGTATATCTTCCGCAAGGAAGGCAAGAAGAAGTAAGGACCAGTCAGATGGCAAACAGCAAACGGGACCTGTTCCTCAAGCGCCGCCTGCGCGTCCGGAACAAGCTGCGGAAGTTGGCGGCGGGACGTCCCCGCCTGTCGGTGCACCGCTCCAACAAGAACATTTCCGTTCAGGTGATCGACGACGTGGCGGGCCGCACGCTCGCCTCGGCCTCGACGCTGGACAAGGATCTGGGCCTCGCCGGCAAGAACAATGTCGAGGCGGCCGCCAAGGTCGGCGCGGCCATTGCCGAGCGGGCCAAGAAGGCCGGTGTCGAAGACGTCTATTTCGACCGCGGCGGCTTCCTCTTCCACGGCAAGGTGAAGGCCCTGGCCGACGCCGCGCGGGAAGGCGGGCTGAAGTTCTGAAGATTGCAGGGGGCGTCCAGGCGTCCCCTCGATGATCCGGGGCGTTCTGTACGAATTGGGTTCAGGCGCCACCAGGATTGTACAAATTGGGGTCAAACGCCCCGCAGGACAGGAGGTGCCGCAGATGGCACGAGACGACAACAGAGGCCGCGGTCGCGGCCGGGACCGGGACGAGAGCCCCGAATTCGCCGATCGCCTGGTTGCGATCAACCGCGTGTCCAAGACCGTCAAAGGCGGTAAGCGCTTCGGCTTCGCCGCCCTCGTCGTGGTGGGCGATCAGAAGGGCCGCGTGGGCTTCGGCAAAGGCAAGGCCAAAGAGGTGCCCGAGGCGATCCGCAAGGCCACCGAACAGGCCAAGCGCCAGATGATCCGCGTGCCCCTGCGCGATGGCCGTACCCTCCATCACGACATGGAGGGCCGCCACGGCGCGGGCCGCGTTGTGATGCGGACCGCCCCGGAAGGCACTGGAATCATTGCCGGTGGTCCGATGCGCGCCGTCTTCGAGATGCTGGGCATCAAGGACGTCGTGTCGAAATCCATCGGCTCCCAGAACCCCTATAACATGATCCGGGCCACGCTGGACGGTCTCCAGAAGGAAGCCAGCCCCCGCTCGGTGGCGCAACGCCGCGGCAAGAAGGTCGCCGATATCCTGCGCAAGGACGATGCACCCAAGGCCGACGGCGAGCAGGCGCCCGTCGCAGAGGAGGCCTGAAGCACATGGCGAAGACGATTGTCGTGAAGCAGGTGGGCTCGCCCATCCGCCGCCCCGCCGACCAGCGCGCGACGCTGATCGGCCTGGGCCTCAACAAGATGCACAAGACCCGCGAGCTGGAAGATACGCCCTCCGTCCGCGGCATGGTCGCCAAGATCCCGCATCTGGTAGAGATCGTGGAGGAGCGGGGCTGAGGCTTTCGCTTTGGTGGGCTTCACCCACCCTACGGATTTGGAGCGCCCCGGTCGGAAACGGCCGGGGTGTTTCGTTTTATCCTGTTGATTTGAATGGAAAATTAGCTCGCCCGATCAACGGGCATCCCAGCGTGTTCTGGAGGGCGTCGACCAGTTCCTCCACCGTCTGGGTGCCGACGAACACGCCGCCGGTCCAATCCGAAAGGCATTTGGCTACGGTGTCGCCCGCATATTCCTGCTGGTCGGGATTGTCCCAGGCGAAGAAGTCGCGGGACGCCTTGAAGCCCACCACATGTATGGTGAGGTCCGCCGCGTTCTCGGCCAGCTGACGGCCCAGGGCGCAGGGTCGGCCGCCGCAGGTCTCGTTGCCATCGGTCACGAGGACGACGATGGCCGGGCGGTTGCGGTAGTCCAACACCTCGACCGCCTGGGCGACCGAGGCCGCAAGCGGCGTCAGCCCGGCGGGGCGCAGCGCTTCGATCTCGGCGAGGATCGGGGCGGCGGCCTGTGGACGCGGCGCGAAGTGCAGGTCGATCCCCGCGCAGGCATTTGGACCGCCGGGCCCATAGGTCAGCAGGCCGATCCGGCGGAAATCCTCGACCTGAGGCAGGGCGCGGGCCATGGCGATGCGGGCATCGGCGATGCGCGGCGCATCCTGAATGTCGAAACCGATCTCGGACATGGATGCCGACCCGTCGAAGACCAGCATCGCATCCGTGGCGCAGGTGCCCTGAGCCGCGGCGGGCCAGGCAAGGGCAAGGGCGAGGAGGAGCGCGCGCATGGGAAGACCTTCGCAGTGCCTGCTTCCGGCGGCAAGCATTGGTGACGTTGACCTTGCCCGCCCTGCGTCCCAGAAGGCGACGATTGCGTTTATCGGATTGTCGCCCATGCTTGTGATCACATCGGATGCGTCCCGCCACGGCATGCGGTCCGGGCGATGAAAGCCCCGGCCTTCCTCGACGAATGGCGGGCCGCACGGCGCCGTAAGGCAGCGGGCCGGGGCAAACAGGCGGCGGCGCTTGAGGCGATCTTGCGGACCGAGAAGGTCTTCGTCCACATTCCGAAATGTGGTGGCAAATCCGTTATTCGCGACCTTTACGGGCTGCCGGAACATGACTGGTTCGGCCATGCCGAAGCACCATTCTATGAACAGCTGCTAGGCCCGTCCCGTTTTGCGGCCTTCCACAGCTTCACCTTCATGCGGGATCCCGTGGATCGGTGCCGGTCGGCTTTCGAATTCTACCGCACCGGGGGCTTCCAGCGTCCCGCCGCGCTGAAGCTGGCGGCGCAATTGGAGCCCTACGACTTCGTGTCCTTCGCCATGAGCGACCTGTTGGCGGATTTGGTAACATGGCAGGTGGTGTTCCGGCCCCAGGCGCCGCGCCTCATGTTGGCGGACGGGCGGCTTGGGGTGGATCGCATCTACGATTTCGCGGCCTTCGGCGCGGCGTTGAATCGCCTGACGGGGCGGGCCGAAGACACGCCGGTCGCCCATGTGAATGCCAGCCAGCCTTACAAGCGTGCGCCCATCCCCGAGGCGGTCACGAAGCGGCTGCACGACCTCTATCGCGAGGACGTGATCCTGATGCAGGCCCATGGCCTTCTCGCGGACGGATCCACCACCTGATCCGGGCTTGCATCGCCGTCGCAATCCCCGTATCCGCCTCCAGTCCGCAAGGACGTCATATGCCGTGGCCGGTCCCCTTACGCTTCATGGGATCGTGTCCGGCCAGATCGAGGAAGCGACATGGTTAAACTGAACGAACTGCGCGACAATCCCGGCGCAACCCACAAAGCCAAGCGCGTGGGCCGCGGCCCCGGCTCCGGCATCGGCAAGACCGGTGGCCGTGGTATCAAGGGTCAGAAGTCCCGCTCGGGCGTGGCGATCAACGGCTACGAAGGCGGGCAGATGCCGCTCTACCAGCGGCTTCCCAAGCGCGGCTTCAACAAGCCGAACCGGAAGTCTTATGCCGTGGTGAACCTGGGCAAGATCCAGCAGTTTATCGACGCAGGTAAGCTGGATGCCGCGGATGTGACCGAGGACAGCCTGGTCGCCGCCGGCGTGGTGCGCCGCAAGCTGGACGGTATCCGCGTGCTGGGCAAAGGCGAGCTGACGGCAAAGGCCAAGATCACGGTCACCGGCGCCTCCAAAGGCGCGGTGGACGCGGTCGCGAAGGCCGGTGGTAGCCTGACAACAGCGCAAGCCGCGGCGGACTGAACGGTTGTGGGCGGGCGCAGGCCCGCTTACATGACCCCAAGGGTTTTCAGACGCCGCCTGACGGGAAACCGGGGCGGCGTCTCAGTTAAGGGACTTGCCCATGGCATCTGCCGCTGAACAGATGGCCGCGAACATGAGTTGGGGCGCCTTCGGCAAAGCCAAAGAGCTTCGCCAGCGCATCCTGTTCACGATCGGCCTGCTGATCATCTACCGCTTCGGCACCTACATTCCCGTTCCCGGCATCGACGCCGCGGCGTTGCGTGACTTCGTCGACCAGGCCAGCGCCGGGCTGGGGGGTGTCCTGAACATGTTCACGGGCGGCGCCATCGGGCGCATGGGCGTCTTCGCCCTTGGGATCATGCCCTACATCTCGGCCTCGATCATCGTGCAGTTGATGACGGCCATGGTCCCGCAGCTGGAGCAGCTGAAGAAAGAGGGTGAGCAGGGCCGCAAGAAGATCAACCAATATACCCGCTATGGTACCGTCGCGCTTGCGACGCTTCAGGCCTACGGGCTGGCGGTCTCACTCGAGTCGGGTGGCCTGGTCACCGATCCGGGATGGTTCTTCCGTGCGGCCTGCGTGATCACGCTGGTCGGCGGCACCATGTTCCTCATGTGGCTGGGTGAGCAGATCACGGCCCGCGGCGTTGGCAACGGGATCAGCCTGATCATCTTCGTGGGCATCGTGGCGGAACTGCCCGCAGCGCTGGCACAGTTCTTCGAAAGCGGCCGGACCGGCGCGCTGTCGACGCCGGTGATCCTGGGCGTGATCGTGATGCTGCTGGCGACACTGGTCTTCGTGGTCTTCATGGAGCGCAGCCTGCGCAAGATCCACATTCAGTATCCGCGCCGCCAGGTCGGGATGAAGGTCTACGACGGCGGCTCCAGCCATCTGCCGGTCAAGGTGAACCCTGCGGGCGTGATCCCGGCGATCTTCGCCTCGTCGCTGCTGCTTTTGCCGACCACGATCAGCACGTTCTCGGGTCAGCAGACCGGGCCGATCATGTCGACGATCCTCGCCTATTTCGGGCCGGGTCAACCGCTCTACCTGCTGTTCTTCGCGGGCATGATCATCTTCTTCACCTATTTCTATACCTTCAACGTGTCCTTCAAACCGGACGACGTGGCCGACAACCTTAAGAACCAGAACGGCTTCATCCCCGGCATTCGACCCGGCAAGCGAACGGCGGATTACCTCGAATATGTGGTGAACCGGATCTTGGTCTTGGGCGCGGGCTATCTGGCCCTGGTCTGTCTGATCCCGGAGATGGTCCGGCAGGAACTGGCGATCACCGCCTATTTCGGCGGGACGTCGATCCTGATCATCGTCTCGGTCGGCATGGACACGATCCAGCAGGTCCAGTCCCATCTTCTCGCGCATCAATACGAAGGTCTGATCGAGAAATCGCAACTGCGTGGTAAACGGCGCGGACGAAACAAGGGGACAGCCAGACGATGAACATCATTCTGCTGGGGCCGCCGGGCGCCGGGAAGGGGACCCAGGCGCGGCGGCTCGTGGAGGAGCGCGGGATGATCCAGCTCTCGACCGGGGATATGCTGCGCGCGGCGCGGACCTCGGGGACGGAGATGGGGAACCGGGTTGCAGAGATCATGGATGCGGGGGCCTTGGTCACCGATGAGATCGTGATCGGTCTGATCGAAGAGCAACTCGATCAAGGAGGTGCCGGCTTCATCTTCGATGGTTTCCCCCGCACGCTGGCCCAGGCGGACGCGCTTGGCGCGCTGCTGAAGACCAAGGGGCAATCTCTGGATGCGGTGATCGAACTGCGTGTCGATGACGCCGTGTTGGTGGATCGCATCGTCGGCCGTGCGCGGGAGGCGGCCGCCGCCGGACAGCCCGTGCGCGCGGATGACAACGAAGAAAGCCTGAAGGTCAGGCTGATGGAATACTACAAGAAGACCTCTCCGCTGATCGGATATTACCACTGCAAGGGCGACCTGCGGAGCGTCGATGGATTGGGGGCGGTCGACGCCGTGGGCGAGGCCATATCAAGGCTGTTGGAAGAAAGTTCTTGACAGGCTGTCTACGGGCGCTTGACGCCATCCTGCTCAGACCTTAAGTCGCAGTCTCCGCCGGGAATCGTACGATTCCCGGCCATCTGTTTCTGGCCCCGCAGGATGCGGGGATCCCGGTCGGATCACGCCGACCTGGTTGTGAAAAAAGGTTCTGGAACTACGGAACCGCAACGAAGAAGGAAGTCCCATTTGGCACGTATCGCTGGTGTTAACATTCCGACGGGGAAGCGGGTTCCGATCGCGCTGACCTATATCACGGGGATCGGCGACTCGTCGGCCCGCGCCATCTGTGAGGCGGTGGGCATCGACGTAACGCGGCGCGTGAACGAACTTTCGGATCAGGAAGTCCTGCAAATCCGGGAGCATATCGACGCCAACTACACCGTTGAGGGCGATCTGCGCCGCGAGACGCAGATGAACGTCAAGCGTCTGATGGACCTGGGCTGCTACCGCGGTCTGCGCCATCGCCGGAACTTGCCCGTGCGCGGTCAGCGCACCCACACGAACGCCCGGACCCGCAAGGGCCCTGCCAAGGCGATCGCCGGTAAGAAGAAATAAGGGAGGGCAGGAGAGATGGCACGCGAAACCCGTGCGCGCGGCAAGCGCAAGGAACGTAAGAACATCGCCGCTGGTGTGGCGCATGTGAATTCGTCGTTCAACAACACCAAAATCCTGATCTCTGACGTCCAGGGGAACGCGATTTCCTGGTCTTCGGCCGGGACGATGGGCTTCAAGGGCTCGCGCAAGTCGACGCCCTATGCCGCCCAGATGGCGGCCGAGGACGCTGGTAAGAAGGCGCAGGAGCACGGCATGAAGACCCTTGAGGTTGAAGTGCAAGGCCCTGGCTCGGGCCGCGAGAGCGCCTTGCGCGCCCTGGCTGCCGTCGGTCTTCAGATCACCGCCATCCGTGACGTCACGCCCATTGCGCATAACGGCGTTCGCCCGCCGACGCGCCGCCGCGTCTGACGCCGCCGTTACTACCTGGACGGGGCCGCGCCGCGCGGTCCCGCCTCGCCGTTTGAAACCTCGGGAGTGTCGCGCCATCCGCCCCTGGCGCGGGACAGGAATGGAGGGAAGGGCCACATGATTCACAAGAACTGGCAGGAACTGATCAAGCCGCAGCAGTTGGACGTGCGTCCGGGCAACAACCCGGCCCGTCAGGCGACTGTCGTCGCCGAGCCGCTGGAGCGTGGCTTTGGCCTGACGCTGGGCAACGCCCTGCGCCGTGTCTTGCTGTCCTCGCTGCAGGGGGCTGCGGTCACCAGCGTCCAGATCGACAACGTTCTGCATGAGTTCAGCAGCGTTTCGGGCGTCCGTGAGGACGTGACCGATATCGTGCTGAACCTGAAGGGCGTCGCCCTGAAGATGGAGGTCGAGGGCCCCAAGCGCGTCTCGATCTCGGCGAAAGGGCCGATGGTCGTCACAGCCGGCGACATCTCCGAGAGCGCGGGGATCGAGGTGCTGAACCGCGATCACGTCATCTGTCACCTGGATGATGGCGCCGATCTCTATATCGAGCTGACGGTGAACACCGGTAAGGGTTACGTCTCGGCTGACAAGAACAAGCCCGAGGATGCGCCCATCGGCTTGATCCCGATCGACGCGATCTATTCGCCGGTCAAGAAGGTCTCCTACGAGGTGCAGCCCACCCGTGAGGGGCAGGTTCTCGACTACGACAAGCTGACGCTGAAGCTTGAGACGGATGGCTCGCTCGCGCCTGACGATGCCGTCGCCTATGCCGCGCGCATCCTTCAGGATCAGCTGCAGGTCTTCGTCAACTTCGACGAACCCGAGGCCGCCCGCGACTCCGGCGCGGATGACGATCTGGAGTTCAATCCGCTTCTCTTGAAGAAGGTGGACGAGCTGGAATTGTCGGTCCGCTCGGCCAACTGCCTGAAGAACGACAACATCGTCTATATCGGCGACCTGATCCAGAAGACCGAAGCAGAGATGCTGCGGACCCCGAATTTCGGCCGCAAATCCTTGAACGAGATCAAGGAAGTGCTGTCGGGCATGGGCCTGCATCTGGGTATGGATATCGTCGACTGGCCGCCCGAGAACATCGAGGATCTGGCCAAGAAGTTCGAAGACAACTTCTAGTCTTTCGGTGCCCCCAGCGGGGGCGCCGGAAATGCCCGCTTGGTGCGGGGAATGATCGGGCGAATGCCCCAAGGCGAGGGTCCCGCACGCATGGGACCCCGGACAAAGCATAAGGAAATGGAGATAGACCCATGCGTCACGCCCGCGGATACCGCCGCCTCAACCGGACACACGAACACCGCAAGTCGTTGTTCAAGAACATGGCCGCATCGCTCATCGAGCATGAGCAGATCAAGACGACCTTGCCCAAGGCCAAGGAACTGCGCCCGATCGTCGAGAAGATGATCACGCTGTCGAAGCGGGGCGACCAGCACGCCCGCCGTCTGCTGGCCGCACGTCTGCACGATGACGCGGCCGTCACCAAGCTGATCGACGTGCTGGGCCCGCGATATGCGGATCGTCAGGGCGGCTATGTCCGCGTCCTGAAGGCGGGCTTCCGCTACGGGGACATGGCGCCCATGGCAATCATCGAGTTCGTCGAACGTGACGAAGACGCCAAGGGTGCGGCAGATCGCGCCCGGCTCGAAGCCGAAGAGGCTGCGCCAGCCGACTGAAGCGCCTGAATAAGAAGATTATTTCGCCCCGCCATTTCGCGGGGCGTTTTTCTTTCCAGGGGCGGGTTAGGCGGGTGCTTTGCCGTTGCGAACGTCTGAAAGTCGTCCTCTAACCTCAAGTCGGGTCAGGATTTTGTCTAACTCGGCTTCCTTGATCGGCGCCTCGCCAAGCGCCTGCAGCAGATCAACCCTGGCGGTATCTGGCAGCCCCAGAACTCGCGCAAATAGCGCCGGACTTATTCCGTTGTTCATCGACTGTTAACCTTTTGGGTGTCGTAACTACGTCACGGTATAGTTGACGGCTAAAGTCTCAACTTGTCTAAAAAGACATGTCCGAGAAGCGACGCATGATGGTTCGACACCTTCAAACCTTGGATGATTTGGCGCCGAAAGGGTACAGCGCCGGTGTTCACATCCGCTTCGCGTCACCACTATACCTCAAAAGTACCTATCCGCAGGATTGGCAGGATCTGTATGCCGCCAACAACTATTCCCTGCGCGATCCTCTCGTTTTCTGGGGGATCAGCAAAACCGGGAAGACGCGTTGGAGCAATATCACATTGCCGGACCCATTCGGTGTCATGGACAAGGCCGCCCAGTTCGGCCTGGTCTTCGGCGGCGTGGTTTCCTGCGGAAAGATTACCTCCCGGACGATCGTCGGGGTGGCGCGCTCGGACCGCGAATTCACGGATGACGAGATCGATGCTGTCGAGGAGGCCACGCTAGGTCTTCACGACGCCACCGAGCCCCCCGAGGACCTGACGCCCGCAATGGTCGAGGCCCTGCGCCTCGTCGGGCATGGGTTCCGCCATACGGCCGCCGCCGCGGAGATTGGGATTTCGGAAAGCGCGCTAAAGGCGCGCCTTTCGTCCGCCCGGGACCGCCTGGGCGCAAAGACCACGGCCGAGGCATTAAAAATGGCGAGAGAATACAGGCTTTTATAGCCCAATCCCACATCGCGAGAAAACCCGGTCCCCTGGTGTCCACGACAGTGAATGGCAACCTGGCATAGGAACCTTTGTGCAATGCAAGTGACGACGCTCTCCTTCGACAATATCCACGCGCACGGCCCTCTCTTCACCGAGCTGCTACGCGCCAGGCATCGGACTTTCATCGAGCAGGCCCAGTGGGACCTGCCGCAGGCCGATGGGATGGAGTTCGACCAATACGACACGCCGGCCAGCCGGTGGGTCGCTGTCCACGAATATGGACGCATCCTGGCGGGCGTTCGGCTGACCCCGACGACGCATCGCTGCGGCATCTACTCCTACATGATCCGGGACGCGCAGCTGGGCCTTCTGGACACGATCCCGTCGAACCTGCTGGACGAGGATGCGCCCGTCGCCGCCCATATCTGGGAATCGAGCCGTGTCTTCGTCTGCGATCATGTCCCGTCGAAGATGCGGATGCGGGTACAGTTACAGCTGATCAGCGAGATGGTCCGGAGCGCGCGGGCCTTGGGGGCCACGTCGGTCCTGGGTTTGATCCCGGCCAACTCGCCAAGGTTGGCGCGCCGGGTGGGCCTCGACTGCGTGCCTGCCGGTCCCGTCCTCGATATCGGAGGATCGGAGTCGGTCTGCGTGAACATCTCCATGGCGACGAAGATGCATTAGGCGATCTGGGCGGGGCGGTCGGGCCGTCTCGCCACTTCCCCGGCCCGCGCGCTGCACCTAGATTGCGACCATGGCCGATCTCTTCGATACCGCCGATCCCCCGGCAAGCCCCATGCATTCCCCGGCAGCTGATGCGCCCTTGGCCGATCGGCTCCGTCCCGCAACGCTGGAGGAGGTCATCGGCCAGTCACATCTTCTGGCACCGGACGGGGCACTGACGGTGATGCTGCGCGGCACGCTGCCATCCCTCATCCTCTGGGGACCACCGGGCGTGGGCAAGACCACCATCGCCCGCTTGCTCGCCCGTCAAACCGGGCTCCACTTCGTCCAGATTTCAGCGATCTTCACCGGCGTTGCCGATCTGCGCACGGTGTTCGAGGGGGCACGCCATCGGCGGGCCAACGGGCAGGGGACGCTTCTGTTCGTGGATGAGATCCATCGTTTCAACAGGGCGCAGCAGGACGGCTTCCTCCCGTATATGGAGGACGGCACCATCACCCTGATCGGCGCCACGACCGAGAACCCCTCCTTCGAATTGAACAGCGCACTTCTGTCCCGGGCGCAGGTGCTGGTTCTGGAACGGCTGACCCTGCGCGACATGGAGCTGCTCGCACAACGGGCCGAAGCTGTTCAGGCCGCCAAGCTTCCCCTGGACGGACCGGCGCGCGAGGCGTTGCTGGAGATGGCCGATGGCGATGGCCGCGCGCTTCTCAACATGGTGGAGCAGGTTTTGGCCTGGCGCGCCGAGACGACCTTGGATCGAGACGCCCTGACGCGACGGCTAAACCGGCGGGCCAGCCAATACGACAAGTCCGGCGATGCGCATTACAACCTCATTTCCGCCTTGCACAAATCCGTGCGCGGCAGCGACCCGGACGCGGCCCTCTATTGGTTGGCGCGGATGCTGAAAGGCGGTGAGGATCCGCGCTATCTGGCCCGTCGGATTACCCGGATGGCGGTCGAGGATATCGGCCTGGCCGATCCACAGGCGCAGGGTATTTGTCTGCAGGCTTGGGAGACATACGAGCGCTTGGGCTCGCCCGAAGGCGAGTTGGCGCTGGCCAACGCGGTCGTCTATCTCGCCCTCGCGCCGAAATCGAATGCTGCCTACGGCGCCTATAAGGCGGCCATGGCATCGGCTGGGAAAACCGGGTCCGAGCCGCCGCCCAAACACATCCTGAACGCCCCGACCAAACTGATGAAAGAACAGGGCTACGGCGCCGGATATGCCTATGACCATGATGCCGCCGACGGCTTCTCAGGTCAGAACTACTTTCCCGACGGGATGAAGCGTCCGGTCTATTACGTTCCGGTCGATCGCGGCTTCGAGCGGGAGCTGGGCCGGCGCCTCGATTGGTTCGTAGAGCAACGGGCCAAGCGCGGCGGTTGACTCGTGAAGGGACGTGGTGGACATGGCCGCCATGTTGTCCCCCCTGATTCAGGTTGCCTTCGGTGGCGCAATCGGAGCCGCTGCGCGCTTCGCCATGGGCATGGCCCTGGCGCGCCCCGGTTTTCCTGTCGCCATCCTGACGGCGAATGTGCTGGGCAGCTTTGCCATGGGTCTTCTCGTGGTTTGGCTTGGCCAGCGCGGTCTGACCCATTGGCAGCCCTTCCTGCTGACCGGCGTGCTGGGTGGGTTCACGACGTTTTCGGCCTTCTCGCTGGAGACGATCACGCTCGCCGAACAGGGGCAGGCGGGGCAGGCGGCGCTTTATGTCGTCCTTTCCGTTGGCCTGTCGGTCGCCGCGCTGGCTCTGGGCGTATGGCTCGCACGGGGTTTCGCATGAGCGGCGTCCAAACCGTTATGGTTGCAACGGGAGAGGGCGATCAGCGCCTCGATCGTTGGTTGAAACGGCGCTTCCCGCAGCTGAGCCAGGGGCAGATCGAAAAGATGTGTCGCAAGGGCGAGGTCCGTCTGGATGGCGGCCGGGTCAAGGCGAAGGATCGCGTGGCCGTCGGGCAGGCCGTCCGCGTGCCACCTTTGCCCGACGGGCCGGGACCGGCGCGTCCGCGCAAGCTTCGGGTCAGCGATCGAGACGTCGAGATGATCCGCGGGACGGTGCTTTACCGCGACGACCACCTGATCGCGATCAACAAGCCGCCCGGCCTCGCGTCCCAAGGCGGGTCGGGTCAGACGCGCCATGTGGATGGGCTGGGCGACGCGCTGCGCTTCGATAAGCCCGAACCGCCGCGCCTGGTCCACCGGTTGGACAAGGATACGTCCGGCATCCTTCTTCTGGCGCGGGATCGGGAAACGGCGGCCGCCATCTCGGAGGCGTTTCGCGCCCGCGAGACACGCAAGATCTACTGGGCCGCCGTGGCCGGCGTGCCGAGCCCGCGGATGGGCACGGTCCGCTATGGTCTCGTCAAGGCACCCGGCGGCGGGGCAGGCGAGGGCGAGAAGATGCGCGCGGTTCATCCCAACGAGGTGGAGAATGTGCCGGGTGCGAAGCGGGCGACGACCGATTACGCCGTCCTGGAACATCTCGCGACACGCGCGGCCTGGCTCGCCCTCGTGCCGATCACCGGCCGCACCCACCAGTTGCGGGCCCATATGGCCGAGATGGGCCATCCCATCGTGGGCGATGGCAAGTATGGCGGATCGGGCCAGGAGAACCTGGGCGATGGCTGGGGCGCGCAGCTTGGCGGTGAGGTGAGCCGCAAGTTGCACCTCCATGCTCGCTCCCTCTCGATGACGCATCCGATGACCGGCGCGACCTTGCATCTGACTGCGCCACTCCCTTCCCATATGGAGCGGACCTGGTCCATGCTGGGCTGGGACGTCCAAGACGTTCCGCCCGACCCTTTCGAGGAGCCCGATGCCTGACTTTCTCGTTCTCTTCGATGTCGACGGCACGTTGGTCGACAGCGAGGCCATCATCGTCGATTGCATGAACGCGGCGTTCGACGTCGTCAGCCTGCCACATCCGGCGCGACGGACCGTCACCTCCCTTGTGGGCCTATCGTTGCCGCGCATGGTCGAAGCGCTAACGCCCGGTGCTGACCTTGAGGTGCAAGCAACGATCACGGCGACCTATCGGGTCCGGTTCGCGGAGGCCGTCGCCAACGGGGCTGAGCCGCCGCTTTATCCCGGCGTGCCCGACGGGTTGGCCGCGCTGCGGTCGGCCGGGTTTGCCCTGGGCGTCGCCACGGGCAAATCGCGTCGCGGCCTGGACCGGGTCGTCAAGGCCTATGGTTGGGACGACCTTTTCGTTACCCAGCAATGCGCCGACTTCCACCCGTCGAAACCGCACCCGTCGATGGTGCGACGCGCGCTGGCCGAAACCGCGATCGCGGAAGACCGGGCCGTCATGGTGGGCGACACGATCTTCGACATCGAGATGGCAAATGCTGCCGATATCCCGTCCATCGGGGTGGATTGGGGTTATCACGAAGGGGAACGTCTGTCGGAGGCAGGGGCGGTCGCCGTCGTCAGCGATTTCGAAAGCCTCGTGGCCCGTATCCAAGAGATGTCGGCGTGAGTGAATGGAAGGCACGCCGCTTCTGGACGGACGCGACGGTCGAAAGAGTTGAGGACGGGTGGACCGTTCGCTTGGATGGGCGGGCCATCAAATCTCCGGCCGGGACGGTCGTCACGATGCCCAGCGACCCGTTGGCTTCGGCGGTAGCCCAGGAATGGCAAGCCCAGGACGGTGTGATCGATCCACTTTCCATGCCGTTGATGCGGGCGGTGAACGCGACGCTCGACAAGGTGATCCCGCAACAGGACGCCGTAGCGGCCGACCTGGCCGGATATGGGGGCTCGGACCTTTTGTGCTATCGCGCCGCGGGTCCTGAGGGGTTGGTCACGCGGCAGGCGACGGCCTGGAACGAGATGCTGGATTGGGCCGACGACCGGTTCGGTGCCCGCCTTGCGGTCACGCAGGGGGTGATCCCGGTGGAACAGCCTGCCAATGCGTTGGAAGCCCTGCGCGCCCGGGTGGAGGCGGCCAGCGCATGGGAAATCACCGCGCTGAGTGAGTTCGTCACCCTGTCGGGCAGCCTTGTGCTCGGCCTGGCCGCGCTGGAGCGTGTGCGAGCACCGGAAGACCTTTGGTCCCGCAGTCGCGTCGATGAGGACTGGCAAGCAGAGCGCTGGGGCGTCGACGCGGAAGAGGCGGAAAGGGTGGCGGCAAAACGCGCAGCCTTTCTGCAAGCCGACCGTTACCTGAGGCTTCTGTCGGCGGCCTAGCGCGTCGATCTCCGGACGGCCGCATCCGACGTTTCGATGGCCGCTGTCGCGGCGCCACCCGTCACGGATGCCATCACGGCGCCGAGGCTTATGCCCAAGGCCATACCCATCGCGATGAGAAAACGCGCCATCGAGACAGCTCCGCAGATCGAAAGGACCAGGGCCAGAATAGGGATCGTCCGCCTTCTCTGAAGTCATGATCGCCTTACCTTGACGCGTTGCGGCCGTAGAGAGCCTCAAAGACAGCCAGAAAGTGGCTGATCCCGTCGGATTCCAGGCCGAAACCGGCGACGCGCCCTTGACCTTCGGCCGCCCATCTGCCCTCTTTTCAGGCAGTGAGGGGGGTGAACATCCTCACATCAGAACCAGCCATCCCCGACAGGGGCGGCGCAGCAGATCCGGTGACGGTCTGCGGTACATCAGGAAGAGGTTTACTTATGAACAGATCCGTATTGCTCGGCACGCTGGCCCTGACTGGCCTTGCTGCGGCCGGCGCATCGGCGGCGACCCTGGACGACGTGAAGGCGCGCGGCACGCTGAATTGCGGCGTAACGACCGGCGTGCCGGGCTTCGCCGAACCCGATGCAAACGGCGAATGGCAGGGCTTCGACGTGGCCGTCTGCCGGGCCGTTGCCGCCGCCGTGCTGGGTGACCCGACCGCCGTCGAATTCGTGCCCACCACGGGCAAGACGCGCTTCACGGCGCTCGCCTCGGGTGAGATCGACATGCTGGCCCGGAACACGACCTGGACCTTCTCGCGCGACACCGACCTCAAGTTCGATTTCGTCGGCGTGAACTATTACGATGGTCAGGGCTTTATGGTCCCGGCTGAGCTGGGCGTGTCCTCCGCCACCGAACTGGACGGCGCCACGGTTTGCATCCAAACCGGCACCACGACCGAGTTGAACCTCGCGGACTTCTTCCGCGTGAACGGCATGTCCTATGAGCCGGTGCCGATCGAGACCGGCGCCGAGGCCGTCCAGCAGTATTTGGCTGGCGCTTGCGACGTCTACACCACCGACCGCTCGGCCCTGGCCGCGCAGCGTGCTGGCTTCGAGGATCCGGACGCGTCCGTCATCCTGCCCGAAGTCGTCTCCAAAGAGCCGCTGGGCCCGCTGGTCCGCCACGGCGACAGCGAATGGGCCGACATCGTCCGCTGGACGCTGAACGCGCTCATCACCGCCGAGGAACTGGGCGTGACCCAAGGCAATGTGGAAGAGATGGCGTCGGCCGCCGGTGACAATCCGGAGATCAACCGTCTCCTGGGCACCGAAGGCGAGCTGGGCGCGATGATCGGTCTCGAGGCCAGCTGGGCCAAGGACGCCATCGCCGCCGTCGGCAACTACGGCGAAGTGTTCGACACCAACATCGGTGCGTCGACGGCCATCGGCCTCGCCCGCGGGCTCAACGCTCAATACACGGATGGTGGCCTGATCTACTCGCCGCCATTCCGGTAAGAAACTGACGGGGAAGGGCGCGGAGCGATCCGCGCCCTTCTTCCTTGCGACAGCAGATGTTCCCGGGCGGGAGGAGACGGCGCAAAGCCGCGGCCAGGGGAAGAACGGGGAAGATTAGATGACGATTGCGACCGATCCGCATGGCGCGGGGCAGGGATTCCGTGTCGGGCAGCTTATCAGCGACACCAGATACCGAAGCTATACCTTCCAGTTCATCGCCCTTGTCCTGTTGATACTGGCGTTTGGGTGGCTGATCTCGAACATGTTCGCGAACCTGGAAGATCTGGGTCAGGACATCTCTTACGAATTTCTCAGCAATCCGGCCGGTTACGACATCAACCAGCAGCCGATCCCGTATACCAGCCAGGACACCCATCTTCGTGCTACGATCATCGGCGCCATGAACACGTTGATCGTGGCTTTCCTGGCCTGCGCCACCGCGACCGTATTCGGTGTCATCGCAGGGGTCCTGCGGCTGTCGAATAACTGGATCATCTCCAAGTTGATGGCCGTCTATGTCGAGATGTTCCGCAACATTCCGGTGCTTATCTGGATCCTAATCATCTTCACCCTCACGGCGAATGTCTTCCCGCAGCCGCGCGACTTTCGCGGTGAAGAGGCCACCGCTGCGCCGCTCTTTGGGATCATTCCGGTCACGAACCGCGGGATCTATGTCCCGGCGCCCTATTTCACCAACGGGATCGGTGCCCAAGAGATCGAGCCTGGAACCAAGGTCACCATCGCCAATTCCGCATCCAGCGCGAACTGGCTGATCGTCCTGGCCGTGCTCGCGGGATCGTTCTTTGCCGCCCGTGCCATCACCGGATGGGCGGACAAGCGACAGGAGGCCACGGGCGAGCGTCCGAAGACATGGGCGATGATCCTGGCCACTTGGTTCGTACCCATCATCATCACCTTGTTCGCCCTCGGTCTGCACTGGGACATCCCGGCGCTGCGTGGCTTCAATTTCCAAGGTGGCCTTCTGGCGCGAAACTCGCTCATCGCGCTCTGGTTCGCGCTGTCCATCTATACTGGCGCCTTCATCGCCGAGAATGTGCGTGCCGGTATCCTGGCGATCTCCAAGGGCCAAACCGAAGCGGCTGCGGCGCTGGGTCTGCGCCCCGGGCGTGTCATGCGTCTTGTGGTGCTGCCACAGGCGCTGCGGGTGATCATCCCGCCGCTGATCTCTCAATACCTGAACATCACCAAGAACACGTCGCTCGCGATTGCGGTGGGTTACATGGACCTGACCGGGACACTGGGCGGCATCACGCTGAACCAGACCGGCAGGGCCCTGGAAGCCGTCCTCTTGCTGATGCTGTTCTATCTGACTTTCAGCCTCGCCATTTCGGCGATCATGAACGTCTACAACAATTCCGTTGCCCTGAAGGAGCGCTGAGCGATGAGTGACACGCACGCCCAGTCCGTCGCCTTCGTCCGCGAAAGCGAAATCCCGCCAGCCCCGCCCCCTGTCGCCGAAACCGGTGCGTTGAAATGGGTGCGGGAGAACCTGTTCTCCGGCTGGTTCAACTCGATCATGACCATCCTCGGGCTGATTGTGATCTGGTACCTCCTGTCCGGCCTGATCCCCTGGATCGTGAATGGCACCTGGGAGGGGGAAAATGTCCGCGATTGCAGGGAGATCCTGCAGGGCAACGGGGGCGGTTGCTTCGCCGTGATCGCCCAAAGGTGGGAGCAGTTCCTGTTCGGCTTCGCCTATCCGGATGAGTTCTACTGGCGGCCGACCCTGGCATTTCTGCTGCTGTTCCTGGCCGTCCCGCCCGCCCTCTTCGCGATGTACCTACCGCGCTGGACCCTGATCGCCACCGGCCTCTATCCCTTCGTCGCCTATTGGCTGATCTGGGGCGGTTCGATCCTGAGCCCGCTGGTCGTGCTGCTCGGCGTGGTGGGGGGCTATTTTGCCTTCAATGCCGGGGAACGGCGCTTCGGCTTCGCCCTCGGCCTCGTGGCGGCACTGCTGGCAACGCTGGCCATCTGGTGGATCGGCGGGACGATCGCCGGAGAGTTCAGTCGCGTCGGGCGCCTTGAGGCGGTGGCCTCGCGCGATCTGGGTGGCTTCATGCTGAACATGATCCTGGGGATCGTCTGCGTCTCGCTCTCGCTGCCGTTGGGGATCGCGCTGGCGCTGGGGCGGCAATCGAAGCTGCCCTTCATCAAGGGCGTCTGCGTCGTCTTCATCGAGTTCGTGCGCGGCGTGCCCCTCATCACACTTCTCTTCGTGGCGAACGTGGTTCTGGCTTACTTCCTGCCACCGGGCACGAATTTCGACCTGATCGTGCGCGTCGTCATCATGATCACGATGTTCTCAGCGGCCTATATCGCCGAGGTGATCCGCGGCGGCCTCGCCGCTTTGCCCAAGGGCCAATATGAAGCGGGAGACAGTCTGGGGCTGGATTACGCGCAATCCATGCGCTTCATCATCTTGCCGCAAGCGCTGAAGATCTCGATCCCGGGCATCGTGAACGTGGCGGTGGGTCTCTTCAAAGACACGACGCTCGTTTCGGTCATCTCCATGTTCGACATGGTAGGCATGATCCGCGGCCCAATCCTGTCCTCGACCGATTGGGCGGGCGGCATCTATTGGGAGCCCTGGGCCTTCGCCTGCATCCTGTTCTTCGTCGTTTGCTACGGCATTTCGCAATACTCGCAGTGGCTCGAACGCCAGTTGCGCACCGACCATCGCTGAGGAGATCCGTCCATGGCTGCCATAGATACCAATGTCGACCGTTCGAATATGCAGGTCTCCGACGAGGTCGCGATCGAGATCGACAACATGAATAAGTGGTACGGTCAGTTCCACGTCCTGCGGGATATCGACCTGACCGTCTATCGCGGTGAACGGATCGTCATCTGCGGACCATCCGGGTCGGGGAAGTCGACCTTGATCCGTTGCATCAACGCCTTGGAAGAGCATCAGCAAGGCTCGATCGTCGTGGACGGCACCCCGCTGAGTTCGGACCTCAAGAACATCGATAAAATCCGGTCCGAGGTCGGGATGTGCTTCCAGCACTTCAACCTGTTCCCGCATCTGACCATTCTGGAAAACTGCACCTTGGCGCCGATCTGGGTCCGCAAGGTTCCGAAGCGGGAGGCCGAGGAGACGGCCATGTACTTCCTGGAAAAGGTGAAGATCCCCGACCAGGCCAACAAATATCCCGGCCAACTTTCCGGCGGTCAGCAGCAGCGTGTGGCCATCGCGCGGTCGCTCTGCATGAAGCCGAAGATCATGCTTTTCGATGAGCCGACTTCGGCCCTCGACCCCGAGATGATCAAGGAGGTGCTGGATACCATGATCCAGCTCGCCGAGGAGGGAATGACCATGCTCTGCGTGACGCACGAGATGGGTTTCGCGCGACAGGTGGCGAACCGCGTGATCTTCATGGATGCCGGTCAGATCGTGGAGCAGAACGAGCCTGAGGCATTCTTCTCGAACCCGCAGAACGACCGCACGAAGTTGTTCCTGTCCCAGATCCTCGGGCACTGATCCCGGGTCTGGCGGGCGCTGGAACATCGTCCAATGCGCCCGCCGGTCTGCCTGTGGTAAGCTCCCGCCGGGCCTTATTGTTCAGGGTCTGCGCAGCTCACGCTCCGCTCCGCTGCCAGACAGTACGCGACATTCGGACCGGCAGCGTCTCGTTGGCCCCCTACCGTCCCACGCCCATTAACGCCGCGGCACGTTCTTCCCGCGTCAGCACCTGGGGCGGGCGGATCGGAGCGCCATCGGGCTCGAAGAAGGGGCTGTCCTTCCAGTCGCCGTTCAGGTTCTTGGCTGCCATGCGCGAGATCATCTTGCCCAACATGCGCGGGATCCCCTTGTTCTTGGTGCCTTTTGGCGTGTGGATATAGCCCTCGGCTTCCACCCGGCTGAGATCGCCTTCGACCCGGTCGGCATTGATACCGACATGGACAAGACGGGCCTTGAGCGGTGTGTAAAACAGCGGCGTGTCGCAGCAGGTCGCGTACCAGCGCAGCGCCCCCTTGGGCGAGAGGCGGAAGACCCGCAAATGCTCACCGCCTTGCGTGATCTTCACCGCGTCCTGGCTGGTCTGGATGATGCTCACCTTGTCGGGATCAGCGAGGCCCAGATGGGTATAGGCGGATCGGCAATCGGCGCAGTGGCAGACCACATGGGTGTAGGCCTTCGGATCCATCCCTTTGAGCTGGCCCCGCAGGAGGCCACATCGGCAAGCAAAGGACAGATCGGGCATGGCACACTCCGCGACGGGATGCAGCGCAGGATCGGGGGTCGGCAGGCGCGTGTCAATCGGCCCGGCAGGGCGACGCGTGTGGCGGCGGATCAAGGGCGGAAAACGCCGAAATAGCCCTCGATCGTCTCCGGGCGGCATTCGGCGTGATAGATCGCATCGCCGCCGACACCCGTGCTTTTTGCCCGCGTGAAGCTGTCGAAATCGGGAAAGACCTGCAGAACGCCGCGGCGGATGCGGTCGTCGCCGTAATCCCCGTAGGCGTAGACGACGAAGACGCGACCATTGGGGTGGACTAAGCCCACGCCCCAACTGCTGAGATCGGGATGTTCGACATACCCCTCATGGAAGGTGGCGCCCCATTGCGCCTCTGGGCGGAAGGTGAGGTCGGGCGGATCACCGGGCGTGCCATAGGAATAGGTCTCATGGCTGGAGGTGGCCGTTTCGCGATCGATCAGGCCGCAGAATTCCAGGCGTTCGGATCGACCGATCAGATCACAGGTCAAGAGAGGCTCGCGCGGCATCTCACAGCCAAGCGCGGCAGAAGCCGAGAGCACGAGCGCCGCCGCCGTGGCCGAGATCCTGCCCATCGGCCCCAACTGGCATCGACGCCCGATCCCTGGGGCCAATTTTCGTCTGAAAATTGGGGCGCTTGGGGCAAACGGCATCGCGTGTGGAAGGCCGTCAGACCGCTTTGAGGTTCGCCGGTCCACGGCCCTTGCGCGCCCGGCGCGTCGGTCCGGCATTGGCGTCGATGAAATCGAGGACCAAGGGCCGGATATTCCGCCGCCAGGAGCCACCGGCGAAGATACCGTAATGGCCCGCATCCGGTTCCAGATAACTTGCCTTCTTGTCAGCGGGCAGGCCGGTCAGCAGGTCCAGCGCGGCCACGCATTGGCCGGGGGCGGAGATATCGTCCTTGCCGCCCTCCACCGTCTTCACGGCCACATTGCTGATCGCGCCGATATCCACGGCCTGACCCTGCACGGTGAAGCGGTTCTGCGCGATCTCCAGGCCTTTGAAGATACGCTCGACGGTCGACAGATAGAACTCGGCCGTCATGTCCATGACCGCCAGATATTCGTCATAGAACTTATTGTGCTTATCCATATCCGACGCCGTGCCATCGGCCACGCGCATCACCTGGTTCCACATCGCGTTGCCATGGGTCTCTGCATTCATGGAGATGAAGGAGGCAAGCTGCAGAAGGCCCGGATATACCATCCTGCCCGCGCCCGCATATTGGAAGCCCACGCGTTGCAGCATGGATTGCTCCAACTGGCCCATGGTGACCCGGCGGCCGAAATCGGTGACCTCGGTCCGGGCGGCATCCGGGTCGATCGGCCCGCCGATCAGGGTCAGCGTGCGGGGCTGCGCCTCGGGCTCCTGTTCAGCAAGGAGCGCCGTCGCCGCCAGGGTCAGGGGTGCGGGCTGGCAGACGGCGATGACATTCAGGTCCGGCCCCAGCTCCTTCATGAAATCGCGCAGATAGAGGGTGTAATCCTCGATATCGAACTTGCCTTCCGAGACCGGGATGTCACGGGCATTGTGCCAGTCGGTCACGTAGACATCGGCATCCGGCAGCAGCGATACGACCGTGGACCGCAGAAGCGTCGCGTAATGGCCCGACATGGGCGCCACGAGCATGATGCGGCGCTTCATCGGATCCCGGCCCTGGACGGCGAAGCGGATCAGGTCGCCGAACGGGCGTTTGACCACGGTTTCCACTTCCACCAAATGGTCGCGGGCATCGGCGCCGGGAATGGCGTTGATGTTCCAATCGGGCTTGGCGACCATCCGGGCAAAGCTGCGCTCCGTCACTTCGCCCCAGGCCGCCATCATCCGGAAGACCGGGTTGGGCCACAGGGCGAAAGCGGGGTAGCTGCCCATGGTCCGGGCCGTGGCGCCGAGCCAGGCATTGGTGTTCCGGGCGGTTTCCATCATGTCGTAGGCGGCCATGAAACGCATCGCACGACTCCTTCATGGATAGACGGGGAACGGTGCGGACGCTCGCCCGTTGGTTTGGGACTCCGACCCTCAGTATGCTAGGGCGGGGTTACCAAGCAGTTGCAGCATGAGTTGCAGCACAGGGGGAGAAAGGCAAGAACATGTCCAGCGGGGATGACGTCAACACTGCGTTCCGTGTCAGGGATGAAACACGGGGTGAGGCGCTTGAACGCCTGAACGCCAACCTCGCCAAGATGGACGAATTGACCAAGCGTCTCGTGGCTGCCTTGTCGCAGCGGAAGGGTGCGGATTACGGATTGCAAGGCCCGGGGCCTGAGCTTTATGCGCGTGCGATGGCGGCCTATTGGGCTGAAATGGCGGCCAACCCCGCCAAGCTGATCGAAAAGCAGGTCGGCTATTGGGGCGCCGCGCTCAAACACGCCGTCGAGGCGCAGACGGCGCTGGCCAGCGGAAAACCGGTGCCGCCGGAAGACAGCCAGCCGGAAGATCGGCGCTTCAACAGCCCCCTCTGGACCGAGCATCCGTGGTACAATTTCCTCAAGCAGCAATATCAGATCAGCGCGCGTGCGATCCGCGATACGGTGCATGATCTGGAAGGGCTGGACGCGGTCGACAAAAGGCGGGTCGAGTTCTTCAGTCAGCAGATCGTCGATCTCTTCGCGCCGACGAACTTCCTGACCACCAATCCCGAGGCCATGCAGCGCGCGGTGGAGACCGAGGGCGAGAGCCTGGTCAAGGGGCTGGAAAACCTGGTGCGCGACATCGAGCGCAATGAGGGCGATTGGCTGGTCACGCTATCCGACCCGGAGGCGTTCGAATTGGGCGGCAACATCGCCACCGCTAAAGGCTCGGTCGTGTTCCGCAACCGGATGTTCGAGCTGATCCAATATGCGCCCACCACCGAAAAGGCGCGGGCGACGCCCTTGGTTCTGTTCCCGCCCTGGATCAACAAATTCTACATCTTGGACCTGAAGCCCCAGAACAGCCTGATCCAATGGATCGTGGATCAGGGCTATACGCTTTTCGTCGTCTCCTGGGTGAACCCGGACGGGGATTATGCCGATACCAAGCTGAGCGATTACGTCGAGGACGGCTACCTGACCGCCATCGACGTCGCCAAAGAGATCACAGGCCAGAAGCAGGTCAATGCGATCGGCTATTGCATCGCCGGCACGACCCTGGCCCTGACGCTGGCGCTGATGGCGCGGCGCGGCGACAAAAGCGTCAAGTCGGCGACCTTCTTCACCACACTCGCGGATTTCTCCGATCCCGGAGAGATGGGTGTCTTTCTCGATGACGACTTCGTCGAGGGGATCGAGCGGGAGAGCGCGGCCAAGGGATATCTCGACAAGTTCTTCATGGGCCGGACGTTCAGCTATCTGCGCTCCAACGATCTGGTCTACGGGCCGGCCATCAAATCCTACATGCTGGGCGAAGCGCCGCCCGCTTTCGACCTGCTTTACTGGAACGGCGACGGCACCAACCTGCCCGGCCCCATGGTAACCGAATATCTCCGCAAGCTCTGCATGGAAAACGCGTTGGCCGATGGCGGCTACGACTTCATGGGCGAGACGGGGCTGACGCTCGCGGACGTCAAGCATCCGCTCTGCGCCATCGCCTGTGAGACGGACCATATCGCGCAATGGAAAGGCGCGTGGTCCTCGGTCGACAAGATGGGATCCAAGGACAAGACGTTCTTCCTGTCCCAGTCGGGCCATATCGCCGGGATCGTGAACCCTCCGTCGAAGAAAAAGTACGGGCATTACACCAACGACAACGACCTGCCCGCCGAGACACCCGACGATTGGTATGCGCAGGCCGTCTTCCACGAAGGGTCATGGTGGCCCCGATGGGAGGAATGGCTGCGTGGCCGCTCCGGTCGGTTGGTGAAGGCACGCGTTCCGGGTGGCGAAAGCCACACACCCCTTGGCGATGCCCCGGGCACCTATGTGCAGACCAAAGGACGGGGCGCGTGAGGCAGCCGTTCGTTTCTTGGAAACGGTAAAGGTAAGGTTAACCTGACTAGCCCGATCCGGGCGACGGCTCCTAGGGTCCCCGCATTCATTCGAGAGATAGGGGGGCCGATCATGGCCAAGAGTTTGAAGAACCGTCACCACGGCATGGTGTCCGGCGTCCAGACGGCGATCAAATGGGCGTGCCACGATATGGAAAAGGGGACCGAGACGTTGGGCCATTTGCCCAAGGTCGAGGTGGGCGAGGGCCATATGGGGCTGGAAGCCCGCGAAGCGCTGGCCCAACGGACCTTCGGGCGGCTTTACGATGCCGTCCCGGTGTCGGGCCAGCCGTCGGAAGACGCGATCCGCAAGCTCGCCGCCTCCATGGAAGAGGCCGAGGGGGATGAGAAGGACGGCCCCGCCGCGGCGGGCAGCGCCTTTTTCGGCCAGTTCATCGACCATGACCTGACGCTTGACGCCACGACCATGTTGGGCAAGGCCTCCGGCGCCGTCACGCGGATCGAGAATTTCCGCACCCCGCGTTTCGATCTGGATTCCGTCTATGGCAGCGGCCCCGAAGTGACGCCCTGGCTCTACGGCCAGAACGGGCGGCGTTTCGGTCTGGCCGTCGGGTCTGGGGCCGAGGTCGGACTGGAGGCCAACGATCTGGATCTGCAGCGCAACAAGAACCGGCGCGCCCTGATCGGCGATCCGCGCAACGACGAGAACCTGTTTATCAGTCAGGTCCACGGCCGCCAATTCGTGATCCGGCACAATGCCCTCCTGGAAGCCCACGGGGACAGCGATGAGGGCTTTGAGGCCGCGCGCGAGGAACTGCAGGCCGAATACGTTCAGCGGGTCCTACATGAATTCCTGCCGGACGTGGTCGACCCGGACGTGCTCAACCCACTGAAGGAGGGCTATGCCCAGGGCAAGCTTCCGGAGGATCGGGTTCGCTGGTCCTGCGCGCCCGACATGCCGGTGGAGTTTTCCGCCGCGGCCTTCCGCTTCGGCCATTCCATGATCCGGCAGACCTATGCCTTGAACGACCGCTTCCCGGAGGAGGAGATCTTCTCGGAGGTCAATCGCGGCTTCAAGCCGGTGGCACCCTGGCACAATCTCGAGATGGATCGCTTCTTCGGTGACAGCGCACAGCGCGCCCGGCCGATCAATACGCGGATCGTCCCGGATCTAATCCGGCTGCCCGCTGCCGTCGTCGGCTCCATGCCAAACTTGGCGGAGCGCAACATGCTGCGTGGCCAGCGCACCTTCTGCTTGCCCTCTGGCGAGCGCGTGGCCGAAGCTATGGGTGTCGACGTACTGCCCGCGCATCCGCAGGTCCAAGCCTGTGGACTGGAGGGCAATACGCCTCTTTGGTTCTACATCCTCTGGGAGGCCGAGAATACCGGCGGTCGCCTGGGCGCGGTCGGCGGCACCCTGGTCGCAGGCACGATCCTGAACCTCCTTCTGCGGGGCGGTGCGGCCAGCGTCGAGGGCGAAGCGGTCGCGGCAGCGATCACCGATCGGGAGGCCGTGCCTGCCTAACGTCACCCACGGGTGGGGCCTTTCGGGCCGCGCATCCCCGGATGCGCGGCCTGTTTGCACGTTTGCGGAAACGGTTTTTCGGATCCAACCCTATTTTTTCCATGCTGCAGCGCAGAAAAAACTTGCATTGCCGCGCTGCAGCATGTACTTAGGCCGCAGTCGCAGAAAGGACGTGCCGCTTAGGCAGCGTCGAACCGAAACTAGCAAGCGCGTAGAGGAATACAGAGATGAACAAGGCACAAGACTTCACCAAGTACATGACCGACATGATGGGTGCGTTCCCCGTGGACACCTCCGCCATGCAGGATGCGTTCCGCACCCAGGCCGCCTTCGCCGAGAAGATGTCCAAGGTTGCCCTGGACGCCGCTGAGCAATCCGCCGAGATCAGCCACAAGTGGACCCGTGAAACCCTGTCCAAGATGGCGCCTGTCGCCACGGTCAAGGACGACGCCACGGATTACGCCAAGGCTATGACCGACTTCGCCTCCGCCTCCGCCGAAGTGGCCGCCGAGAACATGGCTGCCTTCGCCGAAGTCGCGAAGAAGGTGCAGATGGAGACCATGGAATTGGTCCTCGCCGCTGGCAAGGAAGCCCAGGAAGACGCCACGGTCGCCGTGAAGAAAGCGACCGCGCAGGCCACGACGGCCGCCAAGAAGACGGCTGCTGCTGCGAAGTAATCGCGCCAGACGTTTGAATTGTTGGGGCGGGATGCATCGGCATCCCGCCCTTTTTCTTGCGCTTCCCTGTCGCTGCGCTAGCATCGCCGCACCGCGACAGGGGAGGGCCCGCCATGGCGGACGACGCGACGCCGCTGCTGATCAAACGATATGCAAGCCGACGGCTCTACAACACCGAGACCAGCGATTACGTGACGCTGGACGACATTGCGGGCTTTATCCGCGCGGGCCGCGAGGTGCAGATCGTCGATCTGAAATCCGGCGACGACCTGACCCGCTCCTATCTGCTGCAGATCATCGCCGAGCATGAGAGCAAGGGCGAAAGCGTGCTGCCCTTGGCGGTGCTGACCGATCTCGTGCGCTCCTATACTGGGGCGGCGCAATCGGTGGTCCCCGATTTTCTGACCGCCAGTTTCGAGATGCTGCGCTCGGGGCAATCCAAGATGATGGAGAACCTGAATGCCATGAATCCCATGGCGCAGATGCCCGGCGTCAAGGCGATGCAGGAAAGTCAGGCCGCCTTCTTCAAAGCGATGACCGGCGGTTGGACGGCCGGGGGCGCGGGGGGGCAGGACCGTGCGGTCCCGGAGACCCCAAGCGAGGATGGTTCCAAAGAAGAGCTGGACGCGATCCGCAAGCAGCTGGCCGAGATGCAAGCGGCGCTGGCCAAGATGAACAAGTAACTCAGGCGAGGGCCGCGCGGATGAACGCGGTTTTCGCGTCGGCGTAGTCGCGGCGGGCCGTCCCACTTTCGACGATGCGGCGCTTGTCGGCAGCGTAGGCGGCCCGCAGCGCCGGGTCCGCGCGAAGACGGTCGCGAAAGGCGATCTGTTCGGTCAGCCGCACATCCCTGGTCGGATAGAGATGCAGATTGTGTGTGCGAACCTTCCCATCGCGGAGCCGGATCAAGAGGCGCCCGCTCCGCTCGCCCCGGTCGATATAGTCGTCCGCCACCATCGCCCGGACGGCGTCTTCGTGCAGGGTGGCCGGAAGGGCGAGGCCCAGATCGAGGATCGGTTTGGCGAGCAGGCCCGGAACGGCCGTGCTACCGATATGATGGATCTCCGCCCCGGGTGGCAAAAGCGTCGAGAGATGCCGGGCCTCTGCCGCGAAGGCCATGGCCCAACGCGGGTCGTGGTCGACCAGCTTCAGAGTGCCTTGGGCAAGGCCCAGCCCATCGTCATCTGGCCGGGACGAACCGCTCGAAGATGAGGCGCACATTGCCGTTCCCTTCGCTGTTCACCAGCGCCACCGCCATCAGATGCGCGCCTGCGCGCAAGCGGATCGCCAGCAGACTGTCGAGCCCATCCGGCCCGTCGTCATTCTCGCCCAGCGGACGGCCGAGCGCGTCGAAAAGGACGAGCCGCGGATCGACGTTCTGGCCCACAGCTTCGATCACCATCAACCCGTCTTCCGGCATCTCGAAGCGGACCCATTTGGCCTCGTCCACATCGCCCGAGACGTCGTGGAGGAGGCTCGTCTGGACGACGCCCAGTTCCGCAATCGTCACCTCGTCCGCTGCGGTCGGGGCGAACTCGGCCGCATCCAGCCCGCGGCGTCTTTCGGCAACAGGGTCAAAGGTCGTGACGCTGACGGTCACGGGCGCGTCATCGCCGCCCACATCCTCCAGCTCCAGGCAATAGCGGCCCACCGGAAGATCGCTCTCGACGTTTATGCGCGCGTTCAACCCGTCCGCATCGTCGTTCTCCTCCAGCAGGTTTCCGGCCCCGTCTCGCAGCCTGATCAGCGGATCGCCGTTCTCCATCGTGGCCGTGATCGTGAGCGGCGCAGCCTCGGCCAGTTCGAACTGCCAGGCCGGGAATTCCGTCACCGTGCCGACCGCCTGAACGGTTGCTGCCAGCATGGCCGCATCCAGCGGCCCGTCGGCGAGGGTCGGCAGGTCGTCCAGCGTGCAGGCGCCCGGCCCGCTATTCGCATTCGATACGGGCGCTGCGGCGCCCAGGGCCGGATGCTCGATCCGACCCACGCGCAGGGCCACGGGCGTGATGGCGCCGCCATGGTCGCGGGTGGTGACGCAATAGGCACCTGGCTCCAGCGTCGTTTCGATCCGGCTGCCGAACCCACCGCCGAAATCGTCATTCGCCGCCACCTCCCGGCCGCTGGCATCGATCAACGCGATGGTGGGGTCGCCCCCGTCCAGCGGGTTCGCTTCGATCCGGATATCCGCCGTCTCTGACAGCGAGAAGAGATGGACAAGGTGCCCGATCAGCGGGGTCTGTACCTCCGCATCGAAGGAGGTTTCGGCGCTGGCGATATCGGAGGTTGCGATATCGCCGCCGATCCAGCTGCCCGCCACGCCGATCCCGGCGCAATCGGGGGCTTGGGCGAAGGCGGGTGCGGTTAGCAGGGCGAAGGACAGGGCGGTGCGGATCATGGGTCTCAGGCAATCTCATCGAAGACCTGCGCGAGCGCGGCCTCCAGTTTGGTGAACATTTCGCCCATCTGATCATCGGTCAGGATGAAGGGCGGGCAGAGGACGATGGACTGGCCCAGCGGCCGGCAGATCAGCCCATGGTCGGTGCAGGTATTGGCAATGCGTTCGGAGACCGAGAGATGGCCTTCGAAGGGTGTTTTGGTGGCCTTGTCGCGCACCGCCTCCAGGGCGCCCATCAGGCCGCGCCCGCGCCATTCGCCGATATGCGGATGATCGGCCAGCCGTGCGAGCCCCGCCTCGAAGGCTTGGGTAAGGCGGCGCACATTGTCGATCAGGCCGCCGTTCAGGATCAGGTCGATGGCCGCCAGCGCGATGGCGCTGCCCACCGGATGGCCCGAGGCGGTGAAGCCGTGCGGGAACTCCTCGATGGCGCGGGTGGCCCGGCCAAGGCGGTCGGTCAGTTCCGGTCCCAGGATGACGGCGCCCATGGGGAAGTAACCGGCCGTCAGCGCCTTGGAGGAGATGATGGCGTCAGGCGTGAAGCCGTAGCTCTCGCAGCCCCAGACGGCGCCCGTGCGTCCGAAGCCGCAGATCACCTCGTCCGAGATCACGGGGATACCGTGCGCCCGCAGGATCGGCAGGATGGCGTCGAAATACCCTTCCGCCGGGGGGATGACGCCACCGGCACCCATGACGGGTTCGGCGAAGAACCCGGCGATGGTGTCGGCCCCTTCGCGCGCGATCACCTTCTCCAACTCGGCCGCCAGCCGGGCGACGAAGTCCGCCTCGCACTCGCCCGCGCGGCCTTCGCGCCAGTAATGCGGACAGGTGAGGTGCAGGAAGCCGGGCAGCGGCAGGCCGAAGACCGAATTGTAGGGCTTGCCGGTCATGGAGGCCGAGACCGCCGTGACCCCGTGATAGGCATTGCCGCGGGTCAGGATCTTGCGCTTCTCGGGATGGCCCTCCGCGGCGTGCAAGAACCACAGCATCTTGACCATGGTGTCGTTCGCCTCGGATCCGGAATTGGTGTAGAACACTTGGCCCGTCTCGAAGGGCGAGACCTGCACGAGCGTTTCGGACAGCATCACCGCCTGGTCCGAGATGCGGCCGAAGAAGGCGTGGTAGCCGGGGAAGCGCGCATATTGATCCTGCGCCGCCTTGGTCAGCGCCGGATGGTCGAAGCCCGCCACCATGTTCCAAAGCCCGGAATTGGCGTCGAGGTAACGGTTGCCGTCGGTGTCGACGACATAGGGCCCGTCGCCATGGGTGACGACAATGGTGCCCCGTTCCTCGATCGAAGGCAGGTCGGTGAAGCCGAAGAAGCTGGCCGCCTTGGCGCGGGCATCCCAGCTGTTGGGCAGCGTGGTGTCGGGCATGGCGCGGACCTCCGGGCGACGGCTCGCGCGCACGCTACGCCGGGCGATCAGCGCCGTCCATCCGCGACCTTCCTGCATCACTTGCCGCCCAAAAGCGGATGGGGCGATTTCCGATCGCTTCAAACACTTCGCACCGCGCGGCATGGTTGCGCCGGGGAGATGCAGCATGAGCGAGACGTTCTTCGGCGCGATCGCAGACGATTTCACAGGTGCCACGGACTTGGCCGCGATGCTGTCGCGGGCCGGTGTGCCGGTGACGTTGCGGATCGGCCTGCCCGAGGGCGAGGCCCAGCCGACCGCCTTCGAGGTCGTGGCGCTCAAGATCCGGACCATGCCGGTCGAGGAGGCGGTGGCCCAGGCCCGCGCCGCCCTGCGCTGGCTGAGGGACCGGGGCGCGCGGCGCATCTTCTGGAAATATTGCTCCACCTTCGATTCCACGCCGCGCGGCAATATCGGCCCCGTGGCCGAGGCGCTGATGGCCGATTTGCGGCTGGACCGGACGGTGCATTGCCCGGCTTTCCCGGAGAACGGGCGGCGGGTCTTCATGGGACAGCTCTTCGTGGGTGAGCAACCGCTGCACGAGAGCCCGATGAAGGATCACCCGCTGACGCCCATGCGCGATGCCGACCTGCGCCGGCTGCTGGAACCGCAGGTGCAGCGGCAGACCGGCCTTGTCCCATTTCCGACCGTCCGGCAAGGGCCCGAAGCGATCCGCGACGCGCTGGAGCGGCAGATGGGGCACGTGGTCTTGGACGCGGTCGAGACGGCTGATCTGGAGGCCATCGCCGAGGCCTGCCGGGACATGGCGTTGATCTGCGGCGGCTCCGCCATCGCGCAACCCTTGCCTGCGCTCTGGCAAGAGGCCGGGGTGATCGACGCGGCCAAGTCTCCGCCCTTGCAGTTGGTGGGCGCCGGGCGGCTCGTCCTGTCAGGCTCTTGCTCGGCCATGACGCGGGCGCAGGTCGGCCGCTACCTGGACCGGGCCGAGGGCTTCCGGCTGGACCCCCTGGAATTGGCCAAGACCGGGTTCGACGATGCCCGCGCCTGGCTGCGGTCCCGCGATCCGGCGGCCGACAAGATCATCTATGCGACGGCCGAGCCGAAATCGGTGCAGGCCGCGCAGGAGGCCTTGGGCGTCAACCGGGCCGGCGCGCTGGTCGAGGATGCGTTGGCCGAATTGGCCCGCGAGGCGCGCGACATCGGCATCAGCCGCTTCGTCGTGGCGGGCGGTGAGACGTCGGGCGCGGTAACGCAGGCGCTGGGCGTGGACCGGCTGCGCATCGGCCCCGAGATCGCGCCGGGCGTGCCGTGGTGCTTCGCCGATGGCGGTCTGGCGCTGGCGCTGAAGTCGGGGAACTTCGGCTCGGAGACGTTCTTCGCGGATGCCTTCCCGCTTCTGGATGGTGGGGGTTCCGTCGCGGCGTCCTGACGCTAGGATGCGGGCGAGAGACGAGGGACAAGAGTGACCCAAGACCGGACCTGCCCGAATTGCGGCGCGGCGCTGCCGCCGCTCCTGGCCCATGCGCGCATGGTGAATTGCGAATTCTGTGGGTCGTCCATCGTGTTGGAGGACGATGTCGTCCGAAAGGCTGGCGAGGCGGGCGAGATGCTGGATGCGGCCGAGCTGATCGGGCTGGGCCGCGCCGTCCTTCTCGGCGATTGGGGCCAGTTTAGCGCCACCGGCCATGTCCGCTACGATTACGGGCGCGGCCATTGGGATGAGTATTACGGCCAGCTTTCGTCCGGCGACATGGTTTGGGTGTCCGTCGATGAAGGCGATGTCGTGATCCAGCGTCCTGTGACCGAGCGGGTGGATGGCGATGGTTCGGCCTTTCGGCTGGGCGCGGAGATGACCGTGAACGGGATCGAATACACCTGCACGGAGGTCTCCAATGCCAAAGCCAGCGCCTTCCGGGGTCAGTTGCCCGAGGTGATCGTGATCGGTGAGACTCACCTCTATGCCAACTATATCGGGGCGGGCGGCGCGGCCCTGTCAGCGGAACGCTGGACCGAGCCGGGCGCGGGCGTGCAGATGGCGTGGTTTCAGGGCCACTGGATCGATCCGTTCGAGGTGCGCCCCGCATGACCGGCCATGTCACCGCCATTGACTGCCCCAATTGCGGTGCGGGCCTGCCAGTGCTGGGCGGTGGCCGCGTCGTCACCAAGGTCTGTACCTATTGCGGCGCCTCGCTGGATGCGGCCAACGGCTTCAAGGTGCTGGAGGTCTATGCCGATCTGAAGCGGCCGCCTTCGCCGTTTCGACTGGGCATGACCGGTCTGGTGGACGGGATTGAATTCACCATCATCGGGACGCTGGGCAAATCGGAACGCTATGGCGGCCAGACCTGGACCTGGGTCGATCATCAGCTCTATTCGCCGACCCACGGCTATGCTTGGCTGACGGTGGAGGACGGGCACACCCTGTTGACACGGAAGGTCCGGGACTGGCCGTCCGGCGCGTTCCTGACCACCCGCGCGGTGGACCGCGCGGAGACGCGACCGGTTCGTTCTTGGCGCGGACGTAGCTTCACATATTACGCCTATTCCAACTGGCACACCGACTTCGTGGAGGGGGAGTTCAACTGGCGCCCGAAGCGCGGTGCCAAGGGCGCCACGGTGTCCCTGCTCAACAATGGCGACGACCTGCGGATGCTGGCCTATGCCGATGACGGCGCGGAGCGGGAGGTTGAGGTGACCCGTTACTTCCCGGAAGCTGCCGCCGCTTTCGGTGTGGAGCCCCTCGAACCCTGGGACGTGCATCCGCTCCAACCCTATGCCCCACTGCCGAAAACCCGTTTCAACCGGCTTTGGTATGGCGGCCTTGTGGCGGCGAGCATCGGCCTCGCGCTCTTTTTGACGGTTGCGTCCGGACCGCGCGAAACCCTGTTCGATGGGCCGCCCTCAGAGCTCGCGGCACCGCTCACCTTCGATGTGGAGGATGCGTCCCGACCCGTGCGGATCGGCCTGCAGCAGAACCTGCAAAATGACTGGGCCGAGTTCGAGCTGGCGATCCGTGATCCGGAGGGCGTGGTCCTGGCCGAGACGTTTCGCGGGATCAGCTACTATTCCGGAAGTTCGGGCGGCGAATCCTGGAGCGAAGGCAGCCGCCGCGCGACGATCGGTTTTGCCCCCACCACGCCTGGCGCCTACAGCTTGGCCGTGACACCCGCTCAGGGCGGTCAGCCGGGTACCATGTCGCGCAGTCAGCTTCGGGTCACCGTGCAATCGGGCTATACGCGCCCGCTCTGGCTCTGGCTCGCGGCCGGGGCGTTCGGGCTGATGTTCCTCTGGGCGCTATCATCGAAGTTCCGGCACCGCGCCGCGCGCTGGAAGGGCAGCGACTGGTCGGAGGATGACGATTGATGACCGGACGTATTCTCACCATCGCGCTGTCGCTCGCCGTGCTCGGCGGGTCGGCCTATGCCAGCTGGTATGGATGGGGAACGATCAGCCGCGATACCGGCGCAGGCAGCGTGCGCACCGGATCCGCCATCGTCGGAGGGCCCGGCCGGGTCCGCGTGAAATGAAGCGAAAGGACAGATCATGACCGCCTTCGAGGGCATCCTCTTTTCCGAGATCGTCTCCACGATCTTCTACACCTTCTTCGGGCTCTGCCTGATGGGCGCGTCCTGGTGGCTGGTCGAGGCCTTCACCCCCTTCTCGCTGCGCAAGGAGTTGGAGGAGGACCAGAACATGGCCATCGCCGTGGTCATGGGCGCCATGTTCATCGCCATCGCCCTGATCATCGCCGCCGTCATCACCGCATCCTGACGATGGCAGAACGGGCCGTGTCCTTCCCCTCGCCCGGCAAGCGGCCCCCGTACCCTTTTTCTTTGGTCCTCAAATATCCTCGAGGGGGTCCGGGGGACCGAAGCGTCCCCCGGCCTGCGCCACAGGCACCGCGCCCGGCCCATGCCTGACGGCACCAAAGGAACGGGTGGCGCGCAAATCTGGCTCCTATCCGCAACCCTCGTGGTCGCGGTCGCGGGCCTCATTTACGAACTGATCGCCGCCACGGTGTCGAGCTACCTGCTGGGCGATTCCGTGCGGCAGTTCAGCTTCGTCATCGGGATCTTCCTGGCCTCTATGGGGGTGGGCGCGTGGCTGTCGCGTTTCGTGACCGACCCGGTGGCGGGCTTCGTGCGCGCGCAGGTGGGGCTGGGGCTGATCGGCGGGATGGCGGCGCTGGTCACCTTCTTCGCCTATGCCGTCTCGGATGCAGTGGCGCTGCCGCTTTACGGGGCGCTGATGGCGGTGGGGGCGCTGTCGGGGATGGAGATCCCGCTGCTGGCCCGCATCCTGAAGGAGATCGGCGCGGGCCGCTTCCGCTTCGAGAATGTGCTGTCGGTGGACTACCTGGGCGCGCTGGTGGCGAGCCTCGCTTTTCCCATCCTGATCGTGCCGAACCTGTCGCTGATCGCCGCCGGTCTCGCTTTCGGCGTGCTGAACTTGGCTGTAGCAGGCGGAACGCTCTGGCTTTTCCGGGAAAGGCTCGGTTGGGCGGATTGGTCGGCCTGGGCTGTGGCCATGGCGATCGTAGGCGGCGCGCTGGTCTTCTCGGGCCCTGTCTCTGGGGCCATCGATGCAAGGCTCTACACGGACGAGATCGTGTTGAGCGAGCGCAGCGCCTATCAGCAGATCACCGTCACGCGGTATCGCGGCCGCACGCGCCTCTATCTCGACGGGTCGATCCAGTTCGATACGGCGGACGAAGCCCGCTATCACGAGGCGCTGGTCCATCCTGCCATGGCCCACGCGCCGCGCCGCGCCCGTGTGCTGGTGCTGGGCGGCGGCGACGGGATGGCGGTGCGCGAGGTGCTGCGCTGGGGGCCAGAGGCGGTGACGTTGGTCGATCTGGATCCGGCAGTGACGGGGCTGTTCCGGGATCGCGACGATCTGGCGGCGCTGAACGGCGGCGCGCTGCGCGATCCGCGCGTGGCGGTCGAGAACGCGGATGCCTTCACCTGGATGCGCGACGGGTCGGATGCCTATGACGTGGCGATCCTGGATTTGCCCGACCCGAAGAACCTGTCCCTGTCCCGTCTCTACTCCGCCGAATTCTACCGGCTGCTGAAGCGCCGGATGTCGGCGCAGGGCGTCGTGGTCACCCAGGCGGGCGCGCCGCTTTTCGCCACCGAGGCGTTCTGGATCACCGCGCGCACGCTGGAGACTGAATGGCACGTCACGCCCTATCAGACCTACGTGCCGAGCTTCGGTCTGTGGGGGTTTGCCATGGGTCTGCCCGAGGGTCTGCGTGCCAGGCCCGCGCCGTTTCCTGAGGGGTTGCGTCACCTGACACCCGAGGTCTGGGCGGCGGCGCAGGTCTTCGACCCCGAGACGGGGGCGCGGGACGGGCCAATCAACACCCTGTCCGATCATCCCTTGCCGCGGGCCTATGCGGCGGGCTGGGCGGAATGGTTCGAGTGATCGGATGCGCCACAGGCCTCGCCGAGGGTACGGCGGGGTTGGTGGCGTCTTTATGGGAAGGACGGTGGCTCGGGCCGGGAGGGTATCCCGTCGGAGAAGGAAACCGACGTCGCACCGTTTCACGGGTGGACGGGCCATGCGCGGGGTTGGTGGCCCCGCGATCCTGCCCCCGAGGTTGACCCCGGAGTGATGCCGGCGGGCGTGGATGGACCCGTCGTTTCTTTCGTGTCGCGACGGGGACGGGTTGTCCGGGTGAGCGGTTAGCAAGGGGTTAACGGCGGCGGGAAAACTGGACCGCCTGCGCAGGCCGCGTCTCAGGACAAGACTTGAAACGCCAATCCCGCGAGGAAGGAGCCCGACAGCGCCAAGGCGAGATAGAGCACCACCACCGGCGGGCGGGCCAGGGCCCAGACGGCCATGGCGGCGGGCAGCGATGAGACGCCGCCTGCCACGAGGAAGGCCAACGCCGCGCCTTGGCCCAGACCCGTCTCCATCAGGCCCGAGACGAGCGGCAGGGCGGCGAAGCCGTTCAGATAGGCGGGGACGCCCACGATCGTGGCCAACGCGATGGTGCCCACCCCGTCGCCGCCCAGAAGCGTGGCAAAGGCATCGGCCGGGAGCCAGGCGATCATCAGGCTTTCCAGTGCGAAAGCCAGCGCCAGCCATTTGGCAAGAAACAGGGTCGTGGTCCCGGCGGTGCGGGCGAATTTGGCGCGGCGATCGGGCTCTGCCCAGATGCCCCACGTGACAGGCTTGGGCGCGCGGACCTTGGCGCCGCCGCAGCCGCCATCGCCGATGACGTCGCGCAGCGGCGCGGTCAGCGCGCCGCCCCGTTCCAGTGATAGGGTGACGAAGCCGCCGAAGAGGCCGAGGCCCACGGCCGTCACGGTCTTGGCGATTGCGAACTCCACCCCCAGCACGCCGGAGGTGAGCGCGAACATGGCCGGGTCGATGACCGGCGAGGCGAGCCAGAAGGCCATCACCGCCGAAAGCGGCACACCCATGGCGAGGAGGGCTGCGATCAGCGGGATGACCCCGCAGGAGCAGAACGGCGAGAGGCCGCCCATCAGCGCGGCCAGCGCGATCATGGCCACGGGCGCGCCGGTGAAGGCGCGGGCGATCATGTTGTCCGCATCCGAGGCGGCGGCATAGGCGGCAAGCGCGATGGAGAGGATCAGCCAAGGCGCCGTCTCGATCAGGGCGCGGAGGGTGAAGGCGGCGCTAGCCCCGGCTTGGGCTAAGTCGATCAAGGCGATCCCGGCGAAGAGAAGGACGATGGCCAGCCAGACGCGGTCGATCCGGGGCAGGGCGGGGATGGGGAGGTCAGTCATGGCTACATATCCAGTTATATAGTTATATCGGGCAAATTTTTTACGCGGCGTCGTGATTGGCGGGCAGACCAGTGCAGCATTCCTCGGTCAGGTAGGTGACGAGCCCGTCCATGCGGTCGAAACCGGCGCGGCAGAGCGTCTCGCGGCCCTGCTTTTCCTGCACGACCAGCGACGCGCCGGTCAGTGCCCGCAGGTGATGGGCCAGCGTCGAGGCGGGCAGGCCGAGGCGCTGCGCGATCTCGCCCACGGTGACGCCAGCCTCGCCCGCGCGGACCAGCAGACGGAACACGTCGAGCCGGGCGGGATGGCCCAGGGCAGCAAGGGCTGTGGCGGCGTCATCTCGGTTCATGCTGCTATTAAACCGGAATCGTAGTTCTATTGCAACCCCGCGCGATCACTTGCCGTTCGGAGCGCTCCGGCGACAGGGCCGCGTCGAGCGTATCGGCGGCCCGTTCCACCGGCGCGTCGCCGCACATGAAGAGATCGAGCGCGGCATAATCGTGTTCGGGCCATGTGTGGACCGTGATGTGGCTTTCGGCCAGGAGCAGCACTCCGGTCACACCGCCCCCGGGGAACGGATGAAAATGCGCCGAGAGAACCTGCGCCCCGGCGGCGATGGCCGCGTCTGTCATGGCGCGTTCCAGGGTCGGGCAATCCATCTTGCCGCCCCAATGTTCAAGGATGAGGTGCCGCCCAATCATCGGTCCATCGGGATCGTGACGGGGCCGTCATTGACCAGATGGACGGCCATGTCGGCACCGAAGCGACCGGTTTCGACCGCAATGCCCTGGTCGCGCAAGGCACCGACGAAGTGTTCGTAGAGCTGCGCGCCGGTCTCGGGCCGGGCGGCGGCAGAGAAGCCTGGGCGGTTGCCGCGCGATGTATCGGCCGCCAGCGTGAACTGGCTGACCACGAGGGCGCCGCCGCCCGTATCGAGCAGGGAGCGGTTCATCCGGTCCGCGTCATCGCGAAAGATGCGCAGCTTGGCGATCCGGGTGGCCAGCGCCTCGGCATTGGCTTCGGTATCATCCTGCATGGCGCAGACGAGGATCATCAGGCCGGGGCCGATCTGGCCGACCGCCGCGCCTTCGATCTCCACGCGTGCTTCGCGGACGCGTTGTACGACGGCTTTCACAATTCGTCAGCCCAGGGAGGGTTGGCACCCGCCCGCGAGACGGTGATGGCGGCCGCCTTGACCCCCAGCTCCAACGCGGCGGTCAGGTCGGCCTTGCCCGGCGCGACCTTGGTCAGCGCGCCCGCACGGTGCAATCCGGCGAGGAAGCCTGCATTGAACGTGTCGCCTGCGCCGACGGTGTCCACGACCTCGACAGTCTCGGCGGGGACCCGGACGCGGTCCTTGGCCGTCATCGCCAAGACCCCGTCTGCCCCTTCCGTCACGCAGAGAACCTTGACGTCATGCTCAAGCACCTCTTCGGGCGTGAGACGCAGCCAAGCCATATCCTCATCCGAGAGTTTCACGATATCGGCGGCGTTGAGCAGCCGCTCCAGCCGGTTCCGGTAGGCCGCTTCGTTGGAGATGAAGGTGGGCCGGATGTTCGGGTCGAGCATGATCGGCAGGTGTTGGTGCCCGATGGCAAGCCCCTCATAGGCATGGGCACAAGGCTCCACGGCGAGGCTGATCCCGCCGACGAACAGCGCCTCCACGTCCGACATGTCGGGCGCATCGGCGGGCGAGAGCATTCGACCGGCGGTATTCTCGTCGTAGAAGGCGTAGCGCGCCTGGCCGTTCTCCAGGGTTACGAAGGCGAGTGTGGTCGGCCGATCGGAGCGCGCGGCCCGATCCGTGACATGGGACGCGGCCAGTGCCTCGCTCAGCCTGTTTCCGAACAGATCCGTGGAGAGGCCGGTATGCAACGCGGCGGGGGCGCCAAGCCGCCCGAGCGCCACGGCGGTGTTGAAGACCGCCCCGCCTGGGGCTGGGTAGAAGCCCGGCCCGTCCGCCGTGTCGCGCGGTAGCATGTCGATCAGGGCTTCGCCCGCACATAGGATCATTGTCCGTCCCTCAGGATGTCTGCCCACCCTATGCGGCGCGATCACGGGGGCCAACCGGCTCTGTGGCAGGTGGGGACGGTGCAGGGGCGATTATTTGGTGAGTACCCGGGCGCGGCGTCGCGGCGTCGGGTCAGCCGGCGGCGTAGATCGCCGCTGCGATGGCCGCGACGATCAGGGCGGCCAGAACGGCGAAAGCGATCTTCCACGCGGAATAGGGCCGCTCTCCCTGGACGCGGCCGGACTGGCCGTTGACGACGAAGCGGTAGGAGGTGCCGCGATAGCGATAGGCGGCGATCCAGACTGGAAGCAGGACATGTTTGAACGTCACCTCGGAGAGGCGGGTTTCGGCATGGTCGATCCGCTGCCGGTCGCCGCCGATATCCATCCGGATGTCGCGTTCGATCACCGCGTTCATCCGGTGGCGTGCTTCCGTTAGGCCATCTTCCAGACCCACGCGGTAGGCTTCCGCCCGGAACCCTGCGAGATATTGGGGCGCATAGGGTGCCAGCGCGGCCAGGTCCCAAGGCTGAAGAGCATCGGTATGGGACTTTGGCAGGCTGGTGGAAGCCAGGATCAACACGTCGTCGAAAAACCGCCGGACGCGGCCCCGGCGCGGCGTCCAGCGGATCTTGGGCACCTGCACCTTAGTGGGCTTGCCGTCTCGCATCACCGTTTGGGTGACGTAGTAGGTATCGCCCCGCTGGCCGGAATAGGCCGTGTCCGTTTGCGCGTCGAACGTCCAGAAGGGTACGTAGATGCCCTGCATCCGCGCGCCCGACCGGGCATATTTCGTCAAACCGTTGGGGGCGAACCACAGCCGGCCCAGCCAGGACCGCATCGCCTCGCGGGCCTGTGCCTCTTCCAGGACGAAGGGGATGAGGCCGGCCGGTTTGATATGGCGGTCGGTGCCGGTATCGGCGACCACGGGTGTGGCGCAGAACGGGCATTCGGCGGCATGGATGGCCGGGTCGAATTCAAACCGGGCCCCGCAATTGGGACAATCGGTGACCTGCGTCTCTTCCTGCGGGGTGCCGTCACCGGACAGGCCCTTGCGGATGTCCAACTCCTCGATCGGGTTGTATCCGGACCGGCGCAGGGCTTCCGTGTTGCCGCAATGATCGCAGATCAGACGGTCGTCGCCGGGATCGAAGCGCATGTCCCCGCCGCAATTGTCGCAAGGAAAGCGATGGTCCTGGGTCGCGGGGATATTGTCGGGGCGCGGGACGGTGGGGATCTTCATAGGAACCGATGTAGGCGCCGGGGGACCATGATCCGCAGCGAATTGTCCCGAAGGCGGAGATGGCGCCAGGTGTGGAACCCGGCATGAAAGAGGATGATGAGGGCGAGGCCGTAGAACTCGACCGTGTGCACCAGGCCCGCCAGGCCGTTCATGGCGGGCAGGCCCAGAGGCGGCGCGATTGGCACGACTCCCCCCGCGAAGAGAAGGCGCGAGGAGGTGAGACCCAGCAGGAACCCGGTCAAGGCCACGCCGAAGAGGCCCCAGATGATCGTCAGATGGAGCGGGCGATGAATGTGCCGCGCCCAGCCCCGCAGCTTAGGTCCGGGGCGGGAGGCGAGGCCGCGCCAGAGCAAGTCGCCAGTCCAGAGCAGAGCGAGACTGACGAAGATCAGACCGAAGACGGAATGGAGTTGAACCGCCCAGGCCCCGACGCGGCGCACATCGTCAGGCGTGACGATCAAGAACCAGATGAAGAATGGCACGACCGTCCAATGTAGGGCCTTGAGATAGGTGCGTCGGGCGGGCAACCGACGCCGCAAACGCGCGGCCAGCCCGTCGCGGGGTGATCCCTGCGGATCGCTCACCAAAGCGCCCGCGGGAGCATCCGCCGCAGTGCGCCGTCCTTCAGGACGGATGACCTCCAGAGGTTGAAGACGCCGTGCAGGGCGCCCGCGCCGAGCACGGCAAGCAGAAGCGGGCGGGCGAGAGGCTGTTCCAGCGCGGCGAGGAGCGCAGCAAGGACGTAGAGCGCGAGCAGCCCCCAATGGGATAGATGCGCCGCCTGCCGCAACGCGCCCGTCAGCGCCGGGGAGGGTCCGCCGCGCAGGCCCCAGACCAGCGTTACGCCACCCCAGAGACCGGCATGGATCATGAGCGCGATGCCGGGGATACGGCCGAAGAGCCATGCCACAATGATGAGGACCGTGCTCCAGTGCAGGGCCATCACCAGGCTGTACAGGGCGGCGGGCGCGCGACGGGCCATGCGCCGGCCGCCTCAGGCCCCCGGCGGCGGGGGTGGCGGGGCCACGGTGAAGAGTTGGGCCAGTTCGGCCACGTCTTCCGCCTTCATCCAGCCGTCCTGGCCCTGGGTCCAGACATAGGTTTCGCGCGTGACCTCACCGTCGGTGACCATGCGCCCCAGCCGGGCCTTGGAGAACGGGCCCTTGGTCGCGCCGCCCTCGGCCACGTGCCAGACATGTTCCACCGGCGGGGGCGGCGGGGCGGCGGGTGCGGCTTGCGGGGCGGCGCCCCACGGACCCTGCTGCGCCATCTGGTTGGCCATGCCGAAGCCCATGCCCATGCCGATCCCTGCGCCCATGCCGGAATTAGTCGTCCCGGCGGCGGTCTGCATGGCCTCGGCCGTGGCATATTGCTGGTACTTCGACAGATCACCCAAGACACCCATGGAGGTGCGCTTGTCCAGCGCCTCTTCCACGGCGGGCGGCAGGGAGATGTTCTCGATATAGAGTTCGGGCACGGTCAGCCCGTATTCGCCCGTTGTCGCGCTGATCTCCTCGGCCACGATCTTGCCGAGATCACCGGTATTGGCCGCCATGTCGAGGACGGGGATCCTGCTGGCGGCAAGGGCGCGGCTGGCCGATTGCACGATCAGATTACGGATCTGGAACTGGATCTCGTCTTGGGTGAAATCGCCGTCGGTGCCCACGATTTCGGTCAGGAACTTGGCCGGATCACCCACCTTGATCGCGTAGGTACCGAAGGCGCGCAGGCGCACGGGGCCGAATTCGGGATCGCGCAGGGTGATCGGATTCTTCGTCCCCCATTTCAGATCGGTGAAGCGGCGCGTGGCGACGAAGTAGATCTCCGACTTGAAGGGCGACTTGAAGCCGTGATCCCAGTGCTGGAGGTTCGTCATGATCGGCATGTTGTTGGTCTCAAGCATGTAGAGACCGGGCATGAAGACGTCCGCCAATTGACCTTCATGGACAAAGACGGCTGCTTGGCCTTCGCGCACCGTCAGCTTGGCGCCGTACTTGATCTCATGCCCATAGCGCTCGAACCGGTGGACCATGGTGTCGCGGCTGTCATCCGTCCATTCGATGACGTCGATGAACTGACCCTTGATGAAATCCATGATCGGCATGAACAAAACTCCGTATCGTGTGGCGGCGCGTCAGCCCAATATAGGGAATAAGCGGCTCTATCGGTAGGTTCGCCCCCGTTTCACACCGGTCCGCCCACCAATTCGCTGGCGATTTCGCGCACCAGGGGGCGGGCCTTGTCGGCGGTCATGCCGACATTCAGGCGCGGGTCATAGAGCATCTGCAGCAGGAGTTCGTCATGGCGCGTCAGCAGCGCGAATTCCTCGTCGTCGTTGAAGATCGACGGGCGCGCGGCGGGGCTGTCATTGGCAAGGCCCAGACCCTGCGCGATCTCCTCGTGGTAGCAGGAGAGGCGCATGAGGTCGGGATGCTCGGACCGGACCAGCGCGATGGCCGAGACATAGGCGTTGGGCTTGGTGGAGGCCGAGGAGGCATAGACGGCGCAATAGGTGGATTGCGGCAGGCTCACGATTTCCCGCACCGTGGAGCGGCTGAGCCCAGGTTCCACCCGGCTGATTTCCGGTCCCAGTTCAGCCTGTTCGTCGAGCGAGGCGACGAAGACGTGGTAATTGCCTCCGGATGTGACGACTGAAATCGGGTGACCGCTCACCCGGCGCAGCCGCGCGACATAGGCCCGAATGCGGGTCGTGTCCGCATCGCGCGTGGCCTGGTCGATGGACTCGCCGAAATGCAACTGGATGCGGACCGGCCGCTCCCACCGCCGCAGGGGCGCGCGCGATTGCTGCGCCACATAACGTCCATTGACCTGCACATATTCCGAGAACAGCGCGATCCGCTCGAAATTGCGCGTCAGTTCCGCCGCCCCATACGGCGTGTCCGGCCCGCCGCCATCTTGGCGCAGCAGACCCTCGGTCAGCAGGCGCTGTTCGATCCGGCGATAGAAGAGCGCGGCACTGCGGCTTTCGCGGGATGGTTCCTGCAACTCCGGAACGGCGCGCTGCGGCGGCGGCACCGCCGTCTCGGGCGCCGTTGGGGGCGGCATGTCACAGGCGGCGAGTGCCCCCAACAGAAGCGGGATCAGAAGGCGGCGCATCAGGTGGCGGGCACCGACGTTCCGGCATTGTCGCCCACGCCGTCGCGGCGGGCGGAGGCGGATGCGAGGGTCTCGCGCAATTCCGTCTCCATCTTCTGCAATTCCTCTTCGGCGGCGGCACGGCGGGCCTTGCCCTCATCGGCGATGGCGAGGCTTTCATTGATCGTCGCCACGAGGTCTTCGTTGGCCTGCTTCACCGCTTCGATGTCGAAGATGCCACGCTCCATCTCTTCGCGGACAACGGCATTGGCCTCACGCAGGTTCTTGGCGTTCGATGTCAGAAGCTCGTTCGTGAGGTTGTTTGCGTCGCGCACGGCTTCGGCTGCCTCACGCGAACGTTGGATCGTAACTGCCTGAGCTAGCTGCGTTTCCCAAAGAGGGACCGTGTTGACCAATGTCGAGTTGATCTTGGTGACCAGGCTCTTGTCGTTTTCCTGGACGAGGCGGATCGACGGCAGGGATTGCATCGTGACCTGCCGCGTCAGCTTCAGGTCGTGGACCCGGCGCTCCAGGTCATCGCGGGCCGCGCGCAGATCGCGCAGCTCCTGGCTCTTGATCATCTTGTCGTCTTCGGCGGCGGCCTCCACCTCGCGCTCCTTGGCGGGGATGTCGGTTGCGTCCAGTTCGGCCAGCTTGGCCTCTCCGGCGGCGATGTAGAGGCCAAGCTCCTCGTAGAAATCGAGCGTTTTCTCATAGAGTTTGTCCAGCGACTTGATGTCCTTCAGCAGCACATGCTCGTGCTTCAGAAGGTCATCGGTCACCCGATCGATCTGGTCCTGCACGGTCTCGTAGCGGGCCACGAATTTGGCGAACGGGGCGGTGCGGCCCAGCAGCTTCTCCCACCAGGACCGCTTGCGGCGCACGTCAAGTTCGCTAACCGAGAAACCGCGGATCGTCGACACGATCGACCGCAGGCTATCGCCCGCCGGGCCCACATCCTTGTTCTTCACATCCGCCAGCATGGCCTGGCTGATCTGCTGCAGTTCCGCCTGCGCGTTCGAGCCGAAGGAGATGATGGATTGCGTGTTGGTCATGTCCAACTCGTCCATCCGGGTGCGGATGTCGGCGGCCACGGGCGGCGGGGCCTGTTCCAGCGGCACGATCTCGTTCTTCGGCTGGGGCAGATCGGTTGCGGCGACCTGATCCACCTCGGCGGTGATCTCGGCGGCGCCTTGGCGGGTGGCGGTATCCATGTGTTTACTCCCCGATGGGCAGGCCGTCTCGTTTCAAACGGTCCCGCAAAACTTCAATCTCGACATCCAGATCCGTCCGGTCCGTGATCAGCAATGTCTCGCGCTTCGTGTCAATGCCCCGCTCCAGATCGTCGAGCAGAGCGAAATAATCCGCCTTCACTGTTGCGTCTCGGGTCTGGGCGTAGAGATCCGCGAACTTCACCGTCGCGTCGCGGGCGCCCATCAGATAGACGCCCAGATACTTCCGGGCCGGGGTCAGGTCGCGCGGGTCGTCCTCCACGGCGCGGAACATCTCTCGGGCCTTCTGGCCCAGCCGCGCGACGCGCATCTCGGCCTCGCGGTCGCGGGCGCGTTTGACGGCGTCTTCCATGGCGTCCAGATGGCCCTCCGCCTCTTCGATGGTGCGGGCCACGCGCTCGGTCTGGAACGCGTCCACGCCCTCCATCCCCTTGTCGCGCATGGGGTCCATGCCGAAGGCGGTGACATGGAGCGCGGCGGCGATGATCCCGTAGAAGACGCCCGCGATCAGCCCGTCGAACCCGTTTGACACAGCCAGCGCCACGCCAATGCCGGAAAGGACGGCGCCGAACAGCTTGCGTGGTACGGCCGGACGGCGGGCCACCTTGCGGGCGGCCCAGGCGGCTTCGGCCTTAAGCCCTTCTTGCGTGACCGTGCCTGCCCCGAAGATCGCCGCGCCCGCCAGAAGGTTCATGGCCAGCCCGATGGGGCCGCCCTGGAAGAAGGCCGTCACCACGGGGATCAGCGACAGCGCCATCAGGATGCTGGTCCGCCCGCGGCCCACCAAGGGTGGCTTCAGGACCGGCGCAGGCGTCGTTCCGGTCGCGCCATCGGGGCTGAATTTTCCGCCGAACCGCTGCGCCACCTAGAGGCCCCCGCCGCCCAACACGCCAAGGCCCGCCAGCGCGATCAAGAGCGCGAGCGCGGCGAAAGCCGTCTTCCGAAGCGCGGTCGATTTCATACCTGTCTCTCCCGGTCGTTGGGACAGACTAGGCCAGCCGGGCGCGGCGTGCCAGCCTCAGCCCTTCTGGCGGAACAGAAGGTCATGGGATTGCTTGTTCTGGCCGATATCTTTGCGCAGTTCGGCCTTGAGCGCGCGCCCCGCCTGCACGCCCGGCCGGGCCGCGACCGTGTCCAGCCAACGGGCCATGTTGGGCTTGTCGTCCAAGACCTGCTGCTGCCCTTCCCAAAGCGAGGCCCAGGGCCAGATCGCAATATCCGCAATGGTGAACTCTTCACCGGCGACGAATTCATGACGCGCCAGCTGGGTGTCCAGCACCCGGTAGAGCCGCCCGGTTTCGCTGCGGTAGCGGTCCTTGGCGTAGGGCAGGTCGTTGGGCGGCTCCATCGCCGGGGCGTATTTCAGGAAGTGATGCGCCTGACCGGCCATGGGCCCCACGCCCCCCATCTGCCACATGAGCCACTGGTCCACGGCGATGCGCTCCCGCTCCGTCCGGCCGCCGAAGCGACCGGTCTTGCGGGCCAGGTATTGCAGGATCGCGCCGCTCTCGAAGATCGCGATGGGGTCGCCGTCCGGCCCGTCCGGATCCACGATGGCGGGCATCTTATTGTTGGGCGCGATCTTGAGGAAGTCGGCGTCGAACTGATCGCCCTTGCCGATATCGACCAGATGCAGGTCATAGGGCAGGTCCATCTCGTGCAGCGCGATGGAGACCTTCCAGCCATTCGGCGTGGGCCAGAAATAGAGATCGATCGACATGCGGGATCCTCAGATGGCGTGTCCGGCCACATTCGGGCCCATTGGCGGTGCGCGCAAGTCTGGTGGCGTGTCCGCGGCGCGCAGGGTGGACAGGCTCAAACCGCCGGTCAGCCAGTCGCGATAGATCGGCCAAAGGCCGGGGCGCAGATAGCAGGACCAGTGACAGGCCAGCGATCGGGCCGGTCCGATCCGGCGGCCCATGTGACGCGCCAGCCGCTCCGGCACGACATCCAGCCAGCCGGGACAGTCCGGGCCGAAAGCCAGCGTTGGGCGCCCGAAGGATGCGGCAGCGAAGCCGACGGCGCAGAGCCAGTTTTCCCGCGTCTGAACGGCGAGCACGCTCGTGCTGCGGCCGCCAGGTGCCGAAAGCGCTTGCCGCGCCCGCGCCCGATGATCCGCCGGTGTCAGCAAGAGAACGCGATCGAAGACGGGCGCTGGCGCCCGGATCATCGCCTCTAGGACGACGCGTGCTCCTAGGGAATGGGTCAGGACGCCCAGCCGAAGGTCCGGCCGGGCTTGCCGGATCGCCATCATCAGGCGCGCCAGCGCAAGGCCTGCAAGACACGCGCGATCCAGGGCCGCCCAAATCAATCCGGCGCCATCCCAGCCGAAGGCGATGGCATGGCCCGCGAGCCGTTGATGGGCGCCCATATGCAGACCCCGAACCAGACTGCGCGCCTTCCAGTGGCGGTCGTAGGAGGTAACGGCCGACAACAAACCGACATGGGGGTCTATCCCGTTGCCGAAGGGGGAATGGCGCAGGCCGTGGGTAAAGATCACCAAGGGCGCACGATGGGGCAGGCGGGCGAGATAGGCATCGAGGGCGGCATTTGGATTGCCGTTCTCCGCTGTCACGGGGCGTCCGCCGCTTGCGTTGATCCTCAGAAGGGCCATTGCGCCCTCTCTGTCACTCGTCCTTAGGGGTCAGGCTGACGGCCAAGCGTGACGGCCAGGTGACGCCAGGATCAAGGTTTCGTTGTGAATAAGTCGCGACCAACAAGATACCGCGCGTTGACCCTTGGTTCGGGTCCGGGCTAATCAGGCGGTCGAGGGGATTTGTACCGGCTTGCGGCCCTCGTAAAACAAACCGCTAAAGAGGCTTCGGAGCGCGGCTCCGACCCTTCCCAAGGTGCGTAAGATCGGTCCGAGGAGACCCGCCATGAAGGATATCGACGCCCGTTCGCCGTCGTCCAAGACCCCGGCATCCAACACGCTGTCCCCGCGCACCCGCGCCGTCCATGGCGGCACCCGCCGTAGCCAATACGGCGAGCTGAGCGAGGCGATGTTCCTGACCCAGGGCTTCGTCTACGAGACGGCGGAAATCGCGGAGCAGCGCTTCCTGAAGTCCGGTCCCGACGAGTTCATCTATGCCCGCTACGGCAACCCCACCGTTGCCATGTTCGAGGACCGGATCGCATCCATCGAAGGGACGGAAGACGCCTTCGCCACCGCATCGGGCATGGCGGCCGTGAACGGGGCGCTGATGTCCGTGCTGAAGGCCGGGGATCACATCGTGTCGGCCCGCGCATTGTTTGGCTCGTGCCTCTACATCGTGGACGAAATCCTGCCCCGCTTCGGGGTCGAGGTAACGCTGGTGGACGGCACGGACCTGACCGCCTGGAAGGCCGCCATCCGCCCGGACACCAAGGCCGTCTTCTTCGAGAGCCTGTCGAACCCCGCTTTGGAGGTCATCGATATCGCCGCAGTGTCGGACATGGCCCACGGGGTCGGCGCGCTGGTCATCGTCGACAACGTATTCGCCACACCCACCTTCAGCCGCGCGGTGGAACTGGGCGCCGACGTGGTGGTCTATTCCACCACCAAGCACGTGGACGGGCAGGGGCGCTGTCTCGGCGGCGTGATCTGCGGTAGCACGGAGTTCGTGCGCGGCACCGCGGAGCCGTTCCTGAAACATACTGGCGCGGCCATGTCGCCCTTCAACGCCTGGGTCATGCTCAAGGGACTGGAGCATATGGACCTGCGCGTCCGCGCCCAGGCCGAGACCTGCTTGCGGCTGGCAGAGGCCCTGGATGGTCATGCCAAGCTGGCCCGCGTGATCCATCCGTATCTGGACAGCCATCCCCAGGCAGCCCTGGCTCGTGCGCAGATGGAGCAGGGCGGTACCGTCCTCTCGCTCGACTTGCGGGGCGGGCAGGCGGCGGCCTTCCGGTTCCTGAACGCGCTGGAAATCGTGACTATCTCGAACAATCTGGGCGACGCGAAATCCATCGCGACCCATCCGGCCACCACGACCCATCAGCGCCTGCCCGACGCGCAGAAGGCGCAGTTGGGCATCACGCCGGGTCTGGTGCGCCTGTCCTGCGGGCTGGAAGACCCGCAAGACCTGCTGGCCGATGTGATGGCGGCGCTTGAGGCGGCGTGATCCGCCGCCGCGAGTGGGTCACAGCCCCGGCAGACCCACCGCCGCCCGGCCCTCCGGCGTCTTGAGCGAGAAATCCCCACCGTCATGGGCGCGCGCGGCATCGGTCATCAGCCAGGCCACCGCCTCGCCCACCCACTCGGCCGGGATATGGGCCGACCAGTCTAGGCGGGAAACCGGGTTGATCCCGGCGGCCGCGATGCTGCGCTGCATGTCGGTGGCCACCGTGCCGGGGGACAAACCGACACAGCGGATGCCGTTCTCGGCCTCTTCCTTCGCCACGCAGCGGGTCAGCATCAGAACGGCGGCCTTGCTGGCGCAGTAATGCGACCAGCCTTCCAGCGCGCTGGTGGCCGCGCCGGAGGAGATGTTGACGATGGTTCCGCCGCCCCGTGCCTTCATCAACGGCAGGGCGGCGCGGATGCCGTAGAACACGCCCGTCACGTTCACGCCCAGCACATCGGCCCATGCAGCCGGATCGGCATCCTCGATCCGGGCGATGGGGTCGATGAGCCCGGCATTGTTCACCAGGAGGTCGAGGCCGCCGAAGCGGTCCGCGACCTGCGCGAAGGCCGTCTCGACCGATGCCCAGTCGCTGACATTGCAGACCACGGACATTGCGGCGGGACCGATCTCCGCGGCGATGGCGGCGATCGTCGTCTCGGAGCGGGCAAGCAGCGCCACATTGGCCCCCGCCGCGGCCAGCCGTCGCGCCGCGGCGGCACCGATGCCGCGGCTGGCGCCGGTGACGATGGCCGTCTTCCCCGTCAGATCGATCTCAGGGTTCAACATCACGCCACCTGCCGTTCGAAATGCGCATCGATTGCCTGCAGCGTCGCCGCGCGTGCTTTGGGGGCAGCGGACGGGTCGGTAGTGGCCTCCATCTCGAAAATCGTGACATCGCTGATCCCGATGAAGGCCAGCACCATCGTCAGGTAGGGTTTCAGAAAGTCGTAGGCGGCCAGCGGCCCGCCATTGGCATAGCCGCCCGCGCCATAGGCCAGCACCAGATAGGCACGTTTGCCATGGATGAGGCCGCTGAATTGGCCGTCCTCACAGGCAAAGCTGTGGCCGATGCGTACGACCTGGTCGATCCAGGCTTTCAGGGCGGAGGGCACCGAGAAGTTGTAGATCGGCACCGACAGGACCAGGATATCAGCGGCCCGCAGCTCTGCGATCAGCTTGTCGGAAAGGGCGGTCGCGGCCCACAAATCATCGGTCATCGCATCCGGCGGGGTGTAGTAGCCCTTGATCGTCGCGTCCGAGATATGGGGCAGCGGGTCGGCGACCAGGTCGCGTGTCGTGACGCTGCCGCCCTGGCCCGTCAGGCGATCGATGAGATGGGCGGCGACGTCGCGGCTGAACGAGCCTTCGGCCCCCTGCGCATCGACCGTCATGGGCCGGGCGGAGGCGTCGATCTTCAAGATATTTGTCATGGTCTGAGGGTCCTCGATGAACGGTCCCACAAGCATGATCATGCCGATCCGACCGCGACAGATGGACCGATGTCAATCTCTCATGCAGAAAACGCATGAATGAGGGATATCAATGTCAGTCTGTCCGCCCTGCGCCTCTTTGCCGATGTCGCGCGGGCTGGATCGTTCGCCGCGACGGCCCGTCTTCGGGGGCTCGACCCGTCGATCATTTCCCGACAGATCGCCGGGTTGGAAGACGGTCTGGGCTTCCGGCTCTTCGATCGCACGACCCGACGGCTGAATCTGACCGAGGCCGGGCGGCTTTATCTGGAGCGCGCGCGATTGGCGGTGGAGGAGCTGGAGACTGCCCGACAGGAGGCCAGCGACGTCCTGGCCGCCCCCCGCGGCCTGCTGCGCGTCACGGCCTCGGTCGCGCTGGGCGAACGCTGGCTCATGCCGCGCCTCCCCGGCTTTCGTACCGCCTATCCCGACCTGCATCTGGATCTGCGTCTGACCGACGCCGTTCTGGACATCGCCGCAGAAGGGATCGATCTGGCGATCCGTCTGGCCCCTCGTCCGGACGGGGCCTTCATGTCCACACGGCTGATGGACACACGCTACCGCGTCGTCGCAAGCCCGAATTACCTGCGCAACGCGCCTGCACTCGCGCAGCCCGACGATTTGCGTGACCACGATTGCCTGCGGCTGGCGCTGCCGGGCTACCGTGATTGCTGGCGATTTCGGCGCGATGGTGCGGTACGTGAGATCGCGGTCGACGGCAGTCTGGTCGTGTCCAGCGCTCTTGCGCTGCGCCGCGCCACGCTGGACGGGCTGGGGCCAAGCCTTATGGGAGAGTTCCTGATCGCCGACGACCTGCTGAGCGGGCGCCTGGTGGATGCCCTTCCGGACTGGGATGCCAGCGCGGCCGATTTCGATACGGCGGCGTGGATCCTGTATCCGTCACGCGACTACGTGCCGGGAAAACTGCGCGTCTTCATCGACCACCTGAAGGCGTCGGTCTGACCGGTCAGAACGGCCAGAAGAACAGGATCGACGGGACGGCGACAGCCACGACGAGGATCTCCAGCGGCAGACCCATGCGCCAATAGTCCCCGAAGCTGTAGCCCCCCGGTCCCAGGATCAGCGTATTGTTCTTGTGCCCAATCGGCGTGAGAAACGCGCAGGAGGCTGCGACGGCCACCGCCATCAGGAACGGGTCCGGAGAGACGCCAAGCGTCCGTGCCATCTCGATCCCCACGGGGGCCGCGACGATGGCCGTGGCGGTGTTGTTGAGGACGTCCGACAGCGTCATCGTCACCACCATCAGGACCAGAAGTGCGACCCAGGCCGGCTGCCCGTCGGTCAGGCTCGTCAGCGCCCCGGCGATCAGATCCGTGCCGCCCGATGCCTCAAGCGCCGCCCCCAGCGGGATCATCGATCCCAGAAGGACGACGACGGGCCATTCGATATGGGTGTAGAGCTCGTGCAACGGCACGATCCTGGCGAAGACATAGGCCATCACCACCGCGCCTAAGGCGACCGTCAGGTCCACCAATCCAAAGCTCGCGGCCGCCACCGCCGCCCCGAAGAACAGCACGGCAGGCCAGATTTTCTTGTTCTCCGTCACGGCCAGGCCCCGGTCGGCCAGCGGCAGGCAGCCCAGCCAGGCCACGACGTCCTCGGCCGCCTCGGTCGGTGCCAAAAGCAGGAGGATGTCGCCGGTCTTGACCTTGGTGCGCCGCAAGCGGTCGGTGATCCGCCGACCGCGCCGCGAGATGCCCATGAGCACCGTTCGCTGGCGCCAAGCCAGGCCGATGCTCTGCGCCGTCTTGCCGTTGATCCGGCTGCTTTCGGTCACGACGACCTCCAGCAGGCTCAGCCCTTGTTCCGCCGCCGCCAGCAGACTCATGCGGCGGTCATCGGCAAATTCCAACTTCTCGCCCGCCCGAAACTCGTCCAGCGCTTCCGGGAAGGCTTCGAGGACCAATGCGTCGCCCGGTTTCAGCGTCACGTTCCGCGCAGAGCCGAACATCCGGCGACCGTCCCGGATCAAGCCCATGATGTGGACGCCGCTATCGTCGGCGGCGTCCTGAAAGTCGGACAGCGTCTGCCCGATCATTCGGTGATCTTCAGGCAAGGTCAGTTCCGCCACATAGCAAGCGACCTCGCCTTCAGGTGCGCCGCCCTGGGCCCCTTCTTTGACGCCGGGGATCAGCCGCCAGCCGACAAGCGCCACGAAGATCAGCCCCGCCAGGGCCGTCACGCCGCCCACGGGGGCGAAATCGAACATCGAAAAGCTTTCCCCCAGCTGGTCGCGCCGAATGCCCGCGATGATGATGTTGGGGGGCGTGCCGATCAGGGTGATCATGCCGCCCAGGATCGTGGCGAAGCTGAGTGGCATGAGCGTGGCTGCGGGCCTGCGTTCAGCCTTATGCGCCGTGGCCATATCCACCGGCATCAAGAGCGCGAGGGCGGCGACATTGTTCATGAAGGCCGACAGCACGGCCCCGATGCCGCCCATGATCGAGATATGGGCGAAGACCCCGCGTGAACTGTCGACCAACGTCCGCGTGATCACCAGCACGGCCCCCGACCTGACCAGCCCGGCCGAAACGACAAGGACAAGGGCCACCACGATAGTAGCGGGATGTCCGAAGCCCGAAAAGGCGTCCTCTTTGGGGACGACGCCCAGCATCACCCCTAGCAAAAGTGCGGTGAAGGCCACGATGTCGTACCGAAACCGCCCCCAGAGCAGCATGCCGAAGACGCCGCCGAACAGGGCGAAAAGGATGATCTGTTCCGTGGTCATGGGCGGGTCTCTGTCACCAAATCGAACAATGCACGCAACGTCCGCAGGTTCCGACCCGTCGCCGCCACACCCATCGCACGTTCCGCCCCCGCCGCAAGCTTTGATCGCCCAAACCCGTCCGGGCAATGCAGCCAGAGTGCCCTTTCCGCAGCGGCCCAACGCTCCGTCGCGGTGGCCAGCCGGTGCAAGCGCACCGCATCCGGCGCTGCATTGCCGCCATGGAGCAGGGCCAGCACGCGCGCCGGGTCCGCGTCGGTGAAAGGGCAGGCGGCAAGAACGGTCCCTAACTCCTGCGGGGTCAGGACGATGATCTCCGGCGCCGCACCGAACCGCTCGGCAAGGGCGGCGTGGATGCGCTCGCTCAGATCGACGCCGCCCTGCGGATCGTCCAGCACCACGTTCCCGGATTGGATATGGGTGCGAACCGCGCCGAACCCCGCCGCGATCAGCGTGTCCCGCAACTCGGCCATGGCGATCTTCCCGTGCCCGCCCACGTTCACCGCGCGCAGCAGGACGGCGTGCGGGCTCACCCCACGGCCTGCCCGAAGAACAGAAGCGTGCCGCCCGGGTCGATCACATGCACCTCACGTTGTCCGTATTCCTGATCAAACGGCGGTCGAACGCGGCCTTCGGGCAGATCTTTCAGAAATCCACGCGTCTGGCCCCAGAATGCATCCACGTCCGGCACGTCCACATAGACCATGTGCCGGAGACCCTCTTGCGACGCGATGGCCGGTTGCTCCAACAGCCGCAAGCCGCCGCCTTCGGTTCGCATATAGGCGTAGCCATCCTCTTCCCCCCGGAAGGTGCAGGCGAAGCCCAGACCCTCGTAGAAGGCCACCGCCTCCTCCAGATCGGGAACAAGGATGAACGGTGTAATTCCGTGTGTATCGAGCATGAAATCCTCCGGGCTTGCGAGCGGCCGCGCCGCCAACCTATATCACCCTGCCGCATGGGGACGAGAAAACGGAGGGCGCGATGGCGGGCCACAGCAAATGGGCGAATATCCAGCACCGCAAGGGGCGTCAGGACAAGCTGCGTGCCAAGCTTTTCTCGCGCCTGTCCAAAGAGATCACCGTGGCCGCCAAAATGGGCGACCCCGATCCCGACAAGAACCCGCGCCTGCGCCTGGCCGTGAAAGAGGCCAAGTCGCAGTCCATGCCCAAGGACAATATCGAACGCGCCATCTCCAAGGCCACCGGGGGCGATGCCGAGAATTACGACGAGATCCGCTATGAAGGGTACGGGCCTAACGGCGTGGCGATCATCGTCGAGGCCATGACGGACAACCGCAACCGCACGGCCTCCAACGTCCGCTCCACCTTTTCGAAGAACGGCGGCAACCTGGGCGAGACGGGTTCGGTGGGCTTCATGTTCGACCGCAAGGGTCAGGTGATCTATCCGGCCGCCGCGGGGTCCGAGGACGACGTGATGATGGCCGCCATCGAGGCAGGGGCCGAAGATGTGGAAAGCGACGAGGAGGCCCATGTCATTTGGTGCGCCGACAGCGACCTGAATGCGGTGTCGACCGCTTTGGAGGGCGCGCTGGGGGAAGCCGAAAGCACCAAGCTGGTCTGGCGGCCGCAGACCACGACCGAGCTGGATCTGGAAGGGATGCAGAGCCTCATGAAGCTGATCGAGGCGCTGGAGGATGATGACGACGTCCAGAACGTCACGTCCAATTTCGAAGCGTCCGATGAGGTGATGGCGCAGCTTTGAGCGCGGGCGCTATGCCCGCATCGCTCAAGGTGGCGCTCTTGTCCCTTCTGGGGGGCGGGGCCCTTCTGGGCCTCTCGACGAATTTCGCAAAACTGGCGGGTGAGGCCGGGCTGCCCGCTCTGGCCTTCCTCGCTTGGTCGCTGGCCGGTGCGACCGCGATCCTGCTGGGCGCGGCGCTCTGGCGGCGCGACCTGCCGCCGCTCACGGCACGCACCACCGAGTACATTCTGATCGCCGCTTTCGTGACCAGCGCGGCGCCCAACCTGATCTTCTTCTCTGCCGTGCCCCATGTGGGGGCCAGCTTCGTCGCGCTTGCCATCACCTTGCCGCCCCTTTTGACCTGGCTCGGGGCGCTGGCCTTGCGCATGGAGCGGTTCGACACCGTGCGCCTGGCCGGTGTCCTGGCTGCGCTGGCAGGCGCGGGTGTGCTGGCCGTCTCGAAATTGCGGGCGCCCGATGGCAGCGTCTTCTGGGTGTCTCTGACGCTGGTCGGGCCGGTTTTGTTGGCGGTGGGCAATCTCTACCGCTCGGCCCGCTGGCCGGACGGGGTCTCTGGTGAAGCGCTGGCCGCCGGAATGCTGGTCGCGGCGACGGCCATGCTGTTTCTGGCCGGCATGATTCCCGGTTTTTCATTGCGGGTGCCGGCGGATGCCGGCATCTGGCCGTTCGCGCTGATCGTCCTGCAAGCCCTAGCATTCGCCGGGCAATTCCAGCTGATCTTCGTTCTGCAACGGACCGGCGGCCCGGTCCTTCTGTCCCTCCTGGGTGCCATCGGCGCCGTGGTGGGCGTGCCCGTGGCGGTCCTGCTTCTGGGTGAAGCGCCGCCAGGGGGGCTAGCGCTTGGCGCCAGCTTGGTGGCGCTCGGCGTCGCCCTGGTGACGGTTGGCGGATTGCGGCAGCGGCAACGCCAGGACCCCTGACGAGGTCCGCCGCCTCCGACGCGCGGCCCGACCCGACATCCCTCGCCGCATCGTGATCTCGATGTGAGACCGCGGGCCCATGCCCCCATGCTAGCCCGAACCTGCCGTTCCGTGGGGGAGCGGTTCCAACGGGAGACCCAGAACATGACGATCCGATCTACCGCTGCCCGCTTGGCGGCGACGGCCGCGCTATGCCTAACGGCCGGGGGTGCGTCCGCCGCGACGCTCGAATTCTCTATTACCAACGATAGCGGCGCCGACGGCCTCTTTTTGACGCCGTTCCTGTCCGTCTTCCATGACGGCAGCTATGACGCCTTCGACCCCGGCGCCGCGGCCAGTGCAGGCGTCGAGGCTATCGCCGAGGAGGGTGACGTTTCCATCGAGCGCGCCGCTGCCGAGGCCGCGGGCTTCACCACGGCCATCGCCGCCAACCCGGCTGGCTTTCCAGGGGCGCCGGTCATCGATCCGGGCGAGACGGCCAGCTTCCAGATCGACCTGGACCCGACCAGCGATCGCTACGTCACCTTTCTGTCGATGTTGATCCCGTCCAACGACAACTTCCTCGGGAACGCCAATCCCTTCGCCTATGAGCTCTTCGATGCCAGCGGCGCCTTCACCGGAATTGCGCCTATCACCTTCCTCACCTCCGAGGTTTGGGATGCGGGCACCGAGGTGAATGACGGCGAGGGCGCGGCTTTCTCGAACGGCCGCCCATCGACCGATGAGAACGGTGTCATCACGCTGCAAGCTTCGCTGGACTTCCTTCTGGGCCTGGACCGCGCATCTGGCGGTCTGGTCGGCGATGTCGGCGGCAGCAACGGTGTGCTGGCCACCATCACCGTGAGCGAGGTCGCACCTATCCCGCTGCCTGCAGGCGGCCTTCTCCTGCTGTCGGCCCTGGGCCTGGCTGGCGCCGTGCGCAGGCGTCGCTGAACAGGCGCGAGGCCGTCCTTAACCCATCACAGCCCGCGCCGCCTTTCGGATGGCGCGGGTCAGCGGCGCCAGCGGCCCTGCCATGGCGCGCCCGATTTGCCAGCTGAGCGTCGTCTCAAGCGTGACCTCCGGCGCCAGGGCGACAAGCCGACCGGATGCAAGATCCGCTTCCATCATCACCGCCGGGTTCACGCCCCAGCCGAGCCCCGCACGCAAGGCGTGCTGCAGCGGAGAGGTGGCCGCAATTCGATGGGTGGGCGGGTGCAACGCCTGTCCGGTGACGGTCCGGATCCAGCGGTGCTGCAACCCGTCCTGCAGATTGAATTGCAGCATCGGGGCGGTGGCCAAGGCCGCCGCATCGGGCCCGTCGGGAAAGTACCGGGCCGCGAAATCCGGCGTGCAGACGGCGCGATAGGCCAGCGCGCCCAGGCGGTGGGCATCGCAGCCGGGCAGGGGATCGGCTTCGGCGGTGAGGGCGGCGCTGACCTCGCCCCGGCGCAGCAGGTCGGCGGAATGGTCCTGATCCGCGATGGTCACGTCGAAGCGAAAGCCCGGCACCGTGGCAAGCCCCGGGACGACCCAGGTCTCGAGGCTGTCGGCATTGAGCGCGATGGCCACGACGGGGCGGTCGCCGTCCCGGCCCAGATCGGCGGCCAGCCCCGCCTCCAGCGCGCCGACCTCGCGCGCGTGACGCAAGAGCCGTCGGCCCAGGGCAGTTGGCGTTGCGGGCTGCAGCCGTTCGAACACCGCACCGCCGGCCGCCTCGGACAGGGCCCGCATCCTTTGGCTGACGGCAGATGGCGTGACATGGACGCGCGCGGCGGCCAGCTCGAAACTGCCGGTCTCGCAAACGGCGTCCAACGTCGCGAGAAGGCTAGGCGCAAACATGAGCGTTCCTAATCTAAAGTTACAAAACCTAAGTTGCGCTATCGTCACCCGCCGGTCCATCCCCCGTTCATGACATCACTCCTTTCCGGTTTCGGCCTCGGCCTATCGCTCATCCTCGCCATCGGCGCGCAGAACGCCTTTGTGCTGCGCCAAGGCCTGCGAGGCGAACATGTGTTCCCCGTGGCCCTGACCTGCGCCCTGTCCGACGCGATCCTGATCGCCGCCGGTGTGGCGGGCTTCGGCGTTCTGGTCGAAGCCGCGCCCTGGATCGTTCCGGTCTTTCGCTGGGGCGGCGCTGCGTTCCTTGCCGTCTATGCCGTCCGCGCGGCCTGGTCGGCCTGGCGAGGCGGGCAGGCGCTGCAGCCCGGCGGAAGCCAAGGCGGGCTGGCCCGCGCCGTTCTGACCTGCCTCGCGCTGACCTGGCTGAACCCCCATGTCTATCTGGATACGGTGATCCTCTTGGGCTCTGTCTCGACCCAGGCCGCGGCACCTGTTCTGTTCGGCGCGGGCGCCGTCACCGCCTCTTTCGTGTTCTTCTTCACGCTCGCCTATGGCGCCCGCCTGCTGCGCCCCGCCTTCGCGCGGCCCATGGCATGGCGCGTCCTCGATGGGATCATCGCCCTGGTCATGGGCCTTCTGGCGCTCAAGCTCGCCCTTGGCTGACCCCTTGCGCCGGGTTGCGGGCGGGTCCATCCAAGGGCCATGACCGCGCCCTCTCGCCCGCTTCAGGGCATCCTCTGGATGATCGCGACGGGGGTGTGCTTCATCACCGTGACCGCCATCGTCAAGCACGCCGCGCAGGACCTGCCCGCCGCAGAGGCAGCGTTTCTACGCTACGTGTTGGGCCTCGTCTTCCTGATCCCCATGGCGCGGAGCCTGCTGGCCGTGCGGATGCCCGCCAGCGAGCTCGGCCATTTCGCCCTGCGCGGCCTGGTCCACGCCTTCGCCGTGATCCTGTGGTTCTACGCCATGACCCGCATTCCCTTGGCGGAGGTCACGGCCATGAACTACCTCTCGCCGGTCTACGTCACCCTGGGCGCCGCGCTTTTCCTGGGAGAGCGTTTGGCCCTGCGCCGCCTGATCGCCGTGCTGGTGGCACTTATCGGTGCGGTGATCATCCTGCGTCCCGGTTTCCGCGCCCTCGATCCCGGCCATATCGCCATGGTCTTCACCGCCATGCTCATGGGTGCCTCCTACCTGCTGGCCAAACCGCTGAGCCTGCGCCATTCGGCCCCCATGGTCGTCGCCATGCTGTCGATCATGGTCACGATCGGCCTCGCCCCGTTCGCCATCGCCGTCTGGGTCACGCCGACCTTGGCCGATTTGGGCTGGATGTTCCTCGTGGCCTTCTTCGCCACGGCCGGGCACTACACCATGACACGCGCCTTCGCCGCCGCGCCCATGGCGGTCACGCAGCCCGTGACCTTCCTGCAGCTGGTCTGGGCCGTCCTTCTGGGCTGGATCGCGTTTTCGGAGCCGCCGGATGGTTGGGTCATCCTGGGCGGGGCGATCATCATGGCCGCCGTCAGCTTCATTGCCTGGCGCGAGGCGCGGCTGCGGCGGGTGATCACGCCGCACCATACCGCGACAAAACACTGAAAACCTGCGCGACAGCCCCAATTTTCGTCCGAAAGTTGGTCCAACCGCCGCCGCAATCGCGCGGCACGTCGGGGCCATGTTTCGACTCTGCGCTCTCCTTGTCTTGCTGGCCGCTCCACTTCAGGCCCAGACCCTCGACGGCACGATCCGCGTGATCGACGCCGACACGATCGATATCGGGGCGGGTGTGAATATCCGCCTGCTGGCCATCGACGCGCCGGAAGGGGCGCAGACCTGCGAGAAGGACGGCCAAATCCATCCCTGCGGGCAAATGGCGACCGAGGCGGCGCGCGCCTTGTTCGACGGGCAGGTCGCCACATGCCACGTGCGAGAGCGGGACCGCTATGGCCGAGCCCTGGCAACCTGCGACGTGGCCGGTGCCGATATGGGGGCGACCCTGGTCGCGGCCGGACTTGCCCTGACCTATCGCGACGATCCGACCTATGAGGCCGAGGAGAAGGCTGCGATCCTGACCGGCAAAGGCGTTTGGGCCTACGAGATGCAGGACCCCGCCAAGTGGCGCGCGATCCAGCGGGCAAGCCGCGTGATCGACATGGCTCCGGCCGCGGGCCGCTGCCCGATCAAGGGGAACATTTCCGCCAATGGTCGCCTCTACCACCTGCCGGGCAGCCGCGACTACGCCCGGACCCGCATCGACACCGCCAAGGGGGAGCGCTGGTTCTGTTCGGAAGGCGCGGCGCGGACGGCGGGTTGGACGCGGGCCGGCGGCTGACGTACCCCGGGGGGGATGCTTCGCTCCCCCAGATCCCCCAAAAGGATATTTCCGCCAAGAAGAAAGTGGTTGAGATCACAGGCGGTAGGGCAGGACGCCGCGATCGTCCGGGTCGATGGAAAGCGGTCGTTCCAGGGGCGGCACGGCGCGTTGATGGCAGGCCGCTCTCTCGCAGATTCGGCACGAGACGCCGATGGGCGTGAAGCCCGTCTCCAAGTCCATCCCATCCGCATAGACCAACCGCTTGGCGTGCCGCACCTCACAGCCCAGCGCGATGGCGTGGCGGTGGTTCGGGGCGTCGAAGGCGCCGCCCGATCGGGACACGTCGCGGGCAAGACAGAAGTAGCGGACCCCGTCGGGGGTCTCGGCCAGTTGCCGTAGGAAGCGGCCGGGCGTCTCGAAGGCCGCATGGACGTTCCAGAGGGGGCAGGCGCCGCCGAAGCGCGCGAAATGCAGCCGCGTGGCCGAATGGCGCTTGGTGATCTGCCCGGCGGGGTCCACGCGGACGAAGAAGAACGGAATACCTTTGGCGCCGGGCCGCTGCAGCGTGCTGAGCCGGTGGGCCACCTGCTCGATCGAGGCGCCAAAGCGGCGGGCCAGGCGTTCCAGATCGTGCCGTGAATCGTCGGCCGCGTCACGGAAAGCGGCATAGGGCATGAGGGCAGCGCCCGCGAAATAGTTGGCGAGGCCCGTCCGCGCGATGGCCCGCGCGTCGTCCGAGGAGAAGCGGGCGAGATCCAGCGTCGCGTCGAGGAGCTTTCCCTGGGCGATCAGCGCGGCCTGATGCAGTTGCTGGAACCGCCGAGTGGCCGGCGAGGCGCGCTCGGACAGGATCAGAAGTCCGCGCTTTCGGTCATAGCGGCGCAGATGCGGGCTGTCCTCCAGGACGACGCGGGTGTTGCGGTCGTCCCAGAAGCGGGCGAGCCCGGCTTCCAGCCCGCCAGACATGCGGGTGGCGAAGGTCTCCGCGGCGCGGTCCACGGCGTCGACGTAATTGTCGCAGTAATGGAAGAAGTCGCGCACCTCTTCCCACGGGGAAGGGGCGCTGAGACCGGAATGGCCCAGGGCCGCGTCCAGCGAGGCGAGGCGTTCGTTGCCGTCCCGATAGGCGCGGTGCAGGGACAGGAAAGCCCGCGCGATGGAGGGGGCGTTGCCCGCCACCAGCCGCAGGTCGGCTAGGGCCACCGGGTCGGGAAAGACCGGATCGGCCAGCGCCTCGCGCATGTCGGAGACCAGGCGTTCATCGTCGCCCGCGCCCAGTTCTGTGACGTCGAAGCCGAACTCCCGCGCCAGCGCCAGCACCACCGTGGTCGAGACGGGGCGGTTGTTGTTTTCCATCTGGTTCAGATAGGGCAGCGACACGCCCATCCGGGCGGCGAAGTCGGTCTGGGTCAGGCCCAGCCGCGTGCGGACCTCGCGCAGCTTGGCCCCGGCATAGAGTTTGCGGGCGGACATGACCCCTCCTTTGCAAAGCCCCTTAGCAGGCTTTGCAAGCCGGTGTCATCCGGCGTGCGGTGTCAGCAGCCCAGGCGCCGGTTCCGACGGATGGTGAGCGTGATGGCTACGACGGACGCCGTTCCCGACGCGATCATCAGGAAGACCAACGGCATCGCGCCGGATCCCGGCACCAGCAGCCAGCCCGCCACGGCCGAGAGGGCGGCGCCGCCGCCAATCATCATCGCGCCGCCCAGTCCGCTGGCCGTGCCCGCCAGATGGGGGCGCACCGATAGCATACCGGCGGTCGCGTTGGGGATGACCATGCCGTTGCCGAGGCCGATCACCGTCATGAAGCCGAAGAAGACCCATTCGCTGTCAAAGCCCAGCCCCATCACGACGGCCAGGATCGTCAGGCCGATGGCCTGGCCCGAGGCGCCGGTGAGGATCATTCGGTCGATGCCGAAGCGCTGCGAATAGCGTCCCGAGATGCCGTTGCCGATCAGGTAGCCTAAAGCGGGCGCGCCGAAGAAGATGCCCAGCGTCGCCGGATCCATCCCGTAGACATTGCTGCCCACGAAGGGTGCGCCGCCCAGATAGGCGAAGAAGGAGCCGGACGCGAAGGCGGAGGCCGCGCAATAGCCCCAGAAGCGCGGCGAGGTCAGCAATTCGGGGTATTCGCGGACCTGATCGCGGAAGCGCCCGCCCGCTGCGGGCGCCGTTTCACCGAGGTCGAGATAGGTCAGCAGCCAGAGCAGCGCGCCCGTACCGAGCAGAAGCCAGAAGTTGGAATGCCATCCGAACTGCGCCTCCAGCACGCCGCCGATGGCGGGGCCGATCATCGGCACGATAGACATGCCCATGGTGACATAACCCAGCATGGAGGCCGCCTTGTCCTGCGGGTAGAGGTCGCGCACGACTGCGCGGCTCAGCACCATGGCCACCACGATGGCAGCCTGTGCCATTCGGAAGGCCAGGAACGTCTCGATGGTCGTCGCCATCAGACAGCCCAAGGTCGCCAGCATGAAGAGGACGATACCCGTCAGGATCACAGGCCGGCGGCCGTAGCGATCCGAGATGGGCCCGACAATCAGTTGCAGCACGGCGTTCATGCCGAGATAGAGGCCCACCGAAAGCTGCATCAGGCCGTAATCCGTCGCGAAATACTCGGTCATGGCGGGAAGGGACGGCAGGAAGACGTTCATCGACAGGGTCGAGACGCCGACCAGCGCAACGAGGGTCAGAATATGGGGCGGCGTGCGGCGCGCGGTCCCTTGGGCGTCGGACAGGGTGGCCATGGTCATGCGTTACGCCTTCGTTCAATGTCTGTCCAACGCCGCGATCGCACAAGCGCCTGTGCGTCCTAGACGGCCACCGATTAACGAAAGGTGGAGAGGCCGGTTCCGACTTCGCGGATTTGCAAAACACCTCCGAAGTCCAGCTTGATCTTTGCAAATATGCGAGGCTGCGCTTCCCTCGTCGCGCCGGGCGGTCTAGGTGCGGGGAAAGGGAGGGCCGCGGCATGAAGGATATCCTCGAGGAACTGGAGGCACGGCGCGCCGATGCCCGCGCAGGTGGCGGGGCCAAGCGGGTGGAGGCACAACATGGCCGCGGCAAGCTGACCGCGCGGGAGCGGATCGAACTGTTGCTGGATGCGGGCTCTTTCGAGGAGTTCGACATGTTCGTCGCCCATCGTGCCACCGATTTCGGCATGGCCGAGGATCGCCCGGCGGGCGACGGCGTGGTGACGGCCTGGGGCACGATCAACGGACGGCTGGTCTATGTCTTCAGCCAGGATTTCACCGTCTTCGGTGGATCGCTGTCGGAAACCCATGCCCAGAAGATCTGCAAGATCCAGGATATGGCCGTGCAGAACGGCGCGCCGGTGATCGGCCTGAACGATTCCGGCGGCGCGCGTATCCAGGAAGGGGTGGCGAGCCTTGCGGGCTATGCGGAGGTCTTCCAGCGCAATATCGACGCCTCGGGCGTGATCCCGCAGATCTCCGTTATCATGGGGCCTTGTGCGGGCGGGGCGGTCTATTCGCCGGCCATGACCGACTTCATCTTCATGGTGCGCGACACGTCCTACATGTTCGTGACCGGCCCAGACGTGGTGAAGACCGTCACCAATGAGGTGGTGACGGCCGAGGAGTTGGGCGGCGCCACCACCCATACCAAGAAATCCGGCGTGGCCGACGGCGCGTTCGAGAACGACGTGGAGGCCTTGGCTGAGATCCGGCGGCTCTTCGACTTTCTGCCGCTCTCCAATCGGGAGGTGCCGCCGGTGCGGCCGTTCTTCGACGCGCCCGAACGGGTGGAGGAGAGCCTGGACACGATTATCCCGGACAATCCCAACCAGCCCTACGACATGATGGAGCTGATCGCGAAGGTTGCCGATGAGGGCGACGTTTACGAGATCGCACCCGATTTCGCGGGCAACATCCTGACCGCCTTCATCCGGCTGGAGGGTCAGACGGTGGGGGTGGTCGCGAACCAGCCCATGGTGCTGGCGGGCTGCCTGGATATCGACTCATCTCGCAAGGCGGCGAAATTCGTGCGCTTCTGCGATGCCTTCTCGATCCCGCTTTTGACCTTCGTGGACGTGCCGGGCTTTCTTCCGGGGACGAGCCAGGAATATGGCGGCGTGATCAAGCACGGGGCCAAGCTGCTGTTCGCCTATGGTGAGGCGACGGTGCCCAAGGTCACGGTCATCACCCGCAAGGCCTATGGCGGGGCCTATGACGTGATGGCCTCAAAACATCTGAAGGGCGATTTCAACTATGCCTGGCCCACGGCCGAGATCGCCGTGATGGGGGCCAAGGGCGCGGTGGAGATCCTCTATCGCAAGGAATTGGACGACGCCGAGAAAATCGCGGCGCGGACGAAAGACTATGAAGATCGTTTCGCAAACCCTTTTGTGGCCGCAGAAAAAGGTTTCATCGACGAGGTGATCCTACCCCATTCCACCCGCCGCCGCGTCTGCCGGGCCTTCGCCTCGCTCCGCCATAAGCGGCAGGAGCGGCCGTGGCGCAAGCACTCGACCATTCCGCTGTAAGAAAGTGTCCGACAGACCCCACATAAAAGCTTTAGAGCAAGTCGTAAGTATGGCTCGTCGCCAGACGATAATATTTGCTGTTCCCGCTGGGATATTACTCGCACAACTTCGATCTATCTATTTGATCGACTCCATATGGTTGTCAGTTTTAGCCACCGTTTCAATACTCTGCCTCTCAATTGGACTCTTGGCTGCTGTTAATTATGAGTTTGCTGTCGAAGGCGGATTGGTAAAGGAGTACCTTTTTGAGAAGGGGAGGCCGGAAAAGGGTTTGATGCTTTATAAGGTCTTCGAAGATGATGTTATAAAATATTCGAAGTTAGGTGACGAGATAAACGAGCAATTCCTTGTCGGTTCATATCGCCAAGCTAGGCCACTCGTCTGGTTTGGACTGTACGGCGGATACTGCAGCCTTGCTCTTATGATTTTGATTTTAATCTGGTCTCAGCCGTCGGCAACCGCTCTCACGGTAGGTGGTGCCGACGGGACCACTCAGCAGTCTCAAGTTATGGGGCCGAGAGAGTGAGCCTGGCCTTTCACATGATCCCAGGCGCCCCGCGCCCGGTCGCGCCGTTCTCCCATGCGGTGGAGGTGGATGGCTGGGTGATCGTGACGGGTCAGATGCCCACCGATCCGTCGGACCCGGATGCGCCGCTGCCCGAGGGGATCGCCGCGCAGACGGCACGGGTCATGGAGAACCTGGAACTGGTACTGAAGGGGCTCGGGCTAGACCTGTCCCATGTCGTGCAGTGCCGGGGTTACCTGACCGACTTCGAGCGGGATTATGCGGCGTTCAACGAGACCTATGCCGGGTTCTTCCCTGACGACCGCCGTCCGGCGCGGACGACGGTCGGTGTGACCGCGCTTGCCGTGGGCGCGTTGGTCGAGGTCGATTGCCTGGCGCGGCGGCCATGACGGGAACCGGAGCACAAGACACCCTGTTGGCTCTGCGAATGCGGATGACGGGAGAGACCCATGGCCAAGGATCACGGCAGCAGCATCAAGGACGACGCGACCTACGAGGCGTTGCGCGAGGACGGCATGTCCAAGGAAAAGGCGGCCCGGATCGCCAATGCCAAGGCGGCGGGGGACGAGCCGTCGAAGGCGGGCGGCAAGGCACCGCCCTACGAGGACTGGACGAAGGACGAACTCTACGAACGGGCGCAGGAGATCGGGATCGACGGGCGCTCGGACATGGACAAGGGCGCGCTTATCGAGGCCTTGCGCTCGCACTGAGCCTAGCCGCTGCGCCGGTCGCAGCACAGGAGGCGGCGCCGTCGGGGCAGCCCATGGTTCTTTGGCAGGTGCTTTGGGAACGGATCGAGGGGGCCGAGACACAGGCGGTCTTCCGATTCATCGCACCGGGCCTTGGTGGAGTCGCCCCTGAGATCGCCACTGCCGATCTGGATTGGCTGTGCGAAACCCATGCCGCTCCGGTTGCCGGATTGACCTATGCACGCTCCGACACGGTGGTGCTGACGCTTATGGACCGACCGGTCCCGCGCGGAGAGACCGATCCGGAGGCCGTACAGTTCTTCGGCGCCTATCGCATCGAAGACGGTGCCTGCCTGCCGGAAGAGTTCTGATGGCGGCTGTATCGGCACAAATCCGCACGATGGTCGGCTGTTTCCCGCAATTTGGTGCGACCCCGCCACAGTTTTTGGATGGAAACGGGGCAGAATGCGGGCATCCGTTCTCGGGCCGATGCGGCTTTGTTAACCTTTTTCGAGACCGCGATGAGGCGGTCCGTCTCACGGGTGGTTCTGCAGGTTACGACCTGTCACCGCCCACCAACGTCAGGAGACCAAGATGTCCAACGCTATTCGTGCCGTCCTCGCCATGGGCGCCGTCGCTGCCCTCGCCGCGTGCGGAAACCCCGAGCCCGAGCCCGTGGTCGTCGTCCAGCCGGAGCCCATCCAGCCCGAGCCGGTCAGCGAGAAGTTCTGATTTTCCGGAGGGGCGGAGCGTAGCCTCCGCCCCGTCCGACCCCCGCGCCGGAGCGCGGGACCGATGCTGAAGCATCGTGGCTTCCCCGGCCGTCTCACGGGGACAGATTTCCAATTCACGATTCGCCGCGCCAATCCGAAAGGCGTGACGCCGATCACCCGGCGCGAACGGTTCCGCGACCGAAAGGCTGTAGACCGGGCTGCCGACGCGGCGTTCCTAACAGCGCTCTGGCAACATTTCGGCGAAACCCCTTTTGAGCGAGGCAATCTCGATGCCGGGCGCTTGTCCTGGCTCTTCGGGCGCGAGGTGGTTCCGGCCGAAGAGCCGTTTGACCCCGCAAGCTACGACTCACTGCTGCGGATCGACGCCGATGCGGCCCGCGCGGCATTTCCCGAGGTTTTCGAAGGAGATGTCGCGGATGGAGAGGGCGGAAAATGGGCGTGAACCTGCCGAGCTTGCCTGTCCATCGGCGGCAAATGGCCGATTCTTTCCCTAGCGTCAATTATCGCTATCCGTGTTTCGATGGGCGAGTCACCGTCGTAAGGCCTAAGCAGCTTGGCTTTTTGCAGACGGGCTTAGCTGCTTCAGGCGAGTGGAACCGTACCCCTTCCCCTGCCGGGTGGCGATCCGACATTTGGATCGGATCGCTACCCGGAAATTTTTTCCGGAATTGTAATCGAGAACGCGGCGCGGGCCGTATCATTCGCGTGCCTTCGACTGGGACGGTGCCGTCCCGGCGGCTGCGTAACGGACGACATTCCTCGGATATCGCTTATCAGGGGCGATCTTCTGACATCTGTGCAGCGCCCGGCAACCTGCCGCGGCCACAGACCCAAGGAGATGACCCATGCAACCGAAATTCATCGCCGCGCTCGGCCTCTTCGTCGCCCTGTCCGCCTGCAACACCTACGGTTTTGACTCCGATACGGAGCGGGCCGTCGCAGGGGCCGCGCTTGGCGCCGGAACGGCTGCCGCGCTCGATGCCGATCTTGGCACCGGGATCGCGATTGGCGCCCTGGCGGGTGTGTTCTGCGACGACGCTGGCGTCTGTCGCTGATGCACGCCGGATACGATGGCGGTCCGCGGGAGACAGGCGTGCCAGTTTCCGCGGAACCGCCATCGGTCTCCGCACGTTGTCAGGGCTGTATGCATCAGGAGAACTCGCATGGCCCGACCACTCATTCCCGCTCTCGGCCTCGTCACCCTTTTGGCGGCTTGTAACACCGGCGGCCTCGACACCGACGCCGAACGGGGCGTTGCGGGCGCGGCCATCGGCGCCGGCACTGCCGCGGTTCTCGACGGTGATGTCGGGACCGGCATCGTGGTCGGCGCCCTGGGCGGTATCTTCTGCGACGACGCGGGCGTCTGCCGCTAACGGTTTGCCATCGGCAGGTTCGGGTGCTGGCCCGCGGAAACCCGCCGGATCGGGGCATCGCCCGCCCCTTGCTATGGTATATCACCGGGCGGCTGAGGGAACTGCGCGCGGCGGCATCGCGTTTGGCCGCCGCACGATACAAGGAGATTTCCAATGGTCCGCACTTTCGTTCCCGCGCTCGGAATCATCACTCTGCTGGCTGCTTGTAATACAAACGGCGATTTCGGCCGCGCCGCCGCAGGGGCCGCAATCGGCTGTGCCGCCGGCGAGATTATCGAAGATGGCGAATGCATCACCGGCGCCGCGATCGGCGCGGCGGGCGGCGCACTGGCCAACGACATCTAAGAAGATCGCCCCCTTTCGGGGCACCAATCTGAATAGGGCTGCCCGGTTTCACGACCGGGCAGCCTTTTCTTTTGCGACCGGCGAAAGACCGGGTGGGGAGGGGACATGTTCGACAAGATCCTGATCGCGAATAGGGGAGAGATTGCCTGCCGGGTCATCAAGACGGCGCGCAAGATGGGCATCAAGACGGTGGCCGTGTATTCCGATGCGGACCGGAACGCGTTGCATGTGCGGATGGCGGACGAAGCGGTGCATATCGGACCGCCGCCCGCCAACCAATCCTACATCGTGATCGACAAGATCATGGAGGCGATCCGCCAGACCGGCGCCCAGGCCGTGCATCCAGGTTATGGTTTCCTGTCCGAGAACCCGAAATTCGCGCAAGCCCTGGACGCGGCGGGCGTAGCCTTCATCGGCCCGCCGGTGGGCGCCATCGAGGCCATGGGCGACAAGATTACGTCGAAGAAGATCGCCGCGGAGGCGGGGGTCAGCACTGTGCCCGGCCATATGGGCCTGATCGAGGATGCCGACGAGGCGATCCGCATTTCAGGCGAGATCGGCTATCCGGTCATGCTGAAGGCCAGTGCCGGGGGCGGCGGCAAGGGGATGCGGATCGCCTGGGATGAGAGCGAGGTGCGCGAGGGCTTCCAGGCGTCGAAGAACGAGGCGGCGAGTTCCTTTGGCGACGACCGGATGTTCATCGAGAAGTTCGTGACACAGCCCCGGCATATCGAGATCCAGATCCTGTGCGACGGCCACGACAACGGTGTCTATCTGGGGGAGCGCGAATGCTCGATCCAGCGCCGCAACCAGAAGGTCATCGAAGAGGCACCGTCGCCCTTCCTGGATGCCGAGACGCGGCGCGCGATGGGGGAGCAGTCACTCGCCCTGGCGGAGGCCGTGGGTTATGCCAGCGCGGGCACCGTCGAGTTCATCGTGGACGGCGACCGCAACTTCTACTTCCTGGAAATGAACACCCGTCTGCAGGTGGAACACCCGGTGACCGAGCTGATCACCGGCGTGGATCTTGTGGAGCACATGATCCGCGTGGCGGCCGGCGAGACGTTGGCACTGACGCAAGACGATATCCAGCTGACCGGCTGGGCCATGGAGAGCCGTCTCTATGCTGAGGATCCGTATCGCAACTTCCTGCCCTCCATCGGGCGGCTGACCCGTTACCGTCCGCCCGCGGAGGTGGCCGCTGGGCCCATGGTCGATGCGGGCACCTGGCATGGGGAGGCGGCCACCGGAGAGACGGCGCTTCGCAACGATACCGGCGTCTATGAGGGCGGCGAGATCAGCATGTTCTACGACCCGATGATCGCCAAGCTCTGCACCTGGGGGGCGGATCGGTCCGCGGCGATCGCGGCTATGCGCGACGCGCTGGACGGGTTCGAACTGGAGGGGATCGGGCATAACCTGCCGTTCCTGTCGGCGGTGATGGATCACCCGAAATTCGTCTCGGGCGACATGACCACCGCCTTCATCGCTGAGGAATATCCCGACGGTTTCGCGGGCGCCGATCTGGGTGAGGAGACCTTACGCCGCATCGCCGCCGCCTGCGCCGCCATGCACCGGGTGGCCGAGATCCGGCGCACTCGCGTGTCGGGCCGCATGGACAATCATGAGCGCAAAGTCGGCGCGGATTGGGTCGTGACCTTGGGCGGCCACCGCTTCGAGGCGGTGATCGCCGCCGACCGCGCCGGGTCCACCGTGACGATCGACGGCCAGACGCTGCGCTGCGAGAGCGACTGGACGCCGGGTGACGCGCTGGCCCGCATCTCCGTGGATGGCGCCATGTTGGTCATGAAGGTGGGCAAGATCACGCAGGGGTTCCGCATCCGCCATCGCGGCGCCGATCTGGAGGTCCGGGTCCGCACCCCACGTCAGGCCGAATTGGCGGCCCTGATGCCCGAGAAGGTGGCGCCGGATACGTCCAAGCTGCTGCTCTGCCCGATGCCGGGCCTGATCGTCCGGGTCGAGGTGGCCGAGGGCGACGCGGTCCAGGAAGGGCAGGCCCTGGCCGTGGTGGAGGCCATGAAGATGGAAAACATCCTGCGGGCCGAGAAGGCGGGCACGGTGTCCAAGGTGAATGCTGCGGCAGGCGACAGTCTGGCCGTGGACGACGTGATCCTGGAATTCGAGTGAGGTGAGATCTTCGACGTGAGCCTGTTCTTCCAGATCATCGAAAGCCGCTCGGCCCAGGCGGTGATCGCCGGGGTCTTCGTGGCTGCTGGCTGGCTGGTGAACGGACGTCAGAACCGCCGGGCCGAGGCGCGGCTACGGGCCGAGCGGCTGCGTGACGCGCACCGGGCGATTTTTGCGGAGATTGATGCGAACCTGTCGAACCTGTTCGACGCCACGGTTCTGCGGGCCGACGGGGCCGCCATGGTGGAGCGGATGCAGGCCGACGAGGCGTTCATCCCCTTCATTCCCCGCGAGCGACATGACAGGATTTTCAGGGCCTTGGAGGCGGAAATTCATGTCCTTCCACGCGTCACCATCGACCCGATCGTCAGCTATTACGCGCAGCTCGACTCGCTCAATGCGCATGTCGAAGACATGCGCGGAAATGCTTTCCGGTCGCTACCGCAGGGGCGGCGGATCGAGATGTACGAGGATTACGTTGAGATGAAGGTCGCCACGCTCATGCTGGGGCGGCGGGCGAACTGGCTGATCAAGGTCTTTTCGCGGGACGGCAAGGATGTGGCCGAAGAAACGGCCCGAAAATTCAATATCCCGTCGGCCGCGGACCCGTCCGACCAGTGATGGGCGTGCGGGGAACATACGGGATGTCGTCGGGCAATTGCTGGGGCTTCGGTTCGGCCATGGCGTCCTCCTATGCCATAAACATAGGCCCGCACGGAGCCTCGCGCAACGCGCAGGCTTACCCGCCCTCGCGGATTTCGCGCTGCCTGATCGGCATTTTGTCAATGGAACGAGACAGTTCCCGGACAGTCCAGGGCAATGGTTTACGCAGTTTCACCTGCCCATCCTTGCCAATCAGGACAAGCATGAAGCCCCGCGGGCGCAATTGCTCCCGCAGGGCGGAGCCCGAATCGCGGTCGGTATCCACGATCACGATCACATCCCGTTCCACCAGCCGCTCCAGATCGCGTTCGATGGACTCCATCTGCTCGATGAAGGCCGGATCGCGGGGGGAGTTCGCGAAGACGACAATCGGACGGGCCAGCCATTGCAGATCGGCCAGATCTACCTCGGTCGCATCGAAAACCTGCGTCTGGTCCGCTTCCCAGCGCTCTGCCACGGAGGCGGTGTCAGCCGCGAAGGCCGGCAGCGCCGCGGCAAGGGCGGCGGGAAGCAGAAAACGTGTGAGCGGCATGGTCGTACCCGTCCTGTCATTTCCGGTAGATATAGGGGCCATGACGCCCGGGGCGAAGATGCCCGTTGCGGCACCCGCTACTTTTGCTCGGTGGCGCGGCGTTAACGCTCTGTCCACCATGTGCGGGGCAGCAAGGAGGCGATCTTCCTTCGCAACGCCCCGAGCCGCCATGACTTTCCCAACGCTACATCCCCCCGTCACCCTGCACTTGGGGGCCCACCAGACAGGTGCGGCTTCCTTGGCCCGGGCGCTGACCAAGGCGCCTCTGGCCGAAGCAGGTATCGCGCTCTGGACGCCGGACCGCATTCGGGGCGGTGTGTTGACGGGTGTAACCGGCGATCCGGGTCGACGGGATCCCCATCGCGACGTGGCCGCCCATCGCACCGCTGGGCGCGTGGCGCTGTTGCGGCGCGGTATGGCGCTGTCCGGGATCGAGCGGCTCATCCTGACCGATCCGGCCCTGCTGGGAAGCCTGCGCGAGAACCTGACCCTTGGCCAACTCTACCCCACAGCGGGGGCCCGGTTGGCGCGGTTGCAGGGCGCCTTGCCGGGGATCGACCGCATCTGCCTTGCCATCCGCGCGCCCGGGCTTTGGTGGCGGGATGCGCTGGCCCATCTGGCCGGGCGCGGTTTCGCCCCGCCCCTGCCGGAGATCATCGCCGGATTGGCGCGGACCCGGCGCGGTTGGCAGCAGGTGATCGAAGACTTGGCCGAACAGGCGCCCGAGGCCCGGATCCATGTCTGGGCGCAGGAAGAAGCTGCGCCGCGCGATGCGGTGGCGATCGTGACGGGTGGTTTGGTGGCGCAGAGCAATCTTGTGGAGGTGCCAAGGGGTTCGTCGGCGGGTGGGATGCCGTTCACGGCCGCACAATGCGCCGCCCTGCAGGATCGCTATGCCGCCGATCTGGATTGGTTGCGCGCGGGTGCCGACGGCCTTGCGACATTTGGAATGGATTGGCCCGCGACGGCCAAGGGGCAGGACAGGAAAGGATGGGATGATGGGGGACGACAAGCGGAACAGATGGGCCCGCCTGGCCGAGGCAGAACGCAAGGGGCGCACGCCGGATGACCTGACCTGGGAGACCCTGGAGGGGATCGCCGTGCAGCCGCTCTACACCGCGTCGGACCTCGACGGGCTGGACAATCTGGACACGATCCCGGGCGAGGCGCCGTTCCTGCGGGGCGTGAAGGCCACCATGTATGCCGGTCGACCCTGGACGATCCGGCAATATGCGGGCTTCTCCACGGCCGAGGAATCGAACGCCTTCTACCGCAAGGCGCTGGCCGCGGGGCAGCAGGGGGTCAGCGTGGCGTTCGACCTGGCCACCCACCGGGGCTATGATAGCGACCACCCCCGCGTTGTCGGCGATGTTGGCAAGGCGGGCGTCGCCATCGACAGCGTGGAGGATATGAAGATCCTCTTCGACGGCATCCCGCTCGACAAGGTCTCCGTGTCGATGACGATGAACGGCGCGGTCATCCCCGTCCTGGCCAGTTTCATCGTCGCCGGAGAGGAGCAGGGGGTGGATCGCGCACAACTGTCGGGCACCATCCAGAACGATATCCTCAAGGAATTCATGGTGCGGAACACCTATGTCTATCCGCCTGAGCCGAGCATGAGGATCGTTGCGGATATCATTGAATATACAGCAGAAGAGATGCCGCGCTTCAACTCGATCAGTATCTCGGGCTACCATATGCAGGAGGCCGGCGCGAACCTTGTGCAGGAGTTGGCTTTCACCTTGGCGGATGGGCGCGAATATGTCCGCACGGCCATCGCGCGTGGCATGGATGTGGACCGCTTCGCCGGGCGCCTGTCGTTCTTCTTCGCCATCGGGATGAACTTCTTCATGGAAGCCGCCAAGCTGCGCGCCGCGCGATTGCTCTGGCATCGGATCATGTCCGAGTTCGCGCCCAAGAACCCGAAATCGCTGATGCTGCGGACCCATTGTCAGACCAGCGGGGTCAGCTTGCAGGAGCAGGATCCGTACAACAACGTCGTCCGCACCGCCTATGAAGCCATGGCCGCCGTTCTGGGCGGGACGCAGTCGCTGCATACGAATTCATTCGACGAAGCCATCGCGCTGCCCACCGAGAACTCGGCCCGGATCGCCCGGAACACGCAGCTGATCCTGCAGGAGGAGACCGGCGTGACCAACGTCGTCGATCCGCTGGCGGGATCCTATTACGTCGAGAAACTGACCCACGATCTGGCCGATGCGGCCTGGGCGTTGATCGAGGAGGTGGAGGAGATGGGCGGCATGACCAAGGCGGTGGCCTCCGGCATGCCCAAGCTCCGCATCGAGGAGAGCGCGGCCACGCGGCAGGCCATGATCGATCGCGGCGAGGAGGTCATCGTCGGCGTCAACAAATACCGCCGCGAGACAGAGGACGAGATCGACATCCTCAATATCGACAACGACAAGGTGCGCGCGTCGCAGGTCGCCCGGTTGGAGCGTATTCGGTCCGAGCGCGACGAGGCCGCCTGCGCCGCCGCGCTGGACGGGTTGAGCCGTGCCGCCGCCGAGGGCGGCAATCTGTTGGCGGCCGCCGTGGAAGCCGCCCGTCACCGCGCCACTGTCGGAGAGATCAGCATGGCCATGGAGAAGGAATTCGGCCGCCACCGCGCCGAGGTGAAGACCCTCGCCGGGGTCTACGGCGCCGCCTATGAGGGGGACGCCGATTTCGCTGCCATCCAAAAAGATGTGGAGGCCTTCGCCGAGGAAGAAGGACGCCGCCCGCGGATGCTGGTCGTGAAGATGGGGCAGGACGGCCATGACCGCGGCGCCAAGGTCATCGCGACCGCCTTCGCCGATATCGGCTTCGATGTCGATGTGGGCCCGCTGTTCCAGACTCCGGAAGAGGCGGCGCAGGATGCGGTGGATAACGACGTGCATGTGGTCGGCATTTCGTCCCAGGCGGCCGGCCATCGCACCCTGGCACCCAAGTTGATCGAGGCTTTGAGGGCGCAGGATGCCGGCGAGATCATCGTGATCTGCGGCGGGGTGATCCCGCAGCAGGACTACGATTTCCTCAAGCAGGCGGGTGTCGCGGCCATCTTCGGGCCGGGCACCAATATTCCGCAGGCCGCCACGGAGATCCTGTCGCTGATCCGCCGCGCCGGGGCGTGACAGGGCGCGGCGCCATCCTTCTGGGGATGGGTCTTGGCGCCCTGTGGGCGATTGCGTTCGTGACGTTGGCCATCTTCGCCGCACCCGTTTCGGTGGGGCCGGGGACTGGCATCGCCCTGGCCCTCGCGGTTGCGGCTATGCCCCTTGCGGCCGCGATCGGTGTGTTGGCGGCCCATAGATTTCGCGACCCAGACGATCTTGCGGGAGCGACCCTCACCAAGGACGCAGCGCGGATCGATCAGGCCGTCCTGACGAATGGCGTGGAGCAGACGGTGCTGGCGATGCTCGTCTGGCCCGCGTTCGTCCTCGCCTGGGGTGGCGGCGCGGTGATCATGCTGGCCGTGGGTTTCACGGTCTCCCGGTTCGCATTCTGGATCGGTTATCGGATCCATCCGACGCTTCGGGCCTTCGGCTTCGCGGGCGGTTTCTACGGCACATTGCTGGCTGGGGCGGCTGCGGTTCTGGCGCTGCTTGCCTGCGGCCTTCCTGGGGCGGCCTAGCGATCCGGGCGCGGGTCGATTTCGGCTTGCGACGTCGCGCGACCTCTACTATCTGACGCGGCACGGTTGGGGTGTGGCGCAGTGGTAGCGCAACGGTTTTTGGTACCGCAGGTCGTAGGTTCGAATCCTACCACCCCAGCCAGATCACCAGCCCCGTCACATCCGCAGATATTAACTGTGCCGCCTCGCGACCGGGTGGCTGATGATCAGGCTCGGTTTCCGGGAGATTTGACAGCCGCCCGGACGACGAGACATAGTTGTCGCGCGAAAAGATAGAGGATGGGATATGGAACCGCGCCGCCTGCGCAATATGGAAGAGTTCGCGGCGCGAAGCGGTTTGTCACGGCCGACTGTCTCCAAGTACTTTCAGGATCCCGACAGTGTCCGCGCGTCGACGCGGTCGCGGATCGAGGCGGCATTGGCGGAGTTCGACTATCGCCCCAACATCTACGCGATGAACCAGAACCGACGGCTCACGAAGAATGTGGGCGTCGTGGTGCCGCTGCTCGCCGACCCGTTCTTTTCCGAGATCGCGCGAACGATCGAACGGCTCTGCGTGGCGGCGGGGTTCCGGCCCATTCTTCTAAGCTCCAATGGCGAAGCCGCGCAGGAGCAGGAGAACCTGCAAACGCTGCTCTCCCTCAAACCGGCCGGCGTCCTGATCGCGCCGCTGGGGCGCGGCTCCGATATGGACGGGATCGCCGCTTTCGCCGCAGAGATTCCCACGGTGCTCTTCGATAGCAATCTCGAAGAGGTCGGGGCGGCATTCGTTGGCCTGGATATCAACCATTCCATTGAAACGATGGTGGAATTTTTGTGCCGCGGGGGCGAGATGCCCTGCTTCCTCGAGATGGCGGAGCCGCCCAACCCGAATGCCATGCGCCGTCGCACCGCTTATGTCGCGACGATGGACAGGCTGGGGCAGGAGCCGCGCGTCGTCTCCATGCCGGGAACCGGCTGGGATTTCGAAGAGATCGGCTTGCGGGAAGGCGGTGCGCTTTTGGCCGCAGGCGGGCTGCCAAGCCGGACGGTGCTTTGCTCGAATGACCGGTTGGCCATCGGTCTTCTGTCGGCGGCTTATCGGGGCGGGTTGCGCGTGGGCATCGGCGAGGGCTGTGCCCTGCGGGTGGCGGGCCATGACGACCATCCTTTCGCCCGCTATACCTGCCCGCCGCTGACGACGATCGCCCAGGATTACGAACGGATCGCCGGGCGCAGCCTGGATCTTCTGTTGGGCGTGGTGGAGGCCGGGCGCCCGCCGAGCACGCGCGAAGAGCTGCTTTTCGAAGGTCAGCTGATCATGCGTGCCTCCGCATAACTTTTCTCGCGTAAACTTTTTGATTGACGGGTGCCTAAAATACCGGCACCAATATTGCATCAGGTCATAGGGAGGACATGATGCGCCTGACTTTCGCACTTCGCGCCGCGACGGCCCTTTCGGTCTGCGCGGTCGGCCCCGCCTTCGCGGACGGCCATGCCACCACGATCACAATCGCCACCGTGAATAACGGCGACATGATCCGGATGCAGGGCTACACGGACGACTTCACCGAACAGACCGGACACCAGGTCGAATGGGTGACCCTGGAGGAAAACGTGCTGCGCCAGCGCGTGACCACCGACATCACCACCAATGGCGGCCAGTTCGATATCATGACGATCGGCATGTACGAGGCGCCGATCTGGGGATCGAACGGTTGGTTGGTGGCGCTGGACGATCTATCCGCCGAATACGACGTGGATGACATCCTGCCTGCCATGGCGGGCGGCCTGTCCCATGATGGCACGCTCTATGCGGCGCCGTTCTACGGGGAATCGTCCATGGTCATGTACCGCACCGACCTCATGGAGGCGGCGGGGCTGGATATGCCGGACGCGCCCACATGGGAATTTGTGCGTGACGCTGCGGCCGCCATGACCGACCGCGATGCCGAGCAATATGGCATCTGCCTGCGCGGCAAGGCTGGTTGGGGCGAGGGTGGAGCGTTCATCACCGCAATGGCCAACTCCTTCGGAGCCCGCGTTTTCGATGAGGATTGGGCGCCGCAGCTCGACAGCGAGGAATGGGCGACGACCGTCAATTTCTTCAAGGACATGATGGATGCGTACGGCCCTCCGGGCTATGCGACCAACGGGTTCAACGAAAACCTCAGCCTGTTCCAGCAGGGCAAATGCGGCATGTGGATCGACGCCACCGTGGCTGCGTCCTTCGTGACCAACCCCGACGATAGCCAAGTCGCGGATTCGGTCGGCTTCGCGTTGGCGCCCGACAACGGCCTCGGCAAGCGGTCGAACTGGCTCTGGGCCTGGGCGCTCGGCATTCCCGCCGGCACACAGAATGCGGACGCCGCGAAAGAGTTCATCGAATGGGCCACCTCGAAGGAATATATCGAGATGGTCGCGGAGAACGAAGGTTGGGCCAACGTGCCTCCGGGCGCGCGACAGTCGCTCTACGACAATCCGAACTACCAGGATGTGCCCTTCGCGCAGATGACGCTCGACTCGATCCTGTCGGCAGATCCGAACGCGCCGACCGTCGACCCGGTGCCCTATGTCGGCGTCCAGTTCGCCGCCATCCCGGAATGGGCGGGCATCTGGACCCAGGTGAGCCAGGAACTCTCGGCGGCCTATGCAGGTCAGCAGACCGTCGAGGAGGCTTTGGAGAAAGCCCAAGCCATCGCGACGGAAGAGATGGAAGCGGCAGGCTACTGAACCGCATCCAGTCCGGAGGGCCCCGTACCGGGCCCTCCGCATCCGGCCCGAGGCCGGACCCCCGCTTGATCGGAGTAGATACCGATGGCGACCAAATCCTCGACCGCCGCCGCGCGCCTCATGATGGCGCCCGCCGTCACGCTGCTGCTGGGCTGGATGCTCGTGCCGCTGACGATGACGCTCTATTTCAGCTTCGCAGACTATCGGCCCCTGCGCGCGACATTCGAACCCTGGATTGGTTTCGACAACTACGCCCGTTTCACCTCGTCCGGATCGTTCTGGGACGCCGTGACCGCGACGTTGATCATGGTCGGTGCGACCCTGGCCATCACGGTGATCCTCGGCATCCTGCTGGCCCTGTTGCTGGACAAGCCGATCTTTGGACAGGGTGTCGTTCGCATACTCGTCATCGCGCCGTTTTTCGTGATGCCCACCGTCTCGGCCCTGGTCTGGAAGAATATGATGATGGACCCGGTGAATGGCGTCCTATCCCACGTCTTCCGCTTCCTTGGCCTCGCGCCACACGACTTCCTGAGCCAGACGCCGCTTCTGTCGATCATCCTGATCGTGTCCTGGCAATGGCTGCCCTTCGCGACGCTGATCCTGCTGACCGCAATCCAGTCCCTGGACGGAGAGCAGCTTGAGGCGGCCGAAATGGACGGTGCGCCGCCGCTCAAGCGGTTCTGGTTTATCATCCTGCCCCATCTGGCCCGCGCTATCACCATCGTGATCTTGATCCAGACGATCTTTCTGCTGGGCATCTTCGCTGAGATCTTCGTGACCACCCAAGGGTCCTTCGGGACGCGAACGCTAACCTACCTCGTGTTTCAGCGCGTGCTCGAAAGCCAAAATGTCGGTTTGGGCAGTGCAGGTGGGATCATTGCCGTCATCCTCGCCAACGTCATCGCCATCTTCCTGATGCGCGCCGTCGGCAAGAACCTGGACGCTTGACCATGGCCCGTGCTGTCTCCACCCGTACCCGTATCGCCTGGACCGCCCTCGCATGGGCCATTGCGTTCCTCATGTTCTTCCCGATCCTCTGGACGATCCTGACGTCCTTCAAGACCGAGGCAGAGGCCATTGCCTCGCCTCCGAATTTCATCGCCTTCGACTGGACGCTGGAAAACTACGGCGTCGTGCAGGAACGGTCGGACTACATGCGCTATCTCTGGAACAGCGTCATCATTGCGGGCGGGTCGACGCTGCTGGGCATCCTCATCGCCGTGCCCGCCGCCTGGGCGATGGCCTTCGTCCCAGGTCGCTTTACCCGCGATATCCTGATGTGGATGCTGTCGACCAAGATGCTGCCCGCGGTCGGCGTGCTTTATCCGATCTACCTGATCTGCATCGAACTCGGCGTCTTGGACAATCGCGCGGCGCTGGTCTTCATCCTGATGCTGATCAATCTGCCGATCATCGTCTGGATGCTCTACACCTACTTCAAGGAAATCCCCGGCGAGATCCTGGAGGCGGCGCGGATGGACGGCGCCTCTCTGCGATCGGAAATTCTTTATGTGCTGACGCCGATGGCAATCCCCGGCATCGCGTCGACGGTGCTGTTGAACTTCATCCTGGCTTGGAACGAAGCGTTCTGGACGCTCAACCTCACCTCTGTCGAGGCGGCGCCATTGACGGCCTTCATCGCCAGCTATTCCAGCCCCGAGGGCCTCTTTTTCGCCAAGCTCTCGGCGGCCTCCACCATGGCCATCGCCCCGATCCTGATCCTTGGCTGGTTCAGCCAGAAGCAGCTTGTGCGGGGCCTCACCTTCGGAGCGGTAAAGTAATGGGCCGGATCACGCTAAACCAAGTCAGCAAGTCCTTCGGAGAGACCCAGGTCATCCCGCCCTTGGACCTGACCATCGAGGATGGGGAATTCGCGGTCTTCGTGGGCCCGTCGGGCTGCGGCAAGTCCACGCTTCTCCGCCTGATCGCCGGGCTGGAGGATGTCACCTCCGGTCAGATCGAGATCGACGGTGGCGATGTCACCGATGTGCCGCCCGCCAAGCGCGGCCTGGCCATGGTGTTCCAATCCTACGCCCTTTATCCCCATATGAGCGTGGCGAAGAACATCGCCTTCCCGCTCCGGATGGCGGGGATGGAAAAGGCGGATCAAGACGCGCGTGTGGCACGCGCCGCCGAGGTTTTGAACTTGACGGACTATCTGGATCGCCGCCCGGGCCAATTGTCCGGCGGACAGCGCCAGCGCGTGGCCATCGGTCGGGCCATCGTCCGCGAACCGGCAGCCTTCCTGTTCGATGAGCCGCTTTCCAATCTGGATGCCGCGCTCAGGCATGGGATGCGGATGGAGATCGGTGAGCTGCATCAATCGCTTGAGACGACGATGATCTACGTCACCCACGACCAGGTGGAGGCCATGACGATGGCCGACAAGATCGTCGTCCTGCGCGCGGGTGTGATTGAACAAGTCGGCTCTCCGCTGGATCTCTATCGCGCACCCCGAAACCTGTTCGTCGCAGGTTTCATCGGCTCCCCGACTATGAACCTGATCAGGGGGGCAGAGGCCGAAAAGCACGGGGCGCAGACCATCGGCGTGCGGCCGGAACATCTTGTCCCGGGCGATCCCGACGGCGCTCCTTGGTCCGGTACCGTCGGATTATCCGAACATCTCGGTTCTGACACGTTTCTGCATGTCCATGGCACAGGATTGGCCGACTCGATCACCGTCCGCGCCGATGGCGAGGTGCCGCTGCGCCATGGCGACCGTGTGGGCCTGACCCCGAACGTGGAGCGCATCCACCGCTTTGACGGCGATGGCCTGCGGCTGGCATGACGGGGCGGCTTGCGGGGAAGGGGGCACTGATCACCGGTGCGGCGCGCGGCATTGGCAGGGCCTTCGCGGAGGCTTACCTCGCCGAAGGCGCGCGCGTCTGCATCGCCGATATCGATGGCCCATCGGTCGAGGAGACGGCAACCGAGGTCGGAGCCACGCCGATCCGGATGGATGTGACCGATCAGGACAGCATCGCAGCCGGCGTCGCGACAGCCGAGACGGCGCTGGACGGGATCGACATCCTGATCAACAACGCGGCCGTCTTCACCGCAGATCCGATCGTCGACATCACGCGCGCGGACTATGACCGCGTCTTCGCGGTGAACGTGGCGGGCGTTCTCTTCACCATGCAGGCCGTGGCCCGCAGGATGATCGCCCGTAAGCGGGGCGGACGGATCATCAACATGGCCTCCCAGGCCGGGCGACGGGGCGAGCCATTGGTGGCCGTCTATTGTGCCAGCAAGGCGGCCGTCATCTCCCTGACCCAATCGGCGGGGCTGAACCTGATCCGCCATGGGATCAACGTGAATGCCATCGCCCCCGGGGTCGTTGACGGTGCCCATTGGGACGGGGTGGATGCGGAATTCGCCAGGCTCGAAGGTTTGCCGCCAGGTGCCAAGAAGGCCGAGGTCGGCGCTGCCGTCCCCTATGGTCGCATGGGGACAGCGCAGGATCTGACCGGGATGGCGGTCTTCCTCGCCTCACCCGATGCGGAGTACGTGGTGGCACAGTGTTACAACGTGGATGGCGGGCAATGGATGAGCTGAAGGCGAAAGGCGCCACCCATGTGCTGTCCCGCGCCATGCTCGACGCGCTTCCCCCGTTGGTCATCACGCCCTCTTACGCCGCCGCGGAGCTGTCACCCGGGATCGTCCACATCGGTGTCGGCAACTTCCACCGCGCTCATATGGCTTGGTACACCCACCGGCTGATGCAGGCGGGCAGCGCCCGCGACTGGGCAATTCTTGGAGGCGGTGTGCGCCCCTATGATGCCGAGATGCGGCAACGGCTTTTGGCGCAGGACGGGCTGACGACGCTCCTCCAACTCGATGCAGAGGATATGCGGGTCGAGGTGACCGCGCCGATGGTCGACTACCTGCCGGTGGCCGAGGGCCATGGCCCGCTGATCGCCGCCATGTCCGACCCGCGCATCCGCATCGTCTCGCTCACGGTCACGGAGGGCGGCTATTATCGGAAAGCCACCGGCGATCTTGATATCGATCATCCGGACCTCCGCCATGATGCTGACCTGACCTACGCGCCGCGCACCGTTTTCGGGGCCATGGTGGCCGCGTTGCGCACCCGTCGAGCGGCGGGGGCAGAGGCTTTCACGGCCCTGTCCTGCGACAACCTCCAGGGCAACGGCACGGTTCTCCGCGCCGCAATCCTGGGTCTGGCCGAGCGTCAGGAAGCCGAACTGGCCAGCTGGATCGCTCACCACGCTACCTTCCCGGATTCCATGGTGGACTGCATCGTCCCGGCCACCGGTCCGCGCGAATTGGCCATGGCCCGCGCACACGGGATCGAAGATGCCGCACCTGTGACCCATGAGCGTTTTCGCCAATGGGTGATCGAGGACCATTTCGCCTGTGGTCGCCCGGATTGGGACAAGGTGGGCGCGACATTCGTCGACGACGTCCGACCCTATGAGGAGATGAAGCTGCGTCTGCTCAATGCGGGGCATCAGGTGCTCGCCAATGCGGGAGAGCTGTTGGGGCTCGACACGATTGCGGAATGCATGGCGGACCCCGATGTAGGCGGCCTATTCCAGCGCGTGTTATCGGCTGAGGTCGCGCCGCATGTTGCGGCCGTGCCAGGCGTGACCCCAGCGGACTATATCGGCACCATTTCCAAGCGGTTCGCCAACCCGTTGATCCACGACACGGTCCGGCGCGTCGCCTTCGATGGATCCTCGCGCCATCCCGGATTCATCCTGCCGACGCTTCGCGATGCGCTGGCCGTGGGGGCGGCGATAGAAGGGCTGGCCTTGTCCCAGGCCCTGTGGTGCCGGATGTGCGTGGGCAAGCGCGAGGATGGGACCGCGATCACACCCAACGACCCGCACTGGGACCGGCGCCAGACTGCAGCAATGGCGGCATGCGACGACCCTGCTGCCTGGCTGGCGCAGGCCGATATCTATGGTGATCTTGCCGAGGCGACGCCGTTGACGGATGCATTTGCCCGAATGCTGTCGCGTGTGATCCAGCGCGGCACCAGAGATGCCATCGGCGCTTACCTGGCGAAGACCTAGTCACACATCCAGCGATCCGGTCAGATAGCTTTACGCGCCCTTTACGGTCCCACGACGCGCGCATCATCAGCGCGACCATGAAACTTGGTGGGCGACCCTGGAATCGAACCAGGCGTGAGTCGCCTCGAGGGAGTTACAGTCCCCTGCCACACCTTGCGGCCTGTCGCCCACTGGAGGCGGGGAATACCCATGGCCCCCCAGAGGGTCAAGCGGTGTTGTGACCCTTTGCGGGGCGCGCAATAAGCACCGGATACCAAGCGGGAATGGCCATGGCGCAGAAGCCGAAATGGGTGGTGGAGAAGGAGCGGGGTCGACGGGCCGCCGCCGCCGCGACCGTCTGGCTCTTTGGCCTCCATGCAGTGCGGGATGCCCTGCAAAACCCGATGCGGGAGCGGCTGCGTCTTGTCCTGACAAAGAACGCTGCCGACCGGTTGGGCGACGTGGTTGCCGCCTCGGGCATGGTCCCTGAACTGGCCGATGCGCGGGCCTTTCCGGTGCCACTCGATCCCGGTTCGGTCCATCAAGGGGCGGCGCTGGAAGTGAAGCCTCTGGATTGGGGGAAGCTGGAGGATGTCGCGCGCCCAGGGCAGGGGGCGCCGCTGCTCGTCCTGTTGGACCGCGTGACAGATCCCCACAACGTCGGCGCCATTCTTCGCTCCGCCGAGGTTTTCGGTGCCCGCGCCGTGATCGCGCCCAGTCGGCATTCCGCGCCCGAGACCGGGGCCCTGGCCAAGACGGCTTCGGGGGCACTGGAACGGCAGCCCTATCTTCGGATCGGCAATCTTGGGGATGCGATGGAGCGGCTAAAGGCGCTTGGCTATACATGCTTCGGCCTGGACGGAGAGGCCGATGGAAGCCTACGGGAGATTGCGCCGTCCGTCACCGCTCGCCCCACCGCTTTGGTTCTGGGCGCCGAAGGTCCGGGCCTCCGTGCGCGCACCCGGGATCTGTGCGACCAGATCGTCCGGATCGACGCCGCGGGCGCCTTCGGTTCCCTGAATGTATCGAATGCGGCCGCCGTGGCGCTGCACGTGATGTCGGAGGATCGCCATGTTTGAGATCAAGAAGGCGACCTGCTGCTATTGCGGTCGGCGGACCGTTTTGCGGAATACTGCCAATCACGGGCATGAACTGGCCTGCAGGTCTTGCGGTGCGCCGCTCCACGTGATGAAGGCCCTGCGACCGGAGCGGGCAGAGGCCGCCGAACGGCACAGGCCCGCGCCCCATCCGATCCCGGTCAAGCATAAGAAACGTAAGAAGAAAAAGAAGAGCTTGTTCCAGAGGGCAGTGTCCGAGTTGCTCGACGAGATCGAAGATATCTTCGACTGAACGTCCGCCGCCCGGCCTCTCGAAAGAAAACAAAACCGTGATCGGAACTTTCCGGGACGGGGGCAGTTACCCAAATGTCTGAGGGGAGCGGGCTCGGAACCCCCGCTTCTCGTTCACTGTCCCTCGTTCCGTACCTTGGGCCCGCGTCATTGTAGCCGCGGGCCCTTTTTTATGCCCTTCTGCCGATCATGACGACCAAGCCTTCGGATGAGCTTTTGCGCAGGATCTTGCGCCGCCCAGCAACCTTCGCCTGCGTTGGGATGTCCACCGATCCCATTCGGCCCAGCCACTATGTCGGGCGCTACCTGTCGCTGAAGGGTTTCCGGGTTCTATCGATCAATCCGGGTCACGCAGGCAAGCGTCTCTTTGGGGAAACCGTAGCCCCGGATCTCGATGCAATTGAAGAAGATGTGGACATTCTCGATGTCTTCCGACGCCCCGACATGGTCCCGCCCGTCGTGGCGGCGGCACTCAGGCGCTTCCCGAGCCTTCGCTGCGTTTGGCTGCAAATGGGCATCGTCAGTGCCGAGGCAGAAGCCATGTGTGCGGAAGCCGGAGTGCCGATCATTCAAGATCGATGCCCCAAGATCGAATATCAGCGATTGTTCGGAGAGTTGCGGATGGGTGGATTCGCAACCGGCCTGATCAGCGCCAAGCGTCCCAGCTAGTCAAGAAAATAGCCCGCCGAAGGGGTGCTCGGCGGGCTAAACTGGAAAGTGGCTCGAAAAGGCGGGATGTTACCCGTCTTGCCGTCGAAAGCTTTCCAGTTGTTCCGCGGTCGCATCGATGTAGACCCGCATATCCGTCTCTGACTTGAGAATTGTCAGCGAATCCAAGGGGACGTCGACTGCGGTCTCTCCGAGACCGAGAAAGCCACCGACATCGATGACGGCGCCTTCTGGTGTTCCGTCCGCACCCATCGTCAAGGAGCCGATTTCTCCCAAACGCTCGTCGGCGGTGTTGAATACGGCCGCGTTGGTCATCTCGCCGGCCGTTATCTCATTCACGATAACCGGGGCGTAGCCGTCCCGCTGGACATCGGGCGGCGTCAGCCCGGAATAGGATGTCGGCTGCACATCGCTTGCCATCGAGGGGGAGGCCGCGACATCCGTCTCGACCTCACCGTCTTCAATCAGCGCTTCGGCGGGTGTCTGCGGGTTGTCGATGACAGTTCCGTCATCAAGGTCTGCGATATCGGTATCCGTTCCCTCGGGCATCTGATCTGTCAAAGGCGTGACAGCAGTTCCGTTTCGCACGGTTTCCACGTTGGCGCTTGCGGCCGATGTCATGCCGCTGCCTTCCTGATCAACGGCAATTGCGCCGGTGGTGCGTGGTTCTGGTTCAAGTTCGCTCCCGGCATGGGAGATGGAGATGGTCGCGAGGACCATAGCAGTGGACGCAAGAAGCGTTTTCATCTTAGGCTCCAAATGTTGCAGCATTGGCCTGTTTGCAGGTTGGTCGAAGCCGCAACACGCAAGGCGGCGCGATGGTTCCGCACCCGGAGCGCCGTCTTGCATCTTCTCAAATTTTTACAATGACTTATCTCGGCTGTCCGTGCCGTTGCCGTCTGTCGATGGATGACGGTGGCGAATCGTAGCCGGGTTCAGCGCGATGCCTTCTCCGCATGGCCGGACATGCCCTGTCGCCGCTCGAGCTCTGCCATCACGTCCGATAGGTTCACATTGGCGGCGGCCAACATCACACAGAAATGATAGAGGACATCTGCCGCCTCGCGGGTCAGGGCCTCTGGATCTGACCGTGCCGTTTCGATGATGGCCTCGATGGCCTCCTCGCCGAACTTCTCCGCACATTTGGCGGGGCCCTTCGCGAGCAAAGCGGCTGTATAGCTTTCCTCCGCCGCCGCGCCGCGCCGGTCCTGGATTGCCTGCCACAGTGTGTCGATGGGATGCATCTATCCCTCCATCCGCATGTGGATCCCCGCGGCAGCCATATGCGCCTTGGCCTCGGAAATGGTGTAGTCGCCGAAATGAAAGATCGAGGCGGCCAGAACGGCACTTGCGCCGCCGCGCGTGACGCCCTCGACGAGGTGATCCAAAGTGCCGACGCCGCCAGAGGCGATCACCGGAACGCTGACCGCATCGGAGATCGCGCGCGTCAACGGGATGTTGAAACCCGCCCGCGTTCCATCCCGATCCATGGATGTGAGCAGGATCTCTCCGGCGCCCTTCTCGGTGACCATCTGGGCAAATGCGACGGCGTCGATGCCTGTGGGACGGCGCCCGCCATGGGTGAAGATCTCCCACCGACCGGGCGTTCCCGTCTCGGGATCCTCTGGCTGAACCGTCTTCGCGTCGATCGCGCAGACGATGCATTGGCTGCCGAACTTGTCGGCGGCGCGCGCCAGGACATCGGGGTCGGCCACGGCAGCGGAATTGAAGCTGACCTTGTCGGCGCCGGCCAGCAGCAGGTTGCGCACATCCTCCGTCGTCCGCACGCCGCCGCCGATGGTGAGCGGCATGAAGCAGGCCTCCGCGGTACGGGTGGCCAAGTCATACATCGTGCCGCGGTTCTCGTGGGTGGCGTGAATATCAAGGAAGCACAGCTCATCCGCCCCGGCGGCATCATAGGCGCGGGCGCTCTCGACCGGGTCGCCCGCATCGATCAGGTCGACGAAGTTGACGCCCTTGACCACCCGGCCATCGGCCACGTCGAGACAGGGGATGATGCGCGTCTTAAGCATGGGATGCCGTCTAGCCTTGTGGTGGGGCCGGGGCAATCATGCGGTGCGCTGCGCGCGCGGCCCTTGTTGGCGCGGCGTGGCCGCGCCCGTTTGGATACTTGGACCAAGAAGAAGCAGCGGACCGCTGGCAAAGGGGCTAACCGGAAAGTGATGTGGCGGTCCGGCCCGCGCTGTGCAGGATGTCCTCAGACATATCGGGAGAGGTCCATGATCCGCACTTTGACTGCCGCCCTTCTTCTCGCGGCACCGGTTGCCGCCGAGACGGTGACCAAACCATCCGCCCATTCCGTGGAGGAGACCGCGGATCGGCTGGCCGCCGCCATCGAGGGGGCGGGCGCAACACTGGTGGCGCGTGTGCCGCATTCGAACGCGGCCGCCAGCGTCGGGCTGGACCTTCCGGGGGCCGAGCTCTTGATCTTCGGCAATCCCAATGTCGGCACGCCGATCATGCAGCAGGATTTGCGGGCCGGGCTGGTCCTGCCGCTGCGGGTGTTGGTCCATGCCGATGGAGAGGGGGCGGCCGTCACCTATCAGACCGCCGAGACCCTGTTCGAGGGACTGGAGGTGGACCTGTCGTCGGAGGCGGCACAACGGATCAACGGCGCGCTGGGCAACCTCACGGATGCGGCGGTGGGCGAGTAGGCCGCTCTTCGGGGCACGACGAGTGACGCTCCGAGATCGGGTGGCCGGTCGCACGCCTCAGCACGGCGACACTGATCTAGCTGCGAAGCGTCGCCAGTGCTTCACCCAGGTCGATCGCGCCGTCATAGAGTGCTCGTCCCGAGATGGCGCCCGCGATCGCGCCCCTGGCCTTCAGCCGCCGCAGATCGTCCAGCGAGGACACGCCGCCTGAGGCGATGACCGGGATCGATACGACACGGGCCAACGCCTCCGTGGCCCCGATATTCGGGCCGCCCATGGCACCGTCGCGATCGATATCGGTGTAGATGAGAGCTGCCACGCCCGCATCCTCGAAGCGGCGGGCGAGATCGGTGGCGTCAACATCCGTCTCCTCGGCCCAGCCCTTTGTGGCGACCTTACCGCCGCGCGCGTCGATGCCCACAGCCACCTGGCCGGGGAAGGCGCGCGCGGCGTCGCGAACGAGCGCGGGATTTTCCACCGCGACGGTGCCCAGAATGACCCGTGCCAGGCCCTTGCCCAGCCAAGCTTCGACGGTCGCCATGTCGCGGATGCCCCCGCCAAGCTGGGCGGGGATGTCGATGGCCCCCAGGATCGCCTCCACCGCGGCGGCATTGACGGGCGCGCCCGCGAAGGCGCCGTTCAGGTCCACCAGATGCAGCCAGTCGCAGCCCGCCTCCGCGAAGGCGCGGGCCTGGGCCGCTGGGTCGTCGTTAAAGACTGTCGCGCTCTCCATCTCGCCGCGCAGGAGGCGCACGGCCTGGCCGTCTTTCAGATCGATGGCGGGGTAGAGGATCATGGGCGCGGTCTCCGGTCGGGCGCGCGCCTTCTGCCCCAGGATAAGGATTTGTTAAACCCCATGCCGCACCGTCACACTTGCCAGGGGCCGCGCTGCCACGCGACGGTCCCCGCATCTTTGGGAGGAGACACCATGAGACGCTTCATTCTGACGCTTGCCGCCGGGCTGGGTTTGGCCAGTGCCGCTTCCGCCGATCCGGTGGAAGGCATGTGGCGATCCCAGCCCGGGGAAACCGGTGGCTATGTGGAGGTGCAGATCGCCCCCTGCGGCTCGAACATCTGCGGAACGATCACCAATGTCGTGGGCAACGACAATACCAGCATCGTCGGCAAGCCGATCATCTGGGACATGCAGGCACGCGGCAACGGGAACTATCGCGGCGGCAAGATCTGGGCCCCGGATCAGGACAAGACCTACAACTCCAAGATGACGCTGAGCGGCAACAGCCTGACCGTCGAGGGCTGCGTTCTGGTGATCTGCCGCGGGCAGACCTGGACCCGCATCAACTGACGCTCAGGGCTTCCAAGCCAGGAAGTTGGCGATCAGGCGCAGGCCGGTGCGCTGGCTCTTCTCGGGGTGGAACTGTGTCCCGATCATCGTGTCGCGGCCGACGATGGCCGTGACCGCGCCGCCATAGTCCACATGGGCCAGCAGATGCGCCGAATTGGCGGGCCGCATGGCATAAGAATGCACGAAGTAAGCGTGATCGCCCGTCAGCAACCCGTCCAGCACGGGATGTGGAGTATCCAAGACCAGATCGTTCCAGCCCATATGAGGCACCTTGAGGCCCGGCGCATCGATGCGGTCCACCTCTCCGGGCACCCAGCCGAAGCCGTCCACCGGCTCGTATTCCAGACCACGGGTGGCCATCATCTGCATGCCGACGCAAATGCCCAGGAACGGGACCGCCCGTCGCTGCACCGCCTCCAGCAGGGCATCCTCCAGCCCGTCGAAACCCTTGAGACCCCGGCGGCAGGCGGGGAAGGCGCCATCGCCCGGCAGCACGACGCGGTCGGCCAGCGCCACGTCCTCGGGGCGCGACGAGACCATGATATCGCCCGCGTCGATTTCGCGGGCCATCCGTTCGAACGCCTTGCGGGCCGAATGGAGGTTGCCGCTGTCGTAATCGACGATAACGGTCGTCACAGCATGCCCTTGGTCGACGGAACCGCGTCGGCCTTACGCGGATCCACTTCCAGCGCATCGCGCAAGGCGCGCGCCACGGCCTTGAAAGCCGCTTCGGCGATGTGGTGGCTGTTGACGCCGCGGATCAGGTCCACATGCAGCGTGATCCCGCCATGGGTGGACAGCGCCTGGAAGAATTCGCGCACCAGTTCGGTATCGAAGCCCTTGATGGTGGGCGCGGTCATCTCCACGCCCCAGCCCAGCCACGGCCGACCGGACAGGTCCAGCGCGGCGCGCACCAGTGTGTCGTCCATGGGCAGATGGCATTCGCCATAGCGACGGATGCCGCGCTTGTCGCCCACGGCCTGTGCCAGCGCCTGCCCGATGGTGATGCCCGTATCCTCGACCGTGTGGTGGTCGTCGATATGCAGGTCGCCCTCTGCCTTCACCGTCATGTCGATCAGCGCGTGCCGGGCCAACTGGTCCAGCATGTGATCGAAGAAGCCCACACCGGTGGCATTGTCGTAGGTTCCGGTCCCGTCCAGATCCAACGTGACCGAGATATCGGTCTCCGCCGTCTTACGGGTGATGGTCGCTTGGCGCATCGGCACGTCCTCGGTGGTCGCGCTCCCTATAGGGATGCACGACCGGGAGCGGAAGGCCGCATGACCTTAACGGCCGGCGTGGTGCTGGCGGCAAGCATCTCCGGCCAATCCACCGCGCGCGAAGGGCGCGCTAGGAAACGTTCCGTGTGACCGGCATCAACATTGCGGGGCGATCCGGTCGTTGGGCCCATCGGCACTGCGATTGGCGATCCGAATGGCCGTTAGGGCACTTTGGGACAACTCCCCGCGGCAGGAGGGCGAGATGGCATTGCTGCCCCGGTCCGGCGCGCCCGCCGGGACGCAGCCGAGAAGACAGGCAGTAACGAGCATGGCGGCAGGCACGCGGATCAGCATCGAAGGCTCCTTCGGGTTGGGATGGGCGCGGACGTCGCACGTCCCAAGACATAGCGCGCTCTGTGAAGATCAAGTCTTTCAACGGAGCGATCGGCTGCGCGCGAGGGCCACGGCGCCTCGCTAGACCTCCGTCGGAGTGGTTTCGGCCTGGAAGACCCCGACCGTGCCTCACCTGCCGCCGGTCACCTCCCGGCCGATCCGGGGCGGAACCGGGCTGTTTCTCCGGTTGCCTTTTGGTTGTGGACGGGTTGGACCTATACCTTCTTGCGAGCCGCCGAACCGGAGAGACCGATGCGCACCAGCACCGCCGACAGCGACACGCCGACAGATCCAAACGATCCCTATGCCCGTGAAGGACAAATCTTTCCCCGCCTGGACGACGACCAGATCAAGCGGATGCTGGATTACGGACAGGAGGAAGACCTTCAGGATGGCACGATGCTGTTCGAGCGTGGCCAGCGCGGGGTGGATTTCTTCCTGGTGATCGAAGGGCATGTGGAAATCATCGACCGAGAGGCCGATGGCAGCGAGAAGGTGATCACCACCCATGGGCCCCGGCAATTCACCGGCGAACTCGATCTCTTCAATAACCACAAGATCCTCGTGGACGGTCGCACCAAGGGGCGCACTCGGGTCGCCCGTCTGAACCGCGATCAATTTCGCCGCATGTCCTCGACCGAGCAGGATATCGGCGAGATCATCATGCGAGCCTTCATCCTGCGGCGGTCGGGCTTCATCATCCATGCCGAGGCGGGGGTGACGCTGATCGGAGAAGTGGGCGACCGGGATGTCATCCGTATCAACCGCTTCCTGTCGCGCAACGGATACCCGGTGACGGTTTGCGGAAAAGATACGCCTGCCGGTCAAGAATTGATCGCGACCGCACAAGTCGACCGGTCCTGCCCTGCGATCGTGCGAACCGCAGAGGGTGATGTGCATGCGAACCCGTCGACCTCGGAATTGGCCGATCTGCTGGGGCTGACCGAAGCCTTGGAGGCCGACCACGTGTATGACGTCGCCATCGTCGGGGCCGGACCGTCGGGCCTGTCGGCCTGTGTCTACGCCGCCTCGGAAGCCCTCGACACGATCGTGATCGAAACCGAGGCGCCGGGCGGGCAGGCCGGAACCTCTTCCAAGATCGAGAACTACCTCGGCTTCCCAACGGGCATTTCGGGCCAGGCCCTGGCCGGACGCGCTTGGATCCAGGGTCAGAAATTCGGCGCCACGTTCGCCATCGCCCGGCCTGCAACGGGCATTTATCAAGACGGGGATGAGTTCCACGTCAAGCGGGACGGCGCGGAAGAGATCCGGGCGCGGTCGGTGATCTTGGCCTGCGGGGCGACCTACCGGAAGCTGGACCATCTCGACGGCTACGCTGCCTATGAAGGGCAGGGGATCCATTACGCCGCCACGGCCCTGGAAGCGCAGTTCTGCGCGGGAACCGAAGCGGTTGTCATCGGCGGCGGAAACTCGGCCGGTCAGGCCGCCGTCTTCCTGTCGCGTCATGCGAGCCATGTGCACGTTCTCGTCCGTGGGACGGGCCTGGCCGACAGCATGTCCGACTACCTCGTCTCCCGGATCGAGCAATCGCCAAGGATCACGCTGCATACCCGAACCGAGTTGACGGCCCTCCATGGCGAGCGGCTTCTGGAGCGGGTGACATGGCGCAACCGCGACAGCGGCGCGGAGACGTCGCGCGACGTCCCGAACATCTTCGTCATGATTGGCGCGGTGCCTAACACGGCATGGATGAAAAACTGCGTGGAACTCGACACCCGCGGCTTTGTCCGGACCGGCACCGCGCTGGGGCATCGCGAAGGGTCTTTCGCAAGCTCCGTTCCCGGTATCTTCGCCGTGGGTGACGTCCGGTCTGGATCGGTCAAGCGGGTGGCCTCCGGTGTCGGGGAAGGCTCCGTCTGCATCTCAGCCGTACATGAGTTCCTGGCCGGTTTCGCGGAGGATTAGGGCGATCATCGCGGTCGCTTGGCGGCCTGCGATCGGCGGCCAAATCTGAACTCCGGCCGGCTGGTACGGAGCAAAGACCGAACGGGAATAGGTGACACCTGGCCGCCGACGATCGCATTGCCCGCCACCGCGCGCGGTCCTGCGAATGGCCGAGAGATCTCCGCTGCCAACACGAGACGGTATTTACAACCTCCGGATTTGTCAGATCTAGCCTGGTAGACGCATGCGGTATCAGGTGGCTAACGTAGGCGGGATTCGCGGGGGCTTCCGCGACAGACCTGATCCAAGACTTCCGACGAGGTTTCTTCCTATGCTCCTGCGTCCAATTTTCGTGTTTCTAACGATGATCGGCCTTGTGGTGCCTGCCGCAGCCCAGGATGCGCCCCCACCGGAAGTTGCCGTGGCCGTGCCATTGGCGGATCAGGTCATCGACTGGGATGAATATACCGGCCGGTTCGAGGCGCAGGAGGCGGTCGTCCTTCAGGCGCGGGTGTCAGGGTATCTGCAGGAAGTGCATTTCGAAGACGGCGCGCTCGTCGAAGTGGGCGACCTTCTGTTTACGATCGACCCGCGCAGTTTCCGCCTGGCCGTTCAGCGGGCAGAGGCAGCCTTGCAGGCGGCCCAGGCCGCAATCGAGCTGGCCGAAGTGGAGTTGGAGCGCGCCAGCGAATTGGTGGAGCGCAATGTGGGCTCCATTCGCGACCAGGATCTTGCCCGGGCGGAATATCAGCAGGCCCTGGCCGACGTGGCCCTCGCAGAGGCGGATCTGGATATCGCCCAGCTCGATCTCAGCTTCACCGAAGTCCGCGCACCGATTGCCGGACGTATTTCGCAGTCGGAGATCGATACCGGCGCCCTGGTCGTGGGCGGCCCGTCGGGCGCGACAATCCTGACGGAGATCGTCTCGGTCGCCCCCATCGACTTCGTCTTCACCGCCTCGGAGGCGGACTTTATCCGGTATGCGCGCCTCAACGAAAGCGGTGCGCGGCCCTCATCCCGCGCCGCGCCCAATCGCATTCAGGTCCGGCTGCTGGACGAAGAGGATTGGGGCCGGGAAGGTCAGATGGATTTCGTGGACAACCGGCTGGATCCGAATTCCGGGACGATCCTCGGTCGCGCCGTGTTTGAGAACACGGATGGCTTCCTGACACCGGGCATTTTTGGACGCGCCCGGCTGATCGCGTCGGACGAATACGAGGCGCTTTTGATCCCAGATGAGGCCATCGTGGCCGACCAGGCGCGATCTATCGTCTATGTCGTCGGGGAGGACGACGTGGTCGAAGCCCGCCTTGTCGAGCGCGGCGCCATCTGGCGCGGCATGCGGATCATCGAATCTGGCCTAGAGGCGGAGGATCGCGTCGTCGTGTCGGGCATACAACGCGTTCGACCGGGCGCGCCGGTAACGCCGCGCGTCGAAGCCATCGAATTCGCTTCGGCGGAATAGGCGCATGTCGAATTTCGCCCGCTTCTTCGTCGCCCGTCCCGTCTTCGCCATCGTTCTGTCGGTGCTGATCCTGCTGATTGGCGCCGTGTCCTACTTCCGGCTGCCGGTCGCCGCCTATCCGGAGGTCGCACCGCCGACAATCCAGGTCACCGCGTCCTATCCCGGCGCCTCGGCCGAGACGGTGGCGGATACCGTCGCCACACCGCTCGAGCAAGAGATCAACGGTGTGGAAGGCATGCTCTACATGCTGTCGCAATCCACGGGCGACGGGCGTCTGGCGCTCACGATCACGTTCGAACTGGGCACCGATATCGACGAGGCGCAGGTTCTCGTACAGAACCGCGTCGCCATCGCGGAACCGCGCTTGCCCGAACCGGTCCGGCGGCTTGGTATCCAGACGCAGCAGAACTCTCCGTCGCTTCTGCTGGTCGTCCACATGCTCTCGCCCGATGGAAGCCGGGACCAACTCTACATCTCGAACTATGCCAGCACGCAGATCATCGACCGGCTCTTGCGGATCGATGGCGTCGGCCAGGCCACCGTCTTCGGGGAGCGGGCTTATTCCATGCGCATCTGGCTCGACCCTGACCAGATCGCCGCGCGCGGGCTGACCGCCGGTGAGGTCGTCGCGGCCCTGCAGGCCAACAACGTGCAAGTGGCGTCGGGATCCATCAACCAGCTCCCGGTTGAGGATCAGGCAGCGTTTCAGCTCAACGTGGAGACACAAGGACGGCTGGTGGCGCCGGAACAGTTCGAGAATATCGTCATCACTGCGGGGCCCGAGGGCCGCAAGGTCCGTGTGCGCGATATCGGACGGGTCGAACTGGGTGCCCAGGATTACTCCACCAACGGTTATCTGAACCGCGACACCGCGCTGCCCATCGGCATTTTCCAGCGTCCGGGCTCAAACGCTTTGGCCACCGCCGAGGCGGTCGAAGCGCTGATGGAGGAGGCGTCGGTCGATTTTCCGCCCGGTGTCGAATACACGATCGTCTACAACCCGACGGAGTTCATCGAGGAATCGGTCAGCGCCGTGATCCTGACCATCGAGGAGGCCGTCCTTCTCGTGGTCCTTGTCGTTGTCGTATTCCTACAATCGCTGCGGGCTTCGATCATCCCGATCCTCGCCATTCCCGTCTCCCTGATCGGGACGTTTTTCGTCATGCAGGCTTTCGGCTTCTCGCTGAACAACCTGTCCCTCTTCGGGCTGGTCCTGGCCATCGGGATCGTCGTCGATGATGCCATTGTCGTCGTCGAAAACGTCGAACGATATATCGAAGAGGGGATGTCCCCCTTCGATGCCGCCTGCAAGACGATGGGCGAGGTGTCGGGGGCGCTTGTCTCCATCGGCCTGGTCCTGTCGGCGGTCTTCATCCCAACCGCCTTCATCGAAGGCATCACCGGGCAGTTCATGCGCCAATTTGCGGTGACCATCGCCGCCGCGACCGCGATCTCGGTCTTTATGTCCTTGACCCTTTCGCCCGCCCTCTCGGCCCTTCTGCTGAAGAGCAAGGCCGACAAGGAGAAAGAACCCAAGGGCTTCGGCAAGGTGACCCATCTGTTGTTGACGCCGTTCCGGAAGGCGGCGGACGGGTTCAACTGGGCGTTCGATAAGATGGCCAACGGCTATGCGCGCATGGTGCGGTTTCTGATCCGCGTGGCGCCGGTTACCTTGCTTGTCTACGTCGCGCTGATGGTCCTTGCGGCCTTCCAGTTCAATCGCGCGCCCTCCGGCTTCATTCCCGATCAGGATCAGGGCTACCTGATCGCCGTGATCCAGCTGCCTGCTGGCGCCTCCCTGTCGCGCACGGATGCCGTCATCCGCGAGGCGACGGAGCTCTTCCTCGACATGGACGGCGTTGCCGACACGGTGGCCTTTGCGGGCCTCGACGGCGCAACTTTCACGAACGCGCCCAATGCGGGGGCCGTCTTCATCGTCACCGATCCGTTTGAGGAGCGTGTACCCGCGGGCCTGAATAACCAGGTGCTTATCGGCGAGGCCTTCGCACGACTGGCCGCCATCTCGGACGCGAATGCGTTCGTGATTGCGCCGCCGCCGATCCAAGGGATCGGCAATGCCGGCGGTTGGGAGCTTTTTGTGCAGGATCGTCGCGGCCGCGGGCTGCAGGCGCTGGAGGAAACCGTGGGAGAGGTGATCGCCCAGGCCAACGCCATGCCGGGTCTCGCCGCGGTCTTCACCCTGTTCAACACGGCCACGCCCAAGATCTATGCCGATATCGACCGGGTCCGTGCCGAAGAACTGGGCGTGCCGCCCGATCGCGTCTTCGAGGCACTGCAGGTCTATCTCGGCTCGGCCTTCGTGAACGACTTCAACTTCCTCGGCCGAACCTTCCGCGTCACCGCTCAGGCGGACGGACCGTTCCGCGACAGCCCGGAAGACATCCTCGACCTGCGGACCCGCTCTCAGGAGGGGGGGATGGTGCCGCTGGGTTCCATCGCCGTTTTGCAGCAGGAGACGGGCCCGTACCGTGTGGCCCGCTACAATCTCTACCCCGCGGCGTCGGTTCAGGGCGCGACGACGCCCGGTACCTCCACCGGGGAGGCCATCGACGCGATGGAGGGATTGCTCGGCGAGACGCTGCCCGACGGTTTCGGTTACGAATGGACCGGCCTGACGCTGCAGGAGAAGCTGGCCGGGAACACCGCTATCTATGCGTTCGGGCTGGCGGTCGTGTTCGTGTTCCTGCTGCTCGCTGCGCAGTACGAAAGTTGGTTCTTGCCGCTGGCGGTGATCCTGATCGTGCCCATGTGCCTATTGGCCGGGATCACGGGCGTGTTGCTGCGAGGCTTCGACAATAACATCCTGACCCAGATCGGCTTCGTCGTCCTTGTGGGATTGGCCTCCAAGAACGCGATCCTGATCGTGGAATTCGCGATCCAGGCGCAGGAACGCGGCATGAGCAGGGTCGAGGCTGCGGTCGAAGCTGCTCGGCTCCGCCTTCGGCCGATCCTGATGACGTCCTTCGCCTTCATCCTGGGCGTCGTGCCGCTGGTCATCGCGACGGGGGCGGGATCGGAGATGCGACAGTCCCTCGGCACCGCCGTCTTCTCCGGCATGTTGGGCGTTACTTTCTTCGGGCTGTTCTTCACCCCGGTCTTCTTCGTCACCTTCCAGTGGTTGGCGGAGAAGTTCGGCGTACGTGGCCCGAACGTGGAGCCCGCCAAGTCTTAGGAACGGTTCGCGAGAGGGGGGGAAGACCCTCTCTCGCAATCGAAGATCCACGCCGAGGTTTGGCTCGCTTGCGACAGCAGATCGGGCGGCCCGCTGCCCTCAGCCGATCAGCGCCTATGGTGGCGAAAGACCCGACAAGATCGTGATGAAGCCCGCTTACCAATCGGCTATTGGGTACGACCGCTGCAACATGTCACCGGCCGGCCTATGTTTGCGAGAAAGGAATGGAACCAGATCGACCGGTTCCGTCGCAAACGCCATACCCAACGACCCGAAACCGTTGCGTAAGCGTCTGACGATCCGAATGGGCTGCTCCAACGACCGGCCTGGCCTGAAAATTGGAGCGGGCGATGAGATTCGAACTCACGACCCTTACCTTGGCAAGGTAATGCTCTACCCCTGAGCTACGCCCGCGCCATTCGGTGGTGGTCAGATAGGAAAAGGCCGCGCGGGGTGCAAGTGGAAAATCCACCTCCGCCCCGGCGGCCTTCGCCGGACCAAATTTCTCTCTACGACGTGACGTCGCCCGCAGCAGGAGGCGTGTAGTCGGGGTTGTTGAGCCCCGTCGCCGTGAAGTTGTCGATCGCAAAGCTTTCGGTCGCCGTGCTGCCATCGGCCGTCGACGAGAAGCCGATATCCACCGTGCCGGAAGTTGGGTTGTTGACGGTGATCGTGACCTGCGTGCGGCTGTCCATCCCGGAGGTCGGATCAAGCGACGCGCCGCCGATCTGGACCGCGTTGTCGGTTACGAACCCACTGACATCGATATCCGACGTGCCAGAGCCGATGAAGGTGGCGTTTCCGTCCGTCACAGAAACGCGGCCGACCTCGACGCCATCCACTTTGATGATCCCGTCTTCGCCGTTTAGCCCGTCAAAGGACATCACGTCGAAGGTGAAGGTCGCGGGCTCCCCGTTTCCGGCCACCTCGAACGACCGGGAGACCTCTGTTCCGCCGCCGATGGGGCCCAGCACGTTACCAGCACCGTGCACATGGGTCGCCGACGCACCCGTCCAGCCTTCGGCGCCATTGTCGAAGCCGTCGTTGTAGCTGAGGGAGGAGCTCTGCGCCGCGACCTCACGGCCCGACAACTCACCTTCCACCGTCCCCGAGAAGACACCGAACGCGCCTAGGATCGTTTCCGAAAAGACCAACATCAGACCACAGGCACCAGCGGTCAGAACAACGTAGTCAACGGATACGACACCAGACTCGTCGGTCGCGAAATCACGCGGGGAAAAACGGTGGAAAGACATGGCAGAAATCTCCGGTAAGCGAAATGCTTCACGATGGTGTGCCATGACGATCCGGCGTCAGGATGGCGGGTATTGGGCCGAAATATGGCGCGAATTTGCCGTATCGCCGACAGTGTTAATGCAGGGGCAGGGATCGTCGCCCAGCCCGGCCCAATGCCATCATGTTAACTCTAGAAGGAGGTCTTTTGCGTCGATTTGAGCCCCAAGCGTGACATGGAGCGCCCCTATTTCGGCAGCGCGTTCCGCGTGGAGTCCAGTCTCCATCTTCATGGCCTCGATCGTGAGCAGCAAGTCGCCCGCGGCGACCTTCTGGCCTGGCTCCACCGCGATGCTCGCGATCACGCCGGGCAGGGGGGCGCCCACATGGTTCGCGTTACCCGGTTCCGCCTTGGGCCGCTTGCTCGCCCCGGCCGCGATCTTGCGGTCTGGCACCCGGATCACGCGCGGTTGGCCGTTCAGTTCGAAGAACACCCGGACCTCGCCGTCGTCATGGGCCTCGCTCACGGCCTGAAGGCGGATCTCAAGTGTCTTACCGGGGTCGATCTCGGCCTCGATCTCGTCGCCGGGCTGCATTCCATAGAAGAAGACAGGCGTGGGCAGGGCACGGACGGGGCCATAGGTCTGGTGGCGTTCGGCGTAGTCGGTGAAGACCTTGGGATACATCAGGTAGCCGTTCAGATCCTCGTCATCCACGGCCTCGCCGATCTTGCCCTCGACCTCGGCGCGCACGGCCTCAAGATCGACAGCCTTCAGATGCTTGCCAGGCCTGTCGGTCGTCGGCTTTTCACCCTTCAGCGCCTTCTTCTGCAGTTTGGCGGGCCATCCACCGGGCGGCTGACCCAGATTGCCCCTCATCATGTCGATGACGCTGTCGGGGAAGGCGACGTCGACCTTGGGGTCAACCACCTGATCCACGCTTAGACCCTGGGCCACCATCATCAGGGCCATGTCGCCAACCACCTTCGACGATGGGGTGACCTTCACGATATCCCCGAACATGGTGTTCACGTCGGCATACATCTGCGCGACTTCGTGCCAGCGTTCTTCCAGCCCCATGGACCGGGCCTGCGCCTTGAGGTTCGTGAATTGCCCGCCTGGCATCTCGTGCAGATAGACCTCGGACGAGGGGGCCTGCATCCCGCTCTCGAAGGCCAGGTACTGCGCGCGCACGGCCTCCCAGTAATCCGACATTCGCCAGACCGTATCCAGATCTATGCCTGTGTCGCGCGGCTGCCCGTGCAGGGCCTTCACGATGGTCCCGAACGTGGCCTGGGACGTGTTCCCCGAAAGCGCGTCCATCGCAACGTCCGCCGCGTCCACGCCTGCTTCCGAGGCGGCCAGGATCGTGGCGCAGGCGATGCCTGCGGTGTCGTGCGTGTGGAAGTGGATAGGCAGCCCAACCTCCTGCTTCAGCGCCCCGATCAGCGCGGTGGCGGCAGCGGGCTTCAAGAGGCCCGCCATGTCCTTCAGGCCCAGCACATGGGCCCCCGCCGCCTCCAATTCCTTGGCCATGTCCACGTAGTATTTCAGGTCGTATTTGGACCGGTCCGGGTCGAGGATGTCGCCGGTATAGCAGACCGTCCCCTCACAGACCTTGCCAGTCTCGATCACCGCATCCATCGCGACGCGCATATTCTCGACCCAGTTCAGGCTGTCGAAGACGCGGAACACGTCCACCCCAGTCTCTGCCGCCTGTCGCACGAAGGATTGCACCACGTTGTCGGGGTAATTCGTGTAGCCCACCCCATTGGAAGCCCGCAGCAGCATCTGCGTCAGAAGGTTCGGCATAGCCGCGCGCAGGTCGCGCAGGCGCTGCCACGGACATTCCTGCAGGAAGCGGTAGGCCACGTCGAAGGTCGCGCCGCCCCAGCACTCCACGCTGAAAAGCTGCGGCAGGTTCGTCGCATAGGCCGGGGCCGCCCGTACCATGTCGATGGACCGCATCCGCGTCGCCAGCAGCGACTGATGCCCGTCGCGCATGGTGGTGTCGGTCAGCAGAAGCTGCTCGCGTCCCAGCATCCACTTGGCCAGCCCGTCCGCCCCCTGCTCCTGTAGGATCTGTCGCGACCCGTTGGGCGGCGTCTCCCGCAGCTTCTCCGGGGCACGCGGCGCGCGCAGATCGGCGGGTGGGCGGGCGCGGCCCTCGGTCTCGGGATGCCCGTTCACGGTGATGTCAGCGATATAGGTCAGGATCCGTGTGGCCCGGTCGCGGCGCGGCGCGAAGTCGAAGAGGTCCTCGGTCTCGTCGATGAACTTCGTGCTGTATTCATTTGATAAGAAAAGAGGATGCTTCAGAAGGTTGATGACGAAGTCGATATTCGTCGCAACCCCCCGGATACGGAATTCCCGCAAAGCCCGGTCCATTCGCTTGATCGCTGCTTCGGGTGTCGGCGCCCAGGCGGTCACCTTGGTCAGCAGGGAATCGTAGAACCTTGTGATGACCGCGCCCGAATAGGCGGTGCCGCCATCCAGCCGGATCCCCATCCCCGTGGCCGAACGATAGGTGGTGATGCGCCCGTAATCCGGGATGAAGTTGTTCGACGGGTCTTCCGTCGTCACCCGGCATTGCACCGCATGGCCGTCCAGCTTCACGTCGTATTGGCTCGCGGTACCCGTGGCCTCGGTCAGGGACTTGCCCTCGGCGATCAGGATCTGCGCGCGGACGATATCGATCCCCGTGACTTCCTCGGTCACGGTATGCTCGACCTGCACGCGGGGGTTCACCTCGATGAAGTAGAACTCGCCCGTCGCCATATCCATCAGGAACTCGACGGTGCCCGCGCATTCGTAGTTCACGTGCTCGCAGATCTTCTTGCCCAGATTGCAGATCTGCTCCCGCTGGGTGCCGCTGAGATAGGGCGCAGGCGCCCGCTCCACGACCTTCTGATTGCGCCGCTGGACGGAGCAATCCCGCTCATAGAGGTGGTAGATATTCCCGTGCTGGTCGCCCAGGATCTGCACCTCCACATGGCGGGCGCGGGTGATCATCTTCTCCAGATAGCCCTCGCCATTGCCGAAGGCGGCCTCGGCCTCGCGGCGGCCTTCCAGCACCTTCTCCTCCAGTTCGTCCTCGCCGAAGATCGGCCGCATCCCCCGTCCGCCGCCGCCCCAGCTGGCCTTCAGCATCAGCGGATAGCCGATCTCGGCGGCCTGCTTCTTGATCGCGGCCATGTCGTCGCCCAGCACGTCTGTGGCCGGGATGACCGGCACGCCCGCCGCGATGGCCACCTGCCGGGCGCTGGCCTTGTCGCCCAGGGCGCGCATCGTCTCCGCCTTGGGCCCGATGAAGGTGATCCCGGCCTCGGCGCAGGCATCGACGAAGTCCGGGTTCTCCGAGAGAAGACCATAGCCCGGATGGATCGCGTCGGCGCCGCTGGCCTTGGCCACGCGGATGATCTCGGGGATCGACAGATAGGCGGCGACTGGCCCCAGCCCCTCGCCGATCTTGTAGGCCTCGTCCGCCTTGAAGCGGTGCAGGCCCAGCTTGTCCTCTTCCGCATAGACCGCGACCGTGGTCTTCCCCATCTCGTTGGCCGCGCGCATCACGCGGATCGCGATCTCGCCGCGGTTGGCGATGAGGATCTTCTTGAACTCGGTCATACAGGTCCCTCCGTCGGTGACGGTTTGGTAACCATTGCGCTGCGGCGCGGCAACTCCGGGGAAGTGGGGAGGACTATTCCGCTGCCAAGGCGCCTGTCACGGCTGGCGCTCGGCGCGATCTTTCGACCGCTGCGCGCAGGCGATCCGCCTCCATCGGGCTCCGCGTCGCGCCTGGCGGTTCCGCAGCGAGCTCGTCGATCATCCGCGTCAGCGTTCTGCGGTCGCTGGGCGCAGTCGCGCGCGCTAGGGCGGCCGCATAGGCATCGATCAAACGCGTCGCGACATAGGGATGGCCGTGTGCCGCCCGGTTGAAGACGGTCAGATGGAACAGCGACTGCGCGATCACGCCGCTCTCCGGGACGTAGAGCCGGGCTTCCCCCACAGTGTCGAGGTGCCAGCCAAGCGCGCCATCTTCGTCGCCAAGCCGCTGCGACAGGCCGTGGCCGATCCAATCCGCGCATGTGGCCGCGGTCTCATGGTCGTTGAGCGATGGCGACAGGGCACGGGCCCCGATCTCGACCAGAAGCGCCAGCGCGAAGGGGCCCGATGGCCGGTCGGCACGGTAATCCGCGATCTCGCAGGTCTTCCGGATCATCGCCTCGACGGCGTCATTTCCACCCCAAATCGACGCCAGTCGATCCCCCTGGACCAGGAAGGCGCCCTCCGGCGCGGCGATGGCAATCCGCGCACCGGCTTCGCAGGCCGCATCGATCAGCTTGTCCCGGTCAAAGCCACCCAAATAGCCAGAGGACCAGGCGGACACGACACGCTCCGCGGGCGCGTTCGCGTCGGGGCCCGGACCCATTGGCCCATCCTGCCGTTCCGCCGCGTAGTCCCGCCCAATCGACGCGATCGACGTGTCCACATGGGCCGTTCGCGCCAGCAGATGGTATCCATAGCCCAACCAGCCCAAAGCGATGAGCGTCAGGAACAGGCCGCCGAGCACCACGCCCTGCGGCGCCGTTTCCACCGGACCGTTGGGTGTCACGAAAACCTGTGCCACCAGGCTGTAGGCCGTCAGACCGACCCATTGTGCCAACGCCGCCCGGATCTCGACCCGCGCGATCCATCGCTCGATCAGGCGGGCGCCCAGGCTTTGTGCGGCAAGGGTCAGAACGATCAGCGTGATCGAAATGTAGAGCGTCAGAACCGCGACCTGCACCGCCGTCAGCATATCGAGCATGTTGCCCGCAGTGCCGTGATCCATGGCGATCGGGCCGGGCAGTCGCGCGATCCAAGCCGTCCAGCCGAGATAGTCGATCGTCCCAAGACCAAGCGCGAGCGCGGTGCCGAGGAGCACTGCCGTGAGCATCGGCATCCAAATGCCCGACAGGATTCGGTTCAGAAACAGAGAGCCCGTCCGCCTGATCAGGTCGCGTATCCCAAACATCCCTTCGGCTCCGTCTGCGCGCGCGGTCGACCCGGGCATTGACGAAACGGAAACGCCTCTGATTCTGTTCCGACGCTCGGATAGAACACAAAGTGAACGCGGGCTTCCCTTGGGGGCGTCCGCGCTCTATCTGTCGGGTATGACCTACACGGACGATTCCGACGCGATGGAGGCTGCCAGCCTGTCCGCCCGCGCCATGGCTGCCCGGCCCGCGCCCTACCTGGAGGGGCTGAACGACGCGCAGCTTCAGGCGGTCCATGCGCTGGACGGGCCGGTCCTGATGCTGGCGGGGGCGGGCACCGGCAAGACCCGCGCACTGACGGCGCGGATCGCCCACCTTCTGTCCCAGGGCAAGGCGCGGCCCAACGAGATCCTGGCCGTCACCTTCACCAACAAGGCCGCCCGCGAAATGCGGGAGCGGGTCGCCGCCATGATGGGGCACGCAGTCGAAGGGATGCCCTGGCTCGGCACCTTCCACGCCATCTGCGTCAGGCTCCTGCGCCGCCATGCCGAACTGGTGAATGTCGAACTGCCCGACGGGCAGGGGGGCACGCGCGAACTGCACCTGAAGTCGAACTTCACCATCCTGGACACCGACGACCAGATCCGCCTCCTGAAGCAACTGATCGCCGCCGCCGAGATTGACGAAAAGCGTTGGCCCGCGCGGCAGCTGTCCGGCATCCTCGACCATTGGAAGAACCGCGCCTGGACCCCGGACAAGATCCCCGCCCACGAGGCGCAGGCTTTCGATGGCAAGGGCGTGGCGCTCTACCGCGAATACCAAACCCGCCTGCTGGAGCTGAATGCCGTGGATTTCGGCGACCTGCTCATGCACGTCATCCACATCTTCCAGACCGAGACGGACGTGCTCGATCAATACCGCCGCTGGTTCCGCTACATCCTCGTGGACGAATATCAGGACACTAACGTCGCCCAGTACCTGTGGCTCCGCCTGCTGGCCGGGGGGCACAAGAACATTTGCTGCGTCGGCGATGACGACCAGTCCATCTATGGCTGGCGCGGGGCCGAAGTGGGCAACATCCTGCGCTTCGAGAAAGATTTCGAAGGGGCGGAGGTCATCCGGCTGGAGCAGAATTACCGCTCCACTCCCCATATCCTCGCCGCCGCGAGCGGCGTGATCGCCGGCAACAAGGGGCGGCTAGGCAAGACCCTCTGGACCGAGGCCGAGGCGGGCGAAAAGGTCCGCCTGATCGGCCATTGGGACGGAGATGAGGAGGCCCGCTGGATCGGGGAGGAGGCCGAGGCCATGGTCGGCGGCACCCGCGGCCTGGACCCGTATAGCCTCGACGACATGGCCATTCTGGTGCGCGCCGCCCACCAGATGCGCGCCTTCGAGGACCGCTTCCTGACCATCGGTCTGCCGTACCGCGTGATCGGCGGTCCGCGCTTTTACGAGCGGATGGAGATCCGCGATGCCATGGCCTATTTCCGCGTCGTCGTCTCGCCCGACGACGATCTGGCCTTCGAGCGGATCGTGAACACACCGAAGCGGGGGCTGGGCGACAAGGCCCAGCAGACGATCCAGGTCATGGCCCGGTCCAATGGTGTCTCATTGCTAGAAGGTGCCCGCCTTTGCGTGCGCACCAAGACCATCGGCGGCAAGGGCGGCAAGGCCCTGGGCGAATTGGTCGACGGGTTCGATCGTTGGCGGGGCGAATTGCTCGACGGCCGCGATCATATCCGCCTGGCCGAAGAAATCTTGGACGAGAGCGGTTACACCACCTTCTGGCAGAACGAAAAGACGCCCGAGGCGCCCGGCAGGTTGGAGAACCTCAAAGAACTGGTCAAGGCGTTGGAGGGGTTCGAGAACCTGCAGGGCTTCCTGGAGCACGTTTCGCTGATCATGGACAATGAGGGCGCCTCGGAGGAGGAGCCGAAGATCACGCTCATGACGCTCCACGCCGCCAAGGGGCTGGAGTTCCCGGTGGTTTTCCTGCCTGGTTGGGAGGATGGTCTCTTTCCCAGCCAGCGGAGCATGGACGAAAGCGGTGTGAAGGGTTTGGAGGAGGAGCGACGGCTGGCCTATGTGGGCATCACCCGCGCGGAACAGGTCTGCACGATCAGCTTCGCCGCCAATCGCCGGGTCTACGGCCAATGGCAATCGGCGCTGCCCAGCCGCTTCATCGACGAATTGTCCGAAGACCATGTGGAGGTTCTGACGCCCCCCGGCCTCTATGGCGGCAGCTTCGGCGCCACCGGCATGGCCGCGGCCCAGAAGTCGGCCATGGGCGGCGGGGTGGACAGCGATCTGGAGGACCGCGCCACCAAGGCCGATGTGTACAATTCCCCCGGTTGGCGGCGGCTGCAGGCAAATGCGGGTCAGCGCCCCATGCGCCAGCCCACCGAGGCCAAGAACATCGTCATCGATGCCACCGCGATCTCGGCCTTCGCCGAGGGCGACCGCGTCTTCCATCAGAAATTCGGCTATGGCGCGGTCACGGGGATCGAGGGCGACAAGCTGGACGTGACCTTCGACAAGGCCGGGTCCAAGAAGATCGTCGGCCGGTTCCTTCTGCCCGCAGACCAGGCTGGCGACGTGCCGTTCTGACCGGCCTGGAGATCGGCCCTGGAGAGTGGGACCGGATTTAGACGACAAGCCCGCCTTTCGGTTGATCCACCCCTCACGCCCACACGTAAGATAATGGCGAGGGGTTGGAACAGAGGGAGCGAGGGGCTACCTACGACACCCAAGCGCGAACCGAAGGGAGGGACGGCATGAACGTCCACGCACCGGATATTGACCGCATTCCAACCCGCGAGGAGGCCGAGGCCGCCCAAGCGGTTTTGGCCCGCTACAAAGACGGCGGCGGCGATCTAAACCATAACCTTTACCCAGTCTTGTCAGACACGTACGATGCGACGTTGAAAGCCGACGCGCCCTATCGTGCCACGCTGCCGGACCTGCAGAACGGACCGGCAAGCCTGATCCGCGGCGCGGATCGGCGCATTCAGCATGTGGGGATTTCCAACTTCCGCCTGCCGCTGTCCGTCCCGATGCGGGCCGGGCCGCGCATCGTCGATGCGGCGATGACCGGCACGGTCAGCCTGGAGGCGGGCAAGAAGGGCATCAACATGTCCCGCATCATGCGGAGCTTCTATGTCCACGCCGAACGAACCCACGGCTTCGACACCGTTGACCGTGTCCTCGACGATTATCTGACCGATCTCGGCAGTTTCGATGCCCGTCTCCTGCTGCGCTTCCAAGTGCCCCTCCAGGTGGACAGCCTCCGCTCCGGTCTGACCGGTTGGCAATATTACGATTGCGCCATGGAGGTCGTGCAGAATGGCGAGACGCGGCGCCGCGTCCTGCATCTGGACTACGTCTATTCCTCCACCTGCCCCTGCTCGCTGGAACTCAGCGAACATGCCCGCCGGACCCGCGGTCAGTTGGCCACGCCCCATTCGCAGCGGTCGGTGGCACGGATCTCGCTGGAAGTGACGGGCGAGGTGACCATTGAAGACGTGATCGACATGGCCCGCGCTCAGGTCCCAACCGAGACTCAGGTCATGGTCAAGCGCGAGGACGAGCAGGCCTTCGCGGAACTCAACGCCGCCAACCCGATCTTTGTGGAGGACGCCGCGCGCCTCTTCGCGGAAGGGTTGGAAACGTTGCCCGGCGTGGCCGATTTCCGCGTCGTGGCCAGCCATCAGGAAAGCCTGCACAGCCATGACGCCGTCTCGGTCCTGACCCATGGCGATCTCTTCGCGGCCGAGGTGTTGGAGCCCCGCCTCTTCGGCACGCTGATCCACGCCGGTTGACCGAATCTCCCCGCCCGTGTCACCACGCGGGCGGGGTCGCGCGCACCCCATCAGGCATGGACGTCGCTCCTGGCCCAAGCAGCGCATCCTTGAAACCGTTCATTCGGAGGATGCCCCTTGGACCACGCCTTCACTTCACCCGACCACCTCGCCGCGATGCTTCATCGCCCGGATGCGCCGGCGATCCTCGACCTGCGCACGCCGCAGGATGCAGCCACCGACCCGACGCGGCTGCCCGCCGCCCGCCGGGCGACGTTGGCGCATCTGACCGAGAGGCCGATCCCGGACGGGCCTGCCGTCGTCTACTGCCAGAAGGGCGGCAAGATCAGCCAGTTGGGCGCAGCCCTCCTTCGACGGCAGGGTGTCATGGCCACCGCATTGACCGGCGGGCATCTTGCCTGGGCTGCGAAGGGCCTTCCGGTCCAGTCCCTCGATCCGATCGCGGATCGCTGGGTCATGCGGCTGGACCCGGATTGGGCGGAACTCGCCACCCTCTGGACCCTGCGCCGTCTGGTCGACCCCGACGTGCCGGTCCTGCCCGTGGCCCGCGACCAGCGCGATGCCGCGGCAACGGTCTGGGCCGCGCGCAGGCTGCCCGCGACGCCCGTCGCCTTGGCTGAGGCGACGGGCCTGACGCATCCGATCCTGTCCCGCCTCGATGCGCCTGCGGCCATGGACGCCTTCGTCCGGGGCCGCCTGGCCCGAACAGGTGATCCCGAAGCCGCGCTGGACCTGATCGACGACTGGCTCGCCGCACGGGACGTGGCCGCATGAGCCCGTCCTGGTCCGAGATGACCCGCCGTTTTGGCCGCATCGGCCTGCTCAGCTTCGGCGGGCCAGCGGCGCAGATCGGTCTGATGCATCGCGAATTGGTGGATGAGGCCAAATGGCTGGACGAGCCGACCTTCCTGCGCGGCTTGGGCTTCTGCACGCTGCTGCCGGGACCCGAGGCCATGCAGCTCGCCACCTTCGCGGGTTGGCGCCTGCGCGGCATAGGAGGCGGTTTGCTGGCGGGCCTCCTCTTCGTCCTGCCCGGCGCCTGCGTCGTGATCGCATTGGCGGCCGCCTATCTCGCCTATGGCCGCCTCCCGCTGGTGGAGGCGGCGTTTCTGGGGGTGAAGGCCGCGACCCTCGCCATCGTCGCGGGCGCCCTTTGGAAACTGCGGGACAAGGCCGCGCGTGGGCCCGTCGCGCTGTGCGTGGCGGCGGCCGCCTTCCTGGCGCTCTTCCTGCTGGACGCACCGTTTTGGGCAGTCCTGGGCGCGGCGCTTCTTCTCGGCACGCTCCGCCCGGAAGGGCAGGCGGAGGTCGGACCGGTCGCGGCGGGCGGCACGATGCGCACGATCCTCACATGGCTCGTCATCTGGTGGGCGCCGCTTCTACTCTTGATCGCGCTGGCGCCCGGTTCCATCCCCGCGCAGGCCGGGCTCTTCTTCTCCTGGCTGGCCACGGTCAGCTTCGGGGGCGCCTATGCCGTTCTGGCCGCGCTCACCCAGAATGCAGTCGACGTCTATGGCTGGCTCACCCCCGAGCAGATGATCGACGGGCTGGGCCTGGCCGAGACGACGCCGGGCCCCTTGATCCTCGTCACGGTCTTCACCGGTTGGCTGGGCGGGGCCCAGGGCGGCGGTTGGCCCCTGGCGGCAGCCACAGCCCTGGTGACGCTTTGGGCCACCTTCGCGCCGTGCTTTTTGTGGATCTTCGCGGGCGCCCCGCATCTGGAGCGTCTGACTGGTCTGCCGCGCCTGCGCGGCGCGCTCTCGATGGTGTCGGCGGCCGTGGCGGGGGTGATCGCGAACCTGTCCCTCTGGTTTGCGATCCACATCCTGTTCCGCGATGTCAGCGAAGCGGCCTTCGGTCCGCCGCGCCCGGACTGGACCAGTTTCGATCCCGTTGCCGCAGGGCTCGCCGCCGTTGCGGCCGGATGGCTTCTGGTCCTGAAACGCGGCGTGCTGGAAACGTTGCTCGTTGCCGCCGCGCTGGCCACGGGGGCGCATCTCGTCTTCTGATCCCAACCCGTCCGTGAACGGCAGAGACCCTCAGCCCGTCAGGCAGCTTTCGCCCGTATCCCGCCAGATCGGCGAATTCAGCGACATGTCGCATGTGGCCATGAACATCCGGCCGCCGACCGTGAGGCAGGCCCGTTGGCCCATCTCCACACGCCCGCCCGTGCTGTCGGTGCAGTAGCAATCCACACTGCGACCCGAGGGGGATACGGTATCGGCGGCCACCGGAAATGCCATCAGCGCGGCCACGAGGGTCAGTCTTTTCATCGTCGTCACCTCCTAACGTAACACTATGGCAGATTTCCGGGCCTTGACCAGCACCGGCCCCACGCCCATGACGCGCGGATGATCCCCAACGACCGTCTCGACCAGATCCTGGCCAGGTTCGACTACTTGGAGGCACGCCTGAATGCGGGCCCCGACGCGGATGAGATCGCCGATCTGACGCGCGAATATGCCGCGGCCAAGCCGGTGGCTGAGGAAGTTCGCGCCTTCCATGCGCTTGAACGCCAGATCGCGGACGCCACTGGTCTGCTGGACGACCCGGAAATGCGCGAATTGGCCGAGGCGGAGCTGCCCGAGCTGCGCCGCCGCTACGATGCGGCGCAGGCCTCGCTGCAACTGGCGCTCCTGCCGAAGGATGCGGCCGATGCGCGGCCTGCTATTCTCGAGATCCGGCCCGGGACCGGCGGGGACGAGGCGGCTTTGTTCGCGGGCGATCTGGAGGGCATGTATCGCCGCTATGCGGAGGCCCGCGGCTGGCAATTCGAGATCGTCGAACGGCAGGAAACCGATCTGGGCGGCGTGAAGGAACTCGTGGCGCGGGTGGCGGGCGAGGGGGTCTTCGCCCGGCTGAAATTCGAAAGCGGCGTCCACCGCGTCCAGCGGGTTCCAACCACCGAAAGCGGCGGCCGCGTCCATACATCGGCCGCGACCGTGGCGGTGCTGCCCGAGGCGGAGGCGGTGGATGTCGACATTCCGACCGCCGATATCCGCATCGACACCATGCGCGCCAGCGGCGCGGGCGGGCAGCACGTGAACACCACCGACTCGGCCGTGCGCATCACGCATCTGCCGACCGGCATCGTCGTCACCTCTTCCGAGAAGTCCCAGCACCGCAACCGCGAGATCGCCATGAACGTTCTGCGCGCCCGTCTCTATGAGGCCCAGCGCGCAGCGGCCGATGCCGAGCGCAGCGCCGATCGCCGTGCGCAGGTGGGCTCCGGCGACCGGTCCGAGCGCATCCGCACCTACAACTTTCCCCAGGGCCGCATGACCGACCATCGCATCAACCTGACGCTCTACAAGCTGGATGCGGTGATCCAGGGCGATCTGGACGAGGTGATCGATGCGCTGATCACCGATGCGCAGGCAGCGCAGCTGGCGGAGATGGGCGCGTGACGGAAACGGACGTCGCCAAGGCCATGGCGGCGGCCCGGCGTCGTTTCGCAGAGGCTGGCATCCCCGACCCGGCCCGCGACGCCTCGGCCCTCTTCGTGCACCTGATCGAGGATCGGATCGGCCCGGCCGAGACGATGTCGCCCGACATGGCCCGTCTCTATGCGGATGCGGTGGAGCGTCGGCTCCGGCGTCAGCCCGTGGCCCAGATCACAGGACGCCGGTCGTTCTGGATGCACGATTTCATCGTCACGCCAGATGTCCTGGATCCACGCCCCGATACCGAAACCCTGGTCAGCACGGCGCTGAACATGCGGGCCGAGGACCTGAAGGATCCGGAACGTTGGCCCCCGACCGGCGACGTGACCTGGCCGCCGGTGCCCTTCGACCGCGTCCTCGACCTTGGCACGGGCTCCGGCTGTGTCCTCCTTTCGCTCCTTCATGAATGCCCCACCGCCACCGGGCTGGGGACGGACATCTCCGAGGCGGCCCTGACCGTGGCCGCGCGCAATGCGGAAGCCGTGGGCGTGGCCAACCGCGCCGCCTTCCGAAAGGCCGATTGGCTCAACGGGATTGACGGCCGGTTCGACATGATCGTGTCCAACCCGCCCTATATCGCCGAGGCGGAGATGGCCGAGTTGCAACCGGAGGTGCGTGATTGGGAGCCGCGCATCGCGCTCACCCCCGGCGGCGACGGGCTCGATGCCTACCGCGTGCTGACCCGCGATGCGCCGGACCGGCTGGCGCCCGGCGGCCGCCTTCTGGTGGAGATCGGGGCGGGGCAGGGGCCGGCGGTCGGCGATCTGTTCCGGGCGGCGGGACTTGAACGGGTGACCGTTCATCCCGACATCAATGGGAAGGATCGGGTCGTCAGTGGCGAAAAATCGCCTTCCTGACGACGAATCCTCTTGTAAGTGTCCCGGGACATTCGCATAACACCCCTGCAACCAGCGGCTGACGCGCATTCACGCGCCCCGGTTGCCACGCCCGATCACCCGGACCCGGCGACCCGCAATGCGGGCAAGGTCCACGGCACAGACCAGCGGAACGCATAACGTATGAGAAGCAGCAAGTCCCGTTCGCGGAACAAGAATAGAGGCAACCGGCCATCCGGTGGCAATATCGTCAATCGCGTCTTCGACAGTTCGGGGCCCGAGGGGAAGGTGCGCGGCACCCCCCAGCAGATCATCGACAAGTACAATCAACTCGCCCGGGATGCGCAGCTTTCCGGGGATCGCGTGGCGCTGGAGAATTTCCAGCAACATGCGGAGCATTACACGCGGATGCTGGCCGCCGCCCAGAAAGAGATCGAGGCGCGGCGCGAGCAGCAGAACCAACAAAACCAGCAAAACGAACAGCGCAACAACCAGGGTCAGCAAGGCCAGCAGGGGCAATCAGATCAGCCCAACGGCCAGGCTCGCGGCGACCGGAATGGACGTGCGGATCAGAACGGGCGCGGTGATGCGGCCCGAGGCGATCAGCCCCGCAGCGGCGGCGGCCGGGAGGCTGGCGAGGACGGACAGCCAAGCTTCGAGGCGCCCGAAGGCGGGGGACGCAAGGGCAACCGGGGCGAACGTAAACGGAGCGAACCTGCCGAGGCTGGGCAGGGCGATGTAATGGACACGCCTGCTGCCGAAAGCAATCTGGTGGAGACGCCGGAGGCACAGGCCGAGGCCCCCCCGCCTCAGGAAAAGCCCAAGCGCACCCGGACGCGCCGCAAGGCACCCGCCGCGAGCGAGGATGCCTCCCCTGAGCGCCCTGCCGAAGAGGCCTGATATCACAGTCGGGCCATGTGACTGCTTTCGCGTTCGTCGAAGCACGTGATGGCCTGACTGCCATGCGCATGCCCGAGCGCGACGGTTTGGGTCTCTCACCCATCCCCCCCCGTACGCTTTGGTTCGGGTTGGGTAGACGGCACGATAGACGCGTCGGTCCATATCGGTTGCGCGGGATAGGGGTGACAGCCCCGGACCAGAGGCCAGCGATCCGTCAAGATAGACGATCGCGCGCCACCGACAGATGAGACTTCCGGCCCATTGCGGATGAGGGGTGGTGGCCGGACGAAGGCGTCTTTCAGCGCTGCGGGAGGGAAGTGCGTCGCTCAACCCCTTTCGCTTTCACGCGAAAGCCTGCCGCCAGACATGAGACGTAGCCAATTCGGGTCCCGCGATCCTCGGCTGGGGACGATGACATCTTCGCCCAAAGCGTCGCAATCGTCGCGACGGCGCCGTCGGCTGCTGCCTTTGGGTAGCGGCTGGGGTGAGAGGGGCGCGAAGGATCGTCGCGCGGGACAGCCGCGGCGCCGACACCTAGCTTTCCGGCGCGACGAGCACGATTTCGCCCGCTTCTTCCAGGCGCCTGATCTCGCCCACGATGGCGGACATGGCGGCTTCGGCATCCTCTTGCGGGATGCTGCCCCGCTCTTGAATGTCTTCTTTCAACTGCTCTGCCAGACGGCTCGAAATGGAGGACATGATGAAGTCCACCACCTTGGCCATCCCGTCCGGCGCCCCGCCCAGCGCGGCCACCATCTGCGCGTTGTCCACGCCGCGCAGGGCCTTTGGAACATCCCGCGGGTCCAGCCGCTCTGGGATGTTCTCGAAGCTGAAGACGGCGGCGCGCACCCGCGCGGCGAAATCCGGATCGCTGCCATCGAGGCTGGCCATCACCTCGGCGCGGACGCCGGATGTCGCGGCGTTCAGGATGCCGCCGATCCGGGACACCGCGTCGTCGGCAAAGGCGGCCACCGGCACGGCGGCGGCCTGCCGCCCCAGCGCGATACCGATGCGCGAGATGGCGGCCGGGTTCACACCCTCGGTCCGGGCAAAGGCGGCCGCGATGCTTGGCCCGCGCGCCTCCGGCAGTTGACCGAGAAGTTTGGCGGCATCCACGGCGGGCAACTTGGACAGGAGGATCGCGCAAATCTCGTCGCTCTCGGACTGCATGATCGCCAGGATGTCATCCGGGGCCATGGCCGCGATCTGCTCCCAAACGGCCTCGTTCTCTGGCGCCTCGCCCTCATCCAGATCGGCCAGCAGCTGCTCCAGCACGTCCTGGGACAGCTGCCCGTCCAGGTTGGCGAGAACCTTGCCCATGTCGCGCGGGAAATGCAGGCCAATATCGTCCAACTCTCCGGCGAATTCGGCCACGACTTTGGCCAGCGTTTCGCGATCGACGAAACGCAGGCTGGCCATTTCGCGCACGATGCGCCGCTGCTGTGCGGGGGGAAGGGATTTCAAGCCCGGATCGGCGCCACCGGCCAAAAGCAGATGGATGATGATCGCCGCTTTCTGACCCTGGGTCAGCGGGACGTCACCAGGCTTCCGGGTGGGGCTAAGGTCGGACAAGGGGGCCTCCGCGCAGCGTGGCCCGACACCTGCCAGCGAAGTCTTAAGAACGGGTTTCCGGCGGCTTCAATAGACCGTGTCGCCAGCCAAGGCGCGCGTCAGTGCGATCTCCGGCCATGTCCCGCGCCCGCCGCTGGCGCGGATTCGCATCAGAAGCGTCTCGGCCCCCTCCAGATCGCCGATCTCTGCCAGATGCTGACCGTAATAGCCCAGCGTCATCCAGTGATCCGGCGCCTGCGCCAGCGCCCGCTCGTAAAGCGCCACACCCTGGGTCACGGCCCCGGCCTTTCGGGCCGCGAACCCGCGCGTCGCAAGCGCGTCCGGGTTGTCCGGTGCGGCCAGCGCGGAAAGGACCAGAGCGGCGGCGGCATCGCGTCCGGCCACCGCCAGTTCCCGCGCCGCATCCAGGCGGTCGCTATCCCGGAAGCGGCTGTCTTGCGCATCCACGCATGTCTTCGTGGCAGCATTCCAGATCTTGCCATCGGCGCAGGATTGCGACGTCGGCGTCTGTCTCGTCGGCGCCTCTGCATTGGCGAATGCCACGGCGGGGCATGCCAAAAGGGCGGTGCTGAGAAGAATGCGGATCATGGAAGGCTCCTGAATGCGATTCGCCTTAAAGTTGATCCTTTGGCCGCTTCTGTCCAGTGGGCCTAAAGGCCCGTCGTCTCTTCCGCGCCGATCATCAGGTTCAGGTTCTGCACCGCCGTCCCCGACGCCCCCTTTCCCAGATTGTCCAGAACCGCGATCAGCGTGACCCGTCCCGTCCCATCGCCCTGGATCGAGAGCACCATGCGGTTGCTGCCGTTGAGCGCCTGCGGGTCGATGCGTTCGCCGGCCATCTCCACGCTGACGAAGGGGTCGCCCGCATAGAAGTCGCGCAAGGCGGCCTCGATCCGCGCATGGCCCGCAATCCCGCCGGGCAGCAGATCGGCGTGGAGGTGCAGCTGGACGGCCATCCCCTGGCGATAGGCCCCGACCGAGGGCTGGAAGAGCGGGCGGCGCGTCAGGCCGCCATATTCCATGATCTCGGGCAGATGCTTGTGGGTCTGGTCCAGCGCATAGAGATAGTAATCGGGTGCACCCCCGGCCGCGTATTCGGCGATCAGGGACTTGCCGCCGCCGGAATAGCCGGAAATGCCGGTCAGAACCGCGCCATGATCGGGCGGCAGGATCCCGGCATCCACCAAGGGGCGGATCAACGCGATCGAGCCGGTGGCGTAGCAGCCCACATTGGCCACGCGCCGCGCGGCCCGGATGGCATCGCGCTGGCCCGGCAATTCGGGCATCCCATAGGTCCAGCCGGGCGCGACCCGGTGGGCGGTGGAAGCGTCGATCAACTTCGTATCGCCCGCCAAGGTCACCGCGTCGCGCACGGCCGCGTCGGGCAGGCACAGGATCGCCACATCGGCCTCCGCGAAGGCAGCTTTCCGGGCATCGGCATCCTTGCGGCGATCCGCATCGACCGAGACAAGGCGGATGTCGTTCCGCGCCTCCAGCCGGTCGCGGATCTGCAGGCCCGTCGTGCCTGCCTCGCCGTCGATGAACACCGTCGTGGTCATAGCGTCCTCCTTTGCGTTCGGGCGGGATACGCGCGCGGGGGCCGTCGCGCAACTGCGGGGGCCCGATGGGTGTCTCGTGAAGCAGTGCCTGTTGCACGGGGGGCAAGGGGATCGCGGGCCCGCATTCCCGAAGGAGGGCGGTTCGCTATGCCGCCCCCGCATCAGATCGCGCGGGCGGAGGTCCACCGGTGGTTCCTTGGGAACCGTCTGGTCTGTTGCGGCCGTTTGCCAGGCGGCCACGATTCGTCATGACGGCGCTCGTTGTCCGGCGGAGCGGTTAACCGGATATGAACGGCGCTTGACTTGGAGCGGCTCCAACCCGGTAGGCCATGACCCGGGTCAAGTGACGGAGGCGGCCATGCGGATCTCGGAGGCGGCGGCGCGGAGCGGTCTGAGCGCGGACACGATCCGCTATTACGAACGGTCAGCGGTTCTGCCGCCCCTGCCACGCGGGGCCGACGGGCATCGCGATGTCCCGGCCCGGATGGTGGAGCTGATGACCTTGCTGCATCTCTTGCGCGAGACCGGGATGCCCATGGCCGATCTGCGGCGTTTCACCGGGCTCTTCCGGCAGGGGGATGCGACGGTGGCCGCACGGCGCGCCTTGCTGGAGGCCCATGGCGCCCGGCTCAAGGCCCGGCGCGCCGCGCTGGATCGGTGCGAGGTGCTGCTGGCGCGGAAGATGGAGGTCTACGATCAGATCGAGGGGCGGGGCCGGGCCGAGAGGTCCGGCCCGTGAGGCTCCTGCTGATCGGGGCCAGCGGCGACGTCGGGCGGGCGGCGCTGGCAGAACTGGCGCCACGGCACGAGATCGTCCCGGTCGGGCGCGACGGCGGGGGCCTGCGCGCCGATCTGACCGACCGCGACTCGCTCTGGGCGATGTACCGCGATGCCGGGCCGGTCGACGGGGTCATCTGTTGTGCGGGGCCGGTGTATTTCGGACCCCTTCAGGGGATGACGGATGCGGACATGCGGGTGGGTCTGAACGGCAAGCTGCTGGGGCAGATCCGCGTCGTGATCGAAGGGATCGACCATGTTGCCGACGGTGGCTCTTTCACGCTGACCAGCGGTGTCCTCGACCGGGAGCCTGTGCGGGGCGGCGTCGGCGCGGCGGTGGCCAATGGCGGCCTTGCGGGTTTCGTACGGGCCGCGGCGCAGGATATGCCGCGCGGGCTGCGTGTGAACGTCATCAGCCCGGGTCTTCTGGACGTGTCCGTGCCGCGCTATGGAAACATGTTTCCCGGCCATGAGCCCGTGCCGGCTGAGCGCGTGGGGCGTGCCTATGCGCGGGCGGTTGAGGGCGCCGGGACGGGGAACGTCATCGTCGTCGGCTGAAGCAGGTCCGCCACCAGCTCCTACATCTCAATCCTCGTCTTCCTCCTCCTCCTCGTCCCAATACCATTCCGCCACCAGATAGGTGACAAGCCAATAGAACCCCAGGAAGACCGGCCCCGACAGAGTGCTATAAAGCGCCCAGCCGTCATCCGAGAGCCAGCGCCGGACGACCTCATTGGCGCCCGCGCTCAGCAGGGCGAGGCCGATCCATGCCAAGCTCAGCACTTTCCACCCCTCCGGCACCAGGGTCAGCCGATGGGCGAAGGTTCGATAGAGGAGGCTGGGCCGCATCATCGCGCCCAACGCGAAGAGGACCGCGACGATCAAGGCACCGATCGTGGCCCGGATCTTGATGAATTCCGCATCGTCGAAGACCAGACCGATGGCCAGGAACAGAACCGACAGGCCCAGCGACATCAGCGCGAGCCACGGGATCGCCCGCTCCCAATGCCAAAGAAGGAAGGTAACCGCGGCCGTCGCCACGATGGCGGCACCGGATGCGATCCAGAGGCCGCCCAAGGCATTGCCGATCAGGAAGATCGCGGCGGGCAGCAATTCGATCAGAAGGCGTCTGTCCATTGCGGCTCGATGCCCAGCGATGCCGAAAATGTCGAGCGGTCCGGGCGGGACCCTGCCGATGGACGCCGGGCCGTCTTCGGGGCAGGGTGCGCCCATGGATCCCGTTCTCTTTGCCTCGTTTCTGGCGGCCACGCTGCTGATCATCGCAACGCCCGGCCCGTCCGTGGCCTTTGCCGCCACGCAAGCCGTGCGCCACGGTCCCAAGGCGGCCATGGTCGCCACCGCGGGGGACGCGCTGGGCACATTGGTCCATATCGTGATCGCGGTGGGCAGCCTGCAGACGCTTCTCCACCTCTCGGACCTGATCCTGCCCTGGCTGCAGATCGCCGGGGGCCTCTTCATCATCTACCTGGCGATCCGCACCTTAAGAAGCGCGTCGGCCCCCATGGCGCTCACGCCGCCCAGCGGTCGGACCACCTTCATCGCCGCGTTTTTCGCCTGTGTGAGCAATCCGAAGGCCATCGTCTTCTTCGTGGCGCTGTTCCCAGCCTTCATCTCTCTGGATCACGATATTTTCTTTCAAACAGTCGTTTATGGCGTGATCTTCATCATTCTCGATGGCGCGTCCATCATCGGATACGCGCTGCTCATCCGCGCGGCCTATCGGCGCGCCATCTCCCCGTTCTGGAACGTGGACGTCCTCAGCGGGCTCGGCCTCTTGGGCGTGGGCGGATTTCTCGTCTGGCGCGGTTGGCGGGCGCTACCGCCCCATTAACGCAGGATGTCGTGCCCCATCTGACGGGCCAGGTCGACATAATCCAGCAGCACCCAATTCTCGGCGATGCGACCATCGGCGAGACGGTAAAAATCCATGACCCGCAAGGTCAGCGCCCGGTCGGTCGGGGGCAGGCCCAGATAGGGTCCGCGATGGGTCATTGTCATGGAGGGCCAGCCCGAGATGGCGGCATAGTTCCCATCGCCGATGCGGCAATAATGGTTGCCACCCTTCCGGTCCGGGAAGGCGTCGAGGAAGGCGGCGCGGTGATCGCGCACGAACCCTTCCCAGCGATGGTTCGACCCGACGCCACCCGGCCCGTACCAGAGCATGTCATCGGCCCAGGTGCCTCCGTCGCCGGTCTGCCCGGCAGAGCCCTTGGTCTCCGGGTCGTAGACATGCAGGGCGCCCAGCATCCGCTCCACCACGTCCAGGCTGGCACTGCCGCCTGTGGGGTCGGGGCAGACCCCGTCATGGGTGGCGGGTCCGGGGAAGAGCATCTCCATGCCCAACGTCTCTGGGAAAGGCTGCCGCCCGGCCTGGCGCATCAGATCCGGCAGATCGAGAAGGATCCGGCTTTCCGCGATGCGCCCCTGGGCGTCGATGCGGTGAAACTCGCCCGCCCGCAGGAAGGCCAGCTTGCCCGAGGGCGCCACCCCCCAAAGCGGCCCGGTATGGTTGCCCACGATGTGGGTGACGCAGGCCACCCAGCGGCCGCCGTAGTCACGCCGGTTCTCGCCACCGATGACGATCTCGTCGCGCCGATGCGCGCCCGTCAGCGCCGCACGCAGGGGGCCGATCACGTCGCGCAGGATCGCCGCGCGCCCATCGATGCGGTCCAGCGGCGCCATCATATGCCAGGTCGCATCGGTCGAGAGCAGGTCGGCCACCGCCTCCGGGTCTGGTGCGGTCAGCAGGCTGGCGAGGCCCGTGCGGATGCGGGCGCGGAAGTCGGTCATGGAACCCCGTTTCGATTCCCGCTTGCAAGCCGCCAGCCCCGGCGGCTAGCGTTCTTGCAAGCGTATGCAGCCGCGGAAGGTAACAGCGGCCCGGGGAAAGAAAAGACGGCATCGCTTGGATTTGCTTCCCCGGCCGCTAGTGTTGCGGCGGCACACGACGAAACCGCGCAGCGGGGATCAACCCCGCGCGTCCTCACATGAGACGATAGGGAGTCCATCATGTTCAAATTCACTGCTCTCGCCGGGGCCACACTTCTCATGGCGACCACCGCCATGGCCGATTGCGCCTTCGAGAACGATACCGAGGTCAAGACGCTGTCGGCCGGCTTCGAAGCCTGGAAGGCCGTCACCGACGCCATGGCCGAATGCGGCAACGTCCAGGCGGAGCTGGATCAGGAATTCCGTACCAAACAGCCCGCCGCCTTCGCCGCCGAGCCGTCGCTTTATTCCATCGGAGGCGTGTCCAACGGCACCGTGACGCCGCTTCTGAACGAGGGCACGATCCGGCCGCTGGACGATCTCGTCGCGCAATACGGCCAAGACCTGGCCGACAACCAGCTGATCCGCATCAACGGCGAGATCATGGCCATCGCCATGATGGTGAACACGCAGCACCTGATGTACCGCACCGATATCTTCGAGGAACTGGGCCTTGAGGTGCCGACCACCTATGACGAGGTGCTGGAAGTGGCCGCCGCCATCCAGGAGGCCGGTGTGGTGGAATACCCGCTGGGCGCCACGATGCAGTCGGGCTGGAACCTGGCACAGGACTTCAACAACATGTTCCTGGGCTATGGCGGCACGTTCTATAACGACGATTCCACGCCTGCCGTGAATTCCGAAGCTGGCGTGCAGGCGTTGGAGATGATGCAGGCGCTGACGGAATACATGGACCCGGAATACCTGGTCAGCGACTCGACTTACGTCCAGCAGCAGTTCCAGCAGGGCAAGATCGCCATGGCGAACCTCTGGGCGTCCCGCGGCGGCGCCATGGATGACGAGGCCGAGAGCCAGGTGGTAGGCAAGGTGGGCTCCGCCGCCGCCCCCATCGCGGTCGATGGCGGCCCGCCCGCCACGACGCTCTGGTGGGACGGGATCGTCGTCGCCAAGAACATCTCCGACGAAGAGGCCGAGGCGGCGTTCCGCGTCGCCATGGAGGGTTTGGACAGCGACATGGTCACGGCCAATAACGACGACGCCATCTGGCTGATCGGCGGCTACGAGCCCAGCGACATGGCCTCCGGCGCCATCGCGACGGCCACGGCCGACCCGGCCCCGATCTCCTACCCGTCCACCAGCCAGATGGGCCTGATGCACACCGCGCTCGGCAACGAGCTTCCGGCCTTCTTCACCGGCGACCGCTCCGCCGAAGAGACCCTGGCCGCGGTGGAAGAAGCCTACACCGCCGCCGCCCGCGAGGCCGGTCTGCTGGAGTGATCCGACGACAGTCTTGAGAAAGGGCGGCCTTCGGGCCGCCCTTTTTCGTGTGGGTGGGTGGCTGCTCTGCGGACAGTCCGTCCGTTTGACGTTCAAACGTCAAGGTCCGCTTCGCTGACGTACTTTCAGAGTATGCCCGCAGGGGCGTTTCTCATTCGACCTCCAAACCCTACTCGATCATCGGCGATATCGCTGTGCGAAGGGCTTGTCCGGCGGCGGCTGCAGTGAAGCGTGGCTTGGCCGTGACGACCTTCTTCGGCATCACGATCCGTCCCGCGATCTCGGCCGGCTCGAGATCGAGCCCCGCGGCGATGAAGGCGCGAGAGGCGATGTCTGGGTCGTGCATGATGAGCGGACGCAGGAGACGGACGAACCACGGCAGCGACGATTGCGCGGTCATGTCCGTCTTGGTGCCGCCGGGATCGGCAACGGCGGCGGTTACGCCAGGCAAGTCGGCGGTGAAGGCCCAAAGCGTGAGCCACGCCTTCGACGCGGCGTAGGCGCCCGTCAGGCCCGGTTTGCGCGACCTACTCTGCAGATCGTTGGGCGAGACGTCCCGGACGAAGTTGATCGCCCCCGATCCCGTCATCACGGCCCGACCCCGCCCAGACGTGGCGAGTGCTGGAGCCAACTCTTGCGTCAGCAAGATGGGGGACAGCAGATTTACGGCAAGCGTCTCCTCGTGCCCCTCCGCCGTCTCGCGGCGCTCGCCGTGCAGTACGCCCGCGACGTTCAAAAGGATGTCCAGCGTCGGCGCGGCGGCGCGGATGTCCGCGGCCAAGCGTCGTGTCTCGGTGAGTGATGACAAGTCCACGCATCGCGTCGAATGCCCCTCGCCCGGCAAAGCGTGGCGCAGTGAGGTGAGCTTGGCCTCATCCCGTCCGATCAGGATCAACCGCGCCCCGCGTGACGCATAAGCCTTTGCGACGGCCGACCCGATCCCGCCGGTCGCTCCGGTCAGGGCGACAACCGGCCCGCTCATGCGCCAAGTCCCCCGGAGACGAGGATGCTTTGCCCTGTCACCCAGCGGGCGCGGTCGCTCGCCAGGAAGGCCATGACATCGGCGATGTCTTCTGGCTGTCCCGCGCGTCCCAGGGGGGTCATTCCGACCATCTGCGCCTCCGTCTCGGCGTCGTTAGAGGCGGCCGCCATCGCGGTGCGCGTCAGGCCGGGCAGGACGCTGTTGACTGTAATCCCCCTGCGGCCCGCGTCGAAGATCAGGTCCTTCATGATCGCGTCGAAGCCAGCCTTCACCCCGCCGTAGACTGCGGCCGCGCTGTGGGGCGCGCGGCCCGGCACATGGGCGGCAATGGACGACGTGTTAATGAGGCGTCCGCCTGCGGCCATGCGCCGAAGCCCTTCGCGCGCCATGAGGATCGGTCCGGTCAGGTTGGCCGCGACCATCTGCGCGACCTCCTCTGGCGTCAGAGCATGGAAGGGCTTGAACACAGCCTTCCCGACATTGTTGACCATCACATCCAAGCGGTCGTGATCTGCATCGAAAGCGGTCCAGAACGCCGCGACGCTATCCGGGTCAGTGATGTCGGCGCGGATCACCGTGGCGGATCCGCCGGTTGCGCGGCAGGCCTGCGCCGTCTCTTCCGCGGCCTCGGATGATGCGGAATGGTTCACGATGACATGCGTTCCTGTCCCCGCGAGGGCGATGGCGGTCGCGCGACCGATCCCGCGGGAGCTTCCGGTGACTATGGCGACAGGAGGGGTCTTCGACTTTGACATGGGATGAGCTATCCTTAGGGTATATCATTTTGATGATCAACATAGTGAGCATGATCAATAAATGTCAAACGAGTCGGACCATCCCGATGATCTCCACGAACTGATCACTCTTTTCGAACGGTTCGGGCCGCTCTACGCGCGCGCCGTCCACGACAGCCTCCGCGACGCGGACTCCACGCCCTCGCGGCTACGCCTGCTGGGTGTGCTCGACGCACAGGGACCAAGCACGATGCAAGCCTTGGCCGACGCGCTCTGCGTCGCGCCGAGGACGGTCACGACCTTGGTGGATGGATTGGAGGCCGAGTCTTTGGTCGAGCGCACACCCCACCCAACCGACCGCCGCGCCAAGACGATCGCAGCGACTAAGGCTGGAGAAGCGGCGTTCCGAAACTCGCGCGAGTCGCACCTGTCCCGTCTCGCTGAAGTCTTCGCTGTCCTGTCGGCGCCGCAGCGCGCAGCGCTGATCGATGGGCACCGCACGCTTCTGGCGGAACTCAAAGCGCGATATCGCGAGTAGCCGTACTCCGACCAGACCTATCCGAGACGTTTCGCATAGGCTCGCCCTTCAAGGACGCAGCAGAGAGCCAGTTCCACTGTCGCAACGGGATTGTCGTCAGTTTTCGCCACAGCTGCATAGGAGCGCCTAGGAGGATCTGAAACGCCAGAAGCCGCCGTTCATGCACTAAGCAAGATCATACAATTTCGGCTCAAAGCCGACACTCTCTCGGCAGAACATCTCGTGATCTCAGGCCGTCGGCTGGGTGCGGTTCTGCACGCCTTCAATAGATGATCCACCCACCCTCAGGACACGACATGGCGGGCAGGTCGGAGGGCGAACGCGCCACCGGACACCCCAGAACGCTGCGTCCTTGACAGGACCCGCGCTCCGTCTCCCGTGAGGCGCTGTAACGCAGCTTAACGCCTCCGCCCGTCTGACGCCTGCATGCACGGGGGGTGTACAGGGGGTGTACGGGGGGTGACATCCGCCTGCGGGAGGCGCCGAATCGCGTAAGCCTCGGAAGCAAAAGCGAAACCGGCCGGTCCCGCCACGCGCGTTAACTTTTTCGGTCCTGGCCGCCCGCCGCGACCCCCGCCCGCTTTCTCCAGCGCCCGGGGTTCGAGATGCCGCGCGCGGAAAGCAGGCGCCAAGGGCCGCCAAGACGGCAGACATCATCCCCGCTCCAAAACCGCGTGACAGCCCCTGACTACGTATGCAACGCTCTCTCCATCAGCGCATGGGGGCCGCTTTGAAATTCAGAACCTTCGCCATGTTCGTGGGGCCGTCGGTCCTGCTCATGCTCCTCTTCATCGCCTTCCCGCTGATCACGGTCTTCCTCAACTCCTTCCAGGTCACGAACCCCGTCTTCCAGACCCAGGAGGTGGAGACCTGTACGCCCGGTTTCCTCACCCAGACCTGCACGACCGAGGTCAAGACCGTCCCCATCATCGGCGAGGACGGGACCATGTTGACCCGCACGGAATGGGTCGGTTTCGCCAGCTATGCCAATGTCTTAGGCGGGGATCGCTTCCTCCGGGCGCTGGGCGATTTCGATATCGGCGCGATCCTGCAGATCGATTTCTGGAAGGCGCTTCGCTTCACGCTGACCTTCACGCTGATCACGCTGCCCCTGGTGATCGGGCTGGGCCTTGCCATCGCTGTGGTCGTGAACAACGCCACGCGGGCGGTGAAAGGGCCGGTGATCTTCGTCTCGCTTCTGCCCTTCATCATCACGCCCGTGATCGGCGCGCTCTCCATCCGCTGGCTCTTCTACGGCGACGGCATCGTGACCGTGTGGCTGGAGGCGCTGATGAACACCGATCTCTCGGTGGCGGCCACGGGCTGGGCGATCGAGCTTCTGATGATGTTCTACCGGGTCTGGCACGTGGCGCCCTTCGCCTTCGTGATCTTCTATGCGGGCCTGCAGACGGTGAACCAGGACACGCTGGAATCGGCCATTATCGACGGCGCCTCCCGCTGGGAACGCCTGCGCTACGTGGTGATCCCGCATCTGATGCCGCTGATCGTCTTCGTGACGCTGATCCACCTGATGGATGCCTATCGCGCCTTCGAGGAGGTGATCGGTTTCTCCTCGGAAAGTTACCGGATCACGCTGCAATACCTGACCTGGGATTACCTGACACCGGACGATGCCGGGAACCGCGCGATCAGCTCGGCCTCCGCCTCGGCCATGCTCACCATGATCGGCGTGGTCATCTTGCTGGCGGCGCCCCTGCGGCGCACTTGGCGCGATCACCGGGGGGGATAAGCAATGTCGGATGCAAGCCTGCCCCGCGCCATGCGCGCGCCGCTCTCGGTCAAGCTGGCCTCGAACACGTTCCTGGTCTTCTGGCTGGTCCTGGCGGCCTTCCCGCTGCTCTGGGTTCTGGCGATGTCGTTCAAATCGCCGGTGGACGCGTTTTCCTCCAATGCATGGGAGGTGATCCGGGGGCCACGCACGCTGGCGGATGGCAACGGCATGTCCACGGTCGATATCGTCCTGTTCATCGCCTTAGCCTGGCTGTCGATCAAGGCGGCCACGCGCTGGCTGATGCCCATGGCGGCGGGCGAGGGGACGGGGCAACGCATCTTCTCTTGGGCGGTGATCGCCGTGGGATTTGCCGTTCTCTTCCTGCTGGGGCTTTTCTTCGTGCTGCCCTGGCTCGCGGGGCCCTTGGAAGACTGGCTCGGCCCGCTGGGCCGCCCCGTCCTGGGGCTGACGACCCAGCATTACGAGGCGGTCTGGATCGAGAACGAGTTTTATCGAAACTTCCGCAACTCCCTGATCGTGACCTTCGGCGTGGTGACGGTGTCGCTGACGGTCGGCACGCTGGCGGGCTACGGGCTGGCCCGCTCCGGCTCGACCCTGGCCTTCTGGATCCTGATCATCGCGCTGATTTTCCGGGCTTTGCCCCATTCCGTTCTGGTGGCGGGTTACCTGCCGGTCTTCATCAACTCCGCCGAACTCCTGGAGCCGATCCTGGGTCCGGACGCGCCGACCCTCTACGGCCAGCCCCTTGCGGTGATTGCAGTACTCGTGTCGATCAATCAGCCCTTCACGATCTGGATGCTGCGGAGCTTTTTTCAGAACATCCCCGTGGATCTGGATGAAAGTGCCCGCGTGGATGGTTGCACCCATTTCCAGGCGTTCCGCTGGGTGATCATGCCGGTCATGTGGCCGGGCGTGATCACGACGGGCCTCTTCTCGTTCCTCTTGGCCTATAACGACTTCTTGGTGACGTCACTTCTGCTGGACGCATCGAACCAGACCATGGTCCCGGCCATTGCGGGCTATTTCAATCGCGAGACGACGACGACGGATCAGGTGGAGGCCATCGCGGCCGCCGTCTCCATCACCGCGCCGCTCTTCCTGCTGGTGATGATCTTCCAGCGCCAGATCGTCTCGGGGCTCACGGCGGGTGCCGTCAAGGGGTAGGCTCCGATCCGGGCCTTACGCGGCGCGCCATGCGGTAGAGCGATCAAGGCTGAACGGGCGGAGCCCAGGATAACCGGGGGAGGGGGCGCCGCCTGCGCCCTTCGGGCGCCCCGGGATATCTCGACCAAGAAGAAGCAGGCGCGCCCGAAATCTGGTCCGGCCCGTTTCCTATTGGCGGAAGTATCCCGCCGGAGGCCTTCACGACAGACGGGCGATCCGTCCTTGGCCGTTGCACGTGCAGCGGGTGGGGCGTAACCCGTGCCAATGCGCATTCTCTTTCTCGGCGACGTCATGGGACGCGCCGGTCGCACCGCCATCGCCGAACGCCTGCCCGGTCTGAGGACCGCGTGGCAGTTGGATGCGGTTGTGGTCAACGGGGAGAATGCGTCGTCGGGCAGGGGTCTCAATGGGTCACAGGCGAAGGCCCTGCTGGAAGCCGGGGCCGATGTGATCACGCTGGGCGACCATGCGTTCGACCAGAAGGACATGATGCAAGTCATCGAACAGGAGCCCCGGATCCTGCGGCCGATCAATTACGCAAAGCAGGCGCCGGGCAAGGGGTGGCGCGTCTATGAGATCGCCGGTCGCAAGGTTCTGGTGGCGCAGGTTCTGGGACAGGTCTTCATGTCGCGGACCTATGACGATCCGTTCAGCGCCATCGAACCGGTCCTGAAGGCGCATCCGCTGGGGCGCGCGGTGGACGTGATCCTGGTGGACATCCATTGCGAGGCCACCTCCGAGAAGATGGCGATGGGGCATTTCTGCGATGGGCGGGCCAGCCTGGTCGTGGGCACCCATACACATGTGCCCACGGGCGATACGATGATCCTGCCGGGCGGCACCGGATACATGACCGATGCGGGCATGTGCGGCGATTACGACAGCGTCATCGGGATGGAGAAGACCGAACCCCTGCGCCGTTTCGTGACCGGCATGACCCGAGCCCGGTTCGAACCGGCCGGAGGCGCGGCGACCCTGTCCGGTGTGCTGGTCGAGACGGAGCCGGGCACGGGGCTGGCCCGAACGGTGACACCCGTGCGCGTGGGTGGACGGCTTGCGGAGGCCGGGCCGTGATGCGCGCTGCCACGGCTGGTCGGGCCTATCTGCCGCTTCTGGTTCTGGGGGCCGGCTGGGGCGGGTTGCAGCCGCTCAACAAGATCGCGGTGGAAGGCGGCTTCCAGCCCCTGGGCATCATGGCCTGGCAGGGGGCGGTGACGCTGATCCTGGCCGGAGGCATCGTGGCGATGCGCGGGGATGCGCTGCCCCGCGGGCGGCCGCAATGGGCGATCTGCGCGCAGGTTGCGGTGCTGGGCACGTTGCTGCCCCATCTGGTCACATATACGGCTGTCGATCATCTGCCGGCGGGCCTGATGGCGATCCTGTTGGCGACGATCCCGCTGATGGCGCTGCCGCTGGGGCTTGTCGTTGGCACTGAGGTCGCCGCGCCCCGCCGTGTGATCGGCCTGGCGCTGGGTCTTGCCGCAGTGGTGCTGATCGCCCTGCAGGGGGACAGCGTCTCGGGTGGCGCCGGTTGGGCGGTGGCCGTCGCCCTGGCCGCGCCGTTCTGCTACGCGCTCAACTCAACCCTGATCGCGGCGCGGGGCATGGCCGGTCTGGCCCCGATCCGTGCCTTCTTCGGGGCTGCGATCCTGATCTTGCCCAGCGCCACATTGCTGGCCTTGGCCAGCGGGCAGGCGGCACCGCTCTTTGCGCCAGGCACCGGGATCGCATCTTTGGCCGTGCTGACCATCGCCGCGGCGCATACCTGTCTCTACGCTGGCTTTCTCTGGTTGATCGGGCGGTCCGGCGCGGTCTTCGCCTCACAGACGGCGTTTCTCGTGACCGGGTTCGGGGTGCTCTGGTCGGCGCTTTTGCTCGGGGAGCGCTATCCGCTGGCCGTCCTTCTGGCGGGTGGGCTGATGCTGGCCGGGATGGCTCTGGTCCGCCCGGCGGCCCCGGCGCGGACAGCGCGCCCGTGACCTGGCTGGACCTGCCGCAGGCGGCACAGGCCTGGATCACGCTGGGCACGCTGGCGGTGATGCTCGCGCTGTTCGTCCGCGAGACCTATCCGACCGAGGTCGTGGCCATGGCGGGGGCCGGTGTGCTGCTGGCCTTGGGCATCCTGCCCTACGAGGCGGGTGTGGCCGTCCTGTCGAACCCTGCGCCCTGGACCATCGCGGCCATGTTCCTGATCATGGGCGCGTTGGTTCGCACCGGCGCGCTGGATTGGTTCACGCGCTTTGCCGAGGGTCAGGTGGGCGTGCGGCCGCGCCTGGCCATCGCGATGCTGCTGGGCTTCGTTCTGATCGCCTCTGCCTTCGTGGCCAACACGCCCGTCGTCGTGGTGATGATCCCGGTCTTCGTGCAATTGGCCGCGTCCCTGGGCACGGCGCCCTCTAAGCTGCTGATCCCGCTGTCTTACGCCTCGATCCTCGGGGGGACGATCACCCTGATCGGGACGTCGACCAACCTGTTGGTGGACGGGGTGGCGCGGGCGCGGGGGCTTGAGCCCTTCACCATCTTCGAGGTGGCACCACTGGCCGTGCCGGTGGCGCTGATGGGGATGGCCTATCTCTATTTCATCGGACGCCACTTGCTGCCCGATCGTACGTCCATGGCGGCCATGCTGGGATCGCGCAAGGCGGCGAAGTTCTTTGCCGAAGCCGTCATCCCGCCGGATTCCAACCTGATCGGGCGCGAAGCCACGGATGTGCAGCTCTTCAAGCGGGAGGGTGTGCGTCTGGTGGACGTGGTCCGTGGCGATGCCTCGCTCCGCCGCAACCTGCAAGGCGTGACGCTGCAAATGGGCGACCGGGTCATCCTGCGCACCGAGATGGCGGAATTGCTTAGTTTGCAGCGGAACAAATCGCTGAAACGACTGGATCAGGTGGGCGCGGTTGAGACCACGACGGTGGAGGTCTTGATCACCCCCGATGCACGCATGGTGGGCCGACGGTTGGGCGCGCTGCGCCTGCGGCGGCGTTACGGGGTCTATCCGCTGGCCCTGCACCGGCGGGACAAGAACGTCTCGGGGCAGCTGGACGATGTGGTGGTCCGTGTCGGCGACACGCTTCTGCTGGAAGGGGCGGCAGAGGATATCCACCGCCTCTCGGCAGATCTGAACCTGGTGGAGGTGTCGGCGCCGTCTGAGCGGGCCTATCGGCGGGAGCGGAGCTGGATTCCCGCTCTGGCGGTTGCCGGAATCGTGGCGCTGTCTGCGCTGGATCTTGCGCCGATCCTGGGCCTGACGATCCTGGGGGCGGTGCTGGTTCTGCTTACGCGGTCGGTGGATGCGGACGAGGCGTTTGGTTTCGTGGACGGCCGCCTTCTCGCGATGATCTTCGCCATGCTGGCGGTGGGCGCAGCGCTGGAAAGATCTGGCGCGGTGCAGATGATCGTCGATGTGGTGGCGCCTTTCCTGACCGGATTGCCCGGCCCGCTTCTGGTCTTTGCGGTCTTCCTGCTGACCTCGGTTCTGACGGAGCTCGTCTCCAACAATGCGGTGGCCGTTGTGGTCACGCCCATCGCCATCGCGCTCGCTCAGGCGCTGGGTGTGGACCCGCGGCCCCTGGTCGTGGCCGTGATGGTGGGGGCAAGCTGTGCCTTTTCGACACCCATCGGCTATCAGACGAACATGCTGGTCTATGGTCCTGGCGGCTATCGGTTTACGGATTTTGCAAAAGTCGGAATCGGCATGAATGCCTTGGTGGCCGTTGTCTCCTCGGCGCTGATCCCGCTGATCTGGCCGCTCTGACCGTCGGGAGGTTTCTCATGCGCCGCGTTCTCTGCCTTGTCCCCTTGGCCGTGGCGGCCTGTCAGCCGGTGCCCGGCGCCGTGGACGTGCCGCCGGGCGAAGTGCGGGTCGTGTCGGCGACAGCCAATGCGCAGCGGGCAGTGATCCGGCTGTCGGACGGGGCGCGCTGCGTGTCCGACCGCCCGGCGGATGCACAGGCGGGCTGGTCGGGTGTCACGGCCGAATGTGGGTACGAGCTGCCCTTCACCGTGACCTATCGGCGCGGTGGCGAGCGGCCGCAGCGCTTCAAGCTGGAGGAGTCGTTCGGTGCCGTGGATGCCGAGGGCAATCCCGTGGCGCGGTCGGAGATCTTCGTCACCGATACGGACGGCGTGCGCCGCCTATTCGTGGCGCCGCTGGGCCGGAGTGTCCGGTTCGAGACGGCAGAGGCGGCGGGCTGACACTATTCGCCCGCAAGACGGGGGCGGTGCGGTATCGCCCGCATCGGGTCGCTGTGCTCGATCTCCAGAAGCCGCGAAAGGGCTCTGCTGCGCCGCCGGGGCGTGGGTACGCTTTCGGGCGCGTTTTCGCGCAGCCACCGCATCATACGTTTGGAGAAGGCGGGCCGGTCGATCCGTTCGATCTTGCGGGTCATGGCCTTGCGCCAACCTGGATCGGCCCGACGGGCGCGCCAAAGCTGGGCGAAGCGTTCCCGCGTCAGGCGACCGCCCTCGGCCAGGACGATGATCCGGTCGATGAGATCCATATCCGTCAGGCGCGCCCAGATTTCGGTTCCGGCATGGTGGGCGCGAAGATGTGTGACATGCTCCCCCGCAAAGAGGCTCGCATGCATGGCATCCGCCATCTCGGCCGGATCGGTGACCAGATAGACATGCCGCGCCGCCTCGCTCAGCCGGGCGGCATTTCCGTAGCGCGACGTGAAATCCAGCGACCAGTCCCGCCGAAAGCGTGTCTCCCACGGGGCGACGTCGCGGTCGAGGGTCGCATAGGGTTTCATCAGGACCAGCGTCGATCCAGGCGCGGCGACGCTATAGGCCGCCGCGGCATAGCCCGATCGGCCGCCGCCTGCGAAGACGACGCTTTCGAAACGGTCGAAGAAGCCCGTATCGGTCAGGCCGTCGAAGAACGCGTAGAGTTCGGGATCGCGCCACCAGGTGCGCCCTTCGGACAAAACCGTCAGGGTCGACCAATTGCGCGCCCGATGAAGACCGGTGGACCAAGGCAGCCCACTACGCCGTGCCCGCAACTTGGACATCGTTTCGAAATGCACCAGAAGGATGTCTCCGCCCTGCCGGTACAGCGCACGATATTCGTCGCCCATCTCGTGCAGGAAGCCCCGTGGGCGGGCCGCATCGCGCAAGACCGCCAGCTCGTCGGCGGCGTTCGCGCGGGGGTCGCCCTGTGGTGGCATGCGGGTCTCCATGACGGGGGAGTCGTTGCCACAAAGGTTAACGGTAAGACCAGACGCGCGCAGTTAGAAAGCGACGAAAAAGCGGCACTTGGGTCCTTTCCCTATGGTTATCTTGGGACGATGTCGGTCAAGCAGTCGGAATCGTTGACGATTTGGCAAAGGTGAGCGCATGGGCAGTCCGAGAATCACGGTCGTCACCTGCCTGCGGAACGAGGGCCCGTATCTCGTCGACTGGTTGGCCCATCTGCGGGCCATTGGCGTCGACACGATGCTGGCCTTCACCAACGATTGCGATGACGGAACAGAAGCCTTGCTTGAGGCGCTGGCGCCCGCCGGTATCGCCCATCGGCCGCAAGGGCGGATCGCGGGCGAAGCGGGCCCGCGACCGCAATGGCGCGCATTGTCGGCCGCTTGGGACGATCCCGCGATCCATGGGGCAGAGTGGCTTCTGCATCTCGACTGCGACGAATGGATCGCCTTGGCGCCAGCTGGCGACTTGTCGGACCTGATCGGACAGATGGACGGGGCCCAGGCCATCGCGTTGCCCTGGCGTCTTTTTGGGCATGATGGGCGGATCGAAGCTGGCAGCGGGATGGTGGCCGAACGCTTCCGCCGCGCCGCACCGGCAGGCATGGCCTTTCCGGCGCTTGGCAGTTTCATCAAGACGTTGTTCCGACGGGATGGACCGTTCGACGGGCTTGGTGTCCACCGGCCCCGCCAAAGCGCCCCGCCGATCTTCTATGATGACACGGGCACGCGCGACGACGCGCTGGCCCGGCATCCGGATCGGATCCTGCTTTGGCGCGGGGGGCAGGCGCCCGATCGGCGTTTGGTGCAGCTGAACCATTATTCCACCCGCTCGGTGCACGAATTCCTGCTGAAGCGGGACCGTGGGTTGCCCAACCGGCGGGGCAAGGCCATCGACCTGACCTACTGGGTGGAGCGGAACTTCAATACGGTGCGGTGCACGATGATCGATGGGCAGCTGGCCGGTATCCGCGCCGAGGCCGCGTCATTGCGCGACCTGCCGGGCGTCGCGGCCGCCGAGGCGGCCAGCGTCGCTTGGCATCGTATGCGGCTGGCAGAAATCCTGGCCACGCCCGCGGGCGCGAAGCTCTGCGGGCGACTTGTCTTGGCGGGTGGCAGCGACGTTCCAAATGCGGCGACGGGACGTGGTCTTCTGGATCTTTTGGGCGCGGCTGGGGCGGGCCGATGATCCTGCGGCGCGAATTGGGTGGGCGGCTCCATGCGGGCCTTACGGTGATCGACGCGCAGAGCGACGGCGGCCATGTGCGCATCTTCCTGGGGCGCGACGCGTCCGGGACGGATTTGAGCGTGGTCGGCGGCCTTGCAGGGGCACGGATGCTTACCATCGCGGGTGCGCCGATCATCGAGGGACTGGCCGACGGGGATGTGACGCTGGGCGGAACGGCGCTGTCGTTGGCTGCGCCGGAGGCTGACTTGCTGGCCGGGCGGCGCGTCCTGCTAGGCATTCGCAATGGAGAGACCCCTGAACTGATCGCCGATTGGCTGGCCTATCATGTCGCCGATCACGGGGCCGAGGCCGCGTTGATCCTGGACCGAAAGCGCGCAGGGGCGCCGCCCTTGGACGTGACCGTCCCGGAGGGGATGGCACCTCTTCTGGTGGTCACTGCGCCCGTTCCCCTCGGTGCAGCGGCCCCGTCGGAGCGGCATCCGATCACGGCGCCCGATGCGCCGGGCAAGGCGCGGATGGAGGTGCCGCCCGACGATCCCTGGACCGCGCCGCTATCTGAATTGACCGTGCTGGAGGCGCTGCGCTGGCGCTTTCTGACGCGTGCCCGATCGGTTGCCTTCATCGACCCGACCGATCTTCTGGCACCGATCAGCGACGGTGCCTTTGATCGGGTCGAGCGCGGCGAAGTGCCGGTGACGCAATTGATCGGACGTCGCATCTATCCCTGGCGCGTGAGGCGGGGCCGCGCGCCCCATTACGGCGACCATATCTGTGATCGCTTCGATGCGGAGGCGGGCAACCGGCGCTGGGCGGTCGACATGCGCCGCGTGCCCGATGACCAGCCGTTCCGCCTCGTGCGGGTGGGCGGGTTGCAACCTGATCCCACGCGGACCCTCTTCTTCTACCGGGCCATGGCGTGCCGCGTGACCGAAGGCCCCGACGTGCCGCTGGCGCCGAAATCCTCCCTCCGGGCCGAGGAGGACCTGCTGGCCCTGTCCCGGGACCGCTTCGGTTGCGATCCGGTCCTGCCGCCGCCGGCCGCTCGGCCAGATGCCGGTGGGCTGCCCGCGGACCTGCCGGGGCGCACCGCCATCGTGACCTGTATGCGCAACGAAGGCCCCTACATCCTGGAATGGATTGCGCATCACCGCGCCATCGGCGTGGACGATATTCTGATCTACACCAACGATTGCACCGACGGGACGGACCAGCTGCTGGACGTGCTGGCGGGGCATGGTGTGGTCGTGCATCGCCCCAACCCGTTCAAGGGTACCGGGCTGAAGCCGCAACATGCCGCGCTGCAGGCGGCCGAGGCGGAGGCGGTCATGGCCCGCGCGGGATGGGCCATCTGTATGGATGTGGACGAGTTCATCGACGTGCATGTGGGCGAGGGGCATCTGCGCGATCTCTACGCCGCCGTGGGCGATGCCAACATGATCTCGCTGACATGGCGTCTGTTCGGGAATGCCGATCTGCATCGCTTCGATGATCGCCCGACGCCGGAGCGGTTCACGCAATCCGCGCCCGAACTGATCCGCAAGCCGCATCAGGCCTGGGGCTTCAAGACGCTGTTCCGCAATCTGGGGATCTTCAAGAAAATGGGCGTGCATCGCCCCAAGGGGCTGCGGCCCGAGATGTGGGAGCAGATCAACTGGGTGAACGGTTCGGGCGTCGCGATGCCGCGGACGATGCTACGCAATGGCTGGCGTTCGACGCTGCGGACCTATGGCTACGGTCTGGCCTCGTTGAACCACTACGCCGTGCGCGATGCCGAGAGCTTTCTGGTCAAGCGTGACCGCGGGCGGGTGAACCATGTCGACCGGGACCAGGGGCTGGCCTACTGGTTTCGGATGAACAACAACGCGGAGGTCACGCCGACTTTCACGCGGCACCTTCCACTGTTGCAAGACGGCATGACCGCGTTGCGCAGCTTGCCCGGCGTGGCCGAGGCCGAAGCTGCGTGCCATGCCGCCCACCGCGCGCGGATCGCAACGCTTCTCGCGCGCCCGGACTACGCCGCGCTTTACGCCGAGATCACCTCCCCGCGCATGGAACGGTTGAGTAGGATGCACCACCATTTCGGGGCCAACGTGTTTCTGGCCGGGCCAGACGTGGTGCCGGAAGACATGGTCTTTGCAGAGCTCGCCCCGGACTATTTCTTCACAATCGAGAAGTCGGAGCAGGCGGCACACTGAAGCGGTGTCGCCATCCCAATCTGACGGATTTCAAAAAAGTCTATGTTGCAAGAGATCTGTGGCGTGATCTTCACCCGTCGCAGATCGTCCCGAGCATCTGCCACTCCGCTTCTTCTAAGGCGGGCGCGGGCGGGGAGATCGCCGCGTCGCCCATCGGTCGACCTGTCGCCTCGGCGTAGGGTGCCCAGGCCAGACGTGCCGTGGTGAACGCCCCGCGTAGCGCGGCATCATCGGGGAGGGCGCGAGGGGCTGACAGCAGGTCTTCGGCGTGGCGTGTGATCGCCTCGTCCGTCACGCCGCCGGTGGCCAGAAGGCCCACCAGCCGCGTTAGGGGAAGGTCAGCCAGAAACCGGGCCAGCGGCTTTCCGGATTGGGTCTGCGTGGCTGCGGCCAGAAGGTGTCCGGCGGCCACATCCGGATCATCCTGCGCCAATAGGATGTCATCCGACAGCAAGAATAGACCGCCCGGCAGCGCGATCACCGTGGAGGGCAGGCCGCGAATGACCGACAATTCCGCAGGCCGGGTGGGCAGCAGACGGGTCCGCAAACGGTCCAGCGCTTCGGTTCCTAAGACCCCGGCGCAAATCGGTCCGGTCCGGACCACGATCTCGGTTCGCACCCGTTCGCCGATTGCAAAGCGGGCCGGCTGCGGCATGATCGTCGCGGCATGGTTGCGCAGGGCGCCGGGTATGGAGGTCAGGATAAGCCCCAGCCCGATACCAAGTGTCAGCCCCAACGCGATGCGGCGCAGGCGACCCTTCGGGCGGCGGCCCGTCTCGACCGCATCGCGAACACGTTCGAGGGCTGCGACCATCTCCGCTTCTTCGATCTCCAGAGTCTCGGCGGCGCCCAGGGCGGGCGCATAACGCGCGGGCAGGATTCCAGGGTTCAGTCGTTCGAGAGCCGGCAGGGACCAATGCGACAGCGCGATACCGTCATTGTCCTCGATCGTCAGTTCCGCCTCGCCGATGGACACAAAGACGGCGCGCGGCGCCTCGGCATCCTCCGGCGTCCAGAGGGCCGCGGTCTCCAGCCGGGCGATCCCGTCAAGGACCGTCACGCCTTCGCCCGGTCCCGCAGCACGAATTTCTGAATCTTGCCCGTGGACGTCTTGGGAAGTTCACCGAAGACGACGTGTTTGGGCGTTTTGAAACCCGCGAGCCGTTCGCGGACGAAGGCGATCAACTCGGCCTCGTCGGCGCGGGCACCATCCTTGAGTTCGACGAAGGCGCAGGGCACCTCACCCCATTTCTCATCCGGTTTCGCGACGACGGCACAGAGGCTGACCGCCTCATGGTGCATCAGCGCGCCTTCCACCTCGACGGAAGAGATGTTCTCACCGCCGGAGATGATGATGTCCTTGGCGCGGTCCGCGATCTGGATGTAGCCGTCGGGATGTTTCACGCCGATATCGCCGGACCGGAACCAGCCGCCCTGGAACGCCTCTTGCGTGGCGTCGGGGTTCTTCAAATAGCCCTTCATCACCGCATTGCCGCGCATGGCGATCTCACCTTGGCTTTCTCCGTCCGCGGGCACCGATTGGCCGTCGGCGCCGAAGACATCCACGCCTTCCATCATGGGATAAGCGACCCCTTGGCGCGCCTTAAGCGCCGCCGTTTGGGCCTTGTCCAGCCTGTCCCATTCGCCCGGTTGCCAGATATTCTCAACGACGTGGCCGTAGGTTTCGGTCAGCCCGTAGCAATGGGTGACGTTGAGGCCCGACGCCTCGGCCCGCTCCAGCGTGGCGGCGGGCGGCGGGGCCCCGGCCGTGTAGACCTCCACGATATGCGAGAGGTCCCGCCGAACCTCCTGTGGCGCGTTGATCAGGGTGTTCAGCACGATGGGGGCGCCGCCGAAATGGGTCACTTTCTCATCGGCAAGGGCGTCGAAGATGGCCGGAGCCGTAACATCGCGCAGGCAGATCACCGTGCCGCCCACCAGTGGCATCATCCACGAATGGCACCAGCCATTGCAATGGAACAGAGGTACCACCGTCAGTAGGCGCGAATAGAGCACCATCCGCCAGGAAATGACCGTACCCATGGTCATCAGGTAGGCGCCCCGATGATGGTAGACGACGCCCTTGGGGCGGCCCGTGGTGCCCGACGTATAGTTGAGCGACAGGCTCTCCCATTCATCCTGTGGCATGTGCCAGGCGAAGTCCGGCTCCGCTTCGGCCAGCAGATCCTCATAAACGGCGTGGCGCCCCGTGGCCGGGAAGCCCGCCTGCGGATCGGGCACTTCGATTAGGATCGGTGGCGTGTCCTGCGCAGCGCAAGCGGCTTCGGCCAGGTCGATGAATTGGGTGTCGGCCAGCAGGATTTTCGCACCGCCATGGCCCAGGATATAGGCCACCGTGTCGAGATCGAGCCGCGTATTGATCGTGTTGAGCACGCCACCACAGGCCGGCACACCGAAGCTCGCCTCCACCTGTGCAGGAATGTTCGGCAGCAACGTCGCCACGACATCACCGGGCGCGATGCCGAGTCCTGCAAGCATCGCGGCCTGTCGGGTGACGCGGTCGCGATAGGCCGCATAGCTGAGACGGGTATCGCCGTAGACCAGCGCCTCCCGCTCGGGCCAGATGCGCGCCGCCCGGTTCAGATGCGACAGCGGCGTCAGCGCCACATGGTTCGCCGGGCCGCGATCCAGCCCGGTCTCATCCGCCATCCAGCCCATGGGCCCCCCGTTGCAACGATCTCCTCCGCGACGGATAGTGCCGCGAGGGCTGCCGCAAGGACAAGAGGCGATGCAGAACAGACCCATCGCCGCCAACGCCATCCCGCCGCGTCTCATGGGCTCGATTGGATCGTCCGGAGCGGCGTCGTGATCATTTCGCCGGGGCGGGGCTACGTGTTCGTCCACATCCCCAAGACCGGGGGTACGTCCATGGCCTTGGCGTTGGAGGCCCGGGCCAAGGCTGACGATATCCTAATTGGCGACACGCCCAAGGCGAAGCGACGTCGGCGCAGACTCGACGGTGCGCGGGCGGCGGGGCGGTTGTGGAAACACAGCACGCTGAGTGACGTTCGCGGATTGCTGCCCGACGCGGTTCTGGACGAGCTTGTCCCTGTGACGCTGGTCAGAAACCCTTGGGATCGGATGATCAGTTACCATGCCTGGCTGCGGGATCAGGATTTCCCGCATCCGGCTGTGGCGCTGTCAAAGCAGCTTTCGCTGGCCGCATTCTTGCGGGCGCCGCAGGTGGCAGAGGCGATCGCCGGCAATCCGGCGTCTCGATACGTCGCCGGGGCGGTGCAGATGCCGATCTTCATCCGTCTGGAACACCTGAAGACGGACGCAGCACCATTCGAGGATCTCCTCCGATTCCCGTTGGACATGCCACACGTGAACCGTTCGAGAGCAAGCCGGACCCGCCAAGATGCCTACGATCCGGACACACGGGACTTAGTTGGGCGTCTTTGTGCGGCGGATATCGCGCAATTCGGCTATTCTTTCGACGTTTAATCGTCTTCTGCTCGCCAAGTTGGAGCGCTAACAGCTAAGACTGGCGCAGAACGAGTGTGAGGCGCCTGTTCTCCCGTTTGCGGTCGGCCGGGGCCGCGATTTGGGTCGAGTGGTCCGGCGTATCGGCATCCGCGTTGTCGCATGGAAATGTCGAGAGAACTGGGGAAGGATCGGGTTTGCCCCAAACATTTTCCGTAAACGTCTACAGTGCGCAAAACCTGCTCAATGGCAGCGGGGATCAGGCCTTCGGACCGGACCAGACCGGCACCGGGAACCCCAGCGGCACGTTCACGACCGGCACTGAGACGGCACAATCGATCGACATCGTCGATGACTTCAACACGACGGATCCCGATCAGAGCAACGACCAGATCGATGAATTCGACGACGGCACGGGTGCCCGCCAGTTTCTGGGGGAAGACGTTACCCTGACGTTCAAGCTGAACGGATCGGTCGTGACGCGGACTTTCCCAGCCGGAAGTCAGGTTCAGTCAGAATTCCGTTTGGCCTTCGACAGTGGCGGCACGGGCACGACGATCTATGGCGTTCGGATCGAGAACCCGCTTTTCGGTCAGCCCGGCGAGCCCGAATTGATAACGGCGGGCTATTCCGTGAGTGGCGGGACACTTCCGCCCGGCACGTCGGTCGGCACCTTTGACGCTTCCGGCAGTAGCGGGAACGGCGATGTCCCCTATGCGAGCATCCTGCCCTGTTTCACGCCTGGCGCCTTGATCGAGACGATCAACGGTCTGATAGCCATCGAGTCCTTGCGCCCCGGCGACCGGGTCCTGACACGTGATAACGGCTTCCAGACGATCACCTGGACGGGAAAGCGCGTGGTGGATGCGGCCGAGTTGGTCCGGCACCCGGAATGGCACCCGATCCAAATGGTGGACGGCCCGCTTCTTTCGCGGCTTCATCGCGTTCTTCGGGACGATGCCGATCTCAGCCTCTTGACCGGCGAGACCGAGCTTTTGGTTGAAGCGCGCCATCTCGGCCGATCCGTTCGCGCCGATACCGGCGTGACTTACCTGCATTTTGCCTGCGACGGGCACGAGGTCGTCCGTGCCGACGGGATGTGGGTGGAGACGCTGCTGCGTGGCGATGTGATCGATCCGCTGATGGCGGAGATGATCGGTCGCGACCGCGACGCTGCGCGGCCTTTGCTGCGCGGCTTCGAGGCAAAGGCGATGGCAGGCGCCCTACTGCCCGCCTGATCTTCGACAGACTTTGTTTTCCAAATGAAAGGAGCGGCCCCATGGGCCGCTCCTTCGCGTTTCAGGCTGCCTTGGCCGCCGCACCACCGCCATAGCGGCCGTAGAACGTCTCGCCGCTGCCCGCCATCTCCCGCAGGAGGTCGGGGCAGGCGAAGCGGTCGCCATGGGGCTCGGTCAATGCATCGCAAGTCGCGGCTGCCCAAGGGGCGCCAACGATGTCCAGCCAAGAGAAGGGGCCGCCCGACCAAGGCGCGAAGCCCCAGCCGAGGATGGCGCCGACATCGCCTTCGCGAATGTCCTCCAGCACGCCCTGCTCGAAGGCGCGGACGGCCTCCAGCACCTGCGCCATCAGGAGGCGGTGCTGCACCTCGTGGACCTCGGGCTGCTGGTCGGCCACGGGATATTGAGCGGGCAACCCGTCCCAAAGCGCCTGACGCTTGCCCTTCTCGTCGTACTCGTAGAAGCCCGCATTGGACTTGCGGCCCAGGCGGTCCTGATCTGCCATCCAGAACAGCACCTCATCCACCGCACCATCGGGATAGGCATCGCCCATGGCGGCCTTGGTCGCTTTGGCGATCTTTACACCCAGATCGATGGAGGTCTCGTCCACCAGTTGCAGCGGGCCCAGCGGCATTCCCACCAGCTTGGCCGCATTCTCGATCAGGGCGGGGGCGACTCCCTCCTTCACCATACGGATGCCTTCGTTGATGTAGGGAATGATGCAGCGGTTGGCGTAGAAGAACCGCGCGTCGTTGACCACGATGGGCGTCTTGCGGATCTGACGTACGAAATCGAGCGCCTTGGCCACGGCCACCTCGCCGGTCTGCTGGCCCTTGATGATCTCCACCAGCAGCATCTTGTCGACGGGGCTGAAGAAGTGGATGCCGATGAACTGTTCGGGCCGGACGCTGGCCTTGGCCAGTTCCGTGATCGGCAGAGTGGAGGTGTTGGTGGCGAAGATGCAATCCTCGCCCACGATGGCCTCGACCTTCTTGGTCATCTCCGCCTTGACGCCCACATCCTCGAAGACCGCTTCTACGATCAGGTCGCAGCCCTTAAGTGCGTCCAGATCGGTCGTCGCGGTGATGCGGCCGAGAACCTCGGCCTTCTTTTCTTCGGTGACCTTCTTGCGGCTGATCCCCTTGTCGAGAATCCCCTCGGAATAGGACTTGCCCTTGTCGGCGGCCTCCTGCGCCTGGTCGATCAGGACGACCTCGATCCCCGCATTGGCGCTGACATAGGCGATGCCCGCGCCCATCATGCCCGCCCCCAGAACGCCGACCTTCTGCACTTTCTGATCGGCCACATCGGGACGGTTCGCGCCCTTCTCCAGCGCTTCCTTGTTGATGAAGAGGGACCGGATCATCGCCTCCGACGACGGGTTCATCAGCACATGGGTGAACCAGCGCGCCTCGATCTTGAGCGCGGTGTCGAAGGGCACCAGCGCGCCTTCATAGACCGCCGAGAGCAGGGCCTTGGCCGCCGGGTAGACGCCCTGCGTCTTGCCGTTGACCATGGCCGATGCGCCGACGAAGGTCATGAAGCCCGCTGGGTGATAGGGGGCGCCGCCGGGCATCTTGTAGCCCTTGGCGTCCCAAGGCTTCACGATGTCCTTATCGGTGGCTTGCAGCACCCAGGCCTTCGCGGCCGCGACTGGATCGTTCACCACCTCGTCGATCAGACCGGCAGACAGCGCCTTCTTCGGATCGCTCAGCTTGCCTTCCAGCAGGAACGGCGAGGCCGTCATCGCGCCCATCTTGCGGGCCAGCCGGGTGGTGCCGCCCATGCCGGGGAAGATGCCGACCATGATCTCGGGCAGGCCGATCTTGGCCTTGGGATTGTCGGCGCAGAAAATGCGGTGGCAGGCCAGCGGGATCTCGAACCCGATGCCCAGGGCGGTGCCGGGCAGGGCGGCCGCCACCGGCTTGCCGCCGGTCAACTTCTTTGGGTCCATGCCCGCGCGTTCCAGCTTGCGCAGGATCCCGTGGGACCGCATGAGCCCGTCCATCAGCCCCTTTGCCGGGTTGTCGCCCGCAGCCGCTTTCATCTTGGCGATGACGTTCAGGTCCATCCCGCCGGCAAAACTGTCCTTGCCGGAGGTGACAACGATGCCCTTGACGCCATCATCGGCAAGCGCCTGGTCGATCAGCGCGTCGAGCTCATCCCAGCCCTCCATGCTGAGGACGTTCATGGACTTGCCGGGCACATCCCAGGTGATGATCGCGACGCCGTCGGCATCCGTGTTCATGGTGAAATCTGTCATGTGGTCTCTCCGCGTCGCGGTTGTCAGGCGTCGTGTCGGGGCGGCTGCCGGTTGGTGCCCCGATATCGGTCGGGATGCAGGTAGTTGAGGCCGCTGGTCAGCTTCATGGCGAGGCGGATGCCCGATCCCAGCCAAACCCCATCCACACGGGTCAGGATCATGGCGCAGTTATAGGGCTCAACCAGATAGCTGCCGCCGCGCATAACATAGGTCAGGTGCCGTCCCGTGATCCGGTCATCGTCGGACGGGTCGAAGGAGGCATCGCGACAGACCCGGTGATAGGCCGTGGCACCCAACCCCATGAGGCTGTCGCGGAACGTCTCCACATCCAGCTTCAGTTCCGCCTCCGTGTCGATCAGATGATCGCTTTCGGCCAAGTGGATTACATGCGGGTATCGCATCACGGCGGCCACGCGGTCGTAATCCCGGTCCCAGACCGCCTGCGAGACGAGGTCCAGATGGCCCTGGTAAATCTCCTGCGCGGTACCTTCCATCAGACCCGCTCGATGATGGTGGCGGCACCCATGCCGGACGCGACGCAGAGCGTGGCGAGGCCCACTTCCTTGTCCGACCGCTCCATCTCGTCGAGGAGGGTGCCGATGATGATCGCGCCGGATGCGCCCAGTGGGTGCCCCATGGCGATGGCGCCGCCATTCACGTTCAGCTTGCCGTGATCCACATCGAAGGCCTGCATGAAGCGCAGAACCACCGAGGAGAACGCCTCGTTCACCTCGAACAGGTCGATATCGCCGATCTCCATGCCGTGATCGGCTAGGATCTTCTGGGTCACGGGGACGGGGCCCGTCAGCATGATGGTCGGGTCGGTGCCGATCTTGGCGGTGGCCTTGATGCGGGCGCGGGGCGTCAGCCCCCATTTCTCGCCGAACGCCTTTGATCCGACCAGCACGCCCGCCGCGCCGTCCACGATGCCCGAGGAATTGCCCGCGGTATGGACGTGGTCGATCCGCTCCAGATGCGGATATTTCATCAACGCGACCTTGTCGAAGCCCGGCATGACCTCACCCATGGCCTGGAACGCCGGGTTCAGTGCGCCGAGCGACTGCATGTCGGTCCCGGGGCGGATATATTCGTCATGGTCCAAAATCGGCAGGCCGTTCACATCGCGCACCGTGAAGATCGACTTCTCGAAGCGCTTGTCGTCCCAGGCGGCCTTGGCGCGCTTCTGGCTTTCGACGGCGTATTCGTCCGCATCGTCCCGGCTGAACCCGTACTCCGTCGCGATGATGTCGGCGGAAATGCCCTGCGGGACGAAATAGGTATCCATGGCAATGGAGGGGTCCACGGCAATGGCCGCTCCGTCCGAACCCATGGCGACCCGGCTCATGCATTCCACGCCGCCTGCGATGTAACCGTCGCCCGCACCGCCGCGCACCTGATTGGCGGCGAGGTTCACAGCTTCCATCCCGCTGGCGCAAAAGCGGTTGATCGACAGGCCGGGGATGCGCTCATCCAGTGTCGAGGCCAGCACGGCGGTCCGCGCAAGGCAGCCGCCCTGCTCCATGACCTGGGTGGCGTTGCCCCAGATTACGTCTTCCACGGCGTGGCCTTCCAAAGCGTTCCGCTCCGCCAGCGTGTCCAGCACCTGCGCAGATAGACGGGCGGCCGTGACCTCGTGGAGAGAGCCGTCCTTGCGACCCTTGCCGCGCGGCGTGCGGACGGCGTCATAGATATAGGCTTCGGTCATAAGAACCTCCGATGAATGGGGGCCGCGCAAGTGCGCGGAAAGGGGGCGTCAGCCGCAGGAGCATATATCGACGTCGCAGGGACCGCAGCCGAGATCGCCATCGCACGGGTTGATGTCGCAGACCTTCGACTTGCCTGCGGCGCGGGCTGGTGTGCAGAGCGACGGTAGGAAGGCGCAGCCCTCGAAGCCGGTGCAGGCCCCGTCGAAGCAACGTTCGGTCTTCGATCGGCGGCCTGTCTTTCGCTTCGATTGGTGGCCCTCACGCTCGGAACGGAGCGTGATGTAGGCGTCTTTGCACTCTGCAAAGCGTGTGCGGATGAGCGGGATCGCGTGCCAAAGGCCGTGATCCCGGATCGCGTGTTTCGCATAGCCAGAGCAGCCGGTGCCGCCATGGAGAACGGAATGGGCGCAGCGCCAGCCTTTGCGGGGGCTGATGCGGCGTTGATAGATGTCGATCCCGAACAGGGCCACGGACGCAAACATGGCGCCTTTTGCCATGTGGATATGGCCGGAGTGCGGCTCACTTGCGGTCCTCCGGGCGCCCTGGCATCAGGTCGTAGGGGGCCTTCCAGCCAGGCAGGGCGGCGATCCGATCCAGCCAAGCGTCGATGGCCGGGTAGTCGGCGCGATCGAAACCGTAGGGCTCCGGATAGTAGAGATAGCCGCACATACCCAGATCGGCGATCGTTGGACGGTCAAGCGCCAGCCAATCGACGCCCTGCAGCTCTTGGTCGAGGATTTTGAGCGCCGAGCCCAGGCGCATGGCGAGGAAGGCATTGGCCGCTTCGCTCCGCTTCTCAACAGGCAGAAAATTGAGGTTGAAGCGAAGCGGCCCCGCCACGCCCGAAACCTTGTGATTGTCGAAAAGCTGCCAGCGTAGGATTGCCCGGCGCTCATGGTCGTTGGTCCAGCCGAACTTGCCGCTTTCCTGTGCCACCCAGTCCTGGATCACGGCTGATTGGGTCAGGACGCCATCGGGGGTTTCCAGCGCGGGCACCTCGCCCATGGGGTTTAGCGTGCGATACACCGGTGTCCGAGTTGCGCCATTGAAGAAATCGACGAAGACCGGCACCCAATCAAGCTGCGCGAGTTCGAGCGTCAGCGCCGCCTTATAGGCGTTCCCACTTTCGCCAAAGCAATGCAGTTTGAGGGTCATCGCGGCACCTTCCTCCCGATGGTGCTGGAACCGGTCTAGCCGATGCGCGCGCGGCGACAAGGTCAGATCGGTGTCGGGCCGACCCCCCGGCGGGGATCGGCCCTTGATCTCAGAACGCGGTGGCTTCCAGGGCCATGATCGTATCCGGCCCGGTCTGGATGCGCGCCAGATGCATGGACGTCGCGGGCAGCTGGCGGGCCATGTAGTACCGACCCGTGGCGATCTTCGCTTCCAGGAAGTCGCGGTCGGCGCCGTCTTCCTTCAGCGCCACCGACGCGGCCTTCGCCATCTTGGCCCACATCAGGCCCAGGCAGACATGGCCCATCATATGCATAAAGTCATAGCTGCCCGAGAGCGCGGCATTGGGGTTCGTCATGCCGTTCTGCATGAAGTACATGCCCGCCGCCTGCAGGTCCTTGGACGCGGCTTTCAACGGCTCGATGAAGCCCTTCAGATCCTCGTCGTCCTTGTGCTCGGCACAGAAGGATTTGACGATCTCGAAGAAGGCCATCACATGCTTGCCGCCGTCCTGCGCAAGCTTGCGGCCCACCAGATCCAGCGCCTGAACGCCGTTGGCGCCCTCGTAGATCATGGCGATCCGGGCGTCGCGCGCGAATTGCGACATGCCCCATTCCTCGATGTAGCCGTGGCCACCATAGACCTGCTGCGCGTTGGTCGCGTATTCGAAACCCTTGTCCGTCAGGAAGCCCTTGATGACGGGCGTCAGCAGAGAGACGAGGCCGTCCGCATCGGCATCTTCCTTCAGATGCGCGCGATCGATCAGTGTGGCCCCCCAGAAGGTGAAGGCGCGGGCGCCCTCCACGAAGGATTTCTGATCCATCAGGTTCCGGCGGATATCGGGGTGGACGATCAGCGGATCGGCCGGGCCGTCTGGGTTCTTGGCGCCGGTCACATCGCGCCCCTGCAGCCGGTCATTCGCATAGGCCAACGCATTCTGATAGGCGATCTCCGCCTGAGCGTAGCCCTGCAGGCCGACACCCAGTCGCGCCTCGTTCATCATGGTGAACATCGCGCGCATGCCCTTGTGCTCCGCGCCCAGCAGATAGCCCTCGGCTTCGTCGTAGTTCATCACGCAGGTGGAGTTTCCGTGGATCCCCATCTTCTCTTCGATCTTGCCGACCGAGACGCCGTTGCGTGCACCGATGTTGCCGTCATCATCGACTAGGAACTTGGGCACGATGAACAAGGACACACCCTTGATGCCCTCTGGCGCGCCTTGGATCTTGGCCAGAACCAGATGGACGATGTTGTCGGACATGTCGTGATCGCCGGCCGAAATGAAGATCTTCTGACCGCTGATCTTGTATGTCCCATCGTCCTGCGGAACGGCCTTGGTGCGCATCATGCCCAGATCGGTGCCCGCATGGGGCTCCGTCAGGTTCATGGTACCGGTCCATTCGCAACTGTTCATCTTCGGCAGCCACTTGGCCTTCTGGTCCTCGGTGCCGTGGGCCAGGATCGCGGAGGCTGCACCATGTGTCAGGCCATAATACATGTTGAAGGCCATGTTGGCGGCCGACAGGATCTCTCCCACCATGGTGTAGGACATGTAGGGCAAGCCCTGGCCGCCATATTGCTCTGGCGCGTCCAGCGCCGTCCAGCCGCCGTCGCGGAGTTGGTCGAAGGCGTCCTTGAAGCCGTCCGGCGTACGCACGACGCCGTTTTCCAGCGTGCAACCCTGCGTGTCGCCGACCACGTTAAGCGGGTGGATCACCTCGGTCGCAAGCTGGCCGACCGCGTCAAGGATCGCGCTCGTAAAGTCGCGATCCAGATCGCCGTAACCGGGGATGTCCTGCTCGCTGATCTTGAGCAGGTCATGCATCACGAACTGCATGTCTTTCGTGGGCGCAGTATAGCTGGGCATCTATCGTATCCTCCTGTCGGCGGCCGGAGCGAACGGATCGCGCTCCGGCTCCGTCATCGTCTCAGCCAACCTTGCGAGGCTGCGCCTGAGTGATCATCTTCTCGCCCCAACGCATCTGTTCCTCCAGATCGGCGATGGCTTCGTTCAGGTTGTCCCGCTCGGCAACCAGGGCCGCCAAACGGTCGCGGGCAATTTCGTAGGTCCGCTGCATCTGGGTCAGTTGATTGTCGTCAACATCATAGAGGTCGAGCAGTTGACGGATATCTTCCAGCGAGAAGCCGAAACGCTTCCCGCGCAGGATCAGTTTGAGACGCGCACGGTCCCGTTTGGTGAACCACCGTTTTTGGCCTTCCCGTTTGGGAAAGATGAGTTCTTTCGACTCATAGAAGCGCAAAGTGCGTGGCGTGACGCCGAATGCATCGCACATCTGGCGGATTGTCATCAGATTTTCCGACATCCTGTGTCCTTCGATCGGGTTCCAGTCTGGCGCAGAGCGGACATGCGAACCCACGGACCATAATGCAAGCAAAGATGACGTTTACGTAACTCGGACGTCACGTCAACTTGAAAGCGCATTGGTTCGCAGGCGGCATATCGACGTTTGTTCTTTCTTTGTGCCGAACCGACCAAAAGGTGCCGACTCGCGTGATTTGGGATTTTATCGCGTACCGGCGGCCAGGCTCCCGGCCACTTCGTCGCGCAGGGATCGGAGCTCCTCGATGGCCTCATCCATATGGCGACGGCGCTCGGCAAGTTCGTCAAGCTGCTTGTCCGCCAGTTCGATCCAGCGCGACATCTGGGTGCGTCCTTCCGGGTCGGCATCGTAGAGTTCCAGCCACTGTCGGATCTCCTCTAGCGAGAAGCCAAACTTCCTTCCGCGCAGGATCAGGGTCATGCGGGCGATCTCGCGCGGGCCGTAATAGCGGGAACGCCCCTCACGCTCTGGCCGCAGCAATTCGATGTATTCGTAGTGGCGTAGGGTGCGGGGGGTGACGTCGAAACGCGCGCACATTTCCTTGAAGCTGAGCCGGTCCGTCATCCCGTCCTCCCTGCGACATTCTGGCATGTTCGGCGCGCGCTTGTCCATCCGTGCCCCTTGCTCGCATGGCGGGGCTGCGGCAAGGCTCCGTCATGACCAAAGACGACGAACAGGCCGTCCGTTCCCGCGCCGCGGAACAATTCATCAGCGCCTTGCCCCATTGCCGCGCGCTATCCATGCGGGTCGAAGAGGTGGGCGAGGGGGTCGCCGTGATTTCCATGCCCTGGTCGGAGGACATCGTGGGCGACCCGCGCACCGGCGTGATCCATGGCGGCGCCGTCTCGGCACTGATGGACACGTCCGGTGGGGCAGCGGTGCTCTGCCATCCGGGGGCGACGGCTTCCACTGCGACCATGGATCTGCGGATCGATTACATGCGCGCGGCCAAACCGCATCAGCGCATCCGGGCGCGCGCGGTCTGCCACCACGTCACGCGATCCGTTGCCTTCGTCCGGGCCGAAGCCTTCGACGAGGATGGGGACGGCCCAGTTGCCACGGCGAACGGCGCTTTCACGGTTGATCGCGGATGAGCCGTCCTGAGCCCATCCAAGTGGTCAAGCAGCGCCGCGATGCCGCGTTGAGAGCTTTGGTAGAGGGGGTGCCTTATGTGCGCTTTCTCGGGATCACCTTCGACCGGCGCGGGGATGAGCTGACCGGCATCCTCTATTACGATGACAAGCTGATCGGCAATCCGATCCTCCCCGCGCTCCATGGCGGCGTGACGGCGGCCTTTCTGGAGGTGACGGCCATCGTCACGCTGAGCTGGGCCATGCTCTGGGACGATCTCGAAGCCGGGCGTCTGGAGGCGGAGGGGCTGACCTTCGAGACCTTGCCACGCCTGCCCAAGACCATCGATTTCAGCGTGGACTACCTCCGGTCGGGGCTGCCGCGCGACGCCTATGCGCGGGCCCGGCTCAACCGATCCGGTCGCCGCTATGCCAGTGTCCATGTGGAAGGCTGGCAGGACAATCGCGACCGCCTCTTTGCCCAAGCTACGGGCCATTTCCTCATGCCTACACGGGACGGCTGAGTGGAACTCGACACCACCGCGGGTTCGCTGAACAACCGGCGGGTTCTCAAGATCGCCATCCCCGTGGTGCTGTCCAATGCGACGGTCCCGATCTTGGGGGCAGTGGACACCGCGGTGGTCGGGCAGCTTGGCGCCGCGGCCCCGATTGGGGCGGTTGGCGTGGGCGCGGTCATCCTGTCCTCGGTCTATTGGATTTTCGGCTTCCTGCGCATGGGCACGACCGGGCTCGCCGCGCAGGCCGCCGGCGCGGGTAACGCGGAGGAGCTTGTCGCCCTCTTGTCGCGCGCGCTTTTGATCGCGACCGGAGCAGGCGCCATCCTGATCGCCGGACAAGCCGCGATCTTCGCCGCCGCTTTCGCCATCGCGCCCGCCACCGCGGAGGTTGAGGGGCTGGCCCGCACCTATATGGCCATCCGCATCTGGTCTGCCCCGGCGGCCATCGCGCTTTATGGGATCACCGGCTGGCTCATTGCGCAGGAACGGACCACGGCGGTGCTGCTCCTTCAGCTAGTCATGAACGGGGCTAACATCCTGCTCAGCTTCTGGCTCGGCCTGGGCCTCGACTGGGGCGTGGCGGGCGTGGCCACGGCGACGATCATCGCGGAATGGGCGGGCGTCGCCCTGGGCCTCTGGTTCTGCCGCGCCGCTTTCGGGGGTTCGGCCTGGCGCGACCCGCGCCGCGTCTTGGACGGGACGCGGTTGCGGCGCATGGCGGTGGTGAATGGCGACATCCTGATCCGCTCGGTTCTCCTGCAAGGGATCGTCGTGTCGTTCATGTTCCTGGGCGCCGGGTTCGGGACGCTGGCGCTGGCCGCAAATCAGGTGCTGTTCCAATTCCTGCATATCACGGCCCATGCGCTGGACGGTTTTGCCTTCGCCGTCGAGGCGCTGGTGGGCCGGTTCTTCGGGGCGCGCGACCGCGCGGGCCTGCACCGAGCGGTCCGCCTATCGTCGGTCTGGGCCCTCGGGACAGCGCTGTTGCTGGCGGCGGGCTTCGCGCTTTTCGGCCCAAGCCTGATCGACCTGATGGCCACCGCACCGGAGGTGCGGGCTGCGGCGCGCAGCTATCTGCCCTGGCTGCTGATCGCGCCGCTTCTCGGTGTGGCGCCCTTCATACTGGACGGCATCTTCATCGGCGCGACACGCACACGGGACATGCGCAACATGATGTTGCTGAGCGTCGGCATCTACGCGCTCGCCGTGCTGGCATTCACGCCTGTCCTTGGCAATCACGGACTCTGGGCCGCGCTCATGGTCTCCTTCGTGGCCCGCGCCGTCAGCCTGGCCGCGCGATACCCGGCGCTGGAACGGGCCGCGCTCCGTTAGAGCCAGGCCGCGCGGTCGGTGCCCACGGCATCCGCGACATTGGCAAAGCCGTGGCGGGCCAGAAGCCGGTCGAGCCCGGTGGCCAGTTCGGCCGCCAGGGACGGGCCGCGATAGACGAGCCCGGTATAAAGCTGGACCGCCGAGGCGCCGGCCCGGATCTTGGCCAACGCGTTCTCGGGCGTGGCCACCCCGCCGACACCGATCAGAGGCATGTCCGGCAGGCGTTCCGACATCTGAGCCAGGATGCGGGTGGACCGCTCGAAAAGCGGCGCACCCGACAGCCCGCCCGCTTCCGCCGCATGGGGCGAGACCAGGCCATCGCGGGCCGTCGTCGTATTCGTGGCGATGACCGCATCGACCGGTCGAGCGACCTCGGCGATGCCGTCCAGCTCAGCCGGGCTCAGATCCGGCGCGATCTTCAAGAAGAGGGGGATGCGCCGCGGCAGATCGTCCCGTGCCGCACACGCGCCCGCCAGCAAGGCCGTCAGCGCGGCCGGGCCCTGCAGATCCCGCAGCGCCTCGGTGTTGGGGCTAGAGACATTGACGGTGGCGAAATCGATATGGGGTCCGCAGGTGGCGAGGACGCGCGCGTAATCGTCCGCGCGGTCGGTGCTGTCCTTATTGGCACCCAGGTTCAAGCCGATGACGGCGCCCTTCGGACGCTTTGCGAGCCGCGCCGCGACGGCCTCCGCCCCGTCATTGTTGAAGCCGAACCGGTTGATGGCGGCGCGATCCTCGGTCAGGCGAAAGAGACGCGGGCGCGGATTGCCTGGCTGCGGGCGGGGCGTCGCGGCCCCCACTTCGAGCCAACCGAACGCGCTACGCGAGAGCGCGGTCAGTGCCACGGCATTCTTGTCGAACCCAGCAGCAAGCCCAATGGGATTGGGCAAGTCCAGACCGGCGACCCGGATCCGCAACCTATCGGAAGTCAGTGGCCCACCACGCGGCCCCAGACCCACATTCAGGGCCTGCAAAGCCAATCCATGTGCCGTCTCAGGGTCGAGGCGGCGCAGCGCGGCCAGGCCCAGCTTCTCGATCATTCCATACCGGCAGGAAACTGGTGGGCGCCGTCCGCCAGAGGAAGAGGCTGGGCCCAGGCGACCTGATCCAGGCGGAGCGGCGCATAGAGATGCGGGAAATCGGCCCCGCCACGCGACGGCTCCCACCGCAAGTTGGGGCCCAAGGCGACTTCGTCGACGGCGATCAGCCACAAGCCGTCTTCCCCGGCGAAATGCTTGGCCGCTGTCTCGGCAGCCTGGGCGGCGGTGGAGAAATGGATGAACCCGTCAGCCAAATCCACAGGGGCGCCCGCCGTGCTGTCATCGGCCTTCAGCGCTTCCCATTCAGGCTGTCGAAATATCTTGTAGATCATGGCCGCGCGGATGCCCGTCACGCTGCGTCACGTCAAGCGCCCGTCTCACCTGCTTGCGAAGGGCGCGGCATCGTCGCACCATCGGCGTATCCAACCAGGGGGAACATCATGAATAGACTTTTGACTGCATCTGCCGTGCTAGCCCTGTCTGCGGGCATGGCGCAGGCGGAATACACCTTGCACATCCTGCACATCAACGACCTGCACAGCCGGATCGAGCCCATCAACCGCTTCGATTCGACCTGTTCTGCCGAGGACGACGCGGCGGGCGAGTGCTTTGGCGGCGTCGCGCGAATCAAGACCTTCATCGACGGCAAGCGCGCCGAGTTGGAGGGCGAGAACGTGGTGGTCCTGGATGCAGGCGACCAGTTCCAGGGCAGCCTTATGTACACGACGTATAAAGGCGACGTGGAAGCCGAGATGATGAACGCCATCGGCTTCGATGCCATGGCCGTGGGCAACCACGAATTTGATGACGGGCCAGAGCAGCTGGCCGAGTTCGCCGGCGAGGTGGAGGTGCCGATCATCTCCGGCAACCTCGACCTGAGCCAGTCGAACGTTCTGGGTGAGGAACAGGTTGGGGATCACCTGATCCTTGAGGTCGGCGGTGAGCGGATCGGGATCGTCTCGGCCCTAGCCACGGATACGGTCGAAACCTCCAGCCCCGGTGAGAGCGTCCTTTTCCAGGACGAGGTCGAGGCGCTGCAGGCCGATGTCGACGCGCTGACCGAGCAGGGTGTGACGAAGATCATCGCCCTGAACCATGTGGGCCTGCCCATGGACCGGACCATCGCGGAAAACGTCACCGGCCTGGACGCCATCGTCGGCGGGCATTCGCACACGCTTCTATCCAACACCGAGGAAGGCGCAGAGCCCTATCCGGTGGAGGTGAACGGCGTGCCGATCGTGCAGGCCTACGCGTATTCGAAATATGTCGGACATCTGACGCTGGTCTTCGATGATGACGGCAACGTCACCTCCGCCACGGGCGACACCAACTTGATCGACGCCTCAGTGACGCCCGATGAGGCCATCGCCGCGCGCGTCGCGGAACTGGCCGGTCCCATCGAGGAGCTGAAGGCCCAGGTCATCGGCGCCGCGGCAGAGCCCATCGAAGGTAGCCGCGAGGTCTGTCGGGCCATGGAATGCCCCATGGGCAGCCTGATCGCAGATGCCATGCTGGACCGCGTCAAGGAACAGGGCGTCCAGATCGCCGTGCAGAATGGCGGCGGGATCCGCGCCTCCATCGACGGCGGCGAGATCACTATGGGCGAGGTGCTGACCGTGCTGCCCTTCCAGAACACGCTGGCCACCTTCGAGGCCACGGGTCAGACGATCATCGATGCGCTTGAGAACGGCGTGAGCCAGATCGAAGAAGGCGCCGGACGCTTCCCGCAGGTGGCCGGTCTGACCTATACGTTTGACGCGGCCGCCGAGCCGGGCAGCCGGATCAGCGACGTGATGGTCGACGGCGCCGCCATCGATCCGGCAGCGACCTATGGCGTGGTGACCAACAATTATGTCCGGAACGGCGGCGACGGATATGCCATGTTCGCCACGGCCGAGAATGCCTACGATTTCGGTCCGGGTCTGGAGTTGGTTCTGGCCGACTACATCGCCGCACAGGGCGGCGAGGTGACGCCCTATACCGACGGCCGAATCACCGCTAAGTGACGACCTGACCTGTCTAAATGGACAGGTCGGTGCGTGAACAAACTCTTGAGATGCCAATCCTTTTTGGGGTTGGCATCTTCTCTTTTCCAACCTCGGGTTGTATAATGCCCCTGTTTTCATCCACGGGGGTGGGTAGAGCGGCTTTCACCACGTCGCGTTCAGACTGACAAAGTCGGGACGTGACACAGACAGGACGTCTCCACCCCGATGCTTGCTCCGCGACATCCCGATCATGACAGGCGGTTGGATGCGATTCAGCGCTACGATCTTGGTCGTCGCCTTCACGAAGGGGCGTTCGAGGGGATCGTTCAACTGGCTGCGCAGATCTGCCATTGCCCTATCGCGCTCGTCTCGATCGTCCATCAGGAGGATCAGCGTTTTGAGGCGCGTTGCGGGCTGAATCTGTGGTCGACGGGTCTGGATGCGTCGATCTGCTCACATGCCATCTTGCAGGACGATATTCTTGAGATCCCCGATTGCCGCGAAGACATGCGCACCCGTGACAATCCGCTGGTGACCGACCCCGCGGATCCGCTGCTGTTCTATGCTGGCGCGCAGATAATGACGCCGGACGGCGTGGCACTGGGCTCTCTCTGCGTTTTGGACCGGCGGCCGCGGAGATTGGGCGATTCCGAACGTCAAGGGCTGCGGATTCTCGCCGATCAGGTCATGCGGCGGCTGGAGCTTCACGAGGCGCTTCGCCAGCAGGACGCCCTACGGCGAGAGGTGGATCACAGGGTCAAGAACAGCTTGGCCAGTGTTGCGGTGTTGACACGGATGGCCGCCCGCGCGGCTCAGAACGAAGAGACGCGAAGCCTTCTGGCCTCCGTCGAACGGCGGATCCAAGTCATGGTCGAACTTCACGCCGATCTCTACAAGTCTGACGATCTCGACGCCCGTGTCGCGATCCAGGACTACTTGGTTCGGATCGCTGGCCACTTGGAATCGGTCGCCCCGCCCAAGGTTAGGATCATATCGGACTTCGCACCGCTGGAGATGGCCAGCAACCGGGCTTCGGCCGTGGGTCTTGTCATCAACGAAATGGTGAGCAATGCCTGCAAGCACGCCTTTCCCAACGGCGATGCCGGTGAGATCGTGTTGACGGGGAAGGCGTTGAACAACGATCGCTATGCCGTCACCTGCGAAGATAACGGGCGCGGCCTGATGGTGGCGAAGAACGGGGCGATGGGGCTTGGGTCACGCATCATGAAGGCGTCTGCTGCGCAACTTGACGGAACGCTGACCTTGGAGTCCCGTGACACCGGCTTCCTCGGACGGCTCGAATTTCCTGTGGCCTGGACCTGAGAGATGTGCGGCCGCTTCGTTTTCGCGGCCGGCGATGAGCTGTTTGAGGACATCGTCGAGGCGACCCGCGCGACCCGGTCCAATGATCTGCCGGAACGTCCCGATTACAATATATGCCCGACCCAGCAGGTCCATGCTGTCATGGCGGGGCGACGGCTCGTCTCCATGCGCTGGGGGTTTCTGCCGCATTGGTACAAAACGCCCACGGACGGGCCGCTGATCATCAATGCCCGCGCCGAGACCATCGCCACCAAACCCGCCTTCCAAGAGGCCTGTCGCACGCGGCGCTGCCTGATCCCGGCCACTGGCTTCTATGAATGGACCAAGGCCCAGGATGACACGCGGCTTCCGTGGTATTTCGCGCCCACTGATGCGCCTTTCCTGATGTTCGCGGGCATCTGGCAGAATTGGGGTCCCGATGCGCAACCGACCTGCGCCATCGTCTCCTGCGCTGCGGGGCCAACCATGGCCGAAATCCATCACCGCGAGCCCGTCGTCTTGGCGCAACCGGATTGGGCGCTTTGGCTGGGTGAGGCCGGGAAGGGTGCGGCCCGCCTGATGCGACCCGTCCCGGAAGGTCGCATCGCGCGCTACCGCGTCGACCTCGCCGTGAACTCCAACCGTGCCACCGGGCCCGATCTGATCTTGCCGCTGCGAGATGTTGCCTGAGCACGGCATCTTCGGTCGGAAAAGCCAGGGTCCAAAAAGCGATCGACCCGCCGGGGGAGGCGGGCCGACCAGTCACCCTGGGGGAGAGGGTTATGGGATCCGATCGGGAGATCGGTGGGGGGAGGGAGTGGATCAATCCCGACCAAGACCCCGGCTATGCGGACGTGTTAACCATGAAGCGTGGCGCGATTGCGGCGCAGCGCGGGCCAGGACGGGGTAATTCGCGGTCCTGACCCGGACTATCCACGACGCGCGACGTCAGGACCGCAGATCCGGTGGCGTGGCATCCGCGGCAATGGCTGTGACCGTCTCGTCCAGCGCCTGAACCTTGGTCGCCTTCTCCCCCAGACGGCGCAAGGTGACCGTACGGTTCTCGACCTCCTGGCGCCCAATGGCGAGGATCACGGGCACCTTGCCGACCGAATGTTCGCGCACCTTGTAGTTGATCTTCTCGTTGCGAATGTCCGCCTCCGCGCGCACGCCCGCCGCCTTCAACGCGTCCACCACCTCGGCCACGTAATCATCGGCCTCGGACACGATGGAGGCCACGACCACCTGTCTCGGCGCCAGCCAGAAGGGCAACTTGCCCGACGAATTCTCGATCAGGATGCCGATGAACCGCTCGAACGACCCCAAGCAGGCACGGTGCAGCATGTAGGGGCGATGTTTGTCGCCATCCTCGCCCACATATGTCGCGCCAAGGCGCTCGGGCAGGTTCGGGTCGACCTGGAAGGTGCCGCATTGCCAGACCCGGCCGATGGCGTCGGTCAGGTAGAAATCCAGCTTCGGCCCGTAGAACGCACCGTCCCCTTCTTCGACCCGGTAGGGGGCGCCGACGGATTTGATTGCGCTTTCCAGCGCGCCCTCCACATGATCCCACGCTTCATCCGTGCCGACCCGCTTCTCGGGCCGGGTGGCGAAGGCGATCTCGAACTGTTCGAAGCCCAGATCCTTGTAGACCGACGACAGGAAGGTGATGAACTTGGCGCATTCTGCCTCGATCTGATCCTCGGTGCAGAAGATATGCGCGTCGTCCTGTGTGAAACCGCGCACGCGCATGATGCCGTGCAGCGCGCCCGACGGCTCGTATCGGTTGCAGGAGCCGAACTCCGCCATCCGCAGCGGCAGGTCGCGGTAGCTTTTCAGCCCGTTGTTGAAGACCTGCACGTGGCAGGGGCAATTCATGGGCTTGAGCGCGTTGATCGACTTCTGTGCCGCGTGCTCTTCCTCCACCTCCACGATGAACATGTGCTCCTGATACTTGTCCCAATGGCCCGAGGCTTCCCAGAGCTTGCGGTTCACGACCTGAGGCGTGTTGACCTCCTCATAGCCGTCGGCGCGCTGCTTGCGGCGCATGTAATCCTGCAGCGTGGTGTAGATGGTCCAACCATTTGGGTGCCAGAAGACCTGGCCCGGCGCTTCTTCCTGCATGTGGAACAGGTCCATCTCGCGGCCTAGGCGACGGTGGTCGCGCGCCTCCGCCTCTTCCAGGAACTTCAAATGGGCCTTCAGGTCATCGCGGTTGCGGAAAGCGATGCCGTAGATGCGCTGAAGTTGGGGCCTGCTGCTATCGCCCAGCCAGTAGGCCGCGGACACGCGGGTCAGTTTGAACGCGTCCGCCGGGATCTGGCCGGTATGCTGCAGATGCGGGCCGCGGCACAGATCCTGCCAATCCCCGTGCCAATACATGCGGATCGGCTCGTCGCCGGGGATACGGTCCAGAAGCTCGACCTTGAAGGGTTCGTCCGCCGCCTCGTAATGGGCGCGGGCCTTGTCGCGGGGCCAGACCTCGGTGCGGACCGGATCGCGGGCGGCGATGATCTTCTTCATGCGCGCTTCGATCTGGCCCAGGTCCTCTGGGGTGAAAGGCTCTTCCCGGTCGAAATCGTAGAACCAGCCGAAATCGCGCACAGGGCCGATGGTGACCTTCACGTCGGGCCAGATTTCCTGCACGGCGCGCGCCATGACATGGGCCAGGTCGTGGCGGATCAGCTCCAGCGCCGGTTCCTCGTCCTGCAGGGTGTGGATCGCGATCTTCGCATCCGCCTCGATGGGCCATTGCAGATCCCAATGTGCCCCGTCGATGGAGGCCGAGATGGCCTTCTTCGACAGCGACTTGGAGATACCATCGGCCACCTCCGCCGGGGTAATCCCAGCCGGGACCGCACGCGAATTGCCATCGGGGAAGGTGAGAGTGATCTGGGACATGCCTGTCCTCCGTCAGTTTGGCGCCCACGGAACGCCCGGTTGCGGGTTATGTCCGGCGCTTCTGACGGCGGGTTTGATCCGCGTCAAGGCGGAGGATTTGGGACCGGAGCATCCTGCTTGCCGAAAGGGGACCGACCATGACGTCAATTCTTGTCACCACCGATCTGGGCCGCCGCTCCGACATTGCGATGCTGCGGGCAGCGCGGCTGGCCGCGCAGATGGCCCTGCCGCTCCATATCCTCCATGTGGCTGATGATGACCTGCCCGCAGCCCTCCTCCAACGCCGCAGCGAGGAGGCGGAGGGCGCTTTGGCCGAGATGGTCCGCTATAACCCAGCACTTGCCGACCTCTCCCCTCGGATCGATGTGGAGGTGGGCGAAGTCGTCAAGCGGGTCACCGATATGGCCGACCGCCATGACCCGGCCCTTCTCGTGTTGGGCTCCCATCGCGGACGCGGCCTGGGAGAGTTGCTCGGCACACCGACGCTTCAGCGGATCGTCAAGTCCGTCGAAGCGCCGATCCTCGTCGCCGTCGGCCCGGCGGAGGCGGATTACGCGACCGCTGCCGTCGGGTGGGACCATTCGGCGGCGTCGCGGATCGCGTTCGATCTGACCCGACAGGTCGCGCCTGACGCCACGATCCGCCTGATCCATGCATGGCATGACCCCTATGCGGTCGGCCCTTATGGTCTCGATGGCGGAGCGACGTCGAACGCCATCGCCAGGGAACGCGAGGCGGAGATACAGAAAACCGCGGAGACCCTTGCGGCGGAGGGCGTCACGGTGCGGGGCGAGGCCGTCATGAGCGGACCTGCCAACGCACTCTTGCGTGCCGCCGATGATGGCTCCGTCGACTTACTCTCGGTCGGCCGCCACGCCCGAAGCGGGATTGCCCGGTTCCTTCTGGGCAGCACGGCGGCGCGGGTCGTTCTCTACGCGCCATGTGACGTCTTGATCGCGCCCGCAGAGTAAGCCCTGGAGAGCGGCGAGGGCCGATTGCCATGTTCCGCCGTTACAACAGAGACGATGAGTTTCCCTAACGTCAACCAAACGTCGCATTTCCGTCAAAGGTCCAAGCGACCAGGGCCGGGCATTGGCAAACGGAGCATGCGAAATGTCTGACCCGGTCATTACCTTTGTAGAGTATTCGAGCCCGAACTTCGGATCGTGGGCGCTCACGCGAACCGATGGGGTGGTAACGCAAATCAGAACCGTTTCTCCGGCTTGGCCGGAAGACATCGTCAGCGAGACCGAGTTCGATCCGGTCACGGGCCTCCCCGTTCCGGAGGATCAGCCGCTCTTGGCCCCGGTTGCGCTGGTCGAGATGTCGACGGACGCGGACGGCACCCGACCCTGGCAGACCGAAGAGCGCGCCTTCGATGCGGACGGTAACCTTCTTCGCATCACGCGAGAAATGGACAACGGGACGGTCTCCATGCGCTTTGAGACGGATACCGATCAAGACATCATCTACCGTGCCGATCCGGCTGACGTTGTCGGTTGGTCGGTGCGAACCGAAATCCGCGATGGCATATCGAATGCCCTGCAGACGTCATCTGTCGTCCGGGACGACGACGTCTTCGTGCTTTCGGCGTTTGACGATTCCGGGGCCATCACGGGTCGTGCCTTCCTGGATTTGGGTGATACGTATAGTTGGAGTGAGCGGGTCTTCGGCTATTACGAGGATGGTTCGTTGGCCAGCTTCTTGAGACTGAATGACAATGGCATTCTGACAGAGCGTACGTTCGGTACCGATGGCAATCTGGCCGAGCAACGGGTCACCGACACCGCCGATATCCGCGATTTCGAGTTCATCGATACGGATGTCTTTGCGGATGGTAGCCGTATCGTTCTCACCGATTTCGACGATGGCCGGCTGGTCGAGCGGGTCTTCGACGCCGACGGCGTCCTCCGGTCGCGCATCGTCGAGGACGTGGACGACGCCTACGACTATGCTCGGATCGAGGCCACCTTCGACGAGACCGGCGCCTTGATCGAGCGGATCGTCACGCCTGATCCAGTGGCGGACGAACTGCTCTTCTGAGCCTCGGGGCGGGACGGGGTTTCCATCCCTCCCGCCCCGTGAAATAGGAGCGTGCCAACCGACATCCCCCAACGGAGTGACCGATGGAGATTCGCGAGGCCCTCACCTTCGATGACGTGCTGCTCGTCCCCGCCGAAAGCCAGGTTCTGCCGGGCACGGCGGATACGCGAACCCGGGTGACGCGCCAGATCGGCCTCAACATCCCGCTGCTCAGTTCCGCCATGGACACCGTGACCGAGGCCCGCATGGCCATCGCCATGGCCCAGGCCGGCGGTATGGGGGTGATCCACCGCAATCTCGATGTCGATGCCCAGCAGCAGGAGGTTCGGCGGGTCAAGCGTTTCGAAAGCGGGATCGTCTACAACCCGATCACTCTGACGCCCGACCAGACCCTTGCCGACGCCAAAGCTCTGCAGGAGCGCTATCGAATCACCGGCTTTCCGGTGGTCGAGAATGGGCGCGTCGTCGGCATCGTCACCAATCGCGACATGCGCTTCGCCCATGACGACGCGACGCCGGTCCGAGCCATGATGACCTCCGATGATCTGGCCATCCTGCGCGAGCCCGTGGATACCGCCGAGGCGCGCAGCCTGATGCATGCCCGTCGGATCGAGAAGCTGCTCGTCGTGAATGCGGAGGGCAGGCTGACAGGTCTTCTGACGATCAAGGATCTTGAACAGGCGGTATTGAACCCGCAAGCCTGCAAGGACAGCCTCGGGCGCTTGCGGGTCGCCGCTGCCACCACGGTCGGCGATGCGGGCTTCGAACGATCCGAGGCGCTGATCGACGCGGGCTGCGACCTGATCGTCGTGGACACCGCCCATGGGCATTCTGAGGGCGTCGGTGTCGCGGTCAGCCGTATCAAAGCGTTATCGAACGAAGTTCAAGTGATCGCCGGCAATGTCGCAACGGCGGAAGGCACGCGCGCCCTGATCGGATCGGGGGCGGATGCGGTGAAGGTGGGCATCGGGCCCGGCTCCATCTGCACAACGCGGATCGTGGCGGGTGTCGGCGTGCCGCAACTGACTGCGATCATGGAAAGCGCAAGCGCCGCGGGCGATGTGCCGGTGATCGCCGATGGCGGCATCAAGTTCTCGGGCGATTTCGCCAAGGCCATCGCGGCGGGCGCGTCGTGCGCCATGGTCGGCTCCATGATCGCGGGCACCGATGAGAGCCCGGGCGAGGTGATCCTGTACCAGGGCCGCAGCTTCAAGTCCTACCGCGGCATGGGCTCCATGGGGGCCATGGCTCGGGGATCGGCCGATCGCTACTTCCAGAAGGACGCCGCGTCCGACAAGCTGGTTCCCGAAGGGATCGAAGGCCAGGTGCCCTACAAGGGCTCCGCCGGAGCGGTCATTCACCAGCTCGTCGGCGGGTTGCGGGCAGCCATGGGCTATACCGGATGCGCCACCGTGGACGAGATGCGGACGGCTTGCCGCTTCGTGAAGATCACCGGGGCTGGGCTCAAGGAAAGTCACGTCCACGACGTCCAGATCACGCGGGAAAGCCCGAACTATCGCGGCGCCTGATTTGCCCCCGCGCGCCCTCCGCCTAGCTGTTCCCCTAACAGCGTCGGAGGTGAGATCATGGCCACTGGAACAGGCGAACGCACGGGAACGCGTCTGAAGGACCGTCCGGAATACAAGGACAAGCTCAAGCCCCTGACCCGCCGTCCGGACGGCACGGTGGCGGAGGCGGTCTCTGCCATGACCGACAAGAATTACGGCTGTGTCATCGTCACCGACGAGGCGGAGAAGGTTATCGGCGTGGTGACCGAACGCGATATCATGAACAAGCTCGTCGGTCGTGGCATGGATGCGACCACGACCAAGCTCAGCGAGATCATGACCGAAGACCCCCGCGTCGCGCGCGAGGATGACGATATGCTCGACTGGCTGCGGATGATGTCGAACGAACGTTTCCGCCGCCTGCCGGTCGTGGATGGGGATGGCCGGATCAAGGCCGTCTTCACCCAGGGCGACTTCGTCAGCTATACGTGGCCCGACCTCATGGGCCAGATGAAAAGCCTCGTGAAAGCGCAGGTCGGCAACAACTTCCATTACGTCCTGATCGGCGGCGCCATCGTGATCTACGCGCTCGCCATGATCGTGGTGCTGTCGGTGGTTTGACCGCGCTTGATTGCCGAGCGCTTCGGCGCCGATCTCGCGCCGTTGCTCCGAGAGGCGCAGCTTGCCGCGATATGTGGCAGTGCTGCAGTCGCGCCCGCGTCACAGGATGTCATGAGGGCACGCGCCCCTCTGGATCGCGCCTCCCTGCAATGCGAAAGGGGCGGTGAAAGGCAATCGGCAACGGGCGGACCCTGGACAATGGCGAACCATGCGCGCTGGATCCCACTTGCGGAGGCGACGTGGCTCGGCTGCTGATCCATATCGGATCCCAGAAGACCGGTTCGACCTCGATTCAGACCTTCCTGACGACTCACCCGGAAAAGCTGCAGGCATGCCGGCTCAACTACGTGAAGGCGGGACGTGGCCCCTCGGCCCATAACCGTGTGGCGCGCATCCTCCAGGCAAATCCCCAGAAATGCGATCGCATTCTCGCGCGCATCGTGCGAGAGGTCGACGGCGCGCCGGACGATCGGCACATCCTGTCCTCCGAGATGTTCTTCTCCCGTGGCTGGGCGCGCAAATTCCAACATTCCTTGCCGGAGCATATGCAGCGCGATGCCAAGGTGATCGTCTATCTGCGCCGACAGGACGCCTTCTTGGAGGCGATGTATAAGCAAGTCGTCAAGACCGGGCGTTTCCAGGGCAGCCCGGCGGACTACGCCGCCAAAAAGCAGAGGGCACTCCGCTACAGCACGGTGGTCGATGCCTTCGCAGATGTGTTCGGCGCAGAGGCCATCACGCTTATTCCCTATGAAAAGCAGCAACTGCATGAGGGGGACTCGGTCCTCGATTTCGCCGCCCGTATCGGGCTTGCCGGGATCGGTCGCGACGACCTCGCCGCGCGCCGGTCGAACATCACGCTTTCGCGGGAAGTGTCCGAGATACTCGGCCTTCTGGCCCGCACCACCGATGCCAATATCGCGGTACTCATCCGCACGCTGATCGAGAACGGTGGACCGGATGTCAGAAAGTCCGGCGATTGCTATCTCATCTCAGAGCGGCGCGAGATCATGGAGGGGTTCGCCGCCGACAATGCCGCCCTTTGTGCCCGCTATCGGCCCGACCTATCGGATCTGTTCGATCTTTCCGATCTCTCAGCCACGATCCCAGATGCGCCTCTGGCAGCCGACGAACGGATGCGACGCCTCCAGGCGGCCCAGCTTGCGGTGATGACCGCGCTGGGAGAGACCCATGCCCTCGAATTCCGGGAATAGCTGCAACAGTCTCGTGCGACCCTGAAAGGCCGCGACTGAAGTCTATCGAAAGATGTGGAGAATGTTGGCTCCGGCGGTAGGGATCGAACCTACGACCAATTGATTAACAGTCAACTGCTCTACCGCTGAGCTACGCCGGAACACCGGGGCGGAGTTAGCCAAGCGAGACCCGTCGCGCAAGGGGGTGCGTGCGATTTTCAGCACCGTGTCCAGATCGCATCCGGCCCGGGCGCAGGATCGGCGCGAACCCGACCTGTCTCGGACAGATGGATCAGATGGGCCAGCACGTTGCGGGCGGCGGCGCCGTGCAGGGCAGGGGGCGTGTCCGTGTAGATCCCGGCGACCAGCGCCTCGATATCGGCGGGCTGCGCTAGCGCGGCCAGGATCGCGGCTTCCCGCCCCAGACGGTGGGCCTTCAGCTCTGCGCAGCGCGCCGTGGGGTCCGGGACCGGATCGCCATGCCCGGGCAGGAAACGTTTCGCACCCAGGCCGGCAAGGCGATCCAGGCTGTCCAGGAACTGGCCAAGATCCCCGTCGGGGGGCGAGATCATGGTGCTGGCCCAGCCCATCACCGTGTCGCCCGTGAAGACGCTGCCCGTCTCCAGCCATTCGAAGCTCAGATGGTTGGCCATGTGACCGGGCGTGTGATGGGCCCGCAAGGTCCAGTCGCCGCCGCGGATTTCCGCGCCATCGGCTAGGGTCCGGTCAGGGGCGAAATCGGCCTGCACGCCTTCACCGCCGCCTAGCCCCGCCAAGCGCGTCATTGTGGGGCTGCGGCCCGCATCGGATGGCCCGAAAGCCAGGACCGGCGCGCCCAATCGTGCGGCCACCGGACCGGCGGCCGGGGAATGATCCAGATGCGAATGGGTGACCAGCACCGCTTCCACCGGCCGCCCATCCACGGCATCGAGGATCGCGTCGATATGGGCGGCATCGTCCGGCCCCGGATCGATCACGGCCAGCGTCTCGGTCCCGATCAGATAGGTGTTCGTGCCCCGCTGCGTCATCGGCGAGGGGTTCGGCGCCAGCAGCCGCAGGAGCCCGCTTTCCCCCGCCGCCGCGGGATTGTAGCCTTTTGCCATGGTCGCCTCGTCCGATCCCCATCCCGCGCTGGCCCACCGGGCCGCGTCGCGCCGCTGGCTGCCCCGCAGCTTCTATGCGCGCGCCGCCCTGATCCTGATCCTGCCCATCGTCACGATCCAGCTTGCCGTCGCGGTCATGTTCCTGCAACGCCACTATGAGGATGTTACCGTCCAGATGACCTCCAACATGGTGCGGGAGATCCGCCTGTTGCGGACCCAGCCGGAGTTGGCCGCGCCTTTGGACGTACAGATCGATGACGTCCCCGTGGCGAACCGGATCCGGGTTTGGGATCTGTCGGGTCGGGCCATGCGGGTCCATCTGGAGGATCGACTGGAGGATCTCACCGGCGTCGACACCGTGTCCGAGCGAAAAGTGGTTCAGTTAGGCTTCGGCGACGGGATGCGGCTGCGCTTCGACCGCTCCAACGTCTCGGCCTCCAATCCGCACCAGCTTCTGGTCTTGATGGTCGGCACCGCAATCCTGATGACGGCGATCTCGTTTCTCTTCATGCGCGGCCAGATCCGCCCGATCCGACGGCTGGCGCGTGCGGCCGAGGCGTTCGGGCGGGGCGAGAACTCCATGTACTGGCCCTCGGGTGCCACAGAGGTCCGCGCCGCGGGCACCGCTTTCTTGGAGATGCGGGCCCGGATCGAGCGTCATATCGAACAGCGCACGCTTCTGCTCTCCGGTGTCAGCCACGATCTGCGGACGCCGCTCACGCGCATGAAGCTGGAACTGTCGATGATGGAGGAGGCCGAGGCCGCCGCGCTGTCCGAGGATGTGGCCGCCATGGAGCGGATCATCGATACCTTCCTCGACTTCGCGCGCGAGAATGCGCGCGATACCCGCGAAGAGGTGGATGCCCTGGCGCTGATCCGCGAGGCCGTGGCCCAAGCCGCGCCGGACCGCGATGTGCCGGTGATCGGCGATCCGATCCAGGCCAACCTCTATCGCGACGGGATGCAGCGCGCGGTCGCCAACCTGGTCAAGAACGCCCTGCGCTACGGCCAGACGGTGCGCGTCAGCGTGACGCCGTCTAATCACACATTGATCGTCGCCGTGGAGGATGACGGTCCCGGCATTCCAGAGGGTCAGCGCGCCGCCGCCGCGCGACCCTTCACCCGGCTTGACGATGCGCGCTCCAACACGGCGGGCAATGTGGGTCTGGGTTTGGCCATCGTTCGGGACGTGGCTCGCGCCCATGGCGGCAGCCTGCGGCTGGGCACGTCCGAGATGGGCGGCCTAAAGGCCGAGATCGTGCTGCCGCGCTAGGCGTCTGCATCGCGCGTCACCTCGGCCGCAATCCGCTCCAAGTCGCGGACAAAGCCCGCGCGCCGACGGCTTTCAAGTGCTGCCAGCATGACGCGGCAATTCTCCCGGTCCTGATCACGGACGCGGCTGATGGCGCGCCGCCCCTCATCGGTCAGCATCAAAGACAGGGCACGGCGGTCGGTCTTGCTGCGCTGCTTCTCGACCAGCCCCCGGGTCACAAGACGGTCGATGATCGACTGCGCCGTGGTGGGACGAACCCCCAGGAACGTGGCGATATCGACGGCCAGGGCGCCCGGTCTATCCAAGAGATGGCGCAGCGTCTGCAGTTCCGTCGCTGCGAAGTCGATCCGTCCGTCACCTTCTTCCGTGTCTTGGCGACGGATCGTCATGATCCGCAGAAGCGTCGTGATGGCGGCGGCCATGCGTTCGGGATCGTCGGCCTGGTCTCTATCTGGTCGGGTCATTGTGCCGTTCTAGCCAAGGGATTGCCGGGGGGCGAGATGGGGCTTGCGGTTTGGGTCTTGATGATACGATATTCGTTTTATATTAATACGAATATCGTATTAATGGAGTCTGCAATGTCCGGTCGCGTAATCCTTCTGACAGGTGGCACCTCCGGTTTAGGGCTGGAGACGGCGCGTCGATTGGCGGCCGAACCGGGCACGCGCCTCCTGATCGGGGTGCGTCGCCCCGACGGGGCGCAGGCCCTGCGCCAAGCCGTCCCCGCGGATCGGCTGCATATTCTCCAGCTGGATTTGGCATCCCTGCATTCGGTCCGGGCTTTTTGCCGGGCCGTGCGCGACACGCTCGGCCCCCGCTCGATCGATGCCATGGCCTTCAACGGCGGCATTCAGGTCACATCCGGCAAGGCGATGACCGAGGACGGGATCGAGATGGATTTCCAGGTGAACTACCTGAGCCATTGGTTGATCCATAACCTTCTGAAGGCGCGTCTCGCGCCCGGTGCGCCTGTGGTGATGACCACCCGCGGCACCCACGATCCAAACGACCGCATCGCGCGGCTCTTCGGCTTTCGCGGCGGCTTCTTCCCATCGGCAGACGCTGTCGCTGCGGGCGAGGTGGCTCCCGGCGCAACAGAGGCGCAGCATTGTCTGGACCGCTACGCAACCGCCAAGATGTGCCAGGTCATGTTTGCGCTCGGCCAAGCGCGCCGCGATACGTCGGCACGGTTTCTCGCCTTCGATCCGGGACTTATGCCGGGAACCGGGCTTGCTCGCGATCGCGGTGCGGTGGAGCGGTTCGGCTGGAGCCATGTGATGCCACTGCTCCGGTTCGTGATGAGCGGCGTCAGCACGCCTGAGAAGTCAGCGCGGCTTTATGCGGATCTCCTTCTAGGTCGGCACGACGCGGCCTCGGGGCAGCAGGTTGAGTTTACCGGCCGCATCACGCAACCCTCAACGCTTGCGAAAGACACGGCGAAACAGGATGTCCTCCAAAACATCAGTCGCGCGCTGTGCGATAAAGCGGCGACCGCTATAATAGCTGATGAAGTTTGAGCGTGGTCGGAGGTGGTAGGCCCGGCAGGACTTGAACCCGCAACCAAAGCGTTATGAGCGCTCTGCTCTAACCAATTGAGCTACAGGCCCCCGAACGTCCCGCTAGCATACCGCGCCGGGCCGTCAAACCCCGCGCTTCGCATTGCGGGGGCCGGGGGCGGCTGCTAGGGCGCGGGCAGATCAGCGGAGGGCATGATGGGCGAGAGGACGGGGCTGACCTATGCCGAGGCGGGCGTGGATATCGACGCGGGCAACGCCCTGGTCGAACGTATCAAACCCGCCGCCCGCGCGACCGAAAGGCCCGGCACGATGGCCGGGCTGGGTGGCTTCGGCGCCTTGTTCGATCTGAAAGCGGCGGGCTATGACGATCCGATCCTCGTGGCGGCCACGGATGGCGTCGGCACCAAGTTGCGTCTGGCCATCGAGACGGGGCATCTGTCCACCGTGGGCGTCGATCTGGTGGCCATGTGCGTCAACGATCTTATCTGCCAGGGGGCCGAGCCGCTCTTCTTCCTCGACTATTTCGCCACCGGACGCCTTGAGACGGAGGCGGCCGCCCAGGTGATCGAAGGGATCGCGGCGGGCTGCGCGGCTTCGGGCTGCGCCCTGATCGGGGGCGAGACGGCCGAGATGCCGGGCATGTATTCCGATGGGGATTTCGATCTGGCCGGTTTCGCCGTCGGCGCCATGGAGCGGGGCACGGCCCTGCCAAAAGGCGTGCAAGCGGGCGATGTCTTGCTGGGCCTGCATTCGGACGGGGTGCATTCCAATGGGTTCAGCCTTGTGCGTCGGATCGTGGATCACGCGGGGCTCAGCTGGAACGATGCCGCGCCGTTTGCCGATGACGCGTTGGGCGCGGCACTTCTGACGCCCACTCGGCTCTACGTGAAGCCAGCCTTGGCTGCGATCGGGGCGGGCGGTGTGCGCGGGCTGGCCCATATCACCGGGGGCGGGTTGACCGAGAACCTGCCGCGCATCCTGCCAGACGGGCTGGGTGCCGAGATCGACCTTTCGGCCTGGACCGCCCCGCCGGTCTTCGGCTGGCTGGCCGAAACGGGCGGTGTGGCAAGGGGCGAGATGCTCAAGACGTTCAATTGCGGCATCGGCCTCGTCTTGGTCTGCGATCCGGCCCGGGCCGACGATCTAACCCAAACGCTGACCGCCCAGGGCGAGGCCGTGTCCCGCATCGGCCGCGTGGTGGAAGGTGCCGAGCTCGCCTATCTGGGTGAGCCACGCTGGTGACGCGCGTCGCGATCCTGATTTCAGGCGGCGGGTCGAACATGGTGAAGCTGGTCGAGAGCATGACCGGCGACCACCCGGCGCGTCCTGTCCTCGTCCTCTCCAACGATCCCGACGCCACGGGTCTGGTCCTCGCGCGAGAGATGGGCGTGCCGGCGGAAGCGGTGGACCACCGACCCTTTGCGGGCGACCGACCCGCTTTCGAGGCGGCGCTGCAGGCCAAGCTGGCCGCCGCCTCCCCCGAGATCGTCGCGTTGGCAGGCTTCATGCGCGTGCTGACCGCGCCCTTCGTGGACAACTGGAAGGGGCGGATGCTGAATATCCATCCATCGCTTCTCCCGAAATATCGCGGCCTTCACACCCATGCCCGGGCGCTGGCAGCTGGCGACCAGGAGGCGGGCTGCACCGTCCATCAGGTGACCGCCGAGCTGGATGACGGCCCTATCCTGGGTCAGGCCCGCGTGCCCATCTTGCCGGACGACACGCCTGAGACCCTCGCGGCACGCGTCCTTGCGCAGGAACATCGGCTCTACCCCCTCGTTTTGCGCCGGTTTGCCCAAGGTGACGTGGCACCGGTTAACCTTTGAGTTCTTCCCACGGCCCTCCGGATGGGCTACTGCCGTCGGCACCGCATTCGAAAGGCCCCGACGATTTCGCGTAAGATTACCACACTGACCACGACCGATGCCCTGGCCGCCTTTTGTGCTGCCGCCGCAAAGGCACCCTATGTCACGGTCGATACCGAGTTCCTGCGCGAACGGACCTACTATTCCAAGCTTTGCCTGGTCCAACTCGCCTATCCGGGGGATGTTGAGGGCGATGCGGTCCTCGTCGACCCGCTGGCCGAAGGGCTGGATATGGCGCCGCTCTATGACCTGTTCCGGGACACCGGCGTCGTGAAGGTCTTCCACGCGGCCCGGCAGGATCTGGAGATTTTCGCCATCGAGGGCGACACGATCCCGGCGCCGCTTTTCGATACGCAAGTGGCCGCCATGGTCTGCGGTTTCGGCGAGCAGGTCGGCTACGAGACGCTGGTGCGCAAGGTCGCCAAAGCCAGTATCGACAAGTCGAGCCGGTTCACCGATTGGTCCCGACGGCCCCTCTCGGATGCGCAGAAGCGCTATGCTTTGGCCGATGTGACCCATTTGCGGGTCATCTATGAATACCTCGCCGCGGAGCTGGAGCGCACCAGCCGCACCGCCTGGGTGGAGGAAGAGATGGACGTCCTGCGCGATCCGGCCACCTACCGGGTGGAACCGCGCGAGGCGTGGCGGCGGCTCAAGATGCGGAACCCCAGTCCCCGCTACGTGGCCATTGCCCGGGAACTGGCTGCCTTCCGCGAGCGCCACGCCCAGACCCAGAACATCCCGCGCACGCGCATCTTCAAGGACGATGCCCTGCTGGAACTCGTGGCGTTGAAGCCCAAGGACATGAAAGAGCTGTCGAAAGCCCGCCTTCTGCTGCGCGAGGGGCGCAAGGGCGCGGTGGCCGACGGGATCCTGGCCGCCGTTGAGGTGGGGCTGGCTCTGCCGAAGGAGGAATTGCCCGTTCCGCCCAAGCCCAAGAATCGCGACCAGATCAACGGCGCCCTGGCCGATTTGCTGCGCGTGCTCCTCAAGGCCAAGGCCGAAGGGGCGGGCGTCGCTTCCAAGCTGATCGCCACGGCATCCGACCTGGACGACATCGCGGCCGGGGAACGGACGGGCGACTGGGCGAAAGGCTGGCGGGGCGAGGTCTTCGGTGCCGATGCCCTGCGGCTCTGCGAGGGCGAGATCGCGCTGGCCTGCAAAGGTCGCGACGTGCAGATCGTGCCGCTTTAGGGGCCCGCTCGCGGCCGGTTTTCACCGACCCTAAGGCGTAACTGAGCCTTCCTCTGGCCGGAAATACTCCGGGGGTCCGGGGGCTGGCCCCCGGTCCGAACGTTGCAAGAAGCGCATAGGCAGGGTCCGTTGAGCGGTTGCAGTTCGGAGCGGGCCAGGCCAACGGGCCCGTCGGATCAACCTCGGCCGAAACGCGCCCGCGACGCGGGATTTCGCCCCGGTGGTTTCCGCTCCCAACGGGGCGGGGCAATCAGAATTCTCGATGCCGTCCACCCCTTGTTAACCGCTCACCCGCAGAACCCATCCCCGTCGCGACACGACTTGGAACGACGGGCTCCTCCACGCCCGCCGGCATCACTCCGGGGTCAACCTCGGGGGCAGGATCGCGGGGACATCAACCTCGCGCATGGGCTCGTCCACCTGTGAAACGGTGCGACGTCGGTTTCCAATCCAAACGGGGTCTGCCCCGGCCCGAGCCATCGGCCCCAATCAAGAGGGACATGCCCGCCACCCGCCACGGTCCAGATCGCCGCGCGGCCCTTGGCGTGTCGTGACGTTAGCGGAACAGCACCAGGGCGTCCGGCGACCATGCCAGCCGGGCATCCGCGCCGATCTCCAGAACGGGGCGGCCGGGCACGTTGCGCATAGACACGCGGACCGGTTCCTCCGCCCCGTCCAAATGGACGTCGTAATAGGTCATGTCGCCGTAATAGACGACTTCCGCGATCTTCCCTTGCGCGACCCGCTCGGCTTCCTGACCGGGGAAGAGAAGGGTGGCGGTTTCGGGCCGGAAGCCTGCCACCGCTTCGCCAGTGGTCGCGGCCTCCGATTGCAGGGCGGCGCGATCCATGGCGCCCAGACCCGCCACCTCCACCCGATCTTCTGAGAGCGCCACGGGAAGGAAGTTCATCACCCCAATGAACTCCGCCACGCGCCGGTCCACGGGGCGGCGATACAATGCCTCGGCCTCGGCAATCTGCGCCACCTCGCCTTCGAACATGACGGCGATGCGGTCGGACATGACCAGCGCCTCTTCCTGGTCGTGGGTGACCAGGATGAAGGTGATCCCCACCTGACGCTGCAGGCGGATCAGCTCCTCCTGCATCTGCTCGCGCATCTTGCGGTCCAGGGCGCTGAGCGGCTCGTCCAGGAGCAGAACCTTGGGGCGCAGAACAAGCGCGCGGGCCAGGGCCACGCGCTGCCGCTGGCCGCCGGACAGCGCGTGCGCAGCGCGCGCGCCGTAGCCGTCCAGGCCGACCATATCCAGCGCGTCCTCCACGAGCGTGCGCTTGGCCTGGTCGTTCAGGTCCCGCCGCTTGCGCAGCCCGAAGCCCACATTCCGCGCGACGCTCAAATGGGGAAAGATGGCGTAGGACTGGAACACCATGTTGGTGGGCCGCTTGTTGGGCGGCACTTTCGTCATGTCTTGCCCGCCGATGGCGACGGTGCCTGCGTCGATCCCCTCGAACCCGGCGATCACCCGCAGAAGCGTGGTCTTGCCGCAACCGGACGGGCCCAGCAGCGAGAAGAACTCCCCCTGCGGGATGTCCAGGTCGATGCCGCGCAGGGCGTGGTACTCGCCGTAGTACTTCTGGATGCCGCGCAGGCGGATCAGCGGATCGCTCACAAAAAGCCCCCCGTATCTTTGGCCCCCGCACGGGCCAGGCCCCGGCGGCGGTTCCACTCGGCCAGGGTCAGGATCATGATCGAGACCACGACCAGGATCGTGCCCAACGCCATGACGACCGGGATCAGGCGCGGAAACCGCAGAAGCGACCAGATATAGACGGGCAGGGTGGTCTCGGTCCCGGTCAGGAAGAAGGCGATGATGAACTCGTCCAGCGAGATCGTGAACGAGATCAGCAGGGCCGCGATGATCCCCGGCATGACCAGGGGCAGGGTGACGAGCCGAAAGGTGGAGGCGCGGGTCTCGCCCAAATCGATGGCCGCCTCCTCGATGCTGGGGTCCAGGGCCTGGAAGCTGGCATTCAGGATGGCGATGGTGAAGGGCGTGCAGATCAGCGTGTGGGCCGCCACGATGGTCCAGAGGCTGAGCGGCCAGCCCAGCACTTGCACGATCACGATGACCAGCGATGTGGCCACGATGATCTCGGGCAGGACGAGGGGCACCATGATCAGGCCCATGGCTGCGGCCTTTCCGGGGAAACGGTAGCGGATATTGGCGCGGGCCGCGGCCAGCCCCAGCACGACAGACAGGACCGACGCCGCGCTGGCCACCATCAGGGAGTTGATCAGGGCGGCGTGCAGTTCGGCGTTCCGGGCCAATTCGGCGAACCACTTGGTCGTGAAGCCGTCCAGCGGGAAGGCGATGACCGTTCCGTCGTTGAAGGCGAAGATCGGCAGGAGGATTATGGGCGCATAGAGGAACGCCAGAAACAGGAACGTGTAGACCCGCAGCATCAGCGCGTCCCCCCGACCTTGCGGCCCAGCCAAGCGACGCCCAGCGCGATGACGGCGACGACCGCCATGGCGAGGATGGCGAGCGTCGCGCCTAAGGGCGCGTTGTTGAGCCCGCCGAATTGCGCCTGGATCAGGTTGGCGATCATCAGGCCCCCGGGCCCGCCCACCTGCGCGGGCGTCACGTAATCGCCCACGGTGGGAATGAAGACGATCAGCAGTGCGGCCACCACGCCCGGCATGGCCAGCGGCAGGGTCACGCGGCGGAACGTGGTGATCGGCCCGTCGCCCAGATCGCGGGCGGCTTCGAGCAGGGAGCGGTCGATCTTCTCCAGCGCTACGAAGATCGGCAGGATCGCGAAGGGGGCGAAGGCATGGGCCAGGGTGATGACCACGGCATTAGCATTGTAGAGGATGAAGGTCAGCGGTGCGTCGATCACGCCGATGCCGGTCAGGGTCGCGTTGATCACCCCGTTGAAGCCCAGAATCACCTTCCAGAGAAAGATCCGGAGAAGGTAGCTGGTCCAGAACGGGATCGTGATCAGGAAGAGCCAGAGCGCCTTGCGTTCGGGCCGCACGCGGAAGCTGACGTAATAGGCGACGGGGAAGGCTAGCGCCACCGTGACCAGTGTGACGACGCCCGCGATCACGATGCTGCGGCCCAGGATGGTCCGGTAGATCGGGTCGGTCAGCGCCTCGCGGTAATTGGCCAACGTCAGGGTCCGGTCGATGGTCAGGAAGTCCTGCGTCCAGAAGCTGAACAAGGCGACCGTCAGAAGGGGGGCCGCCAGCAAGGCCAGCGCATAGAGGAGGGGCGGCGCGATAAGTGCCGCGCCGCGGCGCGTATCCTGGTTCAAGCGGCGGACCTCCGGCTTCCCAGAGACAGGATTGCGTCAGAGACCGGCATTGGGCAAGGCGGTTTAGAACTTCAGCGGCTCCAGGCGCAATCCCAGGGTCGGATAGCTGTCTTCGAAGGCGGAGATGGAGCTTTCGCGCACGACATAGCCGAACTGCACGAAGGTCTGGCCGATGGCCTGGACCTCCAGGCTGATCGAATGGGCACGGTCGGTGCGGTCCTGGAACAGAACCTCTCCGTCATCCTGTTTGACGTAGCTATAGCTGACCCTTGTCAGGCGATCCGCGATGGGGCGGGCGACGCTCAGCCCGGCCGTTTCGGAGATCCCGAATTCACCGGCGCCGAACCATCCGCGTCCATAGGTGGCGCGCAGCACCAGATCGCCGCGTGCGGCCCTTTCGAGCGTCCCGCGCAGGGTGATCTGGTCGAGATCGTCCTCAAGCCGCCGTTCGACGCCCAGCGTCAGCCCGGTGGCTCCGGTGCCAGCCTCCCGGAAGAAGCGGGTCAGGGCGACGGATTGGATCACCGCATCGTCTTGGGACAGATCGCGCGTCTGATGTGTTCCCCGCAGGCAGGAATTGAGCGCCTTATGCCGGTCCAGCCGCCATGTATGGCACAGGCTCGCCCGCGCGCGGATCAGGCTCAGGTCCTCTTCGGGCGCATGGGCGGCGGTCAGGTAACCGCTGACGTCGATCCGATGGCCGTTGCCCGGCAGGACGCGCCGCCGTGCACCCAGTTCGGCGCCAAGGGCCAGCCCTGCGCGGCGCTGATCCTCTTCGGCGAAGGTAAAGGGGAAACCCGCGAAGTAGATCGGCTTGTCGGTTTGCCCGCCATTGAGGTTGGTCGACCATTCCAGAACCGGACGCAGAGTGAAGCGGGTTCTTTGCGCCGGAAGCTCAACATCCTGTCCGAGCGATTTGTCATGCCCGGCGCGGGTGAGGCGCGTGATTAGCAGGCTGCCAAGCCGCCGACGATCGGTCGCGGAAGTCGCCGCCTCGAAGGCGGAGAGCAGGCATTCGTTTGTGAGGTCCTCGGATGCGAAGCCCCGGCCACACAGGGCCAGGGCTGGGGAACTCATCACGGTCAAACATATCAGCGCGAAGAGGACCTTCGCGAGATGGCGCATCTCAGTCGCGTTCGGCGACGATAAATCCGCCAAGTTCGTCGCTGATGCCTCCTGATGCGGTCGCAGCGGTGTCGATGAGCACGAACTCTCCGTCATCACCGCCGAAGACACCGGCGCCGGCACCCACGATGCGCGTCTGCTCGCCATCGTCATCGGTAATCGCGCCGTCCATTCCGACCGTCACGACCGCGAAGCCGCCATCGTCGGTAATGTTCGCCGCCCCGCCTGCATTCGGATTGACGATATCGACTTCACCTGAGAACTCGTTTCCGTCGTCGTCAATGAAATCGGTGAGTTCACCGGACATCGTCCTGTTGTCGAAATCCGCCGTTAGGTTTGCATCCGCGGCGAGGATTGCAGCGTCGGCAATTTCGTTCCCTGCCTCAACCGCGGCCTCGGACGAGCCATCGAGATTTGCCAGTTGGTCCGCCACGGCTTCTTCCGGCGCGAAAATGGCGGTTCCTTCATAGCTTGCTTGTCCAGACGGGAGACTGGCCAGTTCGGTAAAGCCTGATCCCTGCGCGTCGGCCAACAAGTCCTTCGCGTCGTTGGTTCTGGCATCAAAGTCGCTGCACCCGGAAAGAACGACAGTCGCCGCGAACGGCGCCACGAGAAATCTATGCATTTGCCTGTCCTGCTCTTTTTCAGTCGGCGCCACGTCGAGGTGGCGCCTCTTTGCGAGTGATAGGCAGCAATTCGCTGTTGTGTAAATTGCCTGCAATGTGAAGCCGTTGCGATATGGCCGGATTGCCATAGTCCAAGGGAAAATAGCCCAAACGAAAAAGGCCCGCCGGTTGGCGGGCCTTTGCATTGGGTCTTGGGCAGGATCAGCGCTTGGAGAACTGGAAGCTCTTCCGGGCTTTGGCCTTGCCGTATTTCTTCCGCTCCACCACGCGGCTGTCGCGCGTCAGGAAGCCCGCCGCCTTGAGCGCGCCGCGCAGGCCCGGCTCATAGAGTTGCAGCGCCTTGGAGATGCCGTGCTTTACGGCGCCTGCCTGACCGGAGAGGCCGCCGCCCTTGACGGTGGCCATGACGTCGAACTGCCCTTCGCGGTCGGTGATCTCGAAGGGCTGCTTCAAGATCATCTGCAGCACCGGACGGGCGAAATAGGCGTTGATGTCCTTGCCGTTGACGGTGACCTTGCCGGAGCCCGGCTTGATCCAGACGCGGGCGATGGCGTCCTTCCGCTTGCCGGTCGCATAGGAACGGCCAAGCTCGTCGCGGACGGGTTCACGGGCAGGGGCGTCGTCCACCTGGATGTCGCCGCCGGGCATGGCGGCGGTGTCGACGGCGCCCTTGAGGTCTTCGAGGGAATTGAGTTGTTCGGCCATCGCGATCAGCTCCGGGTGTTCTTGGAATTCATGGACGCCACGTCCAGGATTTCGGGGGATTGCGCGTCATGGGGGTGCTCTGCCCCGGCATAGACGCGCAGGTTCGTCATCTGGCGGCGGCTCAGCTTGTTGCCGGGCAGCATCCGCTTGACGGCTTGCATCACGACCCGCTCGGGGTGCTGACCTTCAAGGATCTGGCCGGTGGTGCGGGATTTGATGCCGCCCGGATAGCCCGTATGCCAGTAGTTCGGCTTGTCGCGCTTCTTGCCCGTCAGCTGCACCTTGTCGGCGTTGATGACGATCACGTTGTCGCCCATGTCCATGGACGGTGTAAACGTGGCCTTGTGCTTACCGCGCAGGCGGTTGGCGACGATCGACGCAAGGCGGCCCAGCACGATGCCTTCGGCATCGATCAGGATCCACTTTTTGTCGATCGCGTCGGGGGTCATGGTGTAGGTCTTCATCTGCCCAGTCCCTGTTCGATACGGAGGAGGCCGGAACGCCCGGCTGCGGATGGGCGGCTTGTATCGCAGGCGCTGGTGCTGTCAAGCGCGCCCTTCCAGGGTAAATCTTTATAATACAGATGCTTATATTTGAGGTTTCATTTTACCCCATCAAATTTCAGACCCCAAGCCCCTCGGGTGGGCTGTCCAGCAGGTTCCGCATCCGCTCCATGGCCGCTTCGAAGCTGGCGAGGGAGACGCCTGCATTCACGGCGAAGCGGACGGCATGGGGGGCGTTGGCGTCGCGTGCGGCATATTCCTCGGCCGCACGTATCTTGATGCCCGCGGCCTCGGCAGCGCGGCAGAAGGCGGAGGCGCGCCAGCCGCCGGGCAGGTTGAGCCACATGAAGGAGACATCCTGCCGCCATCGCAGGTCGTATCCGTCCAGAATCCGCGCCGCACTCTGGGTATAGCGACAGACCATATCCCGCGTCCCTGCCATCAGGGCGGGCAGGTCCGGATGCACCAGAAGCTTGGCCGTCAAATCCGCGATGGGGGTGGCCATGCCGAAGGAATTGTACTCCGCCGCGCGCTGCAGTGCGACGCGGCGCCCGGTGGGTGCGAGGGCGAAACCGACACGCAGGGCCGGGGTGATGGTCTTGGCGATGGAGGAAACGTGCCACGTGCGTTCTGGCGCCAGCAGCCGGTAGGTGGGCAGCTTGGCCTTTTCCATCATGTAGCAATCGTCTTCGAGGATCTGGATGTCGGCGGCGCGCGCGATCTCCGCGATCTGCCTGCGCCGGGCCTCCGGCATGAAGGCGCAGGTCGGGTTCTGCACATCCGGGGAGGTGCAGAGAACCTGAATGTCGGACTTGCGCAGGATCTGTTCCAGCGCGTCGGGGACGATGCCTTGGTCGTCGATTGGCACGGTCTGCACCTCGGCCCGCAACATCTCGGCCATGCGCCGGAAGCCTGGATAGGCCAGCTCTTCCAGCAGAACGACGGGGCGGCGGCCGCGGAGCACACACTGTAACACCAATGCGATGGCTTGCTGTCCGCCATGGGTCAGGGCGATGTCGTCCGGTTCCAGCGGGCCGAGCCATTCGTTTTCGAGAAAGGTGCAGGCGGCCTCGCGCGCCGGACGCTCGCTGGAATGGACGGGATAATGCATGACCCCCGATGGCGGATCCTGCGCCACCTCCGCCAACAGATGGCGGATGAGTTCCGATTGACCCACCGATGGCAGATGCGGCGAGAGAAGGTTCACCGCGTAGCTGTCGCCGCCCGTCAGGTGCGGTGTCGAGTCGACGGCGAGCGCCTGGTATTCCTGATAGATCGGTGCGGGCGGGGCGGGCGCGGCGACGAATGTCCCGCGCCCAACGGCGGCATCCAGCACGCCCGCTTCGGTCAGGTCGCGATAGACCCGCGCCACCGTGCCGGGGGTGACGCCGATCCGGTAAGCCAGATCGCGGATCGGGGGCAAGCGTGCGCCGACGGCCAGTGCGCCTTGGGCGATGGCGGCGCGAATGGCGGAGTCGAGGACCGCGTATTTCGGGCGCGGATCGGCGCCGAAATCGACGGCAATCACCTTCTCGCCGGTCTCACTGATCGCGTCATTCTCATTCGTGATTGTGTTCATGACAATGTTTCGCTGGCCTGACTCGCATGAGGATTGTATCTATCTGACCAGAGCGTATCGCTCTCATTGTATCAATACAAGACAGAGGTCTTTCGACGAAAGGAAATCGCAAATGACCGCCTCCGCATTTGACCACCCCGCCTTGAACGCACATGCCCGCCACACCGCCTCGCCTATGACCGCAGGCTTGCTGCACGCGGCTCTGACGTTGGCGACATGGGAGACGCGTGCCCGCACCCGCGCGGCCCTGAAAGAGGTCCCAGCGGAGCGCCTGTCCGATCTCGGCCTGACCACCGCCGAAGTGCTTCACGAAGTTGCAAAGCCGTTCTGGAAGGCCTGAGGGCCGACCTCTTCCCCGACTGGCCGGGCCTCTGTGCCCGGCCTTTTTTTGTTCTTCGGACGCGCGCTTATCCGGCTTGGAACGGCCGAGCTCTTGGGTGAAAAGTCCGCCATGGGACAAGCTGACCTGACAGAAGCGGAACGGCGATGGATCGCGACCGCCTTGCGGATACGACGCGGACGGGCCTGGGAGACGTTGCTGATGCAGGGCCTTTTCGGCGCGGTTGCCGGTATCGGTCTGGGCGGGCTGGCCCATGTTTCGGGCAAGGCACCTTTCGGCGGGAACATGGTGGCGTCGGGGATCCTGGCCATGGTCGTCACCGTGCTCTTTTTCGCGGCCCTTTTCACGCGGACGGCGGCATGTTTCGCCATTCTGAAACGCCCGCGTGATCCGGACGAAAACCTGCGGATTGTGCATTCCGTCGCCCACTGTCTTATCTATTTCGATGACGTGAACCGGATGGTCCCCAAGCTGCGGGCCGCGTCGGGCAAGATCGACGGACCGGTGCTTTGGCCCTTTGGCTGGTCGGCTCTCACGCCCATTCCAGGCATCGGGTCGGACGCTGGGCTGCATTTTGCGAATGCGCGGGTCGCCGAAGTGGAGGGGACGGGCCTCAGCGTCATCTACGGACCCGGCGCCGGTTTCGGGCGAAGCGCATTGACCGATCCGCGATATGTTCTTCTCGATGCCGGTCGTCTGTCCATCGATGATGAAGGTCGCGCCGGTCTGAACCCCGAAGTTCCCGGCGACAGCCCGGCTTTTGCCCTGTCTGTGGTCGGACTTGCCTTGGCCTCTATCGCTGCGATCCTGTTTGTCGTCGCCTGGGCCGACCCGTCCCGATCGCCGGGATTGTGGACCATCTCGGCCATGCTGTTGGCTGTGCCAGCGGCGGGTGCGCTTTGGCGGGAGCATCGGCGCGAAAGGCGGCATGTCGCGGCCTACAAGGCGTACTACGATGTGCGGTGAGGGTCTTCCGCACGCTAGCGGGGCGGGATCGAATAGGTGAGAGAGGCGCGGGCGACCGGTGCATCGACCCCGTCCGAGAACAGCAGGCAATCGGTGACGGCCAGCGCGCGACCCAATTTCAGAAGCCGGGCCTCGCAGATCAGGTCGGTGGGATTGGGCTTGCGCATGAAGTCGATGGCGCAATTCGTGGTCACGGCCAAGGCGACCGGGCCGATCCGGGACAGGATGGCAAGATAGGCGGAGACATCGGCCAGCCCGAACATCGAGGGGCCCGAGACTGTGCCGCCGGGTCGCAGATGCCGATCCGCCACGTTGAGGCGCACGACGATCCCGTCATCGGTTAGGCGGTCGACGGTGAACTCCCCCTTCACTTGCAGGAAGTGTTCTTCCAGGAAGGCGTGCAATGCCGCCCGGTCCATGATGATATTCATCTTGCCGTCTCCTCCGGTGGCGGGCAGCGTAGCGGTTGGGGAGGATGGGGCAATGTCGGACATTTTGGGACGTGACGTCAGTGGGGGCATTGCCACGCTGACGCTGGATGATCCGGGCACGCTCAATTCCCTGTCCGATCGCATGCTGGGCGCGCTGGCGGATCAATTGTCGGACATTTCCGGCAGCGACCTCCGCGCCGTCATTCTGCGGGCCGAGGGGCGCGCCTTCTGCGCGGGGCATAATCTGCGCGAGATGCAGGCGATGCGCCAGGCCGAGGATTGTGGGGCGGCGGCTTTTGCGGATCTGTTCGACCGCTGCACCGCCGTGATGACGGCGATCCGGGACCTGCCGCAACCGGTCATCGCACAGGTCCATGGCCTCGCCACCGCCGCCGGCTGCCAGCTGGTGGCGAGCTGCGACATGGCGGTCGCATCCACCGAGGCACGGTTCGGGGTGAACGGTGTCGATATCGGGCTCTTCTGTTCGACGCCCATGGTGGCGCTGAGCCGCAATGTCGGGCGCAAGCGCGCCTTCGAGATGCTGAGCACCGGTGGGTTCCTGCAGGCTGAGGAAGCGGTCGAAGCCGGGCTGATAAACCGCGCGGTGCCCCCGGATCGGCTGGCGGCAGAGACGCGCGCGCTGGCCGAGACGGTGGCGGCCAAGCTGTCCGGCGCTGTGCGGATCGGCAAGGGGGCCTTCTACGCGCAGCTGGAGCGGCCTTTGGACGCTGCCTATGAATTGACCCGCGATGCCATGGTCGCGAACCTTCTGGAGGCCGATACCGAGGAAGGTATGGCCGCCTTCCTCGAAAAGCGCCCGCCGAACTGGACGCAGTGACCCCCGCCGCCTAAGAGGCGGGAAACGGGGAAGAGAATGCGGATACTCATCACCAATGACGACGGGATCGGCGCGCCTGGCCTGGCCGTGCTGCACGACATCGCTGAGGCCGTCGCAGGCGAGGGGGGTGAGGTCTGGACCGTCGCCCCGGCTTTCGAGCAATCGGGCGTGGGCCATTGCATCAACTACGTGAAGCCCTCGATGATCTCGAAGATCGGGGCGCGGCGCTATGCGCTGGAAGGCAGTCCGGCGGATTGCGTTCTGGCGGGTCTGGGCGAATTGGTCGATGGCCCGGTGGATCTGATCCTGTCCGGGGTGAACCGCGGCAATAATGCGGGCGAGAACACCGTCTATTCCGGGACCATCGGCGCGGCCATGGAGGGGGCCTTGCAGGGCGTGCCCGCCATCGCGCTGTCGCAATTCTACGGGCCGGACAATGTCGAGCTTGAAAACCCGTTCGAGGCGGCGGCCGCCCATGGTGCGGCGACGGTCCGCCGTCTTATCGACGACGCCCCCTGGGGCGGCGACGCCTACAAGTTGTTCTACAACGTCAATTTCCCGCCTGTCCCCGGCGCTAAGGTGCAGGGGCTTGCGGCCACGGCGCAGGGCTATCGGGGCGACGGACGCATGGGGGTGACGCCGCAAACGTCCCCGTCCGGGCGCAAGTACCTGTGGATCAGCGGCTCCGCCCAAGGTGAGACGACTGGCAAGGGCACTGACGTGACCGCGAATGTGGAGGGCTGGATCAGCGTGACGCCCATGCGCTGCGATCTGACTGACCATGCGACATTGGCCACGCTGCGGACGACGCTGAACGGCGGGGGCTAGGCACGATGTCGCCAGAGGACACGATGCGTCTTTTGGTGGTCCTGCGCTCGCGCGGGGTGACGGATGCCCGCGTGCTGACGGCGATGGAGCAGGTGGATCGGGCGCGGTTCGTGTCGGGCACCTTCGCGGCCCAAGCCTATGAGGATGTGCCTTTGCCGATCGCCTCGGGTCAGACGATCAGCCAGCCCTCGGTGGTGGGGCTGATGACCCAGGCCCTGGATGTGCGGCCCCGCGACAAGGTGCTGGAGGTGGGGACGGGCACTGGCTATCAGGCCGCGATCCTGTCCAAGCTTGCGCGCCGGGTCTACACGGTGGAGCGGCACCGCAATCTGGCGCGGTCGGCGCAATCGACCCATGAGGCCATGGGGCTGACCAATATCACGCAGATCACCGGCGATGGCAGCTTCGGTCTGGCCGAACAGGCGCCCTTTGAGCGGATTTTGGTGACCGCCGCCGCGGAAGACCCGCCCGGCCCCCTCTTGGCTCAACTGCGCGTCGGCGGTAGCATGGTGGTGCCTGTGGGCGTCTCGGATCATGTGCAGACCTTGATCAAGGTCGTTCGGGGCGCGGACGGCTACGAGTATGAGGAACTTTCCCCGGTGCGCTTCGTGCCGCTGGTGGAGGGGGTCGAACACGACTGAGAGCGTGGACCCCGTGGGCAGAGAGGGATCGAGATGTCCAAATTTGGCAGGCACGCCCGGGTGACGGGTATCCTCGTATCGGGGTTTGTTCTGGCGGGATGTCAGCAGATGAATATGGGTGGGCTGGATTTCGACCTGCGCAACAACGCTGCTGACGGTCTCGATACGTCAAGTGCTGCGCGCGTGGCGGTGTCGGAACGGCCAGAGGCCGATGCGAATGGGTTGATCACCTATCCGAACTACCAGGTGGCGGTGGCGCAGCGCGGCGACACGGTCACCAGCGTGGCCCAGCGGATCGGCTTTCCGGCCGCCGAACTCGCGTCTTTCAACGGGTTGAGCAGCGAAAGCCGCCTGAACCAGAATGCCATCCTTGCCCTGCCGCGCCGGATCGAACCGGCGGCGGGCGCCGCGCGGCCGGACATCACGACCATTGCGGGGGCCGCCATCGACCGGGCCGGGGCAACCCCGGCGGCGGCTGGCATACAGGGTGGGCGGGAGCCGATCCGACACCGCGTGGCCCGGGGCGAGACGGCGTTTTCCATTGCCCGGCTCTATGGTGTGAGCCCGCGCAGCATGGCGGAATGGAACGGGTTAGGGCCCGATTTGGCCGTGCGTGAGGGGCAGTTCCTGTTGATCCCGCCGGTGGCAGAGGGTGTGGCGGGCGTCGACGAGGCGGCACCGGGTCAGGGCTCGGTGACGCCAGTTCCGCCCTCGGCCAGTTCCGCGCTCCCGCAGACGGTAGAGGCCGAACCGCTGCCAGAAAGCCCCAACCTCGATAGCCAGCGCACGGAAGTGACGGCGCAGGCGGCGCCCGCAACGGCTGAAACGCCCGCGCCACAGGTGGATGACGGTCAGACGCTGCAACGCCCGGTCACCGGCAGCGTGTTGCGCGGATTTTCGGGTCGCAATGAGGGGATCGATTTCAGCGCAGCCGAAGGCACGGCCGTCTCCGCGGCGGCCAGCGGGACGGTGGCTGCGATCACGCGGGACACCGATCAGGTGCCGATCCTGGTGCTGCGCCATGCCGGTGGTCTGCTGACGGTCTATGCTAACATCAAGGATATCCGGGTCGAGAAGGGGGACGAGGTCTCCGCCGGTCAGACGATCGCGGCGGTCGGTCCGGGCAATCCGCCCTTCCTGCATTTCGAGGTGCGGCAGGGCTTCGACGCGGTGGACCCGGCGCCGCTGCTGAATTGACCCTCGAACATCTCGACGTTGCCATCGTCGGGGCGGGTCTGTCGGGAATTTGCGCGGCCTATCATCTGAGCCGTGACCGGCCAGACCGTCAAATCGCCATCTTCGAGGCGCGGGACGCCATGGGCGGGACATGGGACCTGTTTCGCTATCCCGGCATCCGGTCTGATTCCGACATGCCGACGCTGGGGTATTCCTTCCGGCCCTGGACTGGTGAGAAAGCCATCGCAGATGGCCCGTCGATCCTGCGCTATATCCGGGATACGGCGGCGGAGACGGGGATCGACCGGCAGATCCGCTACGGCCATCGCCTGATCGCGGCCGATTGGGACGGCGCGGCTTGGCGCTTGGAATTGGAGACGCCGGACGGGGCGCGCGCGATCTCGGCCAAATGGCTGTTTCTCTGCACCGGCTATTACGACTATGCCGAAGGCTATCGGCCCGACATTCCTGGCCTCGCGGATTTCGCAGGCGATGTGATCCACCCACAGCACTGGCCGGAGGGCTATGACCCTGCAGGTAAGCGGATCGTCGTGGTGGGGTCGGGGGCGACGGCGGTGACTCTGGTGCCGGAACTGGCCCGGAGCGCGGCACATGTCACGATGCTGCAACGCTCGCCCACCTATATCGTCGCCATGCCGTCCCGCGACAAACTCGCCGATCTGGCGCGGCGCTGGCTGGGCGACCGGCGCGGTCACGCGCTGACCCGGTGGAAGAACATCCTGATGGGCACGGCCTTCTATCGGATCAGCCAGAGCCGTCCCGATTTCGTGGCGCGGATGATCCGTAAGGCGGCTTCCAAGGCCATCGGGCCGCGCGTCGATCCCGACCGCGATCTGACGCCGCGCTATGCGCCTTGGGATCAGCGCCTCTGCCTGGTTCCGGATGGCGATTTGTTCCGCGTCCTGCGCGACGGCCGGGCGGAGATCGTGACGGACCGGATCGAGCGGATCACGGCCGAGGGCGTGATGACCGAGGGCGGCAGCGTTCTTCCCGCCGATACCATCGTGCTGGCCACGGGGTTGAAGGTGCAGGTGGCCGGTGGGGCGTGCCTGAGCTTAAAGGGCGAGCCCGTGCAGATGTCGGACAGCTTTGCCTATCGCGGCGTGATGTATTCCGGCCTGCCGAACCTGTCGGTTGCGTTGGGCTACATCAACGCGTCCTGGACCCTGAAATGCGAGTTGATCGCCCGCTATACCCGTCGGTTGCTGGACCATATGGAGGCGGAGGGATGGGATTGGGCCATGCCCGAGCCGCCTCCGGACGACGTGCCCGTGCGCACGACGTTCGAGCTCAGCGCGGGCTATTTGGAGCGGGCCCGGGACATCATCCCGAAACAGACGGACCGGTCGCCCTGGCGGATGCTGCAGAGCTATGTGGCCGACCGCCGCCTGCTGGGGCGGGGCGATCTGACGGAGGCCATGTCCTTCGGTCATGCGGAAAAAGCCAGCCCGCCGCTTTCACATCGACCGGAGAGTGCGTAAGTATCACTCCGAAACTTTCCACTTTGTCTGCGTGGCCATCTCAGGGAGTAACGACCATGCTCAACAATATCGGCCTTCCTGGCCTTCTTCTCATCGCTGTCGTGGTTCTGGTCCTGTTTGGGCGCGGCAAGATCAGCTCGCTCATGGGCGAGGTCGGCAAGGGCATCACGGCCTTCAAGAAGGGCGTCAAGGACGGCTCTGAGGCCGAAGAGGACGAGGACAAGACCCTGGCCGACGGGACCAATGCGCGCGACGTCACGCCCGAGGCGGAGAAAGAGAAGGCCTAAGCGCCTTCCGCCCTGGCATGTTCGATATCGGCTGGAGCGAGCTTCTCGTCATCGGGATCGTGGCGCTAATTGTGGTGGGCCCGAAAGACCTACCCAAGATGTTCCGCACCCTGGGCGAGTTCACCGGCAAGGCCCGGCGGATGGCGCGCGAGTTCCAAACGGCCATGAATCAGGCCGCCGATGACAGCGGCGCCAACGATATTGCCAAGGATCTGCGCAAGATCGCGAACCCGAAGAAATATGGGATCGACAAGATCAAGGAAGCGACCGACGACCTGACTGCGTGGCGCCCCGACGAGAATACCGGGCCGGAGACCCGAGCGCTGGCCGAGAAGCGGGCGGACGCGAAGAAGAAGATCGCGGAAAATGCCGCGAAGATGGCCGAAGAGCGCAAGGCCCGCGAGGCGGCCGAGGCGTTGCAGCCCGACCCGGCGGCGGCCCCGCCCGCGGAGCCGGAAGCTCCGGCCAAGGCTGGAACGAAGGCATGACGGCAAGTGAAGAGGATCATATCGAAGAAAGCGCCGCGCCGCTGATCGAGCATCTGGCGGAGTTACGGACGCGGCTGATCCGATCGGTGATCGCCTTTATCGGCGGGATGATCGTGACATTCACGGTTTGGAACCCCGTCTTTGACTTTCTTACATATCCGCTCTGCACTGCCATGGCCGATCGCGGGATGGAAAACTGCGGGCTAATCCTGATCAGGCTTCAGGAGGGCTTCTTCGTCGCGGTTTCGATCTCTATGCTCGGCGGTCTGGTCCTTGGTTTTCCTATCATCTCCCATCAGCTTTGGCGCTTCGTTGCTCCTGGATTGTACAAAAGCGAGCAAAACGCGTTCTTACCGTTCTTGATCGCTTCCCCCGTAATGTTCTTTCTTGGGGCGTCCTTCGCATACTATGTCGTCACGCCACTCGCGTTCGATTTCTTCCTCGGGTTCCAGCAACCGGGGACCGTCTTGGAGGGGGAACTGGCCGGAAATGCGAATGCGGGGATCACGTTCCAGGGATCTGCGCAGGAATATCTCTCCCTGACGATTAAATTCATCGTCGCCTTCGGTTTGTGCTTCCAACTCCCCGTTTTGCTCACCCTGATGGGTAAAGCTGGGCTGGTATCTTCCGAAGGTCTTGGAAACATGAGGAAGTACGCGGTCGTCGCAATTCTCATTCTAGCGGCCCTTGTGACACCTCCGGATGTGATCACGCAGGTCATTCTCTTCGTCGTGGTGTACGGGTTGTACGAGATATCGATCCAGCTTGTTAGGCGGGTAGAACGGCAACGAGAGGCCAAGTTGCGCGAGAAGGGGCTGCTAGACGAGGATGAGGCGCTTTGAGCGATCCGCTGCGTCGGATCGCGGATGCGCTCGACCGTTTGGCTCCACCCCCTGCCATGGCCCCGGATTGGACCGCGTCAGCTTATCTGTGGGAGACCGATCCCGACCGTCTCGTCCCCGTCGCAAGGGTCAACCGGATCGCACTGAACCTGCTGGTCGGGATCGAGCGACAGCGCGACACGCTGATGGACAATACCCGCCGTTTCGCTGAGGAGCTGCCTGCGAACAACGCCCTGCTTTGGGGCGCGCGGGGGATGGGAAAGTCTAGCCTTGTCAAAGCCGTTCATGGGGATCTTGAGAAATCGGGCCTCAAGCTAGTGGAGTTGCAGCGCGAGGACATCGCCTCGGTCGGGCGGCTTCTGGCTTTGCTGCGGGAGGCGCCGCACCGGATCGTTCTCTATTGCGATGACCTGAGCTTCAGCCACGACGATGCGGCCTACAAGGCGCTGAAGGCGGTGCTGGATGGCGGCGTCGCCGGGCGGCCCGACAACGTGATCTTCTACGCGACCTCGAACCGGCGCCATTTGATGCCCCGGGACATGATCGAGAACGAGCGCGGCAGCGCCATCAACCCGTCCGAGGCGGTGGAGGAGAAGGTCAGCCTGTCCGACCGCTTTGGTCTTTGGCTGGGTTTCCATGCCTGCGATCAAGACACCTATCTGGCGATGATCCGTGGCTATTGCGTGGCCCACGATCTTCAGGTCGCGGAGGATATTCTGCGCGCGGAGGCGATCGAGTGGCAGGCGACGCGCGGCGCGCGGTCGGGGCGGGTGGCTTGGCAGTTCTTCGTCGACCTGGCGGGACGGCACGGTTTGCGCCTGTGAGCCTGCCGTGAGGGCGGCCTTTTCAATCGTCCTTCACGCGCCTAGTCTTTCGGCTGGAACGGCCCGGACAAGGGCCGACATCAGGGAGTGATATCATGAAGAAACTGCTTCTTGCTTCGGCCGCGACCCTCGCCGCCGGAGCCGCCTTCGCCGATGGGCATAGTCCGGTGAAGATCGGCGTGATGCTGGGCTTTACCGGCCCCATCGAATCCCTCACGCCGTCCATGGCCGATGGCGCGGAGCTCGCCATGAGCGAAGTCACCGAGAGCGGTGCGCTTCTGGACGGCGTCGCGGTGGAGCCGGTGCGTGCGGACAGCACCTGCGTGGATGCCGCAGCCGCGACGGCGGCAGCCGAACGCCTGATCACGGGCGATGGCGTTGCCGGGATCGTTGGCGCCGATTGTTCGGGCGTCACCGGCGCGATCCTCAGCAATGTGGCGTTGGCCAATGGGATCGTGATGGTCTCGCCCTCGGCCACCAGCCCGGCTTTGTCGGATGCAGAGGATAACGGCCTCTTCTTCCGCACGGCGCCCTCGGATGCGCGTCAGGGCGTGGTGATGACCGAAATCCTGATGGAGCAGGGCATCGACAACGTGGCGCTGACCTACACGAACAACGATTACGGAAAGGGTCTGGCGGACAGCTTCCAGTCGGCCTTCGAAGAGGCGGGCGGCACGGTCACCATCTCGACCGCCCATGAGGACGGCAAAGCCGATTATTCGGCCGAGGTTGGCGCCTTGTCGGCAGCAGGGGGCGACCGTCTGGTCGTGGCGGGATATGTCGATCAGGGCGGCTCTGGCATCATCCGGGCGGCGCTGGATTCCGGTGCGTTCGACACGTTCCACTTCCCCGACGGCATGATCTCTCAGGCGCTGCAGGACAATTTCGGCGATGAGATCGAAGGCTCCACCGGGCAGCATCCGGGCACCGATAGCCCCGGCGTCGCGGCTTTTTCGGAGATCGTGGGTGACGGGTTCGACAGCACCTCGCCCTTCACTCCGGAAAGCTATGACGCGGCGGCGCTGATCATGCTGGCCATGGAGGCGGCGGGATCGACCGATCCTGCGGAGTACAAGGACCACATCATGGATGTGGCCAATGCGCCGGGCGAGCAGATTTTCCCCGGTGAGTTGGAGAAGGCGCTCAATATCCTGAAGGAAGGCGGCGATATCGATTATGTCGGTGCCTCGGCGGTGGAGCTGATCGGCGGCGGCGAGTCTGCGGGCAATTACCGTCAGATCGAAGTGAAGGACGGTGAGATCAGCACGGTTCAGTTCCGCTGATCGTCAGGGAAAGAACGTGGCGGCCCCGGCAACGACCGGGGCCGTTCGCACAAAAGGGGACAGGTTTATGATCGAGGTCACGGACCTCCACCGGCATTTTGGCGGCTTTCGGGCCGTGGACGGCGCGACCCTGCGGATCGCGGCCGGGTCGATCACCGGGTTGATCGGGCCCAACGGGGCGGGCAAGACGACCCTGTTCAACGTGATCGCCGGTGTCTTGCCGCCCACCTCCGGGACGGTGACCATGGCGGGCGAGAATATTACCGGGCTGAAGCCGCATACGCTTTTCCATAAGGGGCTGTTGCGGACGTTCCAGATCGCCCATGAATTCAGCTCCATGACCGTCCGCGAGAACTTGATGATGGTGCCGGGCGACCAGAGCGGCGAGCATCTGTGGAATGCCTGGTTCAACCGGTCCGCCTTCAAGGCCGAGGAGGCGGCCTTGGCGGCGAAGGCGGACGAGGTTCTGGATTTCCTGACGATCTCGCATCTGGCGGATGAACGGGCCGGGAACCTGTCGGGGGGCCAGAAGAAGCTGCTGGAGCTGGGGCGGACCATGATGGTCGATGCCCGGATCGTGTTCCTGGACGAGGTGGGCGCCGGGGTGAACCGGACGCTTCTGGGCACGATTGCCGATGCGATCCTGCGGCTCAACAAAGAGCGCGGCTACACCTTCGTCGTCATCGAGCATGACATGGATTTCATCGGCAAGATTTGCGACCCGGTGATCGTCATGGCCGAGGGTAAGGTCCTGGCCGAAGGGACGTTGGAGGAGGTCAAGGCCGATGAGCGCGTGATCGAGGCATATCTGGGCACCGGGCTCAAGAACAAGGACCAGGTGGCGTGAGGGCGTGGACAGGGTCTGGCCGTTTTGGCTTTGAGTATTTGGGGAACATCGAAGGGGACGCGGTGTGAGCGAGTTGGCTGAGGCGGGCCTTCACCGGTGCGCGTTCCCTGAAGATCGGCCGGAAAGCGGGACCGCCTTCCTGATCGGTGATCGCATGACCGGCGGTTATGGAACGGGTGCCGATATCCTGCACGATTGCACCGTCGGCGTCGAAAGGGGCGAGATCGCGGTGATCGTTGGCCCCAATGGGGCGGGCAAGTCCACCGCGATGAAGGCGGTCTTCGGGATGCTGAACCTGCGCAAGGGTGCGGTGCGGCTGGACGGGGAGGACATCACGGCGCTGAGCCCCCAGGACCGGGTGGCCCGCGGGATGGGGTTCGTGCCGCAAACCAACAACATCTTCACCTCCATGAGTGTGGAGGAGAACTTGGAAATGGGCGCCTTCATTCGCCGTGATGACATTCGCGAAACAATGGCGCAGGTCTATGATCTGTTTCCGATCCTCAAGAGCAAGCGCCGCCAGGCGGCGGGCGAGCTGTCGGGCGGGCAGCGCCAGCAAGTCGCCGTTGGGCGGGCCCTGATGACCAAGCCGAAGGTCCTGATGCTGGACGAGCCCACGGCCGGGGTGAGTCCCATCGTGATGGACGAGCTTTTCGACCGGATCATCGAGGTGGCGCGCACCGGCATCCCCATCCTGATGGTGGAACAGAATGCGCGGCAGGCCCTGGCCATCGCAGATAAGGGCTATGTCTTGGTACAGGGTCGCAACGCCTATAGCGGCACGGGCAAGGCGCTTCTGGCGGATGACGAGGTTCGCCGGAGCTTCTTGGGGGGATGAGGATGGCTGGGATAAGGATGGGTCGGATGGGGCTGCGTGGCCTAGGCGCGATCCTGGCTCTCGTCGCTTCGCCAGCCGGGGCGGCCCAGATCTCGTGCCTGTTCGACACGGAATGCTTCGAGAACGAAGTCTGTGCGGAGTCCGAGTTCTATCTGGAAGTGCCCGATGGCGAGCGTCCGCTTTTGGGCACGATCTTTGGCAATATGGACGTGCTCTATCAGACCGATAGCAGTGTCCTGGCCGAAGGCGAAGGGATGCAGATGCTGCTGTCATTGAACGAAGAGGGCGTCGCCCGCGCGTCGGTTCATCTGCCGGGGCCCATGGTGACGACCTATTTAGGGCAGTGCGAGGTGGTGGAGTGACGGCGGGCGGCGGCTTTGGCGGCGAGACGGTCGTCTTCGTATCCGCGCTGGTAATGATCCTTTTTCTAGCCAGTGCCACGTCGGCTCGCACGATGCCGTTCAAACCCTTCCTGTGCGACCTGGACACTCCGGTTCGGTATTGGCCGCTCACTTACGGCGAGGGGCGTGTCGACCATGTGTCCGCGACGGCGCGGGTAAGGGGCCACGAGGTCTGTCCGCTGGATGTCGCCCATCGCTGGCACTTCGGATCACTCGCCGCGTTCGACATTTGCATCCTGCTGCCGGAGCACGCCGAATACGATGCCAGCCTCGGGGCCTTCCTGCGGATCCTGTCCTACCGCACGGCGGACGATCCGACGGACGGGTTCGACGGCCTGCTCCGGCTGCCGATCGGGTGGCGGGGCGGCGGCCAGACGGTCGCCTTGACATGTCGTCGTTGAGTTTGGGAGCGGACATATGGAACCCCTGAACGCCCTTGTCACCTTCGCGAATTTCGTCTTGATCCCGGCCACGGCCTATGGCGCGCAGCTGGCGCTGGGGGCGCTCGGGGTGACGTTGATCTATGGCATCCTACGCTTCTCGAACTTCGCCCATGGCGACACGATGGCGTTCGGAACCATGGCGGTGATCCTGGCAACCTGGGGGTTGCAAGGGGCGGGGATCACGTTTGGGCCGTTGCCCACGGCGCTTCTGGCGCTGCCGGTCGGGATCGCTGCCACGGCGGCGCTTCTTCTGCTGACCGACCGGACGGTCTATCGCTTCTACCGCGCCAAGAAGGCGGTGCCCGTGACCTTCGTGATCGCGTCGCTGGGTGTGATGTTCATCATGAACGGGCTGGTGCGCTTCGTGATCGGGCCGGACGATCAGCGCTTTGCCGATGGCGAGCGGTTTGTCATTTCGGCCCGCGCCTTCCGAGAGATGACGGGCCTGGAGGAGGGACTGGCGATCCGGACGACCCAGGTCATTACCGTCGTGGTGGCCGTGATCGTCGTGGCGCTTCTGTTCTGGTTTCTGAACCGGACGCGGACGGGCAAGTCGATGCGAGCCTATTCCGACAACGAGGATCTGGCGCTTCTGTCGGGGATCAATCCGGAGCGGGTGGTCCTTTACACATGGCTGATCGTGGCCGCGTTGGCGACCGTTGCCGGCACCCTCTACGGCCTCGACAAGTCGTTCAAACCGTTCACCTATTTCCAGCTTCTGCTGCCGATCTTCGCGGCGGCCATCGTGGGCGGGCTCGGCTCGCCCCTGGGCGCCATCGCCGGGGGGTTCGTCATCGCCTTCGCCGAAGTGACGATCACCTATCCGCTAAAGAAGGTGCTGGGCTATGCGTTGCCCGAGGGGCTGGAACCAGAGGGTTTGGTCCAACTCCTGTCCACCGACTACAAGTTCGCGGTCAGCTTCGTGATCCTGCTGATCGTGCTTCTGTTCCGGCCCACGGGTCTCTTCGCGGGGAAGGCGGTATGAAGCTGACAACGCGCGATCTGATGTTGTTCATCTTCGTGGCCCTCCTCTTCGTGGGAACGGGGATCGTGCAGTCATGGAACGTGGCCCTGACGATCTTCAACATGGGGCTGGTCAGCGCGATCATGGCGTTGGGCGTCAATATGCAATGGGGCTATGCGGGCCTCTTCAATGTCGGTGTGATGGGCTTCGTGGCCCTGGGCGGGCTCGGCGCGGTGCTCGTTTCCATGCCGCCGGTCGGCGAGGCCTGGAACACCGGCGGCGCGCGTGTGATCGGGGGCCTGTTCCTGGGGGCGGCGACGGTGATCGCCGCGATCCTGGCATGGGCGCGCCTGCCGCGGTTCCGGGCGCCTGCGGTGGCTTTGATCCTGGTGGGCGGGTTCTTCGCCTTCCGGTCGGTCTTCGATGGCGGCGTGGCGGCGGTGGAGGCGGTGAACCCCGCCGCCACCGGCTATCTAGGCGGGTTGGGTTTGCCGGTGGTCCTCTCCTGGCCGGTGGGTGCGGCATTGGCGGCGGGGGCCGCCTGGTTGATCGGGAAAACGGCCCTGGGGCTGCGGTCCGATTATCTGGCCATCGCCACGTTGGGTATCGCCGAGATCGTCATCGCGGTTCTGAAGAACGAGGATTGGCTCGCCCGCGGCGTGAAGAACGTGATCGGCCTGCCGCGCCCCGTGCCCTATGAGATCGACCTTCAGAACTCCGACACCTTCGTCGAAATGGCGACCGAGTTCGGCTTCGATCCGGTCACGGCCTCCTCCATCGCGGTGAAGCTCGCCTATTCCGGCTTGTTCCTCGTCGTATTGGCCCTGCTGATCTGGCTGGCGCAATCGGCGCTGGCGTCGCCCTGGGGCCGGATGATGCGCGCGATCCGCGACAACGAGGTCGCGGCAGAGGCCATGGGCAAGGATGTGACGGCGCGGCATCTACAGATCTTCGTGCTGGGCTCAGCGGTTTGCGGCCTGGCCGGGGCCATGATGACGACGCTGGACGGTCAGTTGACGCCTGGCACGTATCAGCCTCTGCGCTACACGTTCCTGATCTGGGTCATGGTCATCGTTGGCGGGTCGGGCAACAATTGGGGCGCCGTTTTGGGTGGCTTCCTGATTTGGTGGCTTTGGGTCCAGGTAGAGCCGTTGGGGGCGCTCTTGATGCAGGGCATCACCGCCGGGATGGCCGATGGCACGTGGCTCAAGGAGCACCTTCTCGATGCGGCGGCCCATATGCGGCTTCTGACCATGGGTCTGATCCTTCTGTTGGTTCTGCGCTTCTCGCCACGGGGCCTGATCCCGGAGCGATGATCGGTGGTCCGCTGCCGCACCGGGCCGATGTCAACAAAGCGTGACGACTCGGGCCGGGCGGGGCAGCTATGGTGCTAAGCACTTGATTCCCGACGGAAGGGCCTTCCCATGACATCCGTATCCCCGGTCCCTCTCGCGCCCAGCGAGGCCCTCGACCTATTCACGCGGACCCGCGCCCGAACGGATGCCCTTGTTGCGCCGCTGACGCCCGAGGATACGATGCTGCAAAGCATGGAGGATGCGAGCCCGGCCAAATGGCACCTCGCCCACACGACTTGGTTCTTCGAGGAGTTCATCCTGAAGCCGCGCCTGCCGGGCTACGCGTCGCCCGACGATGGTTTCGCCTTCCTCTTCAACTCCTACTACGTGCAGGCTGGACCGCGCCATGCCCGCGACAAGCGGGGGCTCGTTTCCCGCCCCGGCGGACAGGCAGTGCGCGACTACCGTGCCCATGTGGAGGATGCGCTGGCCGATCTGATGGCTGCGGCCAGAGACGATGGCGATGACATTGCCGCGCTGGTGGAATTGGGCTGCCATCACGAGATGCAGCATCAGGAATTGCTGGTGACCGATCTTCTGCACGGTCTCAGCTACAACCCACTTCTACCGATCTATCGTGATCCGGCGCCATTGCCGGTGACGTCGAACGTGCCGCTGACCTTCACCCGCCATGACGGTGGGCTGGTCGAGATGGGCCATGACGGCGATGGCTTCGCCTATGATTGCGAGGGGCCGCGCCATCGCACCTGGCTCGACCCGTTCGAGATGGGCGACCGCCCTGTCACGAACCGTGACTGGATCGCCTTTATCGAGGCGGGGGGCTATGACCACCCGGAACTCTGGCTGATGGAAGGCCATGCCGTCTGTCAGCGCGAAGGTTGGCAGCATCCGCTCTATTGGTGGAAACAGGACGGGGAATGGTGGACGTTTACCTTGCGCGGTCCCCAGCCCGTGGCCCTGGAGGCCCCGGTCGTCCATGTCAGCTATTACGAAGCCGATGCCTATGCCCGATGGGCCGATGCGCGTCTGCCCACAGAGGCCGAGCACGAGACCGCCTTCCGCGATCACGCCGTCAAGGGCAACTTCCTCGACGATCTGACCCTGCGCCCGCTGCCTGGCCCGGCCCGCTGGGGCGATGTCTGGGACTGGACCGCATCGCCCTTTACGCCCTATCCCGGCTTCCGCCCGCCCGAGGGGGCGCTGGGCGAATACAATGGCAAGTTCATGGTCAACCAGATGGTGCTGCGCGGCGGCTCCTGTGCCACGCCGCGCGACCAGATGCGGGTGACCTACCGGAACTTCTTCTACCCCCATCAGCGCTGGCAGATGATGGGCCTGCGGTTGGCGCGGGACGTTTGACGATGCTGGACAGATCGCGACGCTCGGATTTGCTGGAGATCTTGGCAGGCCTGCAGGCACCGCAGAAGTGGATCGCGCCGAAATGGTTCTACGACAAAGCGGGCAGCGCGCTGTTTGAGCGGATCACGGACCTGCCGGAATACTACCTGACCCGCACGGAGACGGCGATCCTACGCCGCCATGCCGCCGATCTGGCCGCGCTTGTCCCGCCCGGCGGGGCCTTGGTCGAGATCGGTTCGGGCGCCAGCGTGAAAACGCGTCTTTTGCTAGAGGCGGGGGCGCATTTCGGGAGCTATGTTCCCATCGACATCTCTGCCGCGTTTTTGCACGACACGGCCGACATTCTGCGTCAGCGTCATCCGGGATTGAAGATCCACCCGGTCGTTGCGGATTTCACCGTCGACTTGCCGCTGCCTGCCGCGATGTCCGGCGAGCCGGTGATCGGCTTTTTTCCTGGTTCCACGATTGGCAATCTGGATCCGGACGCGGCGATCGATCTTTTGGCACGGGCGCGCAGTTGGGACGGCGTTGCGGGCTTCATCCTCGGCGCCGACCTGGTGAAGCCGGTGCCGGAATTGATCGCCGCCTATGATGACCGGGCGGGCGTGACGGCCGCGTTCAATCTGAACGTCCTCAGCCATCTCAATGCTGCCTTCGCGGCGGACTTCGACCTGCGTGCCTTCAAGCACGTGGCGCGCTGGTGCGAAGACCCTGCGAGGGTCGAGATGCATCTGGTGTCCCGTTGCGATCAATCCGTGCGGATTGGCGGCCAGGTGATCCGTTTTGCCGCCGGGGAGAGCATCCATACAGAGAGCTGCCGAAAATACACCGCCGAGAGCCTCGACGCCCTCGCCCGCGCTGCGGGTTGGAAGACGGAACGAATGCTGACCGATCGGGATGCGCGCTTCGCGGTTGCCGTGTTGCGCTCCACCTGAAGGTGGGGGACCGGGGGCCGCCTCCCGGACCCCCGCCATCGATCTTTGCGCGATGATCGAAACGACAAGCCGGTCGCGACCGTCGTATGCCTCCGGCGGGGATATTTCGGGACCAAAGAGCCGCACGCCCCGGCAGGATGATCCACCGGGGCGCGTCTTCGGTCACGGCCATCGCCTTCCCAGGCTGTTCCGCGATCCGATCTGACGGAACTACGGTTAAGGCTTTCTAAATGGCGCGTTCTTTGGTCCGGAAATATCCTCTAGGGGGTCTGGGGGAGCGACGCGTCCCCCAGCCTCTCCACCCCTTACGCCGCGGCGGTCTTCTCGGCAGCGCGGAGAGTTTCCAGCTCCGCAGCCTTCCGCTCCACCTGTTCCACGATGTGATCGATCATCCGATCGTTGGACATCTTGTGGCTCTGCTTGCCCGCCAGATAGACCATGCCGGCGCCGTTGCCGCCGCCGGTAAAACCAACATCCGTCATGAGCGCCTCGCCCGGCCCGTTCACCACACAGCCGATGATCGAAAGCGACATCGGTGTCTTAATGTGCTCCAGCCGCTTCTCCAGCGTCTCGACCGTCTTGATGACATCGAAGCCCTGCCGCGCGCAGGAGGGGCAGGAGATGATGTTCACGCCGCGATGGCGCAGGCCCAAGGATTTCAGGATCTCGTAGCCGACTTTCACCTCTTCCACCGGATCGGCCGAAAGCGAGACGCGGATTGTGTCACCGATGCCCATCCAGAGCAGATTGCCGAGGCCAATGGCACTTTTGATCGTGCCTGATGTAAGGCCGCCGGCTTCCGTGATGCCCAGATGGATCGGGGCATCGGTCGCTTCCGCCAGGCCCTGATAGGCGGCTGCGGCGAGGAACACGTCGGAAGCCTTGCAGCTGATCTTGAACGCGTGAAAATCGTTGTCCTGCAGGATCCGGATATGGTCGAGGCCACTTTCGATCATGGCTTCGGGGCAAGGCTCACCGTATTTTTCGAGAAGGTGCTTTTCCAGCGATCCGGCATTCACGCCGATCCGGATCGAACAGCCGTGGTCCCGCGCCGCGGCAATGACCTCCCGGACGCGGTCGGCGCTGCCGATATTGCCCGGGTTGATCCGCAAGCAGGCGGCCCCGGCCTCGGCGGCCTCGATCCCGCGGCGATAGTGGAAGTGGATATCCGCGACGATGGGGACGGGGCTTTCGGCCACGATCTCTTTCAGGGCTTTCGATGATGCTTCGTCGGGGACTGAGACACGGATGATATCAGCGCCTGCATCGGCGCAGGCCTGCACCTGCGCGATCGTCCCAGCGATGTCGGTGGTGACCGTGTTGGTCATGGTCTGCACTGTTATGGGTGCATCGCCGCCCACCGGCACATCGCCCACCATGATCTGTCTGGATTTCCGGCGGTCGATCTGGCGCCAGGGCCGGATGGCGTGGAGCGACATCGCAGCAGCCTCTCGAATGGTTTACGCTAGAGCTAGGCCGCAATCGGTGGCCATGCAACCAGCGCCGCCGTCCTTATTCCAATGCGTCCGCCGTGGCGCGTGTGGTCTGGGCAAGCTCGGCAACGACACGGGCCAGATCGCGATCCTCTTCCACGACGGCCACGTCATAGCGTCCGGTCAACGCATCCGCGGCCAGCGCCACATCCCGTGTCACGGACGCGCCTTCGCCCACAGGGCCATATGTTTTGCCACCGAGCGACAGATAGACTGCGCCGGAGTTGCCGGCATGAAGCGTCGGCGGCAAATCCGCCGCGGGCACTTCATAGGTTTCGCCGGGTTCAAGGATCTTCTCGAACAGAACGTCACCGCTGGCCGCCCGTACACGAACCCAGGCGGGTCGGACGGCGAAGAGCATGACGGTATCCGGTGCGTCGGCAAGAACCTGCGGTGCGTCTTCGAGGCGCGGACTCTCGGTTCCGGCCACCGCCGCATCGGCCGCTGCTTGCAGAAGGGCCGCATCGACGGGAAGGCGCGGTGCCGCAGGCTCGGGCGTGAAGGGTGTCGATGGCACGGCGGAGGCGAGCGCCCCCACGGTGCCCGGCGTAATAGTCGAAATCGGTGCATCACGAGGCGACAAGACCGGTGCGTCGAGCGCGCGGGGACGATAAAGCCGGGCCAGTGCGTCTTCGCGTTCATCAGTCGCGATGGCGCCGTTCGCCTGGGGCGTGTCGTCGGGCAAAGCGCCGTCCAGCGGATCGAGTTCGGCCAACAACTCTGGCGCTTCTTCCACTGGCGTGACCTGCACCCGCTGGATCTCTTGCACTATAGTCCAGCCGCCATATCCAAGCCCGCCGATCAGCAAGGCCAATACGGCCAGCGACCCGAGGGCACCGGGCTCGAACCCGGCAAAGACCGGCGTGGCCTTCTTGGTGAACGGATTGCCGTTGCCAAGCACCGGATCGACCGACTTCGTCCGTGGCGCTGCGACGCCGCCGACATCCGACTTCGCAACCTGCGATTCCATCGGCGTGAGCGCGTTGATCCCGCCAAACCCGGATTCCATGCAGAAGCGGGCGAAGACTTCTTCCGGGTCCATATCCAGGTAGCGCGCATAGGATCGCACGTAACCCGCGACGAAACTCAGCGAGTCGAACTCTGTCAGGTCCGCGTTTTCGATGGCATTGATATAGCTGGCCTTGATGCGCAGCTCGCGCTGAACGTCGACCAACGACTTGCCCATCGTCGCCCGCTCGCCCCGCATCTCATCGCCGAGACGAAGTTCGAAACTGTCGAAACCGCGCCCCTCGCTGGCCCGTCGGTCGCCTTTGTCTTTTCGCCCGAACATTCTGTTCTGCCCCATCCGTTCGTCTCGCGCCGGTTTTTTCGCGCGTTGGGTCCCGAGCCGCAGTCGGTGCGACCGGTCCGTCGCTGGCCGCTAGCGTAGCAGCCAATCCCTAACAATGCACGATAACAATCAGGCCGAAGCTTGGGCGCGATTCAGCGCACAATGAGACCAAAGGGCGTCCATTGCACGGACTAGGTCATCAATCATCCCCGATGTATGGACGGGCGACGGTGTGAACCGAAGCCGTTCCGTGCCGCGCGGGACCGTCGGAAAATTGATTGGTTGGACGTAGACGCCATGGTCGCTGAGCAGGCGGTCGGAGATCATCTTGCACTTGACCGGATCGCCCACATGGACCGGGACGATATGGCTACCGTGGTCGATGATCGGCAGTCCGAGACCGCGGAGACGGAGCTTGAGGACAGCCGCGCGCTCCTGATGCAAGGTGCGGATGTCGGTATCGGATTTCAGGTGCCGAACGCTGGCGGCAGCGCCCGCGGCCACGGCCGGGGGAAGTGATGTCGTAAAGATGAAGCCCGGCGCGTAAGACCTTATCGCATCACACATTTTTGCGCTTGCCGCGATATAGCCGCCCATAACGCCGTAGGCCTTGGCAAGCGTTCCGTTGATGATATCGATGCGTCCCATCAAACCATCGCGCTCGGCCACGCCGGCCCCGCGGGGGCCGTACATGCCAACGGCATGGACCTCGTCGATATAGGTCAGCGCGCCGAATTCCTGGGCAAGGTCGCAGATCGCCTCGATCGGTCCGAAATCACCGTCCATGGAGTAGATCGACTCGAAAGCAATCAGCTTGGGGGTCTCCGGGTCATCCGCTTCCAACAAAGCGCGCAGGTGCGCGACATCGTTGTGACGGAAGATCCGCTTGGCCCCGCCATTGCGGCGGACACCCTCGATCATGCTCGCGTGGTTGAGCGCGTCGGAATAAATAATGAGTCCGGGGAACAGCTTGGGCAAAGTGCTTAAAGTTGCATCGTTCGCGATGTAAGCCGACGTGAAGACCAGCGCGGCCTCCTTCCGGTGCAGATCGGCAAGCTCTGATTCGAGGGCTTTGTGATAGATCGTTGTCCCGGAAATATTGCGTGTGCCGCCTGATCCCGCGCCGGTCGCGTCGAGTGCCTCGTGCATGGCGGCCAAGACGGCCGGATGCTGTCCCATGCCCAGATAGTCGTTGCCACACCAAACGGTGATTTCGGCTTCGGCACCGTCGGGCTTCGTCCAGGTCGCATGGGGAAACTGGCCCTGGCGACGCTCGATATCGATGAAGGTCCGGTAGCGGCCTTCTTCGTGCAGCCGGTCGAGGGCTGTCTGGAGCGCCTGGCCGTAATTCGTCATGTCTTTTCCCCTCCAGCTTGCGCCTGACCTAAGGCTGCCTGTCGCTTTGAGACAGGACGCAGATTGTCGCGCAGGCCTCTGATCTTCCGCGCCAAGCTAGTTCGCTACCGCAGCTTCGCAATCATCGGCGCCGCAGGCCGCGACGGCCGCTTCCGGCGTGGCGCCAAGCCCCCATGCGCCTGTGCTTGGGCTGGCGGCCAAAACCCCGTTGGGACCCGCCCGCTGAAAGTCGCGTCCGCGCAGCGCGGCCGTTGCATCCTGATTGAGTGTCAACGCCCGGCCATCGCGGTAGCGGCGCGGCAGGATCTCGGCGACGATCACGCAAGTCGCGCCACCCGCCCGTTTCGCGTCACAGCCTTCCACGGCGGCACGCCGGGCGCTGGCCCTGTCGTGGTAGTTGAAGGCGCCGGTCGTGGCCTCGGATTGCAGGCCGGTATCGGGCGGCGCGGCGAGGGCGCCGTAATACTTTAGTTCGGCCAGCTTCGGCATCTGCTCCAATGTGGCGCGGTCCAGATCGGTCAAGAAGTCGCGATCCTGGATCAGGATCTCAGATCCCTTGGCGTTGAAGAGAAGGCGCTTCGCTTCGCGAAGGTCCACGACGTCTTGGGCGGCGACGGGAACGGCGAAGAGAAGGGATGACAGAAGGGTTGCGCGAAACATGGCTCCTCCTAGCGGGCATGGCACTTGGCGGCCAGCCCCGGCAGTGGTCACATCCCCGTGCGCCCGCGCCGACCCTTGCGGGGTGCCGCGCCGGGCAATAGGCCGAAAGGGTGACCCAGAGGAATGCCGCCATGACCCATCCGATCCCCGCTATCCTCGACCGTATCGAGGCAGATCAACCGAAGGCGCTGGATCGGCTGATGGCGTTGCTGCGCATTCCCTCGATCTCAACCGATCCGGCCCATGCCGCGGACTGCCAGGCCGCCGCCGATTGGCTGGTGGCGGAGCTGATCGATCTGGGTTTCGAGGCCAGCAAACGGCCGACGCCCGGCCATCCGATGGTGGTGGCCCATGGTGGGCGGGGCGGTCGGCACGTTTTGTTCTATGGGCATTATGATGTGCAGCCGGTGGATCCTCTGTCGCTGTGGGACCGGGATCCGTTCGATCCGGCCATCGAACAGACGGCGCGTGGCCCAGTGATCCGGGCGCGCGGCGCCTCGGATGACAAGGGCCAGTTGATGACCTTCCTGGAGGCATGCCGGGCCTGGAGTGCCGAGACCGGCGCATTGCCTTGCCGCATCACCGTGCTGTTGGAGGGGGAAGAGGAATCGGGCTCGCCGTCGCTTGTCCCGTTCCTGAAGCAGAATGCCCAGGAATTGCGGGCCGAGGTGGCCCTGATCTGCGACACGGGCCTCCATGACGATCGGGTGCCCGCGATCGTCACCTCCCTGCGCGGTCTGTTGGGTGAGGAGATCACGATCACCGGCCCCGATCGCGATTTGCATTCCGGGCTCTATGGTGGGCTGGCCCGCAATCCCGCCCGTGTCCTGACGCGGATCCTGGGGAACCTGCACGACGAACATGGCCGCGTGCAGGTGCCGGGCTTCTACGACGGCGTCGGGGAGCCGCCGGAGGAGGTCTTGCAGGGGTGGCGCGACTTGAACTTCTCGTCCGAGGCGTTTCTGGGCGATGTCGGGCTGAGCCATGCGGCCGGGGAAACCGGGCGCCTTGGGTTGGAGCAGCTTTGGTCGCGCCCCACGGCAGAGATCAACGGGATCGAGGCAGGCTATACCGGTGCGGGGTTCAAGACGGTTTTGCCCTCGAAAGCCATGGCCAAGGTCAGCTTCCGGTTGGTGGGCGGGCAAGACCCCCTGCGCTTGAGGGCGGCTTTTCGGGACTGGGTGCTGTCGCAATTGCCACCCGATTGCACGGCGCATTTCGACTCCCATGGTGCTGGCTCCGCCTCGACCATGGCGACCGACCATCCGGTTTTCGGCGCGGCCCGTACGGCTCTGTCCGAGGAATTCGGGCAGCCGGCCGTCTTTGTCGGGGGCGGCGGGTCGATCCCGATCGCGGGGCACTTTCAGGTGGAGTTGGGGATGGACTCGCTTCTGGTGGGGTTCGCCAAGGATGACGACCAGATCCATTCGCCAAACGAGAAATATGATGTGGAGAGCTTCAGGATGGGCGTCCGCAGCTGGGCGCGGATCCTCGCGCATCTCGCGTAGTATTCGGTTCTCACCCCTAAACCAAAGCAGCCCCCGGCGGGTTTGACCCGGATCGGGGGCTGCGTGCCGCAACGCACCTGGGGGAGGGGAGAGACGTGGGCGTGTCGCGGTGGTGGGGGAGGCGGGGCGCGGTGTCCCGCGCCCCCGGGGGGGTTACTCGTCCTCGAGGCTCTCGGCGCGGATGGCGTCGAAGATGGATTGGGCCACGCCCGGCACGCCGGAGACCAGGGTCGCGCCCTGCTGGCCGCGGATGTTGTCCTGGGTGTCGTGATCGGCGTTGAAGCGTCCGAAGGCGCCCGAGAGCTGGCCGGAGCGGGTCGACACCGAGGTGCCGGTCTCGGACAGGGCGCTGAGCGCGATGCGGTTGTCCTGGGTGTCGTGGTCGCCGTTGAAATGGGCGATGGCGGCGGCGGCGCCGGTGGAAATCTGCTGGGCCTGGGCGGTGCCTGAGACGGTGCCAGCGATGGCTGCGGCGGCGATGAGGGCGGAGGCGATAAGGGTTTTCATGGGTCGGTTCCTTCGATGTGCGTTGGGTCCTGATGGTGTTGCGGCGGGTCCGGGTTGCGGTGCGGCGGGCGGTGTTGCCCTGCTGATGGGGGAGATGTGCGGCCTTGGCGCCTGACATTCAATGCACGGCGCCGTGAGGATGGCGCGATATTCGCGCGCTGACGCACAGACCCTCCGCCACCCCGCACCCCCCTCACGCCCACGGGAGCCTGCGGGCCGGGGATGTAACAAAAGCGCCCGCTCTCAATCGTCCGGCGGTACCAAACCCAAACCGCGGAGGTAGATGCCGATGCCTGCTTCCAGCAGGTCTTCCGGCGGGAAGGGGGCGTTCGCACCGGGATCGCCGCGCGAGAACAGCTCCACCACCCCGTGGCTCATGGCCCAGATATGGGAGGAGAACATCGCCGCAGGTGGACGTCGGCCTTCGGGGATATGTTCGGATAGCTGCTCGGCCGCCTTTTCCAGCACGCCCCGTGATCGGTTCACGGCGCGCGAAAGATCGGGGGTGGCATGGCGCGATAAGCCGCTTTCGAACATGGCCATGTAGTGTCCTGGATAGCGCCGGGCGAAGGCCAGATAAGCGCGCCCGGTCGCCTCGAATGCGGCCAGCGCAGAGGGCTGACCGTCCTTATATGCATATTCCATGAGATCGGCGAAGATCGCGTGTCCTTGCAGCGCGCATTCGATGATCAGGTCTTCACGCCCCTCGAAATGGCGATAGACCGCCGCGGGCGTGACGCCCGCCTGCTTGGCGGCCTCGGACAGGGTGAAACCGGTCGGGCCCTTCTCTTCGATGAGGCTAAGGGCTGCATCCACCAGTGCCTGACGGAGATTGCCGTGATGGTAACCGCGCTTAGGCACCGTCGAGCCAGAGCTCCGGTCCGCCCGCGATCTTGTCGTCGATTTCAAGGACACTGTCGTCGCGCCCTGCATAGGGCACCTGGCTCAGGACCGTGCGGATCGCGTTTAGCCGCGCGCGTCGCTTGTCGTCGGACCGCACCACGGTCCAGGGCGCGAAATCGAAATGCGCTTCGTCCAGGGTTTCCGCGATGGCTTCGCTATAGGCGTCCCAGCGCGCCAGGCCCTTCACGTCGATGGAACTCAGCTTCCATTGCTTGAGCGGATCGTCTTCACGGGCCAGCATCCGGCGCAACTGTTCCGCCCGCCCCACATTGAGCCAGAGTTTCACGAGGATGATGCCGTCATCGACCATCAGCCGCTCAAAACTGGGAAGTTGCTCGAAGAAGGTATCGCGCTGGGCCTCCGTACAGAAGCCGAAGACATGTTCCACCACAGCGCGATTATACCATGATCGGTCGTAGATCGCGATCTGGCCCGCACTGGGCAGATGCCGAACATAGCGCTGGAAGTACCATTCCCCCGCTTCCGTCTCCGTCGGCTTGGAAAGGGCCACGACCTTGGCGCTACGGGGCGACAGGTTCTCGCGCATCCGGCGGATCGTGCCCCCTTTGCCCGCGGCATCCCGACCCTCGAAGACGGCGACGACACGGGCGCCCGTGTCGCGGATCCACGATTGGCACTTCACGAGCTCGATCTGCAGATCAGCCAAGGCCGCCTCATAGGCATCCTTGTCCATCCAGCGGTCATAGGGAAAGGCGTCGGTCAGGATGTCCTTTTTGCCGCCGCCCTCGATAGCCTTGCGCACATCTTTCGGGGCTTCGTCTTCGAAGAAGCGGGTAATGGCGCCGTCGAAAGGCTTGCTCATGGGGGCGCATCCTCATGCCTGGTCGGGCATTCTATATCGGCTTTCGACGGCTGAAAGAAAACCTACAGCGCAACGAGGGTCGGGTTGGAATGTCGACTGCGGCCGGCGACAGGACGTCGATACCGGCGAGCTGTGGCCTAGACCCGCTCCACCGTTACCTTGTCGCCGTAGAAGGCCAGGTAGCCTTCGATGGCGGTGACCTCATCCTTGATGACCTTCGGATAACTCCAGGCGACATCGTCGATCCGGGCGGAGGCGCCGACGTAATGGAAGTACTCGGCATCGCCCTTGTGTGGGCAGTGGGAACTGCGCTCGGACGCCTCCAGAAGCGCCATGGCCACGTCGTCGCGCGGGAAGTAGATGACCGAGCCGTAATCGCCCTCTTTCAGGGACATGGCGTTCCGGCTTTCCACCAGCACCCCGTCATCGGTGCGAACGGTCCAGACCCCTTCGGCGGGGGTGATCTCGATATACGCCATGGGGCCTCCCTTTGGATTTGGCATAACCTAGCGCGGCCATGGCCTTTGCGTAACCCTCAGAGGGGCGCACACATGGCCTGCAGCCAGCGCAGGTCTGCTTCCTCCAGGCGCGGGGTCAAGCGTGCCAGCACCTCGGCATGGTAGGCGTCGACCCAATCCCGTTCTGCTGGGGCCAGCAGATCGGCCTTGATGAGGCGCCGGTCGACGGGCACCCATGTCAGCGTTTCGAAATCCAGCATCTCGCGGTCATCGCCGCCATCGGGCCGCTCTGCTTCGCGCGCGACGATCAGGTTTTCGATACGGATGCCCCAGGCCCCTTCGCGGTAATAGCCCGGCTCGTTCGAGAGGATCATGCCCGCCTCTAGGGGGACCTCTGAGACACGGCTCAACCGGGCTGGGCCCTCATGCACGCCCAGATACACGCCGACACCATGGCCGGTGCCGTGATCGTAGTCGCGATGCTCCATCCAGAGGGGGGCGCGCGCCAGGGCGTCGAGATGGGCGCCCGCAACGCCCTTCGGGAAACGGACACGGCTTATGGCGATCATGCCCTGAAGCACGCGGGTGAAAGCATGTGCGATCTCTTCCGGCGGCTCCGGCACCAATGGCACGGTTCGGGTGATGTCGGTGGTGCCGTCGAGATATTGCCCACCCGAATCCACTAGGATCACCGGATCGCCCGCCAAGGGCCGATCCGTCTCCTCGTTCACGCGGTAATGGACGATGGCGCCGTTCGGCCCGCTTCCGGCAATGGTCTCGAAGGAGATATCGCGCAGGGCGTTGGTGTCGCGGCGGAACTGCTCCAACGCCTTGACCACGCCAATCTCGGTCACGTCTTCGGGGCGGTCTTCGTCCAGCCAGCGCAGGAAACGGACCATGGCCGTGGCGTCGCGCAGATGGGCCTCCCGCGTGGCCTCGATCTCTGCCGTCGTCTTCCGCGCCTTTGGGAGCGCGATCGGGTCGGCAGTCTTGCGCCCGTCCTGAAGCGCCTCGGCGAGTGCAACCGGGCAGCTGGCGGCGTGGTAGCCCACCGGGCCGTCCAACTCGCCCAGGTGACGGATCAGATCCTTGGGCCGGTTCACGCGGACATATTCCCCAAGGTGTTTGGAGACCGGCTTGGCCTTCTCTGGATCACAGAACAGATTGACCGAACCATCGGCGTGAATGATCCCGTAGGCCTGCGCGATGGGCGTGCGGTCGATATCCGCGCCCCGGATATTCAGAAGCCAGGCCAAGGCATCTGGCTGGTTTGTCACGAAGGCGCTGAGGTCCTTCGCCTGGAGCGCCTTCGCGATCTCGATGCGCTTTTCGTTGTGATTGCGCCCGGCCAGTTCCGTGGGATATTCGGACATCGGCTCCGCCGGCGGGGCAGGGCGCTCAGCCCAGATCGCATCGACCCCGTTCTTGGACGGAACCATCTCGATGCCGTCGAGGTCTTTCAAACCGTCCAGTTCCGACACGCTATGGAGCCATGGGTCGAAGCCGACGCGGCCACCGTCCGGTAGGGCGTCGGGCAGCCAGTCGCGTAACTTGGTCCTGGGCCAGTCGACGGTCTCGAAGAGGTCGCCATCCGTTTGCGCCTTGACCTGCAAGGTATAACGACCGTCCGTGAAGATGGCCGCGCGCTCCGATAAGATCACGGCAAAACCCGCGGAGCCTGTGAACCCGGTGAGCCAGGACAGGCGTTCATCGGACGGCGCGACATACTCGCCCTGATACGCATCCGCCCGTGGGACGAGGAAGGCATCCAGCCCGTTTTCCTTCATCCAAGCCCGGAGGTCTGCGACGCGCGGGGCGGCGGTCTCGGGGCGGGTGGTGACGTAGAAGGTCTGAAACATTGCGCCTCGCCTAGCTGGTCGGGTTCGGAATATCGAACTCCACCACGACTGGGCAATGATCGCTAGCCTTTGGTCTGTCCCAGCCGATACGTGGATACCGTTCGGGGGCGACGTTGGGCACGCGGAAGGGCACGCCGGACCGGATGATCTTTGGCGGTCCCTTGGCCATTTCCGCAAGGGCGGGCGAGGCGATGATGTAGTCGAGCTGCGTCTTGTGTTTGGCGCTCGCGTAGTAATGCGTCCAACGCTCTGCCTCGGGCAGGTCGCGCACGAGGTTCACGCCAAAGCCGTCGGCCAAGAGTGGATCGAGGCCGGAGACGTCGCCGTCGCGCGCGCTATCGCGGTCGGAACGGTCAGGCTGCCAGTCTTCCTCTCCGTCCGCGCGGACCTTGAGCCGCCCGCGATAGGAGTTGAGGTCGCCGCAGATCGCCCAGAGGGCCTTGGCCGGGTCAGCGAATTTCTCGGAGATGATCTCTCGCACGGCAATGGCTTCCAGTTGGCGCGTCCCGACCTTGTTCCGCGACCGCCCGCCCATGGACTTGAAATGACAGTTGAAGAGCGAGACCCGCTGCTTTCCGACGATCACCTCAAGTTCCTGACAGTCGCGGCGGAAGATGCGCCCGGTGAAGCCTTCATCGCCGACCTTCTTCTGCGCGGCGGGATGTTCTGCGATCAAGGCAGCCACGCGGTCGCTTCGCTTGATATCGCCCCAGGTGAGCGTTGCGTGGCTGCGGCAATAGGCGGGTCGGATGTCACGGGTCACGGCGGCCACGTCGATGCCGCGGGGATCGTTGCCCTCCTGCAGGAAGAAGTTCGGGTAGGGGTCCACGCCGATCTTGCGGACATAGGCATCGAAGAAACGCATCAGCGCGTCGAGGTTGTCGACCTCTTGCAAGCAGTAGACATCCGCATCGGCAGCCGCGAAGGCCAGGGCGGTGTGCTGGCGGTGGTCATCGTCCTGCGACACGGCCGCGGTCTGCATCAAGCGCTTGAATTCGGGGAACTTCGACAGATCGCCATCCCCGTAATCGCCCAGGAACTGCACGACCGGCGGAAGATATCGCGCGGCACGGGGATCGCTGAAGCCCGAAAAATCGAACCGGGTGAACAGGTTCTCGATGTTGAAGGTGCAGACGCGTAGACGCATGGCGAACTCCTCATGGATCTGCTGGCACCCTAGCAGTCCGGGGGCAGAAGTCTCAGTCAGGTTTCCATGTCTTCCGGCGCAAGCGCATCCCTGATGGGTGTCTCGGGAACCGGGGAGAATAGCCAACGCGCCACGAGAACGGCACAGATTGCGCCGGCCAGTTGGGCCAGCACGAAGGCGGGCACGTCGACCGGACGGATCCCTGAGAAGCTGTCGGTGAGGCCACGGGCGATCGCGACCGCCGGGTTCGCGAAGGATGTGGATGCGGTGAACCAATAGGCTGCCGTGATGTAGAGGCCCACAAGCCACGGGATCGCGTCGGCCCGAAACCGAAGACCGCCGAGGATCGTCAGCAGCAGGCCGAAGGTCGCCACCCCTTCCGATAGCCATTGTGCTGCGCCTGTCCGGATTGTGGTGGATGTCCGGAAGACCGGCATCTCGAACATCAGATGGGCCAGCCATGTCCCGAGCACACTGCCCGAGATTTGCACGGCCATATAGGTCAGTGCGACGGGCGCCGTGATCGCCCCGCGCAGCGCCATGGCCAGCGTGACCGCCGGGTTGAAATGCGCGCCCGATATGGGGCCGAAGATCGTGATCAGAACCACCAGAATGGCCCCGGTCGGAAGGGTGTTTCCCAAAAGCGCAAGGGCCACGTCATCGGTCAGCCGCGCCGCCATGATACCGGAGCCGACAACCGTCGCCACCAGCAGACCCGTGCCGAGTCCTTCGGCGGCCAACGCGCGCGCGGCGTTCGCCATGGGTCAGGCCACGCGGCGCAGTCCCATCACCCGAGCCCGGGCGCGGGGGTCGGCGTCGAAAAGGGCTGCCAATTGTTCGGTCATGGCGCCCGCCAATTGCTCCACATCCGTGATCGTGACGGCCCGGTCATAGTACCGGGTCACGTCATGGCCGATGCCGATGGCCAAAAGCTCCACCGCTTTGCGCTTCTCGACCATGGCAATGACGTCACGCAGATGCTTTTCCAGATAGTTGGCCGGGTTCACCGACAATGTGCTGTCATCGACCGGCGCCCCGTCGGAGATCACCATGAGGATCTTGCGCGCCTCGGCCCGTGCCAACATGCGGCGATGGGCCCATTCCAGTGCCTCGCCGTCTATGTTCTCCTTCAAGAGCCCCTCTTTCATCATGAGCCCCAGGTTTGGGCGCACCCGGCGCCAAGGCGCGTCCGCAGATTTATAGACGATGTGCCGCAGGTCGTTCAGACGGCCGGGCTGTTGGGGCCGCCCTTCTTTCAGCCAATCCTCGCGGGCGAGGCCGCCCTTCCAGGCGCGGGTCGTGAAGCCCAGGATCTCGACCTTCACGCCGCAGCGTTCCAGCGTGCGGGCCAGCACGTCGGCACAGATCGCGGCGATGGAGATGGGCCGTCCGCGCATGGAGCCCGAATTGTCCAGAAGCAGCGTGACGACGGTGTCGCGAAACTCCGTATCCCGCTCCATCTTGAAGCTGAGCGGCGTGGTCGGGTTCGCCACCACCCGTGCCAGACGCCCCGCATCTAGGATGCCTTCTTCCAGATCGAACTCCCAGGACCGGTTCTGCTGTGCCTGCAGCCGCCGCTGCAGCCGGTTGGCAAGGCGACTGACGGCGCCTTTCAGCGGTTCCAACTGCTGGTCGAGATAGGCGCGCAGCCGTTCCAACTCGGCGGGCTCGGCCAGTTCCTCCGCCCCGATGATCTCATCATGGTCGGTGGTGAAGACGGTATAGTTCGGATCGGCTTCGGAGACGGGGGGCGGGGGCGGTGGGTCCATGGCCTGCTCGGCCTCGGGCATCTCGGCTTCTTCGCCCGCCTCTTGATCGGCCATGTCGTCCATGGAGACCTCAGCCTGGGACGGGTCGTCCTGCTGCTCCTGACTTTGCTCGGGACTGGCCTCTTCCTCCTGCTCCTCGTTGTCGTCCTGGCCGGTGCTGTCGGGGTCTTCCTCCTCTTCTTCGGACTGCCCCTCATCCTCCTGATCGTCGTCCATATCCGGGTCGTCGCCCAGCTGGTCACCGTATCCCAGATCGTCGATCAACTGACGCGCGAGCTTGGCGAAAGCCGTCTGGTCCGCCAGGATATCGTCAAGATCATCGAGCCTGTCGCCGGTGCTTTCCTCGATGAAGCCGCGCCACAGATCGAGGACATTCTCCGCCCCTTTCGGCAGATCGCGCCCGGTGGCCATTTGGCGTATCCAATAGCCCGCCGCGACCGCCAGCGGGGCCTGGGCCTTGTCGCTTATATCGGCATAGCCCTTACGGGCAGCTTCGCTGGCGATCTTGGCGTCGATATTGCCAGCCGTGCCCGGCATCTGACGCGCGCCCACCGCCTCGCAGCGCGCGGTCTCCATCGCTTCATAGAGTTCCCGCGCCATGTTGCCCTGGGGCAGGTACCGCGCATTCACGCCGGTATCGTGGTGCTTATGCCGCAGCGCCAGCGCGTCGGCCGTTCCGCGTGCCAGCAGCACCTCGTCGCGCGTCATGCGGCGGCTGACTTGCGGAAGCCGCACGGCCTCGTTTGTCTTTCCGGGCGGATCGACGGAATAGCTGACCGAAAGTTCCGGGTCATCGGCCATGACCTTCGTGGCCTCGGCCAAGGCTTTTTTGAAGGGATCGGCGGGGTTATCGCTAGGCTTGCTCATCGCCCGCTAATCTAGTCCCGACGCGGCTGGGCGCAATCGCCAAAGACAGTATGCCGGTGATGGCGCGACCGGGCGGTCCCGCCGCCTAAGCTCAGGTCTTCGACGCGCTCATCAAAAGGGCGCGGCAGCTTTCCAGATTGGCCTTCGCAGATCGGGCTGCCGCTTCCTTGATGCGGGGATCGCGGCCGAACAGCGCGTCATTCTGAAGCTCCATCTGAACCAGATGGGCGCGTCGGCGCACCTGGGCAACGTGGCTTTCCGGCATGCCCCAATCCAGCGCGGCGGGTAAAGCGTCGGTCAGCATCGCCAACATCGCGCGCCGCTCGTCGGCGGGCGCATAGGCGGCATCCAAACGCCCGACGCATGTCGCGAAGGTCTCGACCACACCGGACGGCGTGGCATTGGCCACCGGTACTGTCAGGACCAGGGCCAGGATGGTCTGTCGCAGAACTGTCATATGACGGTTTTACGACACGGCCGCGATCCGCAAACGAGTTCGATCGAATTGACGCTACTTTGTGATCGGGCTTGGGCTTCGGAACAACGGTTCGGAAAAACAATCCCATCATCGCCTCGCCACTGCCGCGACGATGCCATTCCGGCCGCATAAGCGGCCCACGAGTGGCGAGATTTTACTCGTCGAATTCAGGCTCTTCGAAGCTGACCTGCGCTTGTGGGTCGATCTCGAACGGCTCAGTCGCCAAATCGGCCATGTTCTCCAGCGTCTCGAAACCGGGCGTGACGCGACCCGAGTCGTCGACGAAGGCCAAGCGTGGACGGTAGGTCTTGCCGCCCATGACGATTTCGCCCTCGTCCAGCAGGTAGGCCAATTCGGTCAGGACGGCCTGTGCGTTGGCGCGCGCCAGGTTCTCTTCCATGTTCTCGGCGAAGAGTGGCAGGAGGGCATGGGCGATCAGGGTGGCCGAGGCGCTGGCCAGGTCTTCTTGGCTTGGCGCGTAGTCCTCAGGAAGCTCGGCTCCGATCGTCATCTTCATGGCGTGCTACCCCAGGCTGACGCTCGCCGCGCTCTCGGGAAGTTCCTCGTCGAAGCAGCGCTGATAGAACTCCGCGACGGTCTGGCGCTCCAGCTCGTCGCACTTGTTCAGGAAAGACAGGCGGAACGCATAGCCCACGTCGCGGAAGATCTCTGCGTTCTGGGCCCAGGCGATGACAGTCCGGGGGGACATGACCGTGCTCAGATCGCCGTTCATGAAAGCCGTCCGGGTCAGGTCGGCCACGGTCACCATGCGCGAAACGGTCTTGCGCCCGGTCTCAGTGTTGTAATGCGGGTTCTTCGCCAGGACGATCGCCGTCTCCGCATCGTGGCTGAGGTAGTTCAGCGTCGCGACCAGGGACCAGCGGTCCATCTGCGCTTGGTTGATCTGCTGTGTGCCGTGATAGAGGCCCGTCGTGTCGCCGAGGCCCACCGTGTTGGCGGTGGCGAACAGGCGGAAGGACGGGTGGGGCGTGATGATCGTGTTCTGATCCATCAGCGTCAGCTTGCCGTCATGCTCCAGCACGCGCTGGATCACGAACATCACGTCTGCGCGGCCCGCATCGTACTCGTCGAAGACGATGGCCACCGGGTTCCGCAGCGCCCAGGGCAGGATCCCCTCATGGAACTCGGTCACCTGCACGCCGTCGCGCAGCTTGATCGCGTCCTTGCCGATCAAGTCGATCCGGCTGATGTGGCTGTCCAAGTTCACCCGCACGCAAGGCCAGTTCAGCCGGGCGGCGACCTGCTCGATATGGGTGGACTTGCCGGTGCCATGATAGCCCTGGATCATGACCCGCCGGTTCCAGCCGAAGCCCGCAAGGATGGCCAAGGTCGTATCGGGGTCGAACTTGTAGGTCGGGTCGATTTCGGGCGTACGGTCGGTGGCATCCTCGAACCCACGGATCGTCATATCGCTGTCGATGCCGAACACTTCGCGCACGGAGATGTCACGGGTGGGTTTCACGTCGAGATCCATGCTTCCGTCCGCCATCGCAGCCTCCTGTTCCGCAGGTCGGGATGCAACATAAGCCGGTGAGCCACAAGGGGAACCGGCCCGTTGGCCGCAGGTACGGCACAACATCCCCGCCGGTCAGGAAAGCCTTACTGTCCGTAACCGTGCTTTGCCCCTAATCTGGGTGGTGACGTAGGTGGGGAGGGGCTCGTGAAACGCATCGTCATCCTGTGCGACGGAACCTGGAACAGTTCCGATACTGTCGACGCGACGAACGTGCGCGAATTGACGCGCGTTATCGTCGCCCAAACCCGCACGCCGAAGATGCGCGAGATCGACGGCGTGGTCGAACCGATCCTGGATGCCGCAGGCGCACCTGCACTTCAGGACGTGGCACAGGTGCCCATCTATATTGAGGGTGTGGGTACGGGGCGGCGGGGCGTAACGAGGACGGGCCGTCTTTCGGACAGGCTTCTGGGCGGCGCGTTCGGCTGGGGTTTGATGGAGAACGTGGTCGAGGCCTATCGCAACCTCGTCTTCCTGTGGGAGTCGGGGGATGAGGTTTACATCTTCGGATATTCGCGCGGCGCGTTCACGGCCCGGTCGCTGGCCGGGTTCATCCGCTATACCGGACTTCTTTCTCGGTCCGACCTCCATCTGCTTCCGAAAGCTGTCGACCGATATTCGGACACGTTCTTCGGCAGCGGCGAGGCCCGGCAAGCGAAAAACCTTTGGTGGCGGGCCAAATACTCTTCCGAGACGCTGGTCGACCCGGAAGACATCAAGCGCTTGGAGGCGATGCCCGCCGATCCAGAGGCCCAAGAGGCGCTGGCGAAGCTTTCGCGGGCGCCTGAATTCAAGGTGGATTACATGGGTGTCTGGGACACGGTCGGGGCCATGGGCATCCCCGGCCACGTCACCGGGGCGCCATTGGTGAACCGACGCCATCAGTTTCACGACACCAACCTGTCGGCTATGGTGCGGTCTGCCCGTCACGCCGTGGCCTTGGACGAACGGCGGCGGACGTTTCCGCCGACGCTTTGGAAGAACATAGGCGGGCTCAACAAGGGTCGGCCGGATCGTCCATACCGGCAGGAATGGTTTCCGGGAAACCACGGATCGGTGGGCGGGGGCGGGCCGGAAAAGGGGCTCTCTTCCGCCGCGCTCGATTGGGTTCTGGATGGCGCAGAGATCGCTGGTCTCGCCTTGCGGGACGACCTGCGCAAGGAAATCCGCGACCAGATCAATACGGCCGCGCCGCTGACGAACAAGCCTATCCGCGCTGGGCTGGTCGGGCAGATGCGTGCAATGTTTGGCGCCGACCGCGACGGACCGGACCTTGTGCAGGATACCAGCGGACCAACCCGCGCCCGGTGGCGCCTTACTGCGCTTGATGGCGTTCTGGATGCGCATGGCCCCTGGCCGTACCGACCGCGGAGCCTGGATCGCGTGCGCCAAGACATGGACCGGCTCGACGATTAGGTGCGGGCTTTGGTCAGATCACTCTCGGACAGTCGCGCGACCACCGAGACCAAGCGTCACTTGAAGTTCCGGCTGTCCTTTAGCTGATCCCAGGCCCAGACCACTTCGGAAAGCTGCTCCTCCTGGGAGCGGTCGCCGCCATTCATGTCGGGATGCAGCACCTTGATGAGTGCCTTATAAGCCTTCCGGATCGCGGCCTTGTCCCAATCGTCCTTGGCCTCGAGGATCTCGAGCGCTTTGCGTTCGGTCGGCGGCAGTTTGCGGCCCACCACGCCGCGTCCCGGATTGCGCGTCGCATTTCCGCCAAGAACCTGATGCGCATCCTCGATCCCGAGCCGCGCCCAGGCCCGTTCCTCAACGCTCTTGCGGAAGGGGCGCGTCGGACGGTCGCCGACGCGGTCCTTCGATTCCTGCGCGGCCAACTCGGCTTCGGTGGCGCCGTCAAAGAAGTTCCACTTCAGATTGTACTCGCGCACATGCTCTTTGCAGAACCAGTAATAATCGTCCGTCGTGTCGCGATTCTTAGGTGCACGATACTGACCGGGCTGGTTGCAGCCTTCCTTGTCGCAGACGCGGGTCGAGGTTTCGAACGCGCCAGACATGCCGCGCTTGCCGCGTGGGTTCTTCTTCTTCGCGGTGGAGACGCGCATATCGAAGTTGAACGGATCGTTCTTGGTCAAATGGCACCCCCTTCCGGTCTGAGGCACCAGAGTTTAATCATTGCCGCGCCGGAGGAAAGAGGCTGTGGGAGATTTTCGGTGACCATGGAAGCGACGATCCGCGGACGGCTGAAAGATGCGTTCGATCCCAACACGTTACGTGTCATCAACGAGAGCCATCGCCATGCGGGACATGCGGGTGACGACGGCTCGGGCGAAAGCCATTGGCATGTAGAGATCGCAGCTGCCGCCTTTGCAGGCGAGAGCCGCGTCAACCGTCACCGGATGGTCCACAAAGCGCTGGGGGATGTCATGGACCGAATCCATGCTCTGTCGCTCGATATCACGGCCTAGATGGGCGTTCGCCGCCGCGTCAGGAGGCCGAGCCCGCCAAGCCCGCCAAGGATCAACAGCAAGCTCGCCGGAAGAGGGGCCGATGCCAGTGTCGTCGCCGTGATCTCGACCTCGTACTCGAAACCGATGTCGATCTGACCGCGGAGGTCTAGACCGAAGGCGTCCCAGTCGCCGGGCCAATCCGCGGGCAAACCGTCAAAGCTCCGGTTGGGGTCGGTCGTGTCGATATAGCCGGAGCGCCACCATGCCGCGCGGTTCGGGAACAGCCATTCCGCAGTGTCGTAGCCATCGTAGAAGCTGATTTGGAAGTTCGACGTATTCAGGCTGACATGGTAGTTTTCCGGATCCGGGACGGCCGCCATGTCGAAACCGTCGGCGCAGATCGACAGGATCGCGATGTCGCAGGAGAAGTCCGCGCCGTCGGTGATTGTCAGTTGTCCGGTCAGGCTCGGCGTCTCGACATAGCCGAAGGCGCTGCCAGACGCGTTCAGGGCGATGGTCTCATTGTAGCAATCCCACTCGCCCTCATTCGTCGTGCAATGGGCGCGAACAGAGGCGGGCATCGCGTCGCTTTCGATCACCTGCGCATTGTGGATGGCGGCATGGGTCGGCGTTAACAGAAGGTCGTATGTGACGGACGCTGCGTGGGCGGATGACATGCCAAAAAGGAGCGACGTGGCGCTGGTCAGCGCCAGGAAAAAACCTTTGTTCAAAATAACTTCTCCGGGCTCGAAACCCCTCGCGCCCCGGCTTAACGAACGCTTAACCAAGGTTGTCGCGCAAGACCGAATAGAGCCAATGCGCATACGCCCCAATGCAAAGTTACCCAGCGTAAGTTGCGAGTGTTTGATGAATAAGGCTTTTCCGGAGAAGGCCGATCCCGCGGCCTCTGGCGTTCTAGGTCACGGCGGCGCGGACCGAGTTCATCACGGCCTCGTCGGTCGAGGGAATCGGGTCCGTTTGGACCGGCGTGGTCAACAGAAGCGGCTCTACCGGCTGGCTCTCCGGGAGGGCTTCCGGGCGCGGAATGCTGCGAGGAGAGGACGCTGCCGGAGCCGCCATGCGACGGAAGACGAGCAAGGTGTGGTCGCGACTGGCCGTGCCGGTCACATCGGCACGCGAGGCGGAGGTGAAGGTATCCGTGCGGACATATTCCCAGCCCTCAGCCCCCATGCGATTAAATATCTCCGTCAGCGCATAGGCCATCCGCTCATCATCGGTGCGCAAGCCTTTCCGTCTGTCGCCACGTGTGGGGGCGGGAATGACATCGTATTCATAAATGGGGCGGGGGGAAATAATATCGTGTCGCATGGGACACTGCATGGCGGCGCCATCCGGCGATTTTGTGAAACGGACCGCCCGAACACTGGACGAACCGTTTCAGATTTGGCGACGATTTTTCCGATGTCTTGGATTATGGCTGACGACCGATGCCCGAACGGAAACACCGAAGGGCCGTGCCGTGTCAAAGCGCCGTCACAGGCCCAGCTTCTGGCCGACCACCTCGTTCACGGCCTTCGGGTTCGCCTTCCCGCCGGTCGCCTTCATGACCTGTCCCACGAACCAACCGGCCAGCTTCGGGTTCTGCTTGGCCTTCTCCACCTGCGCTGGATTGGCGGCGATGATCTCGTCTACGGCGGCTTCGATGGCGCCCGTATCCGTGACCTGCTTCATGCCACGCGCTTCCACGATCTCGGCCGGATCGCCGCCTTCCGTGTAGACGATCTCGAACAGGTCCTTCGCGATTTTGCCCGAAATATCCCCCGCCTCGATCAATGTCAGAATGCCCGCCATTTGTGCGGGGCTCACTGGGCTCTGGTCGATCTCGCGCTCATCTTCCTTGAGGCGTCCGAAGAGGTTGTTGATCACCCAGTTCGCGCTGGCCTTGCCGTTTCCGGACGCGGCGGCGACGGCTTCGAAATAGGCGGCCGCATCGGTATCCGCCGTCAGGACCGAGGCGTCGTAATCGCTCAACCCGAAATCTCCGATGAACCGAGATTTCTTGGCGTCGGGCAGTTCGGGCAGGTTGGCGGCGATGTCGTCCACCCAATCCTGCTCGATCTCCAAAGGCAGCAGATCGGGATCGGGGAAGTAGCGATAGTCATGCGCCTCTTCCTTGGAGCGCATGGAGCGGGTTTCACCTTTGTCCGGGTCGTAAAGCCGGGTTTCCTGGTCGACGCTGCCGCCCGCCTCAAGGATCGCGATCTGGCGCCGTGCCTCATAATCAATGGCCTGCTGGATGAACCGCAGGGAATTCATGTTCTTGATCTCGCAGCGCGTGCCAAGATGGCCGAAATCCTGGCTCTCCTGATAGCGCTCGTAATCCCCCGGCCTGCAGATAGAGACGTTGACGTCTGCACGCAGGTTGCCGTTCTGCATGTTGCCATCGCAGGTGCCCAGATAGCGCATGATCTGGCGCAGCTTGGTGACGTAGGCGGCCGCTTCCTCGGGTCCGCGGATATCGGGGCGGGAGACGATCTCCATCAGCGCAACGCCGGTGCGGTTCAGGTCCACGAAGCTGAGGGCCGGGTCCATATCGTGGATCGACTTGCCAGCATCCTGTTCAAGGTGGATCCGCTCGATCCGCACGACCCGCGCCGTGCCGTCTGGCAGCTCCACCAGCACCTCGCCTTCACCCACGATGGGGTGGTAGAGTTGGCTGATCTGATAGCCCTGGGGCAGGTCCGGGTAGAAATAGTTCTTCCGATCGAAGGCGGATCGAAGATGGATTTCCGCTTTCAGGCCCAACCCCGTTCGCACGGCCTGGGCCACGCAGAACTCGTTGATGACCGGCAACATGCCGGGCATCCCGGCATCGACGAAGGCGACGTTCGCGTTCGGCTCTGCACCGAAGCGGGTCGAGGCGCCGGAGAACAACTTCGCATTCGATGCGACCTGGGCATGGACCTCCATACCGATGACCAATTCCCAATCCTGGCGCTCGCCGGGTATTACCTTGGGCTTGGGTGTCGGTTTGGTCTGTTCGGGCGACAGGTCGAGCATGACGGGCCTCTGGCTGGGACGATCCCGGTTTACGGCCCGCTCGGGCAGGGGGCAAGCGCTGCTGATCCGGCTGTTTCGTCGCTTTTAGGCTCGCTCCCACGTCTCGTTTCTCCATGCGCGGCTGCGCAACGATTCCATTAGACTTTCGCAAGTGTCGCAACAGGCGTTGCGGAAGGCGCGACAATCGCGCCGGTCTGTGCCGGATTTCACAAATTAACCTTTCGGCATCGGCAGGCCCCCGCCGATAGAGCCGCTCCGATCCCTGCGCTCTCACGGACAGCTTTGCCGGTCCGGGTGCCGCTGATAAGGACATTTCGATCGTTCGCCGGGGGTCTCACGTCCGGTGTCTGCGGGGCGGTCTACCACGGATAGTTGTCCGCAATGGGCCTAATACTATCCTCGGATGTTTGACGGCGGCGCAAGGACACCTTGGGGGGTGCAGTTTGATGATGATTCGATCCGCGAGACGGGCATTTAGGTGTGTTGTGGGCTTGGCCGCTGCGATCATGGCATCCACCGCATCGGCGCAAGATCTCGTTACTGTTCCCAGTGCGATGTCTCTCACGCCACGTCTTTCCCTCGTCGCGCCAGAGATATCGTTACGCCCCGCCATTCGCCCATCCGTGGAAGAGATGCCCGACCTGCGTTGGGACCATGTCAGCGGCTCCGGTCGCTGGACACAGGCGGCCATGGCGGCGCTGGAAAGCCACGGTGACGATTTGGTCAACACCGTCCCGCGCGACATCGCGCAATGGTGCCCTGCCTACCCCGATGCCGGCGAATGGGAGCGCAAGGCATTCTGGGCCGGTCTGCTGAGCACGTTGTCCAAGCATGAGAGCACGTATCGCCCCAGTGCCGTTGGCGGCGGCGGGCTCTGGTACGGGCTTGTGCAGATCCTGCCCGCGACAGCGCGGGGCTATGGCTGTCGGGCGCGGACCGGCGAAGCCTTGAAGGACGGCGCACTCAACATGTCCTGTGCAGTGCGGATCATGAATGTGACCGTTCCGCGAGATAACGTCGTTAGCCGGGGCATGAAGGGTGTTGCTGCCGATTGGGGGCCGTTCCATTCGGACCGCAAGCGCGAAGATATGCGTCGTTGGCTATCCCGTCAGACCTTCTGTTCCGGCCTGCACGTATCGGCCCGTCCTGTTGTTCGACCCGATTGGCTGGGTGAACCGGCCGGCGAAGCGGAGGTTGTGCCGCTCTTCGTGAGTTGGGAACTGGACAAACAGCTGACACCCAGCGCGCCCGATTGGGGCGCGATCACTTCGGTCACGAGGGTCGCCTTCCGCTGAGATCACAGGATCAGCAGCCACCCCGAAACGGTCAGTATCGAAACGGCGGTTCCGATCAGCACCGATGACGCGCTGATGCGCACGGCCCGGCCATGCAGCGCCGCGAAGAGGTAGGAGTTGACGCCGGGCGCCATGGCGGCCGTCAGTACGGCCGCTCGGAATGCCCCTTGATCCAAGCCGAGCAAACGCCCGATCCCGAAGGTCCAGGCTGGGTGCAGGATCAATGCAATGGCACAGACCAGAAAGATGCCCCGCGCGTCACCCTCCGGTTTGTACTGCACCAAGACGCCGCCCAAACCGAACAACGCGGCGGGCAATGCCGCGCTGGCGACCAATTGCGCCGCCTCGATCACTGGCCCCGGTAGGGAAAGGCCCGACAGGTTGACCAGAAGGCCCAGGGCCACGCCGATCATCAGGGAATTCGTAGCAAGGCTTCGCCCGACGGACTTCATGCCGCCGACAAAGCCACTGCCGCCTGCGCGCACGATCTCCATCGCGGTCACGCCGAGGGCGTAGCAGAAGCCCGCATGGAGGGCGATGATCGCGTAATTCGGCGCCAGGCTTTCGCTGCCAAAGGCGCGTTCGGCAATGGGCAGGCCGAGAAGAACCGTGTTTGCGAACATGGCTGCGAAGCCCACCGCCACGGCATCCTCGGCCCCCCGTTTTAGCCAGAGGCGCGTGCCGATGATCCCCGCCAAGAAACAGATGACGGAGCCGGAATAGTAGCTGACCAGCAATCGCAACTCGAAGCCTTCCGCCAGGTTCAACCGCGCCATGGCCAGAAACAGAAGGCATGGGATGGCGAAGCGTTGGGTGAAGACCATCAGCCCGTCCACCTGCCCCTGGCTGAAGAGGTTCCGCCAGACCGCCAGATATCCCGCCCCGATCAGCAGGAAGACCGGGACGGTGACGGTCAGGACGTCGAGCATGCTCAGTCGTCCTCGATTTCTATGACCATGCCGTCATGGGCGGGTTGAACGTTTTCGGGTGTTTCGGCCGCCACCGTGGCATGGTCCAGATCGACGTGCATGTTGGTCAGCACGCCGCGTCTGGGGGCCATGCGTTCGATCCACTCCAGCGCCTCACCGATCGACAGGTGAGAGGGATGGCTGGTCCGCCGCAAGGCGTCCAGGATCCAGACCTCCAGACCCGATAGAAGCCAGTCGGAGCTTTCAGGGATGCGGTTGACGTCCGGCATGTAGGCCAGGTCACCGATCCGCACGCCCAGCGCGTCGATATCGCCGTGGTTCACGGGGATCGGAGTCACGGTCAAAGGCCCCCCTGCGCCCTCCACCGTGATCGGCCCGTCGAAAGGATGCCGTGTCAGGATCGGCGGGTAAGAAGATCCCGGCGGGGTGCGGAAGGCGTATTCGAACCGGGCCTGCAGGGCAGCGAATGTCGGCTCATCCGCCCAGACGTCCAACAGGCGGCGTTGGTTGAAGACGATCATCCGCAGATCGTCGATCCCGTGGACATGGTCGGCATGGGGGTGCGTCCAGACGACGCCATCCAATTCTCCCACACCGGCATCCAGAAGCTGTTGACGCATGTCGGGGGACGTGTCGATCAGAACACGCGTGATCCCGTCGCCGTCGATCCGCTCCGCCAGCAGGGAACACCGGCGGCGACGGTTCTTCGGGTTTTCCGGGTCGCAATCGCCCCACTTGCCGCCCAGCCGGGGCACTCCGCCGGAGGAACCGCAGCCGAGGATGGTGAAGCGCAGACGAGCCATGGGCGCTTCATGCGCCTGGCCGCGTTCGGGGGCAAGGCCCTCAAGCGGCGCGATCGCGGGCGCGGTGGATCGCGGCGACGACCTCTTCCGGTGCGGCGTGTTGGGGCATGTGTCCAACCCCGGACAGCCGCGTCAGATTGGTCTGGGGTACGATTTCCGAGAACGGCTCCCCGTGGACATGGAGGGGGACCGTCGTGTCGGCCGTTCCATGGACCCATTCCACCGGCACATTGATCCGCGGATAGAGCGCTTGCTGCGCGACGATATGGGGTTTCAGGCCGTTCACCTGGCGCGCATTGGCCCGCAGGCTGTCGCGGCGCAATGTGAGCGGGGCGCCGATATGTTCGCGATATCCTTCGGGAACGGGGTCCGGGGCGAAGATACGGGTCGTGATCTGGTCAAGATAGCTTTCGGGGACGAAGGCTGTGAGCGCCGGGATCAGCAGGGCCCCGCCCGGTGCCGATGAGGTGAGCGCGTAAAGCGGGCCAAGCCCCCCCTCCCATTCCATCGCTGCGGCCGCGACACAGACCAGCGCGGATAGCGTATCTGGCGCGTAGGCTGCCCACGCCAAGGCCACGGCGCCGCCGAAGCTATGGCCCAATACGATAGGGCGGTCCGCACCGAGCTGGCGCGCGGCCTGCCGGAGCAGGTCGGCCTGCTCGCGCGGGGTTTCCGCGCGGCTGGCGAAGGGGCGGGCATAGGCCGGATCCGTCCGCCCGGTATAGCCCAGACCCGGACGGTCGAAGGCAATGACGCGGTAGTCGGAGGCCAAACGGTCGACCAACGAAAAGGTGAAATCGCGGACATTGCCGCTGGCCCCATGTAGCAGAACGAGGTCCGGTCCTGTTCCACGGACAACCGCGTGAACCGACACACCGCCGACATCCAGGATGTCGCCCTCGGGCGGATAGGCGGCCTCTGCAGCGTCCTCCCGCGCCTCGGCGCGTGCGGAGACGCCAATTGCGCCGCCGGTGGCGATGGTCGCGGCAAGCCCGCCCTTAACGGCCGATCTTCGTGAGATCATAGGAAGTCGTTTGATACATCTGATTGATCCAATTGCCATATAGAAGATGGCCATGGCTCCGCCAGCGGTTGAGCGGCGGTTTGCCGGGATCGTCATCCGGATAGTAGTTTCCGGGTACGTTGATGGGCGTTCCGTTCTCTATGTCGCGCTCATATTCGCGCCGCAGCGTGTCGCTGTCATACTCGAAATGATTAAAGATATAGAGAGCCCGGTGCGCAGCGTCCTCCACCAGGCAAGGTCCCGTCTCGGCCGATCCCAGAAGGACTTGCATCCCGGCCGCCTCCACCGCGTCGCGCTTGAGTTCGGTCCAGCGCGAGACGGGGATCACGCAATCGTCCGAGAAGCCGCGCAGGTAGGGCGAGGCCGGCGCCTCATTGGATACGCGGAAGCAGCCGAAGGCCTTCTGATCAAGAATGTGCTTCTGGACCCCATGGAAATGCCAGGCCATGGCCATGCCACCCCAGCAAACGCCGAAGGTGGAATGCACGTTGGTTTGGGTCCAATCCATCACCTCCTTCAGCTCATCCCAATAGGTCACCTCCTCGAACGGCAGGTGTTCGATGGGCGAGCCGGTGATGAGGAAGCCGTCGAAGCGCTGATCCTTCACCTCTTGGAAGGTCTGATAAAACGCCTCCATATGCTCGGGCGCGGTGTTCTTCGACTGATGCTCGGTCATCCGCACCAAAGTCAGCTCGATCTGCAGGGGCGTGGCACCGATGAGGCGCGCGAATTGCGTCTCGGTTGCGATCTTCATGGGCATCAGGTTCAGAAGACCGATGCGCAGAGGCCGGATGTCCTGCCGCGTGGCCGCATCCTCGCCCATGACCATGACGCCCTCTCGGTCGAGGACGTCATAGGCAGGCAGGTCGCGGGGCAGGGTGATGGGCATAAGGTCTTTCCGGTCGGCGGAGGGCCAGAGTTAGGCAGCCGCCGCTTGCTTGCCAATGGCATCGGCCACAAGCGCGATCACGTCGGCGGCATCGCGCACCTGCTCCACGTCTGCCGACGAGACCTTGACCCCCCAGCGCGCCATCTTGGCATAGCGCGGCTCGCGCGCCTGGATCGCGGCGGCATAGGTCTCGCGCATGAAGAAATCGGGGTCCACATCCGGCCCGCCGATCCGGTCCCAATGGTGTTGCAGAAAGTCGGGGCGGTAGCACATGGGCTTGGGGTCGCGGGTGAAGCGGTCGATCAGGGTTTGCGCGTGGTCGGGCCGCCCCTCGATCCAGACGGGCAGGGTGTGGGCGGCCAGCGCCTCCATCACCGGGTCGGCGGGGTCGTCCGGGTCCACCACCTCAACGATGGAACCGCCGGTGTCGCAGACGAAGTTGCCGTAGCCGTAGATATCCAGCGCCCGCTCTATGAAGGCGGGCGTGTCCAGCAGCGCGTTCACCTCGGCACGTTCGTGCAGTTGCTGGCGGCGGGCATATTCCTCGATCGGCAGGCCGCCACGCGCCGGATCGCCGGGCTTGCCGAGGAAGGCCGACAGGGGGGCGAGGTTCTCGAACGTGATGTTGGAGCCGATATAGATGCTGTCCGATTTCAGCAGCCGCGCCAGATAAGGCACGGTCATGGCATGCCGCTTCAGATCGTCCGCGATGTATTCGCCCATATAGGCGGTGCCGATCCGGTAATCGATGGAGTAGTGGAACCAGTCCCCGCCCGCCCGCAAGATCTGCGCCAGATGGGTCTTGCCCAGGCCCGACATGCCGAAGAACGTCACCCGCTTGTCGGGGGCCGTGCGGAACTCTTCAGGTGTCGCGTAGATCATTCCCCGGGCGTAGCCTTGCGGCGCAGCACGCGCAACAGGCGGCCATCGAGGATCGCAAGACCCAAGGCGAGCTTGGCAAAGCCGACATAGACGTAGCTCGACAAAACCTCATCGCGGACAACGGCGCCCAGCAGGATCGCGACCGGTGCGATGAGCAGTGTCACAAGGAGCAGGTTGCCGGAGCCGGCCATGGCCAGCACGCGGAAGTAGAGAAGGTAGGCGAGCGCTGTCGCGATGACGGAATAGTAAAGGATCGCCGTCCAGGTGTCGGCCTGAAGCGGAACGACCGGCCCGTCGATCGCCAACGCTGCCGGCACCATCACGAGGGTGGAGCCGGTCAGCATCCCAGCCGCCTGGACCTGCGGGACGAGGCCGGTCAGGCGAAGCTTGGCCCAGACCCCCGCCAGTGCATAGCTGATCGTCCCAGCGACGATGGCTAACTGGGCTGCCGAGCGGAGATCGAAGCTCAGCAGGTTATGGAGCCCGATGGCCGTCGCCACGCCGAGAAAGCCGAGGGTCACGCCGAGACCCCGCCGCACAGTCAGGCGCTCATCGGCCAGAAAGACCGCGGCGGCCACAACGCCGAAGATCGCCGTTCCCGCGTTCAGGATGGAGGTCAGACCCGTTTCGATATGCAACTGCCCCCAAGCCATCAGCGAGAAGGGGATCACATTGTTCAGAAGCCCCATCACGAAGAGGGCTGTCCATTGCGGAAGGCGGGTGGGAAGCGGGAACCCCTTCCAGAGAACCCAAATCCACAGAACCAAAGCCGCCAGCCCGACGCGCCAGGCGACCGAGGTGACAAAGGGAATTTCATCCAACGCGACGCGGATCGACAGGAAGCTTGCGCCCCAGATCAGGCCCAAGAGGACCATCTCCAGCCAAGCGCGAGACGAGATATCGGTTTGTGACATGCTGACCGGCTATCGGTCCCGTTCATGGACGGCCACCCGGAACCTGCGCAAACGAAACGCCCCGCCGTTAAGGGCGGGGCGCATGGTGGTCGTTGGTGCGGGGATCAGAAGCGATAGCCGACCTGGATACCGACGCCGATGGCGTCGTTGTCTTCGAATTCTGCGCGTTCCGTATCCGGTGTGCCGGTTTCGGCAAAGGCATCTCCGAGCTTGGTGTAGTTGATGCCGCCTGTCACGGTCACATTTTCGTTGACCGCGTAACGTCCGCCGATAGTGATGCCAACGCTGCCATTTGTCGGGGCGAGGGGCGAGACGAGGTCGTCGTCGCCCTTCTCATCGAACTGAAGTTCAACAAGGCCCGAGAAGCGGTCTGTGAACTGACGGCCCACGCCTAAGGTATAGCTGAAGCCCGTTTCCAGCGACGTCAGGCTGCTGCCCGAGATGGCGGGATCGACGAGAAGATCGAATGTCGGTGGCGACACCGTCGAGTCGTCGTAATCCGCCCACCGGATCGAACCGAAGACCAGCGTTCCCGGCGCCACGCCCGTCTGGAACGTCAGGTTCACGGCCTGGGGCGTCGTGGTTTCCGTGGTGTCCGCGGGACCAAGCGGCGCCCCACCCAGCGTTTCGACCGAGTCGAAGTCGAACTCGATTTCTGAGAAGTACGTCACTGCAACGCGCAACGCGATATCCGGACGCTCATAGGCGAAACCGGCCTGCCATCCAAATTCCAGATCGCCGTCCAACTCCACCTCGTAGCCGCTCAGCGCGCCATAGGCCGCGCCTTCTAGGCGGACGCGCCCGTTCACTTCCTGTCCGCGGACGCCGCCATGGACGCTGAAACCGTTTCCGAACTCATACCGCATAAGGGCGGTCAGCGCGGTGGAGTTTAGAACCGCTTCCGTGCCACCCAGGGCGAGGCTGCCGTCGCCGCCAAGCGTCCCCGTGGGGTAGTCGATGTCGGCGCCATAGGGTTGGTCGAGGATGATCGCGAAGCTCAGTTGATCGTTGATCTGCTGCTTATAGCCCAGGCTGCCTTGCACGAAGCTGTCTGCGACGTTGCCCGACGACTGCCCGCCGAACACTGCCAGATCCTCTCCGTCGAGGCTGGGATCGACGTAGCCGAAGCTCAGTTCCGCGTAGTCGCCTTCCTCGAAGATGATGCTGATGTCCTGGGCGGAGCGATCCAATCCAACCGCAAACGCCGAGGTCGTGCCCAACAGGGTCGCCGCCGCTGTCAGCATGAGTTTGTTCATTGTCTCGTCCCTTGTCCCATCGGCCTTTGTGGCCATCTGCCGCGACCTCCTCCAGGTCGATACGGCGTTCTTTATGTCGAGAGCATTCAAGACGATGGAACGAGCGTCAAATCGGACCTCACGTCACGGCTCATTTTGTTGCGCGTGCGTGGTCAAACGGTGTCGTTATCGCAACAAAGGCGCGTCAAGCGCGCTGATCGCGCGGCTCGGACAGCTTCAGATTCGCCCAGGCCGCGACCGTGATCACACCACCGCCGAGCAGGACGAGCGGGTCCAGCGCCTCGCCATAGGCCGTGGCACCAATCACGGCGATCAGGGGAAGACGCGCGAAATCGACGGGCATGACCGTCGATGCCGGGGCGAGGCGCAGCGCATTGGTCAGGCAGAAATGCGCGGTCAATCCCGCCAGGCCGATGGCCGCCAGCCAGGGCAGGGTCGCTGGACTTGGCGGGGCGATATCCCCGTCGAAACCGGCACAGATCAGCCCCATCAGCAATTGCAGCGTCGTCAGCCAGAAAAGGATGCCGCCCACGCTTTCGTCGCGGGTCAGGCGGCGCGTGAAGAGGTTGGTCAAGGCGAAGGCAATCGCCGCCAATCCGGCCCAGACAAGACCCGGAGAGACGGTGCCCGAGAAGGGCTGCGCCACCAGAAGGACGCCGCCGAAACCGACCAACGCCACCACGAACTGTACCGCTCGCACACGCTCACCTAGAACGATTGGCGCCAGCAGGAGAACCCAGAGCGGTGAAGTAAATTCGAGCGCGAAGACCTGTGCCAGGGGTGCCAGCGTGATGGCCAGAAACCACAGGTTCTGTCCGGTGAAATGGGTGATGTTTCGCACGATCTGGAGGGGCAGGTTCCGCGTCGTGACGCCGCCCAAGCCACCGGTCGCGGCCAGAATGCCCACCACCAAGACGACACCGACGCAGGATCGGTAGAGCATGATCTCGAATGTATCATGCACATCGGAGACCGAACGCCCGGCCACCGCCATCAAGGTGAACGATGCGATGGAGCCCAGCATCCAGGCTGCCGCGCGCAAGGTCGTCCCCGGCACGGGCGCGGCAGTCGGCGCGGTCATGTCAGCCCTCGGCAGGGGCCTGATAGACGCCCTGATCCTTCAGCGCGTCGATCACCTCCTTCGGCATGTACGTCTCGTCATGGCGAGCCAGAATCTCGGTGGCCTCGAACACGCCATCGATATATCGACCTGTGCCGACCATGCCCTCGCCTTCGCCGAAGAGATCGGGCAGCACGCCGGTATAGGTGACCGGGATCGAGGCCCCGCCATCGGTCACCTCGAACGTCACCTGCGTGCCTTCCCCGCGCACCAGCGTACCTTCGGCCACGAGGCCCCCGATCCGGAAAACCTCGTTGGGGGCAGGGGGCGCCTCCGCGATTTGGCTGGGTGCGCGGAAGAAGTTGATCCCGTCACGGAAGCCATACCCGATCAGTGCGGCCGATCCCGCCAACGCCACGGCTGCGATGGCGATCACTTGGATCCGACGGGTCTTTTTGAGTGAACGCATATTAGGCGGCCTCGAATATCAGCGGGCGGCGCAGGAACTGCGTGGCACGGGCCGAGACCCGCTCTGGGTCGCCGGTGGTCAGCATCCGTGCCGAGCCCGTTCCGCCCGCCATCTCCGGTCTGCGAGACAGGTAATCCGCCAAGCTGTCCGCCACAATATCCGCCTGGCTGAAGACCTTGACGTCTGGCCCAAGCGCCTTCTGGAAGCTTTCCTGGACGAGCGGATAGTGGGTGCATCCAAGGATCGCCGCCTCCGGTTGCGGCATCTTCCGCATGAGCGCGTCCACGTGGGACCGTACCAGCGCGTCCGCCAGGATCATGTCGCCATCCTCGATCGCATCCACCACGCCGCCGCAGGCCTGTGCCTCCACATCCACGCCGATGGCCCGGAAAGCCAATTCCCGTTGGAACGCCCGGCTGGCCACGGTGGCGGGCGTGGCGAACAGGGCCACTTCACGGACCGAAACCTCGCGCGGGGGGGAGTTGTCGCCCCAATCCCGTTCCGTCAACGCTTCGATCAGAGGCACGAAAACCCCAAGCACCCGCTTGCCCTCGGGTACGCCCGCTTCCTGCATTCGACGCAATGCTGCTGCCGAAGCCGTGTTGCAAGCCAGGACGACCAAATCCGTCCCGTCCTCCCAAAGCCGTTCCACGGCATGCTTCGTTAGCGTATGCACGTCATCGGCCTCGCGAACGCCATAGGGCGCATTGGCATTGTCGCCATAATAGCTGACGGCAATCTCCGGCAGGCGTCGGGTCACCGCATTCCAGACGGTCAGTCCGCCCAGACCGCTATCGAAGATCGCGACACTCATCCGCAACCCACCTTGTCCGTGTCGAAATTGAAGCCCAGCGCATCGTCGTCCTGCCCGGCTGCATAGGTCCGCGCGCGCAGCCAAGCCATCAGGTCCGCCTGATTTCCCGGGCGGGAAGCGATTTCTTCCGGTGGGATCGCCGCGCCCACGGACAGACGGACAGGCCCATCGGTGCGCGCCCGAAACTCCCGCACCAGAAGACCGACGCGCAGGGTGGCGTTCAGATGGCTCGCCAGATGGAAAAGGCGGGAATTGGCGCCCTCGAAATGGATCGGCACGACCGTGGCGCGGGATTGCCGGATCAACTTGGCCGAGAAGCCCCGCCAATAGGGATCCTTGGCGCGCCCGAAGGGCCGCGCGGGGGTGGAGACGGCACCGCCGGGGAAAACTCCGATGATCCCGCCCGCATTGAGATAGGCCAGGGCCTCTTTCCGCATCTTCAGGTTCACCGCTTGTGCCGCGCGCGTCTCGTCGAAGCTGACCGGCAGGATCACGTCGGCCAAATCGGGTGCGCGGAGAAACACGTCGTTGGCGATGACTTTGAACCCTTCGGGTCGCGCCCGGCTCAGCAAGAGCGATAGCGTCAGTCCATCGAGGATGCCGTAAGGGTGGTTCGCCACGACCACGACCGGTCCATTCTTGGGCACGTGATCAAGGCTGCCGCGGACGATATCCGGCACGAGCCCGTAGCGAAATGCCATCTCCTCCCAGAAGACGGCGCCCTGTGCCACCGCCTGATCATAGCCCTTGGCCCGCCGCAACAGCGCATGGCGTCCGGTCAGCGTCTCCAGGCCGCGGATAAGGAAGCGCTGACGCCGCGTGCGGGCCATGTTCGCATAAGTGATCTCGCGGGCGGTGTCGCGTTTCATGGCGTGGACCGTATCACCGGCCCGCCGGATGGGGCCATGGACAATCTGGGGCGGCAATCGATGCCCAACAATGCCCAGGCTTCAACCATCGGCGGGCCGGATAAGCGCGTCCCGCTTACGTGTGGCCATGTCGACATCGCCGTCCAAGATGCCCAGCGCCTCGAGGTATTCCGGCAACCGCCCCGACAGAAGAAGGCGTCGGTCCACGGGCAGGTCGTCCTTCAGCACGTGGGCGATGGACCATGCTACGGTCGTACAGTTCGCGGTAATCGTATTGTAGAACCGGGGGTCGACCGACAGGTCGTTGCCTAAATCGACATAGGCCCGAAAAAGGTCCGCGCCCTGCGCATGGGTCAATGTCGTGGGATAGCGGCGCACCTCCTCGCGTCGCGCGTCCACCCGCAGGTCCACCAAATCCCGTTCCGGCGCGGCGATCAGCGCCAACTCGAATTCCCGAAGGAAGCCACCGCGGATCGAGAAATCTTCGTCCGCCTCGCGTCGCACCTCGATGGAGAAGGCCAGATCGCGTCCGTCTTCGAACAGGAACGACACCAGGATATGGGCGATGTCTGGGTCATCCCAGACCGAGGTGATCAAGTCGACGCGGGCAATCCCATCCAACGGGTAAGTTCCGTCGACCCAGCGTTCCGTCGCGGTATCCGGATCTCTCCAGTCGAAATCCCGGACGTTTTCGAGGTGGGCGATCCCGTCCGTCACGTGTCCCGTGACTGAATGGGCCAGCGGCGGGGCCCAATCCCGATCCGCTCTTGGCTGCAGGGCCAGGAACCATCCCAAATGCACGGCGCCGACGGCCAAGACGATGCCCCAGCCGAGGGCGCGCGCACGAAATCGAAGTGCCAGTGCTAAAGCGAGGACGGTGATCGTCGCGACTTGCGCGGGGCGCGTCCATGGCGGCGGAACATGGATATCGAGCGCGAGCCATGCGAAAACGGCGAGCCCTATCGCCAGCGCCAAAAGCACCGCGTCGCCCAGCAGGCTTCTGACGGTGTAGGGGACGGGTCGGGTCATGAACGCAGGTATCGCGAGCCATCACGGCCGATCTTGGAACGAAAAAAGGCGCCCGACGGGACGCCTTCCGAAACGGTCCGAAGGATCGCGATCAGGTATTCGCCTTGATGAAGTTCACGGCGTCGCCAAACGTCTGGATCGACTCGGCGGCGTCATCGGGGATCTCGATCCCGAACTCCTCCTCGAAGGCCATCACGAGCTCGACCGTGTCGAGCGAGTCGGCGCCCAGGTCGTCGATGAAGGAGGCGTTCTCGGTCACCTTCTCTTCTTCGACCCCAAGATGTTCCACGACTTTCTTGCGGACGCGGTCCTCGATGTCGCTCATGTCTCTACCTCGTCTATCGCCCCTCAGGGCCGTCTTTGGTGTGCGCGCCCTATATCATGGGCGTTCCGGATGGCAAATGCCAATCCCGGCGCCGCAATGCGGCGCATTGTGTGCGGATGAATGCGGATAATATCTTTTATTTTCAAAGTGCTGAAAGGTTCATCCGCCGTAGGTGATCATCCGATCTGCGCCTATTGCTCGGGGGTTGGCCGCCCGCGCGTCCTTTCAACCGAAGAAGCGATGCTGCGCATTCCACAATTGCAGGAAAGTGGAAAAACGCGCGCGCAGGTCGCGCATCACACCATGGCCAACCCGCCATTCACATGCAGAACGGTGCCCGTCACGTAAGCGGCTTCGGGACTGGCCAGGTAGACGGTCGCGGCCGCGATCTCCTCGGGTGTGCCCATGCGGCCCGCTGGGATCTGATCGTCGATCTTGGTCTTTTGATCGTCCGTCAGCTTGTCCGTCATGGCCGTGGCGATGAAACCCGGCGCGACCGCGTTCACCGTGATCCCGCGGCTTGCCACCTCATAGGCCAGCGACTTCGCCATGCCGACCATACCTGCCTTGGAGGCCGCATAATTGCCTTGGCCGGGATTGCCGGTCGTTCCCACGACCGACGAGATCATGACGATCCGGCCCCAACGGGCCTTCATCATGCCGCGCAGCACGCCCTTGGAGAGGCGGAAGGCAGCGGTCAGGTTCACATCCAGAACGCTTTGGAAATCGTCATCGGACATTCGCATGAAAAGGTTGTCCTTCGTGATCCCGGCATTGTTCACGAGAATATCGACAGCGCCCATGACCTCGGTCGCCTGCTTGGGCAACACGTTGACGGCCTCGGGATCGGACAGATTGCAGGGAAGGACATGGGCCCGCGCGCCCAGTTCGGCCGCGAGCGTTTCCAGCGGCTCGGTCCGCGTGCCCGAAAGGCCGACCGTGGCCCCCTGGGCGTGAAGCTGGCGGGCGATGGCCGCGCCAATACCGCCGGAGGCGCCAGTGACAAGGGCATTTTTTCCTTCAAGATCAAACATCAGTCGAGCTTTCTTCAAGTGATTTGGCGGCTGCGGTCACGTCATCCGCTGTCCCGATAGCACGGGTCGCGACCGATTTGTCGATCCGTCGGATCATGCCGGAGAGCGCCTTGCCCGCACCGATCTCCCAGATTTCGGTGACGCCATCGGCGGCCATGCGCATCACGCTTTCGCGCCACCGCACGGACCCGGTGACCTGATCCACCAGAAGGGACCGGATCGTGGCCGCGTCGCTCACCGGCGCGGCGGTCACGTTGGCGACCAGAGGCACTACCGGCTCTGCGATCTCAACGTCGTCCAGCGCCTCTGCCATGGCCGCCGCCGCCGGCCCCATCAATTCGCAATGGAACGGTGCCGAGACGGGCAGCAAAAGCGCACGCTTGGCGCCCCGCGCCTTTGCAATCTCCACCGCCCGTTCAACGGCCGCGCGGTGACCCGAGACGACCACCTGGGCGGGGTCGTTGTCGTTGGCCGCCTGGCACACCTCGCCCTGTGCCGCCTCGTCGGCGACGGACCGCGCCGCCTCGAAGTCGAGACCCAGCAGCGCGGCCATGGCGCCGTCGCCTACGGGTACGGCGCTTTGCATCGCGTCCCCGCGCAGCCGCAGAAGTCGCGCGGCATCGCCGAGTTCCAGCGCCCCCGCAGCAACAAGGGCCGAGTATTCGCCCAACGAATGCCCGGCGACAAAGGCGGCGTGTTCGGTCACCGACACGCCCTGGGCTTCCAGTGCGCGCAGTGCGGCCACCGAGGTTGCCATGAGGGCGGGCTGCGCGTTCCGCGTCAGCTGCAGGTCCTCGGCAGTGCCGGACCAGATCAGCCCCGACAAATCCTCGCCCAAGGCGGCATCGACGGCATCGAAGACGGCGCGGGCGGCGGGGTAGGCATCGGCCAGATCCCGTCCCATGCCGATACTCTGGGCGCCCTGGCCCGGAAAGACGAATGCGCGGCTCATGTCCCCTCCCTCAAGGTTTGAGCGGGTCTAACCGGGCCGGAGAGCCGTCTCAAGCAGATCGCGCACGGGTCTTGTGCATCAGCAACGGTGTCAATCTAGGCAGGTCACGATACCTTAAGGCCGTACCGTCGAGAGAGGTTGCCCCATGTCCGCCACCCACACTGCCGCGACCAACACACCCACGACCTATGGCTGGGTCGAGCGCGCGTTTCATTGGGCCATCGCGCTCCTGATCCCGACGGCGATCGTACTGGGGGTCGTCGCCTATGACGCGCCGTTCGGCACGGACGAAGAACTGGCATGGAAGGCGACGCTGTTTTCGGCCCACAAGACCGTCGGCATTACCATCTTCTTCGTTGCGCTGGCGCGCATCGCCTGGGCGCTGAGCCAGCCGCGCCCGCGGACGCTGCATCCCGACCGCACGTTGGAGACCTTCGCCGCATCGACCGTCCATTGGTTGCTCTATGGCTCGCTGATCCTGGTCCCCGCTTTGGGTTGGGCGCACCACGCCACGGCCGAAGGGTTCGCGCCGATCTGGTGGCCCTTTGGTCAGTCGCTTCCGTTCCTGCCAAAGGATCCGGACCTGTCGGCGACCCTGGCGACGCTCCACATGACGTTCGAGCGGGTGCTCGTGGCGGCCCTCATCCTGCATATCGTGGGCACCCTGAAGCATGTCGTGATCGACAAGGACTCGACCTTCGGGCGGATGTGGCGCGGGACGGATCCCGGCCCGCTGCCCGAGGGGGGGCGCCATCTCCTCGCCCCGCTGAGCGCTGTGGTCGTCTGGGCGGGCGCACTGGGTGCCGGTCTCTTCCTCGCCTCCGATGGGGCCACGGCCACCACAACCGCAACCGTGACGGCTCAGACGGAGGCAGCGTCGAACTGGACCGTCGAGGAGGGCACGCTGTCGATCACCGTGACGCAGTTGGGCCAGCCGGTGACGGGCAGCTTCGCCGACTGGCAGGCGGCCATCGACTTTGACGAGACGCCCCGCGACGATGGCTCTTTCGGTCAGGTGGAGGTGGTGATCGCGACCGGATCGCTGGGCCTCGGTTCGGTCACGCAGCAAGCCACGGAAGCCGCCTTCCTCGACAGCGCGGGCTTCCCGACCGCCACTTTCACCGCCACCATCGTGCCCGACGGCGAAGACTATCTGGCTGACGGGACGCTCGATCTGCGGGGCGTGAGCGTGCCCGTCCAGATGCCTTTCCGCCTACAGATCGACGGGGACATTGCGACCATGGAGGGCCAGGTGGAACTGGATCGTCGCGACTACAACATGGGTGAGGCCTATCCCGATGAGACCTCCGTGGGCTTCGGCGTCACGGTCGACGTGACCCTGACGGCCCAACGCGGCGCGTGATCCGCTCGGCCGACGGCGTCCCGTCCGAGGCGTTGCGGGCGGCCATGCTGGCCGCGTTCTCGGACTATGCGGTACCGATGCAGCCGTCGCAGACGAGCTTTAATCTGATGCTTCGGCAGCGCGGTTTCGTGCCCGACGCGTCGCTCGTCACTATGGCGGGGGACACCGTTGTGGCCATCTGGCTGGTGGGTCGTCGTGGCGCCGACGCTTATCTGATCGCCAGCGGCACGCGGCCGGAGGATCGCGGTCGCGGCCTGGCCCGCGCGATGGCCGACCGGTCCCTGGCCGGCCTTGTGGCCCATGGCGCCCGGACCTTCACGACGGAGGTTATGGATGGCAACGCACCTGCCAGAGCCCTTTATCTCAGCCTAGGTATGGAAGCGGTCCGCCCGCTGGATTGTTACCAATTGGTCCAAAGCGGCGGGGGCGGGGACGTCGTCGACACGCCCTGGGACCGGCTGTCGGTCGAGGCGCCGACGCTCTGGGATTGGCCGCCGACGTGGCAGAACGACGTTGCAGCCCTCTCGGCCGTACCGGGCAATATTCGCAGCGTGACGATATGGGACGTGGCGGGATTGGCGGGTTACGCGGCACGGATCGAGACCACCATGACCCTGGCCCAGATTGCCGTGCGGCCTGACCGGCGCCGCAACGGCCTCGGGCGCGCTCTGGTCGGCGCATTGGCCCCAACCGATCAACACCTCCGGATCATCAATGCCGACGGACGCGATCCTGGCTTCCGGGCCTTCGCCAAAGCGCTGGGTGCGACGCCGATGGTTGGGCAGACGGAGCTTCGCTGCGCGCTCTGACGACGATTGCCGCGTTATCGCGCGTTTGGCCTGGCCCAGGTTCCCAACCGAGTCCAGACATTCAGCCCGCACCAATCCTCCAGGAAGTTATAGGGGTAGGGATGCATCGGCAGAGCCGAGGCGGTGGTCAGGCGGTCCAGCTCCGCCGAAGACAAGTTCAGATCGACCGCGTCGAGATTGTCGGACAGCTGCGCTACGTTTCGTGCACCCAGAAGGATGCCATGGACGCCCGAACGCGCGCCAAGCCAAGCCAAAGCCACATGGGACATCGGTCGGCCATGTTCCTCGGCAATCTCCCCCGCGCATTGCAGGACCGCATATGTCCGGTCGGTATTGCGGAGGTCGTAGGCTTCCACCCCGCGACTTGGGTCTTCGCCCAGCCGCGTCGCGCCTTCGGGTCGCCGTTCTGCGCCATACTTGCCGGTCAGCCAGCCACCGCCCAGCGGTGACCAGGGCGTCAGCGCGATGCGGAGATCCAGGCAGCAGGGAAGCACCTCCATTTCGATCCCGCGCTCCAGAAGGTTGTATTGCGATTGGAGCGTGACGGGCATCGGCAGGTCATGCGCCGCGGCCGTGCTGACGATCCGCTGCAATTGCCAGGCCGACAGGTTGGACCAGCCGATCTGGTGGATCTTGCCCGCGGTCATCAGGTCGCCCAGCACCGACAACGTGTCTAGGATCGGGACCTCCTTATCCCATCCATGCACGATATAGAGGTCGATGGCCTCCCGCCGCAGACGCCTGAGGCTGCCTTCCACCGCCTGCGTCAAGGCGCGGCGCGAGGCACCGGTGCCATGATGTTCGCCCCCAAACCGCCCCTTCGTGGCGATCACCAGATCGTCGCACGTTCCTCGTGCAGCCACCCAGTCTCCGATGATCTCCTCCGACCGACCGGCCCCGTAGACATCCGCCGTGTCGATGAACGTCCCGCCCCGGTCGACGAACAGATCAAGCTGCCGATGGGCACCCGCCGCGTCGGTCTCTACGCCGAACGTCATTGTCCCCAGGGCGAAATCCGAGACGATCGGCCCGCCGTGGCCAAGCCGTCCGCATGGCATATCACTGTCGCCCGTTCCGCTGTTTGTCATCCTTCCACCTTTCCTGCCACATCGGACGGCAGGCCTAGCGGCTCTGCGCCGGGGCGCGGAAGCCGCCACCGCCGCAGGCAGGTTTTCAAATTTGCAAGACGATGCAGCGTGCGCGGACCGCAGACCCTAACCTTCCCTTAACCGCTCGAACGAATGGTCCGCCCCTTCATTGAAATCGAGCATGGGAGGGACGAGCCATGTTGTCGGTTCGATCCATCGCAGAAGATATCGTCGCCCGAGAGGGTGGCTTCGTGAACGACCCCGACGATCCGGGCGGGGCGACCAATTACGGCGTGACGATTCACACCATGCGGCGCCTTGGGCTGGATCTCGACGGGGACGGCGATGTCGATGTCTCGGACGTCCGCGCCATGACACGCGCCAAGGCGGTGGACATCTTCATCGACCATTACTTCCGCCGTGTCCGCGTGGACCGCTTGCCCGCGCCGCTGCAGGCCAGCGTTTTCGACATGTATGTGAATGCCGGATCCAATGCCGTGCGCATCCTTCAGCGGATGCTGAACGGGATGGGACAGGATATCGCCGTGGACGGGGCCATCGGTCCCATGACCATCCGCGCCGCCCATGCCGCGACGGAGGCCGCACCGGACCACATCGCCGACGCCTATGGCATCGCCCGGCGCAACTACTACTACGACTTGGCCGACCGCCGCCCGGCCTCGCGCAAATATGCCCGCCGCAAGGATGGCGGGAAGGGCGGCTGGATCCGCCGCGCGGAGGAGTTCATCTCGCGCAAATACCGCCTGACCGAAGACCAGCATCGCGCGCGGACGGCAAAATGGGCGTGATGTCGAAACTGGGGGCCGTGGCGCGGGTCGGCAATGTCGCCAAGGGATTGTCGGAGGTCTTCGTGGCCAACGCGACCGAAAAGCAGGCCCAGGACCATGAGGCACATCGCGCGGCGCTTGGCCAACTGGAGGCAGAGTTCAAGCGCGAGGCCGCCGGGCCCTTTGACCGCGCGGTGGATGGTCTGAACCGGCTGCCGCGTCCGATGCTAGCGCTCGGCACGCTGGGCCTCTTCACCTATGCCATGGTCGCGCCGATCGGGTTCTCTGCCCGGATGGAGGGCTTGGCCTATGTGCCCGAGCCGCTCTGGTGGCTTTTGGGCGCCATCGTCAGCTTCTATTTCGGCGCGCGGGAGCTGCATTATCGGCGCGTGCCGCGGATCACACCGCGGCCGGCGCCAGTTCATTCGGCTTGGCACGCTGATCAGAATGCGGCGCTCTCGGATTGGAAATCCGAAGAGGACGGTCGGCAGGAATAGGCCGCGGCCCTCTCACGCAATCTTGCGCGGCGCGCGGCGGGACCGCGCGTCGCACCCCATTGGCCCCGCTCGTTGCCCCGCCTATACCAAAGCCATGGTGGTAGAGCTTGGACATTTCGCCCTGATCCTGGCCTTCGCGGTGGCGTTGGTTCAGATGACGGTTCCGTTCATCGGCGCATGGAAACGATGGTCGGGTTGGATGGCGGTGGCCCATCCGGCGGCGACGATCCAGTTCCTGCTGGTGGCCTTCTCCTTCGCGGCCCTGACCTACGCCTTCGTCACCTCGGATTTCTCGCTTCGGCTGGTGGTCCTGAACTCCCATACCGACAAGCCCATGCTCTACAAGGTCACCGGCGTCTGGGGGAACCACGAAGGCTCGCTCCTTCTCTGGGTGCTGATCTTGGCGCTCTTCGGAGCGGCGGCCGCCTGGTTCGGGTCGCAACTGCCCGCCACACTCCGCGCGCGCGTCCTGGCCGTGCAGGCCAGTGTCGGCGTGGCCTTCTACGCCTTCATCCTTTTCACCTCGAACCCATTCACACGGCTGGCCAGCCCGCCTTTCAACGGTGAGGATCTAAACCCCCTCCTGCAAGACCCCGGCTTGGCCTTCCATCCGCCCTTCCTCTACCTCGGCTATGTGGGTCTGAGCATGGCGTTCAGCTTCGCCGTCGCCGCCCTGATCGAGGGCCGCGTGGATGCCGCCTGGGGCCGCTGGGTCCGACCCTGGACGCTGGCAGCTTGGCTGTTTCTGACCGTGGGCATCGCGCTGGGCTCCTGGTGGGCATATTACGAACTGGGCTGGGGCGGGTTCTGGTTCTGGGATCCGGTCGAAAACGCCTCCTTCATGCCCTGGCTCATCGCCGCCGCCCTGCTGCACTCGGCTATCGTGGTCGAGAAGCGAGAGGCGCTGAAGGCCTGGACGATCCTGCTGGCCATCCTCGCCTTCGGTTTCTCGCTGATCGGCACGTTCATCGTCCGCTCGGGCGTGCTGACCTCGGTTCATGCCTTCGCCAACGACCCGGAGCGGGGCGTCTATATTCTCGCCATCCTGGCCATCTTCACCGGCGGCGCGCTGGCGCTCTTCGCGATCCGCGCGCCGGTCCTGCAGGCGCGGGGGGTTTTCGGGGTGGTCAGCCGGGAATCCTCGTTGGTCGTAAACAACGTGCTTCTCGCCGTCTCCTGCTTCGTGGTCTTCGTGGGCACGATCTGGCCGCTGGTCGCGGAGATGGCTTTCGACCGGAAGCTCTCCGTCGGGCCGCCTTTCTTCAACGCTGCCTTCACACCCTTCGTCATCGCGCTCGCCGCGTTGGTCCCCCTAGGCTCGGCCATGCCTTGGAAGCGTGGTACGGCGCGCGTCGTCCGGCTGATGGTGCCGGCCGCGATCCTGGCCGTCGCCATCGGCGCGCTGGTCTGGGCCATGCAAACTGGCCGCTCCGCCGGCGGCCCATTGGGCGCGGCCCTGGGCGTGTGGCTGGTGGTCGGTGCCGCCATCGACCTTTGGTCACGCACCGGACGCGGCGATCTGAGCAACCGGATGGGCCGTCTGACGCGCCTGCCCGGCGCCGACTGGGGCAAGGCCCTCGCCCATGGCGGCCTCGGCATCACCATCTTCGGGGTGGCCGGGCTGGTTGCGTGGGAGCAGGAGCGCATCGAGGTCATGAATATCGGCGACCGGATGGAGCTTGGGCGCTACGAAGTCATGCTGGAAGACGTGCAGCGCCTGCAAGGCCCGAACTACGTCTCCACCCAGGCGCGGCTCCATGTCTATGAGGGCGGCGAGGATATTGGCGTCCTGCTGCCCGAAAAGCGGGTCTATCCCGTGGCCCAGATGCCCACCACCGAGGCGGGGATCGACAATGGCTTCACTCGCGACGTCTATGCCGTGATCGGCGACCCGCAACAGGGCGGGGGCTGGGCCGTTCGGGTCTATATCAAACCCTTCGCCAACTGGATCTGGGGGGGCGCGATCATCATGGCTTTGGGTGGGGTCGTCTCGCTGGGCGACCGCCGCTACCGTGTGGCAGCGGGTGCCCGAAAGGTGCCGCAGGGAGTGCCCGCGGAATGAGGGCACTTCTCCTGTGCCTCCTGCTTGCGACGCCCGCCCTTGCTGTGCAGCCGGACGAGGTGCTCGACGATCCCGTTCTGGAAGAACGCGCCCGCGATCTGTCCAAGGGGCTTCGCTGCCTGGTCTGTCGCAACGAGAGCATCGATGAGAGCAACGCGACGCTAGCCCGCGACCTGCGCCTTCTGGTGCGCGAACGGCTGGTGGCGGGCGACAGCGATGATGAGGTGATCGACTATGTGGTGGATCGCTACGGCGAATATGTGCTGCTGAACCCACCCGCCAGCGGCTCAACCCTGATCTTGTGGGGGACGCCCCTGGCGCTTCTGCTTCTGGGCGGCGGGATCGCCGTGGCCCATGTGACCCGACAGCGCAAGGCGACGCCGGAAGGGCTGAATGCCGAGGAAGAAGCGCGGCTGAAAGACCTCCTCTAGGTCGCGATCATTGATGCGAATAATCGGATGCCCGGTCACCGCGCGCGCGAAAATCCTTGCGTCGCACCCGTGTCCGGCGTAGCGCCGTGCCACGGTCCGCAGTTCACCGAGGCGCCGCCATCCCCACCGGGATATGCTGAACCTGCCCATCTCGCGATCTTTCCGATCCGAACACCGCCGTCCGGCGGGCAAGGGCGGCCCCTCGATCCCCTTGGGAGTGCGATGGCGGCAGGAGATCGACGATGACCCGAGAGGCCATTCCGCTTTTTCTCGACGATGTGAGCCAGTTCGCCAAGGCGCTGCGCGGCCAGCTTGCGCCATCGCCCCCGCATCAAGCGACGCTGAACGCCGTGGCCCGCGCCGCGGGGTTCCGCAACTTTCAGCACCTCAAAGCCGCTCAGATCGGTGCCGACCGGACGGCGGAGCCGCCGCCCGATATGGCGCGGGTCCGCCGTGCCGCCGCCCGGTTCGATGCGACAGGGCGCTTTACCGGGTGGCCCACCAAGCACAGCCAGCGTGTTCTGTGTCTTTGGCCGATTTGGGCACGCCTCGATCCCAAAGGCATTTGGGCGGAGCAGGAGATTTCGACCGTGATCCATGCCCAGTGTACCTTCCGTGATGCGGCTGGGATCCGGCGTGAGATGGTGGGCGAGGGGATGCTGACCCGCAATCGGGATGGCAGTGTCTATCGGCGTGTGAACCTGACACCCGATGCGACCGCGCGGGCTCTGATCCGACTGGTTCGCCCGTGACTGGGCTGTGACGCGCGGTTGCGCTTTCCTTGGCGGGCGGGGCTGATAGGCTCCGCCCGAACCAAGGAGGCCCCCATGCAGTACGAGACCATCCGCTATAGCGCCCGCGACGGCGTCGGCGTCCTGACGCTCAGCCGGCCTGAGGTGATGAACGCGCTCAATACGCAGATGCGGGCCGAGATCCTCCATGCCGTGCGCGCCGCCGAAATCTCGGAGCGGGTTCTGGTGATGACGGGGAAGGGCAAGGCGTTTTGCTCAGGCCAGGATCTGGGCGACCGGGCCAACGCGGCGAACATCAATCTCGAACGGACCTTGCGCGACGAATATGAGCCCATGCTGATGGCCATCTTCGAGAGCAAAATTCCGACCATCGCCGCCGTGAACGGCCCGGCAGCGGGGGCCGGGGCGAACCTGGCTTTGGCCGCCGACATTGTGATCGCGACGGAATCGGCGGTGTTCCTACAGGCTTTCACGCGGATCGGGCTGATCCCCGATGCGGGCGGCACCTATTGGCTGCCCCGGCAGATGGGCATGGCAAAGGCCATGGGCGCGGCCCTCTTCGCCGAGCCGATTACAGCGCAGCAGGCCAGCGATTGGGGGATGATCTGGGAGGCGGTCGCAGATGAGGCTTTCGAGAGCGTCTGGAACGAGCGGGCGCGGCATCTCGCCAATGGGCCGACGGTGGCCTACGGGAACGTCAAGAAGGCGATCCGGGGCAGTTATGAGAACGGGCTCAAGCAGCAGCTGACCATGGAGGCCAAGCTGCAAGGGGAATGCGGGCGGTCGCGCGATTTCCAAGAAGGTGTTCTCGCCTTCCTCGAGAAGCGGCCCGCCGCTTTCGAAGGGCGGTAAGCGCCGTCTTGCAGCCCCGCGCGCGGGGCGTGTATCAGGCCCGGAAACAATTGGAGTGGGGCAGATGCAGTTGCGCCGTGTCGTTGTGACAGGATTGGGAATGGTGTCGCCGCTGGCCTCGGGCGTGGAGGCGACGTGGTCGCGCCTGATCGACGGGCAATCCGGAGCCGGGGCCATCACGCGCTTCGATGCGAGCCATCTGGCCACGACCTATGCCTGCGAGATCCCGCGAGGCGATGGGTCTGACGGAACGTTCAATCCCGACGATTGGATGGAGCCCAAGGAGCAGCGCAAGGTCGACGATTTCATTTTGTACGGAATGGCGGCCGCCGATCAGGCCATCGCCGATAGTGGCTGGGCGCCGGACGAAGAGGGCAAGCTACGGACCGGCGTGATGATCGGGTCGGGGATCGGGGGGCTGACCTCCATTGCAGACACGGCGATCCTGCTGAAGGAGCGGGGGCCACGGCGGGTTTCGCCATTCTTCATCCCCTCCGCGCTGATTAACCTTGCCTCCGGACAGGTGAGCATCCGCTACGGGTTCCGGGGGCCGAACCATTCGGTGGTAACGGCCTGTTCGACCGGGGCGCACGCCATCGGAGATGCGTCGCGGTTGATCGCCTTGGGTGATGCCGATGTGATGATCGCGGGCGGCGCGGAAAGCCCGATCAGCGAGATCGGGATCGCCGGTTTCAACGCGTGCAAGGCGCTGAGCACGTCGCGCGGCGATGCGCCGGAGACCGCGAGTCGGCCCTGGGACGCGGATCGCGATGGGTTCGTGATGGGTGAGGGCGCTGGTGTTCTGGTCCTGGAGGAGTACGAACACGCAAAGGCGCGGGGTGCGAAAATCTACGCGGAAATAAGGGGTTATGGCCTCTCGGGCGACGCCCATCACATCACCGCGCCGCCACCGGATCATGAGGGCGCGGAGCGGGCCATGCGGGCCGCTTTGGCTCGTGCGGGCATGAATGGTACAAATGTACATTATGTGAATGCCCATGGCACATCGACCATGGCGGACACGATCGAGTTGGGCGCAGTGGAACGGGTGCTGGGCGAGAGCGCTGCAGGCGTGACGATGTCATCGACGAAGTCGGCCATTGGGCATCTGCTGGGCGCGGCTGGCGCCGTCGAGGCGATCTTCTGCATCCTGGCGATCCGGGACGGCGTGGCGCCGCCGACGCTGAACCTGGACACGCCGGATGCGGAGGCGAAGGTGTCGCTTGCGCCGAAGGCCGCCGAGCGCCGGAACATTGACGTGGCCTTGTCGAACTCCTTCGGGTTCGGGGGTACGAATGCCTCGCTCGTGATGTCGAAAGTAGATTAACCTCAGCTCGGAACCATCTGATGTGGAAGCATATTGCAGCCAACGCCCTCACGGTCGCGCTTGTGCTGATCGTGGCTTTGGCGGTGGCTGTGCAGATCGGAAAGTCCCGCTGGCAGGAGCCCGGGCCGCTGACTGAGGCCACCTTCTTCGAGGTACCGCAAGGCGCGTCCCTCACGCGGGTGAGCAATGCGCTTGAGGACGCGGGCGTGATCACATCGGCGTCCCTTTTTCGGGTCGGAACGAACTATCTGGAGCGCGCTGGAGACCTGAAATTCGGCACTTACGAGATCCCGCCGGGCGCGACGATGCCGGAGGTTCTGGAAATCGTGACCGCCGGTGGCACGTCGGTCTTCCCTTTCACGGCAACGCTGTTGTTGCGTTCTCAGGGGCCGGAAATGCGAGTTCGCGAGCGGGTGCCGGGCCAAGATGTCCTGGAGGAGGTGGCGACCTATGTGCCCGGCGAGGAGGCCATGCCGGACGCATTTGCGACGCTGTTGGAGCGGGGCGTCTCGATTACATGGCGGGTGGCCGTGGCGCCGGGCCTCACCTCTTGGGAGGTGGTCGAAGGTCTGAAATCGGCGGAGTTCATGGACGGCGAGATGCCGGTGCCGCCGGAAGGCAGCCTCGCGCCCGATACATATGAGGTGGCGCGCGGGTCGGCGCGGATCGATCTGTTGCAGCGGATGAATGACGCGCAGAGGGCGCGGCTGGAGGCGGCTTGGGATTCGCGTGCGCCGGGCTTGCCCATCGAGACGCCGGATGAGGCGCTGATCCTGGCCTCGATCATCGAGAAGGAGACGGGCGTTCCCGAGGAGCGGCGGCGCGTCGCCTCGGTCTTTACGAACCGGCTGAATCAAGGGATGCGGCTGCAGACGGACCCGACTGTGATCTATGGGATCACGCGCGGGCAGGGGCCGCTGGGCCGCGGTATCCGGGCCAGCGAGTTACGCGCCGAGACGGCCTACAACACCTATGTAATCGACGGGTTGCCGCCGACGCCGATCGCCAATCCGAGCGAGGCATCCCTGCTTGCCGCAGTGGACCCCGAAACCTCTCCCTACATCTTTTTCGTGGCCGACGGGACCGGGGGGCACGCCTTTGCCGAGTCGCTCGCCGAGCACAATGAAAACGTTGCGCGCTGGCGCGAGATCGAAGCGCAGCGGCAGGCGGATGATGGGTAATCTGATTTAAAGTCAGATGCTTAGAAGATAAACGGCCCGCCCGTGATTTTGGTGGTTGACCCACCGAACGCTCAAAATGAAGTTCTTGCCATGCTGGACGAGATGGGCGCGGCGGCCTGGGGATGACCCTGGCGGCAGTGTTCGTCTCGGCGCTCGTGCGGACCATTAGAGCACGGAGCATTTTCTATGAGTAACTATAGCATCGAGACGCCCTCGTTTGATTCAGAGGGACTGAAAGAACGTGCCGTGGCGGCGCTGAAATCAATGGAACTGCTGCGGAAGGTCTTCGAAACGAAGATCGAAGAATTCTGTCAAAGGGACACGACAGACCTCAAACCGACCGAACTGGTCAACATACAGAAGGAGCTTGGCAAGGCGTATGCAATCGCCACCGAGCAGGAAGGAAAGCTGGCGGATGCCTTACGGACCGAACATGGCGGAGACGGACTCGATCTGGCCCAAGCACGGGCTGAGATCGGGCGCCGTCTCGATCGCATCCGCGACGCCCAGTGTTCGGACGGCGTTTCTGGATGATTTGTCCGAGAACGCGCTGACGGCACTGCCCTACCTGTTCGACTTCTGGGCGTTGGAGCATCAGCGCCCGCCCGAGGGCGATTGGCGGTCTTGGGTGATCCTGGGCGGTCGCGGCGCGGGGCAGACCCCCGCCGGGGCCGAATGGGTGCGTGCCCAAGTGGAGGGACCGCGGTCCCTCCAACCCGGCCGAGCGCGGCGTGTGGCCTTGGTCGGCGAGACCTACGATCAGGTTCGTGACGTGATGATCGAAGGGGAGAGCGGGATTTTGGCCTGTTCTCCCCCCGATCGGAAGCCGGTTTGGAAGGCGGGACAGCGCAAGCTGGTCTGGCCCAACGGGGCGGAGGCGCAGGCGTTTTCGGCCCACGATCCGGAGGCGCTGCGGGGGCCGCAATTCGATGCGGCCTGGGTCGATGAACTGGCGAAGTGGAAGAAGGGGCTGGAAACCTGGGACATGTTGCAATTCTGCCTGCGGCTGGGCGACGATCCCCGCGCGGTGGTGACGACGACGCCGAAGAATGTGCCGGTGTTGAAGCAGATCTTGTCACGGGACAGCACGGTGACGACCCATGCGGCCACCGAGGCGAACCGGGCCAATCTGGCACGGGGTTTCCTGACCGAGGTCATGGCCCGCTATGGCGGGACGCGGTTGGGACGGCAGGAATTGGAGGGCGTGCTGTTGGAGGACGTGCCCGGCGCTTTCTGGACCAGCGCCCAGCTTGAACAGTTGCAGGGACCGGTGCCCACGCGGTTCGACCGTGTGGTCATCGGGGTGGACCCGGCTGTGAGTTCTGGCGGTGCGGCGGATGAGACGGGCATCGTGGTGGTGGGCGTGAAAGCGGACGGGCCGGCACGGGATTGGACGGCCTGGGTTCTGGCCGATGAGAGCATCGGGGGCGCGACGCCGACCGAATGGGCGGCGCGGGTGGCCGAGGCCTACGACAGATGGAACGCGGACCGTGTGGTGGCGGAGGGCAACCAGGGCGGTGAGATGATCGAGGCGGTGCTGCGGCAAGTGGCCCCGTTGGTGAGCTACCGGAAGGTGACGGCGCGGGCGGGCAAGGGCGCCCGCGCGGAACCGGTGGCGGCTTTATACGAGCAGGGGCGGGTGCGCCACGCGCGCGGCCTGGGCCGTCTTGAGGACCAGATGTGCCGGATGGGCGCGGGTGGCTATGACGGGGCGGGATCGCCGGACCGCGTGGACGCCTTGGTCTGGGCTGTTTGGGAAGGGTTGCTGGACCCAGCGCTGCAGCGGGCCGGGCCGCGGATGCGACAGCTATAGCGACGCGCCGTGGCGACGGGGCAGACGAGACAAGGGGCCTTCGGGCCCCTTTTTCATTCGGGCAAGGAAGGACGGGCCATGTTCAAGATTGGCAGAAAGGACGCGCCACCGACCGAGGCTAAGGCATCGGCCACGGGGCGCATCGCGGCCTGGGGCAGCGGCGGCCGGGCGGTCTGGGGACCCCGGGACGCGAGCAGCCTTGTGCGAACCGGGTTTCTGGACAATCCGGTGGGGTTCCGGGCGGTGAAGCTGATCGCGGAGGCGGCGGCGGCGGTGCCGTTGACGTGCGGCGATGGAACTGCGCCTTTTGAGGCGCATGGGCTCCTGGACCTTTTGGCACGTCCCAATCCCGCCCAGGGCCGAGGCGAATGGCTGGAGGCGCTGTTCGGACAGATCCTCTTGTCTGGGAACGGCTATGTGGAGGCCGTCGGCGGCGTCGGACTGCCGGTGGAGCTGCATGTGCTCCGTTCGGACCGGATGGCGGTTGTACCGGGGTCCGACGGTTGGCCGGTGGCCTATGACTACGCCGTCGGCGGGCGGAAGCATCGCTTCCGGGTTGGGGAGGTGTCGCCCATCTGCCATTTGCGGGCCTTCCATCCGCAGGACGACCATTACGGGCTGAGCCCGATGCAGGCGGCCGCTGGCGCGGTGGAGGTGCATAACGCGGCCTCGCGCTGGTCCAAGGGTCTGTTGGACAACGCCGCGCGACCGTCGGGTGCGATCGTGCATCAGGGCGAGGCGGAGCTGTCGCCCGATCAGTTCGATCGGCTGTCCGCTGAGTTGGAGGCGAACCATCAGGGCGCGCGCAATGCCGGGCGGCCCATGCTTCTGGAAGGCGGGCTGGACTGGAAGCCCATGGGGTTCTCGCCGTCAGATATGGAATTCCAGAAGACCAAGGAAGCAGCTGCTCGTGAGATCGCCACGGCGTTCGGCGTGCCGCCGATGATGCTGGGGATCCCGGGTGATGCGACCTATGCCAACTACGTGGAGGCCAATCGGGCGTTCTACCGGCTGACCGTGATGCCGCTGGTGGGCAAGGTCTGCGAGGGCCTGTCGCATTGGATGTCGCAATATGCTGGCGAGCGGCTTGTGATCGCAGCGGACCGAGACCGGGTTCCGGCCCTGGGCGCCGAGCGGGACGCGGAATGGGCGCGGATCGCGGCATCGGATTTCCTGACGGCGGATGAGAAGCGGCGGTTGCTGGGGCTGGCACCTATGGATGGCGCATGAGCGCGGCCCGGCAGGGCGGGTCGCGGTTTCTCTATGATCCGTTCGATGCGGCCAATGCCCGGATCGACGCGAATGAACGGGTTCTTGAAGAGCGGTGGGACGGGTTGGAATTCCGTCTCAGGGGTATCGAACAGGCGCTAGAGCGCCTGGAGCGTCGGCTTTGGCTGGCGGCGATGGGAGTCATCGGAACGATCCTGGCGCAAGGCGTCAAATACCTGATCATGCTCTAGAAAAGGAGGCCCATCATGGGTCTGGAACGCAAGTTCGCACAGGCGGAGACGGCTGTGCAACTGAAGGATGGCGCCGTGCTGGAGGGCTATGCCTCTTGGTTCGGGGTCGAGGATACCGGTCACGATGTGGTGGAACGCGGCGCCTATTGCGACAGCCTCGCGCGGGCGGCTGCGGAAGGGCGGCGCATCAAGATGCTGTGGCAGCACGATCCGACGGAGGTGATCGGTCTTTGGGACGAAGTCCGTGAGGACGCGCGGGGGCTCTATGTCCGCGGGCGGCTGCTGCCGGATGTCGCCAAAGCCCGCGAGGCGCAGGCCTTGGTCGAAGCGGGCGCCATGGACGGGTTGAGCATCGGGTACTCGGTCCGCAAGGCCGTGAAGGATGAGAAGGGGCGACGGCTCCTGAAGGAACTGGAGCTTTGGGAAGTGTCATTGGTGACGTTCCCAATGCTGCCCAGTGCGCGGGTCGGGGCGAAGGCCGTGGCTTGGCGTGACGTGGCGCGGGCGATCGAGGCCGCGCGTCTGGACTTGGCGCGCGACTGACGCGGCCGACCACCAATCGAGGAGTTCGCGATGAGCGAGGACGGCATCGGTGAAGTCACCGAAGCGCTGACCGGGTTGGTCAGTGATTTCAAAGGCTTCCGGAAGAATATCACCGACAGACTGGCAAAACAGGAAGAGCGCCTGACCATGGATTACAAGATGCAACGCCCGCCGCTGAGCGGGACGACCGCCGACGAAACCGTGCCCCATCGCAAGGCGATGGACAGCTATCTGCGCTCGGGCGACGAAGACGGGCTGCGGACGCTTCCGCTCGAGGGCAAGTCCCTGAATACCGCCGTGGCGGCGGAGGGCGGCTATCTTGTCGATCCGCAGACGGCGGAAACGGTACAGTCTGTCTTGGAGGGCGCCGCGTCGCTGCGCAGCGTCGCTAACGTGGTGAACGTCGAAGCCACATCCTACGACGTGCTAGTCGATCACACCGAGACGGGCGCTGGCTGGGCGAGCGAGACCGCGTCGGTCAGCGAGACGGCGACGCCTCTGTTCGATCGGATTTCGATCCCGCTTCACGAGCTTTCGGCCCTGCCAAAGGCGTCTCAGCGTCTGCTGGACGATAGCGCCTTTGATATCGAGGGATGGCTGGCCGGGCGCATCGCGGACAAGTTTGCGACGGCGGAGTCGATCGCGTTTGTCTCCGGCGACGGTACGGACAAGCCGCGCGGCTTCCTGGATTACGGCTCCGTCGAGGAGCAGAATTGGAGCTGGGGCTCGCTTGGCTACGTTGCTTCCGGCAAGGCAGGCGACTTTGCCGATACCGATGCGGCGGATGCGATCGTGGACCTGGTCTACGCGCTGGGTGCGAAGTACCGCGCCAACGCGACCTTTGTCATGAACTCGAAGACTGCGGGCGCGGTTCGGAAGATGAAGGATGCCGATGGTCGTTTCCTTTGGACGGACAGCCTCGCGGCCGGTCAGCCGGCTCAATTGATGGGCTATCCTGTCCTGATTTCCGAACAGATGCCGGATATCGGCCAAGACACGACGGCTATCGCCTTCGGTGATTTCGGCGTCGGCTACACCATCGCAGAGCGCCCTGATCTGCGTATCCTGAGAGATCCGTTCAGCGCCAAGCCGCATGTCCTTTTCTATGCCACCAAGCGCGTTGGTGGAGACGTCACGGATTTCGCGGCGATCAAGCTGCTGAAGTTCTCGGCGGCCTGAGCGTCGTCGATATCCTTCGGCCCAAGGGCCGGGGGATGCGGGGTGGGCGGCCTCCGGCGGGTCCGCACGAGCGGATCGCCCGCCCCGCTTCTTTCTTCCTTTCATTCAGGCTCGTGGAGATGCCGATGACCCTGATGGTCCTAGACGCCCAAGGGATCGCCGACGGCGCCCTGCCGGTGGCGGAACTCGCAGCGCAGATGCGTCTGGCCGACGATTACGACACGGTGCCCGGTCAGGCGGAGCGGTTGCGGTTGCGGTTGCGCGCCGCGATTTCGAGCGTGGAACGGCAGACCGGAAAGGCCCTGATCGCACGCGATTTCATATTGAGCGGACAGTCGAGTACAGCGGATCGCATCGGGCTACCTCTCGCGCCGGTGGCCGAGGTGCATACCGTCCGATTGCTCCGAACCACGGGTTCCGAGGATGTTGCCGTCGCCGGGCTGGAGACAGATACCCACAGACCTGTTGTGGCGCTCAAGGGCCTAATCACTCAGGGCGAGCGTATCGAGATTGCCGTCCGTGCCGGGTTTGGGGACTGGTCGGCCGTCCCGGATGGTCTGGCACAAGCCGTTCTGTTGATCGCCGAAGGGATCGATCAAGGCGAAGGTCCAATGCTGACGCCGACCGCAGCGCAACTCCTGGCGCCTTGGAAAGTGCGCCGGATTGGCGGAGGGGGCGTCTGATGGTGAAGGTGTTCACCCGGCGCCTGGTCCGGGAGATTGCGGTTCCAGTTCCCGACGGTGCCGGTGGATATACCGAGAGTTGGGAAGCGCAGGGAGCGTTCTGGGCAGAGGTCAAGCTGCGGTCAGGCGCCTTGCCACATAAGGAATTTGGTCGAACCGCTCGGACGCAGGTGCGCATTACCACCCATGACATTCCGGCTGGACATCACTCGCGGCCGGTAGTGGGCCAACGGCTTCGAGATGGGCAACGCTACTATCTTGTTGAAACCGTGCACGAAAGCGACCGTCGGCATCTGGTCATCCTTGCCAGCGAGATCACCGGGGAGGTGACGCCATGACCTATGCGATGGGCGAGGGCCTGCAGATGGCGATCTATACTCGCCTGGCGGGCGACCCGACGCTCGACAGCCTAGTCCCCGGTGCGGTCTTCGATGCCGTTCCGACGATGGCGCCAGACCTCTTCGTGGCGCTCGGCCCGGAGAAGACGCGCGATCGTTCCGATGTGAGCGGGGCAGGCGCTTGGCATGACCTTCGGGTCAGTATCGTCACCACGCGCCCCGGCTACCTGGCGGCGAAACGTGTCGCAGCCCGGGTATCGGACGTTTTGTTGGATGGCGCGCTAACGCTGACGCGCGGGCGGGTCGCGTCGATGCGGTTTTTGAAGGCGGAAGCGAAGCGAGACGAGGGCGAAGGGACCCGCAGGATCGACCTGTGGTTCCGGGCTCGCCTGGAAGATCAAGTCCTTTAAGGAGACGAACATGGGTGTTCAAAGTGGCAAGGACCTTTTGCTGAAGGTCGATCTGGACGGCAACGGCGACTTCCGGACGATGGCCGGACTGCGTGCGACACGGTTGACCTTCAACTCCGATGCGATCGACGTGACATCGACCGAGAGCGCGGGTGGCTGGCGCGAGTTGCTGGCGGGCGGCGGTGTGAAGACTGCAAGTGTGTCCGGATCGGGCGTGTTTCGGGATGCCGATACCGATGCACGGGCGCGGCAGTTATTCTTCGACGGTGCGATCCCGGTGTTTCGGGTCATCATCCCAGATTTTGGGACCGTCGAGGGCGCGTTCCAGATCACGTCGCTGGAATATAGCGGGACCTATGATGGCGAGGCGACCTATGAAGTCTCGCTGTCATCCTCGGGTGAATTGTCTTTCGCGGCTCTTTGAGATGGGTGACGGCAATCCTTTCGCCGGCGAGGTGGCACTGGTTTTGGATGGCGAGCGGCATCTTCTTCGCTTGACCTTGGGCGCGCTCGCCGAATTGGAGGCTGGGCTGGGCGATGACGATCTCCTGTCCATGGTGGATCGTTTCGAAACGGGCCGGTTTCGGGCGCGGGACCTGGCGGCGCTTTTGTTGGCGGGGCTGCGAGGGGGCGGTTGGACGGGCGATGCCGAGACGCTGCTTAATGCAGAGATCGGAGGCGGGCCCGCCGAGGCGACGCGGGTCGCCTGTCTTCTTCTCAATCGCGCTTTCACGATCCCTGGCGAACCGGCATGAGCGTCTCTCTCGATTGGATCGGAATGATGCGGGTCGGGCTTCGTGACCTGCGTCTTCGACCGGCTGACTTCTGGGGCCTGACCCCTGCCGAGCTGGCCTTTTTGGTCGGAGATGCAGGTCGAAACGCGCGGATGGATCGAGCAGGTCTTGATGCCCTGGCCGCCCGCTTCCCAGACAGAACGGAGAAAGATCATGATGGATAGCGAAGACGCGGCGCTTGAGGCGTTCGAGGCGAAATTGGGTGGGACTGACGCTGTGGTGAGCCGGTTCACGGAGAGCATCGCAGCCTTAGAGGGGCAGATGCGGCGGACAGACGCCGATGTGAAGGGCCTGTCACGTTCGTTCGGCACGTCATTGAAGAAGGCGTTTGATGGTGTAGCATTCGACGGCTTGAAACTGTCCGACGCCCTAAAAGGCTTGGCCAGTTCTATGCTCAACGCCACGTATAACGCGGCAACCAAACCGGTGACCGATGCAATTGGAAGCGCCGTGGCAGGCGGTTTGGGTGGGCTGCTTCCCTTTGAGAAGGGCGGAAGTTTTTCCCAGGGACGGGTGATGCCCTTTGCCAGGGGCGGAGTTGTCGAGCGGGCCACGCTGTTTCCAATGCGTAGCGGGACTGGGCTGATGGGAGAAGCTGGGCCTGAAGCGATCATGCCCTTGACCAGAGGGCCAGATGGACGCCTTGGCGTCGCCACCCATGGCGGGCGCGGGAGTCCAATTTCTGTCAACCTGAATATCTCAACGCCAGACGTGCAGAGTTTTCGGAGGTCAAAGACTCAGCTCGCGGCTGAGATGTCGCGTGCGTTATCACGCGGTTCTCGTAATAGATGAGGTCAGCACATGTCCTTTCATGAAGTTCGCTTTCCATCCCGGCTTTCCTTGGGCTCGGTCGGTGGGCCAGAGCGCTTGACGGAAGTGGTCACGTTGGCCAACGGTCATGAAGAGCGCAATACGCCATGGGAGCATTCTCGCCGCCGCTACGACGCTGGTGTTGGAATGCGATCTCTTGATGATATCGGAGAATTGATCGCGTTCTTCGAAGCGCGCCGAGGACGTCTCTTTGGATTCCGATGGAAGGATTGGGCGGACTATAAGTCATCAACGGCCTCATCCAGCGTCAGCTTTCTGGATCAACAGATCGGCGAGGGCGACGGGGTCGAGACCGTGTTTCAGCTTTCGAAGCGCTACCTGTCCGGTGCAGACGCTTACACTCGACCTATCACTAAGCCGGTTTTGGGGAGTGTGAGAGTTGGTGTCGATGGGATCGAGCTAGTGGAAGGGACACATTACACGATCGAGCATGAGCACGGCTTGATTTCCTTCTCTAGCGCACCTGATGGCGGCGCGATTGTGACTGCTGGCTTCGAATTCGATGTTCCGGTTCGTTTTGACTCAGATACGATTCTGATCTCCGTTGCAACTTTTCGAGCTGGAGAAGTTCCGGACGTCCCAGTCGTTGAGGTTCGGACATGAAAGGTGTGAGTGCAAAGCTAGCGAGTGGAGCATCAACCGTTTGTCGTGCTTGGATTGTCAAGCGAACGGACGGAACGGAAATCGGCTTTACGGATCACGACCTGCCGCTGATCTTAGATGGCGTCAAATGCAACGCATCCTCGGGTCTGGTTGCCGGCGCGCTTCAGATGACGACTGGACTCTCGATCGACAATAGCGAGACGCAAGGTGCAATAAGCCATGATGCCATCACTGAAAGTGACTTGAAAGCAGGCCGGTGGGATGGAGCCGAGGTCACGTCTTGGCTTGTCGATTGGTCCGATCCGGAGTCGAGAGAGATCACCTTTCGTGGGCATATTGGTGAGGTCAGTTGGGGTGAGGGTGCATTCTCTGCTGAACTCCGGGGTCTCTCTGAAGGGTTGAACGCTGTGCAGGGACGCGTTTTTCAGGAAAGATGTGATGCCGTTCTTGGTGACAGCCGATGTCGCGTGAACCTGGCCTCCAATGCATATTCGGTGGAGCTTGCGGTCAACAGCGTGATCGACAACCGCATCTTTCAGTTTTCTGAGATGAGCGACTTCGCAGAACGATGGTTCGCGCGTGGGCGGCTTCGGGTCATCTCAGGGCGAGCGGTCGGTATGCAGCAAGCAATCAAGAATGATCGGACTAGGCTTGGGCTGCGTGAACTCGAGGCTTGGGCTGGGTTTCTAGCGCCGGTTGAACCTGGAGATCTTATTCGAGTCGAAGCTGGGTGTGATAAGCGACATGAGACATGCAAATCGAAGTTCGTGAATGGTGCCAATTTTCGCGGTTTTCCTACGGTCCCCGGCGACGATTGGCTGATGGCATATCCAACGCGTGCGAGCCAGAATGACGGTGGTCGGCGATGAGCACTGTCGTTGGCATCGCCCGGAGTTGGATCGGCACGCCGTACGTGCATCAAGCATCGGTTAAGGGAAGTGGGACGGACTGTCTTGGGCTTATTCGCGGTGTGTGGCGCGAGGCATTGGGTGAAGAACCGGCCGTTGTTCCTCCGTACACAGCGGATTGGTTTGAACCGCAGCGTGAAGAGCGGTTGTGGAACGCGGCGCGTTCACACCTTTTGGCCGTTCTCGCCGACCGTCCCTATCGCCCCGGCGAAGTGCTCCTTTTTCGGATGCGAGATGGTTCCATCGCAAAACACCTGGGTATTCTCTCTAAGACCGGGACCGCTTCGACGTTCATTCATGCCTATTCGGGCCAAGGAGTGCTAGAGAGCTCTTTTTCCCGGCCTTGGCAGAAGCGCGTCGTTGCACGCTTCGACTATCCAATTGTTTAGAGCAAGAGGCTGATCCATGGCGACTTTAGTTCTTGGAGCGGTTGGGGCGGCCGCCGGCGGTAGTTTTGGCGGGTCAGTCCTCGGGCTTAGCGGCGCGACGATTGGGCGAGCCGTGGGTTCGGCGGTCGGACGCGTTATTGACCAACAGGTATTGGGGCTTGGTTCGGATGCTGTGGAAGTCGGAAAAATTGACCGTTTCCGCTTGAACGGCGCTGCCGAGGGGGCGCCAATTCCACGTGTCTTTGGGCGCGTTAGGGTTGGCGGTCAGATCATCTGGGCCACAAGGTTTAAGGAGCATCAGGCGACCACCGGAGGCTCCGGTAAGGGCGCACCCAAGGCGCCAAAGCAGACCTCGTATAGCTATTCCGTTTCTCTCGCGGTTGCTTTGTGTGAAGGGCCGATCCGTAGTGTGGGCCGGATTTGGGCCGATGGACGGGAGATCGCCCGAGATTCAATATCCATGCGGGTTTACGATGGTAGCGAAGAGCAGATGGCCGATGCCTTGATTGAGGCAATCGAGGGTGTCGACGAAGCGCCAGCCTATCGTGGTACCGCATATGTCGTTATCGAAGATCTCGATCTGACGCCCTTTGGAAATCGCGTTCCGCAGTTTTCATTTGAGGTCATCCGACAGGTGGGCTCTGCAGATCAGGTTTCCGCTCCGGCGGATTTGATCAAAGGCGTCGCCTTGGTGCCTGGGACTGGCGAGTATTCGCTTTCGACATCAGCCGTACACTACAATCATGGTGGTGGTCGACGTGACCCTGGAAACGTAAATACGTTGCAGGCTAAGGCCGATTTCCGTGTCGCAGTTGACAATCTACTTAACGAGATCCCAAATCTTCGTTCCGTTTCGCTTATCGTATCATGGTTTGGTGATGATCTGCGGTGCGGCAGCTGTCGAGTTTTTCCGGCTGTGGAGCAGGGCGAGGTGGAAGGCGACCCCCATGCGTGGCGCGTTGCGGGGTTTGACCGGGCAAGTGCGTCTGTCGTACCGCAGGTCGATGGTCGGCCTCTTTACGGTGGTACGCCAAGCGACGCGTCGGTTGTTGAGGCCATCCGATACCTGAATGCGCGTGGTATCGATGTCATGTTTTATCCCTTCATCCTGATGGACCAGATGGACGGCAATGGCTTACCAGATCCATGGGGTGGAGCGGAACAAGCGCCATTGCCTTGGCGCGGGCGTATAACGACATCGCAGGCTCCCGGGAGGCCGGGCACGACGGACCGAACAGCCGCTGCTGAAGACGAAGTTAAGGCCTTCTTCGGGGAATGCACCGTCGACGACATTCGTATCTCCAACTCTGCTGACGAGAGCATTAGCGTCGATGGTCCGAAAGACGAGTCTTATCGCTCTTTCATCCTTCACTATGCTGCGCTTTGCGCAGAGGCCGGTGGCGTAGAAAGCTTCTGCGTCGGTTCGGAGCTGCGATCTCTGACTCAGATTCGAGGTTCAACTGACAGTTTCCCAGCAGTCTCGGAGTTAATCCGTTTGACCGATGATGTCCGTCAGTTTTTGCCGAGTGCAAAGATTGGATATGCCGCTGATTGGTCCGAGTATTTTGGCTACCATCCAAAGGACACCGCTAATCTTCATTTCCATCTTGATCCCTTGTGGGCGCATGATCAGATAGACTTTATCGGTATTGATAACTATATGCCACTGTCCGACTGGCGTGACGGCGAAGAGCATTCGGATGCAGGCTATGGGTCTCTCTATTCGTTGGACTACCTACAATCGAATATTGAGGGTGGAGAAGGTTATGATTGGTTCTATCGTTCCGCAGCCGCGTCTGAACAGCAGGACCGGACAGAAATAGATGATTTAGCGTACTCCGAACCATGGGTCTGGCGTTACAAAGACTTGCGCAGTTGGTGGCAAAATCCACATCATGAGAGGCTCGCGGGTATTCGAGCGACAGCTCCAACGGCTTGGGTTCCTAAATCAAAACCATTTCGATTTACTGAGTATGGCTGTGCAGCCATTGATAAGGCAACAAACCAACCGAATAAGTTTGTTGATCCGAAATCGTCGGAGTCTAGTCTGCCGTATTATTCGACTGGTCGTCGCGACGATCTTATCCAGATGCAGTATATTCGGGCGCTACTTAGCTACTGGTCAGATCCAAGCAGGAATCCGATTTCTGACGTCTTCTCCGAGCCGATGCTAGACTTAGAACACAGTCTGCTTTGGGCATGGGATGCTCGACCATGGCCAGCCTTCCCCGAGTTGGCATCATATTGGTCCGACGGCGAAAACTACGGCCGAGGACACTGGTTTTCGGGGCGGAGTGCGTTACAGCCACTCGCTCTAGTCATTGCCGATATCTGTACCGCTTCCGGTATCAAATACTTCGACGTTAGTAGGGTGTACGGCCTAGTTCGTGGATATAAGGTCGATCAAGTCCAGACGGGGCGTTCCGACCTTCAGCCGCTGTTGCTTGCGCAGGGTGTTGAGGTCTGCGAGCGGGACGGAGCTCTGGTCTTCTTCATGCGAGGTGGCGAGCCGCCGATTGATATTGGAAGTAAGGATCTCGTGCGCATTGACGGTCGAACGATCAATACAGATCGATCAGGCCTTGCGGAGGCACCCGGCCGCGTCCGCGTTCTGCATACGCGAGAAGACGGTGACTTTGAGGTCGGGGTCGGCGACGCCACCTTGCCTGGCGAACGGCCGATCCCGATCCAGGAGACGGAACTTCCACTGGTGCTGACGGCCGCGGAGGGTCAAGCGCTTGCTGAGCGCTTTATGACCGAAGCTCGAAGTGGCCAGGAGAGCATCAGTCTGACGGTCGCTCCATCGCTTCGGGGTATCCGCGTCGGCGACATGATCCGGCTTGACGGGACATCGGATGTCTGGCGCGTCGATCGCCTCGAGGAAGCGGACGCCCGAAAGATCGAGGCGGTTCGGGTAGAGCCGACCGCGTTCGAACCGAGCGATCCCGTCGATGTCTTCAAAGCAAAGTCACGGCCGCCAGTTCCCATTCCCGTCGAAACGGTTTTCTTAGATCTCCCCACGCTTACAGGGGCTGAAGTCGAGCACGCGCCTCATGTCGCTGCTACAGCGCGACCATGGCCCGGCCCCGTGGCGATCTATTCCTCGGTTCAAGATGCTGGTTACAGTCTGGCGACGACACTTGAGAGCGTTTGCCGAATGGGCGTGACGCTCAATGAACTTGATTGGGCACAGGCAGCGCTTTGGGATGACGGCGCTGAGCTCTTAGTTCGCTTTGTCGCCGGGGACCTCGCGAGTGTGACAGAGGAGGCGGTCTTAGCAGGAGCCAACGGCGCTGCGATCGGTGACGGGTCGCCCAGCGGTTGGGAAGTGTTTCAGTTCCAAAGCGTGCGGCTCGTCGAACCTGGTGTTTGGGGCCTTCGAAGGCGGTTGCGTGGGCAACGCGGCACTGAGTTCAGGATCCGTGATCCTTGGCCCACTGGCAGTACTATCGTGCTGCTTGACGGTCGGCCGAGTCAGGTTGAAATCGCACCATCCGCGCTGGGCTATGAACGCCATTTCAGAACGGGACCGGCATATCTGCCATACGATCATGAGTCCTACAGACATCAGGCCGCCGTATTTGGCGGAGAAGGTTTAAGGCCCTTTTCTCCCGCACATCTTGCGGCCAGCCGTCAAGGAGCAGCGATTTCAGCGAGTTGGAGGCGCCGTACGCGGCTATTCAGCGATGGTTGGGATACGAATGACGTGGGTTTGGGAGAGGCATCCGAACGCTACGCAGTGAAAGTGCGGGATGGCTTGGGTCGTATTCTGTTCGAAGATGAAGTTGTCGCACCCTTTTGGAGTGGAGAACTGGTCTCGGTTCCCGACGAAAATGACGACCTGCGCCTTGAGGTTGCTCAGATATCCGATCTGGTTGGTGCCGGTGCGTGGGCAACGACGCTAGTGACTGAATGAGATGCGATTTGCGCTGACGGATCGGAAGGCTTAGATCAAAGTCGTAGAAGGGTGTAAGGTACAACCATGTCTTCTAAGGCCGCAATCCAACCTGTCGATTTCCTCTGGGATCAAGTTATCGGTGAAGCCCGACGGACTTTGGATCACGAGCCTCTGCTTGGCGGGATGATCCATTCATCCGTGCTTCATCATGCAAGTCTCGAGCTCGCATTGGGCTACAGGATAGCGCAAAAACTTCGTTCGGCTGAAATGAACGAGCTGCTTCTTCGAGAGATATGCGACGCTGCGTATGCATCTAACTCGGAACTCGGCCGGGCGGCGCGTGCGGATATGGTCGCGGTCTATGAGCGCGATCCCGCATGCCATCAGCTTCTCCAGCCCCTTCTGTTCTTCAAGGGTTACCAAGCCATGCAAGCCTATAGGATCGCGCATTGGCTATGGACTGAGGGTCGCAAGACGTTGGCCTACTACGTGCAGACCCGCGTGAGCGAGGTGTTCGGAGTCGACATCCATCCAGGCGCTGTCGTCGGAAAAGGCATCATGATCGACCACGCCCATTCAGTGGTGATCGGTGAAACGGCCGTCGTCGGAAATAACGTCTCGATGCTGCACTCCGTGACACTTGGAGGGACAGGCAAGGAAGACGACGACCGGCATCCAAAGATTGAGGATGGCGTATTGATCGGAGCAGGCGCTAAGGTCCTCGGCAACATCCGTGTCGGACATTGCTCGCGTATTGCAGCCGGTTCTGTCGTGCTTGAAGATATCCCCCCAATGAAGACGGTCGCGGGTGTACCTGCGCGTATTGTCGGAGAGGCAGGCTGCTCTCAGCCCTCTATCATGATGGACCAGCTTCTTGGACCGGATGCCGCCAACTAGACGACGGTAGCTACTTCTTAGGCGCCCGGTTGACAGAGCGTCTGACCACCCCGTTCAGTCAGGATCGCGCCGGACTCGTCTTCAAACCAAACCCATCCGTCCGCTGCGTAGGTGCGGCCAGCGGCGCCTTGGATCCTGGGTAGGTCAAGAGATCGGCCGTCCTGCAAGGCGATCTCTACCCTTCGCTCCGTCGCGTCGGCGCGGAGGCTCGTGCCAGTATCACAAGTGTAGAGAGCTCCATCGCCCGATGGTGTTGCGTCCGCATTGCTAGCAGAAACGTCGACGTCTGGCGCCGCTGGGCCGTCGAACACATCGGCCGGCGGCGGCTCGCATGCGGCGGTGACTAAAAGGACACCGATCAAAAGACCCCGTATCATCAGGCCAGCATTGTGATCGGGTTTTCAAGATTTTCCGCGATCGCCTTCAGGAAATCTGCACCGAGGGCTCCGTCGATCACCCGATGATCGACAGACAGCGTAACCGACATCACGGTGGCAGTCGTGATCTCGCCGTCCTCTCCGACGACCGGCTTCTTTACTCCAGCTCCCACGGCGAGGATCGACCCGTGGGGCGGGTTGATGACCGCGTCGAAATTGTCGATGCCGAACATACCTAGGTTCGAAATCGCGAAACTTCCCCCCTGATATTCATGTGGCGCGAGCTTCCTGTCGCGCGCCCGGCTCGCGAGGTCCTTCATCTCTGCCGAGAGCGCGGAAAGCGACTTGAGGTGGGCATCTCTAAGCACCGGCGTGAAGAGGCCGCCCTCAATTGCAACTGCAACGGCGACATCCGATGGCGCCAGTTTGAGAATGCGGTCGTTCGCCCAGACTGCGTTCGCATCGGGCACCTGCTGAAGCGCAAGCGCGCCGGCCTTGATGATGAACTCGTTCACCGAGAGCTTCACTCCTCGGGCGTCCAGCTGCTTGTTGAGCTGGGAGCGGAACTTCAACAGCGCATCGAGCCGGATCTCGCGTCGAAGATAGAAATGCGGGATCGTCTGCTTCGCCTCGGTCAGGCGGGCGGCGATGGTTTTCCGCATCCCGTCTAGCTTGACCTCTTTAAATTCCCGCCCTTCATACATCTTGAGAACAGTGTCAGCCGACATGCCCGCGGGCATCGTGGGCTTCTGACCATCGGTCTTAGCATCAGGTGCAGGTTTGGCTGCTTCCGAGGTTGCGGGGGTGGCCTTGGCTGGATCGAACTGCTCCACATCGGCCTTCACGATGCGGCCCCGCGGGCCTGAGCCTTTCACCTGGCTCAGATCGACTCCCTTGTCCTTGGCAATCCGTCTCGCCACCGGCGTTGCGAAGACGCGTTCACCTGATTTTGCTGGCATAGACCTGGGTTCCGCCGACGCGTCCTCAGACGAAGCTTCCCGGCCATAACCCTTCTCAGGCGCCGTATCTGGTGTCGGTTCGGCAGGTGCCGCATTGCTGGATCCGCTCGACGTGGCACTCTCGACGGCCGACGCGTCCTCACCATCCTCCAGAAGAACAGCGATTGGGGAGTTCACCTTCACACCCTCTGTCCCTTCCGCGACCATGATCTTGCCGATCACGCCCTCATCCACCGCCTCGAATTCCATCGTGGCCTTGTCGGTCTCGATCTCCGCCAGAAGATCACCGGAGGAGACTGTGTCGCCCTCTTTCACCAACCACTTCGCGAGTGTGCCTTCCTCCATCGTCGGGGAAAGGGCGGGCATCAGGATTTCCGTTGCCATGTCGTCGTCCCCTTACCGATAGGTCGCTTTCTTCACCGCCTCGATCACTTCGACGGTGGAGGTGAGGGCGAGCTTTTCGAGGTTCGCCGCGTAGGGCATGGGCACGTCCTTGCCCGTGCAGGTGATGACGGGCGCATCCAGGTAATCGAAGGCGCGCTGCATGATGGTCGAGGCCATATGGTCGCTGAAACTGGCCACCGGGAAGCCTTCTTCCACCAAGACACAGCGGTTGGTCTTCATGACCGAGGCGAGCACCGTGTCGTAATCCACCGGGCGCAGGGATCGCAGGTCGATCACTTCGGCCTGGATGCCATCCTCTGCAAGCCTGTCCGCCGCCTCCAGCGCATAGGTCATGCCGATTCCCCAACTGACGATGGTGACATCATCGCCCTCGCGCCAGATACGGGCCTTGCCGAAGGGGATCGTGAAATCGTCCAGCTTCGGCACATCGAACGTCTTGCCGTAGAGGATCTCGTTTTCAAGCACGATAACAGGGTTCGGGTCGCGGATCGCCGTTTTCATCAGGCCCTTTGCATCCGAGGCCGAGTAAGGCTGGATCACTTTCAAACCTGGGATCGAAGCATACCACGCCGCGTAGTCCTGGCTGTGTTGCGCTGCCACGCGGGCGGCCGCACCGTTGGGACCGCGGAATACCATGGGGCACCCCATCTGGCCGCCGGACATATAAAGCGTCTTAGCCGCCGAATTGATGATCTGGTCGATGGCCTGCATGGCGAAGTTGAACGTCATGAACTCCACGATGGGCTTCAGCCCACCGAAGGCCGCGCCCACGCCAATGCCGGTGAATCCGTGCTCCGTGATCGGCGTGTCGATGATGCGTTTTGCCCCGAACTCGTCCAGCAGGCCCTGGCTGATTTTATAGGCGCCCTGATATTCGGCCACCTCTTCGCCCATCAGGAAGACGTTCTCATCGCGGCGCATCTCCTCCGCCATGGCATCGCGGAGCGCTTCGCGGACGGTTTGCTGCACCAACTCCGTGCCTTCCGGCCAGTCCGGCGACGCGTTGGATTGCGGCGTCGGCTCCTCGCTTGCGACGCGGGCAGGGGCTGTTTCGGGGGTCTTGCCCCGCGCCTCGTCGGCCTCCGGTTTGGCCTCTTCGGGAGGGGCCGCGCCGTTCGGCTTGGCCGCGCCAATATCGTCGGCGCTCTCCCCATCGTCGAGCAGCACGGCGATGGGAGAGTTCACCTTCACGCCCTCGGTGCCCTCTTCGATCAGAATCTTGCCGATCTTGCCTTCATCGACCGCCTCGAATTCCATCGTAGCCTTGTCGGTCTCGATCTCCGCCAGGATGTCGCCCGAGGACACTTCGTCCCCCTCCTTGACCAGCCATTTCGCAAGCGTGCCCTCCTCCATGGTGGGGGAGAGGGCGGGCATCAGGATCTCGGTTGCCATCACGCCACCTCCTGCGGGATTTCATCGGCGTAGATGTCCGTCCAAAGCTCCTCCAGTGCAGGTTCGGGGCTTTCCTTGGCGAACTCGGCGCTTTCGTTCACGATCTCTTTGATCTCTTTGTCGACGGCTTTCAGCTCATCTTCACTCGCATGGTCTCCGGTCAGAAGCATCTGCCGCACCATCTCGATGGCATCCCGTTCCTCGCGCATCTTCTGGACCTCGTCGCGCGTGCGGTACTTGGCCGGGTCGGACATGGAATGCCCGCGATAGCGGTAGGTCTTCACTTCAAGGATGTATGGCCCCTTACCGGCCCGGCAGTAGGCCACGGCCTTCTCACCGGCGGCTTTCACGGCCAGCACGTCCATGCCGTCCACTTCCTCGCCCTCGATCCCGTAGGCCGCGCCGCGCTCCCAGAGGGATGGCGATTTGGTCGACCGCTGGACCGACGTGCCCATGGCATATTGGTTGTTCTCGATCACGAAGATGCAGGGCAGATCCCAGAGCTCGGCCATGTTGTAGGTCTCGTAGACCTGGCCCTGGTTGGCGGCGCCATCGCCGAAATAGGTGAAGGTGACGTTGTCGTTGCCTTTGTACTTATCAGCGAAAGCCAGCCCCGCGCCGATCGGTACCTGCGCGCCGACGATCCCGTGGCCCCCGTAGAAATGCTTCTCCTTGGAGAACATGTGCATGGAGCCGCCCTTGCCCTTCGAATAGCCGCCCTCGCGGCCCGTGAGCTCGGCCATGACGCCCTTCGGGTCCATGCCACAGGCCAGCATATGCCCGTGATCTCGATAGGAGGTGACGCGCTTGTCGCCTTCCTTGGCGGCGGCCTCCAAGCCCACGACGACGGCTTCCTGACCGATATAAAGGTGGCAGAAGCCGCCGATCAGGCCCATCCCGTAAAGCTGACCGGCTTTCTCCTCGAAGCGCCGGATCAGCAGCATATCGCGGTAGTATTGGAGGAGTTCGTCTTTCGATACGTTCGGTTTCGCGCGCGCGGCGGTCTTGCGCTGAGCCATCGACGCCATCCTCCCAGTAGGTCGTTCAACGTTAAACAACCTGCTAGCCCAAGAGTTCCCGCCAGGGAAGAGCGAAGGCCATGCGATCACCAGTGACCGGGTTTGCGCACAGGTCAGATCGCCTCATCTTCGACATCGATTGGGGTTAGCTGGGCCCCGTATTCGTCAGAGCCAGTTTCGAACCAATGGTCCGAAAACATAGACCGACACGCCTTCCGGCCCCATATCTGCAGCGGATAAGTCTTCAGGCCGATCTGCCCCGGCCGCAGGCTTATCCGTTCGATCTTCCGTGGCTCACGCCCGATTTCGATCTGGAGTTCACCACCCCGGTCACCATAATTACGGGCGAGAACGGCACCGGGAAGAGCACGCTGATCGAGGCGATTGCCGGGCTGTGCGGCTTCGATGAGGCCGGCGGCGGTAAGGGGTACCGTCCGGTAGATCACAGCGGGGCGCGTGACCGGAGCGGGACAGGCCTCGCCGATCTGTTGAAAGCCGCCTGGCTGCCGAAAGTGTCCGACGGCTGGTTCTTCCGGGCCGAGACCTTCTTCTCCGTGGCGCGGTACCTCGACGCGTCTGGCAGTCTGATGGCCGATTACCTGACGCTCAGCCATGGGGAGGGTTTCTTGGAATTCTTCGCCGAACGTCTGTCGCGGCAAGGTCTCTACCTTCTAGACGAACCCGAAAGCGCCCTCTCTCCGCGTCGCCAGATGGACCTGCTCCGTCTCCTTCACGAGATATCCGAAACCGCCCGCGCGCAGGTGCTTCTCTGCACCCATTCGCCCTATCTCATGGCCCTGCCGGGTGCGCGCCTGCTGGAAGTCAACCATCGCGGTTTCCGCGAGATATCCTATCGCGACACCGCCCATTTTCGCTGGCTGCAGGCCTTCGCGATGGATCCGGACGCTTTCACCGCCGCGGCGTTGGCGGACGAGGTGGACGATCTGATCTGACGCCTCACTCCACGACGATCTCATCGGCGCGAGCCAGGCCCAGGATCAGGCGAGCCCGTTCGTCCAGTAGGTCCAGATCGAGGTAATCGTCCGACAACCGCCGTGTGCGGTCGCGCATCCGCTCGGCCTCCGCCTCCAAAAGCGCGAGCTCCGCTGCCAGGGCCCGCTCCTCTGCCTCCAGCTCTACCCGGCGCAACACGCCGTATTCGCCCTGCACAGCGGCAAAGACGAAATAGCCTGCGAAGCACAGCAGGGCGAAAGGTGGGATCAGGCCGTAACCGGCGTGTCGGGACGTCATGCGATTTCTGCTCGTTGGACCTCTGCGGGCCTCGACTCAGCTATCGCATGGGCTGAGACGTCTTGAAAACCTTATGTGATCGAGGCGCGGTAGATGCTGTCGATCGTGTCCGAAAGCGTGGCATCGAAGCCATCCTGGGACTGCTGCGCGGACAATCCTTCGGTCAAGGCGCGGCTGAAGCTGGCGATCATGCCCGGGTTCTCGGTCAGGCGGCGATTGGCCTCCTGGCGCGAATAGCCGCCCGACAGTGCCACGACGCGCATCACGCGCGGATGGTCGATCAGCGCCTGATAGAAACCGCCCACTTCCGGCAGCGTCAGTTTCAGCATGACCTGCTGGTCGTCTGGCACGCCGTCCAACCCGGACAGGATCGCATCGCGCAGCATGGCCTCGGCCTCGGGCTTGTCGTCGATAGAGATCGTGATCTCCGGCTCCAGGATTGGGACCAAGCCATGGCCCAGCACCTCATGACCGACGGCGAATTGTTGCTCAACATTGGCTGTGATGCCGGCTTGGTTCGCCGCGTCGATTACTGAGCGTTCCTTGGTCCCGAAAACCCCCAATTCGCGCGCATGGGGAAGAACCTTGGACAGATGGGGCATCGGCTTCATCAGCTTGACGCCGTCCTTGGCCTCTTCCAGCCCCTTGTCGATCTTGAGGAAGGGGACGACGCCCCGCGTCTTCCACAGATATTCCGGCGCGGGGGCGCCTGCGAAGTCGCGGTCCATGGTCTGTTCGAACAGGATCGCGCCAATCACCTTCTCCCCGGTAAAGGCCGGGGATCGCACGATCCGCTCTCGCATCCCATGGATCAGGTCGAACATTTCGTCTTCGGAGGAATACTGCTCCTCCGCGACGCCATAGAGGCGCAGCGCCTTCGGGGTCGAGCCGCCGGATTGGTCCAATGCGGCGACGAACCCGCCGCCTTCGCGCATTTGCTTGGCCTTATACTGATCCAGCTGCATCCCAATCTCCCACGTTTCAAATTCCACCGGCACCTAGACCGGGCGGGAAGGGGGGGCAATCCTGTTGGCGCTAACCTGCCATCGCGCCCATGGGTCACGCTCGGCTCAGGAGCGGGCCAGGATCTTCTTCGTCATCGCCGCAGTCACGCCGCGTGGCAGGAACCGAGGCAGCGCTGCGCTGACCTTGTTCATGGCCCCGGGCACGATCACCCGTTGTCCGGTCACCGCGCCATCCCAGCCAGCCTGCGCGACCGAGGCCGCGCTGGGCAACGGGCCCAGCTTCGTGACGTTCGCGTTCCGCATGTCGGCATCGTCGAAGAAGTTCGATTCCGTGGCTCCCGGACACAGGGCGCTGACCGTCAGCCGCCCTTCGCCCAGTTCCGCCGCCACCGCTTCGGACAGGAACAAGATGTAAGCCTTCGTGGCGTGGTAGACCGCCATGCCTGGTCCGGGCGTGAAGCCCGCAACGGAGGCCACGTTCAGGATCCGCGACCGCTCCCCATGGGCTTGCATATGCGGCACCGCCAGCTTCATCAGCCGGGTCGCCGCGACCATGTTCACCTCGATGGTCGCGGCTTCCCGATCCCAAGCCTCAGCATCGGCGAACGGGCCGTTGTAGCCGAGACCTGCATTGTTGATCAGGAAATCAACCTGCCGCCCGTCGGTCGTGTCAGACCACAGCCTGTCGGCCTCCCCCGGCTTGGACAGGTCCGCCGGGATCACGATCGTTTCGGTGTCCAACTCATCGGCCAGCGTCTTCAGCTTGTCCTCTGATCGGGCCGTCAGGACGATCTTCCGACCCTTTCGCGCGGCGATCCGCGCGAATGCCTTCCCGATCCCTTCGGATGCCCCGGTGACAAGCGTGAAGTTCTCCATCTCTCAGCCCTCCAAAGCCGCGACGCCCGGCAGCGTCTTTCCTTCCATCCATTCCAGAAATGCACCGCCAGCCGTGGAGATATAGCTGAAATCCCCCGCAACACCGGCATGGTTCAGCGCGGCCACCGTGTCGCCACCGCCCGCCACCGAGACCAACTTGCCCGCCTTTGTCAGCGCCGCTGCATGTTGTGCCGCCTCCGTGGTCGCGCGGTCGAAGGGCGTCATCTCAAAGGCGCCCAGCGGGCCGTTCCAGACCAGCGTGGCGCAGCCGTCCAGGACGGTTTTGATGTGCGCGACCGAATCCGGCCCGGCATCCAGGATCATGTTCCCCGCAGGAACGGCCTCGGCCTTCACCGTTTGCGTCGGTGGGTCGGCGCGAAACTCCTCCGCGACCACGACATCGCGCGGCAAGAGGATCGTGCAGCCCGCCGCTTCAGCCTTGGCGGCGATCTCGCGGGCGGTGTCCAGCAGGTCGTGCTCGCAAAGCGACTTGGCCACATCGACCCCCTGGGCAGCCAGGAACGTGTTGGCCATCCCGCCACCGATGATCAGGTGCTGAACCTTGCTCACCAAGTTGCCCAGCAGGTCCAGCTTGGTCGAGACCTTGGCCCCGCCCACCACCGCCGCCACCGGCGGGGTCGGGCTTCCCAAAGCCGCCTCCAGCGCCTCCAACTCCGCCTGCATCAGCCGGCCGGCACAGGCGGGCAGCAGATGGGCCAGCGCCTCGGTCGTGGCATGGGCCCGGTGCGCGGCCGAGAATGCATCGTTGCAATAGACGTGGCCGACCGAGGCCAGCCGTTCCGCAAAGCCTCGGTCGTTCGTCTCTTCGCCCGGATTGAAGCGCACGTTCTCGAACAGGATCACGCCATCTGATGCTAAGTTCCTCACCGCCTCGCCGTAATCCTTGTTGGCGAAAGCCACGTGGTAGCCCAGCACCTGCTGCAGGGCGGGCAAGACCTCGCAAAGCGACATCTCTGGCACGACCTTCCCCTTCGGCCGTCCGAAGTGTGCCAGCAGCACCACCTTCGCCCCCTTGGCGCGCAGCGACTCGATCGTCGGCACGACCCGCTCGATCCGCGTGGTGTCGGTCACCTCGCCGTTCTCCATGGGTACGTTCAAATCCACCCGGGTCAGCACGACCTTTCCGGCCAAGTCCATGTCGTCGATCGTCTTGAAGCGCATTTCAGCCGCTCTCCGTCTGTGTCTTGAACCGGGCCTCTGGGATCACGGCCACGACCTGCAATTCGACCAGCAGCTCCGGATCGGCAAGGCCGCTGACCATGACGGCGGTCGACGCCGGTCCGGTGGCATCCGACAGCCGCTCCGCCCGCGCGGTCGAGATGGCGGACCAGTCTTCCCGCCGAACAAGATAGGTCGTCATCGAGACGATATCGTCCAGATTGCCGCCCGCGGCCGCCAGGACTTTCGCGATGTTGTCGAAAGCGGCATGGGTCTGCCGATGGGCATCGCCGTGATGGAGAACCTGGCCGGTCTCGTCCCAGGCCACCTGTCCGGTCACATGGACCCGTCGTCCATCGGGCTCGACGACCCCCTGATGCATGGGAAAACCCCGCGACGGCCAGAGGCCCGCGGGGTCTATATTCGCTCGCTCGGCCACGGGGCGCTCAGATCAGCTTGCCCATGGCCACCGCCGTATCGGCCATCCGGTTCGAGAAGCCCCATTCGTTGTCATACCAGGACAAGACGCGGCACATCGTGCCTTCCATCACCTTGGTTTGATCCGTGGCGAAGATCGACGACTGCGGGTCGTGGTTGAAGTCGGAGCTGACAAGCGGCTTGTCCGTGTAGCCGAGGATGCCTTTCAGCGACCCGTCCGCCGCCGTGCGGATCGCGGCGTTGATCTCGTCCGCGCTGGTGTCGCGGGCGGCGACAAAGGTCAGATCCACCACCGAGACATTCGGCGTCGGCACCCGGATCGCGACGCCGTCCAGCTTGCCGTCCAGTTCCGGCAGAACCAGGCCCACCGCCTTGGCCGCCCCGGTCGATGTGGGGATCATGCTGAGCGCCGCAGCCCGCGCGCGGTAGAGATCCTTGTGCATCGTATCCAGCGTCGGCTGGTCGCCCGTATAGGAATGGATCGTGGTCATGAAGCCGCGCTCGATCCCGATGGATTGGTTCAGCACATGGGCCACGGGTGCCAGACAATTCGTGGTGCAGGACGCGTTCGACACCACGAGGTCTTCGCCCGTTAACGTCTCATGGTTCACGCCATAGACGATCGTCTTCGACACGCCCTTGCCGGGGGCCGAGATCAGAACCCGGCTGGCCCCGTTGTCTAGATGCGCGCCAGCGCTTTCGTTGGTGGTGAAGATGCCGGTGCATTCCATCACCACATCCACATCCTTCCACGGCAGATCGCTCGGATTGCGCTCGGCGGTCACGCGCATCTGGCCGCGTCCAACATCGATCCAATCCTCGCCGGTCTTCACGTCGACTGGGAAGCGGCCATGGACACTGTCAAATTGCAGCAGGTGGGCATTGGTCTCCACCGGGCCGAGATCGTTGATCGCGATGACCTCAATATCGGTTCGTCCAGATTCCACGATGCCCCGCAGGACGTTCCGACCGATACGGCCGAAGCCGTTGATTGCAACTTTGACCATGAACTCCTCCGGGGGGATGTGCGATATCTCCGGCGGCAACGGGCCGTTACCGCTAACGGTTCCGCCGCTAACATGTCGTAGGACATGAGGGCAACGCCTTGGTTTCTGGCGTCAGCGCCAGATCGCCAGTGTCTCGTTCAATGCGATCAGCTTGCGGCCCACGAAGATCAGGATCGTGCCGTCGTTCAAGTGCCAGTCGGCTATGAAGAACCCGATAATGGCAGCGGCTAGCAACAGGGGTAGCATCAGCTTCATGGCGCGAGCTAGGGCCGCGCCGCCACCTTTGGCAAGCCTAGATCAAGCGGCCCATATGTCCGGCCACGTCCGCCATCCGGCAGGAGAAGCCCCATTCGTTGTCATACCAGGCCAGCACGCGAACCGTGCGGCCCACCACTTTGGTCTGTTCGGGCGCGAAGATGCTGGAATGGGTGGTATGGTTGAAATCGATGGAGACTTTGGGTTCCGGATCATAGGCAAGGACCGCACCCATATGCCCGGCCGCCGCTTCCGCGACGACGGCATTCACGTCCTCGACCGTGACGTCCTTGGCGGCTTGGAAGGTCAGATCCACGGCGCTGACATTCGGGGTCGGGACACGGAGGGAGGTGCCATCCAGCTTGCCATCCAATTCCGGCAGGACCAACCCAACGGCCTTGGCTGCCCCGGTGGAGGTTGGGATCATCGCCATGGCCGCGGCGCGTGCGCGGTAGAGATCCTTATGCCGCCGGTCCAACGTTGGCTGGTCGCCTGTATAGGAATGGATCGTGGTCATCACGCCACTCTCGATCCCGATGGCCTCGTTCAGCACCTTGGCCAGCGGCGCCAGGCAATTCGTCGTGCAGGACGCGTTGGAGGCGACGTGGTGATCCGTCGTCAATGCGCGGTGGTTCACTCCGTAAACCACCGTCAGGTCCGCGTTCTTCGCAGGGGCCGAGACCAGCACCCGCTTGGCCCCCCGCGACAGGTGGATGGCTGCCGCCTCGCGTTCGTTGAACTTGCCGGTGCATTCCAGCACGACGTCCACGCCTTCCCAATCCAGCTTTTCGGGATCGTAAGTCGAGAAGACCTTGATCGGGCCCTGGCCCAGATCCAGCGTGTCGCCCGATGCCCGCACCTCGCCAGCGAACCGGCCATGCACGCTGTCGTAGCGCAGCAGGTGGGCATTGGTCTCCAGCGGGCCGGTGGCGTTCATCTTGACGACGCTCACGTCGTTGCGCCCGGCGCTGGCGATATGCGCCAACGTGCAGCGCCCGATCCGTCCGAACCCGTTGATGCCCAATGTGACCGTCATGATCCGACCCCGTGCTGCCTGCGCCCGGGTATAGGGGACGGGCGCGCGCGAACAACGGGTCCGCGGCATACGACGGGATGCTGTTAGCGTTAAAATCGGGTGATGGCGGTAACGGTTATCGCTAACCTCGCCCGGCCGTCGCGCGAAAGGGTCGTTGACCCGCGCGGGTTGGGGCTAGATCCTGCGCCACCATCGCGGGGAGATTCGGGTCACATGAGCGGATTGCTAGCACTTCTGGACGACGTGGCCGCCATCGCGAAGGTGGCATCGGCCAGTGTGGATGATATCATCGGTCAGGCCACCAAGGCGGGCGCTAAGGCTGCCGGTGCCGTGATCGACGACGCGGCCGTGACGCCGAAATACGTCCAAGGCTTCGCCGCCGCGCGCGAATTGCCGATCGTCTGGAAGATCGCGCGGGCCTCTGCTTTCAACAAGCTTGTCATCCTGTTGCCCGCCGCGATCCTGCTCAGCCAGTTCGCGCCCTGGCTTATCCCGTATCTGCTGATCCTGGGCGGCGGCTATCTCTGCTATGAGGGCGCCCATAAGGTTTGGCACGCCATCGCCCACCGCGAGAGCGAGGCTAAGATCCAGGATCCCGTACACACGCCCCTCGATGCCGCCCATCTGGAAGAGCAGCGGGTTAAGGGCGCCATCAAGACCGACTTCATCCTGTCGGCCGAGATCATGACCATCGCTCTCGCCGCGACTGAGGCCGATCGCGGCTGGCCATTCCAGGCGGCGGTCTTGGCCGTGATCGCTGTCGTGATCACGGTGGCCGTCTACGGCGCCGTGGCCATGATCGTGAAGGCCGACGATGTGGGCCTTCACCTGGCACAGACCGGCCGGACGTCGTTCGGTCGAAAGCTGGGCACCGCTATCGTCAAGGGGATGCCGGGTTTCATGAAGGCCCTGACCATCATCGGCACGGCCGCCATGCTCTGGGTCGGCGGCAACATCGTCGTCCATGCCCTGCACGAGATCGGATGGCATCTCCCCTATGACGCGATCAAATCCGTCGCCAAGACGGCCTCGGGCGGAGAGACCGGTCCGGTGGGCTTCGTGGGCTGGGCCGTGACGGCGTTTCTGGACGGGATCATCGGCATTCTTCTGGGCCTCGCGCTGCTGCCGGTCGCGGGCGCTCTGTCCGGCCTTCTGGGCAAGAAGGACAAGGCCGCCGCGCATTAGGCGGCGGCCCAGTGGCATCGCGACGGTCTGACGCTTGCGCTGCGCCATCGGCTATCTTTTACTGACATCGCGGCCACAGGGATCCTGACCCCGGATCCGCCGGATCGGAGCCACGCCGCGCCCCTCCACCCATCCCGGAACCTGACGACCCATGCGCCGCTGGCAGGGTCGTTCCGTCACCCATGAGGTGCTTCATGACAGAGCCGTACATCCATCCCGCCGCCCGCGCCTATGCCGCCGAAGTCGGCGCGGGCACCCTTTCCCGGCGGGAATTTCTGACCCGTGCAACGACGTTGGGCCTTTCGGCGGCGGGGGCCTATGGGCTGCTCGGCGCGGCGGTTCCGGCCCGGGCCGACGGCCATATGCAGGTGGGCGGTACGCTGCGGATCGAAAGCACGGTCAAGGCGTTGCGCGACCCACGGACCTATGACTGGCCGCAGATGTCCAACTTCACCCGTGGCTGGCTCGAATATTTGGTCGAATATAACCGCGACGGCACCATCACCGGGATGCTCCTGGAGGATTGGAGCGTCAATGACGATGCGACCGAGTATCGCCTTTCGGTCCGGCCAGGCATCACCTGGAGCGATGGCACGCCGTTCACGGCGCAGGATGTGGCCTTCAACATCACCCGCTGGTGCGAGCGGGCGGTGGAAGGCAATTCCATGGCCAGCCGAATGACGTCACTGATCGACGAGTCGACCGGCCAAGCCCGCGACGGCGCCATTGAGGTGGCGGACGATCTGACCGTGATCCTGCGGCCGGGGCAGCCGGACATCACGTTGATCGCCGGGTTCTCAGACTATCCGGCTGCCATCGTGGCGCAGGATTTCGGCGGCGATCCCATGACGGCCAAGGGCACCGGTCCCTACAGGCCGGAAGAACTGGAGGTCGGGATCCGTGCCGCCATGGTCCGCAACGAGGATCACGATTGGTGGGGTGAGGCGATCTTTGGGCGCCCGGCCCTGGACCGGATCGAATACATAGATTTCGGCACCGACCAGGCGGCGATCATGGCTGCGGCCGATGCCGACGAGGTCGACATGCTCTACGAGACGTTGGGCGACTTCGTGGAGATCCTCGATGCGATCGGCTGGGACAGGTCCGAGGCGGTGACGGCCAACACCATGGTCACCCGCGCCAATCAGGCCGCCGAGGTCAACGGGACCGCGCCCTATGCCGATGTGCGCGTGCGCCGCGCGCTGGCCATGGCCGTCGACAATGCTGCGATCCTGGCGCTGGGCTATAACGATCAGGGAACCGTGGCCGAGAACCACCATGTCTGCCCGATCCATCCGGAATATGCCGAGATACCTGCCCCGATCCACGATCCCGCCGGTGCCATGGCCCTGCTGGAGGAGGCGGGGATGGCCGACCATGAATTCGAACTCGTCTCTATCGACGATACCTGGCGTCGGGCCTCCTCCGACGCCATTGCGGGGCAATTGCGCGATGCGGGGATGAATGTCACCCGCACCGTCCTGCCCGGGGCGACCTTCTGGAACGACTGGGCGAAGTATCCGCTTTCCACCACCGACTGGGCGCAGCGCCCGTTGGGGGTGCAGGTTCTGGCGCTGGCCTATCGCTCGGGCGAGGCATGGAACGAGTCGGCCTTCGCGAACCCGGAATTCGACAGCCTCTTGACCGAGGCCATGGCCATCGCCGATGCCGATCAGCGGCGCGCGGTCATGGCGCAGATCCAGGCGATCATGCAGGAGGAAGGCGTTGTGATCCAACCCTATTGGCGCTCCACCTATCGGCACGCCAAGCCTCAGGTCGTGGGGGCAGAGATGCATCCCACTTTCGAAATCCACGTCCACAAGCTGGGCTGGGCCGCCTGAAAAAGATCGGGGCGGGCCGCAGGAGGCCCGCCATCCTTCACCCTTCCTTAACCGCACGGGCCGAGAACCGCTCTCGCTAGCGACTCGGACAGGTTCCGATCCCGGCGGGTGACGCCGCCACGGGGGAGCCGCGCGACAGACCCCGGCGGGGACGTCACCACCCCCGCAGTAAGCAGGAACCGCCCAAAGAGACGGCGCCGTCCTCACCCTCTGCCCGGATGGGCGCCCTGCGAGCCTATGGCGATCCGCCGTGTCCCGTCCCTGACGCGGCGCGGCGGATCGGCGTTCCGTCATGGATATTTTAGACCAAGAAGAAGGAGGGGCGCCTCTTTCTCTTTGGTCCTCAAATATCCTCGAGGGGGTCCGGGGGAGCGAAGCGTCCCCCGGCGCTGACGCGAGTGATCAGCTTGTCACGAAGCGGACCCTTGCCCCCGGTCCAAGCGGACCGATACGAGAGAGTTCCGTTCAGCCTTTCGGGTATGACCAACAGACCTTTCCATCACGTCGGCGACCCGAAGGTCATGCCGGCGGCGCATCGTAGCCTTAAGACTGGCGACGGAGGGCCATTCTCAACGTCAAGTTCCTTACGCGGATCGGAGTGATCCAGTCGTCAGACCGGTGCCCCGACCATCGGCGCGCAGCGTGACGATCCCGCCCAAGCGCTCGGCGCTGTCCGAGGCCCCGTGTAGTGCACGGCCCCATATCGGCCCTATCCACGAAGACGGCGACCCGTGTTCAGGGGGCACCGGGCGGGATAGGACCATCTGGCGCACGGTCCCCCAAACATGCCATCCATCGCAAGCGTCGCGGGACGGGATGATGCGACGGTCGGCACAGGCTCAGCGGGGAAAGCGTGCCGTCCAGAGCCGTGTCCTCTTCCAATCGCGCGCATCGTATTCGGCGATCGCGGTGCCGAGCGCATTGGGCGCGCGCTCTGCGCGACCGGCAGCCAGGTCGGTTAGACGCATCGTATACCATGCGGTGACGCCGCCTTCGGGGGGATCGCGGAAGCGGGGAAAGACCGGATCGCCGCCATCGGTCGTCTTCCATCGCCCGGGCAGATCAGGGTCGAGCACTAGCGCGCGGGCCAACCCGATCACATCCACGATCCCGTCCGCCAGCACATCCAGAACCTGCGCGCGTGTCTTGAACCCGCCCGTGAGCATCAGTGGCACCTCGGTTACCTGTCCGGCCCGTCGTGCGAAGTCGAGGAAGTAGGCGCCGCCCGCGCTGCGGTCCGAGGCGGAGGCTGCGCCAGGGAAATAGGTGCCGCCACTGATGTCGATCAGGTCGAGCTTCGCATCGGACAGGGCAGCGATCACCTCCAGCGCCTCGTCTTCCGCAAAGCCCCCGTCCAATTGATCCGTGGCATTCAGCTTCAGCGCCACCGGAACATCGGGGCCGACCGAGGTGCGCACGGCGGCGATGACCTGTTGTAGCAGGCGCATCCGGTTCGTGAGGGTGCCGCCATACTCGTCGGTCCGGCGGTTGAAGAGGGGCGAGAGGAATTGGCTCAGCAGGAATCCGTGGGCCGCGTGGACCTGCACGCCGCTGAAGCCCAGCGCGATGGCCCGTTTCGCCGTTTGCGCGAAGGTGCTTGGAAGAGCGGCGATCTCCGCGTCAGTGAGCGCTGCGCAGCGCAGGCCCGGCAGGTCCAGTGCGCTCGGCCCCTTGGGGACACCTGTTTCCGCATGGGTCATCGCCCCCGCATGGCCAAGCTGTGCCCAGAGATGGGCGCCATCCATGCGACCTGCACGCGTCAGAGCGGCGAACCGTGCCGTGTCACTTGCGTCGTGGAGCACAAGGTTGCCCGGCTTTTCAGCTACATGTGGGTCGCCCTGGACCTCCCCGATGATTGACGCCGCGACGCCGCCCTGCGCCCAGCGTTCATAAAGGCGGGCTTGGTTTGGCCCTGGATCGCCGCGCCCGTCGCCCAGCGAATCCGACATGGCCGACTTGACCAGACGGTTCCGCAGGACGGCACCGCAGGGCAGGGTGAGCGGGCGGAACAGGATGTCCGCCCGACCGTCCGTCATTACATCAGGCTCCGCACCGCCTTCGCGACGGCCTCGGCGGTTATGCCGAAATGCTCGTAGAGGACGTTCGCCGGCGCGGAGGCGCCGAAGCCCTCCATCCCAACGAAGGCTGCCTTGTCGCGCTTGCCGCGCTCGCCCGTCAGCCAGCGGTCCCAGCCCAGGCGGCAACCGGCCTCGACGGCGACGCGGACGGGGCCAGCGGGCAGGACCTTCTTGCGCGTGCCCTCGTCCTGGGCCTCGAACAATTCCCAGCAGGGCATGGAGACGACGCGCGTGCCGATCCCGTCCTGTTGCAGCAGGTCGCGGGCGGCCATGGCCACCTCGACCTCCGACCCGGTGGCGAGCAGGATCGCCATGCGCTTGCCCTCCGCTTCGGCCAGGACATAGGCTCCCTGGGCGACCATGTTCTTGTTGGTGTGGCTCGTCCGAAGTGTTTTGAGCCCCTGCCGCGTCAGCGACAGGACGGAGGGCGTGCGCTGGGCGGTCAGCGCGAGTTCCCAGGCTTCCGCCGTCTCGACCGTGTCGCAAGGGCGGAAGACATTCATGTTGGGCGTGGCGCGCAGCATAGCCAGGTGTTCCACCGGCTGGTGGGTCGGGCCGTCTTCGCCCAGGCCGATGCTGTCATGGGTCATCACGTAGGTTGCAGGCACGCCCATCAGCGCCGAGAGCCGCATGGCCGGGCGGGCATAATCGGCGAAGCACATGAACGTCCCGCCGTAAGGTCTTATTCCGCCGTGCAAAGCCAGGCCGTTCAGGGCCGCGGCCATCCCATGTTCGCGGATGCCGTAATGGATGTAGCGGCCCTCCCGGTTCTCGGGCGAGAAGACGCCCAACCCTTCGGTCAGCGTGTTGTTCGAACCGGTCAGATCTGCCGATCCGCCAACCGTTTCGGCCATGATGGGGTTCACGACTTCCAATACCATTTCCGAGGATTTTCGCGTGGCCACCTTGGGCGCGCCCTCGGAGGTCTGGCGCTTGAGCGCCTTGATGGTGGCCGAGAGGCGGCGCGGCGGCTCGCCCTTGAGCGAACGCTCGAATTCGGCCTTCCGGCCAGCCCCCAGACCGTCGAAGCGAACTTCCCACTCCGCGCGGGCCTCCGCGCCGCGCGATCCGATGGCTTCCCACTCCGCTTTCAGGTCGGCGGGAATGTCGAAGGGCGCGCTGTCCCAGCCATAGGCGCGCTTGGCGGCTTGAAGCTGATCGGCATTGGTCAGGGCGCCGTGCCCCTTGGCGGTGTCTTGGGCTGCATGGCCGATGGCGATATGGGTCGCGCAGGACACCATGCTGGGCTTCTTGCCCTTCTTGGCTTTGGTCAGCGCGGCGTCGATGGCTGCAGGGTCGTGGCCGTCCACCTCGATCACGTCCCAGCCGCTGGCCTTGAAGCGGGCACTCTGGTCGGTGCGGTCGGAGAGCGCGACCTTTCCGTCGATCGTGATGCCGTTATTGTCGAAGAGGACGATCAGCTTCGACAGTTCCAGCCGACCGGCCAAGGCGATGGCCTCCTGGCTGATGCCCTCCATCAGGCAGCCATCGCCCGCGATGACCCAGGTATAATGGTCCACGATCTTACGGCCGTAGCGGGCGCGCTGGATTTCTTCGCCAATGGCCAAGCCCACGGCCGTGGCCAGACCCTGGCCCAGCGGGCCGGTCGTTGTCTCGATCCCGGGCGCATGGCCATATTCCGGGTGCCCGGCGGTGACCGCGCCCAGCTGACGGAAATTGCGCAGCTGATCCAGCGTCATCTCGGGATAGCCGGTGAGGTAGAGCAGGGAATAGAGCAGCATGGAGCCATGCCCGGCGGACAGCACGAAGCGGTCGCGGTCGGGCCAGTCGGGGCGCGCGGCGTCGAATTTCAGATGCTTTTCGTAGAGGACGGTCGCGACATCAGCCATGCCCATGGGCATCCCGGAATGGCCGGAATTGGCCGCGGCTACGGCGTCCAGCGTCAGCGTGCGGATGGCTGCGGCCCGGCGCCAATGCTCGGGCTGGGCGGCGCGCAGCGCGTCGAGATCGGGGATCTTGGACTGGTCGTTCATACGGGCCTCCCTTGCATTGGCCCCTCCTAGCAGGACTGAACCGCCGTGCAAGGCGGCCGGCCGACGCGTGAGGGGATCACCGGGGGCGACGGGGGGCTTTGACAAGGGAGGCGGATTGCGGTCCCTTGTGCGCAATGCTCCGGCAAGGAGCTTGGTGAGGGGCCACACGAGGATTTGGGGATGAGCAATCACGCGGAGCTGGACGCGACCATCGCGCGGCTCGAAGCGGCATTGGATCAAGCAACGTCCGCGATGCAAACGGCCCGCGAGACGGCCGAGCGCGCGGCGCGCGATACGATCGAGGCCGTGCAGCAGGAACTGGCCGAAGCCAACCAGCGCATCGAGACACTGCGCCAGGAGGGCAGGGACCGCGAGGCGACGTTGGCTGAAGCAATGGAACGGGCCGACGGCGCCGAAGCAAAGATCGCAAAGGATGCGGCGGCTTTGTCGGAGGCCATGTCGCGGGCGGATGCCGCCGAGGCGGAGGCCAAGGCTGGGCGCGACGAGGCGATGCAGCAAGCTGCGGAGGCGGCTGATAACGCCAAGGCCGATCTGGCCGATGCGGTGAAGCGCGCGGAAGCTGCCGAAAGCGCCCTGGCCGACGCGACGGGGCGGGCCGAGACGGCCGAGAGTGCTGCCGCCGAGGCTGCATCGCGGGCGGAGACGGCCGAAGCCGCCCTTGCGGAGGCCAACGAACGAGCGGAGACCGCCGAGGCCGCCATCGCCGCGGCGGAGGAAAGCGGCCAGTCGGCCGCCGACGAGATGACCGCGCTGACCGAGAAGATCACCGCCGCGGAGGCGGCGCTGGCGACCGCCGAAGACGCAGCGAAGGCAGCCGAAGCCCGCGCCGAAAGCGCAGAGGCGGAGGCCCGCACCGCAGCCGAGCGGGCGGAGGCGGCAGAGACGCAGCCCAAGCTGCCTGGCATGTATCCGGGAGAAGACACAATCCGATTGCGAGCCGCGCTGGAGGCGCTGTCGGCGGCAAGCGAAGACTTGCGCGGGCAGATGGACGGCGCGGTCGATGCGTCGCTCAAGGCCGAGAACGACGCGCTCAAGGCAGCACGGGCCATGGATCTGGCGGAGATGCGCGCCATTCTGGCGGAACTGGAACCGATGATGGAGCGGGCCCATGCCTGATATGCAGATCAAGATCGGCGGACGGCCCTTCATGGTGGCCTGCCAGGATGGCGAAGAGAATTATCTGACGGCCGCAGCCGAGCTTCTGGACCGGGAGGCGCAGACGATCCTGGCCGGTGGGGCGCGGCTGACGCAGGACCGTATGCTTCTGATGGCGGGGCTGATGCTGGCGGACAAGTCGCTCTCCGCCGACGAGGAATTGCGGGCCCTTGACCGGCGGTTGGCTCAGCAGACCCAGACCATCGAGGAGTTGCGGAGCAAGCCTGCACCGGAGCCGCAGACGGTGGAAGTGATCAAGGAGGTCGAGGTGGTGACCGAGACCCTGCCCGAGGGTGCGCTGGACCGGCTGGATGCACTGGCGCAGCGAGCCGAGGCCCTGGCTGAGGGCGCAAAAGCCATCGGCTGACGACACCAAGGGGGTGGCGGTATGGCGGAACGGTCCCCCTGGCGGCGCTACCCGGCCCGGCTGGGGGTTGGCCTCTTGATCCTGCTGCCGCTTCCGTTTGTTTTGCACGCCTTGGATCGGGGCTGGTCGCTGGGCGACCCGCTGGCCATGGCCCAGTCGCGGCTGTTCCACCCCGGCGCCGCGCTGGGCAATATCGCGATCCACGGTCACATGGTTCTCGGCGGCGTACTGACCCTTCTCGCGCCGCTGCAGCTGGTCAGCGTGGTGCGGCGGCGTTGGCCGCGCCTCCACCATTGGAACGGGCGCATCGTCGCGTCAGCCGCAATCCTCACCGGGCTCGGTGGGCTGATCTACATCGTCGGACACGGCACGATCGGCGGTTGGTCCATGAGCTTTGGCTTCGCCCTTTACGGTCTGCTCATGATCGTGGTGGCACTCCTCGCGATCCGCACCGCAATGGCGCGATCCCCAGACCATCCGCTTTGGGCCGGGCATCTCGTGATCCTGGCGCTCGCCTCGTGGATCTACAGGGTGCATTATGGCCTATGGGTGGGCCTGGTGGGCGAGGTGGCGACGAATCCCGATTTCACCGGCACCTTCGACCGGGTGCAGAACTGGGCCTTCTACCTGCCCTATATGGCGATCTGGCACCTGATCTGGTTGCGCCGCCGGGCGAAGAGCTAGTCCATGCCTTCGTGATTCAAAACCAGACGCCCATTCCTTTGATCAGCGGCGACTAAAGAACGTGTTTCCCTCGACGGAAGGCATGGCCTGGAAGCCGCGCGCGGCAAGCCTTTCCAAGAGCGGATAGCTCCAATCCCCGGCATGTTGGGTTTCGATCAACAGGTGATCGATCGGACAGGGCGCTTCATCATCCAGGATACCGCGAAGAACCCTATCCTCTAGCCCTTCGACATCCATCTTCACGACCACCGTTTTGAAGCCTGGATTGTCGGCGATCAGCCGAGACAGGGTCCACGTTTCTACGGTGATCGTTCGCCCTTGATGACGCATATCAGGCCGCAGGCTCGCCTCGCCCATATTGTGGGCGTAAACGTGGAGGTCGGTTTGACCCGGCGCGTCCGACAGGGCGATTGCTCGTACATCCACACAATCCCCCAAACCGTTCAATGCGATGTTTTGGTTGAGCCTTTCGACCATGATCGGATTAGGCTCCACCGCCACCACGCGTCCGCCGGACCGAGGGCCTGAGCTAGCGGAACGGTGAAGGTGCCTGCATTCGCGCCGATGTCCAACACGAGCGTGTGCGGTACATCGACGACCTTCTGCAGCTGGGCGACGGATTGCGGTTCGTGCAATCGCTGGTGCAGCCACATGGCACGTTCGGACAGGTTGTTGGCAGGGTTCAGGCGAAACCGCGCCTTGCCGAGGCGGAGCCTCTGTGGCGGCAATCGCGCCGCGAAGGCGCCCCGATGTCGTTTGGTAGAGCCAGCGGACGGTGCCCGCCGGAAGGACGGGCAAGAGGACACGGAGAACTTGTCGCCCGATGACGCGCAACACGGTCATGGCGCAGGCCCCTGGGCGGGGATTGTGCGTGGCCCATGCGTATCGCCGTTGCGGCCATGCCGATGCTCTAAGCCAGCGCCAAACGTCATATGCCCGCCTGATCCAGCAGGCGCGCGGCTTCTTCCATGGGTGGAGTGAGCGTACTGCGGTCTTCGCCAGGATAGAACCGGGCGCGCAGGGCGGTCGGCATCGGACGGGGCGTCAGAAGGTGCACGGACGTGGCCCCTTCGGTCGTCGCCTCGCCTTGCCAGGCGCGGATCAGCGTCCGTTGCGCGGCTTTGCTGGCGAGATAGGCGCCGGCGAATTTCTGCGTCGTGTCGTCGTCGAAGAAAAGCGCGGTGCCGCCGCCTGCGGCCTGCAGAAGCGGCGCGACATAGGGGATCAGTCGTACCAGCGCGGTGACGTTGATGGCTTCGGTTTTGGCGAAGTCCTTTTCACCGATCATCGTGGCGGGTGTCAGTGGCGGCGTGTGGATCGCCGTGTGCACCCAGACGGGTAACTTGCCCCAGCGGTCATGGATCGAGCGGCAGAGATGCTGCATCGCGCCCGCTTCGGTGATGTCCATGGGCGCCAGCGTCGCCTGCCCGCCCGCCGCCTGGATGCGGTCATCCAATTCCTCCAGCGCGCCCTGTGTGCGGGCAACGGCGATCACATGGGCACCGCGGGCCGCGAGGGTTTCGGCCATGGCGGCGCCAAGGCCCCGTGAGGCGCCGGTAACAAGGGCAAGGGTCGGTGTTTCCATGGCCCGCCGGTTCGCATGGGGCGCGGGCCGGTGCAAGCCGCACGGCTCTGCGTTGACAGTGTGGCGCGGCGGGTCGAAAAGGCGGCAACGGATCACTGGAGGTGGACATGACCCTGACCGCGATGGCCCTTGGCCGCATGAACCTGGCCAAACAGGCCGCCCTCGTCCTGGCGGGCTCGCTCCTGATCGCAGTGGCGGCGCAGGTCAGCGTGCCGTTCTTCCCGGTGCCGATGACGCTGCAGACGCTGGCGATCCTGTTCGTGGGTTTCGCCTATGGCAGCCGGCTGGGTGCGGCCACGGTCACCGCCTATCTGCTGGAAGGCGCCGTCGGCGCGCCGGTCTTCGCGAATTTTGCGAACGGCGCTGCCTTCGCGGGCCCGACGGCGGGCTTCCTGGTGGGCTTCGTGGGCGTCGCCTGGATCGCCGGTCTGGCTACGGATCGCGGCATCACGTCGCCGATCAAGCTGTCGTTCGTGGGCATCTTGGCCTCGGCGCTGCTCTACATCCCCGGCCTGGCCTGGCCCATGGGCGTGGCCGCTGCCATGGGGATTGAGGTTTGGGGCGCCGATCTGGCCTTCGGTCCGCTGACGCAAGCCTTCGTGACGCCGTTCCTGCTGGGCGATGTGGTCAAAGCGGTGCTGGCCGCACTGCTGGTATCGGGCGGGCTGGCCTGGCTGAAGCGCCGCGCCGCCTGAACCCTATTCCGCCGCAAGAGGGGGCTGTCCCGCCGGGGCGGCCCCTTTGCGTTCCGCGGCACGGCGCCACATCCGCAAAGCCGCCGTTTCCAAATCCGTTCCTTCGGCGGCGAGCATTCGGGAGATCACGCTGATCGGCGTAAAGGTCCAGAAAATACAGGCCTCCAGAAGGTAGGCCGCGCCGGTTCCGGCATGGATGCGGAAATCATAGAGCGAATAGTCCCGGCAATTCAGCGCGTCATGCATGGCAAGGGCGAAGCGGGCAAGTTCTGCGCGAAGATTGGGTGATAGATCGGCCGGGCAGGAGGTGTCCAAGCTCGGTTCTTGCCAAGCCTTCATCGTGACCGCCCCGTCTTCATCCAGATCGACCTTGTCGGCTCGCTGGCGGATCGGACGCTCAGCGGTGACATGATATTCCAGGATCGGCAGGACGCGTGGGCCGCGCCCGTCATCGATGACACCGACACGTACCTCCCGACCGGGGATGTATTCTTCGGCAAGGGCGACCCTGTCCGCTTGCAATGCGCAGCCCAAGGCGGCGGCCAAGTCGGCGCGATCCCGCACAAGGGTCAGGCCAAGAGAATTGTCCTCGCCGTCGGGTTTGACGATGCAGGGGACGGGAATATCGGGTGCCAACGCGCCGGCCGTCAGGCGATGCCCGGCGGGGCTGCGTACGCCGACCGTTCCCGCGAGAGCCTTGGTCAGCGACTTGGAAGTGGCGGTCGTCAGGGTTGACACGCTCGGTCCCACGACGGGGACACCCACCACGGTCTCGAAGAGATCGCGCCAGGCTGTCATCCCAGCCGGACAGAACATGTGGGGGACGACCACGTCCATGGCGGCGGCCCGGTGCAAGGCGACGGATAACGGGACCGGCGTTCCATCCCAGGACAGCGTCCCATCGGGCGCCACGTCCAAGCTGGCCGCGCGGGTGCCAGGTGGGGCCACGCAATGCCGTCGATAGGTGAGAGACAGGTCGTGGTAGAACCGTGTCGTCGTCGCGCCAGCGAGATGCAGAACGTCCATGGAACCCCTTCCAGCAGCCGCAAATGGCCTGCTGGATCAGGAAGTTAGGGCTGGTCGCTCTGGAGGCGAGTCGGATGCGTTGCCTGCTTCGGTGTTGGTTTCACGGCACAGGCGGGCGACCGCAGCCTTGCAATGGCCCAGGGCGAGCCAGCGGCAACCGCGGCAGATATGGTCCAAATCCTTCGGCCGAACACGCGCGCGCACCTTGTCCAGGCATTCTTCCCAGGTCAGCACGTCGCCCGGTGCCACGCCCAAAATCGCGCCATGGTCGCTGTCGATCCGGTCGATCTTTTCATTGTCGACGCAGCCCATGCCGACGCGACGCGGGCAGGGGGCGCAGATCGCGTCGGCCTGTCCGGTAATCAGGATTGTCGTCGCGGAGCCATCATTGCCTCGCAACTGGCCGTTTACGATCCGGTTCATATTTGCCTCGAAGGCACCGTTGTAGCCCTCGCCGCGGTAACCGATGGAGCAGAGAATGTGATGGGGGCGCAGGCGCAAGGACATGCGCGGAACCTGCCCCGAACGGTCCGTCCGTTCCATTGCAACCTCTGCAAGAATTCTTGTCGGCAGATGCTCGCCGAGGCGTTGGGCGGCCGTTCCGGGCGCGCGCGCAACGGGCAATTGCGCCGTTTGTCCGGTCGCTCCGTTATGGTTGTGGTGTCGTTTTGCCTCGCCCATGGCGCCGCGTCGCCTCGTCTTCCGTCATCGAGAGGAATGGTTCGTGTGGGTTGACCTTACGGCAACCTACACAAGTTGACGACATGGCAAAGGGGAATTTGGACGTAACGTTATTCTGCGGCTTTGAGGCGGAAGCCCTTCTCGACCTGATCCGATGGTTCCACCGGGTATTCGCCGGAGAAGCAGGCATCGCAATATTGCGGCGCATCCGGGTCGCGGCCGCGGGCTTCGCCCCCCGCGCGGTAGAGGCCGTCCAGCGTGATGAAGCGCAGGCTGTCCACGCCCAGATGGGCGCGCATCTCTTCCTCGGTCATGGTGGCGGCCAGCAGCTTCTCGCGCTGGGGCGTGTCCACACCGTAGAAGCAGGGCCAGGCCGTGGGCGGGCTAGCGATGCGGAAATGGACTTCGGCCGCGCCGGCATCGAGGATCATCTCCTTGATCTTGCGGGAGGTGGTGCCGCGCACCACGCTGTCATCCACCAGGATCACGCGCTTGCCGCGGATCAGGGCGCGGTTCACGTTCAGTTTGAGCCGCACGCCCATATTGCGGATGCTCTCCGTCGGCTCGATGAAGGTGCGGCCCATATATTGATTGCGGATGATCCCCATGGCGTAGGGAATGCCGGATTCCAGGCTGTAACCTATGGCCGCGGGGGTGCCGCTATCGGGGACAGGACAGACCAGATCGGCCTCAACCGGCGCTTCCTTGGCCAGCTCGCGGCCGATGGCCTCGCGCGTGGAATAGACGGATTGGCCGCCCAGGATCGAATCTGGGCGGCTGAAATAGACATGCTCGAAGATGCAGAAACGCGCGCGCTTGGGTTCGAACGGGCGGTGGGACGTGAGTTTGTCGGGCGTGATAACGACCATCTCGCCCGGTTCGACCTCCCGGATGAATTCGGCCCCGATGATGTCGAGGGCGCAGGTCTCGGAGGCGAGAACCCAGCCAGGCGTTGGCCCGTCGCCAACGCGACCCAGCACGAGGGGGCGCACGCCCAGCGGATCGCGCACGCCGATCAGCTTGGTTCGCGTCATGGCGACCACTGAGAAGGCGCCTTCGACGCGGCGCAGCGCGTCCTTCATCCGCTCGGGGATGTTGCGCTGCAGGGACCGTGCCATCAGGTGGATGATACAGTCGCTGTCGCTGCTGGACTGGAAGATCGAGCCGCGCTCGATCAGTTCCCGGCGCAGGGCGTCGGCATTGGTGATGTTGCCGTTATGGGCGATGGCCGCGCCGCCCATGGCGAATTCGCCGAAGAAGGGCTGCACGTCGCGGATGGCCGTCGATCCCTTGGACCCGGTGGTGGAATAGCGGACATGGCCGATGGCGAGCGGGCCGGGCAGGGTGTCCATGACCGATTGGCTGGTGAAGTTGTCGCGGACATAGCCGAAGCGGCGGGCGGAATTGAAACCCTGGTCGGGGTCGTGGGCAACGATGCCGCCCGCCTCTTGCCCGCGATGCTGCAATGCGTGGAGGCCCAGAGCCGTGAAATTCGCCGCCTCGGCCACGCCGATGACACCGAAAATCCCGCATTCCTCTTTCAGTTTGTCGCCGTCGAGGGCTTCGAACGGGGTGCTGCGCCAGCGCGGGTCGTCCATGGGGCGAATCCTTCGGAGGGCGTCTTCGGCTTCCACATAAACGCCGCGGCGTCGGGTGTCACCCATCTGTCATGGACCGTTCGAGACGGCCCTTATTGGGCGGCCTCGACCGGCGCGCCGCATTCCCCAACCAGCGACTCGTAGCGGTCCAAGATCCAACCCGGGGCGTCTTCGGGAATGTTGTCTTCGATGTTTTGCTGCGCGCGGGCGAAGATCACGGCCGACCGGCTTTCTGAGACGATGGGCACGCCCTCTGCGCCGACGACGCGGTCGTAAACGACGAAGGCCACCGCTACGAGAAGCAGGCCGCGCACCACGCCGAACAGGAAACCCAGACCCTGGTCGATGGGGCCGAGCGCCGATCCGCGTACCGCGGAGCTGAGGAGGGGCGTGAAGAAGCTGACCGCGATCAAGCCCAGCGCGAAGACCACCATGAAGGCCATGATGATCGCCAATTCGCAGCTATCGCCGATGATCCGGTCGCCCAGAAACGGGATTTCGCGCACCAATGGCTCCGCCGTGCCCGCGAAGGTGAAGGCCAATACCGCAGCTGCGACCCAGCCGAGGATCGCCATTGCCTCGCGGGTGAGGCCGCGGGAATAGGCAAGGATCGCGGAGACGATGATGATGGCGGCGACGACGCCGTCGACGATGGTGAAGCCTTCCATGCCCGTCCCTCGCTGGGGCGTCACCCCGCGCCGAACACCTCGCCCACCAGGGTCGGAAGGTCCGGGAGGAGCCGCAGACCTAACCCGTCCGCATCGCCCGTCTTGCACCCTTTAGGCGCCATTGCGGCGGTGAAACCAAGTTTCGCGGCCTCTTTCAACCGATTTTCAGCTTGGGCCACGGGCCGCAGGGCCCCGGAGAGGGAGAGTTCCCCGAAGACCACGGTTTCGGGCGGAATGGCGGCATCTTCGCGGGCGGAAAGCAGCGCACAGGCCACGGCGAGGTCGGCGGCGGGCTCTTGAACGCGGATGCCGCCCGCCACATTCAGATAGACATCGAGGCCGGCGAAGGTGATCCCCGTCCGCGCCTCCAGCACGGCCAGGATCATGCTGAGGCGCGCCCCGTCCCAGCCGACGACGGCGCGGCGCGGCTGGCTCAGCTGGCTAGGGGCGACGAGGGCCTGGATCTCGACGAGCACGGGCCGCGTGCCCTCGATCCCCGCGAAGACCACCGAACCGGGGGCGGGCGCGTCGCGTTCGCCCAGGAACAGGGCGGAGGGGTTGGGCACCTCGGCCAGGCCCGCACCGGTCATCTCGAAGACGCCGATTTCATCGGCCGGGCCGAAGCGGTTCTTGACGGCACGCAGGATGCGGAACTGGTGGCCGCGCTCACCTTCGAAATAGAGAACGGTGTCGACCATGTGCTCCACCACGCGGGGGCCCGCGATCTGCCCCTCCTTGGTGACGTGACCGACCAGGATCACGGCGGTGCCGAAGCGCTTGGCGAAGCGGGTCAGTTCATGCGCCGAAGCGCGGACCTGCGCCACCGAGCCCGGCGCGCTGTCCACCGTATCGACCCACATGGTCTGAATCGAGTCGATGATGGCGAGGTCGGGCTTTTCGGCCTCCAGCGTGGTCAGGACGTCGCGCAGATTGGTCTCGGCCGCAAGCTTGACCGTTCTATCGGCGAGACCAAGCCGTTGCGCCCGCATCCGGACCTGCGCCGTCGCCTCCTCCCCCGAGACATAGACCACCGAGCGGCCCGCGCGGGCGAAGCTGGCAGCGGCCTGCAAAAGCAGGGTGGACTTGCCGATGCCGGGATCGCCGCCCACCAGCGTGGCCGAGGCGGGGACGAGGCCACCGCCCAGCACACGGTCCAGTTCGTCCATGCCCGAGAGCGTGCGCGGCGGCGGCGCTTCTTCAGTGGCAAGGTCGGTCAGCGCCATGCGGCGGCCCTTGGCGGTGCCCAGCGATTGCTTGGAGGGGCCCGCGCTGAGCGGCACTTCTTCCTGAATGGTGTTCCAAGCCCCGCAGCCATCGCAGCGTCCGGTCCATTTCTTATGGATGGCGCCGCATTCCGTGCAGGCGAATTGGGTGACGGGTTTGGCCATGTTCGCGGTTTGGTCCAATTCGGCAGGTAGGGCAAGTTCGCATTTTTTTGCTGGTTGACTGATCCCGTGTGAGAAGAGCCCATCGCCGTGCCAAGCACTTCAATCCCAGATGGGATGAAGGACTGGTTTCAAGCTTGGGTCGGACAAGACCAATGCGAAGAGAAGCGACACCGTCCTGGGCAGGATGCAGTCATCTATCGAACGAGATGCGCAGCGTCCCGGCAATGTAGGATATCGGCCATATGTCTGGACGCAGATCAACGTCGAGGTCTTCGGGCCTCCCAGGCGCGGTCGGATTGGCAGGCCATCCTCCGCGCCGCGGGAGTGATCACTCCGCTGGCATGGCCTCGGAATTGCCCACGCCGTTTACCTTGCGGCGCATGTCCATGCCGACAACATTCTCGCGCGGCGCATGGCCCGTCAGGTTGAGCGCATCCGTGATCTCGGCCAGATCCTTTCGCAACCTGTCCAGTTGCTTCTCGGCCAGACCTTCCTCCACGCTGATGGCCTGCATCCAACGCCGGATTTCCCCGACGGTCGCTTGCGCCATGGAAATGCGCTGACGGTAATCCTCGACCTCCTGCTGACGCTGGCGCAGGAACGTGCGGGCGCGGTCGACTTTGTCGTCGGAATAGATGGCGGCGAGATCACGACTTTCGACCGACATCTGGGCAGCCACTTCCAGAACGTCATGCTCCATTCCCGCCAGGTCGGGATGGTTGCGCATCCAATTGATCCGGTCGCGCATGGCGTCGAATTCCCGGCTGAGCTGGAACGTGCCCTCGCGGTCAGCGCGGTGGACGTAGTCATAGGCTTCAGCCACGTCCGCCATCGAGAGGTGGAAGTCACGGTTGGTCACTTCCAGCCGGCGCATTCGCCCGTTGGCCGGCAGGAAGCCCACGAGAACGAGGAGCAGGACACTTAGTGTGAGCTGGACCAACATCCCGCCATTGGAGAGGAGGGTCCCGTTGATTGAGAGCGGCAATTCCAGCCAAGGCAGCAATCCGAACGCCGCAGCCGCCGTAAGGGTGGCCATCCCAAGTGCGGCAGAGACCAGGAGAACGCTGGAGACTTGTTGGAGCAGAGATGTCGCCAAGGCGACGTGTCGAGACGCAGTTTTCATGGACCCAAACCCCCTTGGGTACGTGGCCGCTCCGCTCACCGATTGTCGTGGAACCGACCAAATGGTTGTGTGGGGATTAAACGTGCGCATTGACCGACGGTTCCCGCAAGTCCCAGCGACCGCACGAAAAAGCACGTTTCCGTTAACGCACCGTGTGTCAGATGACGCCGCGATAGCGCCGACCGTAGCGTTGGCCGAGGCTCGTCAATACTTCGTAGCCGATCGTGCCGCCCGCCGCCGCGAGGCGGTCGACGCCGTGGGTTGCGTCCAGAATGGTCAGACGCTCCGGGTCATGATCCAGATGGCCGATATCCACCGTGATCAGATCCATCGAGACGCGACCGACGACCGGGCAGGCCACCGGCCCGGCCATGAGCTGCGATTTGGGCCCGAGCCCGCGTAGAAAGCCGTCCGCATAGCCCGCGGCAACGGTCGCGATCCGCGTATCGGCCGGGGCTGTCCAAGTGGCGTTGTAGCCCACGCTTTCACCTGCCGGGACGTCGAAGCAGGTCAGGACCGGCACATCGAGCGACACGACTGGTTCAGCTTGCGCGAAGGGCAGACCGCCATAGAGCCCGATGCCCGGCCGCACCATGTCGAAATGATAGTCGCGCCCTAGAAGCGTACCGCCCGTGGCGGCCAGGCTGCGCGCGACCTCGATCCCGTCGGTCATCTCGTGAAAGCGGGCCAGTTGCCGCGCGCTCTGGTCACTGTGCGGATCGTCGGCGGAGGCCAGGTGGGACATGACAAGAACCGGATCGGCGCGGAGCGCCAGTTCGGCAACAGCGGCCCATTCATCCAATTTCAGGCCCAAGCGGTTCATGCCGGTGTCCAGTTGCAGGCCGAAAGGACGGCGCGGCGCCTGTTCCAGATGCAGGGTCAGTTGCGGGACCGAGTGGATCATCGGCACCAGATCGGCGCGCTCGAGGATCTGGGTATCGCCAGGCATGTGGCCGTAAAATATATAGATGCGCGGCTCGGGCCCAAGGGCGCGGCGGAGCACGAAGCCCTCTTCCGCGGTGGCCACGAAGAAAGCGCGGCAGCCCGCTTCGACCAGCCGGGGCGCGACCTTGGTGACGCCCAGCCCATAGGCATCGGCCTTCACGCAGGCCGCCGTCTCGCAGGTCGCCACGGATTTCGCGTCGAGCGCGGTCCAGTTGGCGGCAATGGCCTCAAGGTCGATATGCAGGGTTCCCGTGGGCATGGCGCTGTCTAACCGGGGCGACGTGCGGGTCAAGCGGGCGACGGTCAGCTCTTTGACAACCGCTTCCCGCGCCGGATGGCTTTGGATACATCTTCGCAAAACGGCGATACGCCGTCGCCCTGACCATTTCAGGATTGGATTTCAGCAATGTCCTTTTTTCTCTATCGCGGCCACAGGCGACATGTCTTGCCAGTGATCGCCGCGCTCACTTTTCCGGTGATGGCGGGCGCGGTCTTGGCACAAGGGACGGCCGGGAATAGCTGCGCAATCCTCAAGCCCGGCGAGGGCAGCGTCGTCTTTCCGGGCGCGCGCGAGATCATCGCGATCGCCGAAGCCTGTTCCGCCGATGCCAATCCGCCTGACCTGGTGCCGGGCGACCCCTGCGACATCCGCAACATGTACGACCTGGAACGGGGCGTGGCGAAGGAGGGTGGGGCAGACCTGATGCAACGTTGCTTCGAGCGAACCCTTGCATCGGCGGAGGAGACGCGGCGGCGCGCCACGCCGCTCCACGCGGCGCTGTCTGAGGGGCGTCCGATGGACGAGATCGCGGACGTTCTTTCCCAGGATCCGGCGTGGATCGCCACGCCAGACAATCGCGGTTACCTACCGCTGCATTACGCGCTGGAAATCTACGACACGCCTCACGCCGTTCGTCTGCTTCTGGAAGGCGGCGCCGATCCCAACGCCTTTGCGGAGGATGCGCCGCGGCCCTTGGCCCATGGCATCGCGCAGGGCGCGCCGGGGGCGGCCTTGCTCGCGCTGATCGCGGCGGGGGCGGAGCCGGTTCTCCGCAGCGAGAGCACGTCAGGGCCGGGTCAACAGGCTGATTTCGTCGCGCCGGTCGCCGCGGCGCGGGCGGGCTACGGGCCGGACGACGTGATGGCGCTGCTTGAGGCGGTCGATACGCTGACCCAGGACGATCGGTACGATCTTCTTGTTTGGACGGCGCGAGAAGGGCAGCCCGACACCTTCCTGCGGCTCTTTGACGAAACCGACGTGCCGCAACAGGCCGGGCAATGGGCGGGGTCGGCGCTCTACTGGTACCTTCAGAAGGCCGAGCAGGATGCGCGGGTGGTGGAGCGGCTGGCGCGGGCGGCCGATCTGGGGGCAGGGATTTCGACCGGCGACACGTTTCTGGACATCGCGCTGAAAAACGACGCGCCGGACGAGGTGATCGCCGTTCTCGCGGCAAACGGGGCCTTTGCCCATATGCGCGGCCCGGACGGGTATGGCCTGCTCTTCGCGATCCGTGACCTGTCCGATCCTGGCCTGATCCCGGTGATCGTGGAGCAAGGCTTCGACATCGACGCGACGGTGGAGGCACGCTTGGGGGATCGCACGGTCACGCGCACCGCGCTGACGTCGGCCTTCGAGGCGCAGGAGAATGCGGGGGCTAAGATCGAAGCGATCCTGCAAGCCGGGTTCGATCCGCGCCGCACTTGTGAGGGCACCTGCTCGCCCCTGCATATGCTGCCGATCCTGCGGTTCGATGCGTCGATGTTTCGCTGGATGGTGGCCTTGGGGCTGGACCCGACAGGCCGCGATGCCTGGGGCGACACGATCCTCCATGCCGCGGCCCGCGGGCGGAACGACGTCATGTTGCCGACGCTTCTGAGATATGGGGTCGATATCGATGCGGTAAACTCATCGGGGGCCACGGCCCTGTGGTTGGCCTATGTCGAGATCGTGCTGGGCGAGGGCGACAAGACCCGCGCAAACGCCGTTTTCGCCGGTTTATTGGAGGCCGGGGCCGATCCGAATGTGCCCGGTCCGCAGGGGAAGACGCTGCTGGAGGATATGGCGCGGCGTGGACCATCGGCCTTGGGGCTGGCCCCGATCCTCAGACGCCATGGCGCGGAATAGCGCGTCTCAGGTCTGCGGAGCCTCCGCCACCACGCGGATCTCGACCAGTGCGCCCGGGCGGCGTAAGCCCGCGACCTCAACGGCGGTCCAGGCGGGATAGGGCGCGGTGAGGCGGGCGCGGACGACCTGTTCGAAAAGGGCGAAGTACTTGGCCATGTCCACATGGTAGCTGGTCATCTCGACAACCGACTCGAGGCTCGTTTCGGCGGCGGCGAGAATGGCCGCGATCTTGTCGAAGGCAGCGTGGAATTGCGCCGTGGGATCGCTGGGCATGGCGCCGTCCGGGCCGCTGCCGGTCATGCCGGTCAGGAAGAGGTGATTGCCCGATCGGATGGCGGGCGACAGCGGTAGCTCGGGCACCGTGCCAGGAAGCGTGACCGGCTGGCGGATCGTCATTCGCCCTGCTGCCAGGGTTTCACCAGGTTGCCGAAGCGGGTGAAGCGGCCTTCGAAGCTGAGTTCCACCGTGCCGATGGGGCCGTGTCGCTGCTTGCCGATGATGACCTCGGCCTTCCCGTGAACCGAGGCCATGGCCTCTTGCCATTCGGCCATCTTGTCGAGCTGGTGGTCGCCCGGCTTTTCGCGCTCCTTATAATATTCCTCCCGGTAGACGAACATCACCACGTCGGCATCCTGCTCGATGGAGCCGGACTCGCGCAGGTCCGAAAGCTGCGGGCGCTTGTCTTCCCGGCTCTCCACCTGTCGGCTGAGCTGGGAGAGGGCGATGACCGGGATGTCCAGTTCCTTGGCGATGGCCTTGAGGCCTTGCGTGATCTCCGAGACTTCGTTGACGCGGCTGTCCTTGGCCGTGGCCGGGCGGACCAGCTGCAGGTAATCCACAATCAAGAGGTCCAGACCGTGGGTCCGCTTCTGCCGCCGGGCGCGGGCGGCGAGCTGGCTGATCGGCAAAGCGGGTGTGTCGTCGATATAGAGGGGACAGGCTTCCAGCGCTTTGGCGGCCTCCACGAAGCGGCGGAACTCGGCCTCGGTCATGTCGCCTTTGCGGATCTGCTCCGACGGGACCTCGGCGGCTTCGGACAGGACGCGGGCGGCCAGTTGTTCGGCCGACATCTCCAGCGAGTAGAAGCCGACCACGCCGCCCTCGACCGCGCCGTCCTTACCGTCATGGGTCGTCCCGCGCCGGTAGGCCTTGGCCACGTTGAAGGCGATGTTGGTGGCGAGCGAGGTCTTTCCCATCGACGGACGTCCGGCCAGGATCAGCAGGTCCGAGCGGTGCAGTCCGCCCAGCTTCTTGTCCATGTCCATGAGGCCGGTCGAGACACCCGCCAGCCCGCCCTCGCGCTGATAGGCGGCATTGGCCACGTCCACGGCCTGCTTGATGGCCGAGAGGAACGACTGGAAGCCGCTCTCGGATTTCCCCTGCTCGGCCAGCGCATAGAGCTTGGATTCCGCATCGACGATCTGGTCCGCAGGCTCCGTCTCGACCGTCACATCACCCGCCTGGGCGCTGATGTCCCGGCCCAGGGCGATGAGTTCGCGCCGGATCGCCAGGTCGTAGATCATCTGGGCGTAGTCGCGCACGGCATAGGCCGCGATGGCAGAGGCGGCGAGATTCACGAGATAGGCCGGACCGCCCAACGCGCGCAGGCCCTCATCCTCCTCTAAGAATGGCTTGAGCGTGACGGGGGAGGCCAGCGCGTTCTTCTGGATGCGGGCCGCACAGATATCCCAGAGGCGGGCATGGACGGGATCGTAGAAATGTTCGGCCCGGATGATGCTGGCGGCGCGGTCGTAGAGATCGTTATCGGTGAGAAGCGCACCCAGAAGTTGCTGCTCGGCCTCGATATTATGCGGCAGCGGCCCTTCCGCCGATGCCGGGTTTGCCGGAGCCACCTGTGCCACGGAATTCATGCTGCCCACCCCATGCTCTTGTTGATTTTTCGCCCCGCCCATCGGTCATACGCGCCGACAATCGGGCGGGCAATCTGGATAAGCTGTGGGTATCCTGTGGGTTTGAGTATTTGTGGAACATCGAAGCCCGAGATCAGTTCGGCGCGAGCCGTTTGCGGAAGCGCCACGGGCGGGGTTCGCGGAATACGTAGCCCAGGGACAGATAAGCATCGCGGGCAGCGACATTTCCGTTATGGGCGCCGATCACGATGTAGTCGCAACCCCGGGCGCGGGCCGATGCTTCGGCGGCGCGGATCAGCGCTGCGCCGTGACCCTTCCGGCGGTGCTCTTCGGCCACGAAGATATGGTGAAGATCGGCGCCGCGCAGGCCGAATTGCGCCTGTCCATGGCGCAGGAGCAGTGCATAGCCGACGAACGGAGTGCCGATGCCGAAGCCCCATAGCCAGTCGTCGCGCAAGTCGCGGGCGATGGCGTCCATGGTCGCGCTGGGCGTGTCGCCGTGAAAGGCCGCCAGGCCTTCGATCAGGGGCACGAGGGCGGGTGCGTCGGCGGGGGTGAGGGCGCGTGGGGTCATTTACGACGCGATAGCATGTTGGCGGTATGCTGGGCGATCACCTGGATAGACGGTCCCGAGATCGGCGCTGGTCTCGTGTTGCCTTCGGCGGCCGGGTGATCAGTCCAGTCGCAACTCCACTTGCTGCCGGATCGGCGCATTGACGTTCCCGTTGGCCCATATGCCAACCATGCGCCCATCCTCCGTCAGGCGGAGCTTCGCGACGTTGCTGTCTGCCCGCAAGTCCATCTCCGTGCCCGACAGAGACGCGAGATGGTTCGCGGCGCAATGATCGTCCTGGTAGAACGACAGACATCCCTTGCCGCGATCCACGAACCGGACCTGATAAGAAATGATCGGTGACCTATCCATCATCTCGATGGCGGCATCGCTCATCCCCTCGGCGGGAAGGATGGTCAGGTTGAGCACGTCCTTCTCGAAGATCGCGCTTCGGATCGCCGCGCCCTGGATCGCCTCGATCCCCGAGGTCCGTCCGATGGCGCGGGCCTGGTCGCGTAGGAATTGGCTATCGGCACAGAGAAGGCGATCATAGTCGAACTGCGCCTGCAGGCCGAGATCATCGCCGGCCTGGATCGCTTCGAGAAGGGCGATCGCCTCCTCTTCGGGGAAGGCGATGGGATCTTGACAGGCCAAGGTGGCGGCGGGGGAAAGGCTGGCAAGAAGGAGGAGCGGTCGAAACATCTCAGTTCCCCTATCGTCTGGAAAGTATGGCGAAGAAGGTGCCGTCGCGGCCCGTGCGGACCAGGGAGACGTCGCAGCCCCGCAGGGTCGAGACCGTCTGTCCCGCGGAGATGTCGGTGCGCCCGTCTTTCAGGTCCGGTCCGGTCAATGCGATCCGCTGGCGCGGTGTCTGCGCGCCAGCGTGATAGACCGAGACGCGCAGCAGGGAGTCGGGGTTGCAGGCGGTGACGGCATCTCCGCTGGAGACCTTCACCTCGCCGAAATCGGCGTCGAGCGCACTTTGCTGGTCGGGGATCAGCCGGTCGGTCATCGCCTCCACGCAGGATTGATAGCGTTCGGGATCGAAGGTTTCGCCGGGGCGTATACCCTCCCACTCGGACTCGGAGAATTCCGCATCGCCTTCGATGCCCAGCTCGGCGAAACGCCGGGTTAGCCAGGCCGTGCCGGCATTGACCGTTCCCGATCCACTCATACTGCTTTCCCGGCCGGCCAGCGTTCCGCCACGGCAGATCGCCGTGATATTGGCCATCAAGCTCGACAGGGTTTCGGGAGGCAGGCGTTGGCCGCTGGCCTGTGATGCCAGCGTGGCCGTCATGCAAATCGCCGCAGAAGTCACTCGTAACATGGGAGCCTCCACCAACACCTCGCAACACTCTATCGAGTGGTTGCGCGTTTGGAACCAAAGTCTGCACTTGGTGAAGGATCTTTTCCGAATGCGAACCTTTGCCGATGACCCGTCCGCCTGCTTGTCGCGCAGACGCTCCACCGCCATATCCGCGTTGAACTGTTACCGCTAACATGTCATTGGACCGGCAAATGGAGGGTCCCATGCCGCTCGATTCCCGCATTGACGAAATCACCGACCGGATCCGGGACCGCTCCCGCCCGTCACGGGACGCATATCTCAAGAGGATGCGCGATCAGGCACAGGAGGGACCGCGGCGCGGGCATCTGGATTGCGGCAACCAGGCTCATGCCTATGCCGCCATGGGCGGGGACAAGCCGGAACTGGTGGCGGAGCGGCAACCTAACATCGGGATCGTGACGGCCTATAACGACATGCTGTCCGCCCATCAGCCCTTCAAGGACTATCCCGACCGGATCAAGGCGGCGGCCCGTGCGAACGGTGCCACCGCGCAGGTGGCGGGCGGCGTACCCGCCATGTGCGACGGGGTCACGCAAGGTCAGGTGGGGATGGAGCTGTCGCTTTTCTCGCGCGATGTGATCGCCTTGGCGACCGGCGTGGCGCTGAGCCACAACACGTTCGATTCCGCGCTCTATCTCGGCATTTGCGACAAGATCGTGCCGGGGCTGGTGATCGCGGCCGCCACCTTCGGCTACCTGCCGGGCATCTTCGTGCCTGCCGGGCCGATGCCCTCCGGTCTGCCGAACGAGGAGAAGGCCAAGACCCGCCGTGACTTCGCGGAAGGTAAGGTGGGTCGGAAGGAGTTGATGGAAGCGGAGATGGCCTCCTATCACGGTCCGGGCACCTGTACCTTCTATGGCACGGCCAATTCCAACCAGATGCTGATGGAGTTCATGGGGCTGCATCTGCCCGGCGCCTCTTTCGTGAACCCGGGCACACCTTTACGCGATGCGCTGACGGACGAGGCCGCGCGACGGGCCACCCAGATCACCGCGCTGGGCAATGCCTACAATCCGGTCTGCGACGTGCTGGACGAACGGGCCTACGTGAACGGTCTGGTGGGGCTAATGGCCACGGGCGGCTCCACCAATCTGGTGCTGCACCTGATCGCGATGGCACGGGCCTCGGGCGTGCAACTCACCTGCGGGGATTTCGATGCGATTTCGGACGCCACACCGCTGATGGCGCGGGTCTATCCCAACGGCCTTGCCGACGTGAACCATTTCCATGCGGCGGGCGGGTTGCCCTATATGATCGGGCACCTGTTGGAAGCTGGGCTTCTCCATGACGACGTCACGACAGTCGCGGGTTCGGGGCTGCACGCCTACGCCTTGGAGCCCAAGCTCGACGGTGACCGTGTCCGCTGGGAGCCGGGACCGCGCGAGAGCCAGAACGAGAAGATCCTGAAGCCACCCTCCGACGCCTTTGCCAAGACCGGCGGGTTGAGGCAGATGCGCGGAAATCTCGGCCTCGGTGTGACTAAAATCAGTGCAGTGGCGAGCGATCTTCATGTCGTCGAGGCGCCCGCCCGTGTCTTCGAGAGCCAGGACGACGTCAAGGCCGCCTTCAAGGCGGGAGAGTTGGATCGCGATTGCATCGTGGTGCTGCGCTACCAGGGGCCCCGCGCCAATGGCATGCCCGAGCTTCACGCCCTGACGCCGTCGCTTTCGGTCCTGTTGCAGCGCGGCTTCAAGGTGGCGTTGGTGACCGATGGCCGTATGTCTGGCGCGTCGGGAAAGGTGCCGTCCGCCATTCATGTTGCGCCCGAGGCTCTGGATGGTGGGCTCATCGGCAAGATCCGGGACGGCGACGTGATCCGCTACGACGCGACGAAGGGGACGCTGGACTGCTTGACCGAGGGCGTGGAGGCCCGCGATGCAACGATGCCCGACCTGTCGGCCAACGAGGCCGGGCTGGGGCGCGAACTCTTCGCCGCGTTCCGTGACCGTGCGGGACGGGCGGATCAGGGGGCGGGCGTCGTGGTCTGAGGCCGGCTCCAAGCCATAAGAATAAGGGATATCCATGATACCGCAGGACCAGTCGAAAGCCGCCCGCGAGATCGCGGGCCTGGCGCCAGTCATTCCAGTGCTGGTGCTGGATGAAACGGATACCGCGCGGCCCCTGGCCGAGGCCTTGGTGGCGGGGGGGCTGCCTGCCTTGGAGGTGACATTGCGCACGCCCGCCGCGCTGGATTGCATCCGCGCCATGTCGGAGGTCACCGGGGGTGTGGTGGGGGCCGGAACCCTTTTGACGCCTGAAGATGTCCGGGCGGCGAAGGCGGCAGGCGCGCGTTTCGGGGTTTCGCCAGGCGCGACGGATCGTCTGATCGATGCCTGCATCGAGGAGGCATTGCCGCTTTTACCCGGGGCCGCGACCGCCACGGAGGCGATGGCGCTTCTGGAAAAGGGCTATGACATGCTCAAATTCTTTCCGGCCGAGGCGTCGGGCGGTGCGCCTGCGCTCAAGGCCATCGGCGCACCGATCCCGCAGATCGCATTTTGCCCCACCGGCGGGGTCAGCCCGTCGAACAAGGCCGAATACCTGGCGCTTTCCAACGTCGTCTGCGTGGGCGGCTCCTGGGTGGCCCCGAAAGAGAAGATGGTGGCGGGCGATTGGGCGGGGATCGAGGCACTTGCCCGCGACGCGCGGCTCTGACAGGCACTGTCGGTTTGGATATTTTTGCCAAGAAGAATGCGGTAACCGCGCGTTAAGGTTAACCGTGCCAGACAGGCCTGGCGGTACAGGCGGGGACGCCGATGACCGCCCAAGGAGAAGCGATCGGCTTCGCACCCGGCGCCGGTATGTCCTTGCATGACCTGTGACCCCTGGCGTCGGGTGTCTTCTTCTTGGCGGAAATATCCCCGCCGGAGGCGCAGCTGCGATGCCCGTGACCCGGTTCACCTCAAGGCGCGGATCACGTCGCGAACCATCATCACGTCGGCTTCCGTGCAATCCCATGACCCGCAGGTGAAGCGAATGACGAAGCGTCCCTCATGATGCGTCTGCGTCAGATAGAGGCGGCCATCGGCATTGATCCGCGTCAAAAGAGCCTCGGTGGCAGCATCACCCGCGGCCAATGCAAAGCTGAACAGTGCCAGGCGGGGTTCGGTGACGATCTCGATGCCGGCCTCTTGCCGCAGTGCGTCGCATAACTTCTCCGTCCAAGTGACGTGATTGCGGATGCGGGCGCGGATCCCCTGGAGGCCGTAGGCGCGCAGGACGAACCATAGTTTCAGAGCCCGAAAGCGGCGGCCCAGCGGGATCGTCCATTCGTTGAAATTGGTGACATCCTCCGCCTCCAGCGTCTCCAGGAAATCGGGGCGCAGTCCTAGCGTGTTGATCTGCGGCGCCGGGTCCCGCAGGAACTGGATCGAGCAGTCGAATTGGACCCCCATCCATTTATGCGGGTTGAAGACGATGGATGTGCATTGCTCCGCTCCGGCCCAGAGGCGGCGATATTCCGGACAGACCATGGCCGATCCCGCCCAGGCGGCGTCCAGATGGGTGGGCAGGCCGTCGCAGGCGGACAGGCAGGCGGCGATATCGTCGAACGCGCCGAGTGCCGTGCCGCCCGCACAAAAGATCACGCCCGCCGGGACGTGACCTGCCGCGCGGTCGGCGGCGATGGCAGCAGCCAAGGCCGCCGGGTCCATGGAGAGATCGTCGCGTAGGGCCACTTTGACCAGATTGTCCTGACCGATCCCCGATAGGCGGACGGCCTTGTCGACGCTGGAATGGGTCTGGGCGGAGGCGTAGATGCGCAATCGCGGCTGTCCCGCCAGCCCTTCGGTCAGGCCCCGGAAATCCAACGCACGCTCCCGCATGGTGAGCACTGCGCTTAGCGTCGCCGTGGTGGCCGTATCATGGATGGTGCCCGTATAATGGGGCGGCAGGCCCAGCGCGTCGCGGAGCCAGCCGACCATGGCCTGTTCGAGTTCGGTGGCGGCGGGGGATGTCTGCCAGAGCATTCCCTGTGCCGCGATCCCGTTGGCCAGTTGTTCGGCCAGCATGGAGGCGGGCGACGCATTGGCCGGGAAATAGGCAAAGAAGCGGGGATGCTGCCAATGGGTGGTCGCGCCGGGAATGAGCCGTTCGAAATCTGCGAAGATCGAGTCGATCGGCTCTGCATTCTCCGGCGCGGTCTCCGGCAAACGTGCGAGCAGTTCGCCGGGTGTGATCTGTGCCCGGACCGGCCGGTCGCCCAGCGTCGCATGGTAATCGCGCACCCAATCGGCCGCGCGCTTCGCCCAATGGTTAAGATCGTCGTGGTCCATGCGTTCGCTGCCTCCGTTGCGGCCCCTTTGCGGAGCGCCTGGGGCGTCAGACCCGAATGACGGGCCTAACCGGCTCCTTCCGCCAAAAGCGCATCGATCTTTGCGCCGGAGGCACCCCTTGCCGTAAAATCTCCCGCCAGCATGGCCCCGCCAGCATCCAGGATGGCGGCATGGGTCACGCGCGCCAAGGCGGAGCCGAGCGAGATGCGCGCCACGCCGATCTCGGCAAATTCGGCGCGGGAGAGCTTCGCCAGCGGCCCGACTGCCAGCGCGTTGACCGGGCCGTCTACGGCGTGGACAAGGCGTGCCAGATCGTCGGGGCTGCCGGGGACGGGCGCGTAAAGCACGTCCGCGCCCGCCTCACGGAAGGCCTGCAGGCGTCGGATCGCCTCGTCCAGATCGTACTGCCCGTGCATCACCCCGTCGGCACGGGCGCAAAGCACGACATCGCCGGATGCGGCGCGCGCGGCCGTCACCGCGCCCGCGATGCGGTCGACTGCGGCGGCGAAAGGGTAGGGTGTGCCGTCGCCCTGAACATCTTCGATGCAGCAACCTGCGAGGCCCGCAGCGCCGACCTGATGCAGCGTTTCCACGACATCCGCCACGTCGGGCCCATAACCGTCCTCAAGATCGGCGCTGACCGGCAAAGCAAGATGGCTGGCGAGATCGGCGGCATGGGCGATGGCCTCCTGTCGTCCGACGACACCGCCATCGGCCAAGCCGCGGGTGAAGGCGAAGCCCGCTGACGTGGTGGCGATGGCCTTGGCGCCCATGGCGGCCAGCATGCGGGCCGAGCCCACGTCCCAGGCATTGGCGAGAATGAAGGGGTCTCCGGGGCGGTGGAGGTCGCGAAAGCTGCTCATGGAACCATCTCCTGTGCGAAAGCGAGTAGCGTCTTGACGGCGTCCAACAACAGGTCGTCGGGCAAGGTGAGGGCCACGCGGAGGTGGCCCGCCGCCGATTGACCGAAACTGTCGCCGGGCATGACCGCGATACGATGGTCATCCAGCAGCCGGGCCGCAAAATCGGGCGCGGACAGACCCGTCCGGCGAATGTCGAGCATCAGATACATGGCTCCGGAGGCGGGATGCGCGGTCACGACGTCCTGACTGTCCAGCAGGGCCATGCAGGCATCGCGGCGGCGACGGAACGGTGCGGCGATGCGGGCCTCGAAATCGGGGCCCAGGGTCAGGGCATGGAGTGCTGCGTCCTGGATGAAGCCCGCGACGCCGTAGGTTGTGTGGGTGGCCAGCACGACTAAGTCGGAAATCATCGGTTCGGGTCCGATGAGCCAGCCGATACGGCTGCCGGTCATGGCGTGGGACTTGGACATGGACCCCACCGTCAGCACACGGTCGGATAGGCCCGGCAGGGCGCGCAGGCTGAGATGGGCGCCGGACCAGAGCTGGGTGTCATAGACCTCGTCCGAGACGATCCAGAGATCATGTGCCTCGGCCACGCCTGCGATCGCGTCTAACGTGTCTGGGCCGTAAACCGCACCGGTCGGGTTGTTGGGCGTATTGACCAGAACTGCGCGACTGCGTTCGCCGACCGCTAGGCCGAGAGCCTCTGCTTCGGGATGAAAGCCCGCCTCCGGCCGTGTGGGCACCGTGACGGGGATGCCGCCCGCCGCGCGGATCGTTCCGGGATAGGTGGCGTAATAGGGATCGGGCACCAGCACCTCGTCCCCCGGTTCGATTGCGCCCATCATCGCGGAGAAGAGCGCGGCCTGACCGCGCGGTGTCACGAGGACATTGTCGCGGGTCGTTCGGATGCCCGTGCGTTCGGTTACGCGCGCGGCGATGGCGTCCCGCAGATCGGTGGTGCCCGCCAGCGCGGCATAGCCGGTATGGCCCCCTTGGGCCGCCGCGTGCATGGCATGCAGGATCATTGGGTCGGTCCGGATGTCATGCTCACCGATGGTGAGGTTCCGGATGGACGTGCCCGCCGCCTCTAACGCGCGGGCGCGGTGGTAGATGCCCCAGCCGTCACCCGCCCCGGCGGTCAGCCCCGCCACCCTGTCCGATATCTTGACCATGGGCGCACCGGACATGGGGCGGGCGCCCATGTCAAACGGTTGCGTGGCGCCGTAGCAGCGTGCTAGTCGCCGCGTATGGGACCGATCACCTGCATCATCTGCATCGTGACCGCCCGCTGACGTAAGGTTCGGCGGGCCATGGGTGCCCGCGACCCGATCCTCGGACACCCCGCCCGCCTCGACAGGAAGGACCGGATGCCGTGATCCGTTTGCGCAATTCCATGACCCGCAAGGTGGAGCCGTTCCACCCGCTCGATCCCGAGAACGTGCGGGTCTATCTCTGCGGGCCCACGGTCTACGACCGCGCCCATCTGGGCAATGCGCGCAACGTGATCCTGTTCGACGTGCTGACCCGGCTTCTCCGGTACGATTACCGCCATGTGACCTATGTGCGGAATGTCACCGACGTCGACGACAAGATCAACGCGCGAGCGGCCGAGACCGGGCGCCCGATCCGGGAGATCACGGACGAAACGCTGGGCTGGTTCCGCGAGGATATGGCGGCGCTGGGCAATCTGCCGCCGGATCACGAGCCGCGTGCGACCGAGTGGATCGCGCAGATGGTGGCCATGATCGAGACGCTGATCGCCAAGGGAAACGCCTATGCGGCGGAGGGGCATGTGCTGTTTTCCGTGGCGAGCGACCCGGACTACGGAACGCTTTCCAACCGTTCGACCGACGACATGATCGCAGGCGCGCGGGTGGAGGTGGCGCCCTACAAGCGCGACCCGATGGATTTCGTGTTGTGGAAACCGTCCTCTGGCGACGAGCCGGGCTGGGACTCGCCCTGGGGCTTTGGACGGCCGGGCTGGCATATCGAATGCTCTGCCATGAGCCGCGAATTGTTGGGAGAGCGGTTCGATGTACATGGCGGCGGCGTCGACCTGATTTTCCCCCACCATGAGAACGAGATCGCCCAGAGCCGCTGCGCCCATGGTGGACAGATGGCGCAGATCTGGCTGCATAACGAGATGCTGCTGGTGGAGGGGAAGAAGATGTCCAAGTCCCTGGGCAACTTCTTCACCGTGCGGGACCTGCTGGATCAGGGCGTGCCGGGCGAGGTGATCCGGTTCGTCTTTCTGATGACGCATTATTCCAAGCCGATGGACTGGACGGAAGAGAAGCGGGCGGAGGCGGAGGCCACGTTGCGGAAGTGGCGGGGAATGGCCGCGCCGGGCGGCGCCGTCGATCCGGCAGTTCTGGGCGCACTGCGTGACGACCTGAATACGCCAAGGGCTCTGGCGGAGTTGCATCGGTTGGCGAAGGCCGGGAATGGCGCTGGGTTGGCGGCGTCGGCCGGAATGCTTGGGTTGTTGACGGATAAGATGGGGGCTTGGGCCTCCGGAGGCGGTGAGGCTTTGGTCGAGGCGGCGCTGACGGCGCGCGCGACGGCGCGGGCTGATAAGGATTGGGCTCGGGCCGATGCGATCCGGGACGCGCTTGTCGCGGCGGGAGTGGTGGTGACGGACGGCAAGGGTGCTGGTTGGGAAGCCGGTCCGGGCTTCGATCCAACAAAGCTGGAGGGCATCGAATGACCGTTCTCCAGACAGAGGGCAGGGGGCGTCCGCGGGTGGTCGCGAAGCGGCCGTTCGCCAGTGGTGCGCCATTGGTTCGAGCGCCAATGGCGACGGGGGCGGATGGCCGCCGCCCGGCCGCTTCGCGAGCGAGCGGAGAGAAAGCGACGGAGTTGGCTCATGCCTGACCGCATTTCCCTCTTCGACACGACCCTCCGGGATGGGCAGCAGACCCAGGGCGTTCAATTCTCCGCTTCCGAGAAGCGGGAGATCGCGGGGTTGCTGGACGCGCTGGGCGTGGATTACATCGAAGGCGGCTGGCCCGGGGCGAACCCCACCGACAGCGAGTTCTTCGAGCGCCCGCCCGAGACCAGTGCCAAGCTGACCGCCTTCGGCATGACCAAGCGGGCCGGGCGCTCGGCCGAAAACGACGACGTGTTGGCCGCCGTGCTGAATGCTGGGACGGGGACCGTCTGTCTGGTCGGCAAGTCCCACGCCATCCATGTGGACCGTGCGCTGGGGATTTCGCGGGACGAGAACGTCGAGAATATCCGCGCCTCCATCGCCCATCTGGTGGCACAGGGGCGGGAGGCAATCTTCGACGCGGAGCACTTCTTCGACGGCCACGTCCATGATCCGGCCTATGCCGCCGCCTGTGTCGAGGCGGCCTTGCACGCCGGCGCGCGCTGGGTGGCGCTCTGCGACACGAATGGCGGCGCGATGCCCGCGCATATCGGCGCGGCAGTGGAAGATTTGATCGCGCGCGGCGTGCCAGGTGCCCGGCTGGGCATCCATACCCATGACGATACCGGCCAGGCCGTGGCCGCGTCCCTGGCGGCGCTGGCCGCCGGGGCACGGCAGGTGCAGGGGACGCTGAACGGGCTGGGCGAGCGCTGTGGCAATGCCAACCTCACGACCTTGATCCCGACGCTAATGCTGAAGGAACCTTGGGCGTCGGAGTTCGAGACCGGCGTGCCGGAGGACGCGCTAGAAGGGCTTCTGCGCACCTCGCGCCGGCTGGACGACATCCTGAACCGCGTACCCCGGCGGGAAGCGCCCTATGTCGGCGCGTCGGCCTTCGCGCATAAGGCCGGGCTCCATGCCAGCGCGGTGGCCAAGGACCCGACGCTCTACGAACACGTGCCGCCCGACGCGGTGGGCAATGCCCGTATCGTGCCGATGTCGAACCAGGCGGGGCTGTCGAACCTGCGGGAGCGGCTGGCGGATGCCGAACTGGACGGGACCGACGATCAGCTGCGCCAGATCCTTGAGGAAGTGAAGGCGCGGGAGGATCGCGGCTATACCTATGACGGCGCGCAGGCGAGTTTCGAGCTGCTGGCGCGGCGCATCCTGGGGCAGCTGCCCGATTTCTTCGAGGTCAAGCGCTACCGTGTCACCGTGGAGCGGCGGAAGAACAAGCGCGACGAGACCGTCTCGCTCTCGGAGGCGGTGGTCGTCGTGAAGATCGATGGCGAAAAGCGGATGAGCGTGTCCGACAGCTTGGAGTCGGGGTCCGATGCGGGGCCGGTCAACGCGCTCAGTAAGGCGCTGTCCAAGGATCTGGGCCGCTATCAGGCGCAGATCGACGATATGAGTCTCGTCGATTTCCGCGTGCGCATCATGCAGGGCGGTACAGAAGCTGTGACCCGCGTCATCATCGATCATGAGGACGGGCAGGGGCGGCGTTGGTCCACTGTGGGTGTATCGGCCAATATCGTGGATGCGAGCTTCGAGGCGCTGCTGGACGCGATCCGCTGGAAACTCTGTTCGGAGGGTGCGGCATGAGCATGGAGGGCTTCTTCGCTGTCCATTCCGGGCTTGGGCGTGAGGGGCCGGGTACGGCGCGGGACGTGGAATGGGCCTGTGCCGCGGCCGGGATTGCGTCGGACGCCGCGATCTGCGACGCGGCCTGTGGGCCGGGGGCGGATGTGGCCGCGCTGCGCCGGGCCGCGCCCGAGGGGCATGTGATGGCTTTTGACAAGCACTTGCCCTTCGTTGCCGAGGCCGCCGCGCGCCATCGCCGCGACGCGGGCGTGACGGTGGCGCAGGGCACGTTGGTCGGGCCGGACGATCTGCCGGACCCGGTTGATTTGGGGCCATTCGACCTGATCTGGTGTGCGGGTGCGATGTATTTCACCGGAACGGTCCCGGCCCTGACCCGCTGGAAAGCAGCGCTGAAACCCGGCGGCGCGGTGGCGTTCTCGGCACCTGTCAACTGGGCCGAAGAGACCCGCGAGATGCGCGCCTTCTGGGAGCAGGACGTGGATACGGAGGAGAGCCTGGACGCAGCCATCCACGGGGCGGGCTGGGGCGTGATCGCGCGAAGCCGCGTCGCGTCAGAGGGCTGGGAAGCCTATTATGACGGGGTTGAGGCGCGCTGCGACGTGCTGGAGACCTGTGCCGCGCCGCCCATCCGGCAGGCCGTGGCCGAGAACCGGCGCGAGGCGAAACGCTGGCGCGCGCTGCAGGACAAGCTGGGCTATGCGCTGCGCGTCGTTCGCCCGATATGAGCCAGCCGCCTGACGATGCCGACATCGCCGCTTGCGCCGATCTGGTCCGGCGTGGCGATCCGGCCCGTTTCCGCGCGGTGATGGCGGCACCCGTAGCGATGCGACGGATGCTCTTCCCGCTCTACGCGTTCAACATCGAAGTGGCCCGCGCGCCTTGGGTCACCAAGGAGCCCATGATCGCTGAGATGCGCCTGCAATGGTGGCGGGATGCGTTGGGCGAGATCGCGGGCGAGGGCGCGGTGCGCAGGCATGAGGTGGTGACCCCACTTGCTGCCGTATTGGACGTGGCGGGGGCCCGCGCGCTGGACGATCTGGTGGCGGCCCGGCGGTCGGATATCGAGGGTTTGCGGCCCGGGACAGAAGCGGAACTGACCAGATATCTGGACCGAACCTCCGGCACGCTTCTTTGGACGGCTGCACGATTGTCGGATGCGACGGACGAGGCTGCGGCGCGGGCCGCCGGGCGCGCCCATGGGATCGCGGCGTGGCTGACAGCTGGCCCCGATCTTGTTGCGCGGGGCCGCCAACCGTTGCCGCCGGGCGACCCGGATGCGCGGATACGGGAAATCGCCGAGACCGGCCTCGTTGCCTTGGACCGGTTCCGCGCAGCGAAGATGCCGCGCGCGGCGCGCGCCGTTTTTCTGGTGCTGAGCGACGTGGAGGCGCTGCTCCGGGCTTTTCGAACGGTGCCTGGCGAGATACCGGAGCTTTCGGATGCCGGAAGCCGCTGGCGTCTGCTCCGCGCGTCTCTCACCGGACGGGTTTGAGACCGTGGGTGAGCCGCGCTACGCGCGTTCTGCCCGCAGGTAGCTGCGCATCCCATAGATCAGTGGCGTGCCTTCCTCCTCCACCCGGACGGCGCGGACCGCGCCGATCAGGACGTGGTGGGTGCCGACGAGGTCCGCCGATTGCACGGCGCAGTCGAAGCCGGCCAAGCCACGCAGAACGGGGGCGCCGGTTTCCAGCACGTCCCAAGCGATCCCGGCGAACCGGTCGCCGCCCGGCAATTCCGTGCGGCCCGCGAACCGATCCGCGATGTCCTGCTGACAGGCCTCAAGCACGTTGATGGCGAAGCAGCCGTTTCGCAGGATCGGCTCCGCCGCCGACGCACCGCTATTGACGCAGATCAGCATTGTCGGCGCGTCGCCGTCTGCGCTGACGCTGGTCATGGCCGAGACGGTGAGCCCCGCGCGGCCTGCCGACCCGTCGGTCGTGACCACGCTGACCGTGGCGGCGGCACGGCTCATGGCGTGGATGAAGCGGGAGCGGAGATCGTCCATGCCCCGCACCTAACGTATCGTGTGGCGATGTCGACCGGTCAACGATCAGACCTCCTTCGCGGTGGCCTCGCCTAATATGGAGAAGCCGGTGACAAGGATGATCTCACACCAGACGTCATCGCGCTTTTCGGAGCTGTTCCAGCCCAGCATACCGGGGGCCTGCACGTCCACAAGGTAGCCTTCAATGCGCACATGCTGTCCCTCCTCGATGGCGAGAAGCGCATCACGTAGGGCGTCGGTGGAGGGGATGATGTGGTTGTTGGTGAACCAATCGGCATCGCCGGTAACCTCGTCCGGCAAGGCTGTCTTATCCCAAGATAGGTATGAGACACGGCGCCCATTCGTCGCCTGCATATGACGGGTATATTCGGGCGCAGCCATGGGTCCGGTGACGATCCCCAGATCGAGCGGCGAGATATCGGCATGGCCCGAGAGCGAGTAGCGGCCGGTCACCAGCACAGCGCCTTCGATGACGTAGCGATGCGTCAGCGTTGCCGTCTTGTCATGGCCAAGGCTGACCTTTTTGGCCTTGATCGGCAGTTGCGCCGGAGCGCCCGCCACAGCCGGTGCGGGCATGTTCGGCAATGCTGCCGTATCGACCAGGACGGGCACGGGACGTCCGTGCAGACCATCCTTCAGCATGGGATAGAGAAGGACGAAGAACGCCGCCACAAGCAGCAGAAGCGCACGATCCATGTGGCCCGACAGAGACATGATGCTAAGGATGGCGGCACATTGCGTCGGTTTGAGGGCGCTTGGCAGGGGAGTGCGAGATGGCGTTGCAGGATGCCCGCGATCAGGTGGACATGGCTGTTACGCGGGACGACCCGCGCGGGCTGGCGTTTGAGAATGCGTTCGGCGGGGCGCCGTCGATCTTCCGGCGGCGCTATACCAAGGATTTGACGGGCTACGACCTGGCCATCACAGGCGTGCCCTTCGACCAGGCGGTCACGCACCGCCCGGGCGCGCGCTTCGGGCCCCGCGCGATCCGGGAGGCCAGCGCGCTGCAGCCATTCGACCCTCCGTATTACTGGGACTATTCGCCGTTGGACGAGTTCGCCGTCGCGGATTTCGGCGATGTCGGCTTCGATTATGCGAAGGTCTCGGACTTTCCCGATGCGCTGAAATCCCATGTCGCCGGGATCCTGGGGCAGGGGGCAGGCTGCATCGCGATGGGTGGGGACCACTATGTCAGCTTCCCGATCTTGCAGGCCCACGCCGATGTCCACGGCCCCCTCAGCCTGATCCAGTTCGACGCCCATTCCGACACGTGGCCCGACGACGATATGGCACGCATCGATCATGGCACGATGTTCTACAAGGCGGTGAAAATGGGCGTCATCGACCCGGCCACGTCTGTGCAGGTGGGCATCCGCACGGTGAACCCGGATACGTTGGGCGTGACGACCATCGACGCGCGCGCTGTCCACGAGGCGCAGCCGGGCGAGGTGGCCGAACGCATCAAGGCCGTGGTCGGCGACCGGCCAGCCTATGTGACCTTCGATATCGACTGCCTGGACCCAGCCTTCGCGCCGGGGACGGGGACGCCGGTTTGGGGTGGGCTCAGTTCGGGCCAGGCGGCGGCGATCCTGCGGGACCTGGCGGGCGTGAACATGGTGGGCGGAGATGTGGTGGAGGTCTCGCCCCCCTATGACACGACCGGCGCGACGGCCATCGCCGGGGCCCATGTGGTCATGGAATTGATCTGCCTTTGGGGCTGGACCCGGCGCAAAGGGTGAGGGCGTGGGGTCTCTGCCTGCTCATCCTTTTGATGGGTTGTGGTGCGCATGGGCCACCGACGCCCCCGCTCACGCCAGAGGAGCGGGCGGGGGCGGAGCAATATCTGAGCCTCGGTTTCGCTGCGCTTCCCGCGGACTGGACGCCGGGATGGTTTGTTGGTCCCGATGGTGCGCGACTCGAAACGGGAACACTGGATAGCGGGTCAGCTAAGGGGACGGTTGTGTTCGTGCCCGGCTATACCGCCCCGCTGGAGATGTATGGGCACATCTATTCCGCGTTGTCTGAAGCTGGCTGGCGGGTGGCAGCGCTGGCGCCGCGCGGCCAAGGGCGATCGGTGCGCGAGGGGCGGCACCCGGAGATGGGGCATCTGGACGACTATGCGGACCTTGTGGGCGACCTCTCCGCGTTCATTGAAGTGCAGCCGGACGGTCCGGTCCATGTGCTTGCGGTGTCCAAGGCGGGTCATGTGGCGTTGCGCATGGCCGCCAGTCGGCCCGTGAAGGTCGACCGGATTGCCGTTATCACTCCGATGGTTCAGGTACGCACCGACCCGGTGCCGAGCGAGTGGCTGGGTGAGATTGTCATCGGCTTGTCGCGCGCCGGCTTGGACGGCGCCTGGGTGCCGGGCGGGCGACCCTGGGACAATCGCCGCCTGTTCCGCGATGGCGCCGCCCGCGCCCGGCATCGGAGCCTATGCAACGCGGACCCGGATCGCGCGAATATCCGGAATGCCCTGTTCGCGTTGACGCCCGAGTTGCGGGTGACTGCGCCCACATACGGGTGGGCCGCCCGCACCCACCGCTCCAGCCGCTGGCTCAGCCGCCCCGATAATGCGGCACGCGTTTCCCTGCCGATCCTGATGGTGACCGCTGGGCGTGACCGCGTCGTCGACACCGCCGCGGCCAGTCGTTTCTGTGTTGCGGCTGGAACCTGCCGGGAGGTGCGCTTCCCGGCTGCACGGCATTGTCTTCTTGAGGGACCGCCGGACGAAGCGGCCCGTGCAATGGGCATCGTATTGGAGTTCTTCGGCGGCCCCATGAACTGACACGCCATGGGCCGAAGCGGTGCACGTGGCGCCCGGTCCTGATCGCCATCGCGGTCCTTCGCCGATCGAGCTAAGTCTTTCTCGGATGTCCGTAAGGGTTGACTTGGTGCACCGGTGCGCCCGTATGCCTAGCGAGTCCGATCCCTCAATGGCGAGCTGCGCAATGCCAGACCTCGACCAAAGCGACATCTTCGACGCCCTTGATGTTCCGGTCATCATTCTGGACCGGGAATACCGTATCGTTCGCACGAACGAGGCGCTGGCGCGGGCGACCGGGGCCCAGGTCGCGGAATTGCTCGGCCAGAAGCTTCTCGATGCCTTTGCCGAGAGCGAAGCCCGCAAGGCGGTCTTTCAGGACGCCTATGAAAGGGCTTTCGCCGGAGAACGTGTGGTGCTGGAGAAGGAATATTACGGGCTGCGCAGTGGCGATCCGGACTATCCTCATGTCGAGGACCGCTGGTGGACCGTGCGGATCGCACCCTTGGCCGATGGGGCGCATATCGTCCTGTCGGTCTATGATGACACTGCAGAGGTCCTGGCATCGGACATGGCCAAGGCGGTGCGGCGCGAGTTGCAGCATCGTATGGCGAACCTGTCCGGTCTGGTGACGATTATCGCGCGGCGATCCGCCAAGGGCGCTGCGGATGTGCCGTCGTATGTGAAAGCCCTGGTTGGACGGCTGGAGGCTCTGGCCCATTCGACCCGCCTGCTTGGCAATGATGACTGGCGCGGTACCGACCTGCGTGTCCTTGTGGGGGCGGCGATGGAGCCGTTCGGGGACCTGTCCTTGCGACGGCTGTTCCTTGAAGGTCCGGATGTCCAGATCGATGCCGGTGCCGCGCAGGCATTGGCCATGGGTTTGCATGAGCTTGCGACCAACGCCGCCAAATACGGCGCGTTGAGCTTGCCGGAGGGCCGGGTCAACGTGACCTGGGCGCGGAAAGAGGACGGCGCGCTGCGGTTCGTATGGCGCGAAAGTGGCGTCAGCGGTCTTGCGCCAAGTGAGCGGACGGGGTTTGGGACCACCATTCTCGGGCAACTCCTGCCGATGCAACTTGACGGTGAAGCGACGATTGACGTCGGCCCCCACGGCCTGACCTATGCCCTGACTGTCGGGGATGCTCATTTGTGCGGCGATCGCGGCAGAACCTAGCTGCACCATCCCGTCTCATGCAGAGCGGCCATCTGTCCCGCGCCGTGGCAATTTTCCCGCGATGGGCCTATGTCACGATCAGGCCCGTTGCGGAGTGAAAGATGCGCGACCTTAAAATCCCTGCCCAGCGTCACCCCGAGAAGGCGAAGAAACCCGATCAGGCTCAGCCGCGGAAGCCCAGCTGGATCCGCGTCAAGGCGCCAGTGGGCGAGGGTTACAAGGCGACAGCCAAAATCATGCGCGAGAACCGTCTCGTCACGGTCTGCGAGGAAGCGGGCTGTCCCAATGTGGGCGAATGCTGGAGCCAGGGCCACGCGACCATGATGATCATGGGCGAGGTTTGCACGCGGGCCTGCACCTTCTGCAACATCGCCACCGGCAAGCCGCCAGAGCCGTTGGACGTGTTCGAGCCCGGACGCGTTGCCGATGCCGTCCAGAAGCTGGGCTTGAACCATGTCGTGATCACATCCGTGGACCGGGATGATGTGACCGACGGCGGTGCGGAGCATTTTGCCCAGACCATCCGGGCGGTGCGCCACCGCGCCCCCGGCACGACGATCGAGATCCTGACGCCGGATTTCATCAAGGCAGACCCGGCGGTTCTCAAGATCGTGGTCGACGCGAAGCCGGATGTGTTCAACCACAACCTCGAGACGGTGCCTGGCCTCTACCCCGAAGTTCGTCCAGGGGCGCGCTACTTCCATTCCCTGCGTCTGCTGCAGCGTGTCAAGGAGATGGACCCATCCATCTTCACGAAGTCCGGTATCATGGTCGGCCTGGGCGAAGACCGTCAGGCCGTGCTTCAGGTCATGGACGACATGCGCGCCGCGGAGATCGATTTTCTAACCATTGGCCAGTACCTCCAGCCAACGCCCAAACACCATCGCGTCGATCGTTTCGTCACACCGGAAGAGTTTGCCGGATACGAGAAGGCGGCCTGGGGCAAAGGCTTCCTGATGGTTTCGGCCACGCCACTGACGCGATCGAGCTACCATGCCGGGGAAGACTTCGCCCGGCTTCGCGCGGCGCGTGAGAGGGCGCTCGCCGGAGGCTGAGCATCGATGCGTCCGGTCCTCATCGCACTGGCCATGGCAGCCGGTATGGCGCTGGGCTCGGTCGCGTTGCCATATCTACGTCTGTGGACGGCGCCACCGCCGCAGCCCGTGGTGGTCACGCCGCGTGGCGATTTGGCCGAGGACGAACGCTCTACCATCGCGCTTTTCCAATCGGCCCAGTCATCCGTCGTCTTCATCGCCACGACGGGTCGGTCGATGGACATGTTCCGCGAGATGGAGGTGCCACGCGGGACGGGCTCGGGCTTTGTCTGGGATGCGGGCGGCCATGTGGTGACAAATGCACATGTGCTGGAGGGCGCGCGCGGGGCGACAGTCCGTCTGCCCGGTGGGCGCGCGGTGTCGGCCCGGCTTGTGGGGGCGGACCGGCGGCACGATCTGGCCGTGTTGCAGGTGCCCGGCATGGGGATGCGGCCTTTGCCGGTGGGCACCAGTGCGGACCTACAAGTCGGTCAGAACGTCTTCGCCATCGGCAATCCTTTCGGCCTGGACTTCACGCTGACCCGCGGGATCGTCAGTGCATTGGATCGCGATCTGCGCGTGGAGCGGGACCTGACGATCCGCGGATTGATCCAGACGGATGCGGCGATCAATCCCGGCAATTCCGGGGGGCCGCTTCTGGACAGCGCCGGGCGGCTGATCGGCGTGAATACCGCGATCTTTTCACCCTCAGGGGCCAATGCGGGCATCGGCTTCGCCGTTCCGGTGGATGTGGTTTCCCGCGTGGTGCCGCAACTGATCGCCCGGGGGCGCTATGCGCCGCCCGCCCTTGGGGTCACCGGGGATCGGCGGGCGGACCAATTGCTGCGGGCCTCGGGTGCGCCCCCCGGAGTCGTCATTCTGGATGTGGCGCCCGATGGCCCAGCGGCCCGTGCAGGCCTGCAGCCTGCGCGTATGACAGAGAACGGTTTTGTGCCCGGAGATGTGATCGAAGCGATTGACGGCAATCCGGTCGCGGATCTGGATGCGTTACTGTCAGAGCTCGACCGTCGAGAAGCGGGGGACGTGGTAACACTCCGGCTGCGACAAGGGCAGGTGCGTCGGGATGTCCAACTCACTCTTTCTGAAGGTTAGCTAACGCTTCTGGGGCCGATCAGGCTGTCGCTAGCATTTCGAGGCGCGCCTGGAGCAGTGACTTGATCGAGATGCCGATCAATTGGCCCGACCTGATCAATTGCTGGCGCGTGGTATCTAATTCCGCGTTCAGATCGTCTAGGCCGCGCTTCAGATTGTTGGCATGGGCATGAAAGGCCTTGTTCCGGTGAAGATCGGGCACTTCGAATTGCGAGCCAATTCGATATCGGGGATTTCCTTTGATATCCTTTAGTGTGAATATGAAGAGATAGTTGTCGAATGCCTCGCCGGACTTTCGGTAATTCGTGATCAATACCTGACTGTCACGACCCGCTGTAAAGTCGCTGCGGATCGTTTTTCGGGTCTGTGATGATGTGCGTTCGCCCTGGAGAAAGCGGCAATTGAGGCCGATCACTTCATCGGCGTCGTAGCCGGACATCCTTAAGAAGGCGTCATTCACCAGAAGAAGTGGATCCTCTGGGTCTCGGGCATCGCTGCATGCCAGCGGAACTTGCGAGGAATCGAAGAACGCGGCGATGGCGTCAAGGGTCGTGTTCGTGCTCATCCAACGATGCTCCCTTTGAGATGGCGGCCCGAACGTACGGGCCGCCCGTATGCTCAGACCTCCAGGGTCTGTTCGACTTTCTTCACCTGCACACGCGCCATGCCGAGATTGGCGGCCTTCTTGTCCAGCGCCACATAGAGAAAGACCGTTGGGTTCTTTTCCAGGGGACGGATCAGGTGGAACTGCTTGCCGAGCGTGATTAGGATGTCATCGATCTTGTCGTTGAGCCCCAGCATCTC
>JBCCSY010000004.1:0-301627 GCA_039199335.1 Pseudomonadota bacterium
TCTAAGCGGGAAGCCCCCCTCAAAACAAGGTATCCCTGAGGACCGTGGTAGACCACCACGTCGATAGGCCGGAGATGTAAGCGCAGTAATGCGTTCAGTTGACCGGTACTAATTGTCCGATAGGCTTGATTTGATCCAGTAGAAGGCTGGCTCAAAAGCATACGGTGTATGCGACTTGGACGAATGTGTTTCCTCGGTTTGGTGATCATAGCGCAAGCAAAACACCCGGTCCCATCCCGAACCCGGCCGTTAAGTGCTGTAGCGCCGATGGTACTGCGTCTTAAGGCGTGGGAGAGTAGGTCATCGCCAAACCTAGGAAGCACATTCCTATCTCTCGAACGATATTCGAACCAACCCGCCATGTCCTCGCGACTGGCGGGTTTTTTCGTGTGCAATTGACGTCGGCCGACGCGCGACTTAGCCGTTGTGATGGTATCCGGAGGGGTCATGTCGGACGTCAAGCAGGTCATCTGCATCAAATGGGGTGCGAAATACGGTGCGGATTATGTGAATCGACTCTATCGTATGGTCGCTCGGAATATCACGCCGCCTTTCACTTTCACTGCGTTTACCGATGACCCTGACGGATTGTCCCCGGACATACAGGTCCGAGACCTTCCGCCGCTCCCAGCGGAGATGCCCGTCGGTACGCCTGGTAAATGGCCGAAAAGTCGCCTCTGGGGGGCGGAGCTTGGCGGATTGTCAGGTCCTGTCCTTTTCATCGATCTCGACGTTGTCATTCTTGGCTCGCTGGATGAGTTCTTCAGTCATGGCGAACCCGATGACGTCATCCTGGCTCGGAACATGGCGAAGCCGTTTCATCGCCTCGGGCAGACATCGATCTACCGGTTTCCTGTGGGAAAGCTGGCGCCGATGCAGACGATCTTCGCCGCAGACCCCCAAGCGATCGGCACACGATATCGGTATGAGCAGCACTTCGTCACAGAGAACGCGCCCGGCGGTGTAAGTTTCTGGCCGCGCAGCTGGGTAAAGCATTTCCGCATCCAATGCGTGCCGCCATTCCCGCTCAATCTCTTTCGCGACCCGCCACGTCCGAAATCCGCGAAGGTCGTCATCTTCGCCGGTGATCTCAACCCACCCGACGCTGTGGCGGGGCGTTGGAACGCGGAGGATGTCCATCGCCCGCCCCTCGAACACCTCACCCATGCCCTAAGAAGCGGCGGCGGTTTCAAGGCTGTTCGCAGCTATGTCCGACCGACGAAATGGGTCGCGGACGAATGGTCTGATATGTCGTAGCTGACCGGTCTTGCTATCGGCGAGGATGACGGAAAAATCGTCGATCAGACCTTGCGCCCGCTCAGCCGCCCCCGTAGATGAACGTTCGGTGACGCGGGGTGGAGCAGCCCGGTAGCTCGTCAGGCTCATAACCTGAAGGTCGTAGGTTCAAATCCTACCCCCGCAACCAAAACCCGGATAGCTGAAAAATAGCTCTTCTTTGAGTGCCTTCGCGGGACTGAACCGGGCGAAGCAAACGTTTTATGATAATGACGTCATCAGCGCGCATCGCGGTCAATCTGATGTGAGAACGGGTCCGGCGCCGTATGCATCCGCAAATGCCGCGTAAACGCTCGCGCGATCCGGGGGAGAGGTCTCTGACTGCTGGTGACGAAATGCGTCCGATAGCGGATCGGACTGTCGAACGGGACGAAGGCCAGGTCCGCCGCACGATAGAGATATAGAGGGAACGGGTTTACGATCGCCACGCCTAAGCCTGCCCCGGCAAGATCGGCAGCGGCGAAAGACGTGGTAACCTCGGCGACGATCCGCGGTGTCGCTTTGGCCATCGTCAGGAGGCGCTCCAACTGTCCGCGCCGGGCATGGCGTGGGGCCAACGCGATCAGATCTTGGCCGTTTAGATCAGCGGGCGTGATCGTATCACGGCGCGCCAATGGATGGTCTTCTGCCATCACGCAAGCGGCGCCGCTCAACCGAAAGGGCTCCTGCTTCAGATCTGCCCGTGTTAGCTCTGTCCCGATAACGCCAAGGTCGAAGCGGTCTGCGAGAATTTCACGTGCGACCTCGTCAGAAGAGGCGACCTCCAGGCTGACGAAGAAGTGTCGGTTGGCGCCGATGAAAGTGCCGATCTGACCGACCAGAAATCTGTGCGCGTAGCTTGGCGGGGCGATCAGGCGGAGTGTCTCTCGCACAGGCTCGACTGGCCCATCGATCTGAGACAGCGCCTCAAATAGCGGATCAAGACGCAGGTTCAGTTGGATCGCTTCCTGTGTCGGTTGTAGCCGCCCGCTCTCGCGCGTGAACAGAATTACCGATTGCCGCATCTCCAGGCTGGCGATGGATCTGCTGACGGCCGATTGCGATAGGCCCAGTCGCCGCGCCGCGCTTGCCGTCGTGCCGGTTTGAAGAACCGCCCGCAAAGCGTCGTATTCGCGAAGGCTATGCCATCGGCAAAGCCGATCGCCATCACTGCTGCTGGGCACTGTGACTAGAGGTATGAATAAAACTCATCGAAATATCGTTAACGCTATGACGATGCCCTGGTCTAGCCTGACCTCATACGGGGGCACATGGACAACGCGGAACCTTTCATCTTCGATGGGCATAACGACCTGCTGTCCAAGCTTTGGGCAGAGGGTGGTGTCGCTGCCATCGACACTGTCGCCGCTGGCCGCAACGGCGCGATTGATGTGCCAAAGGCAAAACGGGGCGGTTTCGGCGGCGGCTTCTTCGCCGTCTACATCCCGTCTCCGATGAACATGGATCTTGACGCGCTCTTTGAGCTGATGCGTCAGCCCAAATACGACATCCCCTTGCCCGAACCCATCGAAAGGGATGCCGCCTTGCCGGTCGCGATCGGTCAGATCGCCATCCTTTTTGCGTTGGAGCGGGCAGGTTTCTTGCGCGTCTGTAGGACCGTCGCCGACATTTTGGCTGCTCGGCAGGACGATCAAATCGCCGCAATTCTGCATATCGAAGGCGCCGAAGCCATTGATCACGATCTTTACGCTCTGGACGTGCTCTATCAGGCCGGGCTCCGGTCGCTCGGTCCGGTCTGGTCACGCCCCAACATCTTCGGCCATGGTGTGCCATTTCGCTTTCCATCGAGCCCGGATACCGGAGACGGTCTGACGGACCACGGTCTCCGCCTCGTGAAGCGATGTGACGAGCTTGGCATCATGATCGATCTCAGCCACCTCAACGAGGCGGGCTTTTGGGACGTTGCGCGCAACTCGGAAAAGCCGTTGGTCGCGACGCATTCCAATCCGCACGCGCTTTGCACGCATTCTCGCAACCTGACGGACGATCAGCTGCGGGCGATCCGGGAAAGCGACGGCATGGTCGGCCTGAACTTTGCCGTGTCCTTCCTGCGAGAGGACGGACGGAAAATCGCGGAGACGCCCGTCGAGACGATGCTCGCCCACTTGGACTATCTGATCGCACATCTCGGCGAGGATCGCGTCGGGCTTGGATCCGATTACGATGGCGCGATCGTTCCAGAAGCTGTGACCGACATATCGCAACTGCCTGTTCTGCGGGCGGCCATGCGCAGGCATGGGTACGACGAGGCCCTGATCGAGAAAATCTGCCACGGCAACTGGCTGAGACTGCTTGAGCGGAGCTGGGGCGAGAGAGACCCTGCCCAAACCCCACAACAAGGAGAGACACGATGAACATGCTCACGCGGACGATGGCGGGTGTCGGGCTCGCGGCAGCCCTTCTCGCCGGCACCGCTCCGGCCGTTCTGGCTGCGACCCCTGACAATATGCTGGTGATTGCCAACCGGATCGACGACATCACGTCAATGGACCCGGCCGAGAGCTTTGAATTCGCGGGATCTGATGTCAGCCGAAACGTCTATCAGAAGCTCGTCAACTTTGACCCGGCGGATCTGGATGCGGGCTACCAGCCGGAAGTGGCGGAGAGCTGGGAAGTCAGCGGCGATGGCCGTTCGATCACCTTCACGATCCGCGACGGCCTTACCTTCCATTCCGGCAATCCTGTCCGGGCCGAGGATGTCGCTTTCTCTTTGCGCCGGGCTGTCATCCTGAATCTGACGCCTGCCTTCATCCTTACGCAATTCGGCTTCACGGCCGAGAATGTGGAAGAGACGATTGTCGTGGACGGCAACACCGTCACCATCACGACCGACAAACCCTATGCGACCTCCTTTGTCCTGAACTGTCTCACCGCCACGATTGGTGGGATCGTCGACATGGATCTGGTCATGGCGAACGAGCAGGATGGGGATCTCGGCAATACCTGGCTCAAGACCAATTCAGCGGGCTCCGGGGCTTACAGCCTCGTCTCATGGAGACCCAATGAGAGCGTCACGTTGCAGGCCAATCCCGATTACTATCTCGGTGCGCCTGCGATGGAACGGGTCATCGTCCGTCATGTGGTCGAGAGTGCGAGCCAACGCTTGCTGCTCGAACGGGGTGATATCGACATCGCACGCAACTTGAACCCCGAAGACGTAGCGGGGATCCGCGATGTCGACGGCATATCGATCCATGACGAACTGCGCGGAAGACTGATGTACGTCGCCTTCAACCAGAAGCATCCGGAGCTTTCGAAGCCCGAGGTCCGTCAGGCGCTCAAATACCTGGTCGATTACCAGGGGATGCAGGATAGCTTCCTCAGCGGCCAATACGTCATCCACCAGAACTTCTTGCCCCGCACCTTCTTCGGCGCCGTCGATGAGAATCCGTTCAGCCTCGATCTTGAACGCGCGCGGGCGCTGTTGGCCGAAGCCGGCGTTGAAAGCATGGAACTGGAAGTCGGCGTCCGCGAGGCGCAAGAACGGTTGGAAATCGCCCAGACATTGCAGAACACCTTTGCGCAGGTCGGTATCGACCTGAACATCACCGTCGGCACGGCAGCCCAGATCCTCGGCCGGTACCGTGCGCGGGAGCTGGATGTTTATCTTGGTGCCTGGGGGCCGGACTACCCCGATCCTCACACCAATGCGGGAACGTTCGCCTATAACCCCGATAATTCCGACGAGGCCAATGCGACCGGCCTTCTGGCCTGGCGCAACAGCTGGGACACCGGCGGCTTGACTGAACAGGTTGAGGCAGCCGTGGTCGAAAACGACCGGGCCGTGCGCGAGCAGATGTATGCGGATATCCAAGCAGAGTTCCGCGACACTTCGCCCTTCGCGGTCATGTTCCAACTCAATGAGCAGGCCGCCATGCGCGAGGCCGTCCAGAACGTGAACCTGGGCGGTGCCACCACGGCCGTCAGCTACTGGGTCATTGAGAAATAGCCCGTCAGGCGGGGCGTGTCGCCGCGCCCCGCCGATGAAAGGACGGATGCCATGGCCGCCACTGACATTCCGCAGCGCCGCGCTGCGTTTCCCCCTTGGTTGACGGGCGTGCTGCGCGTGTCGGTGTCGGTGGCGGCGACGATGCTCGGCCTTCTTTTCGTCACGTTCGTGATCGGCCGGGTCATGCCAATAGACCCGGTTCTCGCCATCGTCGGCGAACGTGCCTCTCAGGAAACCTATGATGCTGTCTACGAACGATTGGGGCTCGACCAGCCGATCGTGGTGCAGTTCGCGTACTATATCTGGGACGTGCTGCGCGGCGATTTCGGTGTCTCTCTCTTGAACGCGCGTCCTGTGGCGGAAGACATCGCAAGGGTGTTTCCCGCAACGCTGGAACTGGCGACTTTGGGCGTTCTGATTGGCATTATGATCGGCGTACCGTTGGGTGTGGCCTCGGCAGTGCGGCAAGGGTCGTGGATTGATCAGGTCGCGCGCGTCGTGGCGCTAGTCGGATATTCCATGCCGATCTTCTGGCTGGGTCTGATGGGTCTGCTGATCTTTTACGGCATCCTCGGCTGGGTTGGCGGGCCGGGACGCCTCGACATCTTCTATCAGGACATCGTTCCGACCCGGACCGGGATGATCCTTCTCGACAGCGCCATCGCGGGAAACTGGGATGTTTTCCGCAACGCCGTCAGTCATATCGTGTTACCCGCTTCGCTTCTTGGGTACTATTCGCTCGCCTACATCTCCCGCATGACGCGCAGCTTCATGTTGGAGCAGTTGAGCGCAGAATACGTGACAACCGCCCGCGTGAAGGGCCTTTCGGAACGCGCCGTCATTTGGGGGCATGCCTTTCGGAACATTCGCGTCCAGCTCATCACGGTCATTGCGCTGAGTTACGCCAACCTGCTTGAAGGCTCCGTCCTGACAGAGATTATCTTTTCCTGGCCCGGGATCGGAAGCTACATCACAACCGCGCTACTTTCGGCTGATATGAACGCGGTGCTGGGTGGCACAGTCGTCGTCGGTCTCGTCTTCATCTGCCTCAACATCTTTTCTGACCTCCTCTACCGCATCTTTGATCCGAGGTCGAAATGAGCGCCGTGCCCGATCCGGAAGGGGGCTGGCGCGCCTGGCTTCTGACGGATGCGCCGGCATCACGTCGGCAAGCGCGGGCGGCGGCGCTCTATACTGGCTGGCTGAACTTCCGCTCGAACACACTGGCGATGGTCGGCCTGGCGATCCTCCTGCTGCTTCTGGCAGTTGCCGTCTTGGCACCATGGATCGCGCCCCATGATTGGATGGCTCAGGATCTCTCCAATCGGTTGCAGCCGCTGGGCACGCCGGGCCACCCGCTCGGAACCGACAGCTTGGGGCGCGATATCCTGAGCCGGCTGATCTATGGCAGCCGGATCACCCTCTATATCGTTGCCCTCGTCGCTTTGATTGCCCCGGTCGCGGGGCTCCTGGTCGGAACGGTCGCCGGATATGCGGGCGCTTGGGTCGACACCATCCTGATGCGCATCACCGACATCTTCCTTGCCTTTCCGCGCCTCGTCCTCGCCCTTGCGTTCGTCGCGGCTTTGGGGGCCGGGATCGAGAACGCCATCATCGCCATCTCCCTCACGGCATGGCCGCCCTACGCCCGGATCGCCCGGGCCGAGACGCTGACGATCCGCTCATCCGACTACATCTCGGCCGTGCGGCTTCAGGGCGCCGGACCGCTCCGAATCATCACCAAACATATCTGGCCGCTCTGCATCTCGTCGCTGATCATCCGCGTCACGCTGGATATGGCCGGTATTATCCTGGCCGCTGCGGGCCTGGGCTTCCTCGGTCTTGGTGCGCAACCGCCAAGTCCGGAATGGGGCGCGATGATCGCCGAGGGACGCCGGTTCATTCTGGACCATTGGTGGGTCGCCACCATGCCCGGCCTGGCGATCTTTACCGTCAGCTTGGCCTTCAATCTGTTGGGCGATGGTTTGCGCGACGTACTCGACCCGAAGAGCGGAGGGCAAACATGAGCGATCCGCTGCTTGAGGTGCGGGATCTCTGGGTTCGCTTTCCGACCCGACAGGGCATCTTCGATGCCGTTCGCGGCATCTCGTTCCAGCTCGGCCGGGAACGGCTGGGGATCGTTGGCGAAAGCGGATCGGGAAAGTCCATGACGGGTCGCGCGATCCTGCGGCTGATCCGCCCACCTGGCATTGTGGAGGCAGAGCGGATCGCGCTCCAGGGCGCTAATCTGCCCGACCTCGACGAGCCCGCGATGCGCGAAGTCCGTGGACAGCAGATCAGCATGGTGATGCAAGATCCCAAGTTTAGCCTGAACCCGGTGATGCGCGTGGGCGACCAGCTGGCGGAGGCCTATCTGCTGCACAACGAGGGCGGCCGCCGGGCGGCGCGTCTCAAGGCGCTGGAAATGCTGGAAGCAGTATCGATCAATGATCCGGAACGGGTCATGCGCGCCTACCCGCACGAAGTGTCCGGCGGTATGGGGCAGCGTATCATGATCGCGATGATGCTGATCCCCAATCCGCAGATCCTTATCGCCGACGAACCAACCAGCGCGCTCGACGTGTCCGTGCAACGTCAGGTCCTGTCCATCATGGACGGCCTCGTGCGGGAGCGGGGGATGGGGTTGATCTTCATCAGTCACGACCTGAACCTGGTGGCCGATTTCTGCGACCGTGTTCTGATCATGTATTCCGGGCGCGTGGTGGAGGTTTGCGACGCCGCCAAGCTGCAGCAGGCGACCCATCCCTACACACGCGGCCTTTTGGACGCTTTGCCACGGCTGGACGATCCGGTCCGTAAGCTGGCGGTCTTGAAACGAGATGCGGCATGGGCCGATGCGCCATCGGTCGCGTCATGAGTGCGATTGAAATCAACGGACTGAACGTCTGGTTTGGCGACGGACGAGACCGCGTCGACGCCGTCCGCACTGCCTCCCTCGCGGTGGCACAGGGGGAGAGTTTCGGGCTGGTTGGCGAAAGCGGCTCCGGAAAATCCACAATCCTTCGCGCCATCACCGGCCTCGCGCCCACATGGTCGGGTCGGATCAGCGTCGAGGGGAAGAACCTGTCTGGCGCGCGTCGCAGTCGCGATTTCTACAAGCGCGTGCAGATGGTCTTTCAAGACCCATATGCCTCGCTCCATCCGCGCCACTCAGTCGATCAGGTTCTGTCGGAAACGCTGCACCTTCACGGGATCGGCGATATCGATCGCAGGGTGCCGACCCTGTTGGACGATGTGGGGCTCGGGCCACGCTTTCGCTTCCGCTATCCACACCAGCTGTCCGGCGGTCAACGCCAGCGGGTCGCCATCGCGCGGGCCCTTGCCGGTGAGCCGCATGTCCTCCTGCTGGACGAGCCGACCTCGGCGCTCGACGTATCGGTCCAGGCCGAAATTCTGAACCTTCTGACCGACCTCCGGGCGGAGCGCGGGCTGACCTATCTCATGGTCTCCCACGACCTGCCCGTCATCGGGCATATGTGCGATCGCCTTGCTGTCATGCGCGGCGGCGAGATCCTGGAGATCATGGATGTCGACCAGCTCCGTCAGGGAACACCGACCGAAAGCTACACGCGCGAATTGCTTGCGGCGTCCGTTCACTGATCGCGTCGCCGGAACCAGTCGTTCGGCCCTGTCAGCTTGACACATCTCGCCGAAAGTGTCGCATTCAGACCTTGGTGAAAGCACGGGATCGCGCACTCTCTGCGCGAGGGCATATCCGTGCACCGATACGTGATCACATGTCCCGCAATCGCTGGCTTAACGAGAGGCAAATGCTCCGATGGATCAGACCGCGCCCAGCACGTTCCGTCGTCGCGACCCGTCCTTGCCGAAGGGGCGCCAGGTTGCGGAGCGAGACTTGGCCCGGGTCGCCCTCATCCTGGGCGACCTGCCGCGTCGCCGCGATCTGCTGATTGAGGCGCTTCATCTGATACAGGATACGGACGGTCATCTATCTGACGGTGCGTTGGCCGCGCTGGCCGAGCTTTTCAGGCTGGCGCAGGTCGAGGTGTACGAGGTCGCGAGCTTCTACCACCATTTCGACATCGTGAAGGAGGGCGAGACCCCGCCCCCCGCCCTGACGGTTCGCGTCTGTGACGGGTTGTCTTGCGAGATGGCCGGCGCGCAGACCCTGATTGCCGACCTTAAGGCCGCGCTGGGCGATCGCGTCCGCATCGCGCCCGTTCCCTGTATCGGCCGTTGCGCCGAGGCGCCCGCCGCCCAGGTCGGCAAGCGGGCAGTAGATGCCGCAACGGTGGGGACGATCACGCAGGCGCTGGAAGGGCCGATCACCCCCGCAATGCCTAACTACCAAACACTCGACGCTTATCGGGCGGAGGGGGGCTATTCAGTGCTACGCCGGCTTCTGGACGGTGGGATCGGTGAGATCGCGGCAGACGACGTTCTGACCACGATGTCCGATGCCGGGCTTCGGGGCCTTGGCGGCGCGGGCTTCCCGGCTGGAAAGAAATGGGGCTTCGTGCGGGGCTATGACGGCCCGCGCCTTATGACCGTGAATGGCGACGAGGGGGAGCCGGGCACCTTCAAGGACCGTTACTGGCTTGAACGCGTGCCGCACAAAATGTTGGAGGGCGCGCAGATCGCTGCTCACGTGGTCGGATGTGAGCGCATCTATATCTACATGCGCGACGAATACCCCGCCGTGATCGAGATCCTGCGCCGGGAGGTCCGCGCGCTTGACGAGGCCGGGTTGAGCCCCGTGCCGATGGAAATCCGTCGCGGCGCTGGCGCCTATATCTGCGGCGAAGAGAGCGCGATGATCGAGAGCATCGAGGGCAAGCGCGGCCTGCCCCGCCACAAGCCGCCCTTTATCGCCGAACGCGGCCTCTTCGGACGGCCCACCCTGAACCACAATGTCGAGACGCTGCTCTGGGTGCCCGAGATCATTGAGAGGGGCGCGGATTGGTTTGCCGCCCAGGGTTGGAGCGACGATCACAAAGGCCTGCGGTCGTTCTCCGTCTCCGGCCGGGTTGCGGAACCGGGCGTCAAGATCGCGCCCGCCGGCATCCCGCTGATCCGCCTGATCGAAGACTACTGCGGTGGCATGGCGCCCGGCCACACGTTCAAGGCATTCCTGCCCGGCGGGGCTTCGGGCGGTATCTTCCCGGCCCACATGGCTGATCGCGCCATGGATTTCGGCATCTGGGAAGCCGAGGGCGGTTTCATCGGATCCCATGCCGTCGTGATTTTGTCGGATCAGGACAGCGTGCGGGAGGCGGCGCTGAACACGATGCGGTTCTTCCGGCATGAGAGTTGCGGCCAATGCACGCCCTGCCGGTCGGGCACCGACAAGATGGTCCGCCTGCTTGAGATGGGCGAGACGGCGCGCGATCTCTACGACGACTTGCTGACCGTGATGGGCGATAGCTCCATCTGCGGGCTGGGTCAGGCCGCGGGAAATTGTGTGCGCCACCTGATGACGCATTTTCCGGAAGAGTTCGAAGCGGGAGCAGCGCCATGAGCCTCGACGATGCGGGCACGCCTACGGTCACCTTCACGCTGGACGGCCAAGAGGTCACGGCGTTGGAAGGCGAGACCATCTGGCAAATCGCCAAGCGCGCGGGCACGGCGATCCCGCATCTTTGCTGGAAGGACGCGCCAGGCTACCGCGCCGACGGGAACTGCCGCGCCTGCATGGTGGAGATCGAGGGGGAGCGGGTGCTCGCCGCTTCGTGCATCCGCACGCCCACCGACGGGATGGTCGTGACAACCGGCGGCGAACGTGTGGAACGCAACCGCCGCGCTGTGTTCGAGCTTTTGGCCGCCGATATGCCGACCCGCGAAAACGGCCCTGACCCGGACAGCGCCTTCTGGGAACAAGCCGACGTCGTGGGCCTGCGGAATGCGCCCCGTTATCCGGGCGGGCGCCCTGGCGCAGGCAAGGACATTCCCGTGGACAGCGTGTTCCACGACGCCTCGCACCCTTCTATCGCCGTGAACCTGGATGCCTGCATCTCCTGCGGTCTCTGCGAGCGGGCCTGTCGCGAGGTGCAGGTGAACGATGTGATCGGCATGGCCGAGCGCGGCATGGGCGCGGTGCCAGTCTTCGACATGGCCGACCCGATGGGCCTGTCCACCTGCGTGGCCTGTGGAGAATGCGTCCAGGCGTGTCCGACCGGTGCGCTGATGGAGCGGACCCTCCTGGACGAGACCGCGACCAAGCGAGAGGTCATCGCGGATGAGGTGAAGCCATCCGTCTGTCCTTTCTGCGGGGTGGGTTGCCAGACCGAGGTGCATTTGAAGGCGGGTAACATCCTGAAGGTCGATGGCCGCCAGGGCCCGGCCAATCGCGGCAAGCTCTGCGTGAAGGGCCGCTTTGGCATGGATTACGTCATGTCCCCCGAACGCCTGACCGTGCCGCTGATCCGGCGGCAGGGTGTGGTCAAGGATGCGAATGCCCGCATGACCTTCGGCGAGATCGAGGACGTCTTCCGGGAAGCGAGTTGGGAGGAGGCGCTGGCCGCCGCCGCGGGCGGACTGACGAAGATCCGTGACGCGCAAGGTGGTCAAGCCATTGCGGGCTTCGGCAGCGCCAAGGGTACGAACGAAGAGGCCTACCTCTTTCAGAAGTACATCCGGCAGGGCTTCGGCACCAACAACGTGGATCATTGCACTCGCCTCTGCCATGCCTCCTCGGTGGCGGCTTTGATGGAAGGTGTGGGATCTGGTGCTGTCTCCGCGCCGTTTACGGCGGCCGATGAGAGCGACTGCATCATGATGATCGGTTGCCGACCCGAGCAGAACCACCCCGTCGCGGCCACCTATTTCAAACAGGCCGCCAAGCGCGGCGCGAAGCTGATGATCTTCGATCCCAGACGGCAGGGCATGATGCGCCTCGCCTCGCACCCCGTGATCTTCGAGCCAGGGCGGGACGTGCCCATGCTGAACGCGATGATCCACACCATCATCGAGGAGGGGCTCTACGACCGGCAATACGTGCAGGCCCATACCGATGGGTTCGAGGCGCTGCGCGAGAAGGTGCGCGACTTTTCCCCCGAAGCCATGGCCGAGCTCTGTGGCGTGGAGGCGCCCTATCTGCGTGAGCTGGCGCGCACCTTCGCCACCGCCGAGCGCGCGATCATCTTCTGGGGCATGGGCGTCAGCCAGCATGTCCACGGGACCGACAATGCCCGCTGTCTGATCGCGCTCAGCCTGATCACGGGTCAGGTGGGTCGACCCGGCACCGGGCTCCACCCGCTGCGCGGCCAGAACAACGTGCAGGGCGCCTCAGATGCAGGTCTGATCCCGATGGTCTATCCCAATTACCAATCGGTCGAAGACCCCGACATTCGTGCCCGTTACGAGGATTCTTGGGGCCGCACCCTGGACCCGGCCAAGGGCCTCACGGTGGTGGAGATCATGGGGGAGGTGGCCAATGGCAACATCCGCGGCATGTATGTCCAGGGCGAGAACCCGGCCATGTCCGATCCCGACCAGGCCCATGCACGTGCGGCCCTGGCCAGCCTCGATCACCTCGTCGTGCAGGATATCTTCCTGACCGAGACGGCCTGGTTCGCCGACGTGATCCTGCCCGCTTCGGCCCAGCCCGAAAAACCGGGCACCTACACCAATTCCAACCGTCAGGTGCAGTTGGCCCTTCCGGTCCGCAAACCGCCAGGCCAAGCGCGGCAGGATTGGAAGATCATCTGCGAGATGGCGCGCCTGTCAGGCCACGATTGGGGCTATGGCGACATCGGCGAAGTCTATGCCGAGATGGCGTCGCATATGCCGTCCCTCGATAACATTACCTGGGATCGCCTCATGCGGGAGGGGGCCGTCTGCTACCCCGCCACATCCGAAGACGGCCCCGGGGCTGAGATCATTTTCAATGACGGCTTCCCGACTGCGAACGGGCGGGCGCAGCTGGTGCCGACCGATCTGGTCCCGCCGGATGAGATGCCCGATGACGATTTCCCCATGGTCCTGACGACTGGGCGCCTGCTGGAGCACTGGCATACCGGCGCCATGACCCGTCGCGCCACCCATCTTGAGGCGCAGGAGGGGGAGCCGGTCGTGGCCATGCATCCCAAGGATATCGGTCGATTGGGCTTCGCGCGGGGCCAGCAGGTGATGGTCGAGACGCGGCGCGGCACCATCACTCTGACGCTGCGGGCGGACCGGGATGTGACGCCCGGAATGCTCTTCATCCCGTTCTGCTTTACGGAAGCGCCAGCCAATATGTTGACGAACCCGCAGCTCGATCCGTTCGGCAAGATACCGGAATTCAAGTTCGCGGCAGCACGGGTCGTACCTGTCTGATCGGGCCTCTCTCCGCCGCGTCAGCTCCCCCTTCGATCTGTGCGGAACTGCAGACTCGACAAACGTTCTCCGAATGAGAACATTAGAAGAACATTAAGACCGATTCTCGAGTGCGCGCCGTATGCAGAAAGCTCCATTGCCCCCCTTTTCGGAGGCGCTCTCCCCCATGCGGGACGGGGCGGCGACGGGGTTGGTATTGGCGCAACTGGACCAGATGGCGGCGCGCGGAAAGCCTGTCCTGTGGGTGCAGGACAGGTTGTCCGAGCGTGAGGGCGGGCGGCCCTGTCTGCGGGGAATCGAATTGGCTGAACGGCCCATCCTGCGCGTCGCCGCCCGAAACGCGGTCGAGGCGCTCTGGGCGATGGAGGAGGGACTTGAATGCACTGCGCTGTCCGCCGTCATCGGAGAGATTTGGGGGGATCCCCGCGTTTTGGATTTTACCGCGACCAAGCGGCTGGCCCTGCGCAGTCTGCGGGGCGGCGTGCCGCTCTGGCTGATCCGTGGGGATGGGACGGGGACCCTGTCGGTGGCTCCGGATCGCTGGGATGTCCGATCCTTGCCGTCGATCCCGAACGGGCTGGATGCCCGCGCGCCGGGATCCGCACTCTGGCAGGCAAAGCTGTTCCGGTCCCGCAGGCAAGCGCCTGGCATCTGGGTGGCCAGCCATGACCGCGCGGCGCATCGCCTGCATTTGGCTGCCCCGCTTCGCGATGGCGCGTTGGGAACGGGATCAGGCGCGCAAGGAACGCCCCGACCCCGCGCCCTGGGATGAACCGCAGGACGAGATCGGCCCCGATACGCCCCTGGCCCTGACCTATGAAGGCACCCATGGACCGGTGATCCACGCCACCAATGCCGCCGCCGAGGCGGTCGGGGCGGCCAAGGGAATGCGGGTGGTCGATGCCCGCAGTCTATATCCAGAATTGCGCGCCATCCCCGCGGATCTGTCCGGCGATGCCGCGGCGTTGGAACGGCTGTCCGTTTGGGCGCGGCGCTGGTGCCCCTGGTCGGCGACCGACGGAGCGGACGGACTGGTTCTGGATACGACCGGCTCCGCCCATCTCTGGGGGGGCGAGGCCGCAATGCTGGCGGATATGGAGGCGCGGCTGGCCGATCTTGGGCAGGTGGCACATGTGGCCCTGGCCCCCACACATGGCGCGGCCTGGGCCCTATCGCGCTATGGAAGTGAGGGGCAGTCGATCTGCCTTCCCTCCGATCTGGGGGCCACCCTGTCGCCCATGCCTGCTGCTTCCCTGCGATTGGATGCAGAGACGCTGACGGTGCTGCGTCGTCTGGGGCTGAAGCGGATCGGACATCTCGCCGAAATCCCCCGCTCTGCCCTGGCCCGACGGTTCCGTCAGGAAAGCAAGGCGCTTGCCACACCGCTCCGGCGGTTGGATCAGGCCTTGGGCCGTCTGCCGGAACCCGTCGTGACCCCGCCGCCGCCGCGTCGGTTCCGGGTGGTGAAGCGTCTGGCCGAGCCGGTGCTGGACCCGCGCCCCTATCTGGACGGGATGCTGTCGCGGCTCTGCGCCGATCTGGCCGAGGCGGGGCAGGGGCTGCGCGCCCTGTCGCTGGAACTGTATCGCACCGATGGCACCGCCGCCCGGTTCGTGGAGGCCACCGCCCGCGCCACCCGCGATCTGTCCCATCTGCGCCGCCTTCTGGAACGCCGTTTCGAAGCGCTCGATGCGAGATTTGGCTTCGACACCCTCGCCGTGTCGGCGGATCGGGTGGAAGGGCTTCTGGAAGCGCAGACCCGCCTCGACGATGAGACCGATTTCGATCTGGCGCTGGCCACGTTGGTGGACCGCCTCGCCTCCCGTCTGGGCCGCGACGTGGTGCAGGTCGGGGAGCTGCGCGAGAGCCATCTGCCGGAACGGGCCGAAGCCTGGCTTCCCGCACTGGATCGCGCCGACCTCCTCGCCCCCGGCGGTTTGGGCGGTGGCGGCCTCGTCGCGCCCTGGCGCAAACGGCCGCTGCGCCTGCTCAATCCACCCGAGCGGATCAAGGTCATGTATGCCGTTCCCGAAGGCCCGCCCGCCCGGTTCCAATGGCGCAAGCGGCCCTATCGCGTGACACGACACCAAGGCCCCGAACGCATCGCACCGGAATGGTGGCGGGTCCGCGCGGGCACGCGCCTGCGCGACTATTACAAGGTCGAGGTGGAGGAGGGCGCGCGCTACTGGCTCTTCCGCGAGGGCGTGGTGGGCGACAACCGGGGGGGTGAGCCCGACTGGTTCCTGCACGGGATGTTCCCCTGACATGCCCGATCCGTCGCTGACGCCCGGCCGCCGCACGCTGGACCCGGCACAGGTTTTCACCCGCAATCCGCCCGCGCCTTTCATCGAACTGGGCGTGACGTCGTGCTTTTCCTTCCTGCACGGCGCGTCCGAGCCGGTGGATCTGGTCACCCGCGCCTGGGAGTTGGGTTACCGATCCATCGGGATCGCCGATCACAATTCCATGGCCGGGATCGTGCGGATGCATAGCGAGGCCAAGATCGCCAAGGTCGACCCGATCATCGGCAGCCGAATCGTCCTGACCGACGGCACGGCGTTCCTGGCCTATCCTCGCGATCGCAACGCCTATGGTCGCCTTTGCGCGCTGATCTCCAAGGGGCGGATGATGACCTCCCAGGGGGAGTGGCAGCAGAAGGGGCATTGCGACCTGAACCTTGAGGATCTTGTCGAACATCAGGCGGGATCGATACTGATCGCGCTGCCCAGCGACGATCTGGACGTGTTCGAAGCGCGACTACCCAGCCTGACTGCCCGGCTGCCGTCGCTCAGTCACATCGCCGCCTCCCACCTCTATCGTGGCGACGATCATGCCCGGATCGAACGGCTGGACCGGCTGGCCGCGCGCCACGGGCTGCGGATCGTGGCCACCAACGACGTCCATTACCACGAACCCGAGCGGCGCCCCCTTCAGGACGTGATGACTTGCATACGCGAGAAGGTGAAACTGGACGCGGCGGGCTTCCATCTGGAGGCCAACGCCGAACGCCACCTGAAATCCCCGCAAGAGATGGTCCGCCTGTTCGAACGCTGGCCCCACGCCATCCGCGAGAGCCTGACCATCGCCCGCAGCCTGACCTTCTCGCTGGAGGAGCTGCGCTACGAATACCCCCAGGACGACATCCCCGAGGGGCGGACCCCGGACGAACATCTGCGGGCTCTGACCGAAGAGGGCGCGGCCAAGCGCTACCCGAACGGCATCCCGCAGAAGGTACGCGACGCCATCGAGAAGGAACTGGCCTTCATCGCAAAGCGCGAGCTGCCCCGCTATTTCATCACCATTCAGGAGATCGTCACCTATGCCCGGTCGCAGAACATCCTCTGCCAGGGCCGCGGCTCGGCCGCCAATTCGGCGGTCTGTTACTGCCTGCACATCACGGCTGTGGACCCAGCCCAGCACGATCTGCTGTTCGAGCGGTTCCTGTCGGAAGAACGCAACGAGCCCCCCGATATCGACGTCGATTTTGAGCACGAGCGCCGCGAGGAGGTAATCCAGCACATCTACAATCGCTACGGCCGGTCCCATGCCGGGCTCTGCGCCACCGTGATCCATTACCGTCCGCGCATGGCTGTGCGCGAGGTGGGCAAGGTGATGGGCCTGTCCGAGGACGTGACCAGTGCCATGGCCAAGACGGTCTGGGGCTCCTGGGGCGGATCGGTGGACGACATGCATCTGGAGGATACGGGTGTGAACCTGCGCGACCCGCTGATCCGGCGGGTGATCCAGCTGACCGATCAGATGATCGGAATGCCCCGGCATCTCAGCCAGCATGTGGGCGGCTTCATCCTGACCGAACGGCCGCTGACCCGCACTGTCCCCATCGGCAACGCGGCCATGCCAGACCGCACCTTCATCGAATGGGACAAGGACGATATCGAGGCGCTGGGCATCTTCAAGCTGGACGTGCTGGCACTGGGGATGCTGACTTGTATCCGCAAATGCCTGGACCTGCTGGGCGCCCATTACGACCGACCCATGGAGTTGGCCGATGTGCCGGCCGAGGATCCGGCGGTCTACGACATGCTCTGCAAGGGGGACTCTCTGGGCGTCTTCCAGGTGGAGAGCCGGGCGCAGATGGCGATGCTGCCCAAGCTGAAACCGCGCAAATTCTATGATCTGGTGATCCAGGTCGCCATCGTGCGGCCCGGCCCGATCCAGGGCGATATGGTGCATCCCTACCTGAAGCGGCGGCGTGGCGGCGAAACCGTCGAATATCCGAAACCCGCGCCCGAACACGGACCTGCGGACGAGCTTGAGAACATCCTGGGTCGCACCTTGGGCGTGCCGATCTTCCAGGAACAGGCCATGAAGATCGCCATCGTCGCGGCCGAGTTCACGGGGACCGAGGCCAACCAACTCCGCAAGGCCATGGCCACCTTCCGCGCCAAGGGGCAGGTGAGCGACCACAAGGCCCGCATGGTCGAGCGTATGATCGAACGCGGCTACGACGCGGAATTCGCCGCCCGCTGTTTCAGCCAGATCGAAGGTTTCGGCGAATACGGCTTCCCCGAAAGCCATGCCGCCAGCTTTGGGCATCTCGTCTATGTATCGAGCTGGCTCAAATGCCATTACCCCGCTGTCTTCGCCTGCGCATTGCTCAATTCCCAACCCATGGGATTCTACGCCCCCGCCCAGATCGTTGACATGGCGCGGCGGGCTGGGGTGACGGTCTTGCCGGTGGACGTGAACTACAGCACCTGGGACAACCTGCTGGAGCCGATCTCAGATGTGGACTTCGCCCTGCGCCTCGGCTTTCGCCAAGTCGGCGGCTTCAAGGAGGACGATGCTCGAAAGCTGATCGATGCGCGCGACGCTCCTTATGCAAGCGTCGAAGCCTTGCGGCGCCGTAGCCGTATCCCGAAGCGCGCGATTGAGCTTCTGGCGGCGGCAGACGCGTTCCGTTCCTGTAATCTGTCCCGGCGACAAGCACTCTGGGATGCGCGCGCAATCCGTGCAGCGCCGGACCTTCCCCTCTTCGTGCATCAGGACGTTTCCGATTCCGGTGAGGAAACAATGCATATGTTACCGTCCATGCCGTTGCGAGAGCATGTTGTTGCGGATTACCAGACCGTGCGCCTGTCGCTGAAAGCGCATCCCGTTCAGTTCATGCGCCGGTCCATGGCCGCATCGGGCTATACACGCGCGGTCGATCTGCGTCGCCAGCGCTTTAATCAGAGTGTCTCCGTGGCGGGCCTCGTCCTGATCCGCCAGAAACCTGGCAGCGCAAAAGGCGTGTGTTTCACGACGCTTGAGGATGAGACCGGGGTGATCAACGTCGTGATCTGGCCGGACATGTTCAGTCGATTCCGCAAGCAGATCATGGGTGCGCGTATGATGGCCGTGCATGGCTACGTGCAGTATGACGATGCCGTTCTGCATGTGGTGGCTCGGCAGATCGAAGACCGAAGCGATGCGCTGGATCGCCTATCGGCGGATACCATGCCGGACACTTACGGACGGGGGGATCACGGGCGCAATCCACTTCCCAACGGGACGAATCGCCATCCGCGGAACGTTCGAATCATCCCTAAATCGCGGGATTTCCACTGATAGGGGAGTGCGCTGCCGCTCTCACACCGCAAAATAAGGAGACATAACGTCAGGAACCCGACTTGGTTCCGGTCATTGGTGCTGAATCTCAGCAATTCCGCAGTGCAGCATCGGGTATTGATGCACGATAGGAAACGAGTCTGCCACTTGAGTGCCGCATTTCGGAGTCACCTTGACCTGCCTAAAAGAACTTGGGGACAGACGATGCTCACCGTTTACCTCGCGTTCGGACTGTGCGCTGCCACGCTCGTCCTAGCGATACGATCATTTGTATTGAGTTACATGCCAGGAACCGCGCTCGCCAATTGGTGCGCGGGGAACTATGCGCAGGTCGATGACTGGTTCGATGGAATCGATGCCTGCGATGGAGAAGCCGACTAACGGTCGCGTATGTGCCTGAGGCGGGCTAGAAATCCAGATTTTCGACGCTTAGCGCGTTATCCTGGATGAAGGCCCGCCGAGGTTCCACCACGTCTCCCATCAGCTTGGTGAAGACGTCATCTGCCTCAGCCATATCTTCTACCCGAACCTGGAGCAGCGTGCGTGCCTCCGGGTCCAATGTCGTTTCCCATAGCTGATCCGGGTTCATCTCACCCAAGCCCTTGTAGCGCTGCAGCGAAAGGCCCTTCTCCCCCTCGGTCAGAATCGCCTCCAACAGATCCAGTGGACCGTGGATCGTGGTCTCACGTTCCTTGCGGACCAGGCGCGCGGGGTCCGCATAGACGTCCGCCGACTGGGATGCGACCTGTGCCAGCTTCCGCGCTTCGCCCGAGCGCATGACGGCCCCGTCAAGCGTCCGGACTTCCTCCACGCCGCGCAGGATCCGAGCCAGGCGAATGCCGTGATCCTGCGTGATCCGCCCCTGCCAGCCGCGCTCGTATTCCGCGGCCACCTGGTTGAGGCGCGCCGCCACCCGGTCCGCCACCGATTGCAGATCGGCAAGGCCATCGCTCTCGAAGGCGCCGACCAGCGCGGCCTGTTCCAGGATGTGCCGCGGGTAATGGGTCGGGAAGGCGTCCAGGATGCGCCGGAACGACCGGGCTGCCTGAACCACGCGATCGAGGTCGCGCCCTGCGATCTCCTCGCCGGAGGGAAGACGCAGCACGCTGCCCTCCGTGCCCTGGGCGATCAGGTAATCCTCCAGCGCGGTTTGGTCTTTGAGATAGACCTCCGACTTGCCGCGCCCGACCTTATAGAGTGGCGGCTGCGCGATATAGAGATGCCCCGCTTCGATGATCTGCGGCATCTGCCGATAGAAGAAGGTCAGCAGCAGCGTGCGGATATGCGCACCGTCCACATCGGCATCGGTCATGATGATGATCTTGTGGTAGCGCAGCTTCGAAAGATCGAACTCGTCACGACCGATCCCGGTGCCCAGCGCGGTGATCAGGGTGCCGATCTCCTGGCTGGACAGCATCCGGTCGAACCGCGCGCGTTCCACGTTCAGGATCTTTCCGCGAAGCGGCAGGACGGCCTGGTTGGCGCGGGCGCGGCCTTGCTTGGCCGAGCCGCCGGCGCTGTCGCCCTCCACCAGGAAAAGCTCGCGCTTGGCAGGATCCTTCTCCTGACACTCGGCCAGTTTGCCGGGCAGGTTGGCCACGTCGGTCACCGCCTTCTTGCGGGTCAGTTCCCGCGCCTTGCGGGCGGCTTCCCGCGCCAGGGCAGCCTCGATGATCTTCCCGACGATCTGCCGCGCTTCAGTCGGATGCTCTTCGAACCATTCGCTTAACTTCTCGTTAATCAGGCCCTCGACCGCAGGCCGCACCTCCGAGGAGACAAGCTTATCCTTGGTTTGGCTGGAGAATTTCGGATCCGGCACCTTGACGGACAACACGCAGGTCAGCCCTTCGCGGGCATCGTCACCGGTGAAATTCACCTTCTCGCGCTTCGCGATCCCGGAGGATTGCGCATAGAGATTGATCGTCCGCGTCAGCGCCCCGCGTAGACCTGCCAGATGCGTGCCGCCATCCCGTTGCGGGATGTTGTTGGTGAACGGCAGCACCATCTCGTTATAGCTGTCGTTCCACCACATGGCGACTTCGACACCGATCCCGTCCCGCTCCCCTTCCATGAAGATCGGCGTGTCCATCACGGCGGTCTTGGAGCGGTCGAGATAGCGGACGAATTCCCGCACGCCGCCTTCATAAAACATCTCGGAGCGCAGCGGTTCGGCCGGGCGCTCATCTTCCAAGATGATCCGCACACCGGAATTCAGAAAGGCCAGTTCGCGCAGGCGGGTCTCCAGCGTTTTGAAACTGTACTCCAGATTGGAGAACGTTGCGGTTGACGCCATGAAGCGCACTTCGGTCCCGGTTTCGTCAGCGTCCCCAACGACTTCCAGATGCTTGACCGTCTCACCACCCTCGAAGCGGGCGATGTGTTCCTTGCCGTCGCGCCAGATGCGAAGCTCCAGCCAGTCGCTCAGCGCGTTGACAACCGACACGCCGACGCCGTGCAAACCGCCGGAAACCTTGTAGGAATTCTGGTCGAACTTCCCGCCCGCATGGAGCTGGGTCATGATGACCTCGGCGGCGGAGACGCCCTCCTCCTCGTGCAGGCCGACGGGGATGCCGCGGCCGTTATCCTTCACCGAAACGCTTGAATCCGCGTGAATTTTCACGGTCACAGCGGTGGCGTGGCCGGCGAGGGCTTCGTCGATGCCGTTATCGACGACTTCGTAGACCATATGGTGCAGACCGGAGCCGTCATCGGTGTCGCCGATATACATGCCTGGACGCTTCCGGACCGCCTCTAGGCCTTTGAGAACTTTGATGGAATCGGCGCCGTACTCGTCCGGCGTCGGGGCTGCTTCTGCCATTCGTTCTTATCCCCTAATTCTGGCGCAAGATATATCCCTCGGGACGGGGAATGTCACGGGAATCGCACTAGATTTGGTGGTTTTAGGCCCGGTGCAACGGGGCCATTTTCCGGACGAAAAACGGGGCACCCCGCGTACACCCCCTGTACACCCCCCGTACAGACATTTTTTGACGTAAGGTGATCCGTTAACCGCTCTGGCCGAGGCTGCCGGGCGGTCAGGTTTCGGCCACCCGGCTCTCCCCCTCCGCTTCGGTCACCGAGAGGCGCTGGGCGGGCTCCAGTTCGGCGAAGAGGTCCGGGCCCGTCCCCGTCAGGAAGGCCTGGCCGCCCAGTGCGATGAGTTCGCCGTAGAGGGCGGCGCGGCGGTCGGCATCGAGATGGGCGGCCACCTCGTCCAGCAGCAGGATCGGGGCGGCGCCGGTTTCGGATTTCAGGGCGCGGGCATTGGCGAGGATCAGGGAGATCAGGAGCGCCTTCTGTTCCCCGGTGGAGCAGAGGCGCGCGGCCATATCCTTGGCGGCATAGCTGCCGTCCAGATCCGTCCGATGCGGCCCGGTCAGGGTGCGCCCGGCGGCCATATCGCGAGGCCGACCCTCGGCGAAGGCGGCCATGAGGTCGGCCTCGCCCGAGGGCTCCGCCCCGTCGGGGCCACGGAGCGAGAGATCGGCGGCGGGGAAGGGACCATCGGCAGGTTGCGCGGCGGCAAGCCGGGCCAGCGCGTCGCGGCGGCGCGTATGGATCGCAGCCCCCGCGCGGGCCATCTGCACCTCCAACGCCTCGTACCAGAGCGGGTCGCGCACATTGTCCTTCAAAAGGCGATTGCGGTCACGCATGGCCTTTTCATAGGTCAGCACGCCCTCCGCATGGTCGGGCAGGAAGCTGAGCGTGATGCGGTCCAGGAAGCGGCGGCGGCCTTCGGCGCCTTCCAGCCAGAGCCGGTCCATAGACGGGACGAGCCAGAGGATGCGGAGAAGGCGGCCCAAGGCGATCTGCGGCGCGGGCTTGCCGTCGATATGGGTCGTCCGGCTTTGGCCGGGTTCGGCACGGAGGTCGATTTCGTGGGGCGTGCCGCCCGCCAGAACCTGCGCGCTGACCTTCCAGCCGATCGCCTCGGGGCGGCGGATGATCTCTTCTGCGGCGGCGCGGCGCATCCCCCGGCCGGGCGACAGAAGTGAGACCGCTTCCAGAAGGTTGGTCTTGCCCGCACCGTTGGGGCCGAAGATCGCCACGGGCCGGTCGTCGAACGTGAGCCGGGTCCGGCGATGCGAGCGGAAATGGGAGAGCGTCAGCGACGCGACGCGGGTGGACCCGTCAGACACGCATCGGCATCACGACATAGATGGCGGAGGGGTCGTCGCCCTCGCGCATCAGGGTCGGATCGCCCGCATTGTTGAAGAGGAAGACGGCGTTTTCGCGGTCCACCTGGCCCGCGATTTCCGTCAGGTATTTGGCGTTGAAGCCGATCTCCAGCTTCTCATCGCCATAAGCCACGGCCAGCTCTTCTTCCGCATTGCCCGCATCGGGCGCGTTGACCGAGAGGATCATGCGATCCTCATCCAGCGCCAGCTTCACGGCGCGGGACCGTTCGGACGACACGGTGGCGACCCGGTCCACGGCGCGGGCGAAATCGGCGGCATCCACCGTCAACTTGCGCGTGTTCCCGGTGGGAATGACGCGCGCGTAATCCGGAAAGGTGCCGTCGATGACCTTTGAGGTCAGGGTGATATCGGGCGTGGCGAAGCGCACCTTGGTCTCGGAGACCGAGACGGCGATCTGCATCTCGTCATCGTCCAGAAGCTTGCGCAGCTGGTCCACCGTCTTGCGCGGGACGATGACGCCCGGCAGCTCCGCGGCCCCATCGGGCAGGTCGGCGTCGACGCGGGCCAGGCGGTGCCCATCGGTGGCCACGCAGCGCAGGGTCTGCCCGCCTTCACCCTCGGCCACGTGCATGTAGACGCCGTTGAGGTAATAGCGCGTCTCTTCCGTCGAGATGGCGAAACGGGTCTTGTCGAAGAGGCGGCGCAGGGTCGGGGCCGCGCAGGAAAAGTTGGCGGCATAATCCGACGAAGCCATGACCGGGAAGTCCTGGCTGGCAAGGGTGGCCAGTTGGAAATGGGAGCGTCCCGCAGTGACCTTCAGGCGGCCCTGGGCCTGATCCTCCTCGATCTGAACAAGGGCCCCATCGGGCAGCTTGCGCACGATCTCGTGGAAGAGAACGGCGGAGACGGTGGTGCCGCCCGCGCGTTCGACCTGGGCCGGGGCCTTGTCGATCACCTCGATATCGAGATCGGTTGCCTTGAAGCTGACGGCGTCGCCCTCGGCTTCCATGAGGATATTGGCGAGGATGGGGATGGTGTTCCGACGCTCGACCACTGCCTGCGCCTGGGAGACCGCCTTCAGAAGGGCGGCGCGTTCCATGGAGAATTTCATCGTCTTCCTCGCCTGCTCGGGCGCGCAGAATCCCGCGCGCCCCCGGCTGTGCAATGCCTGTCAGCCTTCCAGCTTGCGCTGCAGCAGCTGGGCGTCCTCGGCGATCTGAACCTCGGTGGCGATCAGCTCCTCGATCTTGCGCACGGCATAAAGGACCGTGGTGTGATCGCGCCCGCCGAACTTGCGCCCGATCTCGGGATAGGAGCGGGGGGTGAGTTTCTTGGACAGATACATGGCCATCTGTCTGGGCCTTGCCACCGTGCGGGAGCGGCGGGCCGAGGTCATGTCGGACATGCGCAGGTTATAATGCTCGCAGGTCTTCTTCATGATCTCGTCGATGGTGAGCTTCTTTTCCGAGGCGCGCAGAAGGTCGGCCAGCACGTCCTGCGCCTGGTCCAGCCCAATCTGGCCCTTGATGAGATCGGAATAGGCGCTGAGCCGCTTGACCGCGCCTTCCAGCACCCGGATCGACGAAGAGATCCGGGCGGCCAGGAATTCCAGCACCCCATCGGCCAGGTCGAAATTCGGGTTTTCGTCCAGCACGCCCTCGACGCGCTGCTGCAGGACGCCCAGCCGCAGCTCGTAATCGGCGGGATGCAGATCCACCACGAGGCCCGATTGCAGGCGCGAGGTGATGCGTTCCTCCAGGTCGGAGATATCGGCCGGGCTGCGATCGGCAGAGATGACGACCTGCTTGCCCTGGTCGACCAAGGTGTTGAACGTATGAAAGAATTCTTCCTGTGTGCTGTCCTTGCCCGCGATGAATTGCACATCGTCCACCAGCAGCACATCCACCGAACGGAACAGTTGCTTGAAATCCATCGTGTTCTTTTCGCGCAGGGCCTGCACGAAGCGGTACATGAACTGTTCGGCGGAAAGGTACATGACCCGGCGCCCGGGTTCGTTGCGCAAAAGCTCCCAGGCGATGGCCTGCATCAGGTGCGTCTTGCCCAGGCCCACGCGGCCATGGAGGAAGAGGGGGTTGAAGCTGACGGTGGCCCCGGTGGCCACGCGGCGGGCGGCGGCATGGGCCAGCTCGTTCGACTTGCCGACCACGAAACGGTCGAAGGTGAAACGCGCATCCAGCTTGCTCTCGCTCCGGTTGGCGTTGCGCGGTGCGGCTTCGTCCGGGGTGCTCACCGACGGGCGGCTGGAGATCGTCGCGCAGGAGAGGCGGCTGACCTCAATGCCTGCGGCTTCGACATGGCGCAGGATCACATCCTGGAAGTTCTGAACGACCCATTTGCCAATGAAATCCGTGGGGGAAGACAGGTGCAGCACACGGGCATCGAGACGTTTGAATTGGAGCGGCTCGATCCAAGTCGTGAAGCTATGTGCGCCAATATCCTTCCTGATCCCGCTCTTGATCAGGTCCCACGTCTCGCTCGTCATTTTGTTTCGGCCCTACCCGTTCTTTTGTTGCTTTCAGGACTGCCTCCACGGCAATCCTCGGGCCTTCCAACCGTTAAGGCCCCCCCGGTGCTTGTCCGCGTCCAGATCCCCCTCGAACCCTTCGGCCACATTCGTGCAGGTCACCGACACCCCCTTGGCAGACAGGGTTGCCGCGACGGCCTGAGCCGCCTGCATCGAGCGTGCGCCAGAGCGGCAGATGAACAGGTAATGGGATGGCAGTCCGTCCCCCCCGTCCAGAAGCGCCCCGACGAAAGCCGGGTTCGGAGCCATGTCGGGCCAGGACTTCCATTCCACACGAAGGACGTCCTTTTTCAGGTCCGACAAATCCGGCCCGCCCACGAATCCCCATTCGGGGCGGGTCCGGACATCGACGAGAACGGAACGGCTGTCTTCCGACAAAATCTTCCACGCGTCCCGAGGCCCCACCTCGGAAATTCGCGGAGCCTCCTCCGTGCCCATCGAATGTCCCCTCAAAGCGATCTGACTCGCTGGAAGAGGCATATCGCCTGGGTCGTGGCGGCTTCAACAATTCTTCGAACTTGACTCGCCCGGACTGTGTGTCGAATCTGTGAAACACATTCCAAAATACTGATTTCAAACAAAAAATAAGCCCGCCAAAGGGCGGGCTTGCGAATCTCTTGACTGTGTTTCCGGGGGCGTTCAGGCGCCGACGGCCTTCACGCGCGCGGCCAGCCGGGACATCTTCCGAGCGGCCGTATTCTTGTGGAAAACGCCCTTCGTGACACCCCGCATCAGCTCGGGCTGGGCAGCCTTAAGGGCTTCTTGCGCCGCGTCTTTGTCGCCCGCGGCGATGGCCTCTTCGACCTTGCGAAGATGGGTACGGATGCGCGAACGGCGGGCCTTGTTGACCGCGAATCGGCGCTCGTTCTGGCGCGCGCGTTTCTTGGATTGGGGCGTATTTGCCATGTGATGGTGTCCCTTCGGGCGTGACAATTTCTTCGCACGCAAGGGACGCTGCGGACACCCGGTCGGGGTGCGGCTTCCATCCGGCCAGAGCGGGCCTCACGCGCATGATCGATGCGATCTAGGGGATGGGGCGCGTGGCGTCAACCGTCGGCAGACGTGCCGGTCACTTGTCGCGGAATTGCGGCTCGCGCTTTTCGAGGAAGGCGGCCATGCCCTCGCTCTGGTCCTCGGTGGCGAAAAGCGAGTGGAAGAGCCGCTTCTCGAACAGCAGCCCCTCGCGCAGCCCAACCTCTTGCGAGCGGTTCACGGCCTCTTTCACCGCCGTCACCGTGATCATCGACTTCTCGGCGATCTTGCCCGCCGCGGCCGTCGCCTCGTCCATCAGCTTCTTGGCGGGGACGACGCGGCTGACGAGGCCCGCGCGCTCCGCCTCTTCGGCATCCATGAACCGGCCCGTCAGGTGCATGTCCATGGATTTGGCCTTGCCCACGGCGCGCGTCAGGCGCTGGGTGCCGCCGATCCCGGCGACCACGCCCAAATTGATCTCGGGCTGGCCGAATTTCGCGGTGTCGGCCGCGATGATGAAATCGCACATCATCGCCAATTCGCAGCCGCCGCCCAAAGCGTAGCCCGCCACGGCGGCAATGATCGGTTTTCGGACGCGCAGGAATTGCTCCACCTCGGGGCCGAAAAGATCGCCCATGAAGACGTCCACGAAGCTGCGCTCGCTCATCTCGCGGATATCGGCGCCCGCCGCGAAGGCCTTGTCGGAGCCGGTGATGACGATGCAGCGGACCTTGTCGTTGTCCTGCGCCGCCTTCAGCGCCTTGGCCAATTCGCCCAGCAGGTCGGAATTCAGCGCATTCATCGCCTCCGGCCGGTCGAGCTTGATCACGGCGACGTGGTTCGACACGTCCACATTGATGGTCTCGTAACCCATCGGCCTCTCCGCAGCTGTCAGACCCCCGTGGGTGCCCGCAAAAGAGATGCGGTTCAAGTCATCTCTGGCACGTCGCGCAATAGAAGCTGGACCGACCCGCCTGCACGATGCGCCGGATGCGCCCGTCGCAACCCGGCGTCGGACAGGCGATCCCCTCTCGGTCATAGACCCGGAAGGTGTGTTGGAAATAGCCCAGTTCTCCATCCGCCTGCCGGTGATCGCGCAGGGACGATCCGCCCGCCGCGATGGCATCGGTCAGCACGTCGCGGATGATCGGCACCAGTCGGGCCACTCGCGGCGCGGCGATGCGCCCGGCCTTGCGGGTGGGTGAAATGCCAGCCCGGTGCAGCGCCTCGCACACATAGATATTGCCCAGCCCCGCCACGATCCGCTGGTCCAGCAGGGCCGATTTCACGGGCGTGTTGCGGCCCCGGAAGGCCGCGATCAGGTGATCTTCGTGGAAGGCATTGCCCAGGGGTTCCGGGCCCAGCTTGGCCATGAGCCAGTGGTTCGACAGGTCGGCGGTGGGGTGCAGGTCCATCGCCCCGAACCGGCGGGCATCGTTAAAGGTGACGCGGTGGTTTTCGGTCTCGAAGACGACGTGATCGTGTTGCGGCAGCCAGCCGGTCGTGCGGTGGAATGTGCCGGGCTGGCTCGTGTCGTCCACGACCATCCGGCCCGACATGCCCAGATGCACGATCAGCGTCTCGCCGGTATCGAGATGGGCCAACAGATATTTCGACCGACGATCCAGGGCGGTGATCGTCGCACCGGTCAGCCGCGCGGCCATGCCTGCCGGAAAGGGCCAGCGCAGATCGGGGCGGCGCACCTGCACCGCGGTGAGCCGCGCGCCTTCCAGGGCGGGCGCGAGACCGCGGCGAACCGTCTCGACTTCGGGAAGCTCTGGCATGATGTCGCGGGGGCCTTCATTGCAGGCGGGCGCGGCGGCCCTATAAGTCAGACCGACAAGATGAGGACGCCCGCCCGATGACGCAAGACGGCCCCCGCACCACCCATTTCGGTTTCGAGGAGGTGCCCGAGGACGAGAAGGCCGACCGCGTCCACGGTGTTTTCAGCTCGGTGGCGTCGAAATACGACGTGATGAACGATGCCATGTCGCTGGGCATCCACCGGGTTTGGAAGGATGCCATGCTGGATTGGCTGGCGCCGCGACCGGGCCAGCGCCTGCTGGATGTGGCGGGCGGGACCGGCGACATCGCGTTCCGCTTCCTGAACCGGGCCCAGGGGGCCACGGCCACCGTCCTCGACATGACCGAAGACATGCTGGTTGCCGGTCGCCGACGCGCCGAGGCCGAGGCCATGTCCGACCGGCTGGATTGGGTCGCGGGGGATGCCATGGCGCTGCCCTTCGAGGCGGACAGTTTCGACGTCTACACGATCAGCTTCGGCATCCGGAACGTCACGCGCATCCCCGATGCCCTGTCCGAGGCGTACCGCGTGCTGCGCCCGGGCGGGCGTCTGATGGTGCTGGAATTCAGCCAGCTGCCCAACCCGCTGCTGCAGAAGGCCTACGACCTTTATTCCTTCAACGTGATCCCGCGCATGGGGCAGGCCATCGCGGGGGACCGCGACAGCTATCAATACCTGGTGGAGTCGATCCGGCGCTTCCCCTCGCAGGATCGCTTTGCGGCGATGATCGCCGATGCGGGCTTCGGCAACGTGAAGTACCGCAACCTCAGCTTCGGGATCGCCGCGCTGCATTCCGGCTGGAAGCTCTGATCCTTGCGGGGACCGCACAACATCGTCCGGCTGATCCGGACGGCCGGTACCTTCGAGCGCACGGGCGCCATGGATGTGGTGCTGGAACAGGCGCGCGCGCCGCGCGAGGTGCGGGTGGCCGCGCGGATCCTGGGCTGGCCGTTTCGGTGGCTGGGCTTTAAGGGCGATCCGTCCCTGCCGCCGGTCACGCGCGCCATCACCGCCTTGGGGCCGTCCTATATCAAGCTCGGTCAGATCCTCTCGACCCGGCCGGATTTCGTGGGCTCCGATCTGGCCGCGCAATTGCGGGTGCTGCAGGACAAGTTGCCGCCCTTCCCAACCGAGACCGCGCGGCAGATGATCGAGCGCGATCTCGAGATGCCGATCTCCGCCCTGTTCTCTGAGTTCAGCGAACCGGTCGCCGCCGCCTCCATCGCGCAGGTGCATCAGGCCCGGTTGGCCGAGGACGGGCGCAAGGTCGCGGTTAAGGTCCTGCGGCCCGGCATCGCCCGCGCCTTCCAGCGGGACATCGACGCCTTCTACTTCGCAGCCTGGCTGATTGAGACCCTCTCGCCCGCCACGCGCCGGCTGCGCCCGCGCGACGTGATCGGCCATTTCGACGAGACCGTGCAGCGGGAGCTGGACCTGCGGACCGAGACGGCGGCCGCGGCGGAATTCGCGGCCAATGTGGCCCGCGACGAGGGGTTCACCGTCCCCGCCGTCGACTGGGCGCGCTCGGGCCGCGCGGTGATGACGCTGGACTGGGTCGAGGGGCTCGCTATGGGCGATCTGGCGGCGATCGACGCGGCGGGGTACGACCGGGCCGCGCTGGCCGACCGGGCCATCGCGATGTTCCTGCGCCATGCGCTGCGCGACGGGTACTTCCATGCCGACATGCATCAGGGGAACCTGAAGGTGGCCCCCAACGGCGATATCGTGGCCCTCGATTTCGGGATCATGGGTCGGCTCGATGAATATACGCGCCGGGTCTATGCCGAGATTCTGATCGGCTTCATCCGCAAGGATTACCGGCGGGTCGCTGAGGTGCATTTCGAGGCGGGCTATGTGCCCCCTGACCAGGATATCGACCTCTTCGCCCAGGCGCTCCGCGCCGTGGGCGAGCCGATTTTCGGAATGGACGCGTCGCGCATCTCCATGGGGCGGCTCTTGGCCTATCTCTTCGAGGTGACCGAGCGGTTCGGGATGGAGACCCGGACCGAACTGATCCTGCTGCAGCGCACCATGGTCGTGGTCGAGGGCGTGGCTCGGACCCTGAACCCACATATGAACCTCTGGACCGCCGCCCGCCCGGAGGTGGAGCGCTATATCCGCGAAAGTCTCGGCCCGCGGGCCTTCGCGCGCGATCTGGCGCGGACGGCGCGGGTGCTGGCGCGGTTCGGGCCGCATCTGCCCGGCACCGTGGAGCAGGTTCTCCGGCGTCCCTCGACAGCGGCGCCGACGCCGTCTCCGACGCGTGGACGGACCATGCCGTTTCTCTGGGCGGCTCTCGGGGCAGGGGGCGCGATCATGGGAATGCTCGCAATGCTTGCGCTCGGATGAGGGCGTGCCGTCCGGACTGAACGGACTGGCCGAGCCCGTCTGGCGCCGCGCCAAAGCGCGGCAAACCCGAATGGCCGCCGCATGCCATGCGGGTGATCGTGTGTGGCATCCGGGAACAGGTCGTGGGCGCTGCGGCGGCGGCCTGGCCGTCCGGGCATGCAGCACAACGCAGGATCGTTGGTTCTCATCCAGTTGGTCCCCAATCTTACCAGCCTACCGGACATCCGTGCCGACCTGACCGGCAATAGTCATCACGGAGCAAAGCAAGCCGAGGGCACATCACCACGGCGCGCAAAGCTGCGCGCGGCCGCCTGCTACGGACATGGCGCAGAACGATATCGCTTAATGGTTGAATGGGATCGCCGCAGAGCGGCGTTGGAACTTCCGCCAGACATCCAGGCGCTGTGTCGCGGCCCGCGCCAACCGAGTGGTGCGCAATTGTGAGAAGGTCGGAAAAGGACGGCGCGGTTATTCTGACGCCAGGCTAACCCTTCGGCAAACGGGGCGAGATTGCAGGGCTTCGCGCGCGACCCCCTGCCAAGCCGCGCCGTCGGCTAGGTCAGAAGATCCCGATGGTCCTTCGTCACGACCCCAAGGGCCCGTCATCCGGACCGGCATCGGCGCAAGACGAAACCGTATGCTCGCGTGCACGTCTTTCGGCCACGATCTCCATCGCGACGATGACGAACCACCTTCCGACCCACATTCCGTGACCGCCAGCGTGGCTGTGCTACGGGATCGGCGCTGGCTGCGTCACATCGGATCTTGCGGCGATCATAGGGTGGGCTCGGCCCATCCCGCGTGGTGAATCGGGCCGTCTGCCCGCGACGTCATCGATGCGCCGTTTGCGCGCGCCGTTTCGCGAGTTGCCGTTCGTTCGCTATCGGCGGTCGGCAAGGTCCTTGTGGCCCTCTCAGGAGGGTGCTGCAGGCTCGCGCAGGGCGGCGATTGACGCGCTGGGAATTGTCTGTCCATCGGCCAGGACCAGTTGGGTCTGGCCGCCGGTCAGGGACACCTCGCTCACGCGGCTGTAATGCGAGACGGCGACGGGCGCCAATTCCTGGTCGCCCGCATGGGGCGTGACATAGAGGCCGTATGTCCCGTCCGGGAAGGTAACCCCGGGACCGGGCCAGACGGATCCGTCGCCATCCGGATCGATGGGCTGGCGCGCGACCTCTTGGCCGGTCGCATCGGTAACCACCAGATCGGCGCGATCCGCCGCGGCCGGGATGTCGTAGCGCAGCTCCGTCGGCGCGCCGGAATGGCCGATCGGACCGGAATGCTGCACGTCCTTTCCGATCCAGCCCGCCGCGCTGCTCATCTCTTGGCGGGTGAACATGTCGACCATATCCGCCAGCAGCTCGTTGGTGCGGACGGATTGCTCCACATTGGAGAACGTCGCCAGCTGGGCCGTGTATTCCGTGCTGTCGGCCGGTTCCAACGGATCCTGGTTGCGGATTTGCGCGGTCAGCAGCGTCAGGAAGGTGTCGAAGTCGGAGCTGATCCCGGCTGTGGATCTTGCGACCTCTGCACTGGCGGATTGGGATGTGCCCGCGGGCAGGATGTCCATGGCGAAACCTCAGAGTCTGATATCGAGGCGCCCGACCGCGTGGGCCGGACGGTGAGGGGCTGGCAGGGCGTCGTGATCCGGATCGGCGAAGTCATCCCGCCTCTCCTCCGCCTCTTCGGGCGGGGTGTCCCGATCGGAGGGTTGGGGAAGCCCGGCGCCCAGATCGAAATTGTCGAGGGACAGCCCGTCCGAAAGAAGGTCGCGATGCAGGTTCTCGATGTGGCGGCGCACGACGTCGAGTGTCTCTGGCCGTTCGACCGCGATCTGAAGGGACAGCCCGCGTTCGCCTGTCTGCAACGTGATCTTGACGCGGCCCAGATCGGCTGGCGACAACTCGATCTCGGTTTGACGGGCCTGCCCGCTTCGTTTCTCGGCGCCCTGTTCCGCCGACATTCGTTCCACGAGGGCGCGGATTTCTTTGGCGGCTTCGGCCCGCAGATCGGCCAAGGGGACCGGCGTTCTGGCCGGATTGTCGCCGCGTTCCGGTCCGTGCGCCCGGTTCTCCACGGCGACGGACGGGTCGTCGAGGAGGAGAGCGCCCTCTGCCTTGGCGATCTCGCCCGCGGGTCCGGCTTGCAGCGCGTGCTCCGGCACCGCGCGCGGCGCCGGGCCGCCCGCAAAGGCGCCGGGTCCGGTCATGGATGTTGCGGCAGTTGGAACAGGTGCCGTCTTGCCCGGGTCCGTCCCGACCGCTGAAATAGGTGCTTCCGCCGCCGCCGGTTGAAAGGACGCGACCGCGCGCTCGGCCTGAGGCGTCCGGGGGGGCACCTGTTCGGCGATCCGCGCACTTGCCACGACATGGGCGCCTTGCATCGGCTGGTGCGGGCTCCCGGTCTGTGTGGGCCGGATCGCACCTTCTGCGACGGCCACCTGCGGGGCCGTCGCCACCTGCGCCGTGGCCGAACGGTGTGCCAATGTCGCTTGGTCAGAGACCTGCCCGTCTGTGCCGCCAGCGCGCGCGCCCCGCAAGCCATCGGCGGCCACCCTGCCCGCGCCTTCGCCATCGGATACCGGCCGACCTGGGGAATCCGGCCGCATCGGTACGGGAATGACCGGAACGTCGGTCTCCGACCCGCCCGGCCCTACCGGTGCTTCGGTCACGTCGCCTGTGGCCGCGGCGGTCAGTTTTTCTTTGGTGTCGGTTCGCGGCGGCGGAGCGATGTCCTCCGATGCAGATGTCGGCGTGCCCTTCGCCGCCGACAAAGCCATCGGCCAGGCCTCGCCGTCTTCCGCGTCGATGGCCGACGCGACGGGATCGATGGGGTCGGCTTCCGGCGCTGTGGCTTCTGGGTCTGCGACCGCAGGCTCAGACGGCCCCTCCGAGGCCAAGCCCAAGACGTCGCGGAAGGTCGCCGCGGCGGCCTCGTCCGTCAGGGGCGCGGCCCCTGCGGGCGGTCCCTTGCCGGTAGACAGGAGCCAGGCGGCAGCATCGTTCGGAATGGCGGTCACGCGCGATCCTTCTCTCGGTGTCGCGTCCTCCTAACCACCGCCCGTTACGATTTCCTTTACTCGGACATGTCTTGTTCTCCGCCAAACGGAGGACCAGGATGATCGACGCCATAGGCAATGCCACGCACGCCACCCCCCCAACCGCGCAAGCGCAGCTGCGCGAACAGGCGACCAAGTTGGAGGCGTTTCTGTTTGCGGAGCTTTTGCGCGTCTCGGGCACCGGCAGCCCGTCACCGGCGGGCGGCGGCGAGACGCAATTCGACAGCTTCCTGCGGCAGGCCCAGGCCGAAGCGGTCGCGGGCAGTGGTCAGACCGGTCTGGCCGAGGCCATCTACCGCTCCATGGCGCGGGCGCTGCCGGGCGCCTAGCGGCAGCGGGGCAATTGCGACTGGTAGAGATCTGCCCGCGCGGCCACTTGCCCCGCGACCCGCATAAGCCACGGCTTGCCGCGATAGCTGCCCCGCGCATAGCCCGCATGCCCGTCGTGATAGGCGAGGTACTGGTTGCGCGCGTCGGTCAGCGGAATGCCCAGCTTCGCGCGGCTGCGCTGCATGTACCAACCCATGAAGTCGGTGGCGTCGCGGATGTTGTTGCGCCTCGCGCGCCGCTTTCCCTGATCCTGCTGGTAATCCTTCCAGGTCCCGTCGATCGCCTGCGAATACCCGTAGGCGCTGCTCTGGCGGCCCACCGGGATGACACCCAGGGCAAAGCGCAACGGCGTCCGCGCGTTCGAGACGAACTTGCTCTCCTGATACATGGTGGCCATCTGGACATGAACCGGCACGCCCCATTTGCGTTCGGCCGCCCGAAAGGCGCGGAGATAGCTGGGGCGCTGGTCCAGGATGGCACAGGCATTGTCGAGATTGCGAGGCGCGCGCCCATCCCCGCTCGGTCCGCTGCCGCCACAGGCAGCAAGGGCCAGCAGACAGACGATCTGCAAGATGCGTTTCATGATCACCGCTCGATTTTGGTTCTAACGACCTTTTGTCGGACTGTACCGCAACAGGCCGCCTGCGCCAATGACTTTAGAGCAGGATCGCCAGCAGCGCGGGCAGGGAGAAGACCGATAGAAGCGTCGAGATGACGACGAGGCCTGCGACCCGATCCGCGTCCGCCCCGTATTTGAGGGCGATCAGATAGGCGGTCACCGCCACCGGGGTCGCCGCCTGCATGATCAGCACGTTGCGCGCGACCGGGTCCAGGGCAAAGGCCGCCGCTACCGCCCAGCCAATCGCCGCGCAAAGCACCACCTTCACCACCGCCAGGGCGACGGTCGGACCCACCGCACCGGGGCGCAGGCGCGCCACGGCCACGCCCAGCGTGATCAGCATCAGCGGAATGGCCATCTGCCCGATTAGACCCAGCGCATTCAGCGCCATGTCGGGCACGGCCCAGCCCTGCCACAGCACAAGCCCGCCCAGCAGCGTCGCGGGCACCATCGGTTCGCGCAAGGCCCGCAGGGGCTGACCGCCCCCGGCGACGATCCACAGCCCGACGGTGAAGCTGAGAATGGCGGAGATGGCGAAGACGACGACGGCCAGGGCCAGCCCATTCTCGCCAAATGCGAACAGGGCGAGGGGCAGGCCAAGATTGCCCGTATTCCCGAAGGTCAGCGGCGCCAGATAGGTGGGCCGCGAAAGGCCCAGAAGCAGGCAGATCACAAGAAAGCCCAGCAAGATCGCGCCATAGGTCGCCAGCGTGGCCAGGGTCAGCCGCCCGACGGCATCGGCCCGCAGGCCGCTTTCGGCGAGGGCGGTGAAGATCAGCGCGGGGACGGCCAGTGTCATGGCCAGTCGCGTCACGAATTCCGTGTCATAGGCCAGGCCCAGCTTGACCCACGCAAAGCCAATCGCTGCCAGTAGAAAGACCGGCGACACGATTGACAGGACTGTAACGACATGAATCACAATATGTTTCCGCTGATTCGCCTTCAGTCGCATGGACAAGGTCCGGGTGCAGGTCTAAATTCGGCCTCGGGAAAAGGGCAGCGTTATGAATAAAACGGAAGCCAAATACGGCCTGGGCGAGGTCGTCAAACATCGCAAACATCCCTTTCGGGGGGTGATTTTCGACGTCGATCCGGAATTCAGCAATTCGCAGGAATGGTACGATGCCATTCCGCAGGGCAGCCGGCCCCGAAAGGATCAGCCCTTTTATCACCTGCTCGCCGAAAATGACGAAAGCTATTACGTCGCCTACGTGTCGGAACAGAACCTCGTGCGCGACCATTCCGGCGAACCGGTGACCCATCCCGACATCCCCGACATGTTCGGCGCCTTCGACGGTCAGGGCTACCCGCTGCATTTCGATCTGAACTAGGCGCCTCCCGGTTAATCCGATCTTCATGCCGGTCTGTCAGGGACGGATCGCATCCGGTTTGGGATGCGGTGAGCTAAGGCGCGAAAGATGGATGGAACGGCGCCGAACCCCGATTATCTGATCGAACGACGGCGTCGGCTCGCGGCGGAACAGATGCTGGACCGCACGCGAAAGGAACTTCGCGCCGCCCATGCCGCCCTCGTGTCGAACGCCGACCGGCTGTCGCGGCGCTACCTGTCGGAACGTGAACAGAACCTGAAGCTGTCCGACCGGCAGCGGCAGGTGCTTGCCCAACGCAAGGATGCCGCCGACAAGGCCGACCGCGCGCGGCGGCGCCTCTGGCACGCCCTGGAAGCGATGCGCGACGGCTTTGCCCTGTTCAATCCGAACGGCCAATTGGTCGCGGCCAATCACACCTATCTTTCGCTCTTTGACGCCGCCGGAGAGATCGCGCCGGGCATCTCTGCCGAGGACATGTTCGCCCTTGCCGCTGAGGAAGGGGCCTTCGATATCGGCTCATCCGACCCCAAGACTTGGGCCGCGCAACAGATCGCCCGCTGGTCCGGCGAGCGCATTCCCCCCATCACACTGACGCTCTTCGACGGCCGGATCATGCGCCTCCAGGACAGGCGCGCGCCCGATGGCGACCTGGTTTCCCTCGCCGTGGACATTTCCGAGGATCGCGCGCGGGAGGCCGCTCTGGCCGAGGCGCGGGATGCAGCCACCGGCGCGGCCCGCGCCAAGTCGGAATTCCTTGCGCGGATGGGTCACGAACTCCGCACGCCGATGAACGGGATCCTGGGTCTGTCGGACCTGCTCTGCGCCGAAGAAAGTCTGGGCCTCGACCTGCGCCAGAACGCGCGCACCATCCGCGATTCCGCCGAAGCCCTGCTGACCATCATCAACGACACGCTCGACGTCTCCCGGTTGGAGGCCGGGCGGATGGAACTGCGGCAGGCGCCCTTCGATCTGGAGGCCATGCTGTGCGACTGCATCCGTCTGGTCACGCCGACCGCGGCCGCGGGCGTGCAGGTCGGCCTGTCCTGGCCGCTGACCCTGCCCACCCATTGGATCGGCGATGCCGGTCGCATCCGGCAAGTGGTCACCAACCTGCTGGGCAATGCGCTCAAGGTGACGGAGGCTGGGCAGGTGATCCTGTCCGCCCGGCCAAGCGAGACGGGCCTCGACCTGTCGGTGCGCGATACCGGGCCGGGCATACCGAAGGCCCGCCAGGACAGCATCTTTCAGCCCTTCGCCCAGTTGGGCGAACCAGGGGTCGCCCCCCGCGACGGCACCGGGCTGGGCCTGACGATTTCCCGCGGTCTGGCCGAGCGGATGGAGGGCAGCCTCACCGTCCAAAGCGCACCGGGCGAAGGTGCGTGCTTCACCTTCAGCCTGCCGCTCGTCGCGGAAAGCGCGGCACCCGATCTGACCGGTCTCGGGCGGGTCGCGCTGGGCGGGCCATCGCTGGCGCTGGACCTTCTGGCCGAGGGGCTGGAGGCGGCAGGCGTCGCCATCTCCCGCGATCCCGAGGCGGATGCGACCGCCGTGCTTCTGCCGGCCCGGTCGGACATCGCGGCCGTGCCGCCCAATGCCCGTGTGATCCTGCTCGGCCAACGCGCCGCGGCGGGGCCCGAAGCGCTGGCCCGCGCCGATGCGATCCTGCCCGATCCGCCAAGTACCGCCGATTTGATCGCCGCGATTGCCGGACAGCGCCGTCCGGCGGCGCCGGTGGCGGACAAGACCGGTCAGGCCCGCCTCCTTCTGGCCGATGACAACGCCACCAATCGCTTCCTGCTGACCCGGCTCCTCCGGGATGAGCCCTTCGATGTGACCATCGTCGAAGACGGTCGACAGGCGGTTGACGCTTATATCGAAGACCGTCCCGATATCGTCATCCTAGACATCTCCATGCCCGTGCTGGACGGGATGGCCGCTGCGCGCGAGATCCGGGCCTTTGAGGCGGCGCGGGGTGGCACGCCCGCCCCGCTCGTGTCGCTCACCGCCCATGCCGGTGGGGATATCGACGCCGAACTCACCGATGCCGGGTTCATCGATCACATGACGAAGCCCGTGCGCAAAGACGATCTGATGGATGCCATCGCGCGCAATCTTCAGAGCAACGTCTCGTAGCCGCCCGTCTCGATCCCGCGCCAATTCTGGATTGGACCTTGCATCAGACGGCGGGCCACCGGGGCCGCCGGCGACAGCACGCCGACCCTGACCAGAAGCGCGGCGATGACAGCTTCCGCCGCCCGTGTCGCCCCGTCCGCGATCTTCAGCGCGATCCCCAGCTTACGGCTGGGCACGATGGCGATGAACACGCCTTCCGCCCCGGTCTTCACGGCGACCCCGTCATCGGCCGCACGCATCAGATCGGTGCAGGCCCGGCCCTCTCCGGCAACAAGGTCCGGATGGGTGGCCATGGCCCCGCGCAGCCGGATCATGGCCCGGCTGCGGGCATCGTCCCGGTCCCCCGCCGCGGCGAAACGCGCCATCGCTCCGGCCAGGGCATCGAGGCGGGTTGCGAAGTTCGGCGCCGAACATCCGTCGACCGCCCAGCCGGGGCTCCCCTGCCCCGTCACCTCCTCAAAGGCGCGCCGCACCGCCATCTGCACCGGATGGTCGATCTCCACATATTCCGGACCCGCCCGCAGATGCTGTCCCAACATCAGAAACCCGGCATGCTTGCCCGAGCAATTGTTGTGCAGTTGCGAGGGCGCGGCACCGCCCCGGATCAGCGCCCCATGGGCGTCGTCGTCCTTGGGCATATGGCTGCCGCATCGCAGATCGCCCTCCCCAAGGCCCAGATCGCGCAACCAGGACGCCGCAAGATCGGTATGGATCGCCGCCCCCTGATGGGAGGCACAAGCCAACGCCAAATGCCGATCCGACAGGTCGGCTCCGGCCCCGCTCTCCAAAAGCGGCAGGGCCTGGATCATCTTGCAGGAGGATCGTGGATAGACGATCGCCGCCGGGTCCCCCCAGGCCTCCAGGACATCGCCCGACGCATCGCAGATGACGGCATGGCCACGATGCAGGCTCTCGACCCGATCCCCGCGATGGACCGCGACCAGATCAACTGGGTGTGACATGGTCGAATCCTCGCGTGAATTTCGTCGGATGGGGTTTTACGGCCCGCTGCGGCTGCGCTATCATCCCGCCGCAATTTAGGGAACCGCGGGTCCCGCTCCGTGATCCGGGCCAACCGGGCGGCGAATGGGAACGGCGACAGGCAAAGGCAGAATGAACATGATCCCGAAGGCGATCGGTACACTGGCATTCCTTGCGGCCACGGCGCTTCCCGCCGTCGCGCAAGAGCAAAGCTCCAACCGTGTGAACACGGAAACGGATTGGTCCGTCTTCGTGGAAGACAACCCCTCGCAATGCTGGGTGGTCTCCGCCCCCAAATCGATCCGGAACGTCCGCGACGGCCAAGAGGTCGAGGCAAGGCGCGGCGATATCCGGCTCTACGTCTCCTACTGGCCCGGCTCCGACAAGAACGGCGAGGTTTCGGCAACCGGCGGATACCCCTATCGCGACGGCTCCACCGTCACGCTGGAGATCGGCAGCGACCAGTTCGACCTTTTCACCGATGGTGAGATGGCCTGGGCCATGCCCGACGACGACGCCAAGATCGTCGCGGCCATGAAGCGCGGCGCGCAGGCGGTCGTGACCGGTGTCTCCGGCCGCGGGACCGAGACGCAGGATACGTTCAGCCTCCTGGGCTTCACCGCCGCCGTGGACGACGCCGCGCAGCGCTGCTCCGGCTGATCGGCACGGGCGGCTGGCATCGCCCGGCCGCCTTGCCTATATGACCGACTTCCCCGGCGGTGCCCCGCCGATACCCCGCCGATGGAGGTCGCCCGTGAGCCTGCCTGATACGCCGCCGCCCCACACCACCGCGCCCCACACGACCGCGCGCGAGACGACCCCGCTCAAAGCCCCGATCACGCAGGATGTGGCCACCATCCCGCGCAATCCTGTGCCTGCGACCGGCAAGCCCAACCTCATCGGCATGACCCGCGACGCGCTGCGCGCCGCTCTGATCGACATCGGCACACCCGAGAAACAGGCGAAGATGCGGGCCAACCAGCTTTGGCAATGGCTCTACCATTGGGGCGTGCGCGACTTCGCCCTGATGACGAACCTTGCAAAGGATTACCGCGCGAAACTGGCCGAGCGCTTCGTGATCGACCTGCCAGAGGTGGTCACCCGGCAGATCTCCGAAGACGGCACCCGCAAATACCTCGTCCGCATCGCCGGCGGGCACGAGGTAGAGGTCGTCTACATCCCGGAAGAGGGGCGCGGCACGCTCTGCGTCAGCAGCCAGGTGGGCTGCACCCTCACCTGCTCCTTCTGCCATACCGGCACACAGAAGCTGGTCCGCAACCTCACCGCCGGTGAGATCGTGGGCCAGATCATGCTGGCCCGCGACGACCTGGGCGAATGGCCCGTCAAGGGCGCGCCCAAGGACGAGGCGCGCCTTCTATCCAACATCGTGCTCATGGGCATGGGCGAGCCGCTCTATAATTTCGAGAACGTGCGCGACGCCATGAAGATCGCCATGGATGGCGAGGGGATCGCGCTGGGCCGCCGCCGCATCACGCTGTCCACCTCCGGCGTCGTCCCCGAGATCGCGCGCACCGCCCAGGAAATCGGCTGCCTGCTCGCCGTCAGCTTCCATGCCACCACCGATGCCGTGCGCGACGTGTTGGTGCCCATCAACAAGCGCTGGAACATCGAGACCCTGCTCGACGCCCTGCGGGAATACCCCAAGGCCACCAATAGCGAGCGGATCACCTTCGAATATGTCATGCTCGACGGGGTGAACGACAGTTTCGAAGACGCCCATCGGCTGGTGAAGCTGCTGGACGGCATCCCCGCCAAGGTGAACCTGATCCCGTTCAACGAATGGCCCGGCGCGCCCTACAAACGCTCCTCCAACAACCGCATCCGGGCTTTCGCGACGATCCTGATGGAGGCGGGCTATGCCTCGCCCATCCGCACGCCGCGGGGCGAAGACATCATGGCCGCTTGCGGGCAGTTGAAATCGGCGACGGAACGGGCCCGAAAGTCCCGCGCGCAGATCGCCGCAGAGGCGGGGCTCTAGCGCGTGCGCCGCAGCTTGCGCGGCAGAATGACGTCAAGCACGAACTTAAGCGGATCGATCTCGGTCATCGGTCCAAACTCCCCTTTCGACCAATACGCGCCACTTATGCGCGCTGCATTGCAGCAATGTGACGGTTAAAGCCCGTCCTCCGCAGAAATAGCGTCATCCGGCGCGACGGCCCCCCTGTCTCGGCGTCAATCAGCCGATGAAGGCATCGCGCGCGTAGCCCTGCAGGTACAAAAGCGCGGTCAGATCGCCGTGGTTCACCCGCAGCCCGGCCTGGGCCTGGACGCTCGGCTTCGCGTGAAGCGCCACGCCCATCCCCGCCCGCATCAACATCCCCAGATCGTTGGCGCCGTCCCCGACCGCGATCACCTGGTCCTCCGCGATCCCCATCTCGCCGGTCAGCTCCTCCAAGGCGGCCACCTTCGCTTCCCGCCCCAGGATCGGGTCGGCCACATCGCCCGACAGGCGCCCGTCTTCGGCAAGCAGCACATTCGCCCGGTTCCAGTCAAAGCCCAGCCGCGCGGCGATCACCTGCGTGAACGCCGTGAACCCGCCCGACACCAAGGCCGCCTTCGCGCCATGGGCCTTCATCGTCGCGATCAGCGTGGCGCCGCCCGGCATCATCTCGATCCGCGTCTCGATCACCCGGTCGATGACGCCCAGATCCAACCCCTTCAGCAGCCCGACCCGCTCGCGCAGGGCGCCCTCGAACCCGATCTCTCCGTTCATGGCGCGCGCCGTGATGGCCGCCACGCGATCGCCGACCCCGGCCTCGGCCGCCAATTCGTCGATGCATTCCTGCCGGATCATGGTGCTGTCCATATCGGCCAGCAGCAGCGCCTTGCGCCGCCCGGTCTCGGGCACGGCGTTCAGGTCGATGCCCATGGCGTCCATCTCCGTGCGCGTCGCGTCAAAGGTGTCGGGCACGACCGGCACATCGAACTCCGCCGCCACGCCCGGGGCCAGCCACCGCGCGTCGCCGCCGCCCCAGCCGTTGCGCAAAGCCTCGATCAGCGGGGCCTCCAGCAATGCAGCCTCGGGCGCACAGGTCAGGACGATCACGGGCATGGCGGTTTCCTATCGTAGTCGGCCCGGCGGCATTCGCCCGGTTCGGCGCCCCGATAGCGGCGTTTTGCACCTTGCGCGACCCCCGGCCGACCAATAGGCCCGCCCGTGGGACACCCTTCCCCAACGAAGGGCGCATATCTGGAAGGATACCATGCTCGATACCCAGACCCCGGCCGCGCGGCCGGCCAATCCGCGTTTTTCGTCCGGGCCTTGCGCCAAGCATCCCGGCTGGACCCTCGACAGATTGCAAGACGCTGCCCTCGGCCGGTCGCATCGCGCCGCCATCGGCAAGTCCAAGCTGAAAGAGGCCATCGACCGCACCCGCGAGTTGCTGGGCGTGCCCGATGATTACCGCGTGGGCATCGTGCCCGCCTCCGATACCGGCGCCTATGAGATGGCCATGTGGACGATGCTGGGCGCGCGCCCCGTCACCATGCTGGCCTGGGAAAGCTTCGGCGCGGGCTGGGTCACCGACGCGGTCAAGCAGCTCGACCTCGACGCCACCGTGACCGAGGCGCCCTATGGCCAGCTTCCCGACCTCTCGACCGTCGATTTCGAAACGGATGTCTGCTTCACCTGGAACGGCACGACCTCCGGCGTCCGCGTCCCGAATGGCGACTGGATCCCCGACGACCGCGCAGGCCTCACGCTCTGCGATGCGACCTCCGCCTGCTTCGCGATGGACCTGCCATGGGACAAGCTCGATGTGACGACCTTCTCCTGGCAGAAGGTCCTGGGCGGGGAAGGGGCCCATGGCGTCCTGATCCTCAGCCCCCGCGCGGTCGCCCGTCTGGAAAGCTACACGCCCGCCTGGCCCCTGCCGAAGATCTTCCGGCTGACCAAGGGCGGCAAACTGATCGAGGGCATCTTCGAAGGCGCCACTATCAACACGCCCTCGATGCTCTGCGTGGAAGACTACCTGCAATCCCTAGATTGGGCGCAGGCGCTTGGCCTCAGTCAGCTGGTCGCCCGGTCCAGTCAATCGGCGCAGCACATCTGGGATTTCTGCGACCGCCACGATTGGATCGCGAACCTGGCCGAAGCGCCGGACACGCGCTCCACCACCAGCGTCTGCCTGAAGTTCACCGATCCCGACCTGCCCGCCGATTTCGCCAAGCGTGTCGCCAAGCGCCTCGAAAATGAGGGCGTGGCTTTCGACATCGCCAGCTACCGCGACGCCCCCGCCGGTCTGAGGATCTGGTGCGGCGCCACGGTGGAGCCGTCGGATATCGCGGCGCTCCTCCCCTGGATCGAATGGGCCTATCGCACCGAGCTTGCCGAATAGTCTCGCTCTATCGTTCAGCCCGTTCAGGAAACTTTGAAATTATACCCCAATTTGGGGTCCGCCCCCCGGCGAATGACCCCAAAATGTGAAGGACCCGCCCATGGCCCCCAAAGTTTTGGTCTCCGACAAACTCTCCGAAACCGCCGTCCAAATCTTCCGCGACCGCGGCATCGACGTCACCTTCGACCCCGCGCTGGGCAAGGACAAAGATGCGCTGCTGGCCGCGGTCAAAGACTATGACGGCCTCGCCATCCGCTCCGCAACCAAGGTCACGGAAAAGCTGCTCGAAGCGGCCCCCAACCTCAAAGTCGTCGGCCGCGCAGGCATCGGCACCGACAATGTCGACAAGCAGGCCGCCTCCCGGCGCGGCGTGATCGTCATGAACACGCCCTATGGCAACATGATCACCACCGCCGAACACGCCATCGCCATGATGTTCGCCGTGGCCCGCCAGATCCCCGAGGCGAATGCCTCAACCCACGAAGGTAAATGGGAAAAATCCCGTTTCATGGGCGTCGAGCTGACCGGCAAAACCCTCGGCGTGATCGGTGCGGGGAACATCGGCGGCATCGTCTGCCAGAAGGCCGTGGGCCTGGGCATGAAGGTCATCGCCTACGATCCCTTCCTGTCCGAAGAACGCGCGACCGAACTGCGCATTCGCAAGGTGGAACTGGACGATTTGCTGGCGAATGCGGACGTCATCACGCTCCACGTGCCGCTGACCGACCAGACCCGCAACATCCTCTCGGCAGAGAACCTGGCCAAGACCAAGAAGGGCGCGCGCATCGTCAACTGCGCCCGCGGCGGCCTCGTCGATGAGGAGGAATTGGCCAAGCTCTTGAAATCCGGCCATATTGCGGGCGCCGCCTTCGACGTCTTCGCTCAGGAACCGGCAACCGAAAGCCCGCTTTTCCATCTGCCCAACGTGGTCGTCACCCCCCATCTGGGCGCCGCCACGACCGAGGCGCAGGAAAACGTTGCCCTGCAGGTGGCCGAGCAGATGTCCGACTACCTTCTGACCGGCGCCGTGACCAATGCGCTCAACATGCCCTCCGTCACCGCCGAAGAAGCCAAGGTGATGGGCCCCTGGGTGAAGCTGGCCGATCATCTGGGCGCCTTCGTGGGTCAGATGACCGATGAACCCATTGAAGCTATTGAGATTATCTATAACGGCTCGGTCGCCGACATGAACTTGGAGGCACTGAACTGCGCCGCCATCGCGGGTGTGATGAAGGCCACCAACCCGGACGTGAACATGGTCTCTGCCCCGGTCCTGGCCCGCGAACGGGGCGTGGAGATTTCCACGACCCGGCAGGACAAGTCGGGCGTTTTCGACGGCTACATCAAGCTCGTCGTGAAGACCGATACCCGCGAACGCTCCATCGCGGGCACCGTCTTCAGCGATGGCAAGCCACGCTTCATCCAGATCAAGGGCATCAATATCGACGCCGAAGTGGGTGAGCATATGCTCTACACCACCAACCACGACGTGCCCGGTATCATCGGTACGTTGGGACAAACGCTGGGCGAAAACGGCGTGAACATCGCCAACTTCACCCTAGGTCGCTCCGATCGCGGGAAGGACGCTATCGCCTTGTTATATCTCGACGATCAGCCGCCCGAAACCGTGTTGGGCATGTTGCGTCAGACGGGCCTTTTCCAGAACGTCTCGCCCCTGCGCTTCGCCGGGGCCTGACGGTCATGGTCTACGCGGTCGGGGATATTCACGGCTATATCGACCAACTCGACCGTGCGCTTGCCTTGATCGAGGCCGATGGCGGGCGTGATGCGCCCGTTATCTTCCTGGGCGATTATGTCGACCGCGGCCCCGATAGCCGCGCCGTCATCGACCGACTGATCCAAGGGCAAGAGGCGGGTCGCCCATGGACCTACCTTCTGGGCAATCACGACCGCTTCTTTCGGCGCTTTCTGGAAAACGGTGCGCTGACGGATTCGGTCCTGCGCCCGGGCATCACATGGCTGCACCCGAATATGGGCGGACGCGAGACGCTGGTCTCCTATCTGGGTGATCGCGCGGTGCCGCCCAGCACCGCACTTCCGGGCGAAGATGCCTGCCCGTCGGACATGGTGCGCGCAGTATCTGAGGCGGCGCGCGCGGCCGTTCCGGAAGATCATCAGACGTTTCTTGAACGCCTCGTCCCGCTCCACGAAACCGCGGAACAGGTCTTCGTCCATGCCGGGATCCGGCCCGGCATCCCGCTTGAAGATCAGGCGGAAGACGATCTGATCTGGATCCGAAAGCCCTTCCTTGACGACCCTCGGGACCATGGCCGCCTGATCGTCCACGGACACACGGCTCTGCCCGCGGCTCGGCACTACGGCAATCGGCTCAACCTCGATAGCGGGGCGGGGTACGGAGATCCGATCACGGTCGCCTATATCCAGGGCCGGGATGCCTGGGCCCTGGCCGAAGACGGGCGTCTGCCGCTTCGGCCGGATGCTGGACAAACGGGCCCGTCAAAGCCCATCTGAGCCCATGGACGACTTCCGCCTCGACGACTTCCTCCCCTACCGCCTGGCCGTGGCAGCAGGCCGCGTCAGTCGTGACTTCGCCCGCGAATACCGCGACCGTTTCGGCCTGAGCCGCGCGGAATGGCGCGTCGTGGCGCACCTCTCCCGTTCCGGCACCGTCTCCGTGCGAGAGATCGCAGAGGCGGCCGATATGGAGAAATCCCGCGTGTCGCGCGCCGCCGCCCGCCTGGAGGCGGCGGGCCATGTGGTGAAGCGCGTGAATGCGGGCGACAAGCGTCTCGTCGACTTGACCCTGACCGAAAGTGGCCAGGCCATGCTGGCTGAACTGGCGCCCGTGGCGAATGCCTACCAGGCCCGCCTCGTGGCCGAGTTGGGACCGGATGCGGCACCGCTCGTCCGCGCGCTTGAGGGGATCATCACGCGCCGCGCCTAGGATCGCGCCGCCACGTTCCTGTTTCCTTTCGGCTTTGCGCCGGTCCAAATGGGGCGGGGTTGTGGGGCGGACCCCTTTCGACATTTCGGTCCCGGCAGAACCGGAGACCCCATGAACGACATCGTGATCTTATCCGCCAAGCGCACGGCCATCGGCACGTTCGGCGGCAGCCTCGCCAGCGTCCCGCCCATCGACCTCGCGACAATCGCCGCCAAAGCGGCGCTTGAGGCAGCCCATGTGTCCCCGGACCGGATCGGCACGGCGGTCTTCGGTCACGTCATCAACACCGAGCCGCGGGATATGTATCTGTCGCGGGTGGCCGCCATGCAGGCCGGTGTGCCGGACACAGTCCCGGCCATGAACGTGAACCGCCTGTGCGGATCGGGCTTGCAGGCCATCGTCTCGGGGGCGCAGGCCCTGATGCTGGGCGATGCGGATTTTGCCTTGGTGGGTGGGGCCGAATGCATGTCGCGCGCGCCCTACGCCCTGACGGGCGCGCGGTGGGGCACGAAGATGGGCGACACGCGAAGCCTCGACATGATGCTCGGCGCGCTGAACTGCCCCTTCGGCACCGGCCATATGGGCGTCACCGCTGAAAACGTGGCCGCCGAACATGGGATCGGCCGCGACGATCAGGATGCCTTTGCCCTCGCCAGTCAGACCCGTGCGGCTGCGGCCATGGAGGCCGGGCGCTTCGACGATCAGATCGCGCCGGTCACGATCCGCGTGAAGCGGGAGGAGGTGGCCTTCCAGCGGGACGAGCATCCGAAGGCCACGACGGCGGAGGCGCTGTCGGGGCTGCGGCCGGTCTTCCAGAAGGATGGGACGGTCACGGCGGGGAACGCATCCGGCATCAACGACGGAGCCGCGGCCTTGGTCCTATCTACGGCCGCGACAGCAGAGGCCGCCGGTCTCGCGCCCCGCGCGCGGATCCTCGGCTACGCCACTGCAGGCGTGCGACCGGAGGTCATGGGCGTCGGGCCGATCCCCGCCGTTCGCAATCTGTTGGAGCGGATCGGACTGGAAGCCGCCGACTTTGACGTCATCGAGTCGAACGAAGCCTTCGCCTCCCAGGCGTTGGCTGTGACGCAGGCGCTGGGCCTGGACCCCGAGCGCGTGAATCCCAATGGCGGCGCGATTGCGCTGGGCCATCCGGTCGGGGCCACGGGGGCCATCATCGCCACGAAGGCGCTCCATGAGTTGGAGCGTATCGGCGGGCGCCGCGCGCTTTGCACGATGTGCATCGGTGGCGGGCAGGGCATCGCGCTCGCCATCGAGCGGGTCTGAAGGCCGGGCGCGTCAGTACCCCAACGCGCAGCCGTCCTTTCGCGGGTCGCTGGCGCCTTCAAGGTAGCCGCTCTCGTCGATGCGGATCGCTTGGGCGCCGCCAATGGGCGTCTCAGGCACCTCGACTCTGTGGCCCAGCGCGTAGAGCTCCGCGCGCACGGCATCGGAATAGCCGCGCTCTACCTTCAAGACGCCGCCTTCGGGGAAGCTGCGCGGCGCGTCGATGGCACTTTGCGGATCCATGCCGAAATCGGTGAGGTTGGACATGAACCGGACATGGCCTGCGGGCTGATAGGCGCCGCCCATCACGCCGAAGGGCATGGTGATCCGACCGCCTTGGCCTAGCATGCCGGGAATGATCGTGTGCATCGGCCGTTTGCTGGGCGCGATCTCGTTGGGATGCCAGCGCTCCAGCGTGAAACCCGCGCCGCGGTTCTGAAACAGGATGCCGTATTTCTCGGAGGCGATCCCCGAGCCGAAGGAATGGAAGATCGAATAGATCAGCGACACCGCCATCCGATCCCGGTCAACGACGGTGATGTAGATCGTGTCGCGATGGACTGCCTCGGTGGCCTCGGCGGGCGCCGCGATGACGCGCTTGGGATGGATCAGAGCGGCCAGTTTCTCTGCGGTTTCGGGTGCCATCATATGGGCCAGTCTGGCGGTGTGATCCGGATCGGCGAGGATACGGTCGCGGGCGTCATAGGCGAGCTTTGCGGCCTCCGCTTCCAGATGAACGCGTTTCGCGCCACGCGGGTCGAGGCCTTTGATGTCGAAATGGCGCAGGATGTTGGCCATCAGGATCGCCGTGGCGCCTTGCCCGTTGGGCGGATGCTCGAGCAGGTCCATTCCGCCATATTGCCCGGTGATCGGTGTTCCCCAATCCGCCTTTGTCGCGGTGAAATCCGCCTCCGTATGGCTGCCGCCCATCGCCCGGAGCGTGGCCAGCATGTCGGCGGCGACCGGACCTTCGTAGAAACCCGCGCGACCCTGTTTCGCGATCTGGCGCAGTACCTCTGCCTGACCAGGAAGGGCGAATTGGGCGCCGACCTTCGGCGCCTTGTCATTCGCCAGAAACCAGGATCTGGCGGTGCCCTGCAACGTCTCGGCTGCCTCGGCCCAGTCGAAGGCTACGCGCGGCGCGACGGGCACACCTTGCTCGAAATAGGGGATCACCGGTTCCACGACGTCCTGTAAGCCAAGCTTGCCGAAGCGTTCGGACACGGCGCAGAACCCGTCGACCGCGCCGGGTATGGTGACGGCCTCCACGCCATGGATCGGGACGGTCTTCAGGCCGCGCGCCCGCAGGTTCTGTGCGGTGGCGCCGGACGGGGCGCGGCCCGATGCGTTCAAAGCCACGACCTCCTCCGATCCGGCGGGCTTCACGAGGGCGAAGGCATCGCCCCCCAGACCGGTCATCTGCGGCTCGCAAAGCCCAAGCAAGACGGCGCCTGCAATGGCGGCATCGGCGGCGTTTCCGCCGCGGGCGAGGGTCTCGACGGCGATGCGCGCGGCAAGTGGGTGCGACGTGGCGCACATCCCTTCTGTCGCAAGAACGGGGGATCGGCCGGGAAAGTGAAAATCGCGCATGGATACCTCGGGTAGCTCAGCGGGACGCTAGCCCGACTGATCCCCATGGCCAATGCTGACTGCGACGCGCTTGCGGGGTGATGTGATCTCGACCTTGCAGATTACGACATGTCGGATGCGCAGCATCTTTGCCGGTGACAATCGGGGTGGCTCGCTCCGTTGAGGACGTTCACCGCCTGCAGGGCGCGCGCTGAGGGCAATCGCCAAGCTGATTGGCAACGTTCGAGCCGACCTCGATGCGTTATCGCTGGCGCCGCGCATCGCTTCGCAAACGTCTCTGCTTCGGTGCCCGTCTCCCTTGGACCTGTCTCCTTTGGGCCGTTCGCGCTGGAACCCGCCTGCTTTAGCGCCTGTCCTCCTTCGCCTTTCCTATCCGGCGATCGTCTCGAATTGCGCCCCCGCCTCGCCCCGATGTCGGTGGTATCGCGGACCATGCTTCTCTGATTGCCCGAGGTCGATCCGGGGTTAGCGTGCCGCCAGATTGAAGCTGAGGCGGTTCAAGCCGTCATCGCGCTCATACGTCATGTCCTTGGCCAGAGAATGGATGATGAACCATCCGAAGCCGCCCTCCGGCAAATCTTCCACCGGTCCGGAATTGTCCGGCAGCGTGCCATGGGTCAGGAGCGCCAGAGGAAGAGGGCGTCCATCGTCCCGCGTCTGAGCAAAGAGCCGGCCGTCGCGCAAGGTGATGACCACATCTATCCAGCCGTCTTTGCGCCCCGCCAGCGCATGCTCCACGATGTTGTTGAGCACCTCTCCGAGCACGATGACGATTTCGCTCCACCTTTCGGTGGGCAGACCGAGTGCATCGGTCTCGCGCTGGAGACGGGTAAGGGTGTGCCGGACCGCCGGTTCCGTGCCGTCGATCCGCCCACGCAAGAGCGTCTTTGGTGAAGCCAGACCCTGTTGCGACCCCAGGTCCTGGGGTCTGGCATTCATGCGGCGTCCTGGTCGGGATCGCCGGTCACCGCCGCAAGCCCGTCATGCATGACGAAGACCGAGTTCATGCGCGTCAGGGCCAGAACCTTGCTGACCACCGGTCCACAGCGTGCCAATTCCAGTTTCCGGCCCCCCAGCATCTTCATCACGGCCACCAGGGCGCCCAGGCCGCTCGAATCCAGGAACTCCACCTGCCCGAGGTCCAGAACGACGCGACCGTCATGACCGGCGAGAAGTCCACGCATCCGCTCCTTGAAGGCGACGGCCCCACTGGCATCGATTCGCGTTTCCTGGATGCTGAGGATGAGGACATCGTCCTGTAGCCGGCTCTCGATCTTCATGGGGCTCTGGTCCTTCGCGGGGGTCACTGGAATCCATTTGCGTCGGATGGCAAGCTAGAGGCCATTTCTTACCGAACCGTTAGCGGGGGCAGATGGACCAGGTTGTGATCGCGGGCGCGCGGCGGACGCCCATGGGCGGGTTTCAGGGGGCATTGGCCGGTGCGACGGCCTCGGAACTGGGCGGCGCGGCCATCGCGGCAGCGCTGAACGATGCCGGGGTCGGACCCGACCGGGTGGAAGAGGTTCTGATGGGCTGCGTCTTGCCTGCGGGTCAAGGTCAGGCCCCGGCGCGGCAGGCCGGTTTCGCGGCTGGCTTGCCCGAGAACGTGCCTGCGACGACGCTCAACAAGATGTGCGGCTCGGGCATGAAGGCCGCCATGATGGCCCATGACCAGATCGCGCTTGGCCGGACCGGCATCATGGTCGCGGGCGGCATGGAGAGCATGACCAACGCGCCCTATCTATTGCCCGGAATGCGCGGGGGCGCGCGCCTTGGGCACGGTCAGGCCGTCGATCACATGTTCCTCGACGGCTTGGAGGACGCCTATGACAAGGGCCGCCTCATGGGCACGTTCGCCGAGGATTGCGCCGAGGCCTATCAGTTCACGCGGGAGGCGCAGGACGAATACGCGCTACGCTCACTGAGCCGGGCGCAAGGCGCCATCGCGGATGACAGCTTCGCGACGGAAGTGGCAGCCTACCTCGTCAAGACCCGGAAGGGCGAGGTCCAGGTGACACAGGACGAGCAGCCGGGGACGGCGCGACCGGACAAGATCCCGCATCTGAAACCGGCTTTCCGCAAGGAGGGCACGGTGACGGCGGCCAATTCCTCTTCAATTTCGGACGGGGCGGCGGCGCTCGTGATGGCCTCTGCAGATGTGGCTGAGACCGAGGGACTGCCGGTGCGAGCCCGTTTCCTGGGCCATGCCAGCCATGCGCAGGCGCCCGGCCTTTTCACCACCGCGCCGGTGCCTGCTGCCCAGAAGCTTCTCGAGCGGATCGGCTGGGCGAAGGAGGATGTCGATCTCTGGGAGGTGAACGAAGCTTTCGCCGTGGTACCGATGGCCTTCATGCACGAAATGGGCCTCTCGCCCGACATCGTGAATGTCCATGGCGGCGCCTGCGCACTGGGCCATCCGATCGGCGCCTCTGGGGCCCGGATCATCGTCACGCTGCTGCATGCGCTGGAGACCCGTAATCTGAAACGGGGCGTGGCCGCGATCTGTATCGGTGGCGGTGAGGGCACGGCCATCGCTATCGAGCGGGTCTAAGCGGGTTTGGGGCTCTGCCCCGTCCGCGCGGGGCGCGGACCCCCCGGGATATTTCGGCCAAGAAGAAGAGGCTCAGTTGCGCATCGATTACAATGAGCGGGCGCGCAGTATCGCCGCACTGACGGAGGGTGAGCGGGATCCGGTCGCGCTGATGGCGACGCTGGCTTGCGAGCTACATCACGCCGATGACCGCTTCGACTGGACAGGTTTCTACCGTGTCGTCGCGCCGGATCTTCTGAAGATCGGGCCCTATCAGGGCGGGCATGGATGCTTGGTGATCCCGTTCGACAGGGGTGTCTGCGGGGCCTGCGCGCGAAGTGGAGAGGTTCAGCTGGTCCCGGATGTTGAGGCCTTTCCGGGACATATCGCCTGTGCTGCGTCGACCCGGTCGGAGATCGTCCTGCCGGTTCGGAATGGGGCGCGGGACCTGATTGCGGTGCTCGATATCGACAGCGACCGTCCCGAGGCGTTCGATGGGGAAGACGCCGTGCACCTCGCAGCGATCCTCGACGCGACGTTTGCGAAATGACCGAGACGCTGCGGGACTTGATGGCCCGGCACCATGGGCCAGGCCGGGTCGCCTGGATCGGCCTGCGCCCCGTCCGTCGCGCGCCCATGGAGATTGTCGATGCCGCGACCTTGGGTCCGGACGGGTTGGCAGGCGACCACCACCCACGACCGGGAAAGCGGGCGGTCACGCTGATCCAGGGGGAGCATTTGGCGGTGATCTCGGCATTATGCGGAACTGAGGCCACGCCGGAGCTTCTGCGTCGCAACATCGTCGTCACCGGCATCAACCTTGCCGCGCTCAAGGGGCGGGACGTGACGATCGGGGCGGCACGGATCGCGCTGATCGGCCCCTGCGCGCCCTGCTCGCGCATGGAGGCGGCGCTGGGGCCGGGCGGTTACTCGGCCATGCGCCACCATGGCGGCTGGTGTGCTGAGGCGGTCTTTCGCGGGGTCATCCGCGTGGGTGACGCGGTGGTGCCCCTATGATCCGTCCCGCGACCGAGGCGGATCGGGCCGCGATCGTCGCCCTGCACCTGGCCTCCTGGCAGGACAGCTATGGGATCGAACTGCCTGACGCGGTGCTGCGCGACGTCCTGCCCGGCTACCTGTCCGAGAAATGGGCGCGGCGCCGTTTCGGCCCACCGATGCTGACGCTGGTATCCGAAGGGACGGACGGTCTGACGGGTTTCGTCTGCGCCCTGACCGACCGGACGACGCCCCTGATCGATAACCTGCATGTTCGCCCCGGCCTGCGCGGCGCGGGCACAGGTGGTCAATTGCTGGCGGCGATGAAGACTGCGCTAAAGGCGGCCGGTTTCCAGCGCGCAGACCTGACCGTTCTCGAACGCAATCCGCGCGCCTTGTCGTTCTATTTGGCCCATGGTGGTCGGGATGAAGGGGCGGAGGATGACCGGCTGGTCGGACGGCCCGTCCGGGTGCTGCGCATTGGGTTCGACCTTCAAACCCCTCAGCCGATGCGCTAGGCGGGCCGGGATGCTGTTGAGGCCGCCATGATTATCCACCCCGCAGATATTCTCGCGCGGCTCTGCCGACCGGCGAAAAGGGCGTCTCGCGCGGGACAGCCGGCATGACGCGCCTACCCAGTCTTCCCTACATGGTCCGCTTAATGGACCGCTGGCTCATGGCCGATGCCGAAGCGCTGAGCCTGCGACCCGTCTGCCTGGACGTTGAGGCCGATATCGGGGCCCATGCCATGGATCAGGAGGAAGCCCGCGCCATCATGGCGGAAATCGACGCAAAATCGTCGGCGCTGCTGGCCGTGCTGGCGATCATCCTGGCCACGTCGGCCTTCGTCTTCTCACTCGACCAGACATGGCTCACGCTTCTTCTGATGTTCGGGCAGGTCATCGCGGTGTCGATCTCGATCCTTTTCCTTCTGCGTTGCCTGATTTATGAGCCGTCCCCGCGGCTGCGGCAGGTTTTCGAGTTGTCCGAAGTGGTCGGGGACGTCCACCTCCAGATCGAAGCCATCAAGCAGGTCCGCTATTTCAACCGGGTGATCGTGCTGACGGTTATCACCTCGATACTCTTCTTCGCCATGTCGATGATCGTCGGCCTGGATGCCATGTTCCAAGGGGACGGCCCATGAAGTTCACCCTGTCCTGGCTGAAGCGTCATCTGGACACGCAGGTGACCGTTGACGACATCGCCGAGACGCTGACCGATCTCGGCCTTGAGGTCGAAGGCGTGGAGGATCGCGGGGCGCGGCTGGCCGACTTCACCATCGGTAAGGTCGTGTCGGCCGAGAAGCATCCCGATGCCGATCGATTGAAGGTCTGCCAGGTCGAGACGGACGAGGGCGTGAAGCAGATCATCTGCGGCGCGCCAAATGCCCGCGAAGGGATCACGGTCGTGGTTGCCAAACCCGGCACCTACGTGCCTGGCATCGATACGACGATCCAAGTGGGCAAGATCCGCGGCGTCGAAAGCCATGGCATGATGGCCTCCGAACGCGAGATGGAGCTGTCGGACGAACATGACGGCATCATCGAGTTGCCGTCCGGCGCGGTGGGCGAGCGCTTCGTGGATTGGCTGGCTGAACACGACCCCGCTAAGGTCGATCCGGTCATCGAGATCGCCATCACGCCGAACCGCCCCGATGCGCTGGGGGTGCGGGGGATTGCGCGGGATCTTGCCGCGCGCGGCCTCGGGATTCTGAAGCCTTTGGAGCGCCAGGTGATCGAGGGGGGGTATGACAGCCCCATTGGCGTGACCATCGACGACGACACCCTGGACGGGTGCCCGGCCTTCGCCCTGCGGCTGATCCGCGGCGTCAAGAATGGGCCCAGCCCGGCCTGGTTGCAGGATCAGCTGCGGGCCATCGGCCTGCGCCCGATCAGCTTCCTCGTGGATGTGACCAACTGGTTCACATACGATCTGAACCGCCCGCTGCACGTGTTCGATGCCGATGTCGTGCAAGGAAACCTGCGCGTCCACCGGGCAGCCGGTGGCGAGACGGTCACGGCGCTGGACGACAAGGATTACACCCTGCCCGAAGGGGCCATGGTCATCTCCGACGATCAGGGCCCGGAGAGCATCGCGGGCATCATGGGCGGCGCCCATTCCGGCGTGAGCGAGAATACGGTGAACGTCCTCGTTGAGTCTGCCTATTGGGACCCGGTGCAGATCGCGCTGACGGGCCGCGCGCTGAAGATCAATTCCGACGCTCGCTACCGCTTCGAGCGGGGCGTGGACCCGGCCTTCACGCCTGAGGGTTTGGATCACGCGACGGCGATGATCCTGGCACATGCGGGCGGCGATGCGTCGAATATGGTGATCGCGGGGGCCGTCCCTGACACGGCACGGTCCTATCGTCTCGATACGGACCGGGTCGAGAGCCTGGTGGGCATGTCCATCCCCGCCGCCGCGCAGCGCGCCAGCCTGGAGGCGTTGGGCTTCCGGCTGGAGGGCGACCAGGCCCATGTCCCGTCTTGGCGCCCGGATGTGCAGGGCGAGGCCGATCTGGTGGAGGAGGTCGCCCGCATCGCTTCCCTGACTAAGCTGCAGGGCAAGCCAATGACACGGCCTGCCCAAGTGCTGCGCCCGGTTCTGACGCCCATGCAGATGCGAGAACGGGCGGCCCGCCGGACGGTTGCTGCCTTGGGCTATGACGAATGCGTGACTTACAGTTTCATCGACCAGGCGGCCGCATCTCTGTTCGGCGGCGGGACCGATGCCACACGGTTGGAGAACCCGATCTCCAGTGACATGAGCCACATGCGTCCTGCCCTTCTGCCCGGCCTTCTCCGGGCGGCAGCGCGGAACCAGGCAAGGGGCGTCCTGGATCTCGCGCTTTTCGAGATGGGCGCGGCGTTCCATGGCGGCGAGCCGGGTGAGCAACACGTGCTGCTCTCGGGTCTTCTGATCGGGCATACCGCGCCCAAGGACGTGCACGGCCAACGACGCCCGGTTGACGTGTTCGACGCCAAGGCAGATGCGGAAGCGATCCTGTCGGCGATCGGGGCGCCCGCCAAGGCGCAGGTGATGCGCGGCGTGCAGGATTGGTGGCATCCCGGTCGCTCCGGCAAGGTCTGCCTCGGGCCAAAGAAGGTGCTTGCCGTCTTCGGCGAGATCCATCCCAGGGTGCTGAACGCCATGGATGTGAAGGGGCCTGCGGTCGGGTTCACGATCTGGCCGGCCGAAGTGCCGTTCCCGAAGGCGCAGGGCGCCTCCCGCGGGGCGCTCGAATTGTCCGACCTGCAGGCGGTGGAGCGGGACTTCGCCTTCGTGGTGGATGCGGAGGTGGAGGCCCAGAGCCTCGTGGCCGCCGCCCAGGGCGCCGACAAGACGCTGATCACCGATGTCCGTGTCTTCGACGAGTTCATCGGCGGCTCGCTCGGCGATGGCCGCAAATCCCTGGCCCTGACCATCCGCCTGCAGCCACGCGACGCCACCCTGACCGACAAGGACATCGAGGCCGTGGCCGCCAAGGTCGTGGAGAAGGTCGAGAAGGCGACGGGCGGGGTGTTGCGGGGGTAAGATCGTGCAACTTGCCGCCCAGTGGATCAGGGCCGTTCCAAGACGTGCAAGAGGCGCCTTAGGAGACCGGAGAGACGGGCGATGTCCTCCTCCCCGATCTTTTCGATGAGAGAGTCTTCGTGGTTCAAGAGGGCCTCGACGGTGGAGTCGACCAAGTTCTTTCCTTCTGGTGTCAGTTCGATCCAGACAGCTCTCTGATCTTCCGTCTGCGCAGACGGCGAATCCGTTCGTTCATTGCGAGGTGTCGAGCGCGCACTGCGGACCAGACCTGAGGCTTCGGCGCGGGCGACCCGTTGTGTGATGGCACTCTTGCTCACGCGGCAGCGGGCGGCCAGTTCGTGCACTCTCAGGCGGTACGGCTCCCCCGATCGCCGAAGGTTTGCCAGCAGGTCACGGATCGCCGGTTCCATGCCCAGTTCGTGCATGGTGCGGCGCCGATCTTCGGACAGAAGTTTGGAGATCCGCCAGATACGCGTGATCACACCGATCGACCGCAGAGGCAGGTCCGGTCGAAGTCGCGCCCATTCCACCTGAATTTGGTCGATCGCGTCGGGCACATCCCACTCGTTCATTTCTGGCTTCGAGTCGCCGTCCGGATCCTTTCTTGACATAAAAGATGTTTAGGCCTTAACGATATACCGATCAATCAGATATTTCTGGAGCTGAGATGACACGTGCAATCGTGGTGACCGGCGGTGGAACGGGTATCGGTCGTGCTTGCGCGGCGCATTTTGCCGCCCGCGGCGATCATGTTGTCATCACGGGAAGGCGGGCTTCGCCTTTGGAGGACGCCGCTGCGGCCATCGGCGCCAAACCTGTCGCGTTCGATGCATCCGATCCGGGTGCTGTCGCCGAAGCCCTCGGCACGCTGCCGGACCGCATCGACGTGCTGATCAACAATGCGGGCGGCAATACCGATCTTGCCGGGCGGCATTCGCAGGATAAGGATGAAGAGCTCTCTGTTGAGGACAGTCTCGCCCGGTTAACATCGCGATGGCGGGCGAACTTCGAGGCGAACATGTTGACGGCCGTCTTGGTCACCAACGCGCTCGAAGGCCGGTTTGCGGACGATGCGCGCATCGTCACCATTGGATCGATTGCCGGTCGGACGGGCGGGGGCGGATCCTACGGCGCAGCCAAGGCAGCAGTCGAAGCGTGGACGGCCGATCTCGCCCGAACACTCGGCCCGCGTGGCATCACGGCGAATGTCGTATCGCCGGGGCTGATCGAAGATACGGAGTTCTTCCACGGGCAGCTATCCGATGAGCGTCGGAGAAACCTGACAGATGCGACCTTCACCAAGCGGGCCGGACGACCGAACGACATTGCGGCTACGGTGGCGTTTCTCGCGTCACCGGAGGCGGGACATGTGACCGGTCAGGTGATCCCGGTCAACGGTGGCGCTCACCTCGCGCGATGACCTTCCGACGCGAGTAGGATGTGAGGCGAGAACCTGTGCTTTGAACGGGTGTCCCGTCCGAGGGACGCCTTACCCATATTCCCGCTGGTCATCGATCACCTTCCCGTCGTTTGGCAGCCCGTCGACCCGGCTGACCCGGCCCTTGAGCTTCAGCACTTGCGCGACGCTCTCGGACCAAACGGCCTCGTCACCGCCCTCGGCGTCGACCTGCACCTCCATGGCGTCCATCTCGCCCTCGCGTGTCACGACCACCCGCGCCGCGCGCACCTCCGCGTGGCGGGCGACGAACTCCGCCACCTGTTCGGGGCGCACGAACATGCCCTTGATCTTGGCCGTCTGGTCGGCGCGGCCCATCCAGCCCTTGATGCGGGTGTTGGTGCGTCCGCAGGGCGAGGTGCCCGGCAGGATGGCCGACAGGTCGCCCGTGGCGAAGCGGATCAGCGGATAGTCGGGGTTGAGCGACGTCACCACAACTTCGCCGACCTCGCCCTCCGGCACGGGGTCGCCGGTTCCGGGGCGGACGATCTCCACGATCACGCCTTCGTCCAGGATCATACCTTCTTGCGCGTCGCTCTCATAGGCGATGTTCCCCAGATCGGCGGTGGCGTAGCATTGCAGGCAGGCGATGCCGCGGTCGGCATATTCCGCCCGCAGCGACGGGAACAGTGCGCCGCCCCCCACGGCGGCCTTCACAATGCCCAGACGCTCGTCCATCTCCTCGGCCCGGTCCAGGATCACCTTCAAGTAATCCGGCGTCCCCGCATAGGCCGTCACCCCAAGATCGACTGCAGCACGCACCTGCAGGTCGGTCTGCCCGGTCCCTGCGGGCACGACCACCGCGCCCACGGCCCGCGCGCCGCTTTCGAAGATGTGGCCCGCCGGCGTCAGGTGGTAGCCGAAGCAGTTCTGCACGATGTCGCTGGTGCCGATCCCGCAGGCATGGAGGAACCGGCCCATGCGCCACCAATCGTGGCTCACACCGCCCGGCTCGTAGATCGGGCCGGGGCTCTGGAAAATGTGCGCGACGTTGGAGACCCGAATGCCGCCGAAAGGCCGCTGCGCGGCCTGCCACTCGGCCAGCTGCGACTTCCTCAGGACCGGCAGCTTGGCCAGATCCGCAAGATCGGCCAACTCAGACGCGTCCAGGCAATTCCCCTCCTGCGCCGTGACCTGCCCCAACTGCGCCTTGAGCGCCGCCAGCTGCGCCGCGGCCCGTTCGTCGGCGGAGCGTGTCTCCAGATCGTCGTAATGGCTCATGCCAATCCCCAATGTTGCCGGGCCCCGTCGAAGCTGGGCCCGTGAAAGCACGGCACGCCCGCCGCCTCGATGGCGGCGATGGCCGCCGCGTCGTCGTCGCCCACGCCCGGTGCAGGTTCCCGCAGGGCCACGCCCTTGATGCGGCCCGGATGGCGAGCAATGGCATCGCGGTAGACGATGGCGTCCTTCTGGCCGCTATCGCCCATCAGATAGGCGGGCAGGTCCGGGTTTGCCGCCAGGATCGCATCGATCGCGCGGCCCTTGTGGGTGCCGTGGCTGGCGCCCACCCCTTCCTCGGTGATCCCCAGATCGCGCAGGAATTTCGGTCCGCGCGGCACCCCTTCCCGCCGGAACAGCTCCTCCAGGAAGTGATGCAGGTTCCATGGCGAGGAGGAGACGTAGAAGACCGGATTGCGGTCGCCTTCCACCATCGCGTCCATCAGCGCGACCGCATCGTCATGGGCCTGCCGTGTCAGCGCCGACCCGGTGAACGTGGTCCAGAGGTTGCGCGCCAAGGAATGCGCACCCGTCTCGATCATCGTGTCGTCGATGTCCGAAATCACCATGTGCCGCGCGTCCGGCGCGGGGATGCGCGCGTGGAACGGCACCGCCTCCTGGCCGTCGATGGCGACGGGAATGCTGACCCAGCCCGGTTCGAAATCCCCCATCACGGTCAGCCGCACATAGCCCTCCGCATCCGACACGGCCTCTGTCCCGCCGCCGCGCACGGTCACACCCTCCACCTCGTCGGTGATGAAGAGGTTCGCCATCTGCCGCAGGTTCATCCATCTGGACTGTTCGGGGTCCGGCTCCACCCGCCGCAAATGGCTCAACACGCGGCCGCGCAGCACGATGCCCTCGGGCGTGGCGTAACCGAAATACGGGTCCAAGACGGGCGCATCGTCGTCGCGATCGCCGATCCGTTCCAGACCGCTCTCCACGAGGCGGGCGGCGCGCAGGGCGAGGGGCTTCAGCATGGGGACCTCCGGTTTGTGTCCGGGGTCAACGGATATGGACGCAGAGGGTTCATGGCAGGCGCAAGGTCACGGGCTTGGCACCGGGCACGCGCAGGATCTCGCCGCGCACCTCCATCTCCAGCCGCACCGTGGTCATGTGCCAGCCCAGCGAACCCAGATCGGCCAGCTGCTCCGCGCTCAGCCGCGCCCCCGCCCGCTTGGCGATCTCGGACGCCCGCACCTCGCCCCCGGCCAGTTCCGCCAGCAGCGCGTCGCGACAGGCGTCGAACTTCCAGGCCGGGATATTCGTAGCACTCTTGCCCTCGGGCGTGCGGCAGGGGGTTCGATCGGTCATGCGGCCCTCATCGGATAGCTGGCCAGCGTCTCATAGATCGGCCCCTCCGGCGTCAACCGCGACGACCAGAGCACGACGGCCCCTGCCATCGCCACCGAGAGGTCGGGCGCCCCCAGCCCCTCCAGCGCACGCGGCAGCCGCACCGGGTCGGGCGGCGCCGAGGCCGGGAAGCGCACCAGCGTCACGTGGGGCCGGAACCGCTCCCGCGGCAACGCGATCCCCGCCCGCCGCGCTGCCCCACGCACCGCGTCTCGGAGAGCCGTCAGTGCCGGGTCGGGTGCGATATCCAACGCCACCAATCGCGATCGCTTCGCTCCGAAGATCACATAGGCCAAGGGCGCAAGCCGTATTGACGGAAGTGCCAGCCCCTCCAACCCATCATGCAACGCCTCCAACCGATCCTCCGGCTGATCGTCCAGAAATGCCAATGTCAGGTGCAGATCCTCCACCGGCACCACCCGCCCACCGAGAATGCGCCCCTGCGCCCGCACCAGCGGCGCAATCCAGGGCTCGGGCACAGGAAGGCCGACGAAGGCTCTCATCCTCGCAGCCTCTCCGGCAACCCGCGCCCATCGTTCCACCAGCGATGGGGATTTGTCCGCGCGGGATCATAGGAAGCCCGGCTCACCCAATCCTCGCGAACGAAGATCACCGGCTCCTCATAATGGTGGACCTCCAGGATGGTATCCATGACCCGTTCCAGGACCGATACATCCCGTTCGATGGAAAACTTCACCTCCACCATAGGATAGGTTTCTGTCCCGCCCGGCGTGAACGTCTCGACATGCGTATCGGTCGTGCTGTCCGCTTCCGGTTGCGAGGTTTCGCGACCGACGGCCGTGATGCTGGCATTGCGCCGATAGCGGCCATAGCCGAGGGAATGGACTGCCAGGACCGCGTCGAGGATCCGATCGACGTCGCGATCCAGCGTCTGCACCTCGACCGTGAAGGCGGGCACCAACCTCCCTGACACGGCGCGATATGTCGACAGGTCGCCTCTCAAGACAACCACCGCTTCCGCCGTCGGTAGCTCCGCACGTCTCGGAACGACTTCCGGCCCTCGTCCGACATGCCCAGGTAGAACTCCTTCACATCCGGGTTCTCGCGCAGATCGGCGGCCGGGCCGTCCATCACCACGCGCCCGCTCTCCAGGATATAGCCGTAATGGGCGAACCGCAGCGCCACGTTGGTGTTCTGCTCTGCCAAAAGGAAGCTCACCCCCTCGTCCTCGTTCAGCGACTTCACGATCCCGAAGATCTCTTCCACCAGCTGCGGGGCCAGCCCCATCGAGGGCTCATCCAGCAGGATCGTCTCGGGCCGTGACATCAGCGCCCGGCCGATAGCGCACATCTGCTGTTCCCCGCCCGAGGTATAGCCCGCCTGCGATTTCCGTCGCTCCTTCAGGCGGGGGAAATAGCCGTAGACCATCTCCAGATCCGCATCGATGTTCGCGCCGCCATCCTTGCGCGTGTAGGCACCGGTCAGAAGGTTCTCCTCCACCGTCAGGTGCTCGAAGCAGTGCCGCCCCTCCATCACCTGGATCACGCCGCGCTCCACCAGATCGGCGGGCGACAGGTCCTGGATGCGCTCTCCGTGATAGGTGATCGATCCCTTCGTGACCTCGCCCCGCTCGGATTTCAGCAGGTTCGAGATGGCCTTCAACGTCGTGGTCTTTCCCGCACCATTGCCGCCCAGCAGGGCCGTGATCCCGCCCTTGGGCACGCTCAGCGACACACCCTTCAGCACAAGGATCACGTGGTTGTAGATCACCTCGATATTGTTGACCTCCAGAAGGCGCTCGCCCTCCATCCCCTCGGTCTTGGGGGCCTTGGCTTCGGTCGTGTCGAGCATCTCGTCTCTCCTCACAATTCCTCGGCCACGGCGCGCAAATCTGCGGCGCTCAGCCAGTCGATGGGAACCCGCTCTGCGGCGCGCTCTCCCGCCCCGTAGAGCAGGGCCGTCACACAGGGGTCGAATGTTCCGGTTGGCGGACTGTCGAAGCCACAGGGCGACAGATCGACGTCCGCCACCATGCCGCGCAACGTCCAGTCCTTGCGCATCTCTGCGAAACGCACGGCGTCGATGATCGAATCCCGCAGCACCTCGTCGGCCAGGGTCGAGACGGCGCGGCCGAAATAACCCGTCAGCCGATCTTCCGCCGGCTCCGATGGCGGCACGAGCGCGCCGTTGACGATCAGATAGGCTTCCACGCGAACCGGGCGCCCCGATTGGCGGGCGACTTGGGCGCGGGCCGTATCGACGGCCCGAAAGAAGACCTGTTCGCGCAGGCCCCCATCGGCATAGAGCGCGCCGTTGATATTGCGGGGCGGCAGCAGGCCAGGGATCGCGGCCGAAGCCAGCAGCGCCTCCGCCAGACAGGGCGCCGCATTGGCCGCGCCGGCCGCCGCCCCCAGATCGAAAATCTCGCCCTCGGTCGTATCCAGGTTGGTGGCCGAGACGAGGATCTGGTCACCCTCCGCATGGCGCGCCGCGATGGCCCGCGTCAGCTCCGGGGTCAGGCTCTCGTTCAGGAACGTCTCCAGCGGACCCGGATCGTTCACCGACGGGGCGGCGAAGATCGCCGTCAGCGGACGGCGGCGGGAGACGTTCTCGGCCGATATCCCGTCGAAGAACCGCAATCTGTCGTCGAAATCCGGCCCGGCAAAGGCAATGGGCGCCAGGATCGCTCCGGCGCTGACCCCCGTCACCACATCGAAGCGGGGGCGCGGCGTGGCCGGATTGTCGGACCAGCCATCCAGGAAGCCCGCGCCGAACGCGCCGTATTGCCCGCCTGCCGAAAGGGTGATGACCCGCAGGGTGATCGGCGCTCTTGGCGCGGACCGGGCGGCCCGCTGCGCGCGCGCCTCCGCCTGCAACGCCTCCAGCATCAGGTTCACCGCGCCGCCCATGACGGGCGGGCCCTCGCGACCCTGGCTGGATTTCACCGTCAGGTCCGACATCGACAACGGCAGGGCCGGACACGCGTTCGCCGGGGGCCGCGTGAAAGCACAGGATGCCATCAGCCCGACGCACAGCGTCAGGGTGGCGAAACGGGGCAGGGCGAAACGAAACGTCATGGATCGGAACGCCCCGGCCACCGCGATAGTGGCCGGGGCAGGGTGCGCTTAGCTGGCGCAGCCCGGTTCGATGTTGTTCTCGGCGGCATAGGCCATCGAGTCCTCTTCGATCAGCGGGTCGATCACCTCCCGGTCGGAGGAGATCCAGTCGGTGATGATCTCCCACTCACCTGCCGACGCGTTCCATTGCTGGACCTTGGCTTGGCCAGAGCCGCCATGGTTGTCGCAGGACACGGTAAAGGCCGGGCCGAAGTTGGGCATGCCCAAGCTCTCCATCAGCGCCTCGTCCACCTCCAGGGCGGCCATGCCGTCGCGCATCATCGCAGGCGTGATCTCGGCCTCGCCGTGGATTTCCTGCGCCTTCTTCGCCGCTTCGGCGGCCAGCATAGCGGCATAGAGCCCGCGGTTATAGAGAACCGTCCCGATCTGATCGCCATTGCCCGCGGCCAGACCCGCATCTACGACATGCTCCTGGATGTCGGCGAAGATCGGGAAGTCGTTGCCCACATTATGCATGTTCAGCGACTTGTAGCCGTTGGCAGCCTCGCCCACGGGCATCACGTCGTTCTCGGAACCGGCCCACCAATTGCCGATGAAGTTCTCCATCGGGAAGCGGATGTTGGCGGCCTCTTGGATAGCGACCTGGTTCATCACACCCCAGCCCCACATCACGACGTAGTCGGGACGCTCGCGCCGGATCTGCAGCCATTGCGACTTCTGCTCCTGGCCCGGATGGTCAACGGCCAGTTCGGTCAGCTCAAAGCCGTGCTTGGAGGACAGTTCCTGCAGCGTGCGGATCGGCTCCTTCCCATAGGCGGAGTTGTGATAGACCAGCGCGATCTTCTTGCCTTCGAGCGAGCCATCATTCTGGTCCAGCAGGTAGTTCACCGCCACCGAGGCGCCGTCCCAGTAATTCGCCGGATAGTTGAAGACGTTGTTGAAGACCTCGCCATTAGCCGCCGACGTCCGGCCGTAACCCATCGTGTGGAGCGGGATGCCGTCAGCCGCCGTCTTCGGGATCAGCTGATAGGTGATACCGGTGGAGAGCGGCTGATAGACCAGAGAGCCTTCGCCCTTGGTCGATTCGTAGCATTCCACACCTTTCTCGGTGTTGTAGCCCGTCTCGCATTCCAGCACGCGGGTCATTACGCCGCCGATGCCGCCGTCGCGCTCATTGAGAAGCGTGAAGTAATCGGCATAGCCATCCGCGAACGGGATCCCACCCGCCGCATAGGGCCCGGTCCGATAGCTCAGTGACGGGAACACAAGATCCGCCATCACCGGGCTTGCGGCCATGATCGCCGCCACCGTCGCAGTTCCAAGTCTCTTCATCGGTTGTTACCTCCCTTGGTTTTCCGATGGCACCGCCTCACCCAGGCGGTCCGTAGGGTGGGCATCACCATGCCCACCGCATCTTCAATGTGGGAACGGCCAAAGCCGCAATTTCTCCTTGGTCAGCCGCCAAAGCTGCGCCAGCCCGTGTGGCTCCACCACCAGGAAGAACACGATCAGCGCGCCGACGATCACCAGGTTCAGATGCGCCACGATATCCGTCGGCCAGCCCAGCAGGTCCACGCCCAACAGCTTCAGCACCACGGGCAGAAGCACCAGGAACGCCGCCCCCGCGAACGACCCGAAGATCGAGCCCAGCCCCCCGATGATGATCATGAACAGCACTAGGAACGACTTCGTGATCCCAAACACCTCACCCACCTCGACTGCGCCCAGATAGACCGTGAAGAACAGCGATCCCGAGATGCCTACGAAGAAGGATGACACCGCAAAGGCGGTCAGCTTGGCGCGCAGCGGGTTCACCCCGATGATCTCGGCGGCGATGTCCATGTCCCGGATCGCCATCCATTGCCGTCCCACCGTGCCCCGCGTCAGGTTCCGCGCCAGCCAGGCCAACACCACCACGAAGAGCAGGCAAAACAGGTATTGCGTCACCGCCGTCGCATTCGGTCCGGTCAGGATCACGCCGAACAGCTCCCGTTCCGGCGCGTTGATCTGGCCCGAAGCCGAGTAATTGTAGAACCACCCCACCCGGTTGAACATCCAGACCAGGAAGAACTGCGCGGCCAGCGTCGCCACCGCCAGATAGAACCCTTTGATCCGGAGCGACGGCAGCCCGAACAGCACACCGACCCCGGCCGTGATCAGCCCCGACAGAAGCGTGATCGTCACCATGTCGAGCCACGGGAACGCCGTCATCAGCTTGTAGGCCGCATAGGCCCCCACCGCCATGAACCCGCCCGTGCCCAGGCTGACCTGCCCGCAATACCCCGTCAGAATGTTCAGCCCCAGTGCTGCGATGGCATAGATCAGGAACGGGATCAGAAAGGCATTGGCCCAGTAATCGGTAATGACGAACGGCACCGCCAGCGCCGCCACCGCCAGCACCGCATAATAGGCCCTCCGGTCGAACTTGATCGGAAAGGTCTGGTTGTCGGCAGTGTAGGAGGTCTTAAAGTCCCCCGCCTCACGGTAGAGCATCGCCTATCTCCTTCCTTCCAAACCTATCCATGTCGGTCTGTTCTTTCGGATCCACTGAAACCCGAGGAAAAGCAGGACACCGCCAGCGGCGCCAACGAAGTTGAAGTTGAGAAGCGCCATTACAGCGAGGCCAAGCAGCGCGAATTGGAAAACCCATGTCATGAACTTCCAGGCGCGGCCCATTACGCTCCGCGGATGAACCGGCGAAAACGCGTTGGCGAAATCGTCGGTGAGTTGGTCTCGAATGGATTTCGGTTTCATTCGCGCCGATGCCTCAAACCCGCTCAATGATCTTCTCCCCGAACAATCCCTGCGGCCGGAACACCAGGAAGATCAGCGCCAGCACATAGGCGAACCAGTTCTCGGTGGCGCCGCCCAAATAGGGCGCCCCGATCAGGAACTCGAAGAGCTTCTCGCCCACCCCGATGATCAGCCCGCCCACGATGGCGCCGGGGATCGAGGTGAACCCGCCCAGCATCAAGACCGGCAAGGCCTTCAGTGCGATCAGCGACAGCGAGAACTGCACCCCCGATTTCGCCCCCCACATGATCCCGGCCACCAGCGCCACGAAGCCCGCGATGGACCAGACCAGCACCCAGATGAAGTTGAGCGAGATGCCCACGGAAAGCGCGGCCTGATGGTCGTCTGCCACGGCCCTCAGCGCCCGCCCCTGCTTGGTGTATTGACTGAACACCACCAGCCCCGCCACCAGAACGGCGGCGATGATCGTCGCCGTGATGTCCAGATTATCGATGAAGAACCCGTAGCCGAACATCTCGAAGGTGGTGCCGTCGATCCAGTCGTTGATCCCCTGCGGGATGCCCACATCCAGCGTCTTGATCTCCGCCCCCCACATCAGGTCGGCCACGCCTTCCAGGAAATAGGCCAGCCCGATGGTGGCCATGAACAGGATGATCGGCTCCTGATTGACCAGATGCCGGAAGACGAACCGGTTCACCGCCCAGGCCAGCGCGATCATGACCAGAACCGTCAGCAGAATCGCCCCGATGGCGGGCACGTTCCAGCCGAAGTAATGCACATTCGTCCCGAAGACGGCGTTGATCAGATGCGCGAAGGGCACCTGTCCGTTCTGGATCCCCACAAGCGTCATGGCGGCGAACAGCGCCATGACCCCCTGCGCGTAATTGAAGATGCCGCTGGCCTTGAAGATCAGCACGAAGCCCAGGGCGACCAGCGAATACATCACTCCCGCCATCAACCCGTTCAGGGCCACTTCCATTCCGAAGATAAACTGGTCAGGCATCGGTTCCTCCGGTTCGCGCGCGCGACATTTTCAGCTGCGTCGCGCCATTCGTACAATCGTGCGTAGGGCCCACATCCCGGTGAGAGATGGCGAGCGCGGGGTGGGACACCCGGTCCTCGAGAACCGCGATCACCAAGATGGCCCAGTTACCGTCTCCGGGACTCCGGTCCTCGAATTGCGTTTCCGCAAGCGCATTCAGCCCAACGCGCGCGGCCATCTCGATGACGCGGGTCCGGTCGGTCTCCGCATACCTGCGAAAGGCATCGGATATCGTGCAATCGGACCGGCCGATGACGACGGCCGGTTCCGACGTGGTATCGAACCACCATTGCCTGTTCGCAGATAAGCTCGTCAAAGGATGAAAGTCGCGCGTCGGAACATCCGCGACGTCCCGGACGAAGGGCAGGGACCGCTCGTCAGGAAGGGCCATCGCCGCCTCGGCGCGGTCCAGTCCCGGCAACGGGTCAAGAGCGGCGACCCAACCGACCAGCCCGCCCAGGGCGCCGCCAGAAAGCCAGGCGAACCATCTCTTGCGATGACGGGGTGGGCTAGTTTCCATGGCTCGCCTCTCCGACGAAATTGCCCTCTATCCGCATATCCACCGACATGACCGGCAAGATTGCGATCCGCATCCTCCGTGCCGTCAGGATCGCGCCCATTCAGCCCTCCCCTGTGGCGTGTTTGTGCAGCATGGTCGCGCCACCCCGCACCCCGCGCAGCATGGCCAATGCAAGATGCGCGTTCCCGGCCGCCAGATCGTCCAGCAGATCGCGGGGGACATGCAGCACAGTGCAATCTGTCTCGGCCCGCACCTGCGGTGGCGCGATCTTGTCGATCAATGCGATCCCGCCATGCCAATTGCCGGGGCGGTCATCGATCCATTCCCGTGGCGCGTCGGTGCCGATGACCTGCCGCGCCATCCACCACTTGCCTCGAACCAGGAAGCTGTAGATCGCCTGCGAATGTTCCGGGTCCAGAATGGTGTCGCCCGCCCCATAGCTGCGCAGCTCCGCCCCCTCCAAAAGCCGGTCCAACTCCGGGGCCGACAAACCGGAGAAATGGTCGATCCCCGCGATCTCAGCTCTCAAGGTCGGTCTCCCGCACCAGATAGCCGTCCGCCAGCGCCTCCACCTCGATCCGCGGCTCCCGCCAGGTCGTGCTTTGCCAGATCGCCGCTCCCACGCGGACATATTCGTCCCGGCTGGCAAGCCGTATCGCCAGATCGTCGGGCATTCCGCCCGTGACGGCGCAGCTCCCAGGCGCCAAAGTCAGCGGAAAGGCCGCGCCGGTCCAGATATCCCCGTCGCGGGTCAGGCCGCGCGTATCCGGCAGGACCAGATGTTCGTAGGGCACCAGGCACCGCGCCTCGAATACGGCCCACATCTCGTCGGCCGAGGCGGCGCCCACGCCCAGCGTCACCCCCATCGATGTTCCGAAAATACTCCAAACGGCGCGACGCCCGATCAAGGCGCCCCGCCGCCGCTTGGTTCTCGTCAGTAGGGCAGCGGCCGCTCCGGCGATCCCGGCTCCCGCTCCAGCGCAGGCTGCGGATCGCAATAGGCCGAACTGCCGCCGTCGATCCCCGGGTTGGGTCCCGTGGCCGCCGGACAGGTGCACGCCATCAAAAGTTCGTTGGCCTTCTCCGATCGGTCGCCTGCCGGAACGGCCTCCAGCGCCGACTTCGCCGCCCGCAGCCCCCAGTCGATATCGCCATCCACGAAGGGCAGACGCCCCGTGGCCTCGCCCAAACCGTCCCCGCGCGCATCGCGCGATTGATGGGCCACCCGCTTGAAGGCATCCGTTACCGCTTGCCGCTCGTCGATGCGCAATTCGTCCAGATCCTCGGGCCGAAAACCCCTCAACCGCTGGACGGTGTAATCGGGCAGGCCGCGATCCTCGCCCAGGATGTCGGCCAGCGTCTTCTTCAACCAGGTTTCGTGATCGGACATGTGCAGGTCTCCTTCCGTTGAGGAGACCCAACAGCAGGGCGACACGGAGGTTCCGACCCGCGACCCCGCACCCAAAGCCAGAGCGTCCGCGTGCGTCAAGACGTCTGCACAGGGGGTGTACGGGGGGTGTACGGGGGGTGTACGGGGGGTGTACGCGATTTGCGCCCCTCCTGTGGCCCCTCTGCCGCACCGCGCGTCAATCATGGGCGACCCCCAGATAGGCGTCGATGACCTCCTGATTGCCCCGCACTTCGTCCGGCGTCCCGTCCCCGATCTTGCGCCCGTAATCCATCACGACGACCCGGTCCGACAGGTCCATGACCACGCCCATATCGTGCTCGATCAACGCGATGGTGGTGCCGAATTCGTCGTTCACATCCAGGATGAAGCGGCTCATATCCTCCTTCTCCTCGACATTCATGCCCGCCATGGGCTCGTCGAGGAGGAGCAGTTTCGGCTCGGCGGCCAAGGCCCGCGCCAGCTCCACCCGCTTCTTCAGGCCATAGGGCAGGCGGCCCACCGGCGTCTTGCGAATGGCCTGTATCTCAAGGAAATCGATGACCTTTTCCACGATCTCCCGGTTCGCGACCTCCTCGCGCTGGGCTTTCCCCCACCAGAGGCCCTGCACGAAGATATTGGCGGACATGTCGTTCAGCCGCCCGGTCATCACGTTGTCGAGGACGGTCATTCCCTCGAAGAGCGCGATGTTCTGGAACGTCCGCGCGATCCCCTGCCGTGCCACCTGGTAGGGACGCATGGGCGAACGCTTGGCGCCGCGGAACCACACCTCGCCCTCCTGCGGGACATAGAAGCCCGAAATCACGTTCAACATGGAGGACTTACCGGCCCCGTTCGGCCCGATGATCGCCCGGATCTCGCCTTCGCGGATGTCGAAGGAAATGTCCTTGATCGCCTCCACGCCCCCAAAGCGCAGCGTGATGTTCCGCAGGTCCAGAACCGTGTCGCCGATGGTCCGGCCGTCCTCCGTCACATAGCCTCCGGTCTCGGCGTTCATCGGTCTTCTCCTTGCATTTGCAGCGCGCGACGCCCCCGCTCAAGCGAGCGTCCGCCGCAATCCGGCTGGCCTGCCGCCTCGCCCACCGACGACCGGAAGAAGCCGTCATCGTAGGTGATGCTCGACACCGTCTGACAGCCGCGCCCATTGGGACGAAGCGAGGCCATGGCGGCCCCGATCACATCGCGATCCTGACGGGTGTAGCGCCCCTGCTCGACCGACGCCGCCCAACTCGCTTCGAAGGCACGGACAAGACGTGTCGCGTCACCAGCCGCGAGTGGTGGCGCCCCGCGGGCGGACACGATCTCGCAAATAGCCCGCGTCCCGGCCCGCGTCGGGAATTCCAGGAGCCGCATCTCGAACCGGCCCTCGGGGCGGATCCAGATACCTGTGGGCACGATGCGCGCGGACGTCCGCAAGACCCGCCGTTCGAACCGCGTCCCAAAGAGACCGTCATCGACCTCTTTCCACAGGAATTGCGGCGGGCGCTGACGCAACCCTTCGGTCTCGAGCACCGCCCCGGTCTCGACCGCCACCCGGCATCGCGCATGCAGGTCGCGCCAATCGTCGGCCAAGGGCAAAGCGAGGGCGGAGTTGCCCGAGATGACGACGGCCGACATCAAAACGAGAACCCGGATCGCCAAGCCGGTCATGCCTGCCGGGACTCGGTAGCGCGTCGCATGCTTCGCATTGCGGCCCGTCATGGTGAGGGCTCCCAACCGGATCCGAGTAGCGCTTCAAGCAACGCCACAGAGCCGATGGCGACGAAGGCGCCGGCAAAGAGGACCTCCCCCACCTTCTGTGCCTTCCAGGCGCGGTCGGCCTGCAGGTCGACCGGCGCGAGATCCAGGACCGCGCGGCGAACCTCCTCCCGATCTCCCTTAAGGCCGCTCGCTTCGATGTAGTCTGCAAATCGCCGGAACAGTAGAAAGACACCGACGAACGTGAGCGCAAGGAACAGGATCGGGATGGAGAGGACGGCGGGCGAGACCTCCAGGATGGGCCCACGTCCCGCTGGCGCGGTCCCGAATGTCTTCTGAAGAAGGCCGGAGGCCCCGCCGAGCAAGAGAAGCCAAATGCCAGCGCGGTACAGCGTCGGCCGCGCGGACGAGCGCCCCACCGCGAACAGGGCCGCGCCGAGCAAAACGAGGGTCGCCGGAATTCGTCCGAATTCGGCAAAGGCAACCAGGACGATCCCGCAAAGCATGGCCACTGAAAACGGCGTCATACGCTTCATCGGGCCACCCCCGACGATGCCGGTGCAATCGGCGCGGTCAGTCTGTTGCCGCCGCCCAACACCTCGGCCGAAACGCGCTTCGCAGCCGGAGCCGTTAACTTCGTTTTAGCAGCTGTCCCGTAGGCAATGACCCCCGACGTGGCCTGCAAGAACGGAAGCCGATCGCCATGACCGAACAGACCGCCAATGCTGTCCTTGACGCTGCACGATCCGAAATGTCGACTGGCGCATCGCCCGCGGAAGTCCGCAATGCCCTGATCCGCCATATGGGCCATATCGCGAGTGAGCGGGACATCCGTGCCGCCATCGCGGCCGCGTTCGAGGGTCGCTAGCCTCACTCGGCCGCCTCCAGGACTTTGGCCTGGACTGGCACGACATCTGCATCCACCAGCTTCAATGTCGCGCGTATCTTGCCCTTGCGGCCGTCCTCGTAGGTGACCTCCGTCTCGGTGTAGATCTCGTTCTGGCCGTCGTACAATGCGTTGATCAGGTCGGCGTATTTCTCCTCGATGATCCGGCGGCGCACCTTCTGCGTGCGGGTCAGCTCGTCATCGTCGGCATCCAGTTGTTTGTGAAGGACCAGGAAGCGGTGGATCTGGCAACCCGATAGCATCTCGTCTTCGGCCACACTCCGGTTCACAGATTCCACGTGCGACTTCATCGTTTCCAGCACGCGAGGATGCCCGGCGAGTTCCTGGTAGGAGGCGTAAGCGATGTTGTTGCGCTCCGCCCAATTGCCCACCGCCGTCAGGTCGATATTCAGGAAGGCCACGCAGCGATCGCGTTCGTTTCCGAAGACCACGGCTTCGTAGATCTCGGGGAAGAACTTGAGTTTGTTCTCCACGTATTTCGGCGCGAAGAGCGCGCCGGAAGCCATCTTGCCCACATCCTTGGCCCGGTCGATGATCCGCAGATGGCCGGTCGCTTCCTCGATGAAGCCGGCATCCCCCGTGGCCACCCAACCTTCCGGGTCTTTGGTGGACGCCGTGCTTTCGGGGTTCTGGTAGTATTCCTGGAATGTGCCCGGCGAGCGGTAGAAGACCTCTCCGGTCTCGGCGATCCGCAACTCGACACCCGGCGTGGGTGTGCCCACCGTATCGGAGCGAACCTCGTCGTCCTTTTGCTGGGTGATGAAGACCGACGCCTCCGTCTGTCCGTAAAGCTGCTTCAGGTTGATCCCGATGGAGCGGTAGAAATCGAACAGTTCCGGCCCGATGGCTTCGCCGGCGGTGTATCCCACCCGCACTCGGCTGAGACCCAGGGTGTTCTTCAACGGCCCGAAAACCAGCATCTCGTTCAGCCGGTAGGTCAGCCGATCCCAGGCGCCGACATCCTCACCGTCCAGAAGGCGGGGCCCGACGGTCTTGGCGTGGGACATGGCCCGGTCGAACAGCCACTTCTTGAACCGTCCGGCGTCTTCCATCCGGATCATCACATTGGTCAACTGAGTCTCGAAGACGCGGGGCGGTGCGAAATAGTAGGTCGGCCCGATCTCCCGCAGATCGTGCATGATGGTCGTCTCGCTTTCCGGGCAGTTGACGCAAAAGCCGGTGACCATGGCCTGTCCGATGGAGAAGATGAAATCGCCGACCCAGGCCATCGGCAGATAGGCGAGCACTTCGTCTGTTTGGCGCAGACGGTCGAACTCCGAGGACGCGCGGGAGGTGGCGACGATGTTGTCATGGCTCAGCACGACGCCCTTGGGCTTACCGGTTGTCCCGGAGGTATAGAGCATCACGCACGTCGTGGCGCCGGTCTGTTGGGCACGTCGCCGGTCCATCTCGGCGCGATCGCCGCTTCTGCCTTTCTCCCGTAGGTCGGCCATCGACGACATGGCGGCGTGGTCGTATTTCCGAAGACCGCGTCCATCCAGATAGACCATATGGCGCAGGCCCTCGATCCGGTCCTGCACTTCGATCACCTTGTCCACCTGCTCCTGGTCGCCGGCGATGACGAACTTGGCGGCGCAGTGCTGTAGGACGTAGGCGATCTCCTCACCGACGGCGTCCTGATAGAGGGGGACGGGGATCGCGCCCGCACATTGCGCGGCAACCATCGACATATAGAGTTGCGGGCGGTTGCGCCCGATCACTGCCACATGCTCTCCGATCTCGATGCCACGGGCGATCAGACCCAAAGCCATCTCTTCGATCTCGGTCCTGGCATCGGACCATGTCCATTCCTGCCAGATCCCGAATTCCTTCTCCCGATAGGCGGGTGCTGCACCGAATTGCGATGCATTCCGATCAAGGAATTCCGGAATGGTCCGAAGCGCGCCCATGGCATGTCCTCCCCCGGCGCTGCCTCCCCGCGGCGCCTGATCGCGTTAATCCGTCGTGATTCCTTCCGCGATGTTTCGAGATCCTAACGAATCCTTACAGACGGGATCGGGTCGGGAGGTAAGGACAACCTGACTGTCCAGAACAGGTGTCGGCGGCCATCCTTGAGGCAGTTTCATCGGTCAGAGGCGGTTCGCGATGTCCATCTTGTCCTATCGCACCAAGCAGCGCTTGTTCTCGATCGTCGAGGCGATCCCGCCCTTGGCCGCATGGGTCAACCGCTGGGCCATCAACCGCGTGGTCAAACGGGCGCGGACGCGGCCACATCCGCTGAGCACCGGACAGGACTATGTCTGCTGGCCCGGGCTCACGGATCGGCGGTGGAGCGGACGCCATCTGCCCCCGCGCCCCCGCGAGAACATGCCCCAGATTGACGATTTGCTCTGGCTCTTCCGCCGGCCCGAGGAAACACAGCGGCTTTGTCCGAAATCCACATGCCTGTTCCCTGCCTTCGCGCAGTACCTGACCGACGGGTTCCTCCGCACGGAGACCGAGGACTTGTTGCCCGAAGGGGAGGCGGCGGCGTCCCGCTTGCGGCGCAACACATCCAATCACGAGATCGACCTTTGCCCGCTCTATGGTCGAACGGCTGCACAGACGCGGGCTTTGCGGCAACGATCGGAAAGACCGGGTGAACGCGGCCGCTTGCGCACGCAAGTCATCGACGGCGAAGAATGGGCACCGTTTCTCTACCGAGACGGCGCGGTCGATCCGGACTTTGCCGTCCTCGACCCACCATTGGGCGATAGCGATATCGATCGGGACCGGCGCGCGAAACTCTTTGCCTTCGGTGGGGACCGTGCGAACTCGGTCCCGCAGGTCGCCATGATGAACACGCTCTTCCTGCGCGAGCACAATCGCCTGGCCGCCGAAATCGAAACCGCCCATCCCGACTGGGACGATACCCGCATCTTCGAGACGGCGCGGAACGCCAATATCGTGATCTTCATCAAGATCGTGGTCGAGGACTACATCAACCACATCTCGCCATTGCCGTTCACCCTCCGGGCCGATCCTGCCGTGGCGTGGGACGCGCCGTGGAACAAGCCGAACTGGATCACGACGGAGTTCAGCCTTCTTTACCGCTGGCACGCGCTGATCCCCGACCGGATCGACTGGGGGGGCGAGATGCGTGCGGTCGGTACGACGTTCATGGACAATGCGCCGCTGCTGCGCGGTGGCCTGCTCGCGGCCATTTCTGACATGAGCGCAGCCCCGGCCGGTGAACTGGGTCCTCGCAACACATTGGAACAGCTGATCCGGGTCGAACGGGCATCGATCGAGCAGGACCGGGCATGTGCCTTGGCCAGCTTCTCGGATTATTGTGACTATCTGGGGCAGCGGCGGCCAGCGCGCTGGGACGACATCTCCTCCGACCCGAAGGTGGCGGGTCGCCTTGCCGCGCTGTACGATCAACCGCGCGATGTGGATTTTCATGTGGGGCTCTTCTGCCAGGACCGGGTCGCAAACAGCCCGCTCCCCGATCTGATCCTCAAATTCGTGGCGCTGGACGCCTTCAGCCAAGCTCTCACAAACCCGCTCCTGTCGCGCCATGTCTTCAATCGCGGGACGTTCTCCGGGCCAGGGTGGCGCGCCATCCAGCGCACGACGCGCCTTCGGGATGTCGTCGATCGCAACGTGCCGGGTGGCGCGGGGGATGCCTTCATCGGGATGACGCGCCAGGACTGGATCCCCGAATAGACCCGACAGCCTCGGCTTGCCGCGCCGAATGCCCGTGATACCGTCCGCGGTCAGGAGGAGGCGATGCGCGACCGCAGGGCCAATACGGGGCGTTTGACCCAGGCGGGGCTGAACCTGATCGGTCAGGCCCTGTCGATTTACGATGCCGATCTGCGGCTTGCGGTCTGCAACCGCATGTACGCACGCATGTTCGATCTGCCCGAGCGGCTGACGCAACCCGGCGTGACCTTCGCCGAGACGATCCGTTTCTTGATCGAACGGGGCGAGTACGGACAGGTGGAGGACGTGGAGGTTGTGGTGGCCGAGCGCGTGGCCCAGGCCCGCGCATTCGAGCCGCATTATCTCGAGCGGACCCGGCCGACCGGGCAGGTGATCGCCGTCGAGGGTGCACCGCTGCCAGAGGGTGGCTGGGTGACGGTCTACACGGACATCACCGCCATCAAGTCCCAGGAACGCCTGCTGCGCGCGCGGTCCGAGGTGCTGTCCGATCAGTTGCTGGCGCGGGCAGAGGAATTGGCCCAGGCCAACCGGCAATTGGCCGCGTCCAATGCGGCTTTGGAGGAGGCCCGACGCGAGGCCACGGAAATGGCCGCGCGGATCCGCCTGACGACAGAGATGCTGCCTGTGCATATCGCACGGCTGGACCTGGACCGGCGTTACACGTTCTCGAACCGGCGGCTGGGAACGGTTTTTCCCGGCGCCTCGGCAGATATCGTCGGCCTGACCATGGCCGAGGCCGTGGGTCCCACCACATACGCGGCTATCGACGCCCATCTGAGTGCCGCGCTGGAAGACGGGGCGGCCCCGGTTTTCGAGGTGACCGACGAGGCCTCAGGCCGTCGCATCCGCGTCAGCTTCACGCCCGAGCGAGAGGGCGAGGCCATCGTCGGGGTCTATGCCCTCTCGATGGATGTCACCGAAGAAGCCCAGGCCCGCGCCGCTTTGGCTCAGGCGGCCGGGCGGCAGGTGGCGGCGCAGCTGACTTCCGGCATGGCCCATGACTTCGCCAACCTTCTGACGGTGATCCTGGGCCTCAAAGATCGGTTGTCCGCCATGGACCTTCCTACGGACGCGGTGGAGGCGGTGCGCGCCATCGGTGTGGCTGCCACGCGGGGCGGCGCGCTGATCGACCAGATCGCCAACCTGTCTGGCCCGAGGGACCTTTCGCCCCGGGCGGTGGACCTGGCGGCCTTTCTGGACGAGGTGGCGGTTCTGGGCGGCGCCTCCCTGCCAATGGGCGTGACGCTTAAGACGGCGTTGCACGGGCTCTCTGACCCGGTGCTGCTGGACCCGGACGCGCTGCGGGATGCGCTTTTGAACCTGATCATCAATGCGCGCGACGCGGTCGGCCCGACAGGGCGGATCGCAGTCACCGCGCGTCCGGTTCGCGACACCTGGATCGAGATCGAGGTGACCGATTCAGGCCCCGGTTTCACGGCCGAAGCACTGGAGCGCGGTCTGGAGCCCTTCTTCACCGAGAAGGGGCAAGACGGCACCGGCCTCGGCCTCTCGATGGTCTTTGATGTGGTTAAGCTGGCAGGCGGGCGCACGCGGCTTGGCGCAGCCCCCGGCGGCGGGGCGAAGGTGACCTTGCGCTTGCCTCTGCGCCAGCCGCCGCCCGGCCTGTCACCCTGCTTAGTGCTGGTGGTTGAAGACGCCGTGCATATCCGCGAGGCCGTGCGCGATCGCCTTCTGGCGGCGGGCCATACGGTGTTGGAGGCTGGCGGCGTGCGCGAAGCCGAAGCGATGCTAGATATTGAAGGGATCGGCCTCGTCCTGTCGGACATCATGCTCAAGACCAGCCGCACCGGCCTCGACCTCGTGCGATCTGCTCGGTCGCGCGGCCTGCGAACAGCCCTGATGACATCGTTGCCCCGCGACGCGCCGCTCTACCGTGAGGCGGTCGCCACCTGGCCTGTCATCCGCAAGCCGTTCTCGGTCGAAAAGCTGGCGGCGGCCCTAGCATGACGCCCCGCGTGGCCGTTCTGGATGACGATCCGGCGATCCGAGACGGTTTGGGGCGTGCGCTCGAAGCGGCGGGAATGGCGGTATCGACATTCGGTCGAGCCGATGCGTTCGAAGCCGCGCTCCGCCGGGAAATGCCCGATGTGTGCCTAGTGGATTTGGGTCTGCCCGACCGCGACGGGCTCGCCGTCGTCTCGCGCTTGGCCTTGGAGGGGGGCGCAGCGATCATCATCATCTCGGGCCGCGCGCAGCTTCAAGATAGGATCACCGGGCTCGAACTGGGGGCCGACGACTACGTCACGAAGCCTTTCGCCAGTGAGGAAATCATCGCCCGTATCCGCGCCCGGCTGCGCAAAAGCGCGCCGCCCAGCCGTGCCCAGGCGCGTTTCGGCGATTGGAGCGTGGATTTCGACCGTTTCACGCTGGTCGGCCCAGATGGCGAACAGACCTTCAGCCAAGCCGAAGGTGAGGTGCTGCGCCTCTTCCTCGATCGACCGCGTCGCCTGATCTCCCGTGCTGACATGCAAGAGGCGCTGGGCGGCACCGCGGGCGAGAGCTTCGACCGGGCGATGGATGTGCGGATTTCGCGCTTGCGTGCGAAACTGGGCGAGGACCCGAAGAACCCCGCTCTGATCAAGACGATCTACGGTGCGGGTTACATCTTCTTGGGCGAGGTAACCTGGCAGTAGCCGATCAATGCCGGTTATGGATCCGGGTGTGGAGCCGTTTGACGATGCGGCTGGCGGTCGTCTCAAAAAGGGGCGGGATGAGCGCGTGGACGAGCGCCGCGACCGCGGCGAGCCCGAGTTGTCCGGCAAAACCCAGAGCGAAGCGCATGTGGCCGAAATAGGTCTCATCGACGGAGGCGGGATGGTCATGGAATGCGCGAACGAAGCGGGCAAGGTCGGTCATTGGCGATCTCCTTCTGTCGGAAGATAGCCCGACGGCAACGGTAAATTGTCTCAACCGTAATTGCGTGCTCCGAGATTCTTGGGATATCTTCCCGCTCATGAGAGACAACGTCGACGCAATAGACCGCCGCATTCTTCGCGAGCTGCAGATCGATGCGTCCCTCTCACTCGATGTGCTGGCCGAACGTGTGGCGCTGTCGCGCAATGCCTGTTGGCGGCGCATTCGCAAGCTAGAGGCAGACGGGGTGATCCTGGCACGGGTTGCCCATCTCGACCCGCAACGGCTGGGCTTAGGGCTTTCGGTGCTGGTGATGATCCGCGCGGGGCAGCACGATCCGGCCTGGCTGGCAAACTTCCAAAACGGTGTCGTCACCATGCCGGAAGTCCTCGGCGCGCACCGAATGACGGGAGATCTGGATTACGTCCTCCGCGTCCGGGTGGCGGACATGGCGGGCTACGACGCTTTTTACAAACGCTTGATTTCCAAGGTGCCCATCGCCGATGTGTCGGCCAGCTTCGTGATGGAAGATATCAAGGACACGACCGCGCTGCCGATCTAGCTCAGCGCCGCGAGGGCGCGCGCCAGCACGCGGAGCCCGATGGCCAGGTCGGCCTCATCGGTATCTTCTGCGAAGTCGTGGCTGATCCCTCCGATGGATGGCACGAAGAGCATCCCGACCGGCATCAGCCGCGCGACATTCGTCGCATCATGCAGCGCCCCGGACGGCATCTCGCGCCAGCGCCCAGGGACCACCTCCTCGGCCGCGTCGCAGAGCGCAGCGCGCAGTCCGGCATCCATTGCAACCGGCGGAAGGGCAGCGGTGTCGGATATCTCGACGTCCAAGCCCGCGCGATCCGCCGCGCCGGCCAGGGCGTCCCTGATCGCCGCTTCCATCAGGTCCAGTCGCTCGGCCTCCGCATCGCGCCACTGGACCGTGAAGCGCACACGTCCCGGCACGGCCGAGGGCGCGTTCGGATGGACGTCCAGATGCCCGATTGTCCAGACCGACGCTGGGATGGCGACGTTCGTCAGGGCCACGCGGATCGCACGCTCCGCCGCCGCGAAGCCCGCTAGTGCGTCGCGGCGGCGGTTCATCGGGGTCGTTCCCGCATGGTTTTGTTGACCCTTCAACGTGACGGTGACCTGCCGAAGACCCACGATGGCCGTCACGATACCTACCGCCTCACCTGCCGTGTCCAGAACGGGGCCTTGCTCGATATGCGGTTCCAAATAGGCCGTGAAGCGCCGCGGATCGGGCGCCGCCTCGGTTGCGGGCAGGGCGGTCCGGGCGGCTGCGAATGTTGTACCATCGAGGGCCGTCATCGCATCGGCCGTGTTCAGGTCCAGTGCGCCGGACCAAATCTCGGACCCGGTCGTGGCGCCGAACCGACCCTCTTCATCCTGGAAGCTGACGACGGAGACCGCGTCGCTGACATGGGCGAGTTCCAGGCCCGCCATCACACCGAAGGCTCCGTCCAGCCACCCGCCTTCAAGTTGCGTGTCGGTATGGGAGCCGATCAGGATCGGTCCGCGCAAGCCCCAGGCATTGCCTGCAGGGTCGATCCGAGCCTCCAGACCCGCATCCGCGAAGCGTTCCGCCAGCCAATGGCGCGCGCAGACATCCTCTGGCGAAAAGGCGGGGCGGACAACGCCGGTACCGCGCGCGCCGATCTTCCGGAGAGCGCGAAGCCCAGCAAGGAAACGGTCGGCATCGGGAATCGCGTTGGCCATTGCCGTATGATCGATGACAGTGGCTTAACCGCCAAGAGGTCAGACTTCTTCCACCATGGCGACCCCGGGAAGCGAGCGGAGCGCGCCCTTCACCTGTGGGTTCACCGGATAGAGATCGGGAAGGCGCAGCTCTACCTCGCCGGGCAGATCGTCACCCATCAGGCACAGGTGAACCGGGCCGCGCCCCCGCGCGCCGCTTTCGCCAGAAACCCGGTCCAGAAGTCCGGAAAGCGGGGGAAGGGCGTCGCGTGCGTCCAGAAAGATGCGAAGGCCCACTTGCGGTGCCGCATCCACGGCGACGTCCATGGGGGTCACGCCGCGTGCCAGCAGTTTGAGCTGATCAGCTTCCTGCGTGGCCTCCACCGTCAGGATCACACGGCAGCCCGGCTCTAGGTCCGGGCGGTGCGCGTCGAGGACATCCGAGAAGACCATGGCCTCAAACGCGCCGGTTGGATCGGACCCCTGCAAGAAGGCGAAGCGGTTGCCGCGCGCCGATTTCCGCTCCTGCCGACCCGAGACCATCGCCGCGACCTTCAGGACGGCAGGCGCGCGGGCGGTAATCTCCTGTACCTCGGCGATGGTCTTCACGTCCTGGCGCTTGAGCGCGGGCATGTAATCATCGAGCGGGTGGCCGGAGAGGTAGAAACCAATGGCCACCGCTTCCTCGGCGAGGCGTTCGGCGGGCAGCCAGTCGTCGCGGGCGGGCAGACGGGGTTCGGGCAGGTCCTCGCCCGCCTCGCCGAACAGGCTGACCTGGTTCGAGGTCCGCTGCTCGTGGATGGCCGCCGAATAGCCCACCAATGCATCCAGCCCCGCCATGACCCGCGCCCGGTTTGGGTCGAGCTGATCGAAGGCCCCGGCCCGCGCCAGCATCTCCAGCGGACGCTTGCCCACCCGCTTGAGATCCACGCGCCGGGCGAAATCGAACAGGGTCGAGAAAGGCGCCTCGCCGCGCCCGTCCACCACCAGCTTCATGGCTTCGACGCCAACGTTCTTCAATGCGCCCAGACCGTAGACCAGCTTTCCATCGGCCACTCCGAACCGCGCGCCCGAGCGGTTAACGCAGGGCGGCACGATCTCCAACCCAAGTCCGCCGCGCTCGGCCGGCTTGCGGACCTCCTCGGCGTACACGGCCAGTTTGTCGGTCAGGTGGATGTCGGAGTTCATGATCCCGGCCATGAACTCCACCGGGTGGTTCGCCTTGAGCCAGGCCGTCTGGTAGCTCACCACGGCATAGGCGGCGGCGTGGGATTTGTTGAAGCCGTAATTGGCGAACTTGTCGAGCAGGTGCCAGACTTCCAGTGCCTTGGCCTCGTCCACGCCGTTCTTGGCCGCGCCCTCCAGGAAGAGGGGGCGCTGGGCGTCCATCTCGGCCTGAATTTTCTTGCCCATGGCGCGGCGCAGCAGATCGGCGCCGCCCAGCGAATAGCCCGCCATCTCCTGCGCGATCTGCATCACCTGTTCCTGATAGACGATGATGCCCTGCGTCTCGTCGAGGATATGATCGATAGAAGGATGCAGCGTGTCGCGCGCGCTTAACCCGTTCTTGACCTCGCAATACTTCGGAATGTTTTCCATCGGCCCGGGCCGGTAGAGCGCGACCAGCGCCACAATATCCTCGATGCAGGTGGGCTTCATCCGTCGCAGCGCATCCATCATACCGGTGGATTCCACTTGGAAGACGGCGACGGCGCGGGCCGCGGAATAGAGCTCGAACGTTGCCGGATCGTCTAGCGGGATCGCGTTGATATCGTTCTCGGTCCCTTCGGTGGGCACATAAAGCTGCCGTCCATCGGCCGCGACATGGATGTCCCGGCCCTGTGCACGGATAAGCTCGACCGCGTTCTGCACCTGGGTTAGCGTCTTCAGGCCCAGGAAGTCGAACTTGACCAGCCCGGCCTTCTCCACCCATTTCATGTTGAACTGGGTGGCGGGCATGTCCGAGCGCGGATCCTTGTAAAGCGGCACCAGCTTGTCCAGCGGCCGGTCTCCGATCACCACGCCCGCGGCATGGGTCGAGGCATTCCTGAGCAAGCCTTCCAGCTTCTCGGCATAGTCCAGCAGGCGCTTCACCGGGTTGGTCTTGCCCTCGCGCCGGTCCTGCTCCGTCTCGGCGGCCGCCTCGCGCAGGCGCGGCTCGTCGGCCAGCGCCTTGGTGATTGAGACGGGCTTCACCCCCTCCACCGGGATCATCTTCGACAGCTGGTCGCACTGCCCATAGGGCATCCCAAGTACGCGCCCGACGTCGCGCACAGCGGCCTTGGACAGAAGTGCGCCGAAGGTGATGATTTGGCCGACCTTGTCGCGGCCATACTTCTCTTGGACGTAGGCGATCACTTCTTCCCGACGGTCCATGCAGAAGTCGATGTCGAAGTCCGGCATCGAGACCCGCTCGGGGTTCAGGAACCGCTCGAACAGGAGCGCATAGCGCAGCGGATCCAGATCGGTGATCGTCAGCGCATAGGCCACCAGCGAGCCCGCGCCCGAGCCGCGCCCTGGCCCCACCGGAATGCCCTGATCCTTGGCCCATTTGATGAAGTCGGCCACGATCAGGAAGTATCCAGGGAAACCCATCCCCTCGATGATGCCCAATTCGTAATCGAGGCGCTTCTCGTATTCTTCCACCGAAGCGGCATGTGGGATGACGGCCAGCCGCGCCTTCAACCCGGCCTCCGACTGGCGGCGCAATTCCTGCACCTCATCTTCCGCGAACTTGGGCAGGATCGGATCGCGGCCATAGGCTTTGAAGGCGCAGCGCCGCGCGATCTCGACTGTATTCTCCAATGCTTCCGGTAGATCGGCGAAAAGCGCCGCCATCTCGGAGGCGCTCTTGAAGCGATGCTCCGGCGTCAGGCGGCGGCGCGGCGCGGCCTGGTCGACATAGGCGCCGCCCGCAATGCAGAGCAGGGCGTCATGGGCCTCATGCATGTTGGCATCGGGGAAGTAGACGTCATTGGTGGCGACCAGTGGCAGGCCCTTCGTATAGGCCATCTCCACATGGAACCGTTCGGTTGGTTCCGGTTGGTGATGGCGCTGCAGCTCCACGTAAAGGCGGTCGCCATAGATCGCTGCCAGACGGTCCAGAACGGCCTCGGCCTTGGCATCCTGCCCGTCGGCGACCAGTCGGCCCACGGCCCCGTCCGGGCCCCCGGTCAGGCAGATCAGACCCTCGGAATGGCCCTCCAACTCCTCCAGCGTGACCTGCGGCAGCATCTCCGGTCGCGCCAGGTAGAGACACGAGTTCAGCGCCATCAGGTTTTCGTAACCTATCTCGTCCTTGGCCAGCAGAACGATGGGGGCGGGGTCGCGGGGTCGCTCTCCCGGTGCGGCCGGGTCATGCATCACGTCCACTTGGCAACCCATGATCGGCTGGACACCCTTGGCCGCAAGTCCCGTAGCCGCCTCTAGTGCGGCGAACATGTTGTTGGTGTCCGTCACCGCGACGGCAGGCATCTCCGCCCCGGCCACCAGGTCGGGTAGTTTCTTCAGGCGAACAGCACCTTCCAACAGCGAATACTCGGTGTGCAGGCGCAGATGGATGAATCGCGGATCAGGCATGGTCGCACATGTAACGAGCCCGCGACCTTCCCGGAAGGCCGGACCTAGCCGACCAGCGTCAGATAGACGGCATTGACCGACAAGCCGATCGCCACACTGCCGACCACGTAAAGAAACGCCGCGCTCCAGCCGCAGGTCTTCAGGACGGGACCCCGTTCCTTGAAGCGAAACCGAAACTGACGCAGCGCCCGAAATCCGCACCACATATTGGCCCCGTAGAGGATCAGGCCGATGGCGAGGATGGAGGCGCCGATGCCCTGGACCAGAAGCGCCACCGGGCCGGGTACGGTAAGACCATCCATCATCGGCATCGTCAGCATCGCGTCTCCCATGATGCCCGCGATGGGCGGTACCATCTCGGCGGAGACGTTCGACATCACGTCGAAGCCAATCGCCGCTAGCGTGCCGGCCACCAGGTAGACCTTGATATGGTCCGTCACCGTCTGGATCAGCGCATTCGTGATCATTGCCGCAGCCTGACCTCCCGTCGGCCTGCGATCAAGCGCCGCGCACCCCCTTGAAGTCCGGGGCCGACAAATCACAAAGTATGTGAACGGTCGCCCGCTCTACGCCGCATCGAGTGGGATCGCGATCTCATCACGGTATGGCGGTGCGCATGTCCATGGAGATTACCTTCCGCCTCAACGGCGAGATGACGCATGTCCTCGTCGACGACCCGACTGAGACGCTGCTCGACTGGCTGCGGGCACGGGGCCTGACCGGCACGAAAGAGGGCTGCAACGAAGGCGATTGCGGCGCCTGTTCGGTCATCGTCACCGGAGATGACGATCGCAAGGCGCTCAATGCGTGCATCCTCTTCCTGCCCCAGCTCCAGGGGAAAGCCGTTCGCACCGTCGAGGGGGTGGCCGCGCCCGACGGCACGCTCCATCCCGTTCAAGAGGCAATGATCGACCATCACGGCAGCCAATGCGGCTTTTGCACACCGGGCTTTATCACCACGATCGCCGCTGCCCATGCCAACGGCGCCACCGATCACGAAGACCAAATCGCCGGCAACCTTTGCCGCTGCACGGGCTATGCCCCCATCCTGCGCGCCGCCCGCGCCATAGAAGACATGCCGGTCCCGGATCATATGCGTGACACGCCTCCTCATCTTGCCGAAAATATCTCAGGGGAACGGCCGCAGGCCGGGGGGACAGGGTCCCCCTACCGTCCGGGCAATGCGGACGACCTGGCGGCTTGGTATCTGGACCATCCGACTGGAACGCTGATTGCCGGTGCAACCGATGTGGGTCTCTGGGTGACCAAGCAATTCCGCGATCTCGGTGCGGTGGCCTTCCTGAATGGCTGCGACGATCTCAAGGGCGTGGAGATCGGCAGGACCGAGATCACGATCGGCGCCATGACTGATATGGAGACCTTGCGGCACGCCATCGCCCCCTACCATCCGAGCTTCGCGGAGCTCCTGCGCCGCTACGGCTCGGTCCAGGTTCGGAACGCCGCGACCATCGGCGGCAACATCGCCAATGGCTCACCTATCGGGGACAGCCCCCCGCCGCTCATCGCGCTCGATGCTACACTGCATTTGCGGCGAGGCGACGTCCGCCGGAGCCTGCCGCTGGAGGATTTCTTCGTCGATTACGGCAAGCAGGATCGCCGCGCCGGGGAGTTCGTGGAGCGTGTCACGATCCCCCGCCAGCCGGATACGCTGATCTGCCACAAGCTTTCCAAGCGTTTCGATCAGGACATTTCTGCCGTCTGTGGCGCGTTCAATCTGCCTGTTGTGGACGGCGTCATCCGTGGGCCCCGCATCGCCTTCGGTGGCATGGCAGGAACGCCGAAACGCGCATCGGCCGCCGAAGCCGCCCTGCAGGGCCAGCCCTTGACCCCCGCGACGCTCGACGCGGCGGCAAAATCCTTAACGAAGGATTTTACCCCGCTCAGCGACATGCGCGCCTCTGCCGAGTACCGTTTGCACGCCGCGCAAGGGATGCTGCGTCGCTGCGCGTCGGATGCGCCTTCTCTGTTGGATCTGGCATGAGCGTTGCCAAACCCCTCCCGCACGAAAGCGCGCGCCTCCACGTCACTGGCACGGCCCGCTACACAGATGACGTGCCCGCGCCTGCCGGGTGCCTGCACCTGGCCTTCGGGGTTTCCGAGGTGGCGGCCGGAAGCTTGGATCATCTCGATGTGGATGCCGTGCGCGCGGCCCCTGATGTCGTCGCGGTTTTGACTGCGGACGATCTGGAACCCATGCCCGATTGCTCGCCATCGCTCCATGACGAGCCGTTGCTCTGTACGGGTCAGATCAACTACGCGGGTCAGCCGCTCTACCTCGTGGTCGCCGAAACCCATCTGGCTGCGCGCCGGGCCGCGCGGCTGCATGAGGCGCAGATCACGCAAACCGCGCCCATCCTCACCATCGAAGACGCCCTCGCGGCCGAGGCCTGGTTCGATGATGGCCCTCGCATCTGGTCCGATGGCGATGTGGAGAACGCTTTGGCCGAAGCCCCGCATCGGCTGGAAGGCCAGATCGAGATCGGGGGGCAGGAGCATTTCTACCTGGAGGGGCAGGCGGCCCTGGCCCTTCCGCAGGAGGGGGGGGAGATGCATGTCCTCTCCTCCACCCAGCACCCGACCGAGATCCAGCACAAGGTCGCCGACGCTTTGGGCGTGCCCATGCACGCGGTCCGCTCCGAGGTGCGTCGCATGGGCGGCGGCTTCGGCGGGAAGGAGAGCCAGGGCAACGCGCTGGCCATCTCATGCGCGTTGGCGGCTCGCGCCACGGGCCGCCCCTGCCGGATGCGCTACGACCGGGACGACGATTTCGTCGTCACCGGCAAGCGCCACGATTTCCGCATCGCCTACGAGGTGGGCCATGATGCGGCGGGCCGGATCCACGGCATCCGCTTCCGCCATTGGACGCGCTGCGGCTGGTCGCAGGACCTGTCCCTGCCGGTCGCCGACCGTGCGATGCTCCATGCCGACAACGCCTATGACATCCCGGCTATGGAGATCACCTCTTGGCGGCTGCGGACGAATACACAATCGGCAACGGCTTTCCGGGGCTTCGGTGGTCCGCAGGGGATGCTGGGGATCGAGCGAGTGCTGGATCATGTGGCCCATGCCGTCGGGCGCGATCCGCTGGAGGTCCGACGGGCCAATTACTATGCCGAGGCGGGGGGCGACCCAGAGAGTATTTCCGGAACATCGAAGACGGGCGTGACGCATTACGGGCAAGCGGTGTCGGATTTTTGCTTGGGGCGAATGACCGAGCGGCTGGCGGAAGACTGCGACTATGCGGGGCGCCGGAGCGCAATCGCCGAGTGGAACGCGACGAATGACGTCATCAAAAAGGGCATCGCGCTGACGCCGGTGAAGTTCGGGATCAGTTTCACGCTGACCCATCTCAATCAGGCCGGGGCGTTAGTTCATGTCTATGCGGACGGCTCGATCCATCTGAACCATGGCGGGACCGAGATGGGGCAGGGGCTCCATTCCAAAGTCTCCCAGGTGGCGGCTGAGGCGTTCGGCTGCGATCTGGCGCGGATCAAGATCACCGCTACGGATACCGGCAAGGTGCCGAATACGTCGGCCACGGCAGCGTCTTCGGGGGCTGATCTGAACGGGATGGCGGTGAAGGCGGCCTGCGACACGATCCGCGATCGCATGGCCGCCTATCTGGCCACGGAGCACCAGGCCGATCCTGCCGATGTCGTTTTCGCGGGCGACCGCGTGCGCGTCGGTGGGGCGGATTACGGGTTCGAGGAGATAGCCGCCAAGGTCTACGCGGCGCGCGTATCGCTGTCGTCCACCGGGTTCTACGCGACGCCGGAGATCACGTGGGATCGGGTGGCCGGGCGGGGACGGCCGTTCTACTACTTTGCTTATGGCGTCTCTTGTTCAGAGGTCGCTATCGATACGCTGACCGGCGAGAACCGCATCCTGCGGACCGATATCCTCCACGATGCGGGCGCGTCTCTGAACCCGGCCCTGGATATTGGCCAGATCGAGGGCGGCTTTGTCCAAGGGGCGGGCTGGCTGACGACCGAAGAGCTGGTGTGGGATGCAAAAGGTCGGCTGCGAACCCATGCGCCGTCGACCTACAAGATCCCTTGTGCTTCGGATGTGCCGCCCATCTTCAACGTGAGGCTATGGGATAAAGCCAACCGCGAAGATACGATCTACCGTTCAAAGGCTGTGGGGGAGCCGCCGCTGATGCACGGGATCAGCGCTTTTCTGGCGCTATCGGATGCCGTGGCGGCTTGCGGTGGCGCCTATCCCGATCTTCATGCCCCGGCAACGGCAGAACGGGTGCTGATGGCCGCCCACGCGCAGGGATGAGTCTCGATCGCGCCGCCCTTGCGGCGGCCCTTGCAACCCATGGCCCTGTTGCACGCGTTGTCGTGGCGGAGGCGCGGGGATCCGTGCCGCGCGGGCAGGGAACGGAGATGCTCGTCTGGCAGGGTGGTTTTGCAGGCACAATCGGGGGTGGCGCTTTGGAATGGCAGGCTCTGGCCTGGGCACGCGAGGTGCTTTCGGGCGCCTCGCCGCGTCTGCATCGCATGCCGCTGGGGCCGGCGCTGGGTCAGTGTTGCGGCGGGGCCGTCACACTCGCAATCGAGCGGCTAGAGAAGGTCCCCGAGACGCCGTGGCTGCGTCGGCTGACTGGGGATGCGCCGCCACCGCCCGTCCCGTTTGACGGTGTGCGGGACGGCTGGCTCTACGAGGAAGCCAAGTCTTCCGGTCAGGCGCTCTGGCTTTGGGGGGCGGGGCATGTTGGACGGGCCATCGCCGCCGTCGCCGCACCGCTGCCCGGTTGGCAGCTCACGGTCGTCGAGACCGAGCTGGGCCGCCTCCCGGTCTTGCCCGACGCAGTCACCACTCTGGTCGCTGCCGACATGCCGCGGGCGATGGCCCACGCTCCCGAAGATGCGGCCCATCTCATTTTGACCCACTCCCATGAGATCGATCTGGCACTCTGCCACGCGGCACTGACCCATACTTTCGCCTTCTGTGGTCTTATCGGGTCGGCGACGAAATGGGCCCGTTTTCGTACGCGATTGGCAGGGCTCGGCCACGGGCCGGAGGCGATCGATCGCATCACCTGTCCGATCGGCGACCCGACCCTGGGGAAGCATCCGCAGGCCATTGCGGTTGGCGTCGTTGCCGCGCTACTCTCGAAGTCAACGGTGCAAAGGCGCCTTTGAAGGAATCGCCACGTGCGTGCGCTGCTCACCCTCGATGATCTGACAAAGCGCTATCCCGGCGTCACGGCCAATGACGGCGTTGGCTTTTCGGTTCGCGCCGGTGGCCTCCATGCTCTGCTGGGAGAGAACGGTGCGGGCAAGTCCACTCTGGTCAAGATGATCTACGGCCTGGTCACGCCAGATGCAGGACATATGACCTTTGACGGGGCGCCCTATGCCCCCGTCGATCCGCGTGCCGCAAGGGCGGCGGGGGTCGCCATGGTTTTCCAGCACTTCTCGCTGTTCGACGCGCTCAGCGTGGCCGAGAATGTGGGCCTTGGCATGGATGCGCCACCGCCTATGCGCGACCTGGCCCGCCGCATCCGTGAGGTTTCAGAATCCTATGGCCTGCCCCTCGATCCGGGACGCCGCGTCGGCGATCTTTCGGCTGGGGAACGCCAGCGGGTCGAGATCATCCGCTGCCTTCTGCAGGATCCGCGCCTTCTGATCATGGATGAGCCGACCAGCGTTCTGACCCCGCAAGAGGTTGACGTTCTTTTCGCGACCTTGCGCAAGCTCGCGGCCGAAGGGACGGCGATCCTCTATATCTCCCACAAGCTCGAAGAGATCCGGGCCCTTTGCGATGCGGCAACGATCTTGCGCGGTGGTAAGGTGGTGGGCGAATGCGATCCGCGCGCGGTCACCGCTGCCGATCTGGCGGAGCGGATGGTCGGCGCGCGGCTCACGGCGCCCAAGGCCCGTGGCACGACGCCGGGCGAGACCCTTCTGGACGTCAGCGGATTGTCTCTGCCCCCGGCGTCGCAGTTCGGCACGCCGCTTCGGGACGTGAGTTTTCGTCTGCGGGCGGGTGAAGTCCTTGGCATCGGTGGTGTCGCGGGCAACGGCCAGGAGGAGCTTTTGGCAGCCTTGTCCGGAGAGCGGCGGGCCGCCCCGGGCACGATCCAATTGTCTGGAACGGATATAGCTACAGAAGGGCCCACGGCCCGTCGCGCGGCTGGCCTGCTGACGGCACCTGAAGAGCGGTTGGGCCATGCTGCGGCCCCGGATATGAGCCTAACGGAGAACGCGGCGCTGACCGCGGCCCAGGGGCAGGGGATGGTGCGGGGCGGCTTTCTGGACTGGTCTGCCGCTGCTGGCTTTGCGGCCAAGGTCATCGCTTCCTTCGATGTACGCACGCCGGGACCAGGGGCGGCGGCCCGGTCGCTTTCGGGGGGAAACCTACAGAAATTCGTCATCGGGCGTGAGGTGTTACAGGCACCGCGCGTTCTGATCGTAAACCAGCCGACATGGGGTGTGGATGCCGCTGCCGCCGCCGCGATCCGGCAGGCCCTTCTGGACCTGGCGGCCGGGGGCGCTGGCGTCCTTGTCATCAGTCAGGATCTGGAGGAGTTGCTGGAGATCACCGACCGCTTTGCCGCGTTGAATGCGGGCCGCCTCAGCGCGCCAGTGCCGACGGCCGATCTGACCATGGAGAAGGTCGGGCTAATGCTGGGCGGTGCCCACGACATGGAGATCGCCCATGTCTAGCATAACCTCTTCCGTGGGAGCGGCCCTTTGATCCGGCTCGAGCGTCGTCCCACGCCATCCCGCGCCTGGCAGGCGGCTGCGCCACTCTTGGCCGTGGCGCTGACCATGGTGGCGGGCGGCCTGATGTTCGCCGCCTTGGGCACCGCGCCGCTGGAGGCGCTGCGCACCATCTTCTGGGATCCGCTCTTTGGAGAATTCGCCTGGTATTTCCGCGGTCAGCTTCTGGTAAAGGCCGGGCCGCTGATCCTGATTGCCGTGGGGCTGGCCTTGGGTTTCAGGGCGGGCATCTGGAATATCGGGGCCGAGGGGCAGTACATCTTCGGCGCCATCATGGGGGCCGCGGCGGGCCTCGCGTTCTACCCGGCAGAGACGCGGCTCATCTTTCCGCTGATGGTTTTTTGCGGTGCGCTGGGCGGCTTCGCCTGGGCGATGATCCCGGCGCTTTTGAAGATCCGGTTCGGCACGAATGAGATCCTGGTGTCGCTCATGCTGGTTTACGTGGCCGAGAACGTTCTGGCGTCGGCCGCCGTGTCCTGGCTGCGTAACCCGGATGCGACCGGGTTTCCCGGCTCCCGCAACCTGAGCCGATGGGAGGCCAGTGCCAATCCCGAACTGGTCGCTGGAACGGGCGCCCATTGGGGTGTGCTAACTGCGGTGTTGGCGGTGGTGGCGGCCCATGTCCTGCTCACACGGCACCTAACAGGGTTCCATATCCGCCTGGCAGGCGCGGCACCGCGTGCAGCACGCTTTGCGGGCGTGCCGCCCGCCCGTCTGATCATCCTTTGCCTGGGGCTCTCCGGTGCCCTGGCGGGTCTTGCCGGACTCTTCGAGGTCACGGGACCCGCTGGTCAGATCAGCATCGACTTCGCTTCGGGCTACGGCTTCACGGCGATCATCGTGGCCTTCCTGGGCCGCCTCCAGCCGCTGGGCATCCTGGCCGCCGGCCTCTTGATGGCCCTGACCTATGTGGGCGGCGACAATGCGGCGACCAATCTGGGCCTGCCAGTGGCCGCCATATCAGCGTTCCAGGGGATGCTGCTGTTCTTCCTTTTGGCGCTGGACGTGCTTGCGAACTTCCGGATGCGGTTTGGTCGGAAGAAGGTCTTGCAGACCCACCGTCCCCATTCGCCAACCGCCTCGAGCGGCGTCGCGGTCGCACTGGCCCGGTCTCAACAGATCGCCAAAGACGAGAGTGCCCAATGACCGCCTCTCGAACGAGACCCGGCTTCCTACCGAGAGGTAAGCGTATGGGACAAGAACTTGCGTCCATAAGCCGGTCGTCCCGCGTTTTGTATCGTCGCGGCAACCAGGCAAAAAACTCGCGCGCTTACCGCAGTCTTTGGGTCAATGAAGGCTGGAGAAGGAGCGTGTCGGCGCGATGATGGGTCGTGACGCATCCCCCGTTCGCGGTATCTTAAGGATGAGCTTCGTTGCTGCGCTCGCCTCTACTATGTCCTTTGCTCTGACCATTGTGGCCCTTCATACCCATTGGCCACGATTTGGCTTCATCTCCAATCTCGACCTGGTTCTCGCGATGTTTCTGACGGTTTTGGCGTTCGGATTTCGCAAGGCGCGGCCGCTAGTTGTCATTGTCATGGGCGGTCTGGCAGTCCGCGCCTGGGCCACCACGGCTCTATTCGGAGGTTTCATCAGTGTGTAACCTCAATCCCGGACTCCGCCGATGACCGGAACCATCGACCCTGTTCTGCTGATCGCCTCTCTCATGGTGGCTGCCACACCCATCTTGCTGGCCGCCCTCGGCGAGATGGTGGTCGAAAAGTCGGGCGTCCAGAACCTGGGCGTGGAGGGCATGATGATCACGGGTGCTGTCGCCGGCTTCATTGCCGCCGCCTCGACGGGTTCCCCGTGGTTGGGCTTTGCCGCAGCACTTGTCGGTGGCGCAGCCTTGTCCCTTGTCTTCGCTCTGCTGACCCAGATCCTTCTGTCAAATCAGGTCGCCACGGGGCTCGCGCTCACGCTTTTCGGGCTCGGCCTCGCGTCGCTGCTTGGTCAGGGCTGGGTGGGGATCAAAGGCCCGACCATGCCCCGGGTCGATCTGGGTCCGCTCTCGGACATTCCCGTTCTGGGCCGTATCCTCTTCAACCATGACCCCATGGTCTATCTGTCGCTCGCCTTGGTCGCCGCGGTCTGGGCTTTTCTGCGCTCCACCCGCGCGGGACTTATCCTGCGGGCGGTGGGCGAAAGCCATGATGCCGCCCATGCCCTCGGTTATCCTGTCCGTCGGGTCCGCACATTGGCCATTGCGTTCGGTGGCGCCTGCGCTGGTCTGGGGGGCGGTTATCTGTCGATCGTCCGCGTGCCGCAATGGACCGACGGGCTGACGGCGGGAGCCGGTTGGATCGCGTTGGCCATCGTCGTCTTCGCCTCCTGGCGGGCGCCGCGCGTACTGATCGGCGCCTACCTTTTCGGCGGCATCTCCGTGTTGCAGCTCAATCTGCAGACGGCCGGAGCGCGCATCCCGGTGGAGCTGCTGTCGGCGGCCCCTTACCTTGTCACCATCCTCGTCCTCGTGCTTATCTCCGGCCGCCGTGGCCGGAGCGGAAGCGCACCGGCCGATCTGGGAAAATCATTTCACGCCTCCGCCTGAATGAGAGGCGCCATCAGGGAGATACACATGAAATTCAGCGCAATGCTGGCCACGGTCCTTTCCGTCGGCATGGTGACATCCGCCGCCGCCGACGGGCACAAACCCATCACCGCGGGCTTCGTCTATGTCGGCCCCATCGGCGATGGTGGCTGGACCTATCAACACGACCAGGGTCGGCTCGCCGTCGAGGCGGAGTTCGGCGACAAGGTCGAAACGGTCTTCCAGGAGAGCGTGCCAGAGGGTGCCGATGCCGAGCGGGTGATCACCCAGATGGCGCTTGGCGGTGCCGACATCATCTTCACGACGTCCTTTGGCTATATGGATGCGACCAACAACGTCGCTGCCCGTTTTCCGGACGTGAAGTTCGAACATGCGACCGGCTACAAGCGCGAGCATCCCAATGTCTCGACCTATGATGCCCGCTTCTATGAAGGACGGGCCGTCATCGGCCATATCGCCGGTAATATCACCGAGACGAACAAGATCGGCTACATCGCCTCCTTCCCGATCCCTGAGGTGATCCAGGGGATCAACTCGGCCTATCTGCACGCCGCCAAGGTGAATCCGGATGTCGAGATGGTCGTGACTTGGGTCTATACGTGGTTCGATCCCGCCAAAGAGGCCGATGCCGCCCGCGCCATGATCGACCAGGGCGTCGATGTGATCATGCAGCATACCGACAGCACAGCGCCCCAGGCCGCAGCACAGGAGGCCAATGCCAATGGCGGCCGTGTCTTCACCTTCGGGCAGGCCTCCGACATGGCGGCGTTCAAGCCGACCCCGCGCGTGGCGTCTATCATCGACGACTGGGCGCCTTACTATATTGAGCGCGTGGGCGCCGTGATCGACGGCACTTGGGAACAGACGGCTCACTGGGGCGGCATGCCGGAGGGTGAGGTCGTCATCGGTGAGATCACCGATGCGGTCCCGGCCGAGGTCAAGGCCGAAGCCGAGGAAATGGTCGCCCAGATCACCTCGGGCGCGTACCATCCGTTCACCGGGCCCATCAATCGCCAGGATGGATCCGTCTGGCTCTCCGAAGGCGAAGTCGCCGAGGATGGTGCCCTTCTGGGCATGGACTTCTACGTCGAGGGTATCACGGGCGACATTCCCAACTGATCCGACGGGTCAGCTGTCGTCGCCCCGCGGTGGGGCGGCGATGCTGTGGACGGATGGCAAAGATCAGCCCTTCTTCAGCCGCTCCAACAAAGCGGCCATCAGCATTTCTGGCAGGGTTGGTTTTGGGCAGACCGTGGCGGTTGGAAACCGTTTGTTAAGCTCCGCCCGCCCGCCATGGCCCGTATGGAAGATGAACGGAATGCTGATCGCGGCCAGGCGCTCAGCCACCGGATAAACATCTTTCCCGTGCAGATCGACGTCGAGGATTGCACCGTCCAACCTGTTTTCTTCGGTCGTGAGCGACAGCCCCTCATCAACAGTCCCAGCCGGGCCAATCACCTCTGCGCCCGCTTCCTCTAGGGTTAAACTGATCTCGGTCGATACCAGGAATTCGTCTTCGACGATCAGGATCCGTCGGCCCTCAAGCCCCGAAACGATGCCGCTGGGGTCTTGGTCGGCCATTTGCGTCGGCATGTTCTCCGGTCCGGGCGGCGCGAATATCGGTGAGCGCGGGGACGTGGAGGGACATGTTTGCATGGACGCAACACCAAATTGTTGAATGTTTGGGAGGCTAGTCGCGGTAGAGGGGAAAAGCCAGCCGGATCTCCGCGCCCTCTGGCGGCAGGTCCCGCGACATTCGCCCGCCAAGCTGTTGCGTCGCCGTCTGCATCATCAAACCGCCGAAGCCGTCTGCAATCTGCACATCTTCCGGTGCGGCGGCATGCGGCGTCGGTCCGCCTCGTTCGGTCCAGTCTAGCGTGACCATCCGATCTGCGTCCGTCGAGACTATCCACCTCAACGTCACGGTTCCTTCCGGTCGGGACAGTGCACCGTATTTCACGGCGTTGGTGGCGAGTTCGTGGATCACTAGACCGAAAGGTGTCACCGACTTGACCGGGAGGTCGACGGACGGTCCTTCCATGTCGATGCGACAAGCCTCGTCCTGATATGGACCCAGGGTCGCCTGAAGAACGTCTGCCAGTGCGACGATCGCATCATCGCCATTTCCTTGGCTGACGGTATGGGCCAGTGACAGCGCATGCACACGGGCCCGGATGTCCGCAACGGTCGTCCGGACATCCTTCTTTCCGCGCCCCGAAAGGGAGATGATCGACAGGATCACAGCAAATAGATTCTTGACCCGGTGGTTCAATTCCTTGGCCAAGAGGTCTGATCGCGCCTGCATGCGCCGGAGCGCCTCGGTATCGCGCGCTTGAAATTCCGCAAAGGCGAGCCTCCGCTCAAGCCGGAAGCCCACGAGCACCAGTGCGAGGATCGCCAGCCCGAGGAACCCGAGGATGGGCAGCGTCCGCCGCTCGATCCGCGCGGCATTAGATAGCGCGTCTCGCAGGATCGCTTCTTCTTCGTCCTCCAGATTTCGGACTAGTGCCCGGAACTCCTGCATGAGATCCTGCCCTAGGTTGGAGGATACGAGCGTTGCCGCGGCATCGCTCTGTCCTGCGCGGACCATGGCGATGGTTCGTCGCAGTTCCGATATTTTCGCATCGGCCACGACTGCCATGCGCGCCACGTTCTCCTTCTGCGCGGGCGTGGCGCTCGGGCCGATTGCTCGCCCAAGTTCTGCCACCAGGTTCGGCCAGTCCTGTTCGGCCCGGGTGAACGGCGCGAGATAGCTCTCGTCCTCCGTCAAAAGAAAACCGCGCTGCCCAGTCTCTGCATCGATTCCGGCCCGCAAGGACCGACGTAGCAGCCCAAGGATGTTGTTTGTCGACTCGACCTGTGCGCGGGCGCGTTGCTCTGCCTGGATCGCTTGGGTGAGCGCGGCTCCGAGTCCGATCATTATGGTGATCAGCCCCATAACAAGGAGCTTGGACGGCAAGCGGCGATCACGAAACCGACCGAATTGAGCGCTTATGTCCTGTGGCTTCGGGATGTGCGGCGCGGGCGGCATATTGGTACTGGTGATTAGACGTCGATCGTCCTTACGTCGAGCAGATCGTAAATCAAGTCTTTCACGTCTTGGCCCAATCGATTGCCGGAATGGCGTGCAGAAGTCGGTTCGGGCGACGGGCAATTATACGTCGCGCCGCGGTTCGTGCGGGTATCGCTCGCCCCTCGCCTCAAACCTGTGAGCGATCTATCGCGCCCTCTTCCCCTGGGACGGTCGCGTCGCCCTTGAGGTTAGAACGTGCGTTGGATCGCTCGCCCGGTCTTCTCGACGTCGCGGCCGAAGCCTTCGGCAGTCTCGCAGGCGGCCAGACCCACGAGGATCAGAATTGCGGTCATCCATCGCGCCATGGTGGTTCCTCTCAGTTGCGCAACGACAGCCCTGCCTTGTCCGGGCCTGGTCTGGCAAGCTTGGCGCACAAGCTGGCCGACATGAAGGCGGCGTTGTGGCCGCGTATCACCCTGCCTTGGCGCCAACCGGTCAATCCCCCGGCCCTATCGTCCTCGCAGGTACGACGCGGATCGCTATGGCATGCGATTACACGGGTCCATTGATCTCGATGAGATTGCCGTCCGGATCTTCGACATAAAGATGGCGCAGCCCGGGAATGGCGAACTCCCCGGTGACGGAATGGGCGATGCCTGCAGCGGAAAGGCGGGCGATCACGGCGTCCAGATCTGGGACCTGAAACGCCACATGTCCGCCGACGGACGGGTTGTGGATCAGATTGTTCTTCTTTGCAAAATCCGGGTCCGGTGCGATCAGGTGCAAGCCCGAATGCCCGTCACGTCCGTCGCCCATGAGGGCGAGACGATCCGGGTCACCCGGCAGATAGCCACGCGTTTTCGGAAAGACCCAAGGGGTTTCCCGCATACCGAGGATGTCCGCATAAAAAGCCGCGCTCTGCCGCACGTCGCGCGCCTGTAGGTTCACGTGATGAATGGTCCAGCTCATCGAAGTCCTCCCTGCCTGACCCTAGCTTGGCGGGGATGGTCGGCCTAGGTACTCCTGGAAGGAGAACGCCATGACCAATCCATTGCTGACAGACTGGACCACGCCTTTCGAAATGCCGCCTTTCGGCACGATCCAGGACGCGGATTTCGGTCCCGCGCTAGATGCCGCGATCGATGCGGCCCGTCGTGGCGCACGTGCCGTTGCAACCGACGCGGCGACACCGACATTCGCCAATACGATCGAGGCGCTGGAGCGTTCGGACCGAACCCTCGATCGGGTGGCCGGCGTCTTCTATAACATCGCCGGGGCAGACTCGAACCCGGCCCGCGAAGCATTGCAGCGGGACATGGCGCCGAAGCTTTCGGCCCTGTCGTCGGACATTTTCATGGACAAGGACCTCTTCGCCCGGATCGATGATCTTTGGCAGCGTCGCGACACGCTCGAACTGACGGAGGAGCAGGCGCGCGTGCTGATGCTCACGCGTCGCGGCTTCGTTCGGGCCGGGGCAGCGCTGGAGGGCGACGCAGCCGAACGGCTGAAGGCCGTCAAGAGCCGTCTCGCCGTTCTGGGCACGCAATTTACCCAGAACCTGTTGGCCGATGAACGCGACTGGTACATGGATCTGACGGACGACCAACTGGCGCCATTGCCAAGCTTTGTGCAAGACGCGGCAAGGGCCGCAGGGCGGGATCACGACCGGCCGGGCGCGGTGGTGACATTAAGTCGTTCGCTGATCGTGCCCTTCCTTCAATTCCATCCTGATCGGGCGCTGCGCCAGAAGGCATACGAAGCCTGGACGGCGCGGGGCGCAAATGGCGGCGAGACCGACAATCGCGCCATCGCCGCAGAGATACTGGCCTTTCGGGAAGAGCGGGCGAAATTGCTGGGCTATGACGATTTCGCGTCCTTCAAGCTTGAGACCGAGATGGCTGGCACGCCAGATGCGGTGCGCGATCTGCTGATGGCCGTGTGGCGCCCCGCCCGTGCGGCTGCTCGTGCCGATGCCGAAGCGCTGGCCCAGATGGCGCGGGAAGATGGTGTCGTTGGCCCGTTGGAGCCATGGGACTGGCGCTACTATTCCGAGAAGCGCCGCGCCGCCCTGCATGATCTAGATGAAGCGGAACTCAAGCCGTATTTTCAGCTCGACAGGATGATCGAGGCCGCCTTCGCCTGCGCTAACCGCCTGTTCGGCTTGAACTTCGCACCGGTGGATGTGCCGCTTTACCACCCGGACGTTCGCGCCTGGGAGGTGACACGCGATGGGGAACACGTCGCGGTCTTTCTCGGCGATTACTTCGCCCGACCCTCAAAGCGATCCGGTGCGTGGTGCTCGGCAATGCGGTCGCAATCGAAGCTGGACGGCGACCGGCAGCCCATCGTGGTCAATGTCTGCAACTTCGCCAAGGGCGATCCCGCGCTTCTCAGCTATGATGATGCGCGCACACTCTTCCACGAATTCGGTCACGCGCTGCACCAGATGCTGTCGGATGTAACCTATGGCTCGATTTCGGGCACCAGCGTCGCGCGGGATTTCGTCGAATTGCCCTCACAGCTCTACGAACACTGGCTCGACGTGCCTGGGGTTCTGGCCGAGTTCGCGACCCATGCTGAAACAGGCGCGCCCATGCCCGATGCGCTGCGGGAAAGGCTGCGCGCGGCAAGCACCTATGACATGGGCTTTCAAACGGTGGAATATGTGGCCTCGGCTCTGGTCGATCTCGCGTTCCATGATGGCCCGGCGCCCGCCGATCCGATGCAAAAGCAGGCAGAGGTGCTGGAAACCATCGGCATGCCGCGCGCCATCCGCATGCGTCACGCCACGCCCCATTTCGCCCATGTCTTCGCGGGTGACGGCTATTCCTCGGGCTACTACTCCTACATGTGGTCCGAGGTCATGGATGCGGATGCTTTCGCCGCCTTCGAAGAGGCGGGCGACCCGTTCGATCCCGATCTCGCCAGGCGACTGGAAGCCGATATCCTGTCCCGTGGCGGGTCCGAAGAAGCGGCAGATCTCTATACGCGGTTTCGTGGTAGGATGCCGGGTGTCGAGGCGCTGCTGAAGGGGCGTGGTCTGGACGACATGGCGGCTTGATGCTGGCCGACGATCAGAAAGACGCGATCATCTCGGCCGTCCAAGATGTGGCTGCGGCGGAGATCATGCCCCGTTTCCGCGCGCTCGACGCCACGGAGGTGGAGGCAAAGTCCGCCTTCGACGACCTCGTCACAGTGGCAGATCGTGCATCGGAAACGGCATTGACCGCGCGTATCCGTGGTATCCTGCCAGACGCCATGATTGTGGGTGAAGAGGCCGTCAGCGCAGATGCCAGCGTCCTGGATGGCGTGACGGCGGCGCAATGCGTCGTCATCGACCCCATCGACGGGACCTGGAATTTCGCCCATGGCATCGCGAATTTCGGTGTGATCGTCGCGATGCTTGAGGCGGGTGAAACCGTCTGGGGCTTGCTGTACGATCCGGTTCTCGATGACTGGATCGTCGCCAGCAGAGGGGACGGAGCCTGGTTTCACTCGAAGACGGTACATCGCCGCCTGAGCGTATCGCAGGCGACCGCATCTTTCGACAAGCTGCGCGGGAGCGTGTCGGATTACCTTTATCCGGAGCATCTTCGCACGCCCCTCGCGGCGACGACACCCCGCTTCCGCAAATCTGCCTCGCTCGGCGCCAGCCTGCATGAATACCGGCTGCTGGCCAGCGGCGGATCAGACTTCGTACTGAACGGCATGTTGAACGTTTGGGATCATGCTGCGGGCGTCCTCGTCCTGGAGGAGTCAGGAGGCGTCGCGCGGCTTCTCGACGGCACCCCTTATGCGCCGACCCTACGCGAGGGTCGGCTGCTGTCCGCGCGCTCGGATAGGCTCTGGTGTGACCTCGCCGACCTGTTCAACAAGGCGGTAGAAGGTGCCGCGCCTCTGCCGAACTAGGGAGCGGGCATCGCACGGATCGGTCAGTCATAAGAGACCACCTCGATCTCGATCCCGTCTGGCGCATCGAAGTAGAATCGGCGACCGGGTTCGTAGTTCGCATGGCTGCGTGGAACGAAACCTGCGGCCCGGACCCGCGCTTCCGTGGCGTCCAGATCGTCAACCATAAGTCCGAGATGGTTCATCGCCTTGGGCGTTTCGTAACCTGCGGGTTTGTCGTCGAGGGGCGCCCCGGGCCGGTAAAGCGCGACATAGGCGTCATCATTTCCCACATGGACCGAACGACCGCCGCCCATGGCTGCGCCGGACCAACGGACCTTCCAATCGAACCGGTCGCATAGCGTGCCTGCCAACGCATCCGGGTCGCTGACCGTCACATTGAGGTGTTCGAGGCGGGTCATGGTGGCTCTCCTTTTCCTTGACCACCACGTTGTCAGGCCTCAACCATAGTCGAGGTCAAGGGGTATCTAAGCATGGTCGCACGTGAGCTCAGCATCGGACAGGTGGCCGCCCGTAGCGGGCTGACGGTCAGCCAGATCCGCTTCTATGAAAAGAAAGGTCTGATTGCGCCGCCGCGGAATCGCGGCGGGCAGCGCCGCTTTCCGCGCGCCGAACTTCGCCGCCTGGCGTTTATTCGCGTCACGCAGCGCCTGGGCTTTCCGCTCTCTCGGATCCGCGACGCATTGTCCGCGATCCCTGGCGACCGCCCACCGACGCCAGCCGATTGGGATCGGATCGCAGCCGATCTGCGGGCGGAACTGACGGACCGCATCGACACGCTGACCCGTCTTCGCGACCGTCTGGACGGCTGCATCGGCTGCGGCTGTCTCAGCATGACCCGGTGCAAGCTCTATAATCCCGACGACAGGGAGGCGGTCACGGGTTCGGGCGCGCGATTGGTCGAGGGGTAAGGCGAGATCGGCGGACGGATGGCGAAGCTGCGCCATTTCGGGTGGCCATTCGTGTCGCCGGTTATACTAGTTCCGCTCTTCGTTCGGTGCGACGCCCCAGAAGGCTCCGATCTCGGCCCAGCCCTCGGCATCGCCGATTTCAAGTGCGCACCAGCCATCCTGACATTTCCCGAGGAAGGCCACGACGCCGCTTTTTAGCTTGGCCGTGACCGGGGCTTCTGAGACTGGGCGTCGACGCAAGGACAATTCTTCCGCTTCAACGATCACGGTGCGATTGCCCGATAGAAGTGAGTAATGCATCCAGCCTCCGGCACCCTCTCTATCCTGCACGCGGCGCCAATGGCCGTATTCGTCGACCACTTGCAGCGGCATGTGGCGGCGACGAAAGACCCAGTCGATCCGATGGGTCGACGAAGGCCCACGCCGCGCATTCCCTTCGGACGCCTTCATCGACACGTAGCGGGGTAGGGGCAGGTCCGTTACCGGCCCACGCGTTTCCGCGGCGACGCTCGTTGCTAGAAGACAGGCGGTCAGTCCCACCCGGAGGATCGTCGATCGCATATCTGCCCGTTCATCTTGCCAGAGGTCTCGCGCCCCCTTTGCACTCGGATTACAGGATGCCATCATTGCCACCTGCGGGAGAAGGGGAGACGCAGGGCCGTGACGAAAACCCGCCTAACCGTTGCGGTCACGCGACGCCTGCCTGGCCCGGTCGAAGCGCGACTGGCAGAGTTGTTCGACGTCCGTCTCCGCGACGACGATACCTCTTTGGATCGTGATGAGCTGGTCGAGATAATGCAGCGGACGGATATCCTTGTCCCCGCCCTGACCGACACGATTGATGCCGCCATGCTGGCAGCGGCCGGAGATCGCCTGAAGCTGATCGCCAATTACGGCGCTGGCGTCGATCATATCGACGTCGCCACCGCCCGTCAGCGCGGCGTGCTCGTATCCAACACGCCCGGCGTGCTGACCGAAGACACGGCCGATATGACCATGGCCTTGATGCTCGCCGTGATCCGCCGGATGCCGGAAGGAATGGCACAGATGCAGGCGGGTGACTGGGCTGGCTGGGCGCCCGAGGCCATGTTGGGCGGGCGATTGCGTGGCAAGGCCCTGGGCATCCTAGGCATGGGCCGCATCGGACAAGCCGTCGCCCGCCGTGCGCGGGCCTTCGGGATGGAGGTGCATTACCACAATCGCCGCCGTCTGCATGAAGGTCTGGAAACCCCCATATCCGCCATCTGGCACGAACGGCTGGACGCAATGTGCCCGCGCGTCGATGTCCTGTCCGTGAACTGTCCCCACACGCCATCGACCTTCCACCTCATGAACGCACGACGCCTGCGTTTGTTGAAACCGTCCGCCGTGATCGTGAACACCTCGCGCGGGGAGGTTATCGACGAGAATGCGCTGACGCGGATGCTTCGCGCGGGTGAGCTCGCCGGGGCTGGTCTCGACGTCTACGAACGCGGTCGTGGTGTGAATCCTCGCTTGCGCGCCCTGCCAAACGTGGTGCTGACCCCGCATATGGGCTCGGCGACGCGAGAAGCCCGTATTGAGATGGGCGAGAAGGTCCTTTTGAACGTCCAGACCTTTGCCGACGGCCACCGCCCCCCCGACCTCGTGATCCCGTCGATGATATGAATTATCATCTCTACCAAGACCTCAAGTCGCAACGCGCAGGGTCAGTGGCCGTACTGATTTCAGCAATTCCGCGCGGAACTCACTGTGCTCAAATAGGCGAGCCGACGAATGGCAAGAATTCATATTGCAATATCTGACCACGACCCCTTCTTGCAGAGGTGTGCGCTAGAAATTGCCCGTCGAAATAAAGATATCACGGTAGGGCCACAAGCTGACCTAACCTGCGATCTTCAATACTATTTGGATTATACCTCGTGGCGCAGGCGGATCGCGCCGGTTGAGGTCGGATTGGTGACCGATACCGCGTTCTCTAAGTCTTCAGGAGAGCCGCGCCCAGATCTCGTGTCGAATTTTGATCACTTGATCTGCATGTCGCGGATGCATTTTGACGCTCTCCGGTTGGTGAGCGAGCAGAAGGTTTCGCTATTTGAGCCCGGTATTGACCTTGATCTATTAGCGCCGAAAATCCGCATTGGTATCGTCGAAGAGTCTTCAGGCGTAGAGCGAAAGAATGAGCATCTGATTTCTGCGCTGATGGACCTATCCGGGATCGATTGGCGTTTCTGGACGACGAGCCGCACCAGCTTGACGGATGAGATTTCTTCTCGAAGGCGAGCACAGTTCTATCATAGTCTCGACTACGTCCTCGTCCTCTCGTCAGAGGGACAAGAGGCAATGTCAGCCCGCGAAGCGCTGGCCTGCGGCAGATCCGTCATCACTTCGGGGTCTAGCTCGAACGACGATAATACTCTCCTTTTATTCGAGGACGGAAATCCTGAGTCTCTCAGAAAGATCCTAAACGGGCTCATCTCTAAACGTGATGAAGTTCGGTCGAGAGTTGCCGGAGAAACCTGGGAAAAATGGGCCGAAAACCATCTGTCTCTGTTTGAAAAGCTACTGTCTGCCCAACCTGCCTTCACGAAGCGAAGTCTGCCCGCCCGGACTGACCTTTCCGCTATTCTCATAACACATGGCGGAGAAGAAAAGAGCCGCGGCGGCCCTTCAGTGCGGGTACCACGTACGGTTAAAGAACTGAACGCAAGGGGCTGTCGCGCGTATAATCTAAGTACCACGGATGTCATCCCGCGAGATCTGGATATCGCGCACGTCTATAATATTTGGCCGCCGGAAAGTGCCCTTAGTACACTTAAGTCCGCGAAGGTTCGCGGGCTGAAAACTGTATTTTCACCAATTTACATGGATCTATCCGATTGGAAACAATTCATGGAAGTCGCACCGGATGTGCTTTCTCTGCCGAGCAAAATCGAGATCGATATCGGGCTGCGCGCCCTTAGGGAGAGACTAGAGGGGCGAGTCGCCAATTCGGAAGAGATCTACCCGGGATTTCATTCGGATATTCTAGCCTGTGCGGATTTATCGGACGCCATCATCTGCCTCAGCGAATTGGAAAAGAATCTACTTGTTAAGATTGGCGTAGATGAAAAGAAAGTCTCTGTGGTTCGCAACCCGGTGGACGTTAGCGGCTTTGCAAGCGCTGATCCCGGAATCGCTGTAGAGCATCTTAATTCTCGTGATTTTATTCTCTGTGTTGGGCGAATCGAAGCCCGAAAAAATCAACTGCTTCTGGCCGAGGCTGCAGCGAGACTGGAAAGAAGAGCTGTTTTTGTCGGTCACGTCGGTGATGCCGATTACGCAAGAAAGGTCCGAGAGGCTGCGGGAGGATTTGGAACGTTTTTAGATCGTGTTGATTATGACAATCCTCTATTGGCGTCGTTATATAAAGCTTGCACCGTCTTCTGCCTGCCGAGCTGGGTTGAGGGTGCCCCTCTTTCTGCATTGGAAGCAGCTGCCGCCGGGCGCCCCCTTATCTTGGGCAATCAAGCGTCGGAAAACGAATATTTTTCAGATTGTAGTGCTTTTGTCCACCCTGCTGATCTGGATGGACTTCTACACATGATACATGAATTTCCCGCTCGATGGCAACGAGAGGGTCTGATACGGCGACAAAAAGAGGTTGTACAAGAATTATCTTGGGAGAACCACGCCGAGGCAACACTGGATGTCTACGAGGGGGTACTATCTGATCGCTCAGAGGCTCCGACAGACAGTGAACGTGAGCACAATGGAATTATATACTTTGACATTACCGCTGCGGTTGATAGTGGTTGTTACGCGACCGATGCTGGACGTGTGCAACAAGCTCTCCATGTCGAACTCCGGCGTCTGCTCGGTGAAAAGCTTATACTCATCTATTGGAGTGAGAAGCGCGGTGTTTTCTGTCAGATAGATGATATTTCTTTAATATTTGGCTCGAGAGCCCCTAAGGCTGAGGCGCAGCAATCTCAAGACTTCCGCCAGATGAGATTTGGTGATTTTTTATTTGGGGCCACTTACGTTGTTATGGGGGACGGCTGGCCGACAGGAGCCGTGTATTGTGACGCTCTGATACGTCTAAGAATACACTCCCAGCTGAAAATGATGATCTCAGTATTTGGGCCCTTTGGGGCGCTGGGTGTGAATTCCTCACCAACAGAGATGTTTGATCTGATAAACCAGCATGCTATTAACCTACTCCGAAATCTAGATGCGATAGTTGTCTATTCTGAGGCCGCGCGCAAAGAGATGATGAGTTGTATGGCAAAGCTTGGCTATAGCCTGCTACCCGTAGAAATGATCCGGCTCGGAGATAGGTTAGTGTCGCTTCGAGATGGCGAAGATATGCAGGTTGCTCTTATTAGTCAGCTATTGAGCACGAATTTCGCTCTGTCTGTTAGCTCAATCGGAAGCTCAGAAAATGACGCCATGCTTATTGAAGTTTGGCGTCGGCTCTGCTTTGAAGATGGGGAAGATTCTTTTAGTCTTGTCCTGATCGGACCGCTTTCACGGGCCGCTGAAGAGCTTATGCGAGCTCTGACGAATGATGAAACTTTTTCGATGCTTATCCATCACTTTGAGCATGTCAATGACGCAACAATTGACTGGATGTACAGAAACTGTCATTTTACACTGTATCCTGCAAAAATTGACGATTGTGCAATTTCGGTTGCCCAAAGTCTTTCGTACGGAAAGCCCTGCGTCGCTTCTGATCTCGAATCGACTAGAATGGTTGGTCAGGGGCTCGCAGAACTAATAGATCCATATGACTTTTCTGGTTGGCTTTCGGCGGTCCGCAGGTGCATTAGACTGCCTAATCTGTGTCAAAGAAGCGGAGAGTTGATAGCGGAGAGCTTCGAGCCGACTCTCTGGAGCCAGGCCGCAAAGAAACTTTCCCACGTGGCGGATATGTTGGCAAATTCCTCCTATCAACATAATGAGAAATTCACCGAAGGCGCACGCATTCTTTCCAAGAGTTCTGAGACTAACGAAGCTGCACGATATCTTGCGGATGGATGGCGCTATGTTCCTAACTTAGGGTATTTCTTGCGTCCCAGTAGGCCTGCCTACTTGACCGTCCCGGTCAGCCGAGAAGACTACTGGTGTAGAATTGAGCTTGATTGTGCTGATCCTCACACGCCAGGTTCGGTCCACGTAGAAGTGCGTTTCGACGGACGATGCCAGGCGCGAAGCGATGTTGACCATTTGTTCGTCGTCGACTTTCGAGTGCCGGCTAAGGGCGATAGTTCCTGGCAGCGACGCAAACTCGAGGTTATACTCTCAGATGGCGCTACGGAAGACTATTGTGAATTAGAAGTGAGGGTCCGTGCGATCGCGATCGCGAGCAGACGGAAGAACCTTGCGAAGATGATTGCGAGCGTAGGAGCTGGAATACAACCAATTTTCACAAATGAGAACTCAGAGGACACCATCCTGAAAAGGATCAAAAGAAATACTCTAATGCCACAACGCCTGCCGCGATCCGGCCGGGTATTCAAGCTTCTTCGTTTTTTGCAAGTTGATCGCGTCGCCATTCGTTTATATGAGAAGACTTTTTCTAGAACAAATGATAGTATTAAGAGTATCGTTCGCCTGATTAATTCAAGAGAAAGATAGGGGATCTGTTTGGCCAGCAAGACTGGCAAATTGCTAGCGGCAGGGCGTGTGCTGGAGAGTAGGCCAGTTGTATCGTGCCAACGGGTAGCGTTCGGCTGTCGCGGATCATTGTTAATACGTTGTTTGATGAAAATTGTGAAGCCCTGATGTGTTTTCGCTCCGTAAGACTACCGGCTTGACGTTTAATGTGCCGATGGGAAATGATGTCCTCTGCTGGGAGGTGAGGTGGGTGGTTGATACGACATCGGGCGACGATTTTATTTATGCTTTCGGAGGCGCTATTCTGTGGGGATGTTTTGCGTGAAGCTTACTCGCAAAGAGTAGTTTCGAACATCTCAAGAGATTCCCCTTGGCGGTGCGGAGGGCAAATGGATAATGTGGCCTAAATCTTCCTTGGGTAGGTAGACGAGCGCGCGGCTGCGATGGCGGCTATTGGCGGTGATTGGTATGCTGAATAACATAAAGGCTACTCAGTTCGCGAGAGAATGGATGCGTGTGAAATTCAGCCTAGTCTATTCCGATAGAGGATCTCACCCAAACCGAGGGTCGGGAGGGCAATGCGGAATAAGTCTTAGTCTATATGAAAAGAAAGCGATGCTCTTTTTGGTGTATACTTTTGTAGCCTGACGCTGCTGCGCGTCAGCGTTGGTATTAGCATGGATCGAGAGGCATTTGGTTAAGCGTAAGGTCTACTTTAACAGATGGATGTCTTTTACTGAATATATCCCTTTCGTGTGAAATGTATCCTTTTCGTGTGAGTAGAAGGCAGGGGATCGTAATGGCTTGACCCTTATCGGTCTCGAGAGAGATACCAGATCCTTTCTTATACATGGCTGCGCTATTTGATTCTCGCCGTCAGTGCTATCTTCGATGTCGCAACTAGATCGGCCAAGGTATAACTTAAGAGATGTTATCGATTGATCATTTAGATCAATCGCGGGTAATAAAATCAAAATTCCGTCGTGTCTGAGTTGTGGCTGCGGGAAATAGTGATCGAGAATTTCTCGTCTCTTTTTATGTGTTGGCTCCGTCGCTCTCGAGCGAAGGATCGAGTCCGGCAGCAGCGTGTTTTGGGGTAACAGGTTCTGATTAGGCCGTCCGGCTGACGCCAACCAGACTGGACTATAGTGACTTGAAGTCGATAGGAGGGGTCCTCTAATAGGGCCAAAAAATTGAAGTTCGCACGAACCTTTCGATTGTCGACGCCCCCGCTGTCGTTGCCTGGTTCCAGCTACTCGATCAAAGACCGGATAAACTGCTTTCGCTCCTCGCCGTCATCCACTTCAATTGGATAACTGAGGCAGCTGTCGACAAAAATTCGAAGATCTTCCATGTTAGCGCCCGTCGAAATAGCACCCATATTATAAGAGCTGCCTTGTCCGGTAACTTTTCGTCCAGGCCAATGAGTCATCACATGTTCCACCCCTCTTTCTGGAGCGGGACAAACGACCCCCCGCTCGATGCTGTTTGCAAGCCAGCGTTCCATCAAGCGAATATCTTGGAGTAGAATCCAAGAGCCCGAAGGGAGGATCTTGTTGAGGATGAGAATGTCAACCAGAGGCTCAGGATGGCGATGCTCCGCATCGATAAAGGCTAGAACGCTTTCCTGCCCTTCAAGTGCGATGCGTGTCGGGTGATCCGCCATCAAAAGCGACTCAGACGTTTGACGAGTGAACAAGGACCAGTGAGAGAGACGTTCAGGAAAGTTGCGCTCTACGACCTGACCGACCGTCTTTTCATGCCCATTAAAGGTTTCAACAATATCAAAACTGTGTAAGAAAGGCACATCTGCCTCGTAGAGACCGAGCCGATGCGCAACCACGAGAATTGCAGCGGAGGATTGACCTGAGCAAACGCCAAACTCAAGCATAAGACCAGGTTTTATCGCTGACATAAAGGCGGTGATGAATGCCATATCACCCGCCGTAATCTGTCCACCAAAGCGTCCTAGATTCCGTCGACGAGCGAAGTTCATACACATCTGAACGATCCGGTCGTGCTTCATATGGAGATTTGGTGCGTTCAAGATTTTAGCTAGCCGCTCTACATCAAATCGTGTTCCTTCCGCCAGTTTCTCTAGTTCCGTGCCAAAATGAATGTTTTCAAGAAGCTTATTTACTAAAGGCATGAGTCTCTTTTTGCCCTGTCCCACCAATGCGGGCGATGTAGTCTACCCGTCCCAGATATTGCGCACAGACGCCAGGACGCTGGGAGTGGCAGCATTCCCAGTTCTCACCCAACTCTGTCATTGCAGCGTTGATACAAAGTTCTACAGGCGAGGATGTCAAGATAAATGGCCAATATCGCATATAGCCCTATCGACGCCGGCCCACGCTTGACCCACTCGCGCCTCGTCAGAGTGAGACCGGCTCGCTTCCCAACCGGAGGACGCCTTGGCGCTTCGGATGGCAACGATCCATTCATCCCTGTCAGGAACTTACTACCAATAATAGTGGCGCCAATGAGCTCTAGACGTGCGCCGATCTTCTCGTGTTCGAGGTTACGTGTTCGCCTTGACCGCGAGCGCGTGGGGTGATTCAGGAAAATGGCGGGGCGCTCCTGCGCTCGTTGTGTCACTGAGTCGCAGGATGCGTTCACGATCTCAAAGCTAACCTTGACGAGGGTATACGTTTGATCTGAAGAGGTCATGATGAAGCCCGTTTTCGAAGCGTGTGTCTCAAGGCTTCTGGCTAAGCAGTTCGCGGAGGTTTACAAAGTGCTTTACCGGGCGGGGTAGCTCTGAAGACGGTACATAATAGTAAGCGACAGGTAGAATCCGAGAACGTGCTCAACGGGGCGTTATCTGCTAATATGACTGTTGAGTGGAGAGTTATCGAGGCTTTTGCCCGGTCATTGGGCCAAAGGAGGTATTGTTTTTTGAGCATTCGGCTGGCTCTGCCAAAATAGTCTATATATGATCACTCCGGCGTTGGTATCTTGGGCGAAGTGACCAGGCTGCTCTCGTTACCCGTCAGATGAACTTCATGCCTTGTGTGTTGTTTGAGGTATGGAGCGCCAAGTCTCTTGATCTGTTTGCTAAGGTCAGGGTCTTTCAAGGTCAGCGTTGCGGGTGCCCGTGTTTGATTTTACTCACTTCTATAGGTAGTCAGGCATGGCACCGCTTTCGAAACCCAGGAGCCGTGAGAAACCGTATCATCTTTCTCTACATGCATTCGATTTGCTGAGCGTCGGTCGTCTCAAAAGCGTCCGGCCGCAAGTATTCTAGCGGTGTGACCACCGAGGGAGAAGGGCGTCCTGGGCCAAATTCGGACTTCTACGTCTGAAGTGTTTATTTAGTTTCAACCCTTGGGATTCTTGTGACCGGGAGTAAGTAAGTGGTTAAGTTGGCGCTAGCGTGAATAATAATCAATGAAGTGCAGGATAGAAACTACTGATGCAGCAAGATGTTGGCGATGCTTTGGAGTCTCACGATCGAAAGTATGATCGCGTCCTTGCGGTCATACAGCGGCCTGAGATTTCAGTAGTTTCTTTTGATATTTTCGACACTCTGATTGCGAGAAATGTTTGGGATCCCAAGGACATTTTTCTACTAATGTCCCTACGATCTGATGTTCGACGCATTATTGGAGGCGAACCATTTGATGTGGCTCGTGTTCTTGCGGAGAAAGCGGTTCGTGCTGATCTCACCGACGTACAAAGAGATCCAACACTCGCTGAGATTTACGTACGTCTGATGATGGCAAGTAACCTGTCAGAAGATGCGGCCCAAGAGTTGAAGAGGATCGAAATACAGTACGAATATTCGGCTGTAATCCCGCGGGAGCCCATTCGCAGACTCTGGCGCTACGTCAAAGCCATAAAGAAAAATGTTATTCTTTGCTCGGATATGTATCTTCCCCGACCAGTGCTAGAGAATATGCTAACTTCTTGTGGCTACGACGCATCGGATCGAATTTTCTTGTCTTGCGAACTCGGTGCAACAAAGAAGCATGGAACGATCTTCCCAATCGTGCAAGATGAATTGCGGTGCACGAGTCGGGAGATTCTGCATTTGGGTGATAACAAGCATTCCGATATAAAAATGGCAGAGCGGGCTGGGTGGAATGCGCTTCACATACCGACGTTGGGTGAGCGCGCTCTAAAAGGAAATAAAAGCGCGATATCTGGATTGGTTCCAGATTACAGGCGTGGTGCTGATGTCTCTAGTCTTGCAAACAGGTCGTCGCTGAAACTTACATCAGAGCGCCTGCTGGCAAAAACTTTGTCTGAAGTGTCACCGGGTGGAGAGATGTCTGGGAGCGACTTTGGGTACGCAGCGGTTGGACCATTTCTTCTCTCATTGCTACTTTGGATAAGACGCGTGGCTCAACAGAAGGGCCTCGAGCACGTCTTGTTTCTCGCTCGAGACGGCCATTTGCCACTAAAAGCAATGGAGCGCCTGAACGAGTCATTGGGTTCTGTATTTACCTCGGATTATCTACCAATCTCTCGGCGTGTCGTTTTTCCGTGGCTATTATCACGGCCGGGTGGTTTCGACAGTATAGCAAACATCGGGTTTCGGCCAGGATTGTCAGTCGGGAATTATCTAACGGAACGCTTTGGTGAGGCGGGTCTGCAGGTTTTCCGGGAGAGTAAGGGGGATGATGCTGATCGGCTGATGCAGTATCTCTTGTATGACTGGCACGAGGATACGATCAGTACCCTGCGCGCAAATCTCGATCGGTTGCAGTCGCTTTCGGCGCCTGCAGTTGCGCGTACGAGTAATTTCTACGCTTCTCGCGTTCCAGAGGGCCGAAAAACCGCACTATTCGATGTTGGTAGGAAGGGAACGTTTCAAAGAATACTCGAGAATATCCTGGGAAGGCAAGTTCACGGCTTTTACGTCGTAAATAGTCCTGATATATATAAAAATTCGCCGGGCAGAAATTTCGACAGTTTTCTTGGGACGATAGACCCGTATGCCCGAAGGAAAAATCCAGATACAATGATATACGAGGCCATTTTATCCGAACAGGCGGGTGGCTTCTTTGGTATCGACGAGGGTGGTGAGCCGCTGAGAGGGGCCATACAGCTTTCGGAAGAGGAAAGCGAGCTGTTCACGGCAGTCCAATCAGGCGCGATGCGATATATCGAGGATGCAATAAAGAACTTTGGGAGTCAGGTACATCTTCTCGAGCAGGAGCCGTTTCATGCGTCTTACGCGATGGAGAACTGGCAGCGTAACGAGGGTGCGGCAAAGCTATTCAGGCGCCTAAAGCATGAAGACTCCATTTCTGACCAGAAGCCGCGTTCTCTGGCAGATCTTCTGAGCCCATCATCGAGATCAAGAGAGACAGACCACCGGTTATTTTTTCCTCCTCGAAGAGAAGAGGCCAATTATGAGCTATCGTCCCGTAACGATAGCGACCCGAACCGGAGCCATCGCCGTGTTGTAATATACTGCCCTGCGATGACATCAGTACGCGGGGGGGCTGAGCGCGTGACTGCCATGATTGCCAACTACCTAAGTAAGAGCGGTGATGAGGTTTTGGTGCTTTGTTCGACGCCTTCGCAGGGGGGGCGCAAAGCTGTTTATCCTATGGATGCCAGCGTCTTAGTGAGAGAAGTGAATGCACGGTCTTGCGCGGATATCTCATCCGTTGTTGAGGCATTTTCTCCCGATGTAGGGGCAATACTAGCGTCAGGGCCGGTCGTTGCGCGTATTGGGGATGCTTTTCTTGAAAATGGTGTACCATATCTTGTCTCGGAGCGTGCCGATCCGGAGCATAGTTATTCGGTGTACTGGCGAGGATATGAAAAATCGGATTATGTCGCGTCGCATGCGAGTGCAGACCTGATTGCCATTCAGTTTTCGTCTTTTGCTAACATTTTTCCAGATTCAGTGAAGAGCGGCGTCGTTACTTTGCCAAACCCCGTGACACTTCCTGACCAGTCTGGTTCGGTCGATTTCCAGGATCGTGAGCTAACTATTATCTGCCCGGCTAGGATTTGGTTTGAGCAGAAGCGGCAGGATGTTCTCTTGGAGGCTTTTGGTCGGGTTGCAGAAAAGCATAACGGCTGGAAACTCAAGTTTTTCGGCCATCCGTATGGAGATGATGCAAACCGTCTTCGGGAAAGGGCTTCGGAGATTGGCCTGGGAAATCGGGTGAGTGTGCATTCCGCGTCGACAGAAATTGAGCAAGAGATGGATAGGGCGCGCCTTTTCGTTCTGCCGTCAGCATTCGAGGGGTTTCCAAACTCTCTGGCAGAGGCGCTGGCATCCGGTCTTCCGGCTATCGGTTTCTCGACGTGCTCAGGCGTCAATCAGCTCATTCGAAATGACGTTAATGGACGTTTGGTGGATGACGGGCACTTGGACGCCAAATCTGACGTCGACAACAATGAGCGTATAGCGCTTCTGGCCCGAGAATTAGACGATGTGATGAGCGATCAGGCTGTTTTGAAGCGCTATTCGGATCAGGCAGCTTCTTCGGTGTCGGACTATGCGGCGGATCGTGTTTTGGAACTCTGGAATGACGCGTTTGAAAGACTGCGAACGTCTGAAACGACTGAAAGCGATATCGAGAAACGTCGTCAGGTGCTGCGCGATGTCATTGCGCATGGCGACATGAGTGGTCCTGACGGAAAGAAGGAGGATTTGGATCGTTTCGAAAGGGAATGTACCCGGATGATAAGGGATCTTTTGCTAGAAAATTCGAGCATTGATATGAGCCGAAGACTTCGGATACAAGTTCAGCAGGCTCGTGGAGGGTCGGCGAGGCTGAAGTCGGCGCTGAAGTCAGCGCTTATCGGCATTGATCCCAAGAACCTTATGGTGCCGAGTGACTTCGACGAAACGGCATATAGACGCAACAACCCAGACGTCGCTCAGGCCATTCGGGAAGGGAATCTGGCATCGGGATACATACACTACTTATTATATGGCTTTTCGGAAGGTAGGGTTCGCCCAAGCGTTACCCGTTAGCAGGTTCCGGACTCGATGGGGAGTGGGTTCGGGGGTAAGCATTCGTTCGAATGCCGCCGAGAACGATTGCGTTGACCGACAGATTCCGCCCGGCACACACCCTGCCGATCTAAACGCGGCTGGGCCGCTCAGATAGGTTCCAGCGCTGGCTCTCGATACGCTGTAACACGCGAAAATGGGCGGTGTCGCTAACACCTAAAGAGGCAGAAACGAGCAGTCAAAACGACGCTCTTAGTTCCGTGCGAGAACGTCAACTCCGCGCCTAGCCCGCCAGAACCGCATGGACCTCGGCGAGATCGGTGTCCCGGTGGGGCGATGACTGGGCGGGGTCATCGAAATCATAGCCGAAAAGCTGGAAATCGCGGTGGTACATCTCCCAGACCAGGTGGCGCGACAGATCATCGAAGTAGTCTTCCACCGGATGGGCCCGTTTCGGTCCATGGCCCTCTGATTCGTTGAAGCGCGGCACGTGGGACAGGTCCACGGGAACCGGTGTCTGAATCCGATCCAGCACAGCCTGCATTCCGGTATCGAAGTCCTCGGTATGCATGATGTGATCGTAGCGTCCGCCATTGGCGACGAAGGTTCCCACATGGCCAGACATGGCGGACCAGTGGATGTCGGGATCCATCGGATGTTTGAACCGGATCGTGTCGCGCGCAAAGAGAAGGAATCGCCGGAAGGATGCGATCTGGTCGAAGTCGAAATCGTCTTCGGGGGACCCGACCTCGACCCCGTATTTCTGCATCACCATGGGGACCATGTTTCCGCGATAACGCTTTCCGTTCCGCTGAATGCCCGCGATCTTGTCGAAGAAGCTCGACAGGACCCGACGGTAGGGATTGCGCACGCAGGTGAAGGCAAAGGATTTATGCGCGCGCGCATTGGCCGCGATCACCGGCTGGCTTTCTTCCTGCGCCCATTTGTGCAGACCCGTTCGGCTGTCATGGATATCGCCGTCGTAGAACCGGCCATGGTCGGAGAAGTAGAGGATCTGCCCGATCGACGAGCATGCGCATTTGGGCACAACCCGGTAGAGCACACTCTCGCTCTCGGTCATCCAGATGCCTGGAAAGCCCATCTCTTCGGTCCTTTTGTCCTTCTCTCTCGCCTTACAGGCAAATCCTTGCAAAGACTTCAACAAGGACATGCTCGCCCGAACGGCTAGCGCGACGCGAGACCAGGATCACGGCGGCCGTATGGCGAAAATCGGCTTTCTTCTCCTCTGCCACAAGGATCCGGCGGCCATCGTCAGGCAGGCCCGCTCTTTGACGGCCTCAGGCGACTTCGTTGCGATCCACTTCGATGCCGGGGCCCGGAAAGCCGATCATGCGGCGCTGGTGCGGGCGGTGCGCGACATGCCCAACGTTCATCTCGTGCGGCGCCGAACGCGGTGTGGTTGGGGGGATTGGTCACTGGTGCGTGCCACGCTGACCCTGCTTCGGGAGGGGCGAGAGGCTTTCCCGCGGGCGACGCATTTCTACCTGATCTCAGGGGATTGCCGTCCGATTACGTCGTCGCGGCAAGCGCGCGCGATCCTGGATCGCGATCCCCTGGACCATATCGAATGTCAGGATTTCTATACATCCGGCTGGATCCAGACCGGCCTCCGGGAAGAGCGTCTGATCTACCGACATCCGGTCAACGAACGACGGCACCCGAAGCTCTTTTACGGCCTGCTCGACCTCCAGCAGCGCCTCGGCCTCGCCCGTGCCGTGCCCGCCGATCTGGACATTCGCATAGGCTCCCAATGGTTCTGCCTGCGCCGCTCGACGGTCGAGAAGGTATTGGCGTTCTGTGACCGCCGCCGTGACGTGTTGCGTTTCTTCGCCACGACCTGGATCCCGGACGAGACATTCCTCCAGACGCTGGTCGCGCATCTGGTACCCGCCGGGCAAATCCGTGGCCGCGCGCCCACATTCCTGGCATTCACCGATTACGGCATGCCCGCCACCTTCCACGACGACCATCTCGCATTCCTGACCGCCCAGGACTTTCTGTTCGCACGCAAAGTCTCGCCCGAAGCCCATGTGCTCAAGCAGGCGTTGGACGATCTCTGGGTGTCCGACGGGGCATCCGACACCACGGCCCGGAATGGCAGGGAAGTCGCCCGCTTCCTGGCCAGTCGCGGCCGCGTCGGCGCTCGGTCCGGGCCTCGCGTTTGGGAGGAGGGGGCCACCGTCGGGGCCGACCGGACCCTCGTCTTGATCGCCGCCAAGAACTACGCCCAGGGCAAGGCACTGTCGTCGGCTTTGCGCGATCAGGGTATCATGCCCGCCCTCGACTACGTCTTCGATGAGACGAGCGCGGCGCTGCCCCCCATGGGCGGGACCGAGACCGCGCTCGACAAGCGCCACCGCCATCGTCGCACCTTCATCCGGATCGCTTTCGACCTGCTGGAGACCGACCGCCTGGCGCTCTGCGTCGATCCCGCGCGCCTCGACGTGATCACCGATCTCTGCGGTGATCGGGCCGATATCCGTACGCTTCTGCTCGACCTTCCCTTCGATGCCGGAGAGGTTCGCGGCCATGGCGAACGGATCGGAATGCTGACCACCTTCACCGCGCCGGAAACGGAGGCGCGGATCCTCGACACGATCACACGCGATCTCGAGGAAGAGCGGCGGCGCCTTCGCCAAGCCGACTTGCCCGCCCTGACGCGCATCGGGCCCGAGACGTCCGAGCAGGCCACGGCGGAACTCCTCGCGCAGCTGTTCGATTGCGGCGCGGGTCAGGCGCAGATCCTCGCCCGCCGCCTCCACCACGGCTGACACGCCCAGTCCCATGGTCTAGGGCTCTTCGAACCGCCGCTCCGGAGACACTATGCCCTATCAGTACGACGACCAGAACGTCTTCGCCCGCATCCTGCGCGGCGAGATCCCCAACGACACCGTGATGGAGACAGAGCATACGCTCGCCTTCAACGACATCACGCCCCAAGCCCCGGTCCACGTCCTCGTCATCCCCAAGGGCGCCTACGTGACCTACGACCATTTCTGTGCCGAGGCGTCCGAGGCCGAGATCGTGGATTTCGCCCGCACCTGCGCGGCCATCTGCGCCGACAAGGGCATCACCGCCGACACCTCGCTGGGCTTTCGCGCCATCTCCAACGCCGGCGAACATGCCGTGCAGGAGGTGCCCCATTTCCACATGCACCTGATCGGCGGCCGTCCCCTCGGCCCGATCCTCCGCAAGGCCGACTGACCGCTTGCCCAGCCTCTTGGACCCTTTGACCCTGCCGAACGGCGCCGTGATCTCCAACCGCCTCGCCAAGGCGTCCATGGAGGAGAACCTGGCCGCCCCCGGCCAGAGCCCCGGCGACCGCCTCGTCACCCTCTACGACCGATGGGCACGGGGCGGCGCGGGGCTCCTCCTGACCGGCAACGTCATGGTCGATCCAAGCGCCATGACCGGCCCCGGCGGCGTCGTCCTGCAGGACGGCACCGACCTCGCCCTCTTCCGCCGCTGGTCGGAGGCGGGCCGGTCCCGTGGCGCGCATTTCTGGATGCAGATCAACCATCCCGGCCGCCAGACCTATGCCAATCTGGGCGAAGAGGCCGTCTCCCCCTCCGACGTGGCCGTCGACATCCCTGGTTTCTCCAAGCTCTTCGCGAAGCCCCGCGCCCTGACCCCGCCCGAGATCGAAGCCCTCATCGCCCGCTTCGCCACCACCGCGGCGCTGGCCGAACAGGCCGGCTTCACCGGCGTCGAGATCCACGCGGCCCACGGCTACCTCATCAGCCAGTTCCTCTCGCCCCTCACCAACCGCCGCACCGACGAATGGGGCGGCGGCCTCGAAAACCGCGCCCGCTTCCTCCTGCGCATCGTCGACGCCGTCCGCGCCGCCGTCGCCCCCGGCTTTTGTGTCGCCGTCAAACTCAACTCCGCCGATTTCCAGAAGGGCGGCTTCGACGAGGCCGATGCCGAAACCGTCGTCCGCTGGCTCTCCGACCGCCCGGTGGACCTGATCGAGCTTTCCGGCGGCTCCTACGAGAGCCCCGCCATGCAGGGCCAGACCGGCGCGGGCAGCTCCGCCCGACGCGAGGCCTACTTCGTCGACTTCGCCCGCCGCATCGCAGGCGTCACCCAGGTCCCCATCATGGTTACCGGTGGCATCCGCCGCCGCGCAGTGGCCGAGGCCGCGCTCGAACGCGACGAGGCGGGCTTCGGCGTCGCCATCCTCGGCCTCGCCCGCGCGCTGGCCTTCGCCCCGGATCTCCCGAACGATTGGAAGGCCGGCCGCACCCCGGAAGTCGACATCCCGCAGGTCGAATGGCGCAGCAAGCCCCTCGCCAGTCTCGCCACCATGGCGCTCGCCAAGGCCCAGCTCGACGCCATGTCCCGCGGCCGCCCGCCGGACCCGAGGACCTCACCGATCCTGGCAATGATCCGCGACCAGATCGGCACACTCACCCGCACCCGCCGTTACAAGACGTGGCGGCGGGTTTAGGGCGCCGTCTCCGGCCTGGCATTAAGCGGCGCCTATCAACCCCCCGCAAGGCCTGCATCGTCCAACGCGTAATCGAAATGATCTCGCGGATAGGCCGCCAGCACAGGAAGCCTCTCCTGCCAATCCCCGCCCGCGACCACGTCGCATAGCCACCGCACGGCAGGCGCTACGACCTCGGCATAGGGCGGCCCCGCCACATCCGCAATCGGCACAAAGGGCCGCGGCGTGGACCACGGCGTCACCCCGAGCGTCGGCGGGAACGGCACATCCGGCAGCGGCACGAACTCCGCCTCGACGCCCATCACCGCCATGACGGCCCGCCCGATCGCCGCCACGTCCGGGCTGTCCCCGTCGCAAACGTTCACGATCTCCGGCAGATCGCCGCGCGCCGCCGCCACCACCGCCTCGGCGATGGCATCCACGGAGGTCGTCTGGAACACGCTCCGCCCGCCATAGGCCAGCGGGATCGCCCGCCGCCCGTCCAACAGCCGCTTCACGAACCACCATTCCCGCGCATGTTTGCTCCACGCCCCATGGATCGCGCAGGGCCGCAGCACCGTGACCCGCCCGGGCGCACCCGTCAGCAGCGCCCGCTCCATCGCCACTTTCCGCGTCGAATAGGTCTCAGGCCCCGGCGCCACGGTCGGATGGTCTACCGGTATCGGCATGGGCAGTTCCGGGAATCCCGTCTCTCGCGCCTCATCCAAACTCCGCCCCGCTCCGTCGCGATAAACACTCGCGCTGGAGATCGTGACGATCCGGCCCACCCGGTCCGCCACGCGCAACACCTGCGCTGCGTCGCCCGCATCGAAGCCCACGCAATCTACCAGCAGGTCCGCGCCCGCGCCCAAGCCGTCCGCCAAAACGTCTCGCGCCATGGCCACATGTCGCCAGGGTCCGGCCACCGGAGGAGGCCGTCGCGCGCCCAGCACTACGTCCCACCCGTCCCGTGCCAACCGCGCGGCCAAGGCCAGCCCGATCTGCCCGGTCCCGCCGATCACGAATGCCCGTGCCATGTCGACCCTCACAGCCATATGGGTGCCGGTCGTCGCGAAGACGCCGCGTCCCGGCCCTTCAATAACCCGACCCGCATCCCATATCCCAATCCCATGTTCCTGCGCACCACACGTCGTCTCGTGACCCTGTTTCTGCTGTTCTTCCTCCTGCCCGTGCTCGCCTCGACGATCTGGTGGGCAAATGTCGACCGGCCCGCCTCTTGGCGCAACGCGGATTGGGGGCCGTCGGGCGTCCTCCCGGCCGCCTCTGCCGTGCCCGAGGCCACGGTTCACGTCATGGCGGCCCGTACCGGCGGCTGGAAGGGCGCTGTCAGCGTCCATTCGTGGATCCTGGTCAAGCCTGCCGGTGCGACCGCCTGGACCCGCTATGACGTGGTCGGCTGGGGCGAGCCGGTGCGCCGCGACGCCTATGCGCCTGACGCCCGCTGGTATTCGAACACGCCTTTCGTCGTAGGCACCGTGAGCGGTGCCCAGGCCGCCGATCTGATCCCCCGAATCGAGGCCGTGGTGGCCGACTATCCCTGGTCCGACCGCGGCGCCTACCGCATCTGGCCCGGTCCCAACTCCAACTCTTTCGTGGCCCACATCCTGCGCGAAGTGCCCGAGATCGGCGTGGCCCTGCCGCCGCTTGCCGTGGGCAAGGACTGGCTGGGCGATGGCGTGCAGACCCGCTGGGACGATGGCGGCGACCTGCATGTGTCGGCCTGGGGTCTCGCTGGCCTGTCGCTCGGCCCTCGTTCTGGGTTCGAACTCCACCTTCTGGGCACCAGCGCGGGCCTCGACCTGCTGCGCCCGGCCCTCAAACTGCCCGGCGTCGGCCGCATCGGACTGACTCGCGCCCCAGCCACAACTCCGACGACATAACCCCGCGCGGCCCTGATTATTCCTTCGAACAATCGTCCTCAGCCGCCATCAGCACGCCGTCTCCGCGAAGCCCCCGCCGCGGAGGCCGCCGATCCCCATTGCACTCCCCCCCGGCCGTCTCTACCCAAGACTGACACGACGCCCCCGACGGGGCCGGAGCGGAGGCCGCAGCGCGCCGACCCATCCAGGGGGCGCAACCCGGCATCGTTGACGAACCGGCACGATCCGGGGACGGCCACATGCGAGGTCCGCCCGATGCGCCATCTGCTTTTCCTTTCGGCCGCCCTGTTTCTGCCCGCCGCTGCCCAAGCCCATTCCGGCCATCTGGGCACCCTTGGCGGCCATGATCACTGGGTGCTGGGCGTGGGCCTCGGTGTGATCGTGGCGGGCGCCGTCGCGGGCTGGGTCAAGGGCCGCAAGACAGAGCCCGAGGCCACCGCGGAGGACGCAGACGCCTCCGAGGACCAACCCGCATGAGCGCCCCCACCCCAAAGACCGGCGTCATGATCTGCGGGCACGGCTCCCGCTCCCAGGCGGCGGTGGACGAATTCGCCGTCCTGGCCGAAAAGCTCCCCGCCTACCTGCCGCCCGACTGGCTGGTCGATTACGGCTATCTCGAATTCGCCAACCCGGTGATCCGCCACGGCCTCGACCGCCTCCGCGCCGCCGGCTGCGACCGTATCCTCGCCGTGCCCGGGATGCTGTTTGCCGCCATGCACGCCAAGAACGACATCCCCACCGTCCTCAACAGCTATGCCGCCAAGCATGACCTCCCGGTCTCCTACGGGCGTGAACTGGGCGTGGACCCCAAGATGATCGCCGCCGCCGGGGACCGCATCCGCGAAGCCATCGAAGCGGCCCCCGGCGACGTCCCCCTGCACGAGACCTGCCTGGTGGTGATCGGCCGCGGCGCCTCTGATCCGGATGCCAACGGCAACGTCGCCAAGATCGCCCGGATGCTGCATGAGGGCATCGGCACCGGCTGGCTGGAGGTGGGCTATTCCGGTGTCACCTTCCCCCTGGTCGAACCTTGTCTCGAACACGCCGCCAAGCTCGGCTACCGCCGCATCGTCGTCTTCCCCTATTTCCTCTTCTCCGGCATCCTCATCGACCGCATCTACGGCTTCACCGACCGCGTGGCCGCCGCCCATCCGGATATCCAATTCGTCAAGGCAGGCTACCTGAACGACCATCCCAAAGTGCTCGAAACCTTCGCAGAGCGTGTGCGCGAACAGGATGCCCCCGTGCCGCCACCGAATTGCGCCGCCTGCGCCTATCGCGAACAGGTGCTGGCCCTGGAAGACGGCCGCCACGTCCATATCCGCCCCGAGGATCGCCAGCATCCGGCCTTCGGCGCCGTGCCGCCATCGGTCTGTGTGACCTGCAAATACCGCGCCGCCTTGTTGGGTTTCGAGGGAGAGGTCGGCGCCGTCCAGGAAAGCCACCACCATCACGTAGAAGGGCAGGGCGCCTCCGCCCCCGGCTCCAACGTGGCCGATTGCACCCTCTGCGACACGTTCTGCACCGGCCTCTGCCGGCTTCAGGCCCAGCACGACCACCACGCCCACAGCCACGATCACGGCGACGGCCACCACCATCACCACCACGCCCCCTATCCCCATTCCGACCACCCCCATGGCCCGGAATCGGCTCGCAGAACGGCCAAGGCATGAGGCGACGACCGGGAGCATTTACGGGCGGCCTCTCGACGGCGCGCCGACGTTCAGGGTCGCTCCGCCTGCCGGGCACCGTCAGGCAGTGCCCGAACTGCCCCCCCGGGCCGGGCACGCCCGCGGCCTGGGGTCTGGGCGGCCCGTCTCGCCCGTCTTCACCGTCTCGGGTCGCACGACCCGCCCCGGCGGTCCGGGCGCTGCCTTCGCAGCTCGGCCTACGCGATATCCCCAACCGCCCCCGCCCCGCCTGACATGCGCCCCTACGAGAAAGACCCCCAGGCCATCTATACGGCCAGCTTCGCCACCGTCCGGCACGAAGCCAATCTGGGCCGCTTCCCCCCCGACCTGGCCGAAATCGCCGTTCGCGTGATCCACGCCTGCGGCATGGTGGAGGTGGCCGACCGCCTCGCCTTCAGCCCGGATGTGGCCGAACGCGGCATCGCGGCTTTGCGCGGCGGCGCGCCGATCTATGCCGATTGCGAGATGGTGGCCGCGGGCATCACCCGCCGCCTTCTGCCGCCCGGGGCCGCAATCCGCTGCACCCTGAACGACCCCGCCACACCGGACCGGGCCCAGGCCACGGGCACCACCCGCTCCGCCGCCGCCGTCGACCTCTGGGACACCGACGGCGCAATCATCGCCATCGGCAACGCCCCCACCGCCCTCTTCCGCCTGCTGGAGCGTCTGGATGACGGCGTCCCCCGACCGGCGGCCATCCTCGCCTTTCCCGTGGGCTTCGTCGGCGCCGCCGAGAGCAAGGCCGAACTGGCCGAGCGCCCCCGCGCCACCCCGTTCCTCACCCTCCGCGGCCGCCGCGGCGGCAGTGCCATGGCCTCCGCCGCCGTCAACGCCCTCGCCATCCTGGCAGGTGGGGGGATGCAATGACGCGCCACCTGCCCAGCCGAAGCCACCCCCGCTGGCCAGCGGCGCACCGCTCGGTGAGCCAAGCCGGGCGGCCCAACCTCCCGGACGGCCACCGCCCAGTCCCGGCCGACACATCAGGCGCGCAGCACAGCAGATCGGCCCAGACTGGTCTGAACGAAGACCCCGGCAACCGCGTCACGAACCGATATCGACGCTCCGCACCGCGTCCGTCGAGGCCAACGCGACCCCGATGCTTGCCGCAATCCGCGGTTTCAACGGATCCTTCCGACATCCCTAGCCAAACCCACCTCGCGACCGCGTTGCGGCCACGTTGCGTCCGTGCCTGCGCCTGCAGCAGCCACAACGCCAACCTGACGATCCAGGCCCCACGGTCCAGCGCGCCCCGTCCGATGGCGCACCCACCTCGGCAAGCCCCGCGATCCGCCTCTCCGGGGCGCTCTCGTCAAGTCACCTCAAAGCCGGACACGGCAACCGCGCCGCAGGGCCGAGAGAGCCGTACGGCTTTCGGCGGCAGCCACAACGGTCACTCACGGTTCCAAGCCCATTGGCGCAGCGCGCCACCCCGGAACGTCACGCCATCCTCGCGCACCCGGCAAGCCTCCCTCCCGATGCGCTACCGCCACATCGCCTTCCAACCCCAAATGGCGACATTGCCGCAGGGCCAAACGATGCTTGCTGCGCCTGGTGTGGGCCGAAACGGTCCCCCACGGTTCCAAGCGCAATCGCCCAACGCGCAACTCGGGAAGGTCACTTTATCCCGGCGCAACCAGCGGTTCGGCCCGTCGCACCGCCATCGCAAAAGGGCGGCGCGGCAGAGCCTGCAACCCGTCCTAGGCAGATGCGTCCGTCCGACGACACGCCCTGTTGCCGAAGCCCAGCAGCGCTGGGCACGACCTCAGCTACCGGCTCTCTCCAGCTGCGCCCCGCGATCTGGTCTCTCCACGCGCCGCCGCGCTCTCGACATCCGGACCCGCGCGGCCAAAGCGCGTCAGCGGCCAGGAATGATTGCTGGGTCCACTGATAATCACCACATCCAGCCGGAGACCCAAGCCCGACCGTCGCCACCGCCCTCAACGATCTCAGCAAACCGGCAACCCGGCCTCCTCGGGGGGCATCGCGACACTGACCTGGCCACGCAGACAACACGCGCTCGACAGAGCCGCGCAACCGCTCCCGCCATGCGCCCTTGTCCCCGCGACCCCACGCGGACCCAGGCTCGACACCCGACGCAATGTCCTCTCGTGCCAAGTCCGTCCCGGCAAGCCCTCCAAGCCCAGCGATCCGGCATCCTGGCGCGCCACCGCGCCATCGCGCCGCACGTACCGCCCGCGCCAAGTCCGTCCCGGCAAGCCCTTCAAGCCCGGCGATCCGGCATCCCGGCGTTGCACCGCGCCATCGCGTCCCACGTGCCGTCCGCGCCAGCGAGGCGACTGGCCTCGGCGCCTAAGGCCGTCAGCGGATGCGTTGACGACCAGCTTGTTTCGTCGTTGCCCCAGTCCCAGTCCCAGTCCCAGTCCCAGTCCCAGTCCCAGTCCCAGTCCCAGTCCCAGTCCCAGTCCCAGTCCCAGTCCGAGGCGCCGACCCCGATCTTGGGACGTCGCAGGGCCCCGACCTGGGCTCAGACCCTCCCCACAACACTGTCCCCCTCACTTGGCACGTCCGCGCCTCGCCCCCCGCTTGGGCTCCGCGGCATCGACGGCAAAGCACGCCTCGCACCAGCGCAGCCCGTCGCGCCCCGGTCGCTCACCCCGGGCACTCTCCTTCACGAACCATCCAGCCCGGCGCCCCGCCGCGTCATCCGACAGAACGCGAATCCTTCGCTCCCCCCATCTTCCGCCAGAACCCCTAACATCTCGCTAAGTCCGACCGCGCGTATGTACAGGGGGTGTACGGGGGGTGTACGGGGGGTGACATGCGATTTTCGCACCGAACCAAGGGGTTACGATCCCAATCCGTGCGGAGGCGACAAAATTGTCTGACACCGCCCCCTGGCTCCATATCGTCGGCATCGGAGAGGACGGGCTCGACGGCCTGACCCCGGCCACCCGCGCCGTGGTGGAGGCCGCGGAGATCATCGTCGGTGGCGACCGCCACCACACCCTGTCCGACAGCGTCACCGCCCAACGTATCGCCTGGCCCCATCCCTTCGACGCGCTGATCGGCACCCTTCAGGCGCAGCGTGACCGCCGTGTCGTCGTCCTGGCCACCGGCGATCCGCTCTGGTTCTCCGTCGGCGCCCGCATCGGTCGGGCCATCCCACCCACCCAGATCGCCTACCACCCGCAGCTCTCGGCCTTTCAGCTAGCCGCTGCCCGCATGGGGTGGTCCATGGCCGACCTGGAGACGCTCACCGTCCATGGCCGCCCGGTGGAGCAGATGATCGCCTTCATCCAGCCCGACGCCCGCCTCCTGATCCTGACCACCGGGTCCGAAACGCCGGGCCAAATCGCCAAGTTCTTGACATCACGCGGTTTCGGTCGCTCCCCCATGACCGTTCTCGCCAATATGGGCGGGCCGGAGGAGGCCCGCTTCGACGCCCTGGCCGACGCCTGGGACCACAACGTGCCCGCCTTCAACACCCTGGCCGTGGATTGCGTGGCGGCCCCCGACGCGGCCCTTTTGCCGCGGGTTCCGGGCCTCTCGGACGACCTCTTCCGCTCCGATGGAACCATGACCAAGCGGGAGGTCCGGGCCGCCACCATTGCCAAGCTCATGCCCATGCGCGGCGCGCTCCTGTGGGATATCGGCACTGGCTCGGGCTCGGTCGCGATTGAATGGATGCGCGCCGCCCGCTCCGCCCGCGCCATCGCCATCGAGCCCCGCGCCGACCGTCGTGCCATGGCCGCCGAGAACGCGCTGGCGTTGGGTACGCCACGATTGGACCTGCGCGACGGAACGGTGCCCGAAGCGCTGGAGGGCCTGCCCGCCCCCGATGCCGTCTTCATCGGCGGGGGTCTGAGCCCCCAGGTCTTCGCCCATGCCTGGGACGCCCTGCGCCCTCTCGGACGGCTGGTGGCAAATGCCGTCACCCTCGAATCTGAAAGCATTCTCATGGACTTACATGCCAAGCACGGCGGTGACCTCGTTCGGCTTTCGGTCGCGCGGGCGGAGCCTGTGGGCCGCTACACCGGCTGGCGCCCGGCCATGCCCGTTACGCAATGGAGCCTGGTGAAGCGATGACCGGAACCTTGCATGGCGTGGGCCTCGGCCCCGGCGATCCGGGCCTCATCACCCGCCGCGCCGCGGCCCTGATCGAGGAGGCGGAGGTCGTCGCCTATCCCACGTTGGCAGGCGGCCAGAGTTTCGCGCGATCCATCGCCGCCGATCTCATCCCGCCGCGTGCCCGCGAAATCCGCATCGACATCCCCATGACCCGCGACCGTGCCCCTGCCCAAGCCGCCTACGACGCGGCGGCGCAGGATATCTCGCGCGTTCTGCAAGGCGGCACAGACGTCATCTGTCTCTGCGAAGGTGACCCGTTCTTCTACGGCTCCTTCATGTATCTCTTCGCCCGCCTGAAGGATCGCGCCACTGTCGAGATCACGCCCGGGGTCACGTCGCTCACAGCCTGCGCGGCCCGCGCTGACCTGCCTCTGACGGCCCGGAACGAGGTTATGACGGTCCTGCCCGGCCCCCTTCCTGACGAAGCCCTACGGCGCCATCTGAACGCTGCCGACACGCTGGCTTTGATGAAGGTCGGGCGGCACCTGCCGCGCCTGCGCGACCTGCTGCGCGCCGAGGGGCTGCTGGACACCGCCCATTACGTCGAACGGGCCACCCTGGGGGCAGAGCGGGTGCTGCCACTGGCCGACGCCCCGGACGACGCGCCCTATTTCTCCATGATCCTGATCGCCAAGGGAGCCGATCCATGGCTGTGACCCCTATCGTCGTCGCCCTGAACGCCGCCGGCGAGGCGACGGCGAACCGCGTGGCCGATTTGCTGGACTGCCCCCTCCATGGCCGCGCCGACCGCACCAGGGCAGAGACGACCTTCCCCAATGCGCTGGTCCATATCCGCGACCTTTTCGCCGCCGGTCACCCGGTCATTGGCATCTGCGCGTCGGGTATCCTGATCCGCGCCGTGGCGCCGCTATTGGGCGACAAGACGACAGAACCGCCGGTTCTCTCGGTCTCCGATGACGGGTCGGTTGTCGTACCCCTCCTGGGCGGGCACCGGGGCGCGAACCGGCTGGCCCGACGGATCGCGGAGGGGCTGGACGGCAAAGCGGCCGTCACGACCGCGGGGGATGTCGCGCTGGGCGTCGCCCTGGACGAGCCGCCGGTGGGCTGGGCGCTGGCCAACCCGCAGGACGCGAAGGGCGCCATGGCCCGGTTACTGGCGGGCGCGGGCGCGGCGGTGACCGGCGATGACGCGGCCGGGGCCGACTGGCTGGCCGACCTGCCGTCGGGCGATGCCGTGACCCTGGCCTGCACCATGGCCCCCCACGATCCCGCCCAAGCCACGCTGACCTTTCACCCCAAGCGCGCGACCCTGGGCGTCGGCGCCTCGCGTGGTTGCCCGCCCGAGGAACTGATCGAACTCGTGGACGGAATGCTGGCGGATGCGAGCATTGCGCCGAAGGCCCTGCGGGGCATCTTCACCGCGGATCTGAAGGGCGATGAGGCCGCCATGATCGCGCTCGCCCGGCATCTGGACCAACCCCTCCACCTTTTCACCGCTGCAGAATTGGAGGCGCAGACGCCCCGGACCGAAACTCCGTCCGAAGTCGTCTTTGCCGAGATCGGCAGCCATGGTGTGGCCGAGAACGCCGCCTTGGCCGGGGGCGGCCCGGACGCCATCCTCGCCGTGCCAAAGCGCAAGACCGCCATGGCCACGGCGGCACTGGCCATCGCACCCGCCCCCATCACCGACCTGCGCGGCCGGTCGCGCGGCCGCCTCTCCATCGTGTCCATCGGGCCTGGTCAATCCGCTTGGCGCACACCCGAGGCCAGCCGCATGGTGGCGGAAGCCGACGAACTGGTGGGCTATTCGCTCTATCTCGACCTGCTCGGCCCCTTGGCGGCTGGCAAACCCCGCGCCGACTTCCCCCTTGGTGGCGAGGAGGCGCGGTGTCGCCATGCGCTGGAGCGGGCCGGGGAGGGGCGGAACGTGGCGCTGGTCTGCTCGGGCGATGTGGGGATCTATGCCATGGCGGCCTTGGTCTATGAATTGCTGGACCACGGCGATCTGAGTGCAGATGCGAAGCGCGTCGAGGTTCATTGTACGCCGGGTGTCAGCGCCCTGCAGGCTGCGGCGTCCCGCGCTGGCGCACCGCTCGGCCACGATTTCTGCGCCATTTCGCTGAGTGACCTGCTGACGCCGCGTGCGGATATCGTCCGGCGTCTGAAGGCGGCCGCCGCGGGCGATTTCGTGATCGCCTTCTACAACCCCGTCTCCAAGCGCCGCCGCACCCTTCTGACCGAGGCGCGGGACATCCTGCTGGACCATCGCCCGGCGGACACGCCGGTTCTGCTCGCGTCGTCACTGGGCCGCCCGGACGAAGACGTGCGCCTGCGTCGCCTGGACGCGCTGGAGGTGGACGAAGTGGACATGCTGACTGTCGTGCTGGTCGGTTCTTCCCATTCCCGCGTCGTGCAGACAGCGGATGGTCCGCGCCTCTATACGCCGCGCGGCTACGCACGAAAGATGGCGGGCGGCGATCTGGCTGAGGCCCGCGCGTGATGTCCCTAGCGATAATCCTCTGGGGACAGGGTTCCACGTTGCGACAGCTGCGTCTCAGCACCCGGCACCACGTCGGTGTTCTGGGCCGACACGCAGGTCCAGCCTTCCGGTCGGCGTTGCAGGACGAAGGTCAGGATCGTCGTGCGGCTGCCCGCTTCGGTTCCATCGGGCGCGCGCTGGCCCGAAAGCGACATGCGGGCGTGCAGGATCGTGACGTCGCCGAGATCGCGCCGCTTGATGCGGCCTGCCACCAGCCGCGTGTCCGCGAAAAAGCTCTCCAGCGCGTAGGAATGGGCCTTGGCGATCGCGGCCCGGTCCTCCCACCAGATGCCGACCACGTTCACGAAATCCGCATCCTCTGCGAAGAGCGCGGCCAAGGCGTCGCCGTCGCGGGCCATCCAGGCGGCGGTGAAGGCGGGGACGAAATCGTCGGGATCGGGCACCATGTACGGGGACATAGCACATGACCGTCCATTTCATCGGCGCCGGACCGGGCGACCCGGATCTGCTGACGCTCAAGGCCCAGCGGCTGATCCGCGTCTGCCCGGTCTGCCTTTATGCGGGCAGCCTGGTCCCGGCGGAGGTGGTGGCGGAGGCGCCCGCGGGCGCGCGGGTGATGGACACGGCTTCTATGACCTTGGAGCAGACCCATGCGGAGATCCTCGCCGCCCATGGACGTGGCGAGGACGTGGCGCGGGTCCATTCCGGCGATCCGTCGCTTTACGGCGCGATTGCGGAGCAGATCCGTCTGCTGCGCCGGGACGACGTGCCTTATACGATCGTGCCGGGCGTGCCCGCCTATGCCGCCGCCGCCGCTGCGTTGGGGCAGGAGCTGACGGTGCCAGAAGTGGCGCAATCCATCGTGCTGACGCGGGTGTCTATGAAGTCCACCTCCATGCCGCCCAAGGAGACGCTGGAGAACTTCGCCCGGACCGGCGCCACGCTGGCGATCCATCTAGGCATCCGCGCTCTGCGCGAGATCGAGCGCGTGCTGATCCCCGAATACGGGGCCGATTGCCCCGTTGTCGTGGCTTACCGGGTGGGTTGGCCGGACGAGATGTTCCTGCGCGGCACGTTGGAGACCATCCGGGAGAAGGTCCGCGCGGCCAAGATTACGCGCACGGCGCTGATCCTCGTGGGACCGGCGCTGGGCGAAGTGGTCGACTTCAAGGACAGTGCGCTTTACGACGCGGAACATCCCCATATCCTCCGGCCGAAGACCCGCTCATCACACGGATAAGTGGACACCTTCATTGACTCTTCACGTTCGCAGGCCACCATCTGGTCGCAATTGCCTGTGGATTCGCACTGCCGCGTTGAGTTGGGGGAGACAATCATGTCCCAGCCAGAGCTTTATTTCCTGCCGCAAGAGGTGAGGGAGGGGTTGGCTCGTGCCCGCGCCCGTGACCAACGCGCCACCGGTGGACGCTTGCGTGTTCAGGTGGGTGATGCATGGTATCCGATCCGCCGCTTCGACGAGACGGGTTTCGATGTGGCCCTGGATGCGGCGCCCAAGCTGCGAGGTTTGGTCGAAATCCACGATGGAGCGCGCATGGTCCGCTCTGCTCTGATCGTCGCCGGAGAGCCCTCGGGCGAGGTTATGCGCTACGAGTTCAAGCGTGTGACTGCCGTGCGCGACAGCGCCGCGCTCGATTACGAGCGGTCGTCCGATCTGCCAAGCGGTTACCTCTCGGCGAGCTGATCCGTTCCGCTTGACCGGCCCATCATCGCGTCCCATGACGGGCGCGATGGAGCGGAGGGCGCGATGCGGATTGTCTATGTGAACGGCGACTATGTCCCCGAGGACCAAGCCAAGATCTCGGTCTTCGACCGCGGTTTCCTGTTCGCCGATGGCGTCTATGAAGTCACCAGCGTCTTGGACGGCAAGTTGATCGACTTTGCCGGTCATGCGGCGCGCCTGCGCCGTAGCCTGGGCGAGTTGGACATGGAAAGCCCTGTCACGGAGGAGGCGCTTCTGGAGATCCACCGCGAACTCGTTGCCCGCAACGGGATCGAGGATGGACTGGTTTATCTTCAGATCACGCGCGGGGCTGCGGATCGCGATTTCGCGTTCCCCGATGAGGCCACGCCGACCATCGTGCTTTTCACGCAGTCGAAGCCGGGCCTGTCAGACTCCGCGGCGTCGCGCGATGGGATCAAGGTGGTGTCCATTCCGGACCGGCGCTGGGGTCGAAGGGATATCAAGACGGTTCAGCTTCTCTACCCTTCGATGGGCAAGATGATGGCCAAAGCTGAGGGCGCGGACGATGCGTGGATGGTCGAGGACGGCCACGTCACCGAAGGTACGTCGAACAACGCCTATATCGTGAAGGGCAACACGATCGTCACCCGGCATCTGGGCGAAGAGATCCTGCACGGGATCACCCGGGCTGCCGTCCTCCGGATGGCGCGGGAGGCGCAGATGAAGGTCGAGGAACGCGCTTTCACCATCGAGGAGGCCAAGGAAGCGGATGAGGCGTTCATCACCTCCGCCTCTTCCTTCGTGACGCCCGTCGTGCAGATCGACGGTCAATCCGTCGGAGGAGGCACGCCCGGGCGCGTGGCCCGGCGGCTGCGCGAGATTTACCTGGACGAAAGTCGCCGCGCGGCGGTCTGATCAGTCCCGCAGCGCGAAGCCGTCCAGGTTGAGGATGACCTGGGTTTCCTGACGCAGGTTCATCCAGCGGAACCCGCCGCCCGGTAGTGGTCCCTGCAACTTGAGATGCAGCATGGCGATCTGGCGCGTCGTCAGACTGGAGGCGTCCACGCGCTGATAGCCCAGGATGTTGAGCCGGTGCTGCACCGAAGAGACGAGCTGGGCATTGGGTTCTGCCTGTGCGGGTTCGGTCGCGAGGACGAGGGCCAGGGCCACAACAGCAAGGCGGATCACCGGACGACCCTCTCGATCGTCCGCTGCAGTAGCCCGCCGCGCAGGACGGCGCCGATATGCCCCTTCACCTCACCGTAGGACCGACCGGAATGGGCCAGATGTACGATCTGCGCGACCTGACCATTCCTCAGCGCGCGGACATCCACGTCGCGATAGCCATAATAGGGCAGAACCTGCGCTGCGCTGGCCCGTTGGCCGGTCAGAATTGGCGCCGCCGATTGAGCTGCCGTCAGGGTCGGTAGGAACAAGGCAAGAGCCGTAATGATCCATCGCATAGGCAAAACCTCCTGATGTGAAGTTAGGGCTCTGACATCGAATTTGCGATCACCTTTGCATGAGGAGGTACGGTTTACCGTAATTGACGCAAAGTAAGAAACAATCTTACCGTTTGGCTCTGCTTACCGATTCTTTCGTGAACGACCTGGGGAGGTCCGTCATGTTGAAATTGCGTCTCGGCGTTGTGTTCGCCGCCCTTCTGTCATCGTCGGCCCAGGCCCAGCAGGCGCCGCAAGGCTCTTGTCTGCTGCCGAATGGGCAATGGTGCTGGCCATCCCAGCCCACGACCTTCGGACAGCCTTGCTTCTGCAGCGTCGGCGGCAGCCGGACTCGCGGGGTCACCCAATGACTGCGGCGTCCCGCCATCGCCAGAAGAGCCTGGAGCAACTTGTCACCGAAGCGCGCCATCTCCGCGATCACCTCGTCCACGACTCCACCGAGGAGACCACGCATGCGCTGACCGCCGCGCTTTGGCCGTTCGACAGCGATGCGGAGGTCGGTGAGCAGGAGATCAAGCGGCTCTACGGCGCGTTCCAGGCAGCCCACCAGGATGCCGTCGCGCATATCGACGAATACACGCTGAAGATGGTGCTCAGGGGAAAGTCACCGCATCACACGCGCAACCCGATCTTCAACAGTGTCATCTTGGCGGGGATGGGGATGCTGTTCGTCCTCCTCGCGTTCCACTTCTCGTACTGGTCCAGTCGTACGACATTCGTGCTCGAAGCCGCGGAGGAGTTCAGCGAATTCGACCATTTCGCGAGTGTCATGAAACTGGTGGAGTTAGAAACCTACTTCTCGCAGCGCAGTCCTGATGAACGACTGGCGGATCTGGAGCCGCATCTTCTGTACCTTGAGGCTCAGTCCATCCTGCGGGACCACTATTCCGACGAAGCGCATCTGCCGGGGCAGATGTGGACGCAACTCGTCACGATGAACCCGGTCGTGATGGTGCACGACCGTCTCAAGCGGGTTGTCTGCACACCGACGGGCGAGCAGACATGGGCGACGCAGCTTGTCGGCTGCGAGCCGGTCCTGCCCGTTTGGGATGAGGCGGAGGGACAAATGGCGGGCCTGGATGTCGATCCGAAGATCAACGGCGTCGTTCCGACCGCGTCGCGCGACCTTGTCTTTGCGCCTTCTGCTGGGTTTCGGAACAACCTCGATCAGGTCCGGTATCTGCGCGACGAAACCATGCGTGCTTCGGGACGGTCGCCGAACGTGGTCGATGAATACGCTGTCTCGACCTATCAATTGCGTCTCAATGCGGAACAGCTGATGGACAAGCTGAACATCGTCCACCGCTGGGCATTGCCGATCATCTACGGCGCGCTTGGTTCGGTGGTCTATTGCATCTGGCGCGTGCTGAGCCCCCATGTCGCACCGCTCAACATGTACTATGCGATCCTGCGGACCGCTTTTGCCGGTCTCGCCGCGTTGACGTTGTCGATGCTGCTCGTGCCTGCCAGCGCCGTGAACGTGGGCGCGGATGCGAGCCGACCGATGATCTACCTGCTGGCCTTCATTTTCGGCTATTCCATCGAGGCTTTCGTGGCGACGTTGAATGCGCTGAACCAGAAGGTTTCCGAAACGGTGCTGTCCGGCCGGAAATCGATGATCGGTCGCTAGCTTTTGGGCGTCGGGTGGCTGGCCGCGAAGGCGGCCTGCTGCTCGGCCGTCGCCTCGGTCTGATAGCGGGCTTTCCATTCCGCGAAGGGCATCCCGTAGAAGATCTCCCGCGCTTCGTCCTTGCCCATCTCGTGGCCAAGCTCGGCGGCGGCCTCCTGATACCAGCGCGACAGGCAATTCCGGCAGAAGCCAGACAGGTTCATCAGGTCGATGTTCTGGACCTCGGGCCGCTCCTCCAGCAGATGCGCGCGCAGGCGACGGAAGGCCGCTGCCTCGATTTCGGTGCGGGTGGCGTCATCCATCTTGTCTCTCCTCGTAGTCGTGCAGGGCCGCCTGCAGAAGCGGGGCGAGGCGCATGGCCCAGTGGCGCTGTCCCGCTTCATCGGAGATGAGATCCTGCCGCAGTTCGATCAAGACATGCAGACGGCCCGTCTGCAGCGCATGGCGATCCATCGCATCCCCCGGCAGATCGCCGGAATAGGGTTGGTTCAGGCCGACGCAAAGATCGCCTTCGGCCAGAAGGCGCGCGATCAGCGGATCGGCCAGACGACGATCATGGGCCGCCAGGACGCCGACCTGCCACGGTCGCTCTGGCCGGCCACGCAATTGCGGCGTGAACGAATGCACGGCACAGATCACCGGGTCAGGCCGCGCGCTCAGACATGCGTCCAGCGCCGCGTGGTAGGGACGGTGGAAGGTGGCAAGCCGCCGCTCTCGCTCTGCGGTATCTACATGGCGGTTTGCTGGGATGACCGTCCCGTCATAGAGCCGCATGAGTACGGTCGGATCGTCCTCTCCGCGGTTCGGGTCGATCACTAGGCGCGAAAAATCCGACAGAATGGCAGGGCCATCCAGAAGTTCAGCTAGCACCCGAGACACGCCCGCGGCGCCGATATCATAGGCAATGTGGCGCGCCATGTCGGCGGGTGGCAGGCCAAGATCGCCGATGGAGGGTGGGATACGATTGCTGGCATGGTCGCAGGTTACAATCCAGCGGGACAAACCTTGGGCGTTTAGGATGTGATAGGCGGGGCCGTCCATTTCGCCCCGTTACCGTGCAGGAAGGGAAAGGGCCAGACATGGTCGGATCACCCCGAAGACTTATCTCCGGCCCACACAACCTTGCCAGATGCGCCGCGAATGGGCAGAGGTGTGACCGCTAACAGCGCCCAAGACGAGCAGAGGACCGCGCCGAATGAGACGCCATCGCAACGTAAAAATCGTGGCCACGCTCGGCCCGGCCTCCGACGATTACGATACGATCCGGGCGCTCTTTGAGGCTGGCGCGGATGTGTTCCGGTTGAATATGTCCCATGGCGGGCATGACGACATCCGGGCCCGTCACAACATCATCCGCGATATTGAGCGTGATATGGCCCGGCCCATCGCGATTCTGGCCGATCTGCAGGGCCCGAAGCTGCGCTGCGGTGTCTTCAAGGACGGCCCGGTAGAGATCGAGGAGGGGCAGCCTTTCCGCTTCGATTTGGACGACGCGCCGGGCGATGGGCGGCGGGTGCAATTGCCCCACACGGAGATCTTCGAGGCGTTGGAGCCGGGCGCGACCCTTTTGGTCAACGACGGCAAGCTGAATCTCAAGGTCGAGAGTTGCGGGGCCGATCACGCGGATTGCGTGGTGGTGACGGGGGGTACGATCTCCGACCGCAAGGGCGTCAACGTCCCGGATGTCGTCCTGCCACTGGCTGCGCTCAGCGAGAAGGACCGGAAGGATCTGGAATTCGTCTGTGAGTTGGGCGTTGACTGGCTGGCGCTGAGTTTTGTCCAGCGCGCCGCCGACGTGCAGGAAGCGCGCGACCTTGCCAAGGGCCGTGCGGCGATTCTGTCGAAGATTGAGAAGCCCGCCGCGGTTGAAGCCTTCGACAGCATTCTGGACGCATCTGACGGGATCATGGTCGCGCGAGGCGATCTGGGTGTCGAACTTCCCGTCCAGGCGGTGCCGCCGATCCAGAAGCGCTTGATCCGAAAGTGCCGTGCGGCAGCCAAGCCAGTGATCGTGGCCACCCAGATGTTGGAGAGCATGATCGACAGCCCCGTGCCGACACGCGCCGAAGTCTCGGACGTGGCGACGGCGATCTATGAAGGGACCGACGCGATCATGTTGTCTGCGGAATCGGCAGCGGGCTCCTACCCGTTGGAGGCCGTGCGGACGATGAACGCGGTAGCCGAGCAGGTAGAAAGCGACGGCACCTACCGCGAGATCATCGAGGCGAGCCGCAGCGCCGACCGAACATCGACCGCCGACGCCATCGTTGCCGCAGCGCGGGAGATTTCGGACACCACGGATGTGAAGGCGATCTGCTGTTTTTCCCATTCCGGGTCGACGGCACTAAAGGTTAGCCGGGAACGGCCGCGCGTCCCCATCATCGCGTTGACCCCGGTGACCCAGACCGCGCGACGGGTCGTTTTGTCCTGGGGATGCCATTCGGTGGAGACCCAGGCGGTGGAACGGTTCAAGTTTGCCGTCGTCTCGGGTGTGCGGGCCGCCAAGGCATCGGGTTTCGTGGACCTGTCCGATCAAGTCGTGGTGATGGCCGGTATCCCTTTCAACGTGGCCGGATCGACCAACATCCTGCGCGTCGCGCCCTGCGATGAGCGGTTGATCTTCGGTGCGGAGACCGACTGAGCGACGGTCCGACGACGGCGAACCTTACGCCGCCTGCGGCGTGAAGTTCATTGCGGAGCCGTTGATGCAATGCAGCAGTTTGCCCTGTGCGATCACGAGATGCCCCATATGGGAGCCGCAGCGCCGGCAGTGCACCTCGATCAGTAGAAGCGGGTCCAACTGGCGAAGCTCCTCCTCCGACAACCCGTCCGGTTCCGGGATCGCATCGGGAACGACGGGGCCCATGGACGCGGCCGCGGAGCCGAGTTGCGAATAGACCGATTTGTCGATCGCGGTCAGGATCGATCGAGGCTCGCAATGGGTGTAGAAGAGAAAGCCGATATCGAGAACGGTCTTCCAGCGCGCATTATAGACGGGCAAGTCGCATCCCTTGCAGCAATAGACACCGGGTTCGGTGCTGTCCCAAAGTGGGTCCGACTTCGGCTGTTCGGTGCCGCCTTGGCGCAGGATCTTGTACTCCGCCTCGGTTAGCATCGCGCGCCATTCCTCGTCCGTGCGCGTGATCTCATAGCTGAAATCATCGGCCCCGTTGGGATCGGCGCGGCCCTGCGTCGTCAAGGCCGTCGTGCCCAAGGCCAATGGCAGGCTTCCGAGAACCGATCGGCGTGAAAGCGTCGTCATGTCAAATCCTCCTCCGGGCCGTTCCTGCCGATCAGCTTCGTTCGCAAATCGCGACTTGGCAAATCACGTCTGCCTCACGCCGCCTGTCGGGGGCGTGGGTGCCACGTGACGCCGATCGTTGCGAAGCCCTTGCAGGGTCACCGGCGCCTTGATAGACGGCGCGCTCGAATGACCGCACGCCCGGCGATTGGGATGCCGAGGCGGGCGTAGAAGAAGGAGCCCGAAATGCCCAAGATGAAGACCAAGTCGAGCGCCAAGAAGCGCTTCAAGGTGTCGGCCACCGGCAAGGTGATGGCCGGTCAGGCCGGCAAGCGCCATGGCATGATCAAGCGCACCAACAAGTTCATCCGCGATGCACGCGGCATGACGACGCTCAGCAAGCCCGACGCCAAGATCGTCAAGGGCTTCATGCCCTACGACCGCTAAGGAGGATCGATCATGTCACGCGTTACCTCCGGCAAGGTCACCCATGCCCGCCACAAGAAGGTTCTGAAGGCAGCGAAGGGCTATTACGGCCGCCGCTCGCGCACCTTTAAAACGGCCACGCAAGCTGTCGACAAGGCCAACCAATACGCCACCCGTGACCGCAAGGCACGCAAGCGCAGCTTCCGCGCGCTTTGGATCCAACGGATCAATGCGGCCGTCCGCGCCCATGACGCAGAGATGAGCTATTCCCGCTTCATCAACGCGCTGGGCAAGGCGGGCATCGAGGTGGATCGCAAAGTTCTGGCCGATCTGGCCGTGCATGAGCCCGAGGCGTTTGCCGCCATCGTGGAGCAGGCCAAAGCCGCCGCCTGAAGCGATCCAAAGACTGTCGGAAAGGCCGCCCAGAGGGCGGCCTTTTTCGTTGGACCAGTGCTTTGTCTTGTCGGCGCGGGCCGCTAAGCTTGGCCCGTAACACCGAGGGGGCGTCCATGCAGATCACCTGGCTTGGCCATTCCGGCTTTCGTTTCGAGATCGGAGAGACCGTTCTGTTGGTCGATCCTTGGCTTTCGGGAAACCCGTCCTTTCCCGAGGAACAGTCCGGCGCCGCCATCTCGGGCGCGACCCATATCCTGCTGAGCCACGGGCACGGTGACCATGCGTCCAACGCCCTCTCCATCGCGCGCGAGACCGGCGCGACGATCCTCTGCGGGCATGAGCTGGCCGAGCGCTGGGGCGGCGAAAAGGACGTCACAACCCTAGGCTTTGGCAAGGGTGGAACGGTCTCGGCCGGGGCGGCACTGGTGACCATGGTCCATGCTGTCCATTCTTCTTCTCTGGAGGCCGAGGGGTTGGCCTATGCAGGAGGAGAGGCCGGGTTCATCATCCGCGCTGAGGGGCGTGTGATCTATTTCAGCGGCGATACCGATGTGATGGCCGATATGGGCATCATAGCCGAACGCTACGCTCCGGATGTGGGCATCCTTTGCTGCGGTGGGCATTACACGATGGATATGGAAGGGGCGGCCTGGGCCGCGCGACGGTTTTTCGACTTCAAGACAGTGATCCCCTGTCACTACGGGACTTTCCCTATCCTGGCCCAATCGGCGCAGCCCCTTGTCGATGCGCTGAAAGACACGGATGTCCAGGTTCCCGAGGTCATGGTGCCGTTCTCCCTGTAAGCGGGACTGGTCGCTGGCCCATTGCGGCATAATTCCTACCGATGCGCGCAATCTTCCTTCTCTTCGCCATGGCTCTGACGGCCTGCACGCCCTCATCGCCGCCCGCCGATAATGCGATCCTGGCCATCGGGGACAGCGTGATGGCCTGGAACGGTGGTGAGGGGATCCCAGAGGTGACGGGCGCGGCACTTGGGCGTCCGGTCGTCGATGCATCCGTCTCGGGCGCACGTCTCAGCACGGGGTCTGTAGCGGGGGCGCTGGGTTTCGAAATCGGCCGTCAGGTTCCTGGGCCGGGCTGGGACTGGATCATCGTGACAGGCGGCGGCAATGACATTCGCCCCACCTGCCGGGAGGCGGGGGCAGAGACCGCCCAGGACGCTCTGATTGGACCGGACCTGACCGGCGAGATCCCCGCCCTGATTGCGCGATTGCGCGACACCGGCGCCAAGGTGGCCTTTGTCGGTTACTACGATGGGGCCGAGGCATCCCCCACGGGGTTTGCGCCATGCCAGCCCTATTTCACAACGATCAATCGTCGCCTCACGGCTCTGTCCAGCCGTGATCCCGGTCTGATCTTTCTCGATGCCGGGGACGTGATCGATCCAGCCGATCGCGGTCTCTACGACCGCGACCTGATCCATCCCTCGCCTCGCGGTTCCGCGCAAATCGGCGCCGCCCTGGCCGACGCCATTCGCGCGGCGGAAGGCCGGTGATCGTCAGGCGGCGCGCTCGGCGTGTGCGACGTAGGCATGGCGCTCGACGGCTTCGTAGAAGGCCATGTAGCGGGGTTCCGCGAAGGGCAGGCTTTGCGTCATGACAACACCGCAGAGATCGGCCTGGCGATCCGCCCACCAATGGGTGTTGAGGACCCCGGCCCAGGACAAGGTGCCCGCCCGTCGTCGCCCCTCGATATCGGTGACGTTCCGCAGCCCGCCGAAGCCGTGCCCCGCGCCGCCAGGTAGCGTTTCCACATCCGCGCTCAGGGGCGGTGCGACGCTGATCATGCGTTCGAAAGGCTTGCCTTCCATCTGATCGGCGAAGAAGGCGTCCATGGACGCCTCTGACAAAAGGCGCGCGCCGTCCAACTCGCCGCCCCGCAACAGCATCCTGAGCAGCCGCATGTAGTCAGGCGCGGTGGAATAGAGGCAATGGCCCATGCCATAGATTTCAGGCTGTGGCGGTGGGGCGATGTCATGCGGCTGGAAGCTGCCATCTTCGACCCGTATCCGTGGCTCCGCCAGCCGATCAATCAGATTGGTCGGCTCGAAAGCGGTCTCGTTCATCCCGAGGGGCGCAAAGATCTCCTCCTGGCAGAAGGCGTCCATCCGTCGACCGTCCACAGCCTCGACGACCAGGCCCAGCCAGTCGATGGAGATACCATAGCCCCAGCGGGTGCCAGGATCGAACATCAGCGGATAGTTCATCGCAGCCCGCGTCCCCGTAAGGATCGATGGTGCGCCCGTGACCGCGAGATACCGGGCCATATCTGGGTTCCAGAATTCGTATTCCAGCCCGCTGCGATGGGTGGCCAGATGCCGAATGGTCGCCGCCGTCGTCGGTTTGCGCAGGCGCGGGGTGTCACCGTCCCAACCGTCAAGAACCTCCAGATCGTCCCATTTGGGCAGGATCGACGCGACTTCGGTCTCCATGGATAGCTTGCCGCGCTCGATGAGGATCATTGCCGCAAGAGAGCCCACGAGTTTAGTCATGGAGAAGATCCTGTAAGCGGTCTCGGCATCCGCGGCGCGTCCCGGTGCTGCGTCCCCAGCCGCAGCCGTCTCGGTGACGCCATCGCTATTGCCCAGCATGACTACCGTAAAGGGCACATCCTGCCGTCTCACCGCGTCGTTCGCCAATGCGTCTAGTGTCATGGTGTTCTCCTCCCTGTTCTAGGCTGGTCTGTGCCGCGCCTCTGCGTCAAGCGGCGACGGTTGCGCGGTTCCGCTGACCGCGATAACCCGCGCCCATGGATGATCTTCGCGATAAGTATCTGGGCCAAATCCGCGACGCGGCTGATGAGGATGCCTTGGAATCCGTACGGCTTTCGGCAGTGGGCAAGAAGGGCGAGGTCGCGCTCAAGATGCGCGAACTCGGCCGCATGACCCCGGAGGAGCGTCAGGTCGCAGGCCCGGCTCTGAATGCACTGAAGGACGAGATCAATTCCGCCATCACCGCACGGAAGGCGGCCCTTGGGGATGCCGCGCTCGATGCCCGCCTTAAATCGGAATGGCTCGATGTCACGCTGCCTGCGCGCGGTCGTCGGCGGGGTTCGATCCATCCGATCAGCCAGGTGACGGAAGAAGTCACCGCAATTTTTGCTGATATGGGCTTCTCGGTGGCCGAGGGGCCGCAGATCGAGGACGATTGGTACAACTTCGACGCGCTGAACATCCCAGGTCACCATCCTGCCCGCGCGGAGATGGACACGTTCTACATGGCGCGTAAGCCGGGCGATAACCGACCACCCCATGTCTTGCGGACGCATACGAGCCCCGTGCAGATCCGGTCCATGCAGGCGACGGGTGCGCCGACGCGCATGATCTGTCCGGGCCGCGTTTACCGCGCCGATTACGACCAGACGCACACGCCCATGTTCCATCAGGTCGAGGGGATGGCCATCGACCGGGATATCTCCATGGCGAACCTAAAATGGTGCCTGGAGGAGTTCTGCCGCGCCTTCTTCGAGGTGGACGGGATCGAGCTGCGGTTCCGTGCATCCCATTTCCCGTTCACCGAGCCCTCGGCTGAGGTCGATATCCGCTGCTCCTGGGAAGGCGGCACGCTGAAGCTGGGCGAGGGGGACGATTGGTTGGAGATTCTCGGCTCCGGCATGATGCACCCCCATGTGTTGCGATCCGGCGGGATCGACCCGGAGGAATGGCAGGGCTTCGCCTTCGGCATGGGGATCGACCGGATAGCGATGCTGAAATATGGCGTTCCGGACTTGCGTGCTTTCTTCGACAGCGACCTGCGCTGGCTACGGCATTACGGTTTCGGCGCATTGAACGCGCCGACGCGCCACGCGGGTTAGGTGGGTCTTAACGGTCGACCGTTAAGCCGTCCGAATGGACGATCCGGATCACGACACGGGTTCTGACGCGCGCAGACAGGCGCGGGGCCTTGATCTCTATTCTTCGGACATTCTTGCCGTGATCGGTCGTGCCCGTGGACATGCGCTCAACATCGGGACGCTCGCCCTTCTTTGCGCGACTGCCCAAGATGACGAGGAGCGCGCGGTTCACGCAACGGAGCTTGCGGAGACGCGCAAGCTCTATTTCGGCTGCATCGATGCGACTTTCTCCCGCAAGCATGAGCGTTTCGATCTGCACGCGGTGTCGGCGCAACGAACATGTGTCGAGGCGTTTCGAGACCGCGTGGCCGCTTTGGATGAAGCTGGGCGGATCGAACGGGCAGAGGCGGTGGATGTCGCGGCGATCGCCCGGAACAGCGTTCTCCCCGCCATCTACGCGATCGTGATGGCCATCCGGGCACGGGAGTTGGAAAATGAAGAAGAAAAGAACCGTCGGCTCGAAGAAAAAGCGCGCCTGGTCGACGACACGTTGGTCGAGATGGAGCGGATCGGTCGCTTGATCGGCTTCATCTCGATCAATGCATCCGTCGAGGCGGCGCGCACCGGCGGGGAAGGTGGTCGGGCCTTCCAGGTCATCGCAGAGGAGGTACGCGGACTGGCGCAGCGAAGCGAGGAACTACTGGCCCAAACACGCAGCCGTCTTACCTGACCTCTGCATCACTTCAGACGATAAATCGGTCTCGGAGAGAGCGAGGATTATCTTCCTTCCTCGCGCGATCGGCCCATATCGTCGGGTCTTTCGATAGCTCACCCCTACCACTGCAGTCGGCTCAAAAGTCGCGGGCTTGCATAACCATCGGCCACGAGACCCTCAGAGGCCTGATATCCGCGGATCGCCTGCAACGTGAGCGGTCCGATCCGTCCATCGAACTTTTGCGGGTCGAACCCTTTCGCGGCCAGGCGACGTTGCATCTCGACCCGTTCATCGAATGTCAGGGCCCGATCCTGTTCCGGCCAGCCAGACTGGATCGCTGGTCCCCCAGCTAGCCGGTCGGCCAGATGCCCCACACCGATCACATAGGCATCGGCGGTGTTGTAGCGTTCGATCACCTCGAAATTCGCGAATGTCGCGAAAGCGGCCCCTTCGTGGCCTGCCGGAACGCGGATCGCCGCCGGGCCCGCCTCGGGAAGGGGACCGCCATCCGCGCGGCGGATACCAAGCGCGGTCCACTCCGCTGGTGTTTTCTTGATGCGCTCAGAGGCCAGTGCATAGTCGAAACCGTCCGGCAGTTGGACCTCGACGCCCCATGGCTGGCCCGTTTGCCAGCCGAACTGCGCGAGATAATTCGCGGTGGAGGCCAGCGCGTCCGACGGATCATTCGACCAGATGTCGCGGCGTCCGTCCCCGGTCAGATCCTGTGCATAGTCCAGATAGGATGTCGGGATGAACTGCGTATGCCCCATGGCCCCCGCCCACGATCCCGTCATAGCGTCGGAAGATATGTCACCGGATTGGATGATTTGAAGGGCGGCGACTAACTGCCCTTCGAAGAAGGCACCGCGCCGTCCGTCGGCAGCCAGCGTGGCCAGGGCCGAGAGGACGGGCACGCTGCCCCGAAAAGTGCCGTAGCTTGATTCCAGTCCCCAAACCGCCGCAACGATTTCCCGCTCCACCCCATAGCGGGCTTCCACCGCGTCGAAGACTTCCGAATGGCGGGCCAGGGCAGCACGTCCGTTGCGCACCCGCAAATCCGAAACGGCGGTGTTAAGGTAGTCCCAGATCGTTTTCGTGAACTCGGATTGGTTTCGATCCCGGCGGATGACGTCGGGCAGGTAGGTGACGTTCCGCATCGCCGTGGTGAAGGTCTCAGCAGAGATGCCTTGCGCCAATGCCCGACCGCGAAACCCGTCAAGCCATGCCGAAAGCTCCGGCGAACCGGCCGTAGCGGTTAGCGCAGGCGCGCCCGGGCGCAGAACAGGTCGGTTTGAAGTAGACAGTGTCGCGGCCGTCAGCGCCGCAGGTGCAGTTTGCGGGACAACCGTAACGAGCTCTGGCCGGGCGACCGGGCGTTCGTCAGCCTGTGCCAGTGTGGGTAGAAGACACGCCGAGAGGGCGACGAGACGTCGGATCATGCTCTGCTCCTGGGGCCATTCATGGCTTCTCAGTGGAGCCTAGCCCGGCAAGGCCTATCCGCAAAGGGCTCTTACCGACGACGTCTAGGGGCCTTGCGCAGTTTGCCGCGCTTACCGCTGGGCCGCCGGGTTTTGCCGACCCGTCCCTGTTTCGGCCGTAGTCGCGTGCCCTCAACCGAAAGAAGCTCCAACTCCAACCCGCCGGTCGTCGGCGTGGTCTCGGCCAGCCGCACGGTCACCCGCTGGCCGAGCCCGATCTCCAGCCCCGTTTCACTGCCCGTCAGAACCTGTTCGTCGCGGTCATACCGGAAGTATTCCGCGCCAAGAGACCGAACCGGGATCAGCCCGTCCGCGCCGGTCTCTGTCAGGCGGATGAAGGCGCCGAAGCTCTGCACGCCCGAGACGCGGCCCTCGAAGGTTGCTCCGACCTTGTCCGACAGAAACGCCGCCAGGTAGCGGTCGGACGTGTCGCGCTCTGCCACCATGGACCGCCGCTCGGTCGTCGAAATGGTCTCCGCAATGGCGTCTAGATGCGCGATGTCGTCGTCGCTCAGCCCGTCGCCGCCCCAGTCGTGGAGGCTGATCAACGCACGGTGCACGATCAGGTCGGCATAGCGCCGGATCGGGGAGGTGAAATGCGCGTAGGCCCGGAGGGCCAGTCCAAAATGCCCGAGGTTTCGCGGCGCGTAATAGGCCTGCGTCATGGCCCGCAGCGTGGACATGGAGATCAGTTCCGACAGTTCCGTATCCGCCGCGTCATGGAGCAGGCGGTTAAGCAGGGCGGGACGCAGAACCTGTCCCTTGGGGAGGTTGAAACCGCTGGCCTTGGCCGTTTCGCGTAAGCTGTCCAGTTTGTCCTCGGGCGGCGCTTCATGGACGCGGTAGAGCAGGGCCTTGCCTTGCAGCGTTTCGGCCGCGGCGACGTTGGCACGGATCATGAACTCTTCAATCAGGCGATGCGCGTCGAGCCGATCTTTGAAGGCGACGGCTGTGACCTGACCCTCCTCCGACAGCGCGATCCGCCGTTCGGGAAGGTCCAAGTCCAACGGCTGCCGTCGTGCGCGTGCATGTCGCAACGCGTCATACGCGGCGTAGAGCGGTGTCAGGACCTCGGCCAGCAAGGGGGCGGTCCGGTCGTTGGGCGCGCCGTCGATCGCGGCCTGCACCTCCTCGTAATGCAGCGCCGCCGGAGAGCGCATGAGCCCGCGGACAAACCGGTGGTCGACGGTTTCACCTTCGGCGTCGATCCGGATGCAGACGGCGATACAGGGCCGGTCTACCCCTTCATGCAGGGAGCACAGATCGCCCGACAGCGCATCCGGCAGCATGGGCACCACGCGATCCGGAAAATAGGTTGAGTTCCCGCGTTCCCGCGCGGCGCGATCCAGCGCGGAACCCGGGGTGACGTAATGGGCCACATCGGCGATGGCTATCCACAGGACGTGGCCACCTTCATTGGACGGGTCGTCGTCCGGATAGGCGTAGCAGGCGTCATCGTGGTCCCGGGCGTCGGATGGATCGATCGTGATCAGCGGCAGATGGCGCAGGTCCGTCCGGTCGCCCAGCTCGACCGGCCTTGCCGCTTCCGCCTCGGCAATGGCTTCCTCTGGGAACGTATCGGGGATGCCATGCTGATGGATCGCGATCAGGCTGACGGATTTCGCAGCACCCGGATCGCCGAGCCGCGTGACGACGCGCGCGCGGGGCAGGCCCATCCGACCGCGCGGCCCGGTCTGCTCGGCCTCGATCAATTCCCCGTCCCGGGCCCCGTCGGTGGCGCCGGATGGGATGATCCACTCCTTGTCCGATCCCTTGTCGATGGGCATCAACCGGCCACCATCGGAGGTCGCGCGGAACACACCCAGCAAACGGCGTGGTCCCGTTCCGATGCGGCGGATCAGGCGGCCCTCGTGACTGTGATCCTCGCCGCTCACCTCTGTCAGACGCATCAAGACGCGGTCTCCGGGCGCCAATGCGGGATCGCCGGGCTTCGGCACATGGAGGATGCGGGGCAAAGGATCGTCGCCGCGCCACTCCGCCGGGGCGAGGTAGAGATCGCCGTCGCGATCCGTCTCCGCGACCTTCAAAACGCTCACCGGCGGTAGACGGTTCGGATCGTCATAGCTGCGCTTCCGACGGGCCAGATCGCCGTCGGCCTCCATCTCCTTGAGCAGCCGCTTGAGGTCGATCCGCTGTGCACCCTTCACACCAAACGCCTTGGCGATGTCGCGCTTCGAGGTGAGGGCGGGATTGTCGGAGATCCATCGCAGGATATCCGCCTTGGTCGGAAGCTGGCTCATGGGCGGGCAGCTAGCATGGGGGGCGAGGGCGGTCACGCCGCATCATGTCAGCCGCGCCGGATGACGGGGGCGGGCCGCAGCGTCATCTGCGCCGCCTCCGGCTCGTCCTGGAAATCGAAACTGTCTAGCCGCTCGGCTCGCTTGCCCGCCCGCTCCGCTGCGGTGACGATCCCGTCGACGTCGCGGCGCGCCTGTTCAAAATGGGTCTCCAGCTTCGCCGCGCGCTCCACGATCAGTTCTACATCGCGGCCCAGTTGCGCCAATGCCTGACGGATCGCCCCGGCCTGTTCGCGCATCCGGTGGTCCTTTAAGATCGCGCGCAAGGTATTCAGCGTTGCCATGCAGGTGGTGGGCGAGACGATCCAGACCCGTGCGGCAAAGCCCTCGCGTACGAGGTCGGGATAGTTTGCGTGAAGCTCCGCATAGACGGCTTCCGATGGAAGGAAGAGGCAAGCGCCGTCCGCTGTGACGCCGGGCAGGATGTAACGCTCGGCAATGGCGCGGATATGCGTCCGGATCGCGGTGCGAAACTTCGCGGGTGCTTGCGGATCGCCCGCCACCAAAGCCTCGTAGGCTTCCAACGGAAACTTCGCATCGATGACCAGGGAGCCAGGCGGGTCGGGCATGTGGATCAGACAATCGGCTCGCCGTCCATTGGGCAGGGTCGCTTGCCATGTGTATCCGTCGGGCGGAAGCGCCTTGGCGACGATGTCGCGCAGCTGGACCTCTCCAAAAGCGCCGCGCGTCTGCTTGTTCGACAAGATATCCTGCAGGCCAAGCACGTCGCCCGATAGGGTTTCGATCCGGGTTTGGGCGCGGTCGATGGCTTCCAGGCGCGCGCCGAGCTCGCCCAAGGTCTGTGCCGTTCGTGCGGCGGCACCGCTCAGCGTGTCGGCCATGCGGGCCTCGCCGCTCGCCTGTGCCCGGGCGACCGTCTCCAGCGCGCCAGTCAGCCCGGCCTGCGCCAGGGAAAGCTGGCGTAAGCGTGTCAGCAGACCCAGCAGAACGACCAGCAAGATCGCCATGGTCGCGCCCGCAGCCATGGCGGCCAACGTGACCGGATCCGAAAGATCGAGGGTCATGTGCGGCCGAAGAGGCGTTCGATATCGCTGAGCTTGAGCGAGACCCAGGTCGGCCGACCATGGTTGCATTGGCCGGAATGGGGCGTGGCTTCCATGTCGCGCAGCAGCGCGTTCATCTCCGGAGCGGACATCCGACGGCCCGCCCGTACCGAGCCGTGGCAGGCCATCCGGCTGAGGATGGCATGCAGTTTTGCCTCAACGCTGCGTGGCTCGGCCGTCTCGTCCGCCTCCAGCTCGTCCAGGACATCGCGGATCAGCGCTTCCGCTGAGACCGGCCCCAGGATTGCGGGCGTTTCCCGGATGGCGATGGTCCCTGGCCCGAACGGCTCCAGCGAGAGCCCGAGGGGCGACAAGTCAACCTCTAGAAGTCGCGCCGCCGCATCGGGGCCGACCTCCACGACCTCGGGGATCAAAATGGCCTGTCCGGCCACGCCATCTGCCGCCATCTGCGTCTTCAGGCGTTCGTAGACCAGTCGCTCATGGGCCGCATGTTGGTCCACGATGACGATGCCGTCTGCGGTCTGCGCGATGATCCAGTTCTCGTGAAGCTGCGCGCGCGCGGCGCCAAGGGGGCCATCCTCCTGCGGAACGGCCTCCGCGGTTTCGAACCGCGCTGAGGGTTCCGAAAGTCCGGGCATGGCCGCGGCGGCAGGGGCAGGCGCCGGGCGGTCCATCTGGTAGATGCGTGGCGGCATTTGCGGCTGCATGGCGCCAAGCGTGGCCCCGGCGATCACCGTGTCGCTACGATGCCCGGTCTCGGCCAGCGCGTGGCGTAGTGCGGACACGATCAGCCCGCGGACAAGGCCTGGATCGCGGAAACGAACCTCGGTCTTGGCCGGATGCACGTTCACATCCACCAAGGGGCAGGGGCAGGTCAGAAACAGGGTCGCCACCGGATGACGATCGCGCGCCATGACGTCAGCATAGGCCGCGCGTAAGGCACCGGTCAGCATCCGGTCCCGGACCGGACGGCCGTTCACGAAAAGGTACTGATGAACCGCGTTGCCCCGTGAATGTGTCGGAAGGGCGCCATAGCCCATCAGCCGAATATCCTCCCGCGTGGTGTCCAGCGGCAAAGCGTTCTCGGCGAAGTCGCGCCCCAGCACCGTGGCGAGGCGACCATGGAGCGCATCGAACAGGTCGCCGCTTTGCGGGTCCGCCCTGAACAATATCTTCTTGCTACCGCCGACCGTCACGTCCCGCAGCGTGAAGCCCACGCGCGGCTCAGCCATGGCCAGTCGACGGACCACGTCGGTGACGGCCATGGTCTCCGAACGTTCCGACTTCAGGAACTTCAAACGAGCTGGGGTGGCGTGGAACAGATCGCGCAGTTCCACCACCGTGCCACCGCGTATGGCCGCTGGCCGAACGGCATCGACACGCCCGCCATCCACGCGGATCGCCGCGCCTTCTGCCGCCCCGGCAGCGCGACTGCTGACAGACAGGCGTCCCACGGCCCCCAGGCTTGGCAGCGCTTCGCCGCGAAACCCGAAGGAGTGGATGTTCAAAAGGTCGCTGCCGTCGATCTTCGATGTGGCATGGCGCGACAGGGCCATCGGCAAGTCAGGGCCGCTGATCCCGTGCCCGTCATCCGTGACGCGGATCAGCGTGCGCCCGCCATCGGCGATCTCGACCGAAATGCGGGTCGCCCGCGCGTCGAGTGCGTTCTCCACCAACTCTTTCACGGCCGAGGCGGGCCGCTCGACCACCTCGCCGGCCGCGATGCGATTCACGGCCGCTTCATCGAGCTGGCGGATCGGAGGGGGGATCATATTGCGGTCGGAGGCGCCCATGCCCCAAGACCTAGCATGGGCGCCTCCGATTCTGAAAGCGGATCAGAGGCCGCTCGTCTCAAGACCCTCCGGCTGACCGACCACCACGAAATGCAACTCTTCCGGTTGCAGAATGCGTTCGGCCACGCGGCGCAGATCGTTCAACGTGACGGCATTCACCTTGTCGTTGCGCGTGGCGATGTAGTCGATCGGAAGGTCCTGCGTTTGCATCGAGACCAGAATCCCCGCGATATTGCCGTTCCCATCGAAGCGGAGCGGATAGGCCCCGGTCAGGAACGTCTTGGCTGCCTCAAGCTCTGCTTCGGACACTTCGCCCGAGGCAAGGGCGGACCATTGCTGTCGCACGATCTCAACAGCTTCCGCCGTCTTGTCGTTGGAGGAAGAGAATTGGCCCAGATATTGCGCCGCGTGATCTCGGGGGGCGAGGAACGTGCCGATTCCGTAGGTGAGACCCCGCTCCACGCGCACTTCTTCCATCAGGCGCGACGCGAAGCCCCGTCCGCCGATGATATGGTTCAGCACGTAGGCCGCGAAGAAATCGTCATCATCGCGCGGAATGCCTTCATGTCCGAACAGGACGACCGATTGCGGCGACGGGAAGTCGACGACCGTTATGCCGCCGTCCAGCGCGTAGCCCGCCGCGTCCACTTCTGCCGACCCGCTCTCGGGCAGGCCGCCGAGAAGTTTGTCCAGTAACGGACCCAGCTCGGCGGCGGTGATGTCGCCGGTCACGCCCACATAGACACGGTCGCGCGTCAAAGCGGTGCCATGGGCTTCCCGCAGATCGTCGGGCGTCAGCGCCGAGACGGTCTCGCGGGTCCCTTCAAGCGCCGAACCATAGGGATGCTCCGGAAAGGCCAGGGCATTCATGGTGCGTCCGGCGATTTCCTGCGGGTCTCGCTCGTCCTGCGCAATGACCGCCAGAACCTGGTCGCGCACGCGAGCCACGTCCGCCTCGTCAAAACGTGGAAGTAGGATGGCATCGCGCAAAAGAGACAGCGCGTCATCACGGTTCTCTGTCAGTACTTCGGCGGTGATCGACACGCTGTCATTATACGTATCGAAACCGAACCGCGCCGCCAACGCTTCGGAGGCCTCTGCAAAGGCGCGGGAGTCGCGATCCCCGGCGCCCTCTTCCAAGGTCGCCATCATGAGGTTCGTCGCGCCCCGCTTGCCCGGCGCGTCCAAGTTGGCGCCACCCTTAAAGCGGATATCGAAGGCGACGAACGGGATGGAGGGTTCTTCTACCAACCAAGCCGTGATCCCACCGGGTGATGTCACTTCCTGAATTTCAACCGCTGCCGCAACACGCATGGGAAATGCGACCACGAGGGCGGCGAGAAGGATACGGATCATCGTCATTGGTTCACCTCAACGTCGCCGTCTGGTTTGGTCAGGAGGGCCGTGACCGATGTCTCTGGGCGCAAGACCTCCCGCGCGACGCGCAAGATGTCGTCTTCGGTCACCGCCTCTAGCACGCGCGGCCATTCTGCCACATCCTCGACGGTCAGACCGGCGGTGATGGCGGTCCCGTAGGTGCGGGCCCGCCCCTGCAAGCTGTCCTTGCCGTAGATCTCCGAAGCGCGCACCTGCCCCTTGATCCGGTCAAGTTGAGCCGCGTCGATACCGTCGGCCAGAAGCTGCTCGATCATCCGATCCATATCGGCTTCGGCTTGTTCCAGCGTCCGATCCGGCGTCGGGACGACCACGAGGCCGAAGGTCGTATCGTCTAGGGATGTCCCGCTATAGAACGCGCTGGTGTAGAGCGCGACACCCTCATCCTGTTCCAGAACGCGGCCCATAAGTGACGTCGCCGACGACCCGCCAAGGATCTGTGACAGCATCATCAAAGCGGCAGCATCCTCTTGCGCGCCGCTGTCGCGCTCGGGGGCGAGATAGGTCCGCACGACATAGGGGTTCGAAACCCGGGTATCCGCAAAGGCGATCCGACGGGCGGCGATCTGTGGCGGCTCAGCGGGGCGTTCGCGAGGCCCAAGGCCGGGTGTCGGCTCGATCGGCCCATAGTGCGTCTCGGCCAGGGCGCGGACTTCGTCCGGTTCCACATCGCCCGCCACGATAAGTGTGGCGTTGTTCGGCGCATAGAATTCTCGGTAAAAGTCGAGCGCGTCCTCAAGCGTCAGTTCCGCAATCTCGTGTCGCCAGCCAATGATCGGCACGCCATAGGGGTGGTTCAGATATTGTAGCCGTGCTCGCTGCTCTCCGAGCAGGGCGCCGGGGTCGCTTTCGGTGCGCTGGGCACGCTCCTCCAGAACGACGTCCCGCTCGGTCAGCATGTCCTCGTCATCGAGGACCAGATCGCGCATCCGGTCGGCTTCCATCTCCATCATGAGGCCCAGCCGATCGGCGGCAACGCGCTGGAAATAGCCGGTATAATCGAAGGAGGTGAACGCGTTGTCCGTTCCGCCCTGGGCTTCGACGATCCGGCTGAACTCTCCTGGTCCAAGGTCATCCGTGCCCTTGAACATCAGGTGTTCCAGGAAATGCGCGATCCCCGATTTGCCCGGCGGCTCGTCGGCGGCACCGACATTGTACCAAACCATATGGACGACGACGGGTGCGCGGTGATCTTCGATCACGATGGCATCCATGCCGTTGTCGAGGGTGAAGGTCGTCACACCGGCCTCCTCGGCCCGCAGGGGGATGGCCGAGAGGAAGAGAGCGGCGAGGCTTGGGATCAGGCGCAATGGAAGCTCCGGGTTTCGCTGGCGGTTTCCAATGAGATGTGGCGCGCGAGGGCCGTTTCAAACGGGCGGCACTGCCAGGATCACGCGATTGTCAGGGCGGTAGAGGCTCAGAATGGGCCGCTCGACGGGCGCGGCGGTGCTGCCACGGTGCGGATCCCGCGTTGGCGCAGGCGCTCAAGCTCCGCATATTGGTCCAGAGATTGGCGGCGATAGGCGCGGTAATACACCGTCACGTTGAAGGCGCGCTCCAGAAGGCGCCCATTGTTACGGCGGCGAAAATCGAGATCTTCGGTGGCCAATTGTTCCCGGATGGTGGGTTGCACGCCAAATCGCCCGGCGGAGGCCAAAAGTGCCGCGTCCGCCGATGTGCTTGCATTGACGTTGCCACCCAGGGCCGCGACCGCTTCGGCGATGGGCTGCCGATCGGTTCGGTTCGGAAGACCGCGGGTCGGCGGCGGCAATGCCGAAAGGTCGGCCGGCTGCTCCAAAGGTCGTGACGGCAGGATCGAAAACTCGTCTGGGGTCCGGTCGGCTTTGCGGATGTTGAAAAGGCTTGGCGTTTGGCTGCCGCAGCCGGACAGGGCCAGGGCGCAGATCATCGCCAGTGTCAGCCGTCCCGTCATCGCGTCCTCCCGCAGATCCGCCCTGTTCCTAGCCGACGCGGGTCGCCGGGTCACGGGGGCTTTTGTCATCGGCAAAGAGGACGAGGCCGAAGGCTCCGGCAAAGATGAAGACATCGGCCAAGTTAAATGCGAATGGATTGGAGATCCCGCAGCAGGACATGTTCAGAAAGTCCGCCACCGCCCCGTAGAGCAGCCGATCCAGCGCGTTGGCGAGCGCACCGCCGACGACGAGCCCGGCCGAGACGAAGGCCAGCGGTCGCGTGAATTTCCGCGCCCATAAGGCCAGCGCCGCCGAAACGACGATGGCGATGGCGATCAGAAGCCATCGCGTGATCTCGGGCATACCAGAGAAAAGGCCGAAATTGATCCCGTCATTCCAGCCCATGCGGAAGGTCAGAAGGGGCGGCAAGACCTCGATCACGCCGATCGTCTTGAGGTTCAGCCAATGGACCACGACCACCTTGCTGACCTGATCCAGCGCAAAGGCCAGAAAGGCCCAGAGGGCGAGGCGGCCCATCTTAATGCCGGAAATGGCGCATGCCGGTCAGCACCATGGCCAACCCGGCTTCGTCCGCTGCGGCGATGACATCGGCGTCGCGCATGGAGCCGCCTGGCTGGATCACAGCGGTCGCCCCGGCTTCTGCGGCGGCCATCAGACCGTCGGCGAACGGGAAGAAGGCATCCGAGGCCATGACGGCGCCTTTCGCCGGGCTTTCCTCCAGGCCGAGCGCCTGTGCCATGTCTTCCCCCTTGCGGGCTGCGATCCGCGCGCTGTCGACACGGCTCATCTGGCCCGCGCCAACCCCGACCGTCGCGCCATCCTTTGCATAGACGATGGCGTTCGACTTCACATGTTTGGCCACGGTCCAGGCAAAGCGCAGATCGCGCAACTCCGAAGGCGTCGGCGTTCGTTTCGTCACCACTTTTAGCTGATCATCGGTGACGTGCCCCACATCCCGGTCCTGGACAAGCCATCCGCCCGCCACTTGCGTCATCGCCCTGCGGGATACGCGCGGATCCGGTAAAGTGCCTGTCGTCAGAAGCCGCAGGTTTGGTTTGTTTGCGAAGATGTCTCGCGCGGCGTCGGTGGCATCCGGGGCAATCACAACCTCGGTGAAAATCTCGGTGATGGCGCGCGCGGTCTCCGCGTCCAGCGTGCCGTTCAGCGCGACGATTCCGCCAAAGGCTGAGACCCGGTCGCAATCGAAGGCCCGGCCATAGGCCTCGCTGAGGGTCTCGCCGGTTGCCACGCCGCAGGGATTGGCGTGTTTGATGATGGCCACGGCGGGCCCATCGAATTCCGCCGCAAGCTCGTAGGCGGCATCGGTATCGTTGAGATTGTTGTAGCTGAGCGCCTTGCCCTGATGCTGCGTTGCGGTGGCCACGCCGGGCCGGGCGCTGCCATCGGTATAGAACGCCGCCGCCTGGTGTGGATTCTCGCCATAGCGCAAGGGCTGCGCCAGCCGCCCGGCGGCGGCGACCCGGCGCGGCACATCTTCGTAGCGAGCCATCCAGCTGGCGACCGCGGCGTCGTAGGCCGCGGTGCGGCCATAGGCGATGGCTGCCTGCTTCTGCCGAAAGGACAGGGTCGTGGCACCGTCATGGTTCTCCACTTCGGCGAGGAGAGAGGCGTAATCCTCCGGATCGACGATGACGGTCGTGTAGCGGTGGTTTTTTGCCCCGGCGCGGATCATGGCCGGTCCACCGATATCGATGTTCTCCACGGCCGTGGCCTCATCCGCCCCGCCCGCCACGGTTTCCTCGAACGGGTAGAGGTTCACGACCAGTAGGTCGATGGTGCCGATCCCGTGCGCGTCCATCGCGGCCATGTGGTTCGGATCGTCACGAACGGCGAGAAGGCCGCCATGGATTTTCGGATGCAGGGTTTTCACCCGGCCGTCCATCATCTCGGGAAAGTCGGTGACCTGGGCCACATCGGTCACGTCAAGCCCGGCCTCACGCAAGGCCTTGGCAGAGCCTCCCGTGGACAGAAGCGTGACGCCTCGCGCGGCCAGCGCCTGCCCCAGTTCCACCAGGCCCGTCTTGTCGGAAACGGACAGAAGCGCGCGCTTGAGGGGCACGGGATAGGTCACGGCATTCTCCTGCGGTGTGGTCAGACCGCGTCGGCCGCGACCTTGGGACGTTCTGGCGTCACCTCGATCCGCGACAGGGTCCAATCGATGGTGGCGGCATATGTCACCACCCGGTCGCTAAGGACAACCTGCTTCGTGGCACGCGGTTTGAGCCGTCCGGGCTCAAGATGGACGGAAGGTTCCAGCGCGATGTTGACCCCGTGTCCCGGACGGAATGTCCAGGCTTCGCCATTGGTCAGCACCATGACGACCATGCCGGTCACCTCATCGAAGACGGCCTCGACGTCAGGGTGCAGGTGAAAGCGGATATCGAAGGGTAGGCCCAGTGGCCGAACGTGGCTTTGGACATCCTCGAACCGTTCCTTGTCCACGGCGGAGACAGCGCGGAGTGAATCCTCACCCTCAAGGGAGCGGCCATCGGTCGACAAGGACAGACGTCGCAGATGGGTCAGCCCGTGGGACCGGACGTAGCCATCATGGCTGGTCATGATCACCGATGACGTGGCCGACACGCTGCGCCGCCACTGAACCCGTTTAGGCCCCTGGACGAGAGGTGCAATCCGTCGGCCGCCCCTTGCCAGAAGCGGACCGATGCGCGCGGATGATACACCTGCCAGGCTAAGCGTCGAATGGGAGGCCGTGGCCCTCCCGGCGCGATGCCATTCCGGCCCGAAAGCGCCGCCCGGACCGCAATTCACGATGAGTGGGCAGGAGCCGCTGGTCAGTTCGAACGCCAAGGTCGATGCATGTGCCGAGCCCGAGGTGATGCCGGTTGGCGGGGCCGCCGCATCCGCGATCAGCGTCGTTCGACCGTGATGGAGCGGCGCAAAACCCATGGACAATGCCGCGGGGTCGCGCGCGCGAACCCCGGATTCGATAAGCGCCATATCGAGGCGTCCCTTTCGGCCCCGCCCGCCGCCATGGAACCGCGCCAGCGACCCGTCCGCATGCCGCAGGGCCCGAAGGGTTGGTATGATCCGGGCCTGGGCATCCAGCAGGGCGGCTGGGATCGGACCCTCGGAGCGTTCGAGTGCATTGATCGCCCAGCCCAGTAAGGTGGCGACTTCCAGCAGCGCTTCCGGGTTGCGGGAGGCGATGCCGCCATCGGGGCCCACATCCTTGTCCATGGCGCTGGTCAGCAGCGCCGAGGCGCGGTCCCGCAGGTTGCCCATCCCTTCAAGCGCTATGGCGGCATAGAGAAGGCCGGTCAGCGCTTCCATCCGGGCAAGTCCTTCGGGTGCGTCGCGCCAGTGGCGCCGCAGCAGGATCGCCTGGCGATAGATGCTGTCGAAGAAGAGGCTTTGATCCCCGGCCGGCATTCCCTTCAGAAGACGCGGGGCATGGGAGATCATTCGCAGGAGACGGCGCCCGACCAGGGGCGCCCACCAGCCCGGGCCAAGACCGCGCCCGAACTGCCGGATCCATTCCATGGTCCAGCGCCGTCCGCTCTCTTCCGCATCCGGGCGGTCGAGCATCATCAAATCGTCAAGCCAGCCCATGCCATGCAACTGCATGGCAAACGGCACGGAAGGCGGGTCAAGGGACCAAGGGCTTCGGTCCCTCGCATCGACGATCTGTCCCGCGAAATGCCAAGTGCCCGCCAAAAGCTGCGCACCCCGGCGTGGTGAGCCGACGTGGCGCGGTTCGGGATGCCAAACAAGACTGCGCGCACCACGAGGGGGACGCGCACGCGCCACGCGCCATCGGGTTCGCAACCGCTCGCTCAGACTGCCTTGCCCTGCCATCGCACCTTTCCGGGCCTGTTCCGACCCTTCGGAAACAGGATAGTCGCAGCGTTAACTTATGTCACGCTGCCCTTACGGCGACCGGCGGAGCCTAGCCATGAAGAAGCCGTCCATGCCGCCACGTTCCGCCCACAAATCGGGCAGGAGGCGGAGACCATGGGGTGAGGTGGCCTCGCTAGGCAGACCGAGAGCCGCTGGGTCCAGCGGGTCCGCCTTTAGGCCGGGATGGCGCTTCAAGGCGGCCGTGACCTGGAATTCGCCTTCCACCGGCAGAAGCGAGCAAGTGCAGAAGACGACCGGCCCGCCGGGTGTCACCATGTCGAGCGCGCGGTCGAGCAGGCGGTATTGCAGGCGGGTCAGCGCCTCGACATCGCGCGCCGTGCGCAGATGCGGCAGGTCGGGATGGCGGCGGATCGTCCCGGTGGCGGTGCACGGGGCGTCCAGGAGGACGGCGTCGAAGGGGACGTCCGGTGTCCAGTCAAGCGCGTCGGCTGTAACGAGGGTCGCCGTGAGACCGGTGCGTGCCAGATTGGCTTTGACCCGCTTCATCCGGCTCTCGGACAGGTCCAGCGCCGTGACGCGTGCGCCAGATGCGGCAAGCTGCATGGTCTTCCCGCCAGGCGCGGCACAGAGATCGAGAACGCGTTTCCCAGCCACGTCGCCCAAAAGTCGCGCAGGCACGGCGGCCGCCGCGTCCTGCACCCACCAGTCGCCATCGTCGTAGCCGGGAAGCGCGGTCACCTGGCCGCCGGACCGACGCCAGCTTCCGGTGGGCAATGCGATCGCATCGGGGATCGCGACACCTGCCTTCGCCGTCATGTCCAGGGGTGCCCCGGCCAGATGCACGGCTTCGATTGCGCGCACCCGTTCGTCGCCCCAGGCTTTGATCAACGGCTTGCGCAGCCAGCCGGGCAGTGGCGAAGGCGGCAGTGCTTCCCATTCGGCATCCGCGTCGCTCAGGCCGCGTAGGATCGCGTTGACGAGGCCCGCTTGCTTCGTGCTGCGTGGCGACATGCGTGCCAGCGTGACCGCATCGTTGACGACACCATGGGCTGCGGCGCCGTCTTCGAATATCTCTACGACGGCGAGGCGTAGGATGTCTTGCACACGGGGTGCGGGGCGGCGCGAAAGGCGGGGCGAGAGGAGGGCGTCGGCGCGTCCCATGTGGCGGAGGGTCAGCCCAGCCAGCCGAAGGGCGCGTGCCGCCGGGGCGCCGGACAAGCCACTGAGCCGATCCTCCATCATGCGGCCGTCGCGGAGAACATGGGCCAGGATACGGAGGGCGCCGGCCCGGCCTTGTTGGCTTTCCGGGGGCTGTGACATCCGGCCCTCCTTGTTCGTTTGCCGGTCGCGCGTATATCCCGGTGGCGCGCGCGGCAAGGAGGTGCAGGCATGGCAAAGCGAATGCAGGTCGATCCAGGGGCGATTGACGCCCGCGATGACGGGGCGGCCTGTCCGACGGCGCCAAGGTCCGTGGCGGCGGTTACGCCCTTATCACCCGAAGATGAAGCAGCGCGCCGCGCCGCGCTGCCCGAGACGGCCCGCCGTGCCTTGGAAGAGGCTGAAGCCCGCCATGCTGCCCGCGCAGATGGTGACGGACCAAAAGAGATCGGTGGCCGCGATGGCCCTGAACCCGTGCGCTACGGCGATTGGGAGCGGAAGGGGATCGCCGTCGACTTCTGACGTTAGCGAAGGGTCAGGTCGGCGAAGTCGCCACGCCCCTGGTCCAAGGTAAACCGCAACGTGTCGCCGCGCACCTCCACCGTCTGGCAGTTGGCGCCAAGGTCGCGCTGCCCGAAATAGAGGGTCCGGCAGAAATAGCGGTCGCGCCATTCCCAGTCGCCCGTGACGGGGCGGCCGAAGGCGCGGCCTTCGATGACACCGCCACCCGACACGTCGAGGGCGATGCCCATCCGGGTCAGCGCGCGGTCTTGCACCAGCGTGACGAACGCGTCGCGTGTGAGCACGGCTTCGAACGCGCTCGCAGAAACGGGGGCAGCAATCAGGAAAATCGATAAGAGAAAGGGCATGGTCGGTCGCTCTGGGTTGTCTGCTGGGTCTTACGGCGCCTCGACGGCACCGGATCACCTCAGGCGTAGATCGGCGACGTCGCCGCTGCCGCGTTCGGCAGTAAATCGCACAACGCCATCCGCATATTCGACGACCTGACAGTCTTCTGCCCAGTTTCGGATCGCCGTTCGGAGAGTTCGGCAGAAATAGCCGTCCCGCCAGGCCCATCCCCCGGTCACGCGGAACCCGAAGCCGCGCCCACCCAGGCGCCCATCCGCCCCTACCCGCAGCGACACGCCGGAGGTCACCAATTCCCGGCCTTCGACCAGCGACAAGAAAACCTCGCGGCTTTCGACCCGCTCGAATGCTGCGGCCGGTGACGTGGTCATGAGGAGGAAGAGCAGCACACGCATATACGGTCTACGCGGCACGGCCCGCCTCGGTTCACCGCAGTCCGAGAACGTCGAGCATGTCATAATGCCCCGGCGGCTTGTCCTGTCCCCAAATCGCGGCCTTCAGCGCCCCGCGGGCAAAGACGGTTCGGTCTGAGGCAATGTGCCTCAGTGATATTCGCTCTCCCTCCGCGGCGAACATGACCTCGTGATCCCCCACGATGTCGCCGCCCCGAATGGCGTGGAAGCCGATCCGCCCGCGGTCACGGGCGCCTGTTATTCCGTCGCGCCCGCGCTCGGCGGCGTGATCGAGGGTCGTTTTCCGCCCGGTCGCGGCCGCCTCTCCCAGCATCAACGCCGTACCGGACGGCGCGTCGACCTTGTGCCGGTGATGGGCCTCGACGATCTCGATATCGTAATCGTCATCCAGCGCTGCGGCGACCCGCTGGACCAATTGGGTCAGGAGATTCACGCCAAGGCTCATATTGCCCGCGCGGATGATCGGCGCGTGACGCGCGGCGCGGTCGAGGGTCGCGATATCATCGGATGTCAGGCCGGTCGTCCCGATCACATGTACGGCGCGCGCCTGCGCAGTCAGTTCCGACATGGCGATCGTGGCCGCGGGCGTCGTAAAGTCGATCACCGCTTGGGCGTCTTTCACCACTTCAATCGGATCGTCTGTCACAGGGACACCGTTGGCGGCCCCCCCCATAACCTCACCCAGATCGCGCCCGGCCCAGGGATGCCCCGGCGCGTCGGTCACGCCCACCAGGCGCATCGCGTCCGATGCGAGGATCAGATCGCAGAGGGTTCGGCCCATACGGCCGGATCCGCCCATGACCACAATCCCGGGTCCATCGCTTCCAGAATTGTCCATCACGCATCCTCCTGATCTTGGCTGTCATGCGCGAAGGCTAGCCCGCGCGCAACGCTCCGCTTGCCCTTCCGAGCCGACCCCCATATCTGCCATCCTTCTCCAAGGAGGCAGCCATGGCGCGTTCACGTTTCGACACCGGCCCCGGCCCGTCCCAGCGTCAGCTGCGCGTTGGCGAGTTGATCCGGCGCACGCTTTCTGACGTGCTGACGCGCGGAGAGGTGCACGATCCGGAACTGAACGGGATGTCCATCACCGTGGGCGAGGTGACGGTCTCCCCCGATCTCAAGGTCGCCACGGCCTGGGTGCTGCCCCTCGGCGGGAAGGGGCGGAAGGCGGCTATCGACGCCCTGGCCCGCAACAAAGGGGAATTGCGGCGCGCGGTCTCAAAAGGATTGACGCTGAAGTTCGCGCCCGACCTTCGCTTCCGCATCGACGAGACCTTCGACCGCATGGACGACACCCGGCGTCTTCTGGCGGACGAAAAGGTCAAGCGTGACCTGGAGGAGGACGGCTCGTGATCCGTGCGGTCCTGATTTGGTTGGCCCTGGCTGCGCCAAGCCTGGCCTGCGAGGCCATGACCCATCGCGAGCGGGCCTTCACGATCTGCACCGCTGATCTGGATCGGCACGCAGTCAGCCTTCACCTGAACGGGGCCGATGGCACGCCGCTGGGCAATTTCAACGCCCTTGAGCGGGTGGTCGACGATCTGGCCTTTGCGATGAATGCGGGCATGTATCATCCCGACCGTCGCCCGGTCGGGCTTTATGTCGAGGACGGCGTCGAGGCGAACTCCATCGTCACACGGGCTGGGCCCGGTAATTTCGGGATGCTGCCGAACGGTGTCTTCTGCGTGACCGCGGATCGGGCCGTCGTGGTCGAAAGCCTCGCTTTCGCAGCCGCCGCGCCGGCATGTGATCATGCGACCCAGTCGGGCCCGATGCTGGTCATCGACGGCGAACTGCATCCGCGGTTCATTCCGGACAGCACGTTTCTGAACCTTCGCAACGGCGTGGGCGCATCTGATGACGGACGCCGGGTTCACTTTGTCATCTCCGATGAGCCCGTCAGCTTTCACGAAATGGCCACGCTGTTTCGGGATGTGCTGAGCGTGCGAAACGCGCTCTATTTCGACGGTCGCGTCTCGCGTCTGCACGCCCCGGCCATCGGACGCAGTGACGGCGGGCGGGCCATGGGTCCGATTGTCGCCGTGACGGTGCGCTGATGGGCCGACGGCGGAAGGGGCGGGACGTCGATGGCTGGCTGATCGTGGATAAGCCCGCGGGCATGACGTCCACCGCAATCGTCAACAAGGTCCGCTGGGCGTTCGATGCCCGCAAGGCCGGTCATGCAGGGACATTGGACCCGGATGCGACGGGGGTTCTGGCCGTCGCGCTGGGCGAAGCCACAAAGACGGTGCCGTATGTCACCGATGCGCTCAAATGCTACCGCTTCGGCGTCACCTGGGGGGCTGAGACGACGACGGATGACGCATCCGGCGACGTGATCTTGCGCGAAGACAAACGACCCACGGCGCAGGCATTGGCGGGAGCGTTGGACGGCTTTCGCGGCCAGATCGAACAGGTGCCGCCGCAAGTATCGGCCGTGAAGGTCGCCGGTGCACGCGCCTATGATCTGGCCCGCGAGGGCGAGGTGATGGACCTTGCGGCGCGCCCGCTCTGGGTGGAGCGGCTGGAGGTGGTAGCGACGACGGATGATGGGGCCGTTCTGGAGATGGTCTGCGGAAAGGGCGGTTATGTGCGGTCCATCGCCCGCGACCTTGGGCGCGTTTTGGGTTGTCTGGGTCACGTGGCATGGCTGCGCCGATCCTGGTCCGGGCCGTTTCAGGCAGAGGCTGGCGTGACACTGGACATGATCGAGGCCGAAGCGCGGATGCCAGAGCTGGACGCGCGCTTGCTCCCATTGGAACTCGGCCTTGCAGACTTGCCGGAACTGCGCGTGACCGAGCTTGCTGCGACGCGGCTCGCCAACGGCAATCCGGCGGAGGTGCTGACGGGTGCGGATTACGGCGAAACCGCTTGGGCCTCGCTAAACGGTCGGGCAGTGGCGATTGGCATCTACCGTGGTGGGATGCTCCACCCGTCCAAAGTTTTCCGGTCCTGAAACATCTGTCCGGTGTGACCTGGTAGAATGTTTCAGAAACTCACACGGTCGCACGGGCACTCTCGCGCTCTGTGACCTCCGCGTGAGGGGGGCTGCGTCTGGCAGGGGTCTTTGGGGTACATGACCACCAACCCAATCCGAAAGGACTTCGACATGACCCGCTCTTTCTCTGATACCGCCTGGACCATCCTGATCGCCGGCGCTCTGGCCACCATCGCCTTCGATCTGTTCGGCCAAGGACTCTCGCCCCTTGCGGGCTTTGCAAAACTGGCGCCGGTGGGGCTGGCCCAGGCGACATTATCCAAGGTGTTCGGTGCCGCGCCCTCGGGTGCGGCTTACACGCTGCATATGCTGACCGGATTGATCGCCTACCCGTTGGGATATCTCTTGGTCGCGCGCCCGATCGCGGCGAAGGTCACGCCCTGGCTGCATTGGTCCCTGGTATCGGTGGCCTATGGCGTCGGGCTCTGGATCTTCGCGCTTTACGTGATGGCGCACCTCGTTGCTGGAAACGCGCCGTTCTTGGGCTTCACGGGCATTACCTGGGTCGCGCTTTGGGGTCACATCCTCTTCGCGGCGGTGGCGGCGGTGGTCATCGAGACGCGGCTGCCGCGCGAAGTGTCGACACCTGCGGTCGCCTGACCGTCGCCCGGCCCGGTGGACAGCTTCGCCGGGCAGCGCCAAGAGGGTGGCATGATCACCCGGACCTTCACCAAGGGCGACGCCCCCTCGACAGCCGTCTACTCCGATGACGAACGCTATCGCTACGATCTGATCCGCACTTGGGATATCTCCGAGGGGCGGGTCAATTTCGTGATGCTGAACCCGTCTACCGCCACTGAGGTTGCGAACGACCCGACGGTGGAGCGGTGCGAGCGCCGTGCCCGCGCCCTGGGTTTTGGTGCCTTCCGCGTGACGAATATCTTTGCCTATCGCGCCACCGACCCAAAGCGGATGCGGAGCGAGCCGGATCCCGTGGGGCCCGCCAATGATGACGCGATCTTGGAGGCGGCGCTCTGGGCCGACCGCGTGGTGTGCGCCTGGGGGACCCATGGCGCGCATCTGGATCGTGGCTTAGCGGTTGAGCGGATGCTGCGGGACGCGGGTCGCCCCCTGCATCACCTCGGGCTCAGCAAGGCCGGGCATCCGAAGCATCCGCTTTATATCGGCTATGCCGTCCAACCGGAGCCTTGGGAGGCAGCATGATCTTGGAACGTCGTGACGTGACCACCGAAGCGGGCATTCGGCTGGCTGTTCGGCTTGCCGGGCAGGGCTAGCCTTTGGTTCTGTTGCACGGGTTCCCGCAGAACCACCGCTGCTGGTTGCCGGTCCTGCCGCGATTGGCCGAACGCTTCACCTGCATCTTGCCGGATCTGCGTGGCTACGGCGATAGCGACGCGCCGGCTGACGACGCGACACACCGCACCTATTCCAAGCGTCAGATGGCCGAGGATTTGGTGGCGGTCCTTGATGCGCTGGGCCATGAGAAGGTTCATCTGGCTGGGCACGATCGGGGTGCGCGCGTGGCCTATCGTTTCGCGCTCGACCATCCCGAACGGTTGGACCGTCTCGCCATTCTGGAAGTCATTCCGACCTCCGATTTCTGGGCGGCGTGGTCTGCGGAGCTGGCTTTCGCGGCGTATCATTGGACGTTTCTCGCCCAGCCCGCTCCGCTTCCAGAAACGTTGATCGCCGCCGATCCGGACGGCTATGCCGATCTCATCCTTTCAAGCTGGACCAAAGCCAAGTCCCTGGCCTGTTTCGATCCCGCCGCCCTTGAGAGCTATCGTGCGCAAATGCGTGATCCGCGTCGGGCAGCCGCCATGTGTGCCGACTACCGTGCCGGATATCACACCGACCGTGCCGTCGACCTGGCAGACCGAGAGGCCGGTCGGATGATCGATGCGCCGCTGCATTTTTTATGGGGGCGTCACGGGTTCCCGGCGTCGACCGGTGATCCTGCGGCCAATTGGCGGAGATGGGCGCGTAAAGTCACGGATACGCCGATAGAGTCGGGACACTTCGCGATGGAGGAAGCGCCGGACCAGGTGGCGGCCGCGCTTCTCGCCGGTTTTTCTGATTGAGGTTTGGCGCAGTCCGCTTGACGTGGGCCGCTAATCCCGTCGGATCAGGCTGACATCCTCGGCTGAGATCCGCGTTCCCTCCGCAAGTCGGGCGACCGTGAACCCATCCACACGCAGTTCGACACCTGCCTCGCCCTCGACGATCCGAAGCGCGGGCGGTTTGGTTGCGCCATCCTCGTCGTAGAGGATTTCGAGACGTTCTTCCTTTGGGTCGAAATCGACGATCTCCGCAGGACGCGGCGCGCGGGCAGAGGATATCTCGTCGCGACGGGCATGTGTGTCCGTCGCGGTCGGCGCTCTGGGTTTTGGCCGGGCCAAGATCAACTTCACAAAATCTGGGTTCAGAACGACGCCGTCATCCCAGTCATCACTTTGTTGACGCGAAGCTTGCGGACCGTTTGGACGGTGCGCGCGGCCCATTGGAAGAAACACGAACAAGGCCACCACGGCGAGGCAGAGTGCGATTGCGGTGACGAACATGTTTCGATCCCTTCCTGACGTTCTGCAAGCTTGGAACGGAGACCGAACATACGGGGCGGGTTCTTAAAGGAGCGTTATCTGGCAGCAGCCGATTAGGGCTTTTCATGTTCGAAGGTGTGATGTATCCGGCGCGCTCTCCAAGGGCCTTGCTGGACGACATCCCGGCTTGCGCCATCCCTCAAACCACAGGAGCCCCCGATGTCGATTACCGTTGAAGAGAAGAACCGCCTCATCAAGGAATTCGCGACGAAGGACGGCGATACCGGTTCGCCCGAAGTGCAGGTCGCCATCCTCACCAGCCGCATCTCGACGCTGACCGAGCATTTCAAGACCCACAAGAAGGACAACCATTCCCGCCGCGGTCTCCTCAAGCTTGTGGCACAGCGTCGTAAGCTACTCGACTACACCCGTGGCAAAAGCGAAGAACGCTATCAGGATCTGATCAAGCGCCTGGGCATCCGCCGCTGATTGTCGAGCAACCGTTTAAGAAGGGCCACGCCGTCGCGCGTGGCCTTTTGCGTTGAGACGGGCATAACGGATGACAACACGTGGAGGCGCATGATCACCTTTGCCGAAATGATGGATGCCGTCGACAGCTCGGTAATCAACGCGCTGGAGGTGACCGCGTTTTCCGAGTTCGACATCGTAAACTTGATCCTGCAGCGTTCGGAGATTGTCCATGACCATCCACATTCCGCTGCGGCGATCCTGAATTGGATTGACGGCGACGACAGGACGATCCGCGGTATCGTAGACGAGATGGGAGCGGCGCTGGTGCGCCGGGCTGCGGCGGCGATCTGGTTGGAATATCAGGAAATCAAACCCGTGATCGATGCGCTAGCTCCTATGCGGATGGCTGACATCGGGTGCGGCTACGCGCTTTTTGACCTGTTTGCGTGGCAGGCTCACAGGGCGGATCTTTTGCTCATCGATCTGGAACAGACTGAAGAGCGGCATTTCGGGTTCGCCGGAACGGGTTCGGCTTATTCGAACCTTGAGACTGCGAAGGCTTTCCTTCTTCAAAACGGCGTCCCGGCGGAACAGATCGCGTGCCGTAACCCCGAGCGAGATCGTCTCGATGACGGCAAGCGTGTCGATCTGGCCGTCAGTTTCATCTCCTGCGGTTTCCACTATCCCGCCGAGACCTATTCCGGCTTCTTCCGCGATGTCGTCGCGGATGATGGCGCGGTCATCTTGGATGCGCGCAAATCGAAGGTCGACGCGGTTAGTGCGTTCCTTGGGGCAATGGGGAAGGTCGAAGAGCTGACACGTTCGGCCCATGGTAAGGGTCGACGTCTTCTGCTTCGAAAGACCGCGACATAGGTCCGCGTTCCCCGCGACCTTTTCTTTGGCCTCACCTTTCGGTAAAGCCGCGACATCTGAGACGTGACGCTTGGCCCTGGCGTCGTGCAGAGGAACAAGGGTCGGCGGCAATGGGGCCGCCATATGCACGGGAGACCCGGAGGGCCGGGAACGCTCCCAGACAGGATGATATATGTTCAACATCGTGAAAAAAGAGATGGAGTGGGGCCATGACACCCTCACTCTGGAGACGGGTCAGATTGCCCGTCAGGCCGATGGCTGCGTGATCGCCACATATGGCGAAACCAGCGTGATGGCCGCTGTCACCTATGCGAAGGCGCCGAAGCCCGGGCAGGACTTCTTTCCGCTGACGGTGCACTACAACGAGAAGTACTACGCCGCTGGCAAAGTGCCGGGCGGCTTCTTCAAGCGGGAGGCCCGGCCGACCGAGAAGGAAACGCTGACGAGTCGTCTGATCGACCGCCCGATCCGTCCGCTCTTCGTGGATGGCTTCAAGAACGAAGTGCTGGTGATCTGTACGGTGCTCAGCCACGATCTGGAAAACGACCCCGATATCGTCGCCATGATCGCCGCCTCGGCTGCGCTGACGATCTCTGGCGCGCCTTTCATGGGTCCGATTGCCGGTGCGCGCGTCGGTTTCGTGGACGGCGACTACATTCTCAACCCCGCTGTCGACGACATGCAGGACCTGAAGAACGACCCGGAGCAGCGTCTCGACCTCGTGGTCGCAGGGACCAAAGACGCCGTCATGATGGTGGAATCGGAAGCCTACGAGCTTTCCGAAGCTGAAATGCTGGGCGCCGTGAAGTTCGGCCATGAGCAGATGCAACCGGTGATCGACCTGATCGTATCGCTGGCCGAGGATGCCGCCAAGGAACCCTTCGATTTCCAGGCACCCGATTATGCGGACCTGTTCGAAGCGGTGAAGGCCGCTGGCGAGCAGAAGATGCGCGACGCTTATGCCATCACGGACAAGCAGGAGCGTGTGAATGCCGTTGCGGAGGCGAAGGATGCGATCAAGGCGACCCTGACCGAAGAGCAGCTTGAGGACGAAAACCTCGGGACTGCGCTCAAGAAGCTGGAATCGAGCGTCCTGCGCGGTGACGTTGTCAAGAACGGCAAGCGGATCGACGGACGCGCCCTCGACACGGTTCGCCCCATCGATTGCCAGGTCGGGCTGTTGCCGCGAACCCATGGCTCGGCCCTGTTCACGCGGGGCGAGACCCAAGGCCTCGTCGTGACCACGCTGGGGACGGGCGACGATGAACAGATCATCGACGCCCTGCACGGTAACTTCCGTTCGAACTTCCTGCTGCACTACAACTTTCCGCCCTATTCCGTGGGCGAGGTCGGCCGGTTTGGGCCTCCGGGCCGTCGGGAGATCGGCCACGGCAAGTTGGCATGGCGCGCGTTGCAGGCGGTTCTGCCCGCGGCGACCGACTTCCCCTATACCGTTCGCCTCGTGTCCGAGATCACCGAGTCGAATGGGTCGTCGTCGATGGCCAGTGTCTGCGGTGGGTCGCTCTCGATGATGGATGCCGGCGTTCCGCTGAAAGCACCCGTGGCGGGCGTCGCCATGGGGCTCGTCCTTGAGGATGATGGCTCCTACGCCGTCCTGACGGACATCCTGGGCGACGAGGATCACCTGGGCGACATGGATTTCAAAGTCGCGGGTACCGAGAACGGCATCACCTCGCTCCAGATGGATATCAAGGTCGCAGGCATCACGCCCGAGATCATGGAAAAGGCGCTGGAGCAGGCCCGCCAGGGCCGCGTCCACATCCTGGGTGAGATGGCCAAGGCCCTGACCGAAGCCAGTGAATTCTCGGAACACGCGCCCCGTATCGAGACGATGCAGATCCCGACGGATAAAATCCGCGAAGTGATCGGCTCGGGTGGCAAGGTTATCCGCGAGATCGTGGAGACCTCCGGCGCCAAGGTCGACATCAACGATGACGGCATCATCAAGATCGCATCGCCCAATGGTGAAGCCATCCAGAAAGCGTACGACATGATCCACTCGATCGTGGCGGAGCCCGAGGAAGGGAAGATCTACAAGGGTAAGGTCGTGAAGATCGTCGATTTCGGCGCTTTCGTGAACTTCTTCGGCAAGCGCGACGGTCTCGTGCATGTCAGTCAGATTGAGAACCGCCGCCTGAATCATCCGTCTGATGTGCTGAAGGAGGGACAGGAGGTCTGGGTGAAGCTGCTTGGTTTCGATGATCGCGGGAAAGTCCGGTTGGCCATGAAGATGGTGGACCAGGAGACCGGCGAAGAGAAAGCCAAAGAAGACGCAGCCGAATAGGGTGTCACTCTGTTCGGTCGTGAGGGCCCCGGCTTCGGCTGGGGCCCTTAACGTTCTAGGTCTCACGATGCCTTAACCGGACCTCAACGACTGATATGCATCTTGCCCACCAAACTGGTGGAGAAAATGATGCGGCTCTGGCCTTGGCGAAACAGGCGGGAAGAAGACCGGCGTGCCCAGCTTTGGGATCGCTACTGCGCCGGTCGCATGGTGCTGCATCTCGATGCGACGGGCCATATTCGTGATGTGAATCCGGCGTTTCTTGAGGCCTTGGGTTATGATCGCCAGAGTCTGATCGGTCGGCGGCATCGCACGCTGATCCCTGAAAAACACATGGCCGATGCGGAACTCGACCGTGTCTGGAAGAGGTTGCAGGCCGGTGAGGCGATTGACGTCCGTAGTCCTCGGCTGACGGCCGACGGGCGGGTTATATGGGTCGGCGGCACGTTCGTGCCGGAGACGACCCGTGCCGGCAACTTTGCCGGCGCTACGGCCATTCTCTGCGATGTGACTGCGTCCATGGAGCTGGAAAAGGGCCGAGAGCAGTTATTCGAGGCGCTTGGGCGGTCCAAGCCGATCCTGGAATTTGATGCGAGCGGCCGGATATTGCGTGTGAACGCGGCGTTCGCGGAGATGATTGGCTGCCCGGCCGAGCAACTGATTGGCGAGGACCGGTCCGTCTTGGTCCCGGACGAGCAGGCCGCCGAGGCGATAGAGGACCATCTAGAACGCGCGATGTCCGGTGACCCCACCGTCAGAGAGCTTCGGCATCTGGATGCCGATCGGCGCGTGATCTGGCTCCAGACGACATATATCCCAGTCTACGATATCACCGGCACCCTCACGAAAGTCGTTCAATTCGCTGCAGACGTGACCCAGGATCGCATCGCGGAAGCTGAGCGTCAGACGCGGATGCAAACGATCTGGGAGTTGCAGCCGATCGTGATCATGGACCTCAAGGGTTACGTCACTGGATATAATGACCGGTTTCTGGATTGGGCAGGGAGCAAAGAGGACAGATTCACCGGTAAATCCTATCTTTCCATCATCGACCCGCATGGCACGGTGCGGCCGGACCTTGGCGATCTCTGGGAGCGGCTCGAGGAGGGAGCGGAGCAGAGCCGACGCATACCCGTCGGTGATCATTCCGGCGTCACTGAGTGGTTCGATGCGCGGTTCATTCCGGTCCCCGATGCCGACGGGCGGCCACACCGGGTGATTTCCTTTGGCGCGAACATTACCCCTTTTGTCACTGCGGCAGGGGTCCTGAAGGATCGTCTGTCACGCTTGGCCGACGGCGATCTGGGGCTACGGATCGACGCGGAGCTTGGCCAGGATTTCAACGTGATCCGCGATGCGTTGAATGCCTGTACCGGACAGCTCGCGGACATTATCGACCAGGTGGTGACGCGCTCAGTCTCCATCGAGGCCGGCGCGAACTTGATCACCGATGCCGCTGCGCAGATGTCGAGACGGACCGAGCAGCAGGGCCAGACGTTGGAGGACCTTGCAGGCTCCATCAGGCATATTGCCGATGGGGTCACCGCGACCGCGGCAACGGTGTCCGATGTCGCGGAACGAACCACTGCCGCCCACGGAAGCGCCGATGATGCAAGGGGCCGGGCGGAACAGGCGCGCGATGCGATGCAGGTTTTAGGCGAGAATGCCCAAAGGCTCACGCGGATGGTGGGCGCAATCGAAGATATTGCGTTTCAGACCAATCTCCTGGCGCTGAATGCCGGTGTCGAAGCCGCGCGCGCCGGCGACGCGGGGAGAGGGTTTGCCGTTGTCGCGGCGGAAGTCCGTGCCTTAGCGGCGCGATCTGCCGAGGCTGCCCAGCAGATCGTCGGCGTTATCTCCGAGCAAACGCAAAAGGTGGACGAAGGCGCTGAACATGTCGAACTGGCAGCCGCCGGAATGATGAGAATTGCCGAGGCGGTTTCCGATATTCATGACCGGATGGAAAAAGTAAGCGCATCGACGAAGGACCAGTCTTCGAGCCTGTCCGAGCTGGTGGCCGCCAGCGCAGAGCTTGAGCGGTTCACGAATGAGAATGCAGCGATGGCCGAAGAAGCGCGGGATGCGGCGGAGATGCTGCATAAGGGAAGCGCAGACCTGAACGATGCGATCGCGATCATGACATGCGAGACGAAGCACAGGGCATCGGACACGTCTGAGCGCGCTGCCTGACCCAAGCCTTTGAGTAGCGCGTGGCGCCGTGTCGGCATTTCGACATCAACGGAAATCGAAGGCTTCGGGCACCGACGCCATGGCATGTGTTCCCATCTCCGCGGTCGGCGGCGAAAATATGCGCGTGGCCGCAGAGATCGTCGATCCGCAGGACAGCGTTAATCCTTTGCTAACGATTTCGCGCCAGACTTTCCTTTATGACGACGCAATTCGAAATCGCGATCATGGCGACCGCCCTTTTGTTCCTGATGGTCATCGTCTGGGGCATGGCAAGCGGCGTCATCTGATCTGTCATCCTTCGCGCGGAGGGATGTTCTGGCCACGCTTGACCGCATCGCGATCGTAGAAGCGGGTTAGATAGTCTTGCAGCGACGGATAGTCCGACCAACCGACAAGCTCTCGCGCTTCGTAGAACGCCAGTGCGTTGAGCCATGGCGCCAAAGCAATGTCGGCAATCGAATAGTCCCCCGCGATCCAATCCCGTCCCTGAAGTTCCCCCTCCAGAACGGCGAGGAGGCGCTTGGCTTCGTCGATATAGCGCTGTCGTGGGCGCGGGTCGTCAATGGCCGACCCGGCGAACTTCACGAAGTATCCGACCTGTCCGAACATCGGCCCAACGCCCCCCATCTGGAACATCAGCCATTGCGTAACCCTGGCCTTGTCTGCGGTATTCTCGCCAAGCAGCTTCCCGCTTTTCTCGGCGAGATAGAGGAGGATCGCCCCACTTTCGAAGAGGCCGATCGGTGACCCAGTTGGGCCGTCGGGGTCGATGATCGCCGGTATCTTGTTGTTTGGGTTGAGCGACAGAAACTCGCTCGACTTGACGTCGCTATCGGCCAGAGTGACGCGATGCGCTTCATAGGGCAGGCCTATTTCCTCCAGCGCGATCGAGACCTTCACCCCGTTCGGCGTCGGAAAGCTAAAGAGCTGAAGGATCGATGGATCTCTGGGGGTCCAACGGCGGGTGATCGGGAAGGCGCTGAGGTCAGCCATGCGGTACTCCTGCATTTGATCGTCGACCGAGGACATATTCCGCCGACGGCGAAACAAAACGGATGACATTCGTGCACAATAGGACAAGGGTCTGTGCGCGGGAGTCCGGATACCGGCCCGCGTGTGTGGAATGGGACGTCACGAGGAAGACAATGATCAACGAATTCAAGGACTTCATTGCGAAGGGCAATGTGATGGACATGGCGGTCGGCATCATCATCGGTGCGGCTTTCACGGCCATCGTCACCTCTCTGGTCGGAGACATCATCAACCCGATTATCGCTCTCTTCACCGGGGGGATCGACTTTTCCGGTTGGTTCTACGTCTTGGGAGATGGGGAATTCGCATCGATCGATGCCGCGACAGAAGCCGGGGCCCCGGTCTTCGCCATCGGCAAATTTATCATGGCGGTCATCAACTTCCTGATCGTTGCCTTCGTGGTCTTCATGCTTGTGAAGATGGTCAACCGTATCAAGGCCGCAGCTGAGAAGCCGGACGATGTCGCGCCTGAGGCCGAGACCGGTCCGTCGGAGCTCGACGTGTTGCTGGAGATTCGCGACTCGCTCCGGTCGGGCAGCAACGCGACCCCGGCGGAGTAGCACCAGAGCCTTGAGCGTTTCGATGCGGGCCGCGGAACGGCCCGCATCATCTTCCGAAATCAGGCCGCCAGCACGATTTCGGGGTCCACCGCCTCGATCCCGAGCGCGTCACCGACCGCCGCATAGGTCAGCTGTCCCGCATGAATGTTCAGACCCGCGCGCAGATGGGGGTCCGACAGGCACGCCTCTCTCCATCCCTTGTCGGCCAGGGCCAGAAGAAACGGGAGCGTCGCGTTGCCGAGCGCGATGGTTGAGGTGCGGGCGACGGCCCCCGGCATGTTCGCCACACAATAGTGAATGATGCCGTCGACTTCATAGATCGGGTTTTCGTGGGTCGTCGGCCGCGACGTTTCGAAACAGCCACCCTGATCGATTGCGACATCTACGATCGCCGCGCCTGGCTTCATTGTGGCTAGGCCCGCGCGCGTGACCAGTTTTGGTGCCGCCGCCCCCGGTATGAGGACCGCGCCGATCACCATATCTGCCTCTTCGACCAAGTCAGCCGTGTTTCCGGCACTGGCATAGCGCGTGCGGAAGACCCGCCCAAATGCATCGTCGAGATAGCGCAGTCGGGCAAGGGACCGATCCAGAACGGTCACTTCGGCCCCCATTCCCGCTGCGACGCGGGCGGCATGGGTGCCGACCACGCCACCGCCGATCACCGCCACGCGGGCGGGGCCGACCCCGGGGACACCGCCCATCAGGACACCGCGCCCGCCATTGGCCTTCTGCAACGCCCACGCGCCCATCTGCGGCGCCAGTCTTCCCGCGACTTCGGACATGGGCGCCAAAAGCGGCAGGCCGCCCGACGCGTCGGTCACCGTCTCGTAGGCGATGCAGGTCGCACCGGACGCCAAAAGATCACGGGTCTGCTCGGGATCCGGTGCCAGATGCAGGTAAGTGAAGAGAAGCTGACCCTCCCGCAACATTGCGCGCTCCGGTGCCTGGGGCTCTTTGACTTTCACGATCATGTCCGATTGGGCGAACACAGTCGCCGCGTCGTCCGCCAGTGTTGCGCCGACGGCTTCGTATTGGGCGTCGTCGAAGCCCGCGCCGAGGCCGGCACCGCGCTCGACCAGGACGCTGTGACCATGGGCGATGGCTTCCTGGGCTGCAGCGGGCGTTACGCCCACCCTGAATTCCTGCGGCTTGATCTCTTTCGGACAACCGATGCGCATGACGAATCTCCCTGCTGATTGGGGAGAAGCTTGCCAGACATGGCCCCAGCATGGTTTGCATAATCGAGCGGTCTGACCTCGCTAAACGCGACAAAAGCGCGTCAATATCTGGAGCAAAGGAAAAAATCGCGTGCAGATCACTTTTGACGATATCGATCTGCAGCTACTTCAGCTGATCCAGAAGGATGCGACACGCACCGCTGGGCAATTGTCGGAAATCCTCAACCTGTCGCCATCTGCCTGTCATCGGCGACTTCAGCGACTACACGGGGCGGGCGTCATCCGCGGGGTCGTTGCGCTGCTGGAGCCGCGTGCCATCGGCCGCCCTGTGACGGTGTTTGTGGAGATCAGCTTGGCCTCTCAGGCCGACGATGTACTCTCCGCATTTGAGCGCGCGGCGGCCCGCGTGCCGGATGTCCTTGAATGTCACCTGATGACAGGTGCCTACGACTACCTGCTCAAGGTGGTTGCCCGTGACAGCGAGGATTTCGCCCGCATTCACCGCAAGTACCTGGCCAGCCTGCCAGGCGTCGCCAAATTGCAGAGCGCCTTTGCGCTGAAGACGGTTTCGGCCACCACGGCTCTACCGGTCTAGGGGGCGGTCTTGCATCCCGTCGCGCCCCGTGCCCCTCTGCCGCCATGGCCACACACAGTCCTGAGACGCTGATCGTTGCGCCGCAGCCGTCTGACCCGCGTTTGACCCGGGCTGTGCGGGGGCGTGACCAGACGGGCGCTGTCGTGGACCTCCGCGTGGTCGAGGAGCGGCCGCTCACGATCTATCTCAACAGCCGCGAAATCGTGACGGCGATGACCATCGGGGATCATCCCGAATGGCTGGGTCTTGGCTTCCTGTCGAACCAGGGGATGGTGACCGCCGAAGATACAATCATCGGGATCGACTACGACGAAGAGGTCGAGGCCGTCATCGTGCGGACTGCCGAGGAGACGGACCATGAGGCCAAGCTTGCCCGGGCCACGCGAACATCCGGCTGCGCGATGGGGACGGTGTTCGGCGATATGATGGCGGGCCTGGAAGGTCTGACACTTCCCGCGACGCCGCTTCATGTCGCGGATCTGCGCGCTTTGAGCCAGGCGATCAATCGGACGCCCAGCCTTTACCTGGAGGCGGGCGCGATCCATGGGACCTGTCTTTGCAGGGGGCCAGACCCCTTGGCCTATTTCGAGGACGTTGGTCGACATAACGCCGTCGATACCCTTGCGGGATGGATGCGCGCGACGGGCACAGATCCGATGGACAAGACACTTTACACGACCGGCCGCCTCACCTCCGAGATGATCATCAAATGCGCCTTGATGGGCATTCCCGCGCTTGTCAGTCGCTCCGGTTTCACGGCTTGGGGGGTGGAAATCGCCCAGCAGGTCGGGCTGACGGTCATTGGCCGCATGAAGGGCGAGCGGTTTCTCTGCATCGCAGGCGAAGAGCGGCTGGTCTGGGAGAAGGAGGCGTGAGGCCGCCGGGGCTGATCCTGGCTGGCGGTCTGGCCCGCCGCATGGGGGGTGGGGACAAGGCGCGGCTTCGGGTGGCGGGACAGCCGCTGATCCGCCATGTGATCGATCGCCTGGGCCCGCAGGTCAGCAGCCTTCTCTTGAACGCCAACGGGGATGCAGCGCGATGGGACGATCTCGCGTTACCCGTTCTGCCCGACCCTATGCCGGGCCATCCAGGCCCGCTGGCCGGTGTTCTGGCCGGTCTCGACTGGGCCGCGGCGCAGGGCCAGACGGCCATCGTGACGGCGGCCGCGGATACGCCGTTTCTGCCCCTTGATCTGGTGGAACGACTTCAGGCCGTGGCCGGACCGTCGGGGTTGGCCCTGGCGGCGACAGCCGACGGACCGCAACCGACCTTCGGCCTCTGGCCCGCCCATTTGCGGGACGATCTTCGCACAGCTCTCGACGGTGGTTTGCGGAAGATAACCAATTGGACCGACCGTCACGGTGTCGGGCTCGCATCGTTTTCGCAGGATGCTTTCTTCAACATCAACACGCCCGCGGATCTGAAAGCAGCAGAGGCTTTGGCGTGATCCTGCGGGGCATCATCGGCCACAAGAACGCCGGCAAGACGACCCTGACGGAGCGTCTCGTCCGCCATTTGACATCGCAGGGTCTGACGGTTTCGACGTTGAAGCGCACGCATCATGCGCTCGATCTGGAGACGGAGGGGACGGATAGCCACCGGCACCGCGCAGCAGGCGCGCAGCAGGTGGTCCTCGCTTCGGACTATCGCCTCACGCTGATGGAGGAGGTGGAAGCGCCATCTCTGCTGCATCTCACAACGCGGCTGGCACCCTGCGACATCGTGTTGGCAGAGGGCTGGAAGTCGGGATCTCACCCGCGGGTCGAGGTTTGGCGCCCGGAGATCGGCCGCCCGCCGCTGGCCCTCAAAGACGGGTCGATTCTGGCCGTGGCCGCCACCGCCCCCTGCGCGGTCGACTGTCCGGTTCTGGATCTGGACGATATCGACGCTGTCGCCGAAGCGCTTCTGGCATGAACTGGGATCTGGTGGTGGTCGCGGATTGGTCTGCCGCATCTCGGCCAACGGGTTCGCGTCCGCGCAAAGATGCAATCTGGGTCTGCGCCGATCGCGGTGCCGAGCAGGATGTTCGCTACTTTCCAACCCGCGCCGAGGCCTTGACCTGGATCGACGATCTGCTGTCGGAGGGCGGCAGAACGCTCCTCGGCTTCGATTTCGCGTTCGGCGCCCCGAAAGGTCTCGCCGCCCATTTGACGGGGCGAGCCGAAGCTTTGGCCCTCTGGGACTGGCTCGCCGACCGTATCGAGGATGGGGCGCAGAACGCCACAAATCACTACGATGTTGCGACGGCGATCAATCGTGGTCTGCCCGGTATGGGGCCCTTCTGGGGGCGGCCGGCTGGATGGGATTTGCCCGACCTGCCGACCCGCAAGTCGGATCGAACCGACCAGCCTTTCGACGAACATCGGGCTGTGGAGGCATTGGCAGGGGCCGCCAAGCCGATCTGGCAATTGGCCTATGCTGGCGCGGTCGGCAGCCAGAGTTTGCTGGGAATGGCGGCTCTGGCAGCGCTTCGGAAACGTTGGGGCCACGATCTCCAAGTCTGGCCGCAACAAACGGGCTTTGCGGTCCCGACGGCGCGAATCGCACTGACGGAGATCTATCCAAGTCTTTTCCCGCCGGATGCGGCGCCGATCAAAGATCAGGGCCAGGTGTCTGCGACCGCACGAGCCCTGCGGAACGCGCCGATGGATTGGTTCACCGCACCCGCAATAATCGAGGATCAAGACCGGGTCGCGCGGGAGGAGGGCTGGATCCTCGGCGTGCTCCCGCCACCTGCCAGCGACGATTGCTATGCCTTACCCGCAGGTGTCCGTTGGACCCCCGTCGCAGACGTCTTGTCAGACCTGAAGGCAAACACGACCTGCCGCGTCGGGCAGGAGCGGGTCCATATCGAGGACGTGCAAGGCCGTATCCTTGCGGAGCCGGTCCGTGCATTACGGTCCCATCCGCCGGCCGCGAATTCCGCGGTGGACGGCTATGGATTTGACCATGGCACGCTCGGTGACGGCCCGATCCCATTGGTCGCGGATCGGGCTGCAGCAGGCACATCAGCGCCCGCAGTGCCGCCGGGACATGCCATTCGCATTCTAACGGGTGCCGCCCTGCCGGACGGTGTCGATACCGTTGCCCTGCAAGAAGACGCGGAGATCATTGATGGCCGCTTGACGCTTCGGGCGGTGCCGAAACCGGGTGCGAACACGCGCCCGGCAGGCGAGGATATCGCGGCTGAAGATCCGATCCTGCCGTCGGGGCGCCTGCTGCGCCCAGGTGACATCGCGTTGGCGATTGCCGGAGGGCACGCGGCTCTGCCCGTCCGTCATAATTTGCGCGTCGGGGTTCTGAGTACCGGCGACGAGATCGTCCCGCCCGGCGGCGATGGGATCGCCGATGTGAACAGGCCGATGCTGCTTGCCATGCTCGCGCGCTGGGGGCTTGCGCCCGTGGATCTCGGCCATGTTCGTGACGACGCGGCCGCCTTGGCCTCCGCGCTGGAGGGGGCTGACGTCGATGCGATCCTGACATCCGGCGGGGCGAGCGCGGGCGATGAGGATCATGTCAGCCGCTTACTGCGCGCACGGGGCCGCGTTCGTCATTGGCGGATCGCGATCAAGCCTGGTCGTCCCCTGATGATCGGCGATTGGCAGGGAAAGACGGTCTTCGGTCTACCGGGGAACCCAGTGGCCGCCTTCACCTGCGCGGCCCTTTTTGCCCGTCCCGCACTTCTCCAGATGGCCGGGGTGGGCTGGCCAGAACTGCAGCCGCGCCCAGTCGCTGCTGCCTTCGAGAAGCGCAAGAAGCCTGGGCGGGTGGAGGTTCTGCGCGCCCGGCTGCGCGATGGACAGGCAGAGGTCTTCCCGTCCGAAGGCTCCGGCCGCGTGTCGGGGTTGAGTTGGGCAGAAGGCTTCGTTTGGCTGGACGACAGCGCACGGCATGTCAGACCCGGCGATCCGGTCGACTACATTTCTTTCGCGGATATCGGTCTGGGTTGACGGATCCTAGTCGCGGGGACGGAGGCGGATCACCACATCGACTTTCGCGATCTCCATCCCCTCCGGTGCCGCCGGAAGGTTAGCGATCTCAAGCGCTTCGTGCCCAGCATCCGTCAGCCGACCATCATCTTCCCAATAGAAGTGAGGGTGATCGTCAAGCCGCGTGTCGAAGTAAGACCCGGTCCCATCGACTGTGATTTCCTGTACCAGCCCGGCCTCTGTAAAGGCGCGCAAGGTGTTGTAGACCGTCGCCAAGGAAACCTTGTCTCCGCTCTTGCGGGCTGCGTCGTGCAACCACTCCGCCGTCACGTGCCGATCCCGTCCGTCGCCCACAAGAAGCGACGCCAAAAGCACGCGTTGACGGGTCGGCCTCAACCTTGCTGAAGCCAACCAGCTTTCCCCCCGCGTACGGGCGTTATCCAGAGAACCTGTCATCGCAAGGTAATATAGGGGTTTTTGGCCCTCTTGTTCAATTGGATTCGGCAACAGCGGCCCCCGTCGTGGCGCCGTGTGCAGGGTTGCGAGTTTGAAACATCGAGTGATAGAGGAGCGCGAACGGCCATAGGGGGCATCATGAGCCAGTTTCCGACCTTCTTTGACAAGGACGAGTTGCTGCGTTGTGCGCGCGGCGAATTGTTCGGTCCGGGGAACGCTCAACTGCCTGAACCGCCCATGCTGATGATGGATCGGATCACCGATATCTCCGCCGATGGCGGGCTGCACGGCAAAGGTCACGTCGTGGCAGAGTTCGATGTGACCCCTGACCTGTGGTTCTTTGAGTGCCACTTTCCCGGCAACCCGATCATGCCGGGATGCCTTGGGTTGGACGGCCTCTGGCAGTTGACCGGTTTCAACCTGGGTTGGCGTGGATGGCTCGGCCTCGGCATGGCCCTGGGTGTCGGTGAGGTGAAGCTGAAGGGGATGGTCACCCCGCAGCGGAAGATGCTGCGATACTTCGTCGATTTCACGCGTGTCATTGACCGTCGGTTGAAGATGGGTGTCGCCCACGGGCGGGTCGAGGCAGATGGCGAGGAGATCTATGTCGTGAAGGATATGAAGGTCGGTCTGAGCACCGAGGGCACCGGAGACGCTTCCTGATGCGCCGGGTCGTCGTCACCGGACTTGGCATCGTCTCCTCCATCGGCAACTCCGCCGAGGAAGTGACGGCGTCCCTACGGACCGGTCGCTCCGGTATCACTTTCGCCCCGTCCTACGCCGAACATGGCTTCCGGAGCCAGGTCCACGGCATGCCGGAGATCACGCTGGAAGATCATATCGACAAGCGACATCTCCGGTTCATGGGGCCGGGCGCGGCCTACGCGTATATCGCGATGGATCAGGCCATTCGCGATGCGGGCCTCGAACCTCAGGATGTGTCGAATATCAAGACGGGGCTCGTCGCAGGCTCCGGCGGTCCCAGCACATCGAACTTCTTCATCGCGCATAACGTCGTGCGCGAAAAAGGCGCGCCCAAGCGCATGGGCCCCTATATGGTGCCGCGCTGCATGTCCTCGACGGTTAGTGCGAATCTGGCGACGGCCTTTGAAATCAAGGGGATCAGCTATTCGATCACCTCGGCCTGCTCGACATCGCTCCATTGCATCCAGAACGGCGCGGAACAGATCATGCTGGGCAAACAGGACATCGTCTTCGCCGGCGGCGGAGAGGAAGTCGATTGGACCCTTTCCTGTCTCTTCGATGCGATGGGTGCGATGTCTTCGAAGTTCAACGATACGCCGGACAAAGCGTCGCGCGCTTTCGACAAAGATCGCGATGGGTTCGTCATCGCGGGCGGCGGAGGCATGGTCGTTCTCGAAGAGCTAGAGCATGCCAGGGCGCGCGGCGCGACGATCTATGCGGAGATCACGGGCTTCGGCGCCACCTCGGATGGACACAATATGGTCGCCCCCAGCGGTGAGGGTGGCGAGAGGGCCATGCGCCTTGCCCTGCAAACCGTGCCGGAGGATCGCAAGGTCGGCTACATCAACGCCCATGGCACATCGACGCCGGTCGGAGATGTCGGCGAAGTAGAAGCCGTGCGCCGGGTCTTCGGCGATCGTCAAACGCCGCCGGTCAGCTCTACCAAGTCCATGACGGGGCATAGTCAGGGTGCGACCGGCGCGCAGGAAGCGATCTATTGTCTGTTGATGATGAAGGACGACTTCATTGCCCCCTCCATCAATGTCGACACCCTGGACCCGGACCTGAAGCCCGCTGAGATCGCCACGACCCTTGTTGAGCATGCCGAGTTGGACAGCGTCATGACGAACTCATTCGGGTTCGGGGGCACGAACGGTTCGATGGTTCTCTCGCGGCTGAGGGACTGATCCGATGATGGACATGTCCGGAAAGCGCGGCCTCGTCATGGGCGTGGCCAATGATCACTCGATTGCCTGGGGAATTGCGAAGGCCCTTCACGGCGCTGGAGCCGAATTGGCATTCAGCTATCAAGGGGACGCTTTCGCCAAGCGCGTCCGTCCCCTGGCCGATAGCGTCGGCAGCACACTTCTGTTGGACGTCGATGTGACCGACGACGGTTCGCTCGATACCGCCTTCGAGGCGCTGGCGGATTGGGGGCAGCTCGACTTCGTGATCCATGCGATCGCATTTTCGGATAAGTCCGAACTGACGGGACGTTTCGTCGAGACAAGTCGCGACAACTTCCGGACATCGCTGGAAATTTCCTGCTATTCCCTGATCGAGGTCGCCCGCCGCGCGCGACCGTTGATGCCCGCGGGGGGCACGATCCTGACGCTGACTTTCGAAGGGTCTCGGCGGGTGATGCCGTACTACAACGTGATGGGCGTCGCCAAAGCGGCGCTTGAGTCGAGTGTCCGGTATCTCGCCAGTGATCTCGGACCCGCAGGCATCCGCGTGAACGCAATCTCTCCCGGTCCAATGCGCACCCTCGCCGGCGCAGCGATCGGGGGTGCACGGCGGACCTTTCGTCATGCGGAGGCGAACGCACCGATGCGATCAAATGCGTCTCTCGAAGCTGTTGGAGGCACCGCGCTCTACCTTTGTTCCGACGCGGGAAAAGCGACGACGGGCGAGATCGTGCACGTCGATGGCGGCTACCACGTGATGGGCATGCCGCATCCCGATAACCTTTAAGGCGGCGGAAATCCCCCAGAAATCGAGAATATATCGGCAGAAACCCGCCGATTGTTAACCCTTTCTTAGGGATTTTCCGAGGATTTTAAGCAAGTTCGGGGAAACATCGCCCCATTTTTGCCGTTACGCCGTGGGATCACAGATGGGGTGGTATGGGCATGAGTGTGATGATCGACACCGCGCTTCATTTCTTTCGCTCCGAGGACGGAGCTTTGACCCTGGATTGGGTCGTCTTGACAGGTGTGCTTGTCGGAACCGGCTTCGCCGTGATGTCGACGGTGACGTCGGGCATGGAAGACACGACTGCGCTGACGATGGAAGAGCTTCGCATCCAAAGCATTGGTCTGGGGTATCTGAAGGACTACTGCGAAAAGGGCGTAGACGACGTCCAGCGGCGCGAAGACGCCCGCGTTGACGCCGGCGGCGAAGATGCGATCAACGTCCGCCAGTGGATGAACCAGTATTACGGCGAAATGAGCGACGAGGCGTTGATCGACGCCCATGGCCGCCTTCTCTACAAGGTTGCCGCGTCGTCCGACGAAGAAGACGAGGCGGGCTGGACCCGTGATCGAACGATTTCGGCTGCCGTCGAGTGTGAGATTTCGGAGCGCGGTCTGGACTGACGCTTGAGCTCCTGCCACGGTCTCCGCAAAACGTGGGGAGGCCATGGCTGTCGATACTGTCATCTTCGATGCATACGGGACGTTGTTCGACGTCAATGCGGCAGCGCGCCAAGCCTCTGAAGATCCTGCGTTCCCAGAGCTTCGGGACATCTGGCCGAAGCTGTCTGCCGATTGGCGCGACAAACAACTGCAATATACGTGGCTGCGGGCGATCACCGGGGAGCACGCCGACTTTTGGCAGGTGACGGGGGAAGGGCTTGATTGGGCGCTGGAAGCGTCGAACTTGACCAACGCGGACCTGCGCCCGCGGTTGATGCAGCTCTACCGTGAATTGTCTCCGTTCCCGGAAGTGCCAGACATGCTCGGCGCGCTGAAAGACCGGGATCTGTCCACCGGCATTCTCTCCAACGGCTCGCCAGAGATGCTCGAATCTGCTGTCCGCTCGGCCGGGATCGCGCGTCTTCTGGACCATGTGCTCAGCGTGGAGAGCGTCGGCATCTTCAAACCCGCGTCGCAGGTCTATGACATGATCGGTCGCGCATTCGGCTGTGAGGCGGGACATGTTCTGTTCGTATCCTCAAATGGTTGGGACGCGGCGGCCGCCAAGGGATACGGGTTCGAAACGGCATGGGTGAACCGTGCCAAGGCGCCCATGGATCGTCTCCCTTGGCAACCGGACCATGTGCTGGACGACCTTCGTGGCATTCCTGAGTTAACCGGCTGATGCCCGAATTTCGAAGCTCCGATAACCTGCGCCTTTGGTACGAAGATGACGGCGAGGGCGATGTCATCCTCTGCCTCTCCGGGCTCACGCGGAACGCCACCGATTTCGACTACGTGCTGCCCTACCTGATCGGCGAACACCGGGTCATCCGTCTCGACTATCGGGGGCGCGGCAAGTCCCAGCGGGCGCCGGATTGGCGAACCTATACCATTCCGACCGAGACCCGCGATGTGCTGGAGCTTTTGGCCCATCTCGGTCTTGAGAAGGTAGCCGTGCTGGGCACGTCGCGCGGCGGTTTGATCGGCATGTCGATGGCCCTGATGGCGAAGGAAAAGCTTAACGGGTTGTGCCTTGTCGATATCGGCCCGGACCTGGCGCCGGAGGGCTTGGAGGCGATCGTCTCCTATCTGGGCAAGAGCCCCGAAGCGGCAACCTTTGACGATGCAGTTGCCATGCGGGCGTCGCTGATGGCCGGGTTCGAGGACGTCCCCGAAAGCCGCTGGCGCGAGGAGGTCGAAAAGCACTACCGCGAAACCGAGGCGGGTTTGGTGATCAACTACGATCCGAAGCTGCGCGATGCCGTTCTGGATGCGGGTGCGCAGCCGGCGCCTGACCTCTGGCCGCTCTTCGACGCATTGGACGGCGTGCCGCTTGCCTGTATTCGGGGCGCGAATTCCGATCTTCTGACGACAGCCACGTTCGAGGAGATGAAACGCCGCCGTCCCGACATGATCGCGTCCGAGGTGCCAGGCCGCGGCCATGTCCCCTTTCTGGATGAGCCCGAGGCTTTGGAGGTTTTGAACGAATGGACGATGCTTCTCTGACGATCTGGGAGGCGCCTTTCGCGATCACGCCCACCCGCTCGGATATCGCGGCAGCGGCACGTCGGATCGCGGGCCATGCCCGGCGCACGCCCCTACTGAATGCGCCATTGCTTGATCGCGAGGCTGGCCGACGGGTTTGGGTGAAAGCGGAAAACCTGCAACTGACCGGAAGTTTTAAGTTCAGAGGTGCCTTCGCGACGATTTCCGGTCTTTCGGAAGCCCAGCGGCGCCAGGGCGTAATCGCCTTCTCGTCCGGTAACCACGCGCAGGGGGTCGCCCATGCCGCGGCCTTACACGGCGTCCCGGCGGTGATCGTGATGCCTGACGATGCGCCCGCAGTGAAGATCGAGAACACGCGGGCCTACGGTGCTGAGGTGGTGCTTTACCAGCGCGGGAGCAACGACCGCGATGAGATCGGCACGCGTATCGCGCAGGAACGCGGGCTGACACTGATCAAACCATTCGACGATGCGCGTGTGATTGCGGGGCAGGGAACCTGTGGGCTGGAGATCGCGGAGGACATGCCGGACGGCGTTCAGGAGGTGCTGGTCTGTTGCGGCGGAGGGGGGCTGACATCTGGCATCGCGCTGGCCGTCGGTGATGCCGCCACGGTCCGTCCGGTTGAGCCCGAAGGGTATGACGATGTCGCCCGGTCGCTTGCATCGGGCGATCGGGAGAGAAACGCCCAGGAGGCCGGTGGATTGTGCGATGCGATCCTGACGCCCATGCCAGGCGATCTGACATTCGGGGTCATGTCCCGCCATTGCGGGGCAGGCGTTGTGGTGAGCGAGCGCGAGGCCCTGCAGGCCATGGCAGCCGCCTGGCGTCATCTGCGCATTGTGCTGGAACCCGGCGGTGCGGTGGCCCTGGCGGCCGCCCTGTTCCGCGAGGGCCCGGATTGTGTCGCCGTCGCGTCGGGCGGCAATGTTGACCGTTCGGTCTTCGAGCAGGCCCTCGCCCACGGCTAGGTGGGGCGTCGGCCTCGATACAGGCCCCAACTCGCCACCATCAGCACAAAGGCCACCAGAAAAGGCGCGCCCGGAAAGTCCCGCGCCTCGGCCGTGCCGAAGCCAAACGCCCATGTCATGATCAGGGGCGAGAGGATCGCTGCGATGGATGTGATCGACGCCAGGACGCCCTGAAGCTCCCCCTGTTGGTCGTCTTCGGCGATCCGGCTGGCAAGGCCCTGAAGAGCGGGTGCGGCAATGGCCCCGAGCGCCGAGAGCGGCGTCAAGGCAAGCATCATCCAGCCTTCGGGGACGAATGCGACGCAAAGCAGGATGACCGCGTTATAGGGCAAGAACCACGCCAACGTCCGCCGCTCTCCGAGTCTCGGCACGATCAGCCGGATCAACCCGCCTTGGACGACCACCATCGAAATCCCGTATACGGCAAGCGAGAGGCCGACCATTCTGGCCTCCCAGCCGAAGGCAGCTTGGGTGAAGTAGGCCCACACCGCCGGATAGACCCAGTTCGCGATCTGATAAAAGAACCAAACCGCCATGAGGCCGCCCAGACCCGGCAGGGCCCCGATGGCCAACAATCCACCCAGCGGATTGGCCCGCCGCCATTCGAATGCGCGTGGGCGCTTGAGCGTTTCGGGCAGGACCATCCATCCGACCGCGAAATTGATTGCAGACAGTGCGGCTGCCGCCCAGAACGGCGCGCGGGGGCCAAGTTCGGCCAACAGCCCGCCAATCGCCGGGCCCAGCACGAAGCCCAGGCCAAACCCGGCAGAGATCAGACCGAAGTTCTGTGCCTTCTCTTCCGGTCTGGAGATGTCGGCCATGAACGCGGCCGCCGTCGACATCGTCGACGCAGCGATGCCGCCGATGATGCGCCCCAAGAAGAGAAGCCAGATACTCCCCGCCAGCGCCATGAGGACGTAGTCCGCTGCCATCACGGCAAGGGACAACAAAAGGACGGGGCGGCGCCCGAACCGATCCGACAGGTTCCCGATCGTGGGTGAGCAGAGGAACTGCATGATCGAAAACGTGGTCGCAAGCAGCCCGCCCCAAATGGCGGCTTGGCCAAGCGTGACGCCCTGCACCTCTTGGATCAGGTCGGGCATGACCGGAAGGATCAACCCGATCCCCATCGCATCCAACGCAACCGTGGCCAGGACGATGGCGATGGGAAGGCTGCGTTTCGCTTGCGTTGGCGGCACGCTTGGATCGCCGCCGCCATCGGTCGCGCTGCCGACATCGCGTGGACGATCACCCATCGCGAACGGCCCTGGCAAAGGCGCGCGCAAGCTCCGGCGCTTCGCCCCAACGCTGTTCTGGCGTGAAATCCTCCCGGGCCAATCCCGCGGCGTCGATCAGGTTCCCGCCGCTGGCCCGTACCTCCTGCGCCAGCGCTTTGGTCCGCGCTTGCGCATCGGGGCGCGACATCTCCTTCGTCAGCGCGAACGAGACGGCTTCCGCATGGACCAGCCCACGGGGGTCATCGAGACGGGCGCGCATGATGTCTACATCGGGCATGATTTCCAGATCGCGCAACAGCGACATCACCTTTCCGGTCGCCACCAAAAGAGGCGGAAGGGCCAGCCATTCCGCCATCCATGCCGCGCCATCCCGCTGGTCCCAATGGGGCGCCTGCAGCGATGCCGCCAAGCCTACACCATGAGCGGCCAGTGCCCCGATGACGGACGGACCGACCGGGTTTGACTTCTGCGGCATCGTCGACGATCCACCGCCGCCGCCAAGCCGGACATCGCCGTCGCGCGTCAGAAGAAGCAGATCCGTCGCGGGTTTGTTGGCGGCCTGGAGCAGTTCGGACAGGATATTGGCCAGCGCGCGCATCTGGCCTCGCTCCGCATGGCCGCTCCCCCTGGGGACCGCAATGCCAAGTGCCTTGCCCATCGCCATGCGAAGCGCCGGTGCGTCGCGCCCCAGGATCGCCGCCGTCCCCGCGGCTCCGTTCAGGGTGACCACCTCCACCCGCCTCCGGACCGCGTCGAAGGGCATTCGGACGGCCAAGAGACCTTCGCCCCAGCCCGCCACGACGGCGCCGAACGTCGTGGGCGTGGCCGCCTGACCCCATGTGCGCGCGACCATGGGTGTTTCGGCATGGTGCTCGGCCAGATCGGCCAGTTTCGACAAGGCGGCGTCCAGCCGGGCCTCGATCAGGCTCAGCGCCTGACGGGTCCGCAGGGCCATGGCTGTGTCCACGATGTCCTGCGACGTGGCCCCCCAATGGGCATATTGCGCGTGATCCGGCGCCTCCATCGCGGCCCGGAATGCAGCCACGAGCGCTGGGACGGGGACCCCGTTTTGCGCCGTGGCATCGGCCAGGGCCGCCGGGTCGATGGAGACCTCCATGGCCGCCCGGTGCAGGAAGGCTGCGCTCTCTGCGGGGATCATGCCGACCTCGCCCTGCGCCTTGGCCAGGGCGCCTTCCACGATGAGCATGGCGCGGATAACGGCACTGTCGGAGAAGAGCCGCGCGATCTCGCCATCAGCGAAGAGATGACCGGTCAGCGCGCTGTCAAAGCCTGAAATCAATGGGCTGTCCTGTCCAGGAAGCCATTCAAGACGTCTGCATATGCCGCGGGGTTCTCAACGCAAGGCAAATGTCCGGCCCGACGGATCAGCGCGAAGTCGGAACCCGGGATCAGGCCCGCCGTCTCGCGCACGAGGTCAGGCGGCGTGGCGCCGTCTTCGGATCCGGCAATCGCCAGGGTCGGCAGACGCAATCCGGATGTCGGCGTGTAGAAGTCGGTCCCCTTAATGGCGGCAGAGCATCCGGCATATCCTTTGGCAGGGGTTTCACAGAACCGCGCCCGCCAGACGGCCAGACCCGGTGTCGCCTGGAAATCCCGCCCGAACCAGCGCGCCATGACACCGTCCGCCAGGGGCTCCAGGCCATCGGAGAGGGCTGTGCCTATCCGCGTGTCCCAGAGGTCGTCCGTCCCGATCTTGGCGGCCGTATTCGACAGGACCATGGCATGAAGAAGGTCAGGCCGCTTGACGGCCAAGCCCTGTGCGATCAGACCGCCGATAGAGAGGCCGACCATGGTGCATTTGGTGACATCCAACCGGCCGAGGATCGTCTCTGCATCCGCGACCAGCGTGCCCATCCCATATGGCGGCTCGGGCACGTCCGACCGACCATGGCCGCGTTTATCGTAGCGGATCGTCCGAAGACCGGGGCGAAGCAAGGGCATCAGATCGTCCCAAAGCCGCGTATCCGTCCCCAGCGAGTTCGCAAAAAAGACAACCCGACCGTCGCGCGGGCCTTCATCCAGCACGAAAAGCTCGGTTCCGTCGCGCATGGCGATCCGGCTCATAGCGGCAAGCCCACATAGTTTTCCGCCAAGACCGTCTGCGCGGCGCGCGAGGTCTCGAGGTAGTCGATTTCCGCTTCCTGCATCTTCTGGGCGAATTCAGCATGTTCGTCCGGAAAGCGGTGCATGAGTGTCGTGAACCACCAAGAGAAACGGGTGGCTTTCCAGACACGGGCGAGCGCTCGGTCAGAATAGCCATCCACACCCGTCGGGTCGCCACGGTAATGCGCGATCAGCCCTTCCGACAGGTAACGGACATCAGAGACCGCCAGGTTCAGCCCCTTGGCCCCCGTCGGTGGCACGATATGGGCGGCGTCGCCGACGAGGAACAGCCGACCCCATCGCATCGGTGAGGCGACGAAGCTGCGCAGCGGTGCAATCGACTTCTCGATGGACGGCCCCGTCTCCATGGCCTCGGCCACATCCTCGGGCAATCGACGGCGCAACTCGTCCCAGAAGGCGTCGTCCGTCCATTTCTCGATCGGATCGTCCACGGCGGCCTGGATGTAGTAACGGCTCAATTGCGCGTTCCGCATCGAGGCCAGCGCGAAGCCGCGCTCATGGTTGGCATAGATGAGCTCGTCCGCTGCAGGACGCGTGCGCGACAGAACGCCCAGCCATCCAAAGGGATAGACCCGCTCGACCACGTTCAACACATTCGAGGGGATCGCTGCGCGGCTCGCCCCGTGAAAGCCGTCGCATCCGGCGATCCAGTCGCAGCGGACCTCATGGTCCATCCCATCCTTGCGATAGGACACAACCGGTGTGTCACTGTCGGCCCCCGATATGTCCACGTCTTCTGCGTTGTGGATGATCGTGCCACCGGCCGCGTCACGCGCGGCGTAAAGATCGGTCGTCACCTCCGTCTGGCCGTAGACCATCACCTCCTTGCCGACCAGGTCGGTGAAGTCGATCCGAAAGCCCTGGTTGCGCGCGGCGACATAGGTCCCGTGATGGGGGAACCCCTCGACATCCATCCGTGCGGCCAAACCTGCCTCACGCAGAACCTGGACCGTTCCACCTTCCAGAACGCCCGCGCGGATACGCGACAAGACGTAGTCACGGGACTGCCGTTCAAGGATCACGGTTTCGATCCCGGCACCTTCCAGAAGATGCGACAGCAGCAGACCCGACGGACCGCCACCGATGATGCAGACTTGGACGCGCATGTCTTCTCAATCGTTGCCCGCGCATTGATGGACGTGCATGAACAGTCAGGCAAGCGCTGCGGCGGATCGCTCGAGAGAAAAGGGGGCCGGATCGACATGCGACGAGTGAAGGCAGCGGTGTGCCGGTCGTTTGGTGCCCCCTTGGTGGTTGAGGAGATCGGGCTTCCGGCACCGGATGCGGGGGAAGTCGAGGTCGATATCGAGGCCTGCGCCATCTGCCATTCCGATATCACCTTCATGGAAGGCGGCTGGGGTGGCACCTTGCCTGCCGTCTACGGCCACGAGGCGGTGGGACGCGTGTCCGCCCTTGGGTCGGGCGTGACCGGCCTCACGATAGGAAGCCGCGTCCTCGTCACGTTGATCCGCTCTTGCGGGACATGTCCCAACTGCGCAGGTGGCCAGCCGACACAGTGCGCCACACCGGGCGACCATCCGGGCCTCGATGACGGGATCCTTGCAGCCATGTCCTGCGGCGCCTTTGCAGAGGCCGTCGTCGTCGATCAGAGCCAGGTCGTTTCTGTGCCGGACGACATTCCGGCGGAAGCCGCCTGCCTTCTGTCTTGCGGCGTGGTGACGGGTCTCGGTGCGGTCGTGAATACCGCGCGTGTTCGCCCAGGCGATTGGTGCGTTGTGATCGGGGCCGGAGGCGTCGGTTTGAATGCGATCCAGGGTGCCCATCTTTCGGGTGCGGCGCGGATCGTGGCCGTGGACCTGTCACAGCAGAAGCTGGACAACGCCCGGCGTTTCGGTGCGACGAACGGCGTGCTGGCGACCGAAGATGGGCGCGATGCGATGCTACGGCTCGGGCGCTTGGCCGACCACGTCTTCATCACGGTGGGGGCCGGTCCCGTTATCGACGGTGCGCTCGATTGGCTTGCGCCCCATGGCACGGCCTACCTCGTCGGCTTGCCCCATGCCGGAACGGTTAGCCAGTTCGACCCGGTCAGTGCTTCCTATTATGGGCAGGGCCTGCGTGGAACGCGGATGGGCGACATCGTCTTGCGCAGGGACATCCCATGGCTACTCGACCTCTATTCCCAAGGGCGGCTTCAGCTTGATGCACTCGTCTCGGGGACGTTCCCGCTGGCGTCGATCAACGAAGCGGTGGCGGCGACGAAAGCGGGCGTGGACGGGCGGAACGTCGTGGTGATGCGCTGATGAAACTCGACGCGCTGGAGATTTTCGTCGTGGCCCCGCCTGCGCCGGGTTGGGGCGGGCGCTATTGGATCCTTCCGAAGCTGACGACAGCCTGCGGGATCACGGGCTACGGAGAGGTCTATGCCAGCGCCGTGGGGCCAGAGGCCATGCGCGCTGTCATCACCGATGTGTTTACGCGCCATATGCACGGGGAAAACCCCGAGAATATCGAGCGAATGGTCCGCCGCGTCTGGGGTTCCGGCTTCACCGGGCGCCCCGATCCCACCGTCTGGGGGGCTTTTTCGGGGCTGGAGATCGCCTGTTGGGACATCCTCGGCAAGGCACGAGATCGCCCGACATGGGCCCTGATGGGCGGTCGGCTGAACGACCGGTTACGGGCCTACACATACCTTTATCCCGACCCGGAAATGGATGCGGGCGCCTTCTGGGTCTCCCCTGACATGGCTGCGGAGGTGGCAGGGCGCCGGGTCGCGGAAGGTTGGACAGCCGTGAAATTCGACCCGGCGGGGCCCTATACGATCCGCGGCGGACACGAACCAGCGCAACGCGATATCGCGCTGTCAGTCGCGTTTTGCGCGGCGATCCGTGGGGCCGTCGGCGACCGCGCCGATCTCCTCTTTGGAACGCATGGACAGTTCACGCCCTCGGGCGCCACCCGATTGGGACAGGCCATCGCCTCCTACGACCCCCTCTGGTTCGAGGAACCGTGTCCGCCGGACGATCCGCATGCATTGGCGCGCGTGGCGGCAGGTCAGCCCATTCCCGTGGCGGCAGGCGAACGTCTTTGCGGCCTCAGCGAGTTCGCTACCCTCCTTCGCGTCGGTGGTGCGTCCATCCTGCAGCCGGCTCTCGGGCGCCTAGGGGGGCTGGCGGAGGGGCGGAAGCTCGCCGCGCTTGCCCAAGGCTTCGGTGCCCAACTCGCCCCACATCTATATTGCGGTCCGGTGGAGTTTGCCGCTTCGGTCGCGCTCGGCGCGACGATTCCGAACCTTTTGATGGTCGAAGCGATCGAGACGCCCTTCCACCACGCCCTGGCCAACGGACCAAAGGTGGAGGCTGGCTTCGTCGAGCCGTCGAACCAGCCCGGCCTAGGGATCTCTTTCGATGAGGAATTGGCACGGGCGCATCCCTACACCGGCACTGGGCTCCACCTGGAGATGCAAGAGGAACCCTGCAACTACGCCGACGGCAACGCCTTCACCGGCGGCGTGCAAGACTAAGCCGACAGCCTCATGCCCCCTCGGCGCGGCGCTCCTCGAAGCTCATTTCGATGAAGCTCGGCACGTGATCCCCTAGCCCGACGACCTTCGGTCCCCGATCATCGCGCCGGTCGCCGCGACCACGCCCACCGCGTGACCGGCCCTTTCGGTCGTCGCGCGCCGGTGTCTCTTGTTGCTCTCCGCGGCTGTCATCCGCCTTATCCCGGCCCCTGCCGCGGCCACGACGCGGTTCTTCTTCGGCGGCTTCTTCACGCGTCGCGCGGCCTGGCGGCGTCCACGGGTTCTCACCTTCCGGGATCGGCTTGCCGATCAGCTTCTCGATCCCATCGAGATACTTCTCGTCGGCCGGAACGGCGATCGTGTAGGCCGTACCCGTCTTCCCAGCCCGGCCTGTCCGCCCGATCCGGTGCACGTAATCCTCCGAATGGGACGGGACATCGAAGTTGAAGACGTGGGACACATTGGGAATGTCGAGGCCACGTGCGGCAACGTCCGACGCAACCAGAAAACGCAACGTGCCGTCCCGAAATTCATCGAGTGTCCGCATCCGCTGGGACTGATCCAAGTCACCGTGGATCGGTGCCGCATCAAGCCCGTGCTTCTTCATGGACTTGGCGACGACATCCACCTCGACCTTACGATTGCAGAAGATGATCCCGTTCCTGCAGTCTTCCCCATCGCGCTCGATGATCGCCCGCAAGATCGCGCGCTTGTCCTTCGCCGTCATGTCCCGGCGCTTGGGCGCATGCTTGACCAACACCTGCGTAATCGTGTCAGAGGTCGTGTTCTGCCGTGCCACCTCGATCTTCTCGGGGTTCGAGAGGAACTTGTTGGTGATCCGCTCGATCTCGGGCGCCATGGTCGCCGAGAAGAACAGCGTCTGGCGGGTGAACGGCGTCAGCTCGAAGATGCGCTCGATATCGGGGATGAACCCCATATCGAGCATCCGGTCCGCCTCGTCCACGACCATGACCTGCACGCCCGTCAACAGCAGCTTGCCGCGTTCGAAATGATCGAGCAGGCGGCCCGGTGTCGCGATCAGCACGTCGACGCCACGGTCGATCAACTGCTCCTGCTCCTTGAAGGACACGCCGCCAATCAGCAGTGCCTTGGTCAGCTTTGACCCTTGTGCATAGGTGTCGAAGTTCTCCGCCACCTGCGCCGCAAGCTCGCGCGTGGGTGCCAGGACCAAGCTGCGGGGCATCCGCGCCCGCGCCCGCCCCTTCGAGAGCATCGTGATCATCGGCAGTGTGAAGCTGGCCGTCTTCCCGGTCCCGGTCTGCGCGATCCCTAGGACGTCGCGACCTTCAAGCGCGGGCGGGATGGCGCCAGCTTGGATCGGTGTGGGTGTGCTGTAGCCCGCGGCCTCAATCGCCTTGAGAACCTTCGGGGCGAGGTTCAGGTCAGAAAACTCTGTCATTTGCGTCCTTGTCAGGGTTGGGCCCCATTGCCCTTACCCGGGGAATTGGGACGCATCGCTCCTCGCGCCCCGTCGAAACATTCGGCCCGCCAGATGCGGGCGCCGCAGGAGCTAGCAAAACAGGCCCTGACGGTCAATCGTAAGGCCCGCTGGCGACTTTTTCGGCCGTGTTGAGTGCGCACCTATACCTCAAACCGCCGTCGACGGCCTTTGGTTTCATCCACAGTCCGGAAGCCATTGGCCGACTGTATCCAAGCCTGAGAACCCGCCCGCTTGATCGGTCTACGCGTCAGCCGCCGACGGCGCCCAAGCGCGCATCCCTCAACCGAAAGGCTTCGTAGGTTTGCGGATCATGGATCGCCTCAAGCCGTCCTTCCACGACGATTGGCTGATCGGGTCGCGGAATGCTGATCGGATTACGAAAACTGACAGAGAGCGCTGGGCCATATCCTTGATCGCCGCCGCAGAAAGGGCAGGACGAGGCCTCTGGAACCAACATCACCTCGGTCACGTCGGCCTGCGCTTCGAAAATGACCGGATAGCCCTTGATCCGGAAGTCCGGTGTCATCGCCTCATAGCCGGAGGGGAAGGTCTTCACGACCTGCCAATCGGCATCGCCCCCCGTCTCCTCATAGATGACGCCTTCGAGAACGGACCAACTATCGGCCGCGACGGGCTCAGTGATTGTGGCCGACGTGAGAATGAGACTCAGCGTCAGGGCCTTCCACGTCCACATGAATTGCAAACTCCCCTTGGGGTTCCAAGAAGACGGTCATCTCGAACTCGGTTCCCTCTTGGAGCGGCGTCGCGACATCGCTGATCAGAAGGAACGGACCATCAGGGCTCATGTCCAGGCGTCCTTCCGGCCCCAGCGGATAGGCCCCCAAAGGAACGGGCTCACCCCCATCAAGCGGTGGGGCCATGAGAACGACAGGTCCCAGCGGGCTGTGGAAGCCGACCACGTTTGCCGCCTCATCGCCGTGATTTTCGATCCGGACGAAGACGCGGGCCTCGGAATGTGATGTTGCTGCTGTCCATCCACCGCCGATCTCCAGGCCCTCGGCATGGTCTTTGCCAGGCCCGTCCGCTTGGGCAGGTAGAGCAAGAAGGACACCGAACAGAAGGGGTCGAAGAAGGGTCATGTCGCATCAGCCCTAAACGATTGCCATCCCCTTCAATCTAGAACGTCCTCGCGGCCTGCGCACCTGCGATCTTGCTGCCGTCATTCGATTTTCCGACGGTCCACAAAATGAAAACGGGGGCTGCATGCAGCCCCCGTCTCAAATCTCATCGGCGAAGCGTTACTTCACCGAAAGCTTACGCATCCGCAGCGCACCGAGCAGTACGAAACCACCTGCCAGCAGAGGAAGACCTGCGGGCAACGGGATCGGTGCGGGCGCTAGGTCTGCAAACACAAGCGTGTCGACCACGAAGTCGTCGTCCCTATTGAAGGTGTTCGCACCGGCGGAGGTGAGGACGATGCGGTCGAACGCAGTTGTCGACGTAAGTCCGAAGAAGCCGGAATATTCGATATCGTCGCCGCCAGGTGTCAGATCGTTGAAATCGAACGTCTCCGATCCGGCGGTTACAATCGTGCCGCTGTCGTTACCGACACCGGTTCCAATACCGCCAAACGATCCCAAGCCGAAATCGATGCCGAAGAACGTCGTCGCCTGCGGCAGGATGAACGTGATGCTGGTCGTGAACGGCACCTGTTCCGGCCCGCTCGGGTTATCGACGCTCAAACGAAGCGCTTCTCCGTCGACAAAGCTTTCAGCCGTCGGCTCGGAGACGACAACCGTCGTTCCCGTCGTCGCGAAAGTCGTGGATGTCAGCGTCGTGCCATCAGCGACACCCGAGAAGTCTTCCGTCACGGACGGCGCGAAGCCGATGGCGGTCTGAAAGGCGTCGAAACTCGTGAAGGTGGCTGCATGAGCGCTCATCGGCAAAAGTGCCAGGCTGAGCGCGGTAGCGAAGTTTCGCAAAAGCATGTTTCTTCCAATCGTTTGCCTCGAAAACCGAGACGTGGTGACCCTGATGATGCACATGCAGAATGGGGCCGGATTCGGAAAGGTCAAACGACTCGCGACGGCTTTCGGGCGTGAATCCGCCGAAATGAGCGGTATCGTCGCCGGATCTGACCGAGCGCCCATTTTTTGGGCAACTGGTCAGACCATCATTTCTTTGGTCGCGCGAAGACTGATCTCTGGGAAGTCGCGCTCGATTCGGTCGATATCCCACTGGAGACGCGTCAGAAACACCGGATCGCCGTCGTTGTCGTGGGCGATGTGCTGGCCGTTTTTGGCGATGACCGCGTCGACACTCGCCTTCGGTCCCGAAAGCCAGCGGGCCGAGGTGAACTGCGTCGCGTCGAAGCGGACGGGCAGGCCGTATTCAAGCTCGATCCGGCTGGCCAGGACCTCGAATTGCAGCGCGCCGACAACGCCCACGATGAAGCCCGATCCGATGGCGGGCTTGAAGACCTTCGCTGCGCCCTCCTCGGCGAACTGCATCAGCGCCTTCTCAAGATGCTTGGCCTTCATCGGGTCACCCGCCCGCACGCCCTGCAGCAGTTCCGGCGCAAAGGACGGGATGCCGGTGAAGCGAAGCCCCTCTCCCTCGGTCAGGGCATCGCCGATGCGAAGCTGACCGTGGTTGGGAATGCCGATGATGTCGCCAGCCCACGCTTCTTCCGCAAGCTCGCGGTCAGCGGCCAGGAACAGGACCGGATTGCTGATTGCCATGGGCTTCTTGGAGCGCACATGGGTCAGCTTCATACCCCGCTCGAAATGCCCCGAAGCCAAGCGCACGAAGGCCACGCGGTCGCGGTGCTTGGGGTCCATATTGGCCTGAACCTTGAAGACGAAGCCGGACACCTTTCGCTCGTCCGCGCTGACCTGACGCGGTTCCGCACGCTGCGGTTGGGGTTCCGGCCCGTATTCCGCGATGCCGGTCATCAACTCCTGCACGCCGAAGCTGTTGATGGCCGACCCGAACCAGATGGGCGTGAGCGATCCCTCCAGAAAGGCGCCGTGGTCGAAAGCGGGCAGCAATTCCCGCGCCATCTCGACCTCCTCGCGCAGCGTCTCCAGCAGGTCGGCAGGGACGTGGTCGGACAGCTTCGGATCATCCAGCCCGCTGATCGACACCGTTTCGGCCACCTTGTTGCGGTCGGCCCGGTCCATCAACTCAAGCCGATCATGCAGCAGGTCGTAACATCCGATGAAGTCCCGTCCAACCCCGATCGGCCAGGAAGCCGGGGTGACGTCGATGGCCAGGTTCTCCTGAATTTCATCGATGATCTCGAATGTGTCCCGGCTCTCGCGGTCCATCTTGTTGCAGAAGGTCAGGATCGGCAGGTCGCGCAGGCGACAGACCTCGAAAAGCTTCTGCGTCTGGCTCTCTACGCCCTTGGCGCCATCGATCACCATGACGGCCGCATCCACGGCGGTCAGCGTACGATAGGTGTCCTCAGAGAAGTCGCTGTGACCCGGCGTGTCCACCAGATTGAAGCGATACGGCGTTCCACCCTTCTCGAAGTCGAACGACATGGCCGATGCCGAAACCGAGATGCCGCGATCTTGCTCCATCTTCATGAAGTCGGATCGGGTTCGCCGCGCCTCACCCTTCGCGCGCACCTGGCCTGCCATCTGGATCGCGCCGCCATAAAGAAGGAACTTCTCAGTCAGCGTCGTCTTGCCCGCATCGGGATGCGAGATGATGGCAAAGGTTCGGCGTCGCCCGATCTCTGGCGGCAGTATGGGGCGGTTGGATTGCAGCGTATCGGGCATGGTGGCGATATAGGCAGGTGGCCTCGGCGCCGCAATCGCAGCAGCGTTTACGAAATATTCACCTCGCCCGTGGAAGCTCGGGCCATCGCAGCTGATCGGAGAATCTAATGTCCGCGTTTCGTCACACCGCGTCCCTGATCGAGATGCTGATCGTCCTGTCCGTTCGGCTTCTGGCGCGTCTGGCAGCCGTCATCCCGTCGCGTATGCCGCAGGCGGAGATGCTTCCGATCCCGGTCTCCCGTACCCCTTCCGGGCGGGCACCTCACCACATGGTCCGCGCTGCCCGTTCGGGCCATTCGGAATCGTAGGCCGCCCCGTCCAGTTTGCCCGCGGTCATTTCGGTCAGGATGTCGCCCACACTGGGCACATCCGGTGCCGGTCGGTCGCCCCAGAGGTCGGATCGAATGAGGGCCCGTGCGCATTGCGTATAAATCTCGCCGATCTGGATGACCGCGACGCAGGTTGGTTGGCGTTTCCCATCTGAGAAGATCGTCAGGTGATCCCGCGCGACACTCAGATGTGCCCGCCCGTTCACGCGAACCACGTTGTTCGACCCCGGCACCATGAACAGCAGTGACACGCGCGGATCGCGGACGATGTTGCGCAGCGAATCAAGCCGGTTGTTGCCCCGCCAGTCCGGCAGAAGCAGCGTCGTCTCGTCCTGCTCCCGCACCACCGGGCCATCATCGCCACGTGGCGAGGCGTCCGTTCCTTCCGGCCCGACCGTGGACAGGATGGCGAAACGCGCGGCCATGATCCAGCGTCGATAAAGCGGCGTCAGCCGGGTCGCGACCTTGTCCAGACTGGCGCGACCGGGCGTCCGGTACAGAGCTTCGAGGGTCGCGATGTCATCGATCACATCCGTCATGGTCGCATCATCGCCGCAGCCAGAAGGGCGGGCAAACAAGAATTTTTCGTTGTCGCTTAGAGTCTCATCCGAAGATCGACGCTCCCGATCCGGTTATCTAGTGGGCCGGCTCCACCACCGGATCGATCAACGTCCGACCCCCATCAACCGTCAATACTTGCCCGATCATGAAGCCAGAGGCGTCAGAGGCCAAGTACTGGACCGTCTCGGCCAATTCGGACGGGGCCGCGATGCGGCCCATCGGGGTCGCCCGGATGATCGCGTCGCGCAGGTCGTCTTCCTCCCGGATACGGGATTGCAGGTTCGAGGACATGACCGAGCCGACGGCCAACCCGTTCACCCGAATGCGATGCGATGCCAAGCTGACGGCGAGGCTCCGCGTCGCCTGATCCAGCGCCGCGGCGCTGACGGAATAGGCCAGTAGTTCCGGCTGCGTCCGGCGGCCCGCGATCGATCCGACATTGACGATGGCGCCGATCATGCCTTCGTCTCGCCCCTCCTCGGCGGCCTGGTGGATCATCCGGTTCGCGACCGCCTGGCTCAGCCGCAGGGCCGTCATCAGGTTCTGCTCCAGAAGCTGCATCACCGATCCGTCTTCGGGATCCAGCGGATCGGTCACCGTGATCTGCCGGGTGGCATTCACGAGGATGTCGACCCGGTCGAACGCATCGATGGTGGCCGACAGCAGATTGGCGACGGTCAGACGCTCCCTCAGATCGCCAGCGAAATAGCGTAGGTTGGTCGCCTCGCTGGCTTGCGCCTCGCCAATCTCCGCCTCCAGTCGCGCCTCGTCCCGGTCGGCGAACATGACATTCGCACCCTGCTCGGCGAAGTGTCGCGCGATGGCCAGGCCGACCCCGTTCGCGGCGCCGGTGACGATGGCGGTCTTGCCCTCGATGCTCAGGCTCATCTGCGTCTCCGTGGCTTGCGCGCCTCTATCACCTTGTAGCCGTCTTGCTCCACGCGGCGGAAGACCTCCGCGAAGTGCTCCGAAAGCGTGTCCTCGTAGGGAAGCTGCCGGTTCGCGACCATCCAAAGGCGCCCAGCGGGCAGAAGGCACCGCGCCGCCTGTCGAATGAAGCCTTTCCCAAGTTCCGGGTCCGCCGCGCGGCCGCTATGGAAAGGTGGGTTCATGACGACGGTGTCATAGGGCCCGCCGGTCCAAGCGGTCGCGTCGGCCCAATGGAACCGGGCGCGGGCGTCGGGCAGGTTCTCGCGGGCGCAATCCAGGGCCAGGCGTTCGGCCTCGACACAGTCGAATGCTGTGACCGCATCCGATGCCAGGATTGCCCGTCCCAGATATCCCCAGCCCGCACCCAGATCGGCGACATGTCCGCTCAGCGTCGGCAGATGCGCCGCCAGAAGGCGCGACCCCGGATCCGGTCCATCCGCCGAAAAGACCCCCGGCCGCGTGACAAAGCCGTCCCGCTTCACCACCGATGCGCGCCAACCAGCCGGCGCCATGGCTGGCGGCGCAAAGCCCACGCATTTCCCATGCGCTTTCGAGAAGACCTCCCCGAGGGACACGTCGCCCTGGATGCGCCGGATCACTGCTTCGATCCCGTCCGTCTTGTGGCCGTCGAGAACGATCAGACCGTCCTCGCCCACCGCATCCACCGCCTGCGCCAAAAGATCGAAGGTCAGCTCCCGCGCGCGCTGCGCAAAGACGACCGCCGCAGCAAAGGATCGCCCATCCTCAGCCGCGCGCAACCCGCGCGCCAGAAGCGCGTCGTGGGCTGGGCGGAAACCATGCTTGAATGCCGTCCGGTCGGGGGGGAGCGCCGATAGACCTAGGTCCGGCGGCGGACGCAGCAGGAGCAGCGGCCCCTCCGGCAACGTGACCGCGCCGCGATCCAACGCAAGTGACAGGCGAGACGTCACGGAAGGAGGACCTGACCTAGTCCTCTTTCTCCATCGTGCATTGCAAAGGGTGCTGGTTGCGACGGGCGAAATCCATCACCTGCGCCACTTTCGTCTCCGCGATCTCGTGACTGAAGACGCCCACGACGGCCACGCCCTTCTTGTGGACCGTCAGCATGATTTCGACGGCCTGCGAATGGCTGATGCCGAAGAACCGCTCCAAGACATGCACGACGAATTCCATCGGGGTGTAGTCGTCATTCAGCAGAAGCACCTTATAAAGCGGCGGACGTTGCGTCTTGGCACGGGTCTTCGTGACCACGGCCGTATCGCCGTCCTCGTCCTCGGGGCGGTCGGCCATTGCGATGATCCGGTCGTCTCGCAGCATCGGGCTTCCATCGATCTGGGTGGTCGGTCTAGGTCGCGTAATATAGGCAGCGTGGCTTTCAGGGGAAGGGGGTGAATGCCGTGACGGTTACGACGATCGGTTTCGATGCGGACGACACCCTCTGGCATAACGAGACGGTCTTCCGTCTGACGCAGGAACGTTTTGCCGCGCTTCTCGCCAATCACGCCGCCGAAGATCACCTGATGGCCCGCCTTCTGGATGCGGAGCGGCGCAATCTGGGTCATTACGGTTTCGGCGTGAAGGGCTTCACCCTCTCGATGATCGAGACGGCCATCGAGGTGACCGAGGGACGCGTGCCCGCCTCGGTCATCGGTGAATTGCTGGAGGCCGGGCGCGAGATGTTGCGCCATCCGGTCGAACTTCTTCCCGGCGCCGAAGACTGCGTCCGCACGCTGGCCGCCGACCATGTCCTGGTCCTCATCACCAAAGGCGATCTTCTGGATCAAGAGCGCAAGCTGGCGCAATCGGGTCTGGGCGATCTCTTCGACGGGATCGAGATCGTCAGCGACAAGACCTCGGGCGTCTATGATCGTGCCTTCGCCATCCATGGCGATGGCGCGGCGCGGGCGCTGATGGTGGGCAATTCCATGCGCTCGGACGTGATCCCAGCCCTCGAGGCCGGGGCATGGGGCGTCTTCTGTCCCTCCGAGATCGAGTGGGAGCTGGAGCGGGCCGACCCGCCGCTGGGCGCACCGCGATACCGACAAATCGCGACCCTGGCCGAACTGCCCAGCCTGATCGGCGCGCTTGGCTAGACCAACGCGCCCTCGGCCGTGATCGCCGTCTTCCCGCCGATCCAAGGCCCCAGAGCGGCAGGCAGCGATACCGACCCATCGGCCTGCTGACCGTTCTCCAGCACCGCGATCAGCGTGCGGCCGACGGCCAGGCCGGACCCGTTCAGCGTGTGGACGAAGTCGGGCTTGCTGCCACCGGCGGGCCGGAAGCGCGCATTCATGCGGCGGGCCTGAAAATCCCCCGTCGTCGAGCAGGAAGAGATCTCGCGATAGGTGCCCTGACCCGGAAGCCAAACCTCGATGTCATGGGTCCGGCGCGCGCCGAAGCCCATATCGCCGGTACACAGGACGACCGTACGGTAGGGCAGCTCCAATCGCTCCAGGATGTCCTCGGCGCAGCGGGTCATCCGGTCCAATTCGTCCCGGCTGTGATCGGGATGGGTGATGGAGACCATCTCGACTTTCTCGAATTGATGCTGACGAAGCATCCCGGCGGTGTCGCGGCCCGCGCTCCCGGCTTCGGAGCGGAAGCAAAGCGAATGGGCCACCATGCGGAGGGGCAGGGCGGCCTCGTCCAGGATGTCGCCCGCCACGGAATAGGTCAGCGGCACCTCCGAGGTGGGGACCAGCCAATATCCCTCACGGGTCAGGAAGCTGTCCTCCCCGAACTTGGGCAGCTTGTCCGTACCGGTCATGGCGTCGTCGCGCACCAGCACGGGGGGCGCCACTTCGGTCAGACCGTTCTCGGCGATATGCGTGTCCAGCATGAACTGCGCCAGCGCCCGGTGCAGCCGCGCCACCGCGCCGCGCAGCAGGACGAAGCGGCTGCCCGACATCTTGGCGGCGGTCTCGAAATCCATACCCGGCCCGCCGGCCATCTGCGCGGCGACGGCGGCAAGTTCGTAATGCTCGCGCGCGGCCTCGATGTTCCGAGGGCTGCCCCAGCTCCGCAACTCGACATTGTCGGCTTCGTCCGCCCCGTCGGGCACGTCCGCGTCCGGACTGTTGGGCAATTCCATCAGCCGCGCGTCCAAAGCCTCCGCCTTTTCCTTCGCATCCGCTTCCAGCCGGGCGATCTCGTCCTTCTTTGCGGCCACCAATCCGCGCAACCGCTCGAACTCGGCCTCGTCGCCAGACGCTTTCGCGGCGCCAACCTGCTTCGATGCGGCATTCCGCTCCGCCAGGGCGGCCTCCGCCCCTTGGATGGCCGCGCGGCGATCCGCATCCAGCGCCAGCAATTCCGACGCCATCGGCGCGTCCCCGCGCCGGGCCAGCGCCGCATCGAATGCGGCCGGATCATCTCGGATCTGGCGAATGTCGTGCATCTTGTCCTCGGCCTTATCGGTCGGCGGGCCTCTCAGGTCCGCGCGTAGACGTCTTCGTAGCGGATGATATCGTCCTCGCCCAGATAGGCCCCCGATTGCACTTCGATCAGCACCATGGGCAGCTTGCCGGGGTTTTCCATCCGGTGCACGGCGCCCAGCGGGATATAGACGGATTCGTTCTCGCTCAGCAGCCGAACGTCATCATCCACCGTGACCTTGGCCGTGCCGGAGACGACGACCCAGTGCTCAGAGCGATGATGGTGGCTCTGCAGGCTGAGCGAGGCGCCGGGATGCACATGGATACGCTTGACCTGGAAACGGTCCGACAGGACCAGCGTCTCGAACCAGCCCCAGGGACGGTGATCCACCGGGAAGGACTGCGCTTGTCCCGCGCCCCGATCCTTCAGGGCCGAGACGGCCAGTTTCACGTCCTGCGCCCTAGTCCGGTCGGCGATCAGCACGGCATCCTTCATCGCCACCGCGATCACATCGCGCAGCCCGATGCCTACCAGCGCGATCTCCTCAGCCTCGGAGCGTAGCAGGCTATCGTCGCAATCGATGGCCACCACCGGGCCGTCCTGGGCCACCCCGCGCGCATCCTGATCCATCTCGCGCCACACCGCGTCCCAGCCGCCCAGATCGGACCAGGTGCCGTCGAAGGGCACCACGGCCAGGTTGTCGGCCTTCTCCATCACGGCGTAGTCGATGGAAATGTCGCTGACCTTTGACCAAGGCTCCGGCGCAAGGCGCTGAAAGGCCAGGTCCGCCTCCGCGCCGTCCACCGCCGCCCGGACACCGGGGATCAGGTCCGGCGCATGGGCATCGAACGCGGCCAGGATCGTCTTGGCCGTGAACATGAAGAGGCCCGCATTCCACAGATGCTGTCCGTCGGAAGACAGGACCATGGCGCGCTGCGCATCGGGCTTTTCGACGAAACCCTCCAGGGGCAGGACGCCCGGCAACCCCTCCAATTCGCCCTCGCCCAAGGCCAGGTAACCATAGCCGGTCTCGGGGCGGTCGGGTCGGATGCCGAACGTGACCAGTTTGCCCGCGCGCGCCGCCGGCAGGGCCGTCGTCACGGCGGCACGGAAGGCAGCCCCGTCCGGGATCACGTGATCCGACGGGGCGACCAGCAGCACCGCCTCCGGGTCTTGCGCCGCCAGGTATTGCGCGGCGGCCAGAACGGCAGGGGCGGTGTTGCGCCCCTCGGGCTCGATCAAGATGGCTGCCGGGTCGATTTCGGCCGCCGCCATCTGCTCGGTCACGATGAAGCGAAAGGAATCGCCCGTCAGGATCAGCGGGCGCGCGAACCCGTCGCCCTGAAGCCGCCGCAAGGTCCCCTGGAACAGGCTTTCATCGCCCACGATGGGGGCGAATTGCTTGGGGTAGCTTTTGCGCGAGAGGGGCCAGAGGCGTGTGCCGGAGCCACCGCAAAGAAGGACGGGCGTGATCATGGCCGCTTCATCCCCGATCCGTCGCACCTTGGCAACGCATCTTGGCGCGCGGCCTTGCAGCCCCCAAATGCCGCCGATAGGTTGCCGCGACTTCGAGCAAGGGGCGCGGCGACGCCCGAACCGAGCAAGGGACCCAACGCATGTTCGCAACCCCCGCCTATGCCCAGGCCGCCGGTGGCGCGGCCGGGGGCTTCGCCTCCTTCGTTCCGCTGATCCTGATCTTCATCATCATGTGGTTCCTGCTGATCCGTCCGCAGCAGAAGAAGCTGAAGGAACACAAGGCCATGGTCGAGGCGCTGCGCCGCGGCGACCAGGTCGTCACGCAGGGTGGCGTCATCGGCAAGGTCCATAAGGTCAAGGACGATGGCGAGGTCGAGGTGGAAATCGCCGACGGCGTGCGTGTGCGCGTCGTCCGCAACACCATCGCACAGGTTCTGTCGAAGACCGAACCGGCGGGCTGACCCATGCTCCAGATCCCGCTCTGGAAGCGCCTCTCTATCCTTCTCGTCTGCCTCCTGGGCTTGGCACTCGCCCTGCCCAACGTGTTCTACAGCCGGGTCGAGGGCTATAACGACGCTGTCGCCGCCGTGGAGCGTGGCGATGTGGTCACGCCCGAGATGGAGGCGAACCTGGACGATTGGCCGGGCGCGCTGCCGTCCGGTTTGATGAATCTCGGCCTTGACCTGCGCGGCGGCGCGCATCTGCTGGCCGAAGTGCAGCTGGGCGATGTCTACCAGGCGCGCGTGGAAGGGTACTGGCCCGCCGTGCGCGACGCGCTCCGCGAAATCCGCGATCAGGTCGGGCCGATCCGCCTGCAAGAGGGCACACCCGGAGAGCTTTGGGTGCGGATAGACCGGCCCGAGGGAATGCAGGCGGCGGTCGACGCCGTCCGCGCGCTCGCCCAGCCCGTCGTCTCCGTCACCGGAGTGGGGGCGCAGGATATCGAGGTGACGGGCCAGGGCGACATCCTGATCCTGACCCTGTCCGAGACGGAACGCGCGGCCACCGACGACCGCACCATGCAGCAGTCGCTGGAGATCATCCGCCGTCGCGTGGACGAGGCCGGCACGCGAGAGCCGACGATCCAACGGCAGGGCGCCGACCGCATCCTGATCCAGGTGCCCGGCATCGGCTCCGCGCAGGAGCTTAAGGAGCTGATCGGCACGACGGCCCGCCTGACCTTCCACGCCGTGTCCGGCCAAACCGCCGACGGCCAGACACGGGTCGAGCCCGACCAATTGATCCACCCCGATCTGGACGACACGGGGCTCTTCTACATCCTCGAACGGACGCCCGTCGTCACCGGCGACGATCTCGTGGACAGTCAGCCCGCCTTCGATCAGAACGGTCTTCCGGCCGTCACTTTCCAGTTCAACCCGACCGGCGCGCGCCTCTTCTGCCAATACACGTCCGAGAATGTGGGCGCCCCCTTCGCCATCGTCCTAGATGAAGAGGTCGTGACCGCCCCCTCGATCCGGGAGGCCATCTGCGGCGGCTCAGGCCAGATCACCGGTAACTTCAACGTCGAGGAGGCGAACCGCCTCGCCATCCTGCTCCGCGCAGGCGCCCTGCCAGCGGAAATGACCTTCCTCGAAGAACGCACCATCGGCCCCGAACTGGGCCAGGACAGCATCGATGCAGGTCAAGTGGCCGCTCTCGTCGCCATGGGCGCCGTCGTTGTCTTCATGGTCCTTAGCTATGGCATGTTCGGGGCCTTCGCGACCGTGGCGCTGGGGATCAACGTCGCGCTGATCTTCGGTTTCCTCAGTCTGATCGGCGGCACCCTGACGCTGCCGGGCATCGCCGGGATCGTGCTGACCATCGGCATGGCGGTGGACGCCAACGTCCTCGTCTTCGAGCGTATCCGGGAGGAATTGAAGACGGCCAAGGGCCCCGCCCGCGCCATCGAACTGGGCTATGAACGCGCGCTCAGCGCCATCGTGGATGCCAATATCACCACCTTCATCATCGCCACGATCCTCTTCACGCTGGGCTCCGGCCCGGTCCGGGGCTTCGCGGTGACTCTGGGGATCGGCATCCTCACATCGGTCTTCACGGCGATCTTCGTGACCCGCCTTCTCATCGTGCTGTGGTTCGAACGCCGCCGCCCCAAGACGATCGAGGTCTGACATGCGCCTGCGCCTCGTCCCCCAAGAGACGAATTTCGACTTCTTCCGCTTCCGGAAGGTGACCTTCGGGGCCTCCCTCATCGCCATGGTCGCCTCCATCGCGATCTGGCTGGCGGTGGGCCTCAATTTCGGGATCGACTTCCTGGGCGGCACCACCATCCGGACCGAAAGCAGCCAGGCCGTAGATGTGGGCCTCTATCGCGATGCGCTGGCGCCGCTGGGCCTTGGCGATGTCAGCATCTCCGAGGTGTTCGACCCGACCTTCGCACCCGACCAGAACGTCGCGCAAATCCGCATCCAGGCGCAGGAAGGGGCGGAATCCGTCACGCCCGAGACGATTTCGGCCGTGGAGGAGGCACTCGGCAGCCAGGTCGGCGGCTCACTCTATCTGACGTTCTCGGCACCGCAATCGGTTGAAGAAGTCGCTTCGGCATTTGTCGGGAGTGGTTACGCCGCCGAGCTTCAGGACAACGCAGTCGTATTCCCGGAAGGACTGCCCTTCGGCACTGTTGGAGAGATACGAAACGAACTCGTGGAGATCGCTCCCAGCGCGACGAATGTATCGTTTTCTTACGAGAAGCTCGATTTTCCCTCGGTCGAATCCGTCGGTCCCAAAGTGTCGGGCGAGTTGATCACGACGGCGTTCCTCGCCGTGGGCGCATCGCTGGCGGCGATCCTCTTCTACATCTGGCTGCGCTTCGAATGGCAGTTTTCCGTGGGCGCCATCGCGGCCCTGGTCCATGACGTCGTCTTGACCATCGGCATCTTCAGCCTGCTGCAGATCCGCTTCGATCTGGCGACCATCGCCGCAATCCTCACGATCATCGGATATTCGATCAACGACACCGTCGTGCTCTTCGACCGCCTGCGCGAGAACCTCATCAAGTTCAAGAAGACCCCCCTGCAGGAGGTCATGAACCGCTCCACCAACGAAACGCTGAGCCGGACCTTGATGACCTCCGGCACGACACTCCTGGCGCTGATCGCCCTCCTGATCCTGGGCGGCGATGTGATCCGGGGCTTCGTCTTCGCGATCACCTGGGGCGTGGTCGTGGGCACCTATTCCTCGGTCTACGTGGCCAAGAACGTCGTCCTCATGCTGGGCGTCGACCGCGACCCGAAGAAGCCCAGCGACTCGGGCACGCAATTCGCCGACGTGGATGCCTGACCTGCCGCCGGGCCAGCTTGTCTGGCTCGGCATCGTCGCGATCCTCGCGGGTCTCGTCAGGGGCTTTTCGGGCTTCGGCACCGCACTGATCTACGTGCCACTGGCCGGCATCGTGCTACCCCCGATCTGGGTTCTGGTCACGCTCACCATCATGGACATGGTCGGCCCTTTGCCCAACGTGCCGCGCGCCTGGCGCGACGGTCGCCCACGGGAGGTGGCGGTGATTGGTCTCGCTGCCCTGACCGCCATGATCCCCAGCCTCTGGCTGCTCACCCGGCTCGATGGCGACGCCTTCCGCTGGCTCGTAGCGGCCATCTGCCTTACCACGGTGGCGCTGATGGCCACCGGCTGGCGCTGGCGGGGCCGCCGTGGGCGCGGCCTCCTGCTGGGGTCCGGCGCGGTGTCAGGCTTGCTCGGCGGTGTCTCGGGCCTGGCCGGACCGCCGGTCATCCTGACCTATATGACCGCGCCCCTGCCGGTGGCGGCGATCCGGGGCAGCATCCTGCTCTACCTCGTGCTCTGGGACGTGATGTTCGGCGCGGTGCTGCTCCTGCGCGGCCTTCTGGACATGGAGGCCCTTGTCTTGGGGCTTGCCCTGATCGTTCCCTATCTGGCTGCCAACATATTGGGGGCGCGCCTCTTTCACCCTGATCGGGAGCGACTCTACCGTCAGATCGCCTACGCGATCATCACCGCTGCCGCCCTCGTGGCGCTCCCGATCTTCACCTCCCATTAACCGATTAGTGTTTGCCTCGATGCCATCGGCCTCCTAGACTTTCTCCCGCATGGCAAAACCATGTTCCGCAGAGCGGAAAAGGGAGGAAATCACGATGAAGGCTTTCACGTCGCTTTGCGCGGCGGCGCTTCTATGCGTCGGCACCGCCACGGCCGAAACGGTTCTGATCCACGGAGAGGCCGGACCAAATCGGGGCGCTCGCGCCGCGGCCCTGCAATGGTATGCCGACACGCTGGAGGCGCGGTCGGGCGGCGATATGCGGATGGACATCCAGTGGGGCGGGGCGCTCTTCAAGGCGCAGGCCGCCATGCAGGGCGTGCGCGACGGGGTGGCCGATATGGGCACCGTCATCGCCGTCTATTACCCGCAGGAATTGGTGGGCTATGGCATCGCCGACCTGCCGCTCGACAACCCCGACGCCTGGGTCGGTATGCGCGCCACGGACGAGCTGATGCGGTCGTCCCCCCCGATCCAACAGCAGCTCTCCGATATGGGACTGGTCTATATCGGCACCTTCACCACCTCCGCTGTGCATATCGGCTGCAAGGACGGCGCGATTCGGACAGCGGACGACATCTCGGGCAAGAAGGTCCGGGGCGTCGGCGCCTACGGCAAGGTCTTCGGCGAGATGGGTGCCAACATGGTCAACATGTCCATCTACGAGGCCTATCAAGGCCTCGATACCGGTCTGATCGATTGCTCGCAGGGCTATAGCTACGCCGTCGCCGCGCTCAAACAGGCGGAGGTGATGGACAGCTACACCCTGCTGGATTGGGGCCAGGTCGGCGGCGTCGGTATCTTCATGAACAAGGACGTTCATGACGGCCTGACGCCCGATCAGCAGGCGATGCTGGCCGAGGTCGGCATCGGCATGGCTGACGAGTTCGGGCGCCTCATCACCGGCGCCAACGCGAACGCCGTCGCCGCCATGCAGGAGGCCGGCGTGGAGGTCATCGACCTGCCCGAGGCGGAGCGTGCCAGGCTGGTCGAGGCGGGCGCGTCCTATATCGACGCCTGGGTCGAAAGCGCCTCCGCCACCGGCCTGCCCGGTGACGCGCTACTTGCCCGCTATCGCGAGTTGATCGCCAAATACGAGGCCGAGCGGGACGAACAGGGTTACCCCTGGGACCGCTAGGCTGATGGCACGGCTCGAACGCCTGCTCTGGGCGCTGGGCGCGGCGGCGATCGTCGCGCTCGGCCTCCTGATCGCGGTCAACGTTCTGCTGCGCGAGGTGTTCGCCTCGCAATTGCCCGACAGCGTCGTCATGGTGCGCGAACTCATGGTGGCCGCGATCCTGCTGCCGCTGGCGGCGGCCACGGCGGCCCGCGCCCATATCGCGGTGGAATTCATCACCGACCACCTGTCGCCGCGTGCCCGATCCCGGCTGATCGTCATGGGCTCCGTCGTGGGTCTGCTGGGGCTTGCGCCGCTACTATGGGCGGGCGGCCGCGAATTGATCGCCAACATCAGCGACGGTGCTTTCTTCTACGGCGATCTGAACCTTCCCCGTTGGCCGGGCCGCGCGCTCTTCGTGATTGGGGTCGGGGCCTGCATGATCCGCCTCGCCCTCCTGATCTGGCAGGACATCCGCACCCTCCGCGCGGGCGGCGTGGTGGAGGCGGCGCCGCCGGAGAAGGCGGAATGATCGACCCCGCCACATTGGGCTTGATCGCCTTCGCCGCCGTCCTGGTCCTGCTGGCGCTACGCGTGCCCATCGCCTTCGCCCTGGCCTCGGTGGCGACGGTCGCGGCCTTCACCATCTTCGCCACCCGCACCGGCACCTTCATGCCCGAACGCGCGATCCGCGCCACGGCCTCGCTGGTCTTCAACAACGCCTTCGAGCTGGTCCATTCCTACGACCTCTCGATGATCCCGCTTTTCGTCGCTTTGGGCCATATCGCCTACCGGGCCGAGATCACCACGCGCATCTACGACGCGGCCAAGGTCTGGCTGACCGGCCTGCGCGGCGGCGTCGCCATGGCCTCGGTCGTGGGTTGCGGTGGTTTCTCGGCCATCACCGGCTCCTCCATCGCCTGCGCCTCCACCATGGGCCGCATCTGCGTGCCCGAGATGCTGCGGATGGGCTACGATCCCCGCCTCGCCACGTCCTCGGTGGCGGCGGGCGGCACGCTGGGTTCGCTGATCCCGCCATCCGTTCTCTTCATCATCTATGGCATCTTCACCGAGACCTCGATCAACGCCCTCTTCATGGCGGGCGTCCTGCCGGGGCTGCTGACACTGGCGGGCTTCGTCCTCGTCATCGCGGTCTGGACCTGGCGCGACCCGGCCATCGCGCCTGCCGGTGCGGCCAAGGTCTCGACCCGCGACCGGTGGCGCGCGGCGGGCATGGCCTGGCCCGCGCTTCTCTTGTTCCTCATCATCGTCGGCGGCATCTATGGCGGTATCTTCACCGCCACCGAGGCCGCCGCCATCTCGGTGGTCGCCACCACGATCATCGGCTTCGCGCAGCGCCGCCTGACCTGGGCGGGCCTGTGGGAAAGCATGAAGGAAACTTGCATCCAGACCACCGCGATCTTCCTGATCGCCATGGGCGCCAAGATCTTCGTCTCCTTCATCGCGCTGACCGGCGTGGCTCCGTCCATCGTGGAATGGGTCACCGACCTCGACCCGTCCGTCGTGGTCCTGATGCTGGCCATCGCGGCGATCTACCTGCTCTTGGGCATGTTCCTCGACCCCATCGGGATCATGGTCCTGACCCTGCCGCTGACCGTGCCGCTGGTGGAAAGCTATGGGCTCAACATCATCTGGTTCGGCGTGGTCGTCATCAAGCTGTTGGAGATCGGGCTCATCACCCCGCCCGTGGGTCTCAACGTGTTCGTCATCGCGGGCGTCGTGGGCCGGGACGCGCCCATCGACCGCATCTTCGCCGGCATCGCCCGGTTCCTCAGCGTCGATGTGATCGTGCTGGCCCTCATCATGGCCTTCCCGGTCATCTCCCTCCTGTTGCCTATGGGGATGCGATGACCGCGACCGACCGCCGCTTCGCCAACACGCTGGCGCGGGGCCTCAGCCTGCTCCGCGCGTTCCGGGCCGATGATGACGGCGTCAGCCATTCCGAACTGGCGGCCCGGACCGGACTGCCCAACGCCACGGTGTCGCGCCTGACCTACACGCTGGTCGAACTGGGCTTCCTGGTTCGGGCGGGTCAGGGCTTCCGGCTTGGCCCCGCCACCCTGGCGCTGGGCAACGTGGCGGGCGCGTCCGTGTCGTTCCTGACGCTGGGCGGGCGGATCATGCAGGATCTCGCCAACCGGACGGGCACGCTGGTCTCGATGGCGGTCCGCGACGGCGACAAGCTGGTCCTGGCCGAGACATGGCGCCCCGTGGGGGCAGCCTCCATCTGGCTCACCCCTGGCCATCGCATTCCCGTCTTCGGCTCCTCATCGGGCCGCGCGATCCTTGCCGCGCTCGATACCGACCGCTTCGAAAGGATGGCCACCGACGCGCTCCGCGGCTGGCGCGAGGATGGCTATGCCGACCTGCTGGCGCATGGCTACACCATCGCCCCGCCGGACACCCGGTTCGCACGCACGATCAACGCCGTGGCCGTCCCCTTCCACGCGACCGAATTCGGAGAGCCGGTGGCCTTCTCCTGCGGCGCGCTGCCCGCCGATCTGACGGATGCGCGCATGGGCGAGGAGGTCGGCCCAGCGCTTCGGGATGCCGTGCGGAAACTGGAAACCCTGACGGGACATGCGCCCGCCCTCGTGCGGCGCGGATAGGAGGGCCCATGGTGAACTACGAGATCGAAGACGGGATCGCGCTTCTGGAGGTCGACAACCCGCCCGTGAATGCCGCCGGACAGGCTGTTCGCGCCGGTCTGGTCGCGGGCCTGGAGCGCGCCGTGGAAGAAGGCGCCCGCGCCGCCGTGATCTATGGCGCCGGTCGCACCTTCATCGCGGGCGCCGACATCTCGGAATTCGGCAAGCCGCCTGCCGACCCCTGGCTGCCCGAGGTCTGCAACCGGATCGAGGCCACGCCGATCCCGGTGATCTGCGTCCTCCACGGCACGACCCTCGGCGGCGGGCTCGAGGTCGCCATGTCCGCCCATTGGCGCGTCGCCCTGCCGGGCACCAAGGTCGGGCTGCCCGAGGTCACGCTGGGCATCCTGCCCGGCGCGGGCGGCACGCAGCGCGCGCCCCGCCTGATCGGGGCCGAGACGGCGCTGGATTTGATCACCACCGGCAAGCCTATCGGCGCCGACCGCGCGCTGGAACTGGGCCTTGTCGACCGCATCGCCGAGGGTGAGCCTCGCGCAGTGGGCCTCGCTCTGGCCCAGGAGATGACCGAGACGCGCCGCACCGGCGACATGCCCGCCCCCGCCGCCGTCGATTTCGACGCCTGGCACGACAAGGCGCTGAAGGCGGGCCGCGGCCAGATCGCCCCCGCCACCGCCGTCCGCGCCGTGCAGGCCGCCAGCGAATTGCCGTTCGAGGCGGGCCTCGCCCGCGAACGCGAACTCTTCCAGACCCTGATGGACTCGCCCCAGCGGGAGGGGCTGATCCACAGCTTCTTCTCCGAACGCGCCGTCGCCAAGCTGCCCGAGATCAAGGGCGTCGCCCCCCGAGAGATCGCGCAACTCGCCGTCATCGGCGGCGGCACCATGGGCGCGGGCATTGCCACCGCCGCGCTCCTCTCGGGCCTGGACGTCACCCTGCTGGAACGCGACGCCGAAGCCGCCCAGGCCGCCGAAACCCGCGTCGGCGACATGCTTGATGGCGCCGTCAAACGCGGCAAGCTGGCCGAGGACAAACGCGCCGCCATCCCCTTCCGCACGACCACCGACTACGACGCCCTGTCCGACGCTGATCTCATCGTCGAGGCCGTCTTCGAAGACATGGATGTCAAGCAAACCGTCTTTCGCGCCCTCGACCGCGTGGCGAAACCCGGTGCCATCCTCGCCACCAACACCTCCTACCTGGACGTGAACCAAATCGCGCAGGCCACCGCCCGCCCGCAGGACGTCCTCGGTCTCCACTTCTTCTCCCCGGCCCATGTCATGCGCCTGCTGGAAGTTGTCGTGGCCGACAAGACCGCCCCCGACGCCACCGCCACTGGCTTCGCGCTGGCCAAGCGCCTCCGCAAGACCGCCGTGCGCGCGGGTGTCTGCGACGGCTTCATCGGCAACCGCATTCTGTCGCACTGGCGCATGGCCGCCGACAATTGCGTCCTCGACGGCGCCTCGCCGTTTCAGGTCGACCAGGCCATGACCGCCTTCGGCATGGCCATGGGCCCCTATGCCGTCTCCGATCTCGCGGGCCTCGACATCGGCTGGGCCACGCGCAAGCGCAAGGCGGCCACCCGCGACCCCCATGAACGCGTCCCCAGCTTCGCCGACCGCCTCTGCGAGATGGGCCGCTTCGGGCGCAAGACCGGGCGCGGATACTACTTCTATCCCGACGCCACCCCAGATCCGGAGGTCGACGAGATCGTTCTCGCCGAACGCGACCGCCAGGGCATCGAGGGTCGCGAATTCGACGCGGACGAGATCGTCGCCCGCATCATGGCCGCCATGGTGAACGAAGCTGCCCGCGTGGTCGGCGACGGTATCGCAAGCCGCCCGCTGGACGTGGACGTGGTCAAAGTCCACGGCTACGGCTTCCCGCGTTGGCGCGGTGGCCCGATGAAATGGGCCGACATGACCGGCCTCGACCGCATCCTCTCGGACATCAAGCGCTTCGCCGAGGAGGACGACTGGTTCTGGCAGCCCGCCCCCCTGCTGGAACGCCTGGTGGCCGAGGGCCGCACCTTCGACGATCTCAACAAGGAGGGCGTAGCATGAGACAGGCCGTCATCGTCTCCACCGCGCGCACCGGGCTGGGCAAGGCCCATCGCGGATCGCTGAACCGCACCCACGGCGCCACCTTGGCGGGCCACGTGATTGCCGCCGCCATCGACCGCGCGGGCGTCGATCCCGACCGGATCGAGGATTGCGTCCTCGGCTGCGGCTTCCCCGAAGGCGCCACGGGCCGCAACATCGCCCGCCAGGCCGCCATCCGCGCGGGCCTGCCCGTCGGCGTGGCGGGCTACACGGTGAACCGCTTCTGCGCCTCTGGCCTGCAGGCCGTTGCCAACGCAGCGCAGGCCGTGGGGCAGGGGGCTGAGGCGGTCATCGCGGGCGGGGTCGAAAGCATCTCCCTCACCCAGCCGCCCCCCGTGAACGCTGCCGATCCGTGGATCGAGGCTCAGAAGCCCGACATCTACCTGCCCATGATCGACACCGCCGACATCGTGGCCGAGCGCTACGGCATTAGCCGCGAGGCGCAGGACGAATACGGCCTGCGCAGCCAGACCCGCATGGCGGCCGCGCAGGAGGCGGGGCTCTTCGCCGACGAGATCGTGCCCATGACCACCGTGATGGCGAAGAAGGACCGCGAAACAGGCGACGTGACCGAACACGAGGTCACCATCGCGGGCGACGAATGCAACCGCCCCGGCACCACGCTCGACGGCCTGGCCAAGCTCGACCCGGTGCGCGGCCCCGGCAACTACGTCACCGCGGGTAATGCCAGCCAACTCTCCGACGGGGCCGCTGCCCTGCTGGTGATGGACGCCGACGCCGCCGAGAAAGCCAATCTGGAACCGCTGGGCGCGTTCCGCGCCTTCGCCGTGGCAGGGTGCGAACCCGACGAGATGGGCATCGGCCCGGTCTTCGCCGTGCCCCGCCTGCTGGAACGCGCGGGCCTCAAGGTCGACGATATCGACCTCTGGGAGTTGAACGAGGCCTTCGCCAGCCAAGCCCTCTATTGCCGCGACCGGCTCGGCATCCCCGACGAAATCTGCAACGTCAACGGCGGCTCCATCGCCATCGGCCACCCGTTCGGCATGACCGGCGCCCGCATGGTGGGGCACCTGCTGCTGGAGGGGCAGCGGCGCGGCGCCAAGCTGGGCGTCGTGACCATGTGCATCGGCGGCGGCATGGGGGCCGCGGGCCTGTTCGAGATTTACGGAGGCTGAGATGGACCTGAGCTACACGCCCGAAGAAACCGCCTTCCGCGAGGAGGTTCGGACCTTTCTGAAGGACGACCTGCCCGCCCACCTCTCCGACAAGGTGCGCCGTGGGCAGGAACTGACCAAGGCCGATCACGAGGAATGGCATGCCATCCTGAACGCCCGCGGCTGGCTCGCCCAAGGCTGGCCCAAGGCCCATGGCGGCGCCGATTGGGACGCCGTGCGCCGCCACATCTTCGATGAAGAGGCCGCGCTGGCCCACGCCCCGCGCATCGTCCCCTTCGGCATCCACATGCTGGGCCCGGTCCTGATGAAGTTCGGCAGCGAGGCGCAGAAATCCCATTGGCTGCCGCGGATCCTGAACGGCGACGATTGGTGGTGCCAGGGCTATTCCGAGCCAGGCGCGGGCTCCGACCTCGCATCGCTCAAGACCCGCGCCGTCCGCGACGGGGACCACTACGTCGTCAACGGCCAGAAGACATGGACCACGCTGGGCCAGCACGCGAACATGATCTTCTGCCTCGTCCGCACCGACCCCGACGCCAAGGCGCAGGAGGGGATCAGTTTCCTCCTGATCGACATGGACACGCCCGGCATCGAGGTGCGCCCCATCATCCTGCTCGATGGCAGTGCCGAAGTGAACGAGGTCTGGTTCACCGACGTCCGCGTCCCCGCCGAGAACCTCGTGGGAACCGAGAACGAGGGCTGGACCTACGCCAAGTACCTGCTGACGCACGAGCGCACCAATATCGCGGGCGTGGGTTTCTCCAATGCGGGCCTTCTGGCGGTCAAGCGCATGGCCCGGCAGGTCATGGCCGGGGGCCGCCCCCTGATCGAGAACCCGCATTTCGCCGCCCGCATCGCCCAGGCCGAGATCGACCTGATGGCCATGGCGACGACGAACCTGCGCGTCGTCTCCAAGGCGGCCAAGGGCCAGGCGCCGGGGGTCGAGAGTTCAATGTTGAAGGTCAAAGGCACGATCATCCGGCAAGAGATCAACGATCTCGCCCGCCGCGCCGCAGGCCCCCACGCCTTGCCCTTCGCCTCCGAAGCCGTCGAGGGTGCCAACGACGCCATCGGCCCCGAAGGTGCGGCCATGTCCACGGGGCGCTATTTCAACAATCGCAAGCTCTCGATCTATGGTGGCTCCAACGAGGTGCAGCGCCAGATCATCGCCAAGACCCTGCTGGGGGCCGCGCGATGAATTTCGACCTGACCGAAGAACGGCAGATGCTGCAGGACAGCCTGCGCCGCTTCCTGCGCGACCGCTACGACACCGCCACCCGCAACCGCATCCTGGACAGCGACACGGGCTTCGATGCGCAGATTTGGTCCGATCTCGCCGAATTGGGCATCCTCGGCGCGCTCTTCCCGGAAGACAGGGGCGGCTTCGGCGGCGCGGGCTTCGACATCGTCACCGTCTTCGAGGAACTGGGCCGCGCGGGCGTGGTGGAGCCGGTGATGGAGGTGCTGCTGGCAGGCCAATTCGTCCCTGACGACCTGCTGGACGCCGTCATCGCGGGCGACACCCATTTCGCCTTCGCCCATGCCGAACCCGACAGCCGCTACGATCTCGACCGCATCCAGACCCGCGCCGAGCCGGACGCCGACGGATACCGCCTCACGGGCCGCAAATCCGTCGTCCAGAACGCCGAGGCCGCCGAAATCATCGTCACCTCCGCCCGCGACGGCGACACCATCTCCCTCTTTTCCGTCAGACCCGAAGACACCGACCTCCAGGCTTACCCCCTCACCGGCGGGGGCCGCGCCGCCGAGATGATCCTCGACGGCACCCCAGCCATGCGCCTGACCGAAAACGCCCTCCCGCAGATCGAGGCCGGCACCGCCCGCGCCGCCACCGCCCAATGCGCCGAGACGCTGGGCGCCATGGAGACGGCCATGGCGCTGACCCGCGAATACCTCATGACGCGCACGCAATTCGGCAAACCCATCGGCAGCTTCCAGGCCCTGCAACACCGCTTCGCCGACATGGCCATCGAGATGGAGCAGGCCCGTTCCGCCGTCATCCTCGCCGCCCATCACCTCGATGGCGACCGGCAGGACCGCGACCGCCATGTCAGCATGGCCAAGCAGCTGATCGGCCGGGTGGGCCGCCTCGTGGCCGAGGAATCGATCCAGATGCATGGCGGCATCGCCATGACGCAGGAATACGAACTGGCCCATATCGCCAAGCGCATCGTCCTGGCCGATCACCGCTTTGGCGACACCGATCACCATCTCGAACGGTTCATCGCTCTTGGATGACGCGGCGCTCATCAAGGACGAGACCGGCCTGCAGCGCCTCGTGGGCTACGTCCTCGACCTGTCCGCCGCGCCCCAAGGCCGCTGCTGGCTGGACCTCGACGACCGCCACCTGAACCGCCACGGCGTCCTCCATGGCGGCATTGCCGCGACGCTGCTCGACACGGCCTCGGGCGTCACCGGCAGCCTCAGCGTCGATCCCGCGGGCCGCACCCCGTTCCTGACCATCGCACTCAGCACCAACTTCGTGGCACCCGCCCGCACCGGCCGCGTCACCGCCACGGGTACCTTGCGCGGCGGCGGGCGCAGCCTCTCTTTCATCGACGCCGAGCTGACGGACGACCAAGGCCGCCTGATCGCCACCTCCACCGGCACGTTCAAGCGGGTCCGCCCGTGACCTTCGACACCGATCTCACGCGCCGCTTCGGCCTGCGCCTCCCCATCGTCGCGGGCGGCCTGCAATGGCTGGGCGATGCCCATTGGGCTGCCGCCGCCGCCCAAGCCGGGATGCTGGGCTTCCTGACGGCGGCCAGCTTCCCCGATCCCGCCGACCTCCGCACCCAGATCGCCAAGGCCCGCAAGATGGCGGGCGACAACAGCTTCGGCGTCAACGTCTCCATGCTCCCGAAGCTCGTCCCAGGCGAGCGCACCGAGGAGATCTTTCGCCTGATCGCGGGCGAGGGCGTCACCGTAGTCGAAACCTCGGGCCGCAGCCCAGAGCCTTACATGGACCTGCTCCGCGACCTGGGCCTCACAATCATCCACAAGGTCCCCTCCGTTCGCCATGCCGCCACGGCCCAGCGCCTCGGCGTGGACATGGTCGCCATCGTTGGCGCGGAATGCGGCGGCCATCCCGGCATGGACATGATCGGCACCATGGTGAACGCGGCCCTGGCGCGCGAACGCCTGACAATCCCCTTCCTGATCGGCGGCGGCATCGGCCACGGGTCCCAGATCGCCGCCGCCCTCGCCATGGGCGCGGCGGGCGTCGTCATGGGCACCCGCCTCCTGGTCGCCGAAGAGGTACAGGCCCATCCCGGCTACAAGCAGGCCCTGGTCGCCGCGGGCGAGCGCGACACCGCGCTGACCATGCAGAGCGTCCGCAACACCATCCGCACGCTGGCCAACGAGACCACGGCCCAGGTCGCCGAACTGGAACGCGAGAACCCGCAGATCGGCATCGACGCCCTCATGCCTCTCGTCTCCGGCAAGATCGGCCGCCGCGCCTACGCCACCGGCGACACCTCGCGCGGAATGCTCTCGGCGGGGCAGTCCCTCGGCCTCACCGACCGCATCGAACCCATGGCCGCCATCGCCAACCGCCTCGCGGAGCAGGCCCGAAAGGCCCGCGCCACCCTCCTCGCCGCCATGCCGGAGGCCACGCCATGAGCATCGCCCAACTCCTGGACCATCAGGCCGAGACCCGCCCCGACGCCCCCGCCATCCGCGACGCCGACGACCGCCGCTGGACCTATGACCAACTCTCGCGCGAAACCGACACGATCGCGGGCCAACTCCGCGACCGCGGCACCCGCCCCGGCGACCGCGTCCTGATCCTGGCCGAGAACTGCGCCGAGGCCGTCGCCGCCCTCTTCGCCGCCGCCCGCATCGGGGCCTGGGCCATCCCCGTCAATGCACGCCTCACCGCCACGGAAATCGACCGCATCGTCACGCATGCCACGCCCCGCGCGGTGATCCTGACCACCGGTGCCTCCCCCAATGCCGCGGACCACGCGAACCGCCTCGGCGCCCGCAGGCAGGGCCGGATCGCCATCGGCACGCTCCATGACAGCGCCCCGGAAGCCGACCGCGACGTGGCCGTCCTGCTCTACACCACCGGCACCACCGGCACCCCCAAGGGCGTCATGCTGACCCATGACAACCTGCGCTTCGGCGGCCACGCTTCCGCCACCCTGCGCGGCATGGTGCCGGGCGACACGATCTACGGCGCGCTACCCATCACCCATGTCTTCGGCCTTGCCTCCATGGTCATGGCCGGGATCGGCGTCGGCGCTTGTCTCCGCCTGGAACGCCGCTTCGATCCGGCCCGCCTCCACGTGGCCCTGCAAGACGACGTGACCGTGCTGCCCGCCGTCCCGCAGATGCACGCCCTCCTGATGGCCCATGTGGGCGATGCCCGTCTCACCGGCACCCGCCTGCGCTATGTCTCCTCCGGCGCGGCCCCCCTGGACCCGGCCTGGAAGCGCAAGGCCGAAGCCTTCTACGGCCTGCCGCTCCAGAACGGCTACGGCATGACAGAGACCACGGCGGGCATCTGCGCCACGCAGAACGAGATCGGCGATCCTGACATCTCCGTGGGCGGCCCCCTGCCGGGTATCGAGGTCCGGATCGACGAAGGCGTCCCCGGCGGCGACGGCAGCGGAGAGATCCTTACCCGCGGCCCCCATGTAATGCGCGGTTATTACAAGGCCCCCGACCTCACTGCCGAGGCGCTGCAGGACGGCTGGATGCGCACCGGCGATCTGGGCCATATCGACGCCGAGGGACGCCTCCACGTCACCGGCCGTGCCAAGGAACTGATCATCCGGGGCGGCTTCAACGTCCTACCGCCGGAGGTGGAGGCCGCCCTCAACGACCATTCCGACGTCATCCAATGCGCCGTCATCGGCCGCGCCGTCGACGGTCATGAGGAGGTGCTGGCCTTCGCCCAGATCCGCCCCGGCGCCGACCTGACCGAGGCCATGCTCAAGAACTTCGCCGCCGACCGCCTCGCCCCCTACAAGCGCCCCGCTCGGATCATCCTCGCCGATGCGCTGCCCGCGGCGCCCACCGGCAAGATCCTCAAGCACAAGTTGCTCGACCACTTCGCCGACCGCCTCTCTTGAGCCGCCATGCCCCCCGCGCTACCTCGCCCGCGAAGGAGACGCCCATGCCCCTCAACGAGATGGATTTCACCGGCCTGACCCCGTTCGAAGGCTACGGTCCCGGCTTCTTCCGCCTGGGCGGGCAGGTCCATCAGGGTGCGCTCGTTCTCCATCCCGGCGGCCAACAGGCGTGGCAGGGCTATGCCGACCCGCAGCCCCTTCTGGCCCTTGCAGGCGAAATCGACGTCGTCCTCGTCGGCACGGGGGCCGAGATCGCCCATATCCCCGCCGACCTGCGCCTGGCCTTGGAAAAGGCGGGTCTTGGCGCAGAAGTCATGAACACCCCCGCCGCCTGCCGCACCTACAACGTCCTTGTGGGCGAAGGCCGCCGCGTCGCCGCCGCCGTCCTCCCGGTCTGAACCCGCCGCCGCAATCGCGGCATAACCCGGCCGGGCCTGCGGACGCCGCTGTCCCAGCGGTGGACATCATCCGCGGGCAGGGCGTCCGGCGCGAATGTGCCGCGCCCCTCCGATCAAGGCGCAGCCGTCTCGACCCTGCGATAATCAGAGAGCCACCAGACCAATAGGATCGCGGCGCCGGCGACGGCGAAGAACCAGCCATGGGGCGCCAGCACCGCATTGGGAACGAGCCCGGCCGCGAGAAGGGCGATACCGACGGCCAGTTCGACGAAGCCGTGGAGGCGGAGCGAGACCACCTTCCAGAGGCCCAAGCGCATCCGCGTCGTCACGGTCATCGCAAGGTGGACGACGGAAAGAAGGTAGCAAAGCACTGCGCTGGTGCCGCTCAGGTCGAAAAGCGACGGGGCCAGTGCGAAGGCGATCACCGTGGCATAGTCGAGAAGCCCATGGGTCGTCTCGTCGATTACAGCTCTCATCTTAGGGTCTCCTTTTTGGAATGATTGGTACAGATCGGGCAAATTTATGGGAGCGTTTCGACCTCACGCGCGATAAGCCGGGTCAGGTCGTCCTCCGTCGCGCCGCAGCGCGATGCGACCAGAAGCCCCTGCAGGAACGTCGCTAGTCGCAGCGCTTCGGTTGTCCGTTGGCCCGGATCAAGATCGGGTGCGTCCGCCTCCGGCAGGGCCAGCGCCAGGTCGAAGATCTCGCACAGGACCGACATGCCGCGATCCAGCAAGACCTGGATGTCCTTCTCCCGCGCCACGGCTTCGCGCGCCGTGTTGCCGATCAGACATCCGCGCCACCCGTCCTCGGCCTGTGTGAGCCCCAGGATACCCGTCAGCACCTGCAAAACCGCCTCCCGGCGTCCCGCACAGCCCGATACCGTCCGCCGACCGAACCGGTCGACCGATGCCAAATAGGTCTCGAAGGCAGAGGTGAAGGCCGCAATCTTCGATCCGAACGTGCCGTAGAAACTGCCGCGCGTGATGCCCATCGCGGCCATCAGCTCCGGCATGTTGGTGCCGTGGTAGCCATGGCTCCAAAACCGCTCCAGGGCGCCGCGCAAGGCATCGTCGGGGTTGAACGCTTTCGACCGCATGGCCGCTTTCTGGAACAAGCATTCCAGAAAGTCAACATATGTCGGCGACACCAATGCGCCCCTCAATCACCCGGCGGGACGACCCGCGCCCCGAAGGCCGTCCCCTTGCCCCGACTATTCCGCGCCCGACTATTCCGCGAATGATCGCCCGCCCGCTGCCATTACGACCGGGACAAGGATCACCCGGCAGCAGGCCCTCCAGACAGCCCGTTGCCCGAACCCGTCATCCCGCAGACAAAGGGCAAGCTCCCGCAACCACCAAACGGAGGCCCCATGCTTCCCGCCCTCGCCCTGCTTCTCACGTGCCAACTGGCCGGCGAACTCCTGACCCGCAGCATCGGCCTGCCGATCCCGGGCCCTGTGGCCGGTCTGGCCCTGATGCTGGCGCTCTTCGCCCTGCGTCCCCAACTCGTCGCCACCCTGCGGCCCACCGCCACCGTGATCCTCGCCAACCTGTCCCTGCTCTTCGTTCCAGCCGGGGTCGGCGTCATCTCCAACCTCGACATCCTCTCCGATGACTGGCCCGCCATCCTGCCGATCCTCGCGATCTCCACGATCCTCTCGATGCTCGCCGCCGTCGGCACCTTCCTCGCGGTGCGCGACCTGACCGGCGCCCGCGACCCATGACCGAGATCCCCGCCCTTTGGAGCTACCTCGCCGCCGCGCCCCTCACCTGGCTCACCGTCACACTTCTGGCCTATCTCGCCGCCGCCACGCTCTCGCAGGCCCTCCACCACACGCCGCTGGCCAATCCCGTCCTCCTCGCCGTGATCGCCATCGCCGCGCTCCTCACCCTCACCGGCACCGAATACGGCACCTATTTCGAAGGCGCCCAGTTCATCCACTTCCTGCTCGGCCCCGCCACCATCGCCCTCGCCGTCCCGCTCATCGACAATGCCCGCACCATCCGCCGCGTGGCCGCCCCGATCCTGCTGGCACTGCTGGCGGGCTCCGTCGTGGCCGTCATCTCCACCATCCTACTGGCCAAGGCGTTCGGCCTCTCCGGCTCCGTCCTCCTGTCCCTCGCCCCCAAATCCACTACCGCCCCGGTGGCCCTCGGCGTGGCCGAGGCGGTGGGCGGCATCCCCAGCCTCACCGCCGTCCTGGTGATCCTGACCGGCATCATCGGCGCCATCACCGTCACGCCCATGATGAACGCCCTGCGCATCCGCGACTGGCGCGCGCGCGGCTTCGCCGTGGGGGTGGCGGCCCACGGCATCGGCACTGCCCGCGCCTTCCAGGTCAATGAGACGGCCGGCGCCTATGCAGGTGTCGGCATGGCGCTCAACGCGCTCCTGACCAGCCTCCTCGTGCCCCTCATCGTGGCCTGGCTGGTCTGAGCCTCACCAATGCCCGGTATTCTCCATCGACGCCCAGGGCTCCTGTGGCGCCCTCGCCTCGCCCTTCTGCAACAGCTCCACCGAGACGTTGTCGGGTGAGCGCACGAAGGCCATATGCCCGTCCCGCGGCGGCCGGTTGATGACCACCCCGTTATCCATCAGGTGCTGGCAGGTGGCATAGATATCGTCCACCCGATACGCCAGATGCCCGAAATGCCGACTATCCGACGGCAGCCCGTCATCGCCGTCCCAATTATAGGTCAGCTCCACATCCGCCGTGCCGTCCTGCCGGTCCGGCGGCGCCAGGAAGACCAGCGTGAAGCGACCCTTCTCGTTCTCGCTCCGCCGCCGCTCCACCAGCCCCAAAAGCTCGTAGAACCGCTTACTCGCCTCCAAATCCTTCACCCGGACCATCGTGTGCAGATATTCGATCGCCATCGCGCCTCTCCTCATGTCCTCCCTCGGACATAGCCCGCGCCAATCCCCGGCAACACCCCAACATCATGTGGCCCCCCACGGCCCCACCCCCTACACTCAGTCCCAAGAATCGCTCGCGTCGGCGGAGACCGGGGCAGAGAGATGGGCGAAGAACATGGGGGCAGAGACATGACACCGGAACAGCAGGCCGAGATCGAGGCGCAGCGCGCCCAATCCCACCAGACCCGCCGCGCCACCGTGCCGGGGATGGAGCAACATCTCTACACGGCCCATCCCGTCCTCGATCACGGCTTCATCCGCGTCATCGACTATATGGGCGACGACAGCGCCATCACGCAGGCCGCCCGCGTCTCCTATGGGCGGGGCACCAAGGCCGTCAGCAACGATGAGGGGCTGATCCGCTACCTCATGCGCCACTGGCACTCCACGCCGTTCGAGATGTGCGAGATCAAGCTCCACGTGAAGCTGCCCGTCTTCGTGGCCCGGCAATGGATCCGGCATCGCACTGCCAACGTGAACGAGTATTCCGCGCGCTACTCCATCCTCGACCGCGAATTCTACATCCCCGAACCGGACGCCCTCGCCGCCCAATCCACCACCAACAACCAGGGCCGCGGCGCGGCTTTGGAAGGGGAGGAGGCTCAGCGCGTCCTCGACTGGCTGCGCGATGACAGCACCCGCGCCTACGACCATTACGAAGCCATGATCTCGGATGACGGGCAACAGGGCCTCGCCCGCGAACTGGCCCGCATGAACCTGCCCGCCAATATCTACACCCAATGGTATTGGAAGGTGGACCTCCACAACTTGTTCCATTTCCTCCGCCTGCGCGCCGATTCCCACGCCCAGATGGAGATTCGTGTCTACGCCGAACGCCTTTGCGAAATCGTTAAAGATTGGGTCCCCTTCGCCTATGCCGCCTTCGAGGATTACCGGCTTGGGGGGGCGCAGTTGTCGGGGAAGGGGGTGGAGTGTGTGAGGCGGATGCTGGCGGGGGAAGAGGTGACGCAGGAGAGTTCCGGCATGTCCAAGGGCGAGTGGCGGGAGTTTATGGGAGTGGTGGGATGATTAAAACGGCGGGTGAGGCCCTTAGCACCGTTGTTAGTATCACGGATAAAGTCAAAGAGACGGATAGCGGCAAAGAAGCTATGCAGGAGCTTGGAAAAGCGGCTTTGACGCTCAGTAAAGTTGTAAACGTAGTGTTGACACCTATTGCTGCTGTCAATTTTAGCTATGACAAAGCGCGGGAATATTTCGCAAACCAGTTCGAAACCGATATGGCAAACGAGATGGCCGGCTTGGATCAAGAAGACTTAATTGATCCCAAGCCTTCGGTTGTAGCGCCAGCTCTGCAAGGTTTGGCATTCGCGCACGAAGAGGAACATCTGAAGGAAATGTACCTGTCTCTTATAGCGTCATCCATGAACAAAAGCCGCAGTAGTCTGGCCCATCCCTCGTTTTCTGAGATTATCAAGCAGCTTACACCAGATGAAGCGGTTGTATTTCGCGAGTTTTCTCGCCCTACCTATTTTGAGATTTGCTCTCTATCGATAAAGACCTCAGGTAGGGTGGTAACTAGAAGATATCATGACGTCATTCCGCTTTCGAAAGATGGAAATTGGCTCAGAAGTAAACAAACAAGTCCAATTATTAGAAACCTGATCCGCTTGGGTCTTTTTGAAGTTGATTATGGGGCAGAGGTTGCTTCGGAATCGGCATATGTATGGCTGGAAGGTCATCCGGACTATATCGATTGTGTTCAGAGCTATGGAAAGGACCGTCTTCACATTGATAAGGGTGCTTGTGTTCTTACCGGTTTCGGCGAGCAGTTTAAATCGGCTGTTCTGCCTCGAGTTGATGCGGAGGGAGAAGGCGAAAAAGAGAAGACGTAGGGCGCGCGCCTACGCCGCACCAACATGAGGACGTGACTAACCCCACCACCCACTCCAAGCGCATTGCAGGGGCGCGGGACGGAACCCAAAACGCCCCGCGGTGCACTTTATCCCTGCAACCTCCGCACGACGCCTAGCCACGCCCCAAGCCCAGCCAAATCGCCGTACCGGAGCGCGGTCGTCATTCGCACGCCTTTGGTCCGCTCCTCATGTCGAACCCTCTGCACCGTCGCGTAGACCATGGACGCGACGGATATGGCGGCGGCGAAGAAGAGCGGATGGGAGATCATGGTCCCGTCCCGGACATGTCGATCGAACGGCCCAAATTCTGATCGCTTTTCTCCCATGGCTCGGCGCAATTGGGCAGCAGAAGCCTGCCATCTGCGTCCGTCTGCGACGCCCGTCCACGCCGCAAGAATGGGCGGCCCCCGTGCCGCTCGCCCGATATATCGCCGCAACCCCATCCCGGAGCTTCCATGGTCTTCTATGCAAAATGGGTCTTCACCGGCGTCGCAATGGTCGCCTCCGGCATTCTGTTGTTGGTGGTGCTCTCTGCGCAGCCCGGCTTCCGGGACAGCGCCTTCGACGTCGTCTTTTCCCACACCCTCGCCCTCGGGGTTATCGCATCCTTCGCCTTCGGCGTCTTCCTTCCATGCGGCCTTGCCGTGGTGAACACCCTCGCCGGACGACCGACCTTCGACCGCACCTTCGTCGACCGCCTTTTCGGCCATATCCGCCGCGCAAAGCCATCCGCCGATGCCCCGGCCGCCGTCGAGACCGACGATCCCGCGTTCCCGCCGCACGCGGCCTTCTACGCCAAATGGATCCTCCGGGGCGTCGCCATGGCCGTCTCGGGCATCCTCCTCTCCATCGCCCTTTCCTCCGTCCCGGACTTCCCCGCCGGCACCTTCCATCGCCTCGTCCTGGCTGCGATGGCGGTCTGGACTACCGCTGCCATCGCAGGCGGCGTCGCCCTCCCGCTGGGTTTGATGGCCGCCAATGCCCTGACCGGGCGCGCGACCTTCGACCGCAGCCGCGCCGACCGCCTCATCGGAACGATCCGCAGGCAACCTTAGCGCGGCCCCGATCCACCGTCCGCCGTCGCGGCCAATCGCGCGCACGCATCCAGCTTTGGCCGCCTCCAAAATTATGTACGAATTGCCGAGACGGCCCCGGAAAATAACCCCAATTTGTGAATTTTCCGCCGCGGGACACGTAAAGGTTGCAATCGGCCGACCTCCCCGGCGCCCCCGCACGAAGAATGGGTGGACAGACCGGTTTGGGGTGCTGAGATACCGTGATCAATCTGTCTTCAGGGGCGGAACCTTTGCCGTGATGGCGGCATTACACCCCCGAACCCGCGCAAGGACGCGCGGCAATCCGGGGGAAAAACCATGCTCGGCTGGGCACTTACGTTTTTGATCATCGCGCTCGTTGCGGCGGTTCTGGGCTTCGGCGGCATCGCCGGCGCTTCCGCCGGGATCGCGCAAATCCTCTTCTTCGTCTTTATCGTCCTTTTCGTGGCGAGCCTGATCTTCCGCGCCATTCGAAAGGTCTGAAGGCCAGGTCAAATGGTTGAATAACCAAAGATATTTAAGACAGGCCGCCCCATTTTCGGGCGGCCTTTTTCATCGATAGATCAGTCGATCCCGCAACGCCGCCGCCGCCATCGCCGCGTTCGTCGCCAGGCCGCCCAACCACCGCCCGCCGGGCAGCGCCGGGACAGGCAGGGTGGCGAGTAGATCGAACCTGCTGCGATCCCCTTGAATTGCTTCGATAATCAGCTGTCCGACCAGTCCGGCCAAGGCCAGCCCGTGCCCGGAATATCCCCCGGCGATGAACCGCCCCGGCGCCGTTTCCGCCACCAAAGGCAGCCGGTTCGCCGTCACCGCCAACGTCCCGCCCCAAGCATGGGTCAATTCCACATCGGCGAGATCCGGATAAACCCGCGCCAGGTTCGCGCGCACTTTCCCTCTGATATCCTTGGGAAAATGCCGCCCATAGCTCTCGCCGCCGCCATAGATCAGCCGCCCATCGGCGGTCTGTCGGAAGTAGTTCACCACGCTCCGACTGTCGGCCACCGCCACCGGCGCGGCCATGGGCGGGTCAGGCAGAGGGGCGGTCACGGCGATGTAGTTGTTCAGCGGCAGCAACGTCGCAGCACTGCGCCGCGACAGCTCTGCCCCGTAGCCATTCGTCGCCTGCAGGATGAAACGGGCGCGCAGGTTCCCCCGCGCCGTCTCTATTTTACCGCCTAAATCAATGACTTCCGATCCCTCGCAGATCGTCACCCCCGCAGCTACACAGGCCCGCGCCAGACCGAGCGCATAGGCCAGCGGGTTGCAGGATCCCGCGCTGAAGTCCAGTAGCCCACCCGCATAGGCCCGCGTCCCGACCCGCGCGGCCACCCCGTCGCGGTCCAAGATGTCGTAATCGGCCCCGTAATGCCGGTTCATCCACGCGGCATGTTCGCTCCAAACGCTGCGCTCCTGTTCCGTGATCGCCGCCGACAAGATGCCGGGCTGATAACCCGCGTCTGGCGCGTGTTCAGAAATCAGGCGACGCGTCAGATCTTTCGCGGCCTCCGTCACATCCCATAGGGCGCGGGCACGGGCCTCGCCGAGCCGGTCGGTCAGCGTTTCCTGATCCCAGTTGAGCCCGCTTCCGATCTGCCCGCCATTGCGTCCCGACGCGCCCCAGCCCACGCGGCGCCCTTCCAGCAAGATGACCGACATCCCTGCCTGCGCGCCGTGCAGGGCCGCCGAAAGACCTGTGATCCCACCTCCGACGACGCAAAGATCGACTGTCTGGTCGCCCTCGAAGGGCGGGAAAGCGTCAGGAAGATCAAGCCCTTCTGCATAGAAGGCGTCCGGCCATGCGCCCGCATCGCCATTGGCGTCCAGCCAGTTCATACGTTCAACAGAAGATGCTCCCGCTCCCAGGGCGATATCTCCTGCAGGAAGGCGCCGTATTCCATCCGCTTCACCGCGCCATAGACCGAAGCGAAATGCGGATGCAGCACCTGGTGGATCTCCTCCGCCGCGTCGAACGCGTCGAGCGCCTGGTTCATGTCGCGGGGGATCTCGCTGGTGCTTTCATAGGCATCGCCGGTGAATTGCGGTGCCGGATCGATACGGTTCACCAGGCCCAGATAGCCACATGCGAGCGAGGCGGCGATGCCCAGATACGGGTTGCAATCCATGCCAGCGATCCGGTTTTCGACCCGCCGGGCGGCAGGTTCCGAGACCGGGACGCGCAGGCCGGTCGTCCGGTTGTCACGGCCCCATTCCAAGTTGATGGGCGCGGCGAAGTCCCGGACGTAGCGGCGGTAGGAGTTCACATATGGCGCCAGGATCGCGATGACCTGCGGCAGGTGGCGCTGCATCCCGCCGATGAAGTGCAGAAAGGCATCGGTCTCTCGACCGTCCGGCTCCACGAAGAGGCTGTCTCCGGTGGTGGTCGTGACCACCGAATGGTGCAGATGCATGGCACTGCCCGGCTCGTCCTGGATCGGTTTGGCCATGAAGGTGGCGTAGCAATCATGGCGCAGCGCGGCCTCGCGGATCAGGCGCTTGAAGCAGAACAGTTCGTCGGCCAGCTTCACCGGGTCGCCGTGCCGTAGGTTCAGTTCGACCTGGCCCGAGCCCCCCTCCTGCAAGATGCCGTCGATCTCTAGCCCCATGGCTTCGGCGAAATCGTAGATATCGTCGATCACGGGCCCGTATTCGTCGACCGCCGACATGGAATAGGCTTGTCGCGCGGCGGCCTTGCGGCCGGATCTGCCCATGGGCGGCTCGACCGCCTTGGCCGGGTCCGTGTTGCGCGCCACCAGATAGAACTCCATTTCGGGTGCCACAACGGGCTGCCAGCCCCGTTGGCTATAGAGATTGACAACCCGTTTCAGGACGTTCCGTGGCGCCACATCTACGGGTGCGCCAGTCTGGTCGCACATGTCATGGATGATCTGAAGCGTCCAATCCCCGGTCCACGGGGCCGCCCGCGCGGTGGAGAAGTCGGGGGTCAGGACCATATCGGGCTCGGTGAAGGCGGCGTCTCCATCATCGGCCCAATCGCCCGCGATGGTCTGCTGGAAGATAGAGTTCGGAAGGTAGAAATGGGTCTGCGTGGCGAATTTCGCGGCGGGCATGGCCTTGCCACGGGCAATTCCCGAAAGGTCCGCTACGACACATTCCACCTCGTCCAGGCGGCGGCCGTCCAGATATGCGCGTGCATGGTCCGGAACGCGGTCGATCCAGTCAGATTGCATGGTCGAACCGTCCGTCGCGCAGGAAACGGCCGATGGTCTGCGCCGCCCAATCCCGGTCCTGCGTCAGCGCATCGGAGGCGTTGCGTTTGGCCTCATCGAGCAGGGCATCCGGGACGGTGCCCCGGCGCAGGTCGGCATAGTCGCGCATTAAATCGCTGGGAAACTCCGGATGCGGCTGGAGGGTGAGGATCGCGTCGCCATAGACGAGGGCGGCGTTCGGGCAGTGCGGGCTGGACGCGGCCACCTGAGCGCCCTGAGGCAGGCTGGTCACCTGATCCTGATGCCAGGCGTTCAAGCTCAGCTTCTGGCCGTTGGACAGGTTGTATTCATGGCGTCCGACAGCCCAGCCATGGGCCACCTTTTCGACCTGTCCGCCAAGAGCCTGGGCGATGATCTGGTGACCGAAGCAGATCCCCACCATGCGTTTTCCCGCCGCGTGGATGGCGCGGATAAAATCCTCGAGCGGGGCGATGAAGGCATGGTCTTCATAGGCCCCGTGGCGGGAGCCCGGAATGAGCCAGGCATCGGCATCGTCCGGGCTGTCTGGGAAGTCCATCGCCTCAACGTCCCAGGCGCGGAAGGTAAAGCCCTGTCCGGCGAGAAGTGTCGCGAACATCTGGTCGAAATCGCCACGGCTGTCGATCAGGGGCGGGGGCGTGTGCCCGGCCAAAAGGATGCCGATCCGCATGGGGCCTCGGTGATTGTGCCGTCGTTGCGAAGCTAGGCGCGCGAAGACCTGCCTGCAAGCGCACCGCTTCGGCATGATCCCGCCATATCTGGCCGCAAGCGGCCCTAAAATTATCCGGTTCTTAAGCTCTGAGGGAGTAAGCGGACATTCCTTCCGCTCTGCCATATCTGCCGGAGATGTTTTCTTGATGCCCCGTTTTCTCCTCCCGCTGTTTGCGGCCCTCGCCTTCACCGCCTGCCAGGACACCACGACCGCTGGAGGCACCGTCACCCTGTCGGGTGAACGATCCAATGGTGGGGCGACCGGCGTGGCGTTCGCCCGCGCGACGGGCAACGCCGTTGCCCTGACCTCGGCCCAGCGCCGCGCGCGTGGACTGGGCTCCGTTCAATCGGATGCCAGACTGGCCCGCGCCGCGCAGGTCCAGGCCAACTGGATGGCGAAGAACGGGGTCATGACCCATACCGGCCCCGGCGGCACACGCATGGCTGACCGGATCCGTGCAACGGGATACAAGCCATGTTTCGCGGCCGAGAACATCGCCTTCGGTCAACCCAGCGTGAATGCCGTCATGTCGTCCTGGATGGGCTCGTCCGGGCACCGGAAGAACATCCTGCACAATCGCGCGACCGAGGCCGCCGTCGCCTCGGCCGTGGATGGCGTGGGGCAGACCTATTGGGTGATGCTGCTGGCCGATCCCTGCTAGGGGCGCCTAGACCGTGTCGAGGTAGAGTTCGATCCGCTCTGCCTCGTCCAACGCCTCGATATCCCGCAATTCCTGGCGCTTGGTCCTGACGAGGTTCTCGATCAGCGGTGGTGCGAACAGATGCCGGGTCCAGGGATCGTGTTCGAAACGGTCGATGGCGGCCGACCAACTGGTCTCTAGCGTTGGAAGCTCCAAAGCGTAGGCATTGCCCGTGATCGCGTCGGGCGGGTCCATCCCGTCCTCGATCCCTTTCAGGGCGGCGCCGAGGATTGCGGCCAGCAGAAGGTAAGGATTGATGTCACCGCCGGCGACCCGATGCTCTATCCGGCGCGCGGCGGGCGGCCCCGACGGGATCCGGATGGCAGCGGTTCGGTTGTCATAGGACCAGCAAAGCCCGGTCGGTGCATGGCTATCCGGGACCAGCCGGTCGTAGCTGTTGGCATGGGGCGCGAAGATAAGGGTCGAAGCGGGCGCGGCGGAGAGAAGACCCGCAATCGCGTTCCGCAGTGCGCGCGTGCCTTCCGGCCCGCCATCGTCGAAGATGTTGCGTCCCTCCTCATCTAGGACCGAGAAATGGACGTGTAAGCCGTTGCCTGCATAGTCGGGATAGGGCTTGGCCATGAAACTGGCCGCGAAGCCGTGACGCCGCGCCAGACCTCGTACCAGAAGCTTGAAGAACCAGGCATCATCAGCCGCCTTCAACGCATCGGCCTGATGCATCATGTTGATCTCGAACTGCCCTATCCCGGCCTCGCTAGTGGCGGCGTCGGCCGGGATGTCCATGGCCTCACAAGCCTCGTAGAGCTGTGTGAAGAAGGCGTCGAACGCATCGAGTTGACGCATGGCCAAGGTCTCCGCCCCCGGCCGCCGCTTGCCCGATCGGGGCGAGGCAGGCACGCGTAACTGTCTGGCGCTGTCGTCGATCAGGTAGAATTCCAGTTCCGTCGCCACGACCGGGATCAACCCCTTCGCTTCATAACGGGCCAGAACGGCGGCCAGAGCATGGCGCGGATCGCCCGCGAAAGGCCGCCCGTCCTCGTGGTACATCCAGAGCGGCAGAAGCGCGGTGGGCGTATCGAGCCAGGGCATCGGCAGGAAGCCACGGCCCGTGGGCCGCACCACACCGTCCCGGTCGCCGCTTTCGAAGAGAAGGGGACTGTCCTCGATATCCTCACCCCAGATGTCGAGGTTCAGGATCGAGAAGGGAAAGCGCGTCCCCTCGGCCGCCAGCTTCGCCGCGCCCCGGCGGGGCAGCCGTTTGCCGCGGGCCTGTCCGTTCAGATCGCAGGCGGCCGCCCGGATCGCGGTGACCTCAGGGTCGAGTGGTTCATCCATCATCGCATCAGGGCGGGGCGCAGTCGCATCTTGCGCCGCGTCTCTTGCGGCAGGTGCCGGTTCAGGCGACGGTTGATCCAGCCCATGGCGGCGATGATCAGCAGCGTCACCCCGATGAAATAGAGCGCCAGGATCGGGTAGGGCACGAAAGGATTGAACGTCTTGTCCGCGAAGTACTGCGCGTAATAGAGGGCGTCGCCTTGCTGCTGCCGCGCGGGGAAGCCCGAGAAGAACACGAGCGTTGTCGCGTGGAAGAGGAAGATCGCCTCGTTCGTATAGGCGGGCCAGGCGAGCCGCATCATGGTCGGCCAGGTGATCCGTCGGAACTTGCGCCAGCCGGTCAGGCCATAAGCCTCCGCTGCCTCCAGGTCGCCCTTCGGGACGGATTGCAGCGCGCCATAGAAGATCTCCCCGGAATAGGCGGCGGTGTTGAAGAACAGCACGACCAGCGCGCCGAAGGCTGCCGAGGTCAGCGGCGTGAAGACCGGCACCACATCCTTGAGGGATAGAAAGAGGAAGTAGGCGAAGAAGAACTGGATGAAGAGGGGCGAGCCCCGGAAGACGAAGATCGTCCATTCAGATATCTTGCGTGGGATCGTCCGGTTGGACGCTTTGCCCATTGCCAACGCATTGGCCAACAGGAAGCCGGAGAGCAGGGCCAGAAGCCCGAAATAGACGTTCCAGATCATCCCTGACCCGATCAGCGTGACCTGCTGGCAGAGTGTGAAGTCGTCGCGCGGCAGCAGGCGCTCCCCGTAGCCGATCGACCGGAAAGCGTAGGCCTGGACCGTCTCCCAGCAGGTCATGCCGCGGCCTCCCGGCGCTGAGCTTCGCCCGCTGCGGTGGCCTGTCCGTGGGACAGGCGGCGCGTGATGCGGGCCAGCACGATTTCGGAGACGCGGGTAAAGGCGAGGTAGAAGACCAGCAGGAACAGGAAGTACCACATTCGCCAGTCGGGATGGGGGTAATCGGAGAACCGCGCGGTCTTGGACCCGCCCAATTCGCGCGCCCAGTAGACGATATCCTCGACCCCCAGAAGGAACAGGAGGGGGCTGGCCTTGATCAGCACGAGCCAGAGATTGCCCAGGCCGGGCAGGGCGTAGATCCACATCTGTGGCACGATGATCCGGCGGAAGGTCTGGCGCGGGGACATGCCGTAGGCTTGCGCCGTTTCGACCTGCGCCTTGGGCACGGCCCGCATGGCGCCGTAAAGGACGTTGGCCGCAAAAGCCCCGAAGACGATTGCGAAGGTCAGGATGGCCAACGCGAAGCCGTAGCCCTCGTGCACCCATTGCGGCGCGGTCGAAAGCGGCAGCTTGGCTTGGGCGCAGACCACGAAATCCGTGCCTTGCCGGATGGGTTTATCCCAATCGGGGCAGAGCACCTTGTGGCGCAGATACTCGAAGCCCTGATCCAGGGCGATCACGAAGAACAGGAAGAAGGCGATATCCGGCACGCCGCGCACGATGGCGATGTAGCCCTTACCCAGCCAAGCAAGCGGCGCGATCCGCGACCGTGCGGCCATGGCGCCCCCGAAGCCAAAGGCCAGGGCAGTGGGCGCGGTAATCGCCAGCAGGACGAGGACAGTACCGAAGGCCCCGTAGAAGTTCATGTGCTTGCCGGTGGTCAGGTAGCAACTGAGCCAGGTCAGGCCGTCGAGCGTCGCGGGATCGGTGCAGTAGGGGAACATCAGTGCCAGAAGCCCATCAAGGGAACGAGACCGAAGTGTTTCGGCGGTCCAATCAACGCGTCTTCGAAATCGTCTGGTACATCGCGTCGGTCGACCTCGCGTGCGACGATCAACTCCACCTCGGAGCCCAGAACCTGCCGGGCGATCTCCTGAGCCTGCCCTGTCGCGCTCTCACGTTGGATGTCCGGTACGAGGACATCGCGTTCGACGCCGGACGGCCAGATGGACCTATATGGTAACGCGTAGGCGGGACTCGCCTCGACTGTCCCGTAGGTCCGTCGATACCGAAATGCCCAACCGACGGTCGGAAGGGGGCGCACCCATCGGCGCAGGCGGGTGAGTGGCCCCCACATTGGCTTACTCGTAGATCGCGGCCTCTTCGCCGAACCATTTCACGATCATCTCGTTGAGCGTGCCGTCTTCCTTCATGGAAGTGATGGCCGCGTCGAACTTGCCTTTCAGCTCGGTATCGCTTTCGCGCAGGCCCATGCCGACGCCACCGCCAAGCGGCACGTCGTCGCCGACGAAGGACATCTCCGCGTCCTCGTCCACGATCGGGACCAAGAAGTCCTTGTCTGCGAAGACCGCGTCGGCCTCGCCGTTGCGGACGGCGGCGATGGTCTCGTCCGGGGTGGCGAACTCCAGAAGGGTGGCGCCAGACTCGGCGACATATCCCGCCTGGATCGTGTTGACCTGCGCCGCGATCACGCCGCCGGTCAGGTCGGCATCGGAGTTGGTGGAGGCATAGGCCGAGGCGGCGGGCGGGATGTAGTTCTGGGTGAAGTCGATCACCTCGTCGCGCTCATCGGTGATGCTCATGCCCGCGATGATCGTGTCGTAATTGCCCGAGGTCAGGTTCGGGATGATCGAGTCCCACTCATTCGTCACCCATTCGCAGGTCAGCTCGGCGCGGGCGCAAAGCTCGTTCCCCAGCTCGATCTCGAAGCCGTCGATCTCACCGGCATCGTTGAGGAAATTGTACGGAGGGTAGGCCCCTTCGGTTCCCATGCGAACGGTGGTGGCATGGCCGTCGGCGAAAGCCATCCCGGCCGTCAAAGCAAAGGCGGCGGTGGTGAGGATCAGTTTCATGTCTCGTCTCCCGGTTGGTTTGTTGTCTTAGGCGGCGGTGGCGCTGAGAAAGCCCCTTAGCCTTTCACTTTTCGGCTGCCCGAAGAGAGCCTCTGGCGGGCCTTCCTCCTCGATCTTTCCCTGATGCAGGAAAATGACGTGGTCGCTGACATCGGCGGCGAGGCCCATGTCATGCGTGACGATGACCATGGTGCGCCCCTCGGCGGCCAGGTCCTTGATGACGCGGATGACTTCCTGCTCCAACTCAGGGTCAAGCGCGGAGGTCGGCTCATCGAAGAGAAGCGCCTTAGGTTCCATGCAGAGCGCGCGGGCAATGGCGGCGCGCTGCTGCTGGCCGCCTGATAGCTGGGCGGGCCAAGCATCCGCCTTGTCGCCGATGCCCACCTTGGCCAAGTAGTCTCGCGCGGCCTGTTCCACCTGCGTGCGGTCGCGGTGCAGGACCTGGACGGGCGCCTCCATGACGTTCTGCAGGACGGTCATGTGGGACCAGAGGTTGAAGCTCTGGAAGACCATGGAAAGGTTCGTGCGGATGCGGGTGATCTGAGCGGGATTGGCCGGTCGGCGGTCATGTCCCGCGCCGCGCCACGCAATGGCTTCCCCGTCGAACAGGATGTCGCCCTGTTGGCTGTCTTCCAGCAGGTTCGCGCAGCGCAGAAGGGTAGACTTGCCGGAGCCGGACGACCCGATCAGCGAGATGACCTGCCCACGCGGGGCCCGCAGATCGACGCCCTTCAACACTTCGAGCGGCCCATAGGCCTTGTGCAGTTCGCGGATTTCGATGACGGGCTGGCTCTCGGGCACAGGGGGCTCGGCTTGCGGTCGGTTCAGGCGTTTACGCCGGAAAGTCGTGGCGAATGCAATGGGGGCGCCGCGTCACGCCACCGCTTTGGAGTAGACGCCCGCCGGGAGGTCGGTCACGCCGATCAAGCGGGCAGTGCTGCGATCTTCTGCCGACATGTCGTTGATGGCGGCCTCCAACGCGGCCCGAACCGGGGCCCGCCAGTCAGGCCGGCCGGTGATGAACGGGGTCGAGGGTGTGGGGGGCGTGGTCGCACGCACTGTCAGGTCGGACCGCGGCGCCATGGCCCATGTGACGACATCGATCGCGGCCAGATGGGCCTGCCCGGACGCTACCGCGTCCATGGAGGCGGCGTGGCTGCCGGTGAAGATGACCGGGCCGTTCAGGGATTGGTCGCGCAGGGCACCCCAGCCGGATTGGCTGTCCTCGGCATTGGCCGCGATGCCCGCGGAGGCGGCCGCCTCGACCGTCCGGTCGTCATCGACCCGCATGACGAGATGGGAGGCATAGTGCCCCTGCGGCAAGCCTGGCAGATCCCAGACCGGGCTGCCGACAAGCGTCACCTCCCGCGCCAAACCTAGGCGCATGGGAAGCGCGCAGGTCATGGACAGAACGAGGTCGGGTTGCCGCCAAAGGCTGCCCGGCTCATCTGGCCAGGTCAGCACCTCTGGTCCCCATCCCAGATGACCGCGAACGGAGTGCCAGAGGCGGTCCCAAACCGGTCGGGTGGCCGGGTACCAGCAAAGGCTTGCGATCATGTCGCCGCTTCGACCCGCTGTCGGGCGAGATTGCTGTCCCGGTCGTTGATTCCCAGAAGATTGGCGATCAGGCGCAACTGGCCGTCTTCTTCCTCGTCCCTTTCGCCATCCGCCAGAACAACGGCCCAGAGCGCCTCGATCACGGCAACGCGTTCCTCCAGGCTGACGGCATCTTTGATGGCGCGGGTGAAGCGGACCGTGTCAGGCGCCGCCGCCTCAAGTGTTTCGGCCTCTCCGCGAAGTTTTGTCGCTTCGAACGGGGAGAGGTCGTGCCGCCGCATCAATACGCGGTCGATCCGGTCGACTTCTACGTCAGCATAGTCGCCGTCGCTTCGGGCGACGCGAACCATGAGGGCTGCGAGCGCCAGACGACTATCCGGTTCCGGCAGGCGGTCGGGCTCTGGGGCCGTCAGGCGGCGGAGGAGATCTTGAAACATCTGGCCGATATAGGTGGTCGCCACGCGGGCGACCAGACGGATCAACCGTCATAGCCTTCGCAGATCACAAGGTCGCTTTCGCTGATCCCCTGACGCAGCTTGATGGCAGCTTGGTAAGCGTCGGAGCGGTAGCAGGCGAGTGCGTTTGAATAGCTGGGAAATTCGATCACGACGGTGCGCGGCTTGGCGTCGCCTTCCACGAGTTCCCGGTCGCCGCCGCGCACGAGAAAGCGGCCACCATGCGCGACGAGCGGGGCGGCATTGGCAGCGCGATAGAGATCGTACTTCTCTGCGTCATCCACGCGGCCATGGGCGATCCAGTATCCTTTGGGCATGTCAGTCTCCCTCGAAGAGTGTCGTGAGGCGATCGGCTTCGGCATCCAGACCCCAAGGTGGATTCACGATTGCCAGACCCGACCCCTGCATTCCATGTCCGTCGCGGGCAGGCGGAAACAGGACTTCGTGAATCATGATCTCGGGCATAAGGTCCTGCCAGGCCCGGACCATCGGCCCGTGTCGCCGATCCGGCAAGATCGGATACCAAGTCATTAGAATGCCGACCGGCCATTTGCGGTGGATCAGCGGCAGCAGCTTGGCGAGGCGCGCGTAATCGCTGCGGATTTCCCAAGAGGGATCGATAAGCATCAAGCCGCGCCGCGGATCCGGCGGCGTGAGTGCCTTGGCCATTTCCAACCCGTCGCGTTTGTGGATGCGGAGATTGGGTGCCCCAGGAAGGTTGGTCAAAAGGGCCGCATGTTCGCCCGGATGCAGCTCCGCGAGGTTGCGGTGATCCATCTTCCGGAGAAGCTGTTCCGCGATCAGCGGTGACCCCGGATAGGCGGTTGCGCCATGCTCCGCACGAACAGCTGACACGACGCGCCGCAGAGGGTGATCGGCCGCCAACCGTTCGAGATGACTTCCGACGCCTGCCGCCGCCTCTCCGGTCCTGATGGCTTCGGGCGCGGACAGGTCGTAGAGACCGCGCCCCGCATGGGTTTCCAAATAGCTGAGCGGCTTGTCCTTGCGCACGAGGTACTCAAGCGCGAAGGCCAGCACCGCGTGCTTGTGCAGGTCGGCGGCATTTCCTGCGTGATAGGCGTGCTGATACGACAGCATGGGGGTGAGCTATCGAGCCGACGCGGCGGGCGCAACTTTCATGCGGCCTTTTTGAATTTCATGCTAAGTCAGGAGTTACTCACAGCGAATCCGAGATATCGCCTATGTTCCGCACGATGCTTCTTGCGACCTGCTTGGCCGCACCTGCCGTGGCGCAGGATTTTCAATTGGCGGCCCCTGAGCTGTCGACGTCGACGAACACGCGAGACACCGGTGGTCCGGCGATCGGATTCACCTTGAGCGGCGGGCTGGGCGCGCAACCCTCCTATTTTGGTTCGGGCGATACGGATTATGGGCCGACCGGAGGATTTGAACTCAACTATCTGCGCCTTGGTCGGTTGGAATTCGGCAATCCCGATCCTCTTTTCGTACCTGAGGGGTTGGGGGTTACGGGATCGTTTCGCTTCATCGGAGAGCGTGACGATGACGACGATCCCGAACTTGAGGGGCTCGACGATGTGGATGCATCGCTCGAGGTGGGCGTTGGTCTTCGCTATGCCACGCGCGGCTACCAAGTCTTCGGCAGTGTTCGTTACGGCGTGATCGGCCATGAGGCCTTCGTCGGCGAAGTTGGCGGAGACATCTTTCTCCGCCCGAACGATCGTTGGACATTGCGCGCCGGCCCGAGGATCCTTTTCGGCACGGATGAATATGCGGATACCTATTTCGGTGTCACGCCGGACGAAGCCGCGGCGTCGGTCGGAGAAAGCGACTTCGCTGCCTTCGACCCCGATGGCGGACTGATTTCGACGGGTTTGGAACTTGGCGCCGGGTATCGGATCAACGATCGGTGGGGGATGGATGCCGCCATCCGCTATGAACGGCTTCAGGATGATGCCGCGGACAGTCCGATCACCACCGATGACGAGCAGATCAGCGCGAGTATTGGTCTGACCCGTCGTTTCACCCTGGGTTTCTAACAAAGACAAAGGGCCCCGCCGCGGCGAGGCCCTCAGTCTATCGGCAGTGCTGACTTAGCTGCTGCGGCGGCGTCCAAAGGCTGCGAAAGCGCCCGCGCCGAGCAGCAGCATCGGCAGAGCCGCCGGAAGCGGCACGGCGGAGAGTTGGGCCTCAAAACCACCCAAGGCACCCGATCCGTCCAGGGTAACGCTGAATCCCGTAAGGCCCGTGTTGTTGGGACCGGCAAAGACCAGTTCCGTGAAGAGGTTGTCGCCGCCGATACCTGCGGCAATCCCGCCCAGCGGATCGGTCAAGCCAGGTGCCGTAACAGTCAACGCCTCTTCCCCGTCCAGATAGATCAGGGAGATGAGGTCGATCGCTTGATCGAAAGAGAAGGTGATCTTGCCACCGCGCCGTTCGTCATCGGCATTCCCCGAAGCGAGACCTGCACGCTCTTGTACGATCAGCGCATTCCCAAATGCACGGATGTCATTGCCATCAGCCGTGTTCGTGAATGGCCCCTGGAGATCCGGATCGGCGCTGGCGCCATTCACGGTGTCGATGATGCGCGCCTCGCCAACGGAGCTTCCGTTGCCGACCCCATTCACGACAGAGACCGAGCCGGTCAGCCCCGCGCCAAAGTCGAACGTGGTGACGTTGTCGCCTTCTGAAAGGCCGATGCCGAAATTCGTGCCGAAGTCGATCACTGCCGCCTGTGCCGCGCCCATGCTCAAACCGATGGCGACGACAGATGCCGTCAAGATATGTGACATGCTAATCCTCAAAAGCGAAACTGTACCCGGCACCGCTGGTGATCGGACCCGGACAATCTGTCAATTGGAAGAAGCCCGGGATGCCACGATTTTTTCGCTTCCCACGCCATCATCCGGAGGTTTTGCGGACAATCTCCATCAGGGGCGAGAATGGCGGTCGTTACGCAACAATGTCCGCCAAGGTCGGCGGTTACACGAGGCGCGACTGATCCTTCGCGGCCCGCACGAAATCAGCGAAAAGTGGGTGCGGCGCAAAAGGTTTTGACTTCAACTCTGGGTGGAACTGGACGCCGATGAACCACGGATGATCCGTCCATTCGACGATCTCCGGCAGACGACCGTCGGGAGAGAGACCGGAGAAGCATAACCCCTGCGCCTCCAGGGCCGCCCGATACTTAATGTCCACCTCGTAGCGGTGCCGATGGCGTTCTTCGATGGCCGTATTCCCGTAGACCTCCGCCACCTTCGAGCCGCTCGTCAGATGGGCGTCATAGGCACCGAGACGCATCGTGCCCCCCTTGGCGTCGGTCTTCTTGCGGGTGACCTTGGCATTGCCCTTCACCCACTCCTTGAGATGGTAGACGACCGGCGTGAAGCTCTGGGGATCGGCGCCGTCGACCTGGAACTCCTCGGAGGCGGCATCGCCCATATCGGCTGTGTGGCGCGCCGCTTCGATCACGGCCATTTGCATGCCAAGGCAGATCCCGAGATAGGGAACACCCTTCTCCCGTGCGAAACGGGCCGCGTTGATCTTGCCTTCGGTTCCCCGCTCGCCGAAGCCCCCGGGGACAAGGATTGCGTTGAAACCTTCAAGATGAGGGGAGGGGTCTTCCCGCTCGAAGATTTCGCTGTCGATCCACTCCGCCTGGACTTTCACGCGATTTGCCATGCCGCCATGGGTCAGGGCTTCGGCGATGGACTTATAAGCGTCTTCTAGCTGCGTGTACTTTCCGACGATGGCCACGCGGACGGCGCCATCGGTGTTGTGGATGCGGTCTACGACATCCTCCCACCGCGACAGATTGGGTCTGGGAGCGGGTGCGATGCCGAACGCATCGAGGACAGCCTGGTCCAGACCCTCGCGGTGATAGGCAAGCGGTGCTTCGTAGATCGATTTGAGATCTTGAGCCGCGATCACCGCATCCGGCCGGACGTTACAAAAGAGGGCAAGCTTCTCGCGTTCCTTCTTTGGGATTGGACCTTCGGAGCGACAAACGAGAATGTCTGGCGCCAACCCAATGGAGCGGAGTTCCTTCACGCTGTGCTGTGTGGGCTTTGTCTTCAACTCGCCGCTTGCCTTGATGAACGGCAGAAGCGTCAGGTGCATGAAAAGGCACTGACCTCGCGGCTTTTCCTGTGCAAACTGGCGGATCGCCTCGAAGAAGGGTAGGCCCTCAATGTCCCCGACGGTCCCGCCGATCTCGCAGAGCATGAAATCCACTTCATCCTCACCGATGGAGATGAAGTCTTTAATCTCGTTCGTGACATGCGGGATCACTTGGATCGTCTTACCGAGGTAATCCCCCCGACGCTCCTTCTCGAGGACATTGGAATAGACCCGACCCGAACTGATTGAGTCGGTCGCTCGCGCGGCGACCCCGGTGAAGCGCTCGTAGTGACCCAGATCCAGATCCGTTTCCGCACCATCATCCGTCACGAACACTTCGCCATGTTCAAAAGGCGACATCGTGCCCGGATCGACGTTGAGATAAGGGTCCAGCTTCCTTAGCCGAACCGTATAGCCGCGGGCCTGAAGCAATGCGCCCAATGCCGCTGACGCCAGACCTTTGCCAAGCGATGACACAACACCGCCGGTGATGAAGATGAACCGTGCCATGTCAGGATGACCCCCGCGACGCCCCTGGGATCGACGGACCGACCCCTATCCACGGGACTCAATGATAACAGGGATGTGAGGAGACCCGCAACAGCCCCACCACATCCTGATGCGAAAAAGTCTTGGACTGCTAAATCTACTCCGACCGGGGGGGCGCCACCGGTGCGTTCCCGTCTGTCGGCGGGAGAAGATCGGTCCCCAGCGGCGCTGGGGGCGGGGTGACGACGTCACTGTCTTCTGCAGGGACGTTGGGCACGAGATCCAGTACGGATGTGCCCGCCGCGTTCTGCGCCGAAATGATCGTCAACACGATCGACGTCGTCAGAAAGGCGGCCGCGAAAGCCCAAGTCAGTTTCGTCATCGCGGTCGCCGCCTGTCGCCCTGTCATGGCACCGCCGCCACCGCCCATCCCGAGGCCACCGCCTTCCGACCTCTGCAGAAGGACAATGCCGATAAGGCACATGGCCAGGATCAGATGAATGACGAGTATGACGTTTTCCATGGACGGTCCGCTGGTCGTTTCCGCGCTAGGTAGAGACCGCGGCGTGGCGCCGCAAGTCAAACTCTTGTTGGCTTCGTGACGTAAATAACGGGTTACTTTCCCCGGTTCCATCACAACCGAGACCTTTTGGGAGACGGACCGGCATGATCGCCATGGCCGCGCACCGACTTGCCCGCAATGCGACCGGAAATGCGACTGGATGGTTTTGTCTGCCGCGCCACCACGCTAAAGGGGCGCCGCTGCAAGCACGGAGAACGCAATGGCCAATGTCGTCGTCGTCGGCGCCCAGTGGGGTGACGAGGGGAAGGGTAAGATCGTCGACTGGCTCAGCGAGCGGGCCGATGTGATTGCGCGGTTCCAGGGCGGACACAATGCCGGACACACGCTGGTTATCGACGGGCGGGTGTTCAAGCTCTCCCTCCTGCCATCCGGGATCGTGCGCGGCGGCAAGTTGAGCGTCATCGGCAATGGCGTCGTCCTGGACCCATGGCATCTGCGTCGGGAGATCGCCGATCTGCGCGCCGATGGTGTGGAGATCACACCGGACACTCTGATGATCGCAGAGAACACGCCCTTGATCCTCCCGATCCACGGTGAACTGGACCGCGCGCGAGAGAATCAGAACGCCATTGCGCGGATTGGTACGACGGGCCGCGGGATCGGCCCGGCCTACGAAGACAAGGTCGGGCGGCGGGCCATTCGGGTTGCGGATCTTGCCGATCCGGCAACGCTTGAAACCCGGGTCGACCGCGCTTTGGCTCACCATGACGCGCTTCGGCGGGGTCTTGGGCTCGAGCCGGTGGATCGGGCGGGCCTTCTCGATGCTCTGCAGGAGGTCGCACCGGATGTGCTTCAGTTTGCGGGGCCTGTCTGGAAGGTTCTCGACGAACGGCGTCGGGCCGGTCGGCGGATCCTGTTCGAGGGCGCGCAAGGCGCCTTGCTCGACATCGATTTCGGAACCTACCCGTTCGTCACATCGTCCAACGTGATCGCGGGTCAAGCCGCCACCGGGACTGGGATCGGACCTGGGGCGATCGACTTCGTTCTTGGTATCGTGAAGGCCTACACGACGCGTGTCGGGGAGGGGCCGTTTCCCGCAGAACTCGACGACGCCGATGGCCAACGTCTTGGCGAGCGCGGACGGGAGTTCGGAACGGTGACTGGGCGCAAGCGCCGCTGCGGGTGGTTCGATGCGGTCCTCGTCCGGCAAACCTGCGCGACCTCGGGCGTGAACGGGATTGCTTTGACCAAGCTGGACGTATTGGACGGGTTCGAGACCCTTCGCATCTGCGTTGGCTACGAGCTCGATGGTCAGCGCTTGGAATGGCTTCCGACCGCGGCGGATGCCCAGGCGCGCTGTCGCCCTATATGGGAAGAGATGCCAGGTTGGTCCGATAGTACGGAAGGTGCGCGAAGCTGGGCCGATCTTCCGGCCAACGCTATCAAGTATGTTCGCCGTGTGGAGGAACTTATTCAGTGTCCCGTTGCTCTACTCTCAACGTCGCCTGAGCGTGAGGATACGATCTTGGTGACTGACCCGTTCGAGGATTAGTATGGCGTTGTCTTATCGTGCCCGCCGTCGTCTGGCCTTTTTCATCCTCATCGTCGGGCTGCCTCTCTATATCGGCTTCGTCGTCGGTGTGATGGGATTGATCTACGATCGCTTCGGTCAGCCGCCGCTTCTCGTCGAGTTCGGCATTTACGTCGTTTTGGGGATCGCTTGGGTATTTCCCTTCAAAGCCATCTTTCGCGGCGTCGCCCAACCAGACCCCGAGCCGGGCAACAAGTCCGATGACCAGCCGTGAAGGTCTTCAGAGCCTTTGTCAGGTTGACTTCGTCACCGGCACCTTGCCGCGCCACGCGTTGGCATCTTAAGGCACCTCCGCGCTCGCAGCCGAACCCTGCCCGCATCTGTCTTTTCTGACAGATATGGTTCACGGTGACACGGCTGATCGGTGCATGCCGGTCGGCGGCGGTACGCGGCGGCTTCGGTGGCGATGGGTGGGCGCTGTCGGGCCCACCCACTATACATCTACTATCCCACGGCGCGATCTGCGGACTCGGCGAAGCGGGAGGTTGTTCCCAACGAGAACGTTCCGCGGCTCACTTTCCGGAGCGTGCCGTCGCGCAGCAACTGCCCAAAGCCGCGCAGACCGTCCTCTCGCGACAAGTCCTCCACGGCTTCGGAGGCCAGGTGCAGAAGATGCGGACGCGAGAAGACGTCCTCGCCCATGACCTTCACGCTATACACGGCAGCCGCCTCCAGTATCTCGGGCAGTTCGACCGCCCCGACCTCGGCCGCGAATTTCTCGAAGCCTGCGGGACCGTCGTTCGTTGCCGGTGTCGGCAGCGCGGGCGTCAGGACCGCTTCGTCGAGCGCTTTAGCCTCTTCTGGCTTCGGTGCGGCCGGACGTCGCGGCTGAACGTCGGCACTCTCCTCCTGCGCCTCCGATTCTACCCGTTGTTCAGAAACCAGAACCAGCGGCGAAGGCTTCTCCGGACGCTCTGTCCGTGCTTCTACACTCTCGCGCTCAGGGCGCTGCGTGCGACGCGGGCGAACCGTGTTTGCGAGATCCGCGCGATAGACATCCGTCGCGTCGTCTTCCGGCTCTTCCGGCCCGTCCCCATCGTCGGCGCGCCGCGCGGCGACCGCCGCCTTGAGATGCGAGATATTCGCGTGGCGCCTCGACGCGTCTTCGCCCGTCAGACGGCTATCCGTCGCGGCGAACAGTCGCTCCATATCTGGCCCGTCCGGATCGTTGAGGCGTGACTTCGACCGAGTGCCTTGGGGCGCGGCCGCTTCCGGGTTGTCCGCTACCTGCCCGATCTCAAGCGTCGAAGCGTCTAGATCGGACGCGTCATCAATTTCGCTGGCAGCCATGTCCTCGGCTTCGTCCGACAAGATATCGTCGTCGGCTTCCTCTTCCGACAAAGCGCGAAGCGGGGCGGTGTCCGGCCTGCCCGAACGGATGGCTGCAAGTTCCGACAGTACGGTCAGATCCTCGTCTTGTTCGTCGTCATCGTCAGCCGACAGGAACCCATGCCCAACGGCATCCTCTTCCGGCAGATCCGCCTCGTCATCACGGGCTTCGACCATGTCCGCTTCGATCGCAGCGAGTTCGGCCATCAGGTCGTCTTCCTCTTCGCTTGGAAGGTCGATCACCTGCATTGCTTCGGGTTCCGGCTCCGCCTCTTCGGCCAATCTCTCTGCCGCTGTCTGGACGGGTTCCATTGGGCGTCGCGGTTCGGTCGGCGCAGCTTCGCGGGCTGTCGATAGACTTTCCAAGGCGCCGGACTTGCGCGCCTTCCGGATCTCGAACCGGCGCGCGACGCGGTCGCGAACAGACTCGCCATCGATGAGCGTGTCACCGGCACCTTCATCGTCCGCATCGTCACTTTCAGACGCGACACTTTCATCGGCCAGCGGCTTGGTCGGCACGGCAGACGCGTTCTCGAGTGCTGCTTCCTCTTCGTCAGTCAGCTGATCGAATTCTTCCAACCCATCGTCTTCGACGTTCCAAATGTCGCTTGCCGTTGTTGCGAATGCCGTCTCTGCTTCGTCCCCGTGGGCAACATCGCTTTCGACGGTCTCCTCGTCCTCGGCGGCTTCTGCAACGATCTCCGGCGCGTCTTCGCTAGCAAAGAATTCCGCATCGGTTTCCTCTGCCGCCTCGATCTCGTCTTCCGAAGCTTCAGCTTCGGCCACGGCCTCCAGCCTTGCGGTAAATGGATTGGCCGGAATTGCGGCTATTTCGCCTTCGGTCTGCGCGGCTACCGGCTCGTCATCTGCCGGGTCGACATCTTCGTCGGGGACTTGGTCGACATCATCGAAAGATGCCTCGACGTCTGCTGCCGAGAAGTCCTCGACGATGGCTTCATCGGCCTCCGACAGCGTTTCGGCGTCGGTTGCGGACGCAAGCTCTTCGAGTGCGTCCTGCACCTCGTCATCCGCTTCTAAGGATGCTGCTTCATCGGCCGTGCCTGGGAGTTCGAGCATGTCGGACGCAACGTCGATGCTCTCGCTATCCGCAAAGTCTTCCTCTACGTCGTCTTCCGCCGCCAGTGCGTCGATCGTTTCCGTCGTTTCTGTGTCTGTCGTCAGGTCGGCATCGCTGTCGGGATGTTCGCCATCGATGACGTCAGCCGGAGCCGCGTCGATCTCCGCCTCGTCGTAGGTGACGTCGGCAGGGGTGACGTCGCTCTCTGCGTCGTCGGCTCGAATGCGGGTCAGCCGGTCGATGGCCGTCCCGGTGTCGTCGGAGTGGCTCGCCCCAGCAGCTCCACCCAAGGCGCCGTTCACACTTGTCGCCCGAAGCGTCACCGCCGGTCCGTCAGCTTCGGCTTCCACGATCTGTCCGTCGGACTTGCTCTCGGCGAGCTCCTTCACCGTCGCGATATCCAGTTCCGGCGGCTCGGCCCCGAAATATCGATCCTTCGCGGCCAGATCCCGGAAGTACTCCGCGATCTCGCGCATGGCGGAGAACGGATCCTCGAACCCTTCCAACGTGCACGAAAATGTCCCGTAGGAAACGGTCAGAACCTTGTTCGCAGGACCCATGAAGGCACCCCCAACTCTACTTCCCGCTCGGGAAACCTGTTTTCATTCTGTTTTGACCAAACAAAATGATTCCATTCAAATCGTGCCCGGATCGGGACAATTCTGCGAAGCAGGGGACCAGATGTTGCCAAATTCCCTCGCGATTGCCGGAGCGCAGACCCTTGTCGGTGGGGCTCCGGTTAACATCGAAACCATTGACAGAGCCTTAACGCGCGCGCCACGCCTTGTTGCCGTCGATGGCGGCGCAGATGCTTGTCTGCTTGGCCGAAAGTCGCCCGACCTGGTCGTCGGAGACCTGGACTCCATCTCGGAGGAGGCCCGCGCGACATACGCGTCAATCCTGCGTCACGAAACGGAACAGGAGAGCACGGATTTCGCGAAGGCGCTCCGCCTTAGTCCTGCCCCGTTTTCTCTGGCGGTCGGCTTCCTCGGTGCCCGGATAGATCACACACTGGCGTGTTTAAGCACCCTGGCCGCGACGGGCGCGCCTTGCATCCTGTTTGATGAGACCGATTGCCTCTGCATCGCACCTGGCTCGGGCCGTGTCGACCTTCCGCCTGGCACGCGGTTTTCGATCTGGCCCCTCGGGGTGGCATCCGGCACGTCCGAGGGCTTGCGTTGGCCCTTGTCAGGTGTCGATTTCGCACCCGGTGGACGGGGCGGGACGTCAAACGAGGCGCTCGGGCCAGTGTCTTGGTCGATCCGCGGTGGACCGATGGTGCTGATCCTGCCGACGGCCCATCTCGATGGGATGATCTCGATGGTCCAGATCGCCTCTCGCGAAACTACCGCGGCCCGGCTATAAGACTGGCGCCTAGGGGAGGTCTTTCATGAGTGCCAAACTCAATCCGATCGACATGGCCAAGTACGTTTCGGCCCGGCGTGCCTTGGACTACGTGCAGGACGGGATGCGCGTAGGTCTAGGGACAGGCTCAACCGCGGCTTGGATGGTGCGTGCCTTGGGTGAGATGGTGCGGCAAGATGGTTTGCGCGTGACCGGCGTGCCCACATCCTCGCGTACGGCCCACCTCGCCCGAGAAGCGGGCGTGCCAATTGCGACCCTGGAAGACGTCAAATGGCTGGATGTGACGATTGACGGGGCAGACGAGTTTGATGACGATCTGAACCTTATCAAGGGCGGGGGCGGCGCGCTTCTGCAGGAGAAGATCGTCGCGACGGCATCCGACATGATGATCGTGATCACCGACGCCTCAAAGTCGGTCGAGACCCTCGGGGCCTTCCCGCTTCCCGTCGAAGTCATTCCTTTCGGTTGGCAGACGACCAAGGCGCTGATCGAGGAAAGTCTGGTCGGCATGGACTTGTCCGGACGCGACGTGACGCTGCGTCTCAATCGCGACGCGCCTTTCCGGACGGATGAAGGCAACCTGATTCTTGACCTGCATCTTCGACGGATCGGAAATGCACGCCAATTATCCATGTTTCTCAATCAGATACCAGGCGTCGTGGAGAATGGTCTTTTCCTGGATATCTGTGACGTCGCGGTTGTCGGTGCGCAGGACGGATCGGTTGAGATCCGAGATATCAGCGCGGGGACCGTGACGCGTGAACGGGTCGATATCCGGGATAGCGACAACATCTTCGCCAGTATCGCGGACTAGATCGGGCTAGGAAGACAGAACATGGCATTTGACTACGACCTCTTCGTCGTCGGGGGCGGGTCGGGCGGCGTTCGTGCCGCGCGTCTGACGGCTTTGAGCGGGCAGAAGGTGGCCTTGGCCGAGGCAAGCCGTATGGGTGGCACCTGTGTCATCCGGGGCTGTGTTCCAAAGAAGCTGATGGTCTTCGCAAGCGAGTTCCCCTGGGCGTTCAACCTTGCCCGCCAGTATGGCTGGGAGCTGAGCGTCGGCGATTTCGATTGGACCAGCTTCAAGGACCACCTGAATACCGAACTGGACCGTCTGGAACAGATATATACGACCAACGCACAAAAGGCCGGTGTGGAAGTCATCAAGAGCCGGGCAGTCCTTAAGGATGCCCACACCGTCGAGTTGGAAGACGGTACCTGCCATACCGCGAAACACATCCTGCTCGCGGTTGGTGGCCATCCCTACGTCCCGGAAATGCCGAATGCCGATCTGGGGCTGGTCTCCGACGATCTCTTCCACTTGGACTCACTTCCCAAGAAGATGATGATCGTCGGCGGTGGCTATATCGGCAGCGAGTTTGCGGGTATTTTCAACGGTTTGGGCGTGGACGTCTCGATGTTCATACGCAAAGCTCAGATCTTGAACGGCTTCGACGACGAGGCACGGGGACATATTGCGGATTGTATGAAGCAACGTGGAGTCACGATCCACACGGGCTGCTCCCCGACGAGGATCGAGAAGCGCGGCGAGCGCATCTGGGTGAAAGGGTCCAGCGGGCACGAGGAAGAGTTTGATGCGATGCTATGGGCGACGGGCAGGGTCCCGAACACGTCCGGGCTGGGTCTTGAAGAGGTCGGCGTAAAGCTTGACCGGCGCGGGGCCATACATGTCGACGATTACCTGCAGACAAGTGTCCCGTCGATCTACGCGCTCGGAGATTGTATCGGGCGCGTCGAATTGACGCCCGTCGCCATCCGAGAAGCGATCTGCTTCCACAAGACGGTCTTCGAAGGTGAGAAGACCAAGATGGATTACGACCTGATCCCCTCGGCGACTTTCACGCAGCCCGAGATGGGAACGGTGGGTCTGACGGAAGAAGAGGCCGAGGCTCAAGAGCCGACATTGGTCTACGCGACGGCGTTTCGGCCAATGCAACAGGCCTTTGCCGGGGAGGAGGAACGCATCCTCTTCAAGATGCTGGTATCGAGAAAGACCGAGAAGGTTCTCGGTGTCCATATCGTGGGCCCTGGGGCAGCCGAGATGATCCAATTCATTGCAACAGCACTAAAGATTGGCGCGACGAAATCCGACTTCGACCGGACCTGCGCTTTGCACCCGACCATCGCTGAAGAGATGGTGACCTTGAAAGAGCCGGTGCGGACCCTTGCTTGAACATGGCCTCTCAAAGGACAATTTAGGGGCGACGAAGAGATAAGAGAAACCGGGAAGGGAAACTCCTGATGGCAGGAACCGGCGGCCCCTGGGGGGGCGGTGGAAATTCTGGCGGTGGTCGAGACAACGGCCCGAACCGTCCGAACGGCGGCGGGCGTCGCCCGCCGGGGCGCGGTGATCGCCCGAATATTCCAGAGATCGACGATCTCGTGCGGAAGGGGCAGGACCAGTTGCGCGTGCTCATGGGGGGACGCGGTGGCCAAACGGGCGGGGGCGGCCCGTCCGGCGGCGGCAACGGGTTCGAGTTCAACCGCGCAACAGCGGGCATCCTTGGCGTCGTGCTGATCGGCCTGTGGCTATTCTCCAGCTTTTACACTGTCCGACCGGAGGAGCAGTCGGTCGAGCTTTTCCTTGGTGATTTCTCAGAGATCGGCGAGCCGGGTCTGAACTTCGCGCCTTGGCCTGTCGTCACCGCGGAAGTGATCGCTGTCACCACGGAGCGGACCGTCGATATCGGCGTCAACCGCGGCAATCGCCTGGAAGCGGGTCTTATGCTGACCGGGGACGAGAACGTGGTCGATATCGACTTTCAGGTCGTCTGGAATGTCATCGATCCGGCAGAATTCCTGTTCAATCTGCGCGACCCAGAGCAGACAATCCGAGCAGTCTCGGAATCCGCGATGAGGGAGATCGTGGCGCAATCCCAGCTTGCACCGATCCTGAACCGCGACCGCGGCATCATCGCGGAGCGCTTGCGGGATCTTATCCAGACGACTCTGGACAGCTACGACTCCGGCGTAAACATCCTGCGTGTGAACTTTGACCGGGCCGACCCGCCCGAACAGGTGATCGACGCGTTCCGGGAAGTTCAGGCTGCTGAACAGCAGCGGGACCGCCTGCAGTCCGAGGCGGATGCCTATGCCAACCGTGTCCTCGCGGGCGCACGTGGTGAAGCGGCCCAGGTCCTGGAGGAGGCTGAAGCTTACCGGGCACAGGTCGTCAACGAAGCCGAGGGTGAAGCGTCTCGATTCTTGGCGGTTCTCGCGGAATATTCCAACGCGCCAGACGTGACCCGTAAGCGCCTCTACCTCGAAACAATGGAGCAGGTTTTGGGCGAAGTGGACAAGATCATTGTCGATGATGGCGTGGCCGGCGGTGAAGGCGGTCAGGGCATCGTGCCCTATCTGCCGCTCAATGAGCTTCGCAGCGGCCGGACCGCACAGGGAGGGACAAATTGATGAAGCGTTCAGCTTTTCTTCTGCCGATCTTTGCGCTCCTCCTCGTGCTGGCCTTTTCGTCCGTTTACGTCGTGGATGAACGGCAGAAAGCGCTCGTCCTGCAGTTCGGCCGGGTCGTTACTGTCAAGGAAGATCCCGGGTTGTCCTTCAAGCTGCCCTTCTTCCAGAACGTCGTTTACTACGATGACCGTATTCTCTCGCGGGATATCGACCCGCTTGAGATCACGCCATCGGACGATCGCCGTCTCGTGGTCGACGCGTTCGCGCGATATCGGATCACCGATGTAAGGCGGTTCCGTCAGGCGGTCGGTACCGGTGGCGAACAGGCCGCGGATCAGCGTGTGGACCGGATTCTTCGTGCCGAGCTTCGCGAGGTTCTGGGTTCCGTGTCGTCTAACGACATCTTGTCAGAGGATCGGGCGGCGCTCATGCAGCAGATCGCTGTGGGCGCCCGGGCGGAAGCCCTGGCCCTTGGGCTGCAGATCATCGATGTGAGACTGAAGCGTACCGACCTGCCGCCCCAAAACCTGGACGCTACGTTCGCGCGTATGCGCGCGGAGCGTGAGCGTGAGGCCGCGGACGAAATCGCACGCGGCGAGGAGGCCGCTCAGCGGATCCGGGCGCAAGCTGACCGTACCGTGGTGGAGTTGACATCGGATGCGCGACGCGAGGCGGAAATCGCTCGTGGTGAGGCGGACGCTCGGCGAAACGCCATCTTTGCGGCGGCCTTTTCGGACGATCCTGAGTTCTTCGAGTTTTATCGCTCGTTGACCGCATACCAACGCGCGCTTCGGGGTAGCAACTCCACGATGGTGCTCTCACCGGACTCGGAATTCTTCGACTATCTGAAGACCGACCGGTTGCCGGAGCCGCAATAGTCACCCGATCGCGTAGCGAAAGGGTCGCCGATTGGGCGGCCCTTTTCACATCTGGGCATAGGAACGCCTTGGCGGGGCCGCAGAGGCCCACTACCTTTGACAAGAGCCGGTGCAGTCACGGCCATGTGATGCACCTTCCGTTGTATGACGCCAGACTGCGGCAGATATGCAACGAATGAACGTCCAGCCGACACGTCTGCAGGGTCGGGATAAGGGCGCGGACAGGTATCGTAGGAGGGAATCCTTGTTCACAGACACACTCGAACGACAGGCTCCGCTACGCGCGTTTCGCGCTGCCGTCGCCAGTCTCATCGCGCTGGTCATGCTGGTCGCGACAACCGCAGTGGCCGCCGCCCAACAGCGGCCCGACACCTTTGCGGACCTGGTGGATCAGGTCGCCAATTCGGTCGTGAACATCACGACAAATACGACCGTTGCTGCCTCGGGTCCGGGACCGGACGGGGCCAACCCGCTCGAGGACTTCTTTGAAGAGTTTCGCAACCGCAACCGTCCGGGTGAACCCGACCGGCCGCGTCGTCGCGGCAGCGCTTTGGGTTCGGGCTTCGTGATCTCGGAGGACGGGTTCATCGTCACCAATAATCACGTGATCGAGAATGCGGATGAAATTCTGATCGAGTTCTATTCGGGCCGCGAATTGCCCGCTGAGGTCGTTGGAACGGACCCAAACACGGATATCGCCGTTCTTAAGGTTGAAAGTGACGAACCTCTTCCGTTCGTCCCCTTCGGCGACAGCGACGTGATGCGGACCGGCGACTGGGTCATGGCGATGGGCAACCCGCTCGGCCAAGGCTTTTCCGTTTCGGCCGGGATCGTCTCCGCCCGCGAGCGCGAGCTTCAAGGCGCCTACGACGATTACATTCAGACGGACGCCGCAATTAACCGCGGAAATTCGGGTGGCCCGCTCTTCAACATGGAGGGCGAGGTGATCGGCGTGAACACAGCCATCCTGTCGCCCAATGGTGGCTCGATCGGGATCGGCTTTGCGATGTCGTCGAATGTCGTCACGCGCGTCGTAGATCAGCTGCGTGAGTTCGGGGAAACCCGGCGCGGCTGGCTGGGCGTGCGTATCCAGGATGTGGACCCTGAACTGGCCGAAGCTTTGGGCCTCGAAGAGGCTGCCGGGGCATTGGTTACCGACGTGCCGGAAGGCCCCGCCAGAGAGGCCGGGATCGAGCCGCGGGACGTGATCCTCTCGTTCGATGGCAACGACATCGCCGATACGCGGGAGCTTGTTCGCACGGTCGGCAATGCACCGGTCGACAGCGCCGTTCGGGTTACCGTCTTTCGCGATGGAGAGACCCAGACCCTGTTGGTGACGCTGGGTCGCCGCGAGGAGGCCGAACGTGCCGTTCCTGCCTCCGTGACCGAGGAAGAGCCCGCCGAGGTGGAATTGATGGGCATGACCGTCTCAGCCCTGACCCCCGAATTGCGGGAGCAGTTGGGTCTCGACGAAGGGGCGCGGGGATTGGTTGTGTCCGACATCGCCGCGGATTCCGCCGCCTATGAGAAAGGTCTGCGCGCCGGGGACGTGATAGAGGAGGCCGGACAGGTTCGGGTCAACACGGTCTCGGAGCTTGAGACCCGGATCGAAGAAGCGCGCGACGCCGGGCAGAAGAGCTTCCTTCTGCTTATTCGCCGCGGCGGCGATCCTCGGTTCGTTGCGCTCTCCCTTGATGAAGAAGGTGCGGAGGAGACCGCTCCGGCGGAGTAGGTAGACCTTTTAGCCACCAAAGAGGGCGCCTTCGGGCGCCCTTTTTTGCTTTAAACCCGGAAGGCGATCCAGGCGCCGCCGGCGATGACTGCGATCAGAACGGGTTGGTGGATCAGATAGACCGCCAGGCTATGCCGCCCCGGCCAGGCGGCAAGTTCCGCAAATCGTCCCGGATCACGCGGAAATCCGGCAAGACGGTTCCATATGCCGAGTTGCGTCCCGAGCTTGCCGACGGCCACGCCGATCAGCATCGGCGCCAGCCACGGGATCATCGGCTCGTAATCCATCATCGGCGGCACCTCGGTAGACAGGCCGGACCAGAGCCACCACCAATCGTTGAACGCCGGATGCCTTGCCTCTGGTCCGATCCAGAGGATGACGGCTGCGACGCCCGCCGCGATCCACCAGGGGAGGCGCAGAAAGGGGAGGGCGAGAAGGCTCGCCAATGCGATCGAGTGCAAGATGCCGAACCGAACCCAGATCGCGGGCATGAAGAGCCATGTGGCTAGAGAGACTGCCCCTGCCGCGGCACAAAGGATCAGAAACCGTCGCAGAAAAGCACGCCAGCGAAGGCGCCGACTATGAGCCAACCACAGGCTGACACCGGCCAAGGCGAGAAAGGTCGATGCAATTGCACGAGCGGACAGATCCCAAAGCCCGCCGAACGTCGTGCCGGGTGGGACCAGACCCAGCACTTCAAAATCTCGTCCAGCATGGAAGATCGCCATGGCAAGAAGCGCCATCGTCCGCGCCCAGTCCACTGGAAGAATGCGCCCGATCGGCGGCTCGGCTGGGTCGTGGGACATCTGCTCTCCGGGCTGGGCGGAGGCAGACTAGCGACCTGCTGCAGGGTCGCAAGGGATCCGGCTCGCTGGAAGGCGACGGCGCTCTATCTTGCCCCCCGATCCCATGGCCGATACCCCTCGGCGCAACGCTCGCACAACCCGGAGGCAGAGATGGCCAAAATCACCTATATCGAGCATGGCGGGAAGGAACATGTCGTCGACGTCCCGACCGGGCTGACCGTGATGGAAGGTGCGCGCGACAACAACATTCCGGGCATCGAAGCCGATTGCGGCGGGGCCTGCGCCTGTTCCACGTGCCATGTCTATGTTCATCCCGATTGGGTCGAGAAGTTGCCAGCGAAGGACCCGATGGAGGAGGATATGCTGGACTTCGCCTATGAGCCCGACCCGGAGCGCTCCCGCCTGACCTGCCAGTTGAAAGTTTCGGACGATTTGGACGGGCTCGTTGTGCAAATGCCTGAAAAGCAGATTTGAGAAGAGGCGCTCTGGTCAGCTATTCCGGCCGGGACGGCGCGCGCCTTGCGGGTCGGTCAAACCGTTTCACTCCACGGTCGACGGCTGCGTTGGCTGCCATGGTCTTCACCACCGCCCTATCCACGGCGAAGGCAGGTGCTTGCGCGGCGGCGCCATGGATTGGGTCCCAGGTGGTGCCAGGCTCCGAATCTTCGGGCTTCCCGGACGGAGCGACGTCACCAGAGGGCGGCGGCATCGCCTTCGCCTGGTTCGAGAACCTCTCTGACGAGTACGGACATGGCGTCCTGGGTGATGCGCTCGAACCGACGCGGCTCCGCGCTTGGAGCACGGAAACTTCAGCCCGATGCGGCCTGTCCGTCGATGCGGGCATGGGCCACGTCTTCGAGGATATCGCGCCTCGTCTGGCAGACGTTGATGGGGACGGCGCGCCAGAGGTCATCGTCGTCCGGTCTTCCTTCTCGCAGGGCGCACAGCTTGCGATTTACGGGCAAACTGACTCAGATACTGATCTCATCCTTCAGGCGGCGACACCCTATATCGGCAGACCTTTTCGTTGGCTCGCCCCTGCTGCCTGGGCGGATTTGGATGGTGATGGTCGCGTGGAACTCGCCTATATCGACCGTCCGCATCTGGCAAAGATCCTGCGTGTCTGGCGCTATGAAGCGGGCCAATTGGTCCAAGTCGCGACGATCGACGGAGTGACGAACCACCGGATCGGAGAGCCGTTCATATCGGGCGGCATCCGCGACTGCGGCGATGGTCGGGAGATCGTCTTGGCCACGGCAGACTGGTCTGGGCTTGTTACCGTCCGTTTCGATGGACGAAGGCTCACGGCAAACGATCTTGGTAATGGACTCGACTTCGACGCGGCGTTGAGCTGCCGCCGATAGCTGAGCCCCCAAACCAGAGCAGCCCCCGGCGGGTTTGACCCGGATCGGGGGCTGCGTGCCGCAACGCACCTGATGGATTTGGGGGATGGGGAGAGACGTGGGCGTGTCGCGGTGATGGGGGAGGCGGGGCGCGGTGCTCCGCGCCCCCCGTGGGTTACTCGTCTTCGAGGCTCTCGGCGCGGATGGCGTCGAAGATGGATTGGGCCACGCCCGGCACACCGGAGACCAGGGTCGCGCCCTGCTGGCCGCGGATGTTGTCCTGGGTGTCGTGATCGGCGTTGAAGCGTCCGAAGGCGCCCGAGAGCTGGCCGGAGCGGGTCGACACGGAGGTGCCGGTCTCGGACAGGGCGCTGAGCGCGATGCGGTTGTCCTGGGTGTCGTGGTCGCCGTTGAAATGGGCGATGGCGGCGGCGGCGCCGGTGGAAATCTGCTGGGCCTGGGCGGTGCCTGCGACGGCTGCGGCGGCGATGAGGGCGGAGGCGATGAGGGTTTTCATGGGTCGGTTCCTTCGATGTGCGTTGGGCCCTGATGGTGTTGCGGCGGGTCCGGGTTGCGGTGCGGCGGGCGGTGTTGCCCTGCTGATGAGGTAGATGTGCGGCCTGGGCGCCTGACGTTCAATGCACGGCGCCGTGAGAATGGCGCGATATTCGCGCGCTGACGCACAGACCCCCCGCCACCCCGCACCTCCCTCACGCCCACGGGAGCCCACGGGCCGGGGGTGTAACAAAACCGGCGCTCCGCCCTGTCCCTTGCCGCCGCCCTTTGCCCGCGCCAAACCGGAGGAAAGGGAGAGCAAGACATGACCCATATCCTCGCCATTGACCAAGGCACGACCTCCAGCCGCGCGATCCTCTTCGACGAAAGGCTTGCCATTGTGGCCACGGCGCAGGAGGAGTTCGCCCAACACTTTCCCGATAGCGGCTGGGTCGAACACGAGGCGGAAGACCTTTGGGAGACCGTCGCGCGGACCTGCATGGGCGTGCTCAAAAAAGCCGATATCGCGGCAACGGATGTGGCCGCAATCGGCATCACCAACCAACGTGAGACAACGCTTGTCTGGGATCGTGAGACAGGTCAGGCCATCCATCGCGCCATCGTCTGGCAGGATCGTCGCACGGCCGCGTATTGTCGCGACCTCGTCTCCACCGGACATGAACCGATGATCACGGCGCGGACCGGCCTTCTGCTCGATCCCTATTTCTCGTCGACGAAGCTGCGTTGGATCTTGGAGAACGTGGACGGTGCGCGGGGCCGAGCCGCCGAGGGCAAGCTGGCTTTCGGGACAGTCGACAGCTGGCTGATCTGGAAGCTGACCGGTGGCAAGGTGCATGTGACCGATGCGACCAACGCGGCGCGCACAATGCTCTACAACATTCACGAGGGACGGTGGGATGAAGAGGTCTGCGCCCTCTTGGACATCCCCATGTCCGTTCTGCCGGACGTCCGGGATTGCGCGGCCGATTTCGGTACGACCGATCTGCTCGGGCCGTCGATTCCGATCCTCGGTGTGGCCGGGGATCAGCAGGCCGCGACCATTGGCCAGGCGTGCTTCAAACCGGGGATGCTCAAAAGCACGTACGGCACCGGTTGCTTCGCCCTCCTCAATACGGGCGACACGCCCGTCACATCCCGGAACCGCCTGCTGGGGACAATCGCCTATCAGCTCGACGGGAGGCCGACCTACGCTTTGGAAGGCTCGATCTTCGTGGCAGGTGCGGTGGTGCAATGGTTGCGTGACGGGCTGGGCATTATCGAGAACGCGGCGCAAACGCAGCCTTTGGCGGAAAGCGCGGACCCGGCGCAGCGGCTCTATCTGGTGCCCGCATTCACGGGGCTGGGCGCGCCCCATTGGGATGCCGATGCACGGGGGGCGATCTTTGGGCTGACGCGTGGTTCGGGTCCGGCGGAGCTGGCCAGGGCGGCGCTTGAATCCGTGGGTTATCAGACCCGCGATCTGTTGGAGGCTATGGTGGCTGATGTGGGCCCCTTGGGAGACACCGTCCTGCGTGTGGATGGCGGGCTCAGCGCCTCCGATTGGGCGATGCAGTTTCTCTCCGATATCCTTGATGCGCCTGCCGACCGGCCCGCGATCTTGGAGACCACGGCGTTGGGCGCGGCCTGGCTGGCGGGTATGCGGGCTGAGATCTGCGGGGGCATGGATGCATTTGCTGCGGATTGGGCCGCCGAGAAGCGGTTCACGCCACATATGGCCAGTGAGGAGCGACGGTCACGCTATCTGGGCTGGAGAGACGCCGTGTCGCGAGTCCGCACGGACCGGCACTGACCTTGCCAATCCGGCGCTGCGGTGACGGCGGCGTGGGTTCGGCTACGGGCCCTCACGCCCCCTTTCGTGCGCATTGATTCCCTGACCGACTCCAATCATGGCGCTCAAATGGGCCAATCACGGGGCACGATCTGTCTGCGATCGGGGACAATTGCCGAAACGACGGCGACGTACTGCTCATGCGCATGGCTTTCGGCAACGACAATCCCAAATCGGATCAATTGGTGCCGAAATCTCATCAATTCTGCCTTAAAGGCGCCGCAAACCTCGCGAGAATAAGGTCAGAACATGCCGGGGATTTGTCATGTCTATCTTTGATATTGTTATCTTCACTACTTGTTTCGGTATTTTGCTTTGGATTGTGCGTTTTTCGGTCTTGGCCTTTTGGCCGGACACGAGCGTTGGGCAATTGTTTCAGCGCATGGGCGACTGACCGCCTTATTCCGGTCGCGTCCTCCAAAGCGATGAGTTGATCTCCCTGTCCAAGCCGCCGTGTCGCGGCTGGACAGATGGTCGTCCATCTCGGGCTATGGTTAGGGGGTACGGATGTGCATGAGCCGGGCAGCAACATCGCGAATGCTCGTCGCGCCAAGCTGAGACATGTTGGCTTCCAGGTCCGCCTTTAGGATGTGGACGAGGTGGTCGATCCCACGGTGACCCAAGGCGGCGAGGGCAAAGTACCACGCCTTTCCCAAGAAGACGAAATCCGCGCCAAGGGCCACGGCTCTTAGGATGTCGAGACCGCCTTCGATGCCGGAGCAATAGTAGACCGGAACGCGCCCGGCCACCTCTCTGGCGACCAGCGGGAGACGGTCGATGGCGGCAGGTCCGCCCTCGAACTGGCGGCCGGTATGGTTTGAGACCCAGATCGCATCCGCGCCGATCTTGATCAATCGGTCGACGTCTCGCGGGTCTTGGATGCCTTTCACCACCAGCGGTCCATCCCATTCGTTGCGGACAGCTTGCAGATACGCCTCGTCCGGGAAGCCCCGGATCAGGCGACCCGCGTGGAGAAAGGCATCGGGCCCGGTCCGGTCCTTCACATAGCTGGCCGGGAAGGCCATCCGTGGCATCCCGGCTCGGGCCATGCCGAAAGACCAGGCGGGGCATCGGGCCATGGACCAGATCATGCGCGGGGTAAGTTTGGGCGGCATCCGGACTTCAGCGCGCCGCTGCCGCTCCCGACGGCTTTCGCCTGGGAGGTCTAGCGTGACGACAAGGACGCGCCAGCCGGCCGCCTTCACGCGCTTCAGCATATCCAGGCGGATGGCCGGATCGCTGACCGGGTAATGCTGGAACCAACCCATCTCACCTGCGATGGGGCCTGTCTCCTCGGGTGTGGCGGCTGCGACGGTACTCTGGCCGTAGGGGATGCGATGGCGTCGCGCGGCGGCAGCCATCTGCCGCTCCGCTTCCGGCCAGATGATCCCGGCCAGCCCGATGGGGGCGATGCCGAATGGATAGGCGTGCAGCGTGCCAAGTGTCTCGGTCTCGAGATTGGCCGTCATTTCTCCGGTCAGGATCGCGGGCAGAAACTGCACGGCGTCCAGACGCTGCCGGTTCCTGAGGGCGCCCTTCTCAGCGCCGGTCGCGCTATCGAGAAATTCGAACGCGAAATGGGGGATGCGGCCGCGGGCTGCTCTCCGTAAGTCGGAGATCGCCGGATGCGAGACGTCGAGGTCCAATGGGCTAACGGACCTTCAGGGTGATCTTACCGATATGGTCGCCCGCCTCCATCCGCGCATGGGCGTCGCGTGCATCGGCCAGATCGAAGGTCCGGTCCATCACCGGCGCGATCCGCCCATTGTCCAGAAGGGGCCAAACCTCCTGCCGAAGGTCGTCGGCGATCTGCGCCTTGGCCAAGACACTCTGCGGGCGCAGCGTGGAGCCCGTGATCGTCAGACGCCGCGTCATGAGCGGCGCGAAGTTCACCGCCACTTTCGGTCCCTGCAGGAACGCGATCTGCACCAGGCGTCCGTCTTCGGCCAATGCCTTCAAGTTGCGAGGCAGGTAGTCGCCCCCCACCATGTCGAGGATAACATCGGCGCCACCTGCATCGCGCAGTATGTCGACGAAATCCGTCTCACGGTAGTTGATGGCCTCCGCGCCGAGTTCCGCGCAGGCTGCTACCTTCTCGGCCGAACCGGCGGTTGCGAAGACCCGCGCGCCGCGCGCATGGGCTAACTGTATCGCTGTCGTCCCGATGCCGGAACTGCCGCCATGGACCAAGAACCGCTCCCCCGCTTTCAATGCTCCGCGCTGGAAGACGTTTGTCCAAACCGTAAAAAAGGTCTCGGGCAAAGCGGCAGCCTGCGCGAGGGACAACCCGTCGGGAATGCGCAGCGCATGGTCGGCATGGGTGACGGCGTATTCCGCGTAGCCGCCGCCCGGAAGCAGGGCGCAGACCCGGTCGCCCGCAGCCCATCGGCTAACGCCTGGACCGACCGCGGCGACGGTGCCGGCCGCTTCCAACCCAGGCAGATCGGATGCGCCGGGTGGTGGATCGTAGGCACCCGCCCGTTGCAAGGCGTCGGGCCGGTTGACCCCGGCGTGATCGATGGCGATCAGAATTTCGCCAGGGCCGGGTTTGGGCACCGGGCGTTCGACCATGCGCAAAACCTCCGGCCCGCCGGGCGTGGAGATTTCGATGGCGCGCATGATGTCGGGCAAGGGCATGTCGGGCTCCGATCAGAAGATGCTCTCTCATAGACGCGAGATCTCGAGACTGTCGAGCGTTCGGCGATCCGTCTTTGCCGGTCGAACGTAAGCGAAAGAAGGGGATAAGATGCTCGTTCTATCGCTTGCCATCAATGTCGCGGTTCTTGTGCCGGTCCTCTGGGGACTGATTTCCGATTCTCCTGGCTCCGCGTCCGCATTCGGCCCGGACGAACCTGCGCGTCGCATCCTGATCAGTGTGTACTGCGCCATCGCGCTTCTATCGGCTGTGCTATTGGCCTGGCCCGCAGGGCGGCCGACTTTTGGCCCCGGACTTCTCAGCCTGCAGGTCGTCTACAAGATCATATCCGTCGTGGCGCTGGGACCGGCCCATCCCGTTGCGATGGCCAATCTCGGCATCGCCGCCGTGCACAGCATAACCCTCTGGGTGGTTCTCCGCTGAGCGGATCAGGATGGATCGCGCCACATCCCCGGCATGGTGTTGCGCGAGGAACGGGACGGCGCCCGTATGCGCCCCAGGATCATTTCTGGCCCCGCCATCATCCGGGACAGGATCGGAGAGCTCTTGACCCGCGCCTTCACCTTCTCGATCTGCATCACCTCATCGATCCGCCGATCCAAGAACGCCCACGTATCGCGATAGTCTTCGGAGCTGTCGCCTAGCCAATAAAGCACCGTTGCGGAATATACGCCGGACAGGGTTCCCCGTTTCGTGTACCAGTTCACATCCTCGGACGTATCGCCGAGCGTGTCCCAGATCGCATCCACCGTCCGCCACATCGCGCGCAACCCATCGGGTGCGTGCATGGGAAGGCTGAAAAGGGTGAGACCCCGGCGCACGGCTTCCTTGTTCTCCTCAGCGATTTCCAGGCGCAGGCGGACGGCATGGGCGATGCGGTCACGAAAGCGCATGTCGCCAACGTCCGCTGTCTGCAGACGCTCAACCATGCGAGCGTCGTCGCGGTCGTGGAAGGCCAGGGCCAGGTCCAAGGCCCCGCGCGGGCACGCGGCGCGGCCTTGGGCAGGGGTCACGCCCGCATCTTCAATGGCGTGTCTGAACGTGGCCTCGGTCCAGCCGTCAAAGGGGACATGGGCCAGGGCAGCATCCACGAGGCGGTCCTTGAGGGGTGTCATCGGCATCTCCGGTCGGTGTTGCTGGACAAGCTAGGGGGTGCTGGCTATACGGCCACTTCCTGCACCCGATCTTGGGACGAATTTAACTTGGAAAGGTGGTGACAACCACATGCAGGTCAGCGTTCGCGACAACAATGTCGATCAGGCCCTCCGGGCTCTGAAGAAGAAGCTGCAGCGCGAAGGCGTGTTTCGCGAAATGAAGCTCAAGCAGCATTTCGAGAAGCCGTCCGAGAAGAAAGCGCGGCAAAAGGCCGAAGCCATTCGGCGTGCCCGCAAGCTCGCTCGGAAGAAAGCCCAGCGCGAAGGGATGATGTAAGTCCTCCCCGGCGTAAGCCGATTGACGAACCCTCGGAGGCCCGCGCGGCGCCGGGGGTTTTTCTTTGCCGGTATCCTGTGCGGCCGTCTGCCGGTCAGGCTTCCACCGTCGCGGGCCGAACCATCATCGCTGCGGCCACCGCGGACAGGGCGGCCAGGATCGCCCCCGCCAATGCGGCCAGGGCGAAGCCCGCCATCAGGTCATCGGCCGACCCCACCAGAACCAAGCCCAGCATCGCTGTCGCCACAAGGCCGCCAATCCGACTGATGGCATTGTTGATGCCCGACGCTACGCCGGAATAGCGGTCACCCGCAGACGCAAGTACGGCGCTGGTCAGTGGCGCGACGGCCAGTGACATACCCAGCGCCATCACGATGAGGGCAGGTAGGATGTCGGACGTGTAGGACACATCCTCCGATGGCACGCGCGAGAAGAGGAAAAAGCCTAGGGCAACCAGGCTCGCGCCAGCGGTCAAAAGCATGCGGGCGCCGAACTTGTCGGACAAAGCGCCACCCGTGAAGCGTGAAAGGACGCCCAGGATCAGCGGAAAAGGAAGGATTGCCGCGCCCGCCGCGGTGGAGGAATAGCCCAGGTCCTGGATCAGCACATATGGCAGAAGGAACATCAGCCCGCCCAACGCCGCATAGAGGGCGAACGTGAAAAGGCTGAGACCGGAGAAGCTGATATCGCCGAAGAGGCGCAGCGGCGTCATGGCGCGGTCGCCTTTTCGGGCTTCTACCCAGACGAATGCGCCCAGAAGAGCCGCGCCCCCGAGAAGACCGAGGAGAACGGCGCCGGTCGCCCCGCGTTCTGGCAGGGCCACAAGCCCCCAGATCAGCGCCAGCAGGCCTAGGCTCACCAAACCTGCGCCCAGCCAGTCGAGCGGAGCGCGCTCGCCACGATCGGCCTTACTCTCGCGAACCGCACGAGCGGCAATCAAGAAGGCAAGTAGGGCGAAGGGAATGACCGAGACGAAGGCCCAGCGCCATCCCAGCACATCAACGATCCAGCCCCCCGCGACCGGAGCCAGCGCGCCGGCGGCTGCGCCAGCGCCGGCCCAGGTTCCGACGGCGCGACCACGTTCCTTGCCGGAAAACGCGTCCGCGATGATCGCGAGGGAGGTGGGTGCGATCAGAGCCGCGCCAACGCCCTCCAGCGCGCGGGCGGCCATTAGAACGGGAAAATTCCAAGCGACCGCACAAAGTGCGCAGGACAGGGTGAAGATCACCAGGCCGATCTGGAAGATCAGCTTGCGGCCGTAATGATCCCCCAAGGCACCGCCCATTAGGACAAGTGCGCCAAGGGGCAGCAGATACGCGTTCACGATCCATTGCGCGCCGGTCGGCCCGGTCTCGAACGCGTCTTGCATCTGCGGCAGGGCCACATTGACGATGGAGCCCAACACGAATGCCAAGCTGGACCCGATGACGCAGGCGATCAGTGTCCCGCGCTTATCGGGACAATCGGCCTGGCCCTGCGCCTCAGCATGTGGGCAGGGCAGGGGGAGCGCATTGGACATGAGACCTCCGGGGGTGCGACCACCGGGAAGGCGACGCGTCTGACGCTACGTTAGCTCTCGAAGACGATCCCGTCATCCTCCACCCGCGCCACACCCGGACGTTCCGGCGAATGTGGATCGACAGTGTCGTCGAAGACCTTCTCGGTTTGCACGCCGGGTACGGTCTCGAAGTCCCGCATGATCCGGTCCGGAAACCAGGCCCGACGGACGGGCGTAAAGCCAAGCTCTTGCAGGACGCCCGAGATGCTTTGCCCGCACGTCGCCTTCGGTGCGGGTCCATGGGCTTGGACGAGGCGAAGGGCCGTTTCTGCCGTCTCGCGGGGGACAGTCACTTCTTGCAGCACGACATGGTAGGTGGGGCGCGCATGGTAGTCGACGTAGAAGTCCAGCATCGTCGGCGTGATCCCGAAGATCACATCCCCACGCTCGGGTGCCGTTGGGTGCCACCAAGTCCCCGCGGGGTCGAAGATGACCCGTTGGCTTCCCGAGATCATCAATGCCGAATGGCCGCCCTGGCCGGAGCGGTTGTTGATGGCCGTAATCAACGTCAGGGTCGCGGGGCCATCCGCAGCGTAGGCCCTGCGCTGCACTTCCTCCATGGGCGCATAGACGTTGTCTGCCCCGCAGCCGACAAGCAGTGGGACAGCCAGCAAAAGCGCCAATAGCGCCCGCATGTCAGGTCCGGAAGATCGCGAGGAAAACGAGGATCGCGATGATGACGATCACGGTCCATTTCGTGACGGTCATGAAGCCAGCGAAGGTCTTTTCCTGCTCGGTGACGTCCATGCTGCCGTGCTTGTGTTCTTGGTCGGCCATCGCGCTCTCCGTGTTCCGGTCGCTGCCGCTTTAGCGCGGGGTGCGTACGGTGTCACGGGGTTGGGGATGCGTCATCTGGCTGCGTGTCAGATGGATCATCCGAAAGGGCTGCGGCCAGCCGGAACCCGATCCGATAGGGTGGCTTGTCCGGCGCTTTCTGAATTGCCCGCAACACGACGTTGAGCTGGCTGACATGTTGGATCAGCTGCGCGCGGTTTCCGTCCCGATCCTGCCCGGCAAAGGTGACGAGGTCCGGGGCTGAGAAACCGACTCCCTCGATCCGCAGAAGGCCCGCCGGTCCGCCTGGTCCGCCGGTGAAGCCCATGGCGGCCTCATGGTCCTCGTCCAGTGTGTCTTCGAACGCCCGCAGATAGAGGACGAGCCGCCGATAGGCCCATTCCGCGGCCGATGCAGGCCGTTTCGGTTTTTCGGGGACCGGTGGCGCGTGGTCCTTGCCGTCCGCATGGACCTCTCGGTTCAGGGCTGCCCCTTCCATGATCTCGGCTGTGGTGTTCGTTGTATCCATATACTGGGCCTAGTGCGCGCAGCATGCCTGTCGAGCCCGCCTGTTAGGCCGCGCGCCACAACCAGACGCCGTCACCTCGATCCCATCTTTCGGCCCGGCCGGACAGCCAGAGGTGGTTCAGATGCGCGGCCGTTTCGAAGAAAGCCAAACCGTAGGTGCCCTCATCGATCGGGCGTTTGAAGAGCGGGGCAAAGCAATCGCCGCCCACACGCGGCTCTGCGAGATGTGTGTGGAGGCGGTCCAGCGCGGCCACGTGATTCCGTTTCAGCGAGCGAAGACGGGCGGGCAAGCCGCGGAAGGGACGCTTATGGCCCGGCAGGACAAGATGATCTTCCCGCGCCAGCGGTGCCAGTCTCTCGCAGGCGGCAAGCCAGTCGCCGACCGGGTCGGCCTCGGGTTCGGTTGGATAGAGGCCGAGATTGGGCGAGATGCCCGGCAGCAATTGGTCTCCACCTATGACAAGCGGGCCGTCTTGTTCGAAAAGCACGGCATGTTCCGGGGCGTGACCATCCCCGCGATGGATTGCCCAGTCGCGGCCGCCGAAGGTCAGCCGCTGCCCTTCGACAAGGCGCGTATAGCCAAGCGGCAGCGGCGCCACGATGTCGGAGAAGTTGAACGGTCGCTCGGTGGACCGTTTGGCCAGCATATCGGGTTCCATCCCGTAGCGGCGGCAGAACGCGATGGTCTCTGGCGGCGGCACATCCTGTTCGTCCAGCGTCAGCATCCGCGCCATGAGCCAGGCCGTCCGGGTCATCAGAAGCTCGGCCCCTTGGTCCTGTAGCCAACCGGCCAGACCCACATGGTCCGGATGATGGTGGGTGACGAGAAGCCGGGTGATCGGGAGGCCCCCAAGGGCGCCATCGCGCAGCGTTTCGACGATGGCACGCGTGCGTCGGGTGTCGAAGCCGGTATCGACCATGGCCCAACCCTCGTCTTCGCGCAGGAAGTAGACGTTGACGTGATCTAGGGCCATCGGGAGCGGCAGGCGCGCCCAAAGGATGCCATCGGCGATCTCGGTTACCTTCCCCTCGGCAGGTGGTTCCTCCCACGGAAAGGACAGACCGGCATAGCCGTCGGGCAGATCGGGCGCGTTCATGGCGACAGGCCTATCCATTCGCCGGGGCGACGGAAAGCTGCCAACACGTCTAATACCCGGACAGGGAGGTTCAGACCGGACCGCGATGGCGGCCCGTTCGGTCTCACGCCGCGATCACCTCGTTGGAGATCCCATAAAGTTCGTCCGCGCCGGTCCGTGCCTTGGCCATTTCGGCCAGCGCCTCGGGCAACAACCGACCGACGGCGAAACGGGTGAGCGGCGCGCGGGTCGCATCCGCCTCGCCCGCCTTCAGATGGTACCACGCACCCAGAACCCGGGCGAATGCGCCCAGATAGGCCACGGAACCGGCGAAACGGTCCTGCATGTCCTGTGTCACCATCCACGCTGTCAGTGCGCGCAGGTCCGCTGCCGCGGCGCGGAGCCCATCATGATCGAAGGCCGCCACCTCATCCAGAAGGGCGTAAGCCGCTGCACCGCCATCCATCAGCTTGCGGCCCACGAGGTCCATCGCCTGGATCCCGTTGGTGCCCTCATAGATGGCCGTGACGCGCACGTCGCGCATGTACTGGGCTGCGCCCGTTTCCTCGACGAAGCCCATGCCGCCATGGACTTGCACGCCCTCGGACGCGATCTTGATCCCTGTATCGGTGCCATAGGCTTTGGCGATGGGCGTCAGGAACGCCCCGCGCGCTGTCCATTCCGCGTCGCCCGTGGCCTTGCCCATGTCGAGCGAGACTGCCGTGTCCATGCAGATGGCGCGAACGGCGAACGTCTCGGCCTTCATCGCCAGCACCATGCGCCGCACATCGGCATGGTCTAGGATCGTGCCGTTCTCGGTGGCCGTCTTGCCCTGCCGCCGGTCCAGCGCGTAGCCGATGGCATGCTGCATGGCGGCCTCCGCGATGCTGAGGCCCTGCACGCCGACGCCGAGCCGGGCGTTGTTCATCATGGTGAACATCGCGGCCATGCCCTTGTGTGGCGCGCCCACCAGCCAACCCTTGGCCCCGTCATATTGCATCACAGCCGTGGGCGAGCCGTGGAGGCCCAGCTTATGCTCAAGCGAGACCACCTTCAGGTCGTTCGCCACACCCGCATTTCCGTTCTCATCCGGCAGCTTCTTGGGCACCATGAAGAGGCTGATCCCCTTCGTCCCCTCTGCCGCGTCGGGCAGGCGGGCCAGAACGAGATGGCAGATATTCTCGGAGAAGTCGTTGTCGCCCCAAGAGATGTAGATCTTCTGTCCCGTCACCGCGTAGGTGCCGTCGTCATTGGGCACTGCTTTGGTCTTGAGCGCCCCGACATCGGACCCTGCCTGCGGCTCTGTCAGGTTCATGGTGCCGCACCACTCGCCAGAGATCAGCTTGGGAATATACAGCTCCTTGATCTCGTCCGAGGCATGGGCCTCCAGCGCCTCGATCTGGCCCTGCGTCATGAGGGGGTTGAGTTGAAGCGAAAGGCAGGCGGAGCCGATCATCTCGTTCACGGCCATGGTCAGCGTGATGGGTAGGCCCATGCCGCCATGTTCCGGATCTGCCGACATCCCGATCCAGCCGCCCTCTGCGATGGCACCGAAGCCGTCGCCGAAGCCAGGAGAGGTGCGCACGACACCGTTCTCCAACCGCGCCGGATGCAAGTCGCCCTGCCGGTTGAGGGGGGCAAGCACCTCTTCTGCCATCTTGCCCGCTTCCGTCAGGATGGCGTCGACCGTTTCCGGTGTCGCTTCAGCGAAGGTGTCGGTTCCGGCGACTTGACCGAAGCCGACAACGCTGTCCAGGACGAAGCGAATGTCTTGAACGGGTGCGCGATAAGGCATGGGCAGATCTCCGGGAAAGGGTGCGGGCATGGCACAGCCCGCTGGGACGAGATAATGAATTACGCACACGTAACGTAGGTCGCGCGACCCCATGGCATCAACAGAAACACAGCGTCACGGGACCCAGCGGCTTTCGGCCGCTTCCATCGACGCGGCGGCGGCGATTCTGCGGAAAGGTGGGCTTGTCGCGTTTCCCACAGAGACGGTCTACGGTCTCGGCGCTGACGCGACCGATGGCGTGGCCGTCGCGCGGGTCTTCGCGGCAAAAGGACGCCCCAGTTTCAACCCGCTGATCGTGCATGTCGCAGACCAGCGGGCTTTGGCGCGCCTGGTGGAGATGGATGTCACCGCACAAACCCTGGCCTCTGCGTTCTGGCCGGGGCCCCTGACACTTGTCCTTCCTCTAAGGGCCGGTCACGGCCTTTCTTCGTTGGTGACGTCCGGTTTGGACACACTTGCGGTTCGCGTTCCAGGCACGGAGCTTGCCCGTCGGCTATTGCGGGCCGTCGGTCGTCCGGTCGCCGCTCCGTCGGCCAATCCGTCCGGTCGCCTTAGCCCGACACGTGCGGATCATGTCGCTGACGGCCTTGCGGATGCCGTGCTGGATGGCGGCCCCTGCGCGGTCGGTCTCGAATCCACGATCGTTCGGCCGGATCCGCCGACACTGCTGCGCGAAGGCGGTGTAACCGCCGACGCAATCGAAAAGGTTCTCGGCAGCCCGCTCCGTCGAGACCTCACGCCCGGGCGTGTTCAGGCGCCAGGGCAGATGACGTCACACTACGCGCCCGCTCGCGCGCTTCGCCTGAACGTCACGCGACGCGCGCAGGACGCCGTTCTCCTGGGATTTGGCGCGGTCCCCGGGGATCTCACACTGTCGGCGAAGGGGGATCTCGAAGAAGCGGCCGCCAACCTGTTCGACTACCTTCACCGCGCGGACAAGATGGCAGAGACACTGGATCGTCCGTGGATCGACGTGGCGCCAATTCCGGAGATCGGTTTGGGACGGGCGATCCGAGACCGATTGAGCCGTGCCGCGGCCCCCCGCGATCAGGCCTGACCGCCGAAACCCGACAGACCGGCCGGTGAGATGCCCATGCCCGTGACGGCCCGATCCCATTTCTCGGCGTCATTTCTCCCGAAAAGCAAATCCGGGTCTGGATCGGTCGTAAGCCAGCAGTTTTCCCGAATTTCGCCTTCCAGCTGGCCGGGCCCCCAACCGGAATAGCCCATCGCCACCATGGAACTGGCCGGACCGCCGCCGATTGCGAGTGCTTCGAGAACCGTCTGAGTCGCCGTCATCGAAAACATCTTGCAGATGCGAAGGGTGTTCTGGCCCTCGTGGTATTCCGGTGAATGCAGGACGAAGCCGCGATCCGGTTCGGCAGGACCGCCGGCATATATGCGTGTACCCATGGGGATGGATACCGGATCGATCTGCAACTCGCGCAGGAGACGGCGCAGCGTGCTGTCCGGCGCTGGGCGATTGACCACCAGCCCCATGGCCCCTGCTGTTGAATGAGCGCAGACGAAGACCAGCCCTTTCCGGAACGCCACATCTGTAACGACGGGCAGTGCGACCAGAAGTTGGCCCGCGAGAGAGAAGGCTGCGTTGTCCAGCGACATGGACGTATTGTATGTCAGAAATGTCTGACACTCAACGGTTTCTCCGAGGCGAAGAAGCAGAAGCGGATATGCATTTGGGGGTTTTGCGCCCGTCACAAAGAGGGGAGGCTCCCTAGCGGCAGGTTTTCCTGAGCGGATGCGTCACCTACCGTCTTGCGATGATTCGGCGCGCTATCGCTTCCTGCCTGGCCCTTGGTTTGGTCCTGTCCGCGCCAACGGTTCTCCATGGGCAGCAGTCAATGATTGCCGTTTCCGAGGCGCTCTCGGTCGAGGTTCTTCCGGGGTGGCGCGAAGCGGATGGACGGCATGTGGCTGGGCTGCAGTTCCGTCTGGCGCCCGGCTGGAAGACGTACTGGCGGAGCGCAGGTTCCACGGGCATTTCGCCTCAGATGGATTGGCGTCGCTCTCGGAATGCAGCGTCTGTGACACCGGAATGGCCGACACCCATCGTATCGGGGCCACCGGGTTCTCTTTCCATTGGCTATGTAACGGATTTCGTCCTGCCGATCGTCGTTCAGGCGGCTGACCCGGCCCGGCCCATACAGTTGAGAGGGCGATTGGATATCGGCGTTTGCCGGGATGTCTGCTTGCCCGCGCGCTTCGACGTGTCGGGCGTCTTGCCGGTCGCAGGCCAAAACGATCCACGGATCCTTGCGGCGCTAAAAGACCGGCCGTCGCAATCCTCTGTCCGCGCGACCTGCACCATGCGTCCGACACCGGACGGCGCCGTTTTGACCGGGGAGATGCGCTTGCCGTCGCTGGGCGGTGATGAGGCGGTCGTCTTCGAACTTCCAGATCCGCGTCTGTGGGTTACGGACGCCAATGTGCGACGCAATGGCGACATGCTCAGCGCACAATCGGAGTTGATGCTAGGTGGTGGTGGTGCCTTGGCCGTGGACCGCGGCCAAGTCCGTATCACCGTCATAGGTGAGAATGGCGCCGTCGAGGTCATGGGATGCAGCGGCTAGGCGGCGAATTTCTTCCTTGCGACGAAACGGCCCTTGAAGCCCGGGGTGGTTCACGCCACCTTCTTGGATAGCCAGAGGAGACGCGCATGTCTGAGCGGCACGGACTTGTTGGGAAGTTGACGGACCTGCTCAAGGGAAAGCTGACCGATTTGGTTGGTGCCCTGGCACCCGAGCCCGATGCGATCCCTATTCCCGTGCGCGACGATCCGCGCCGAGGCCGCTAAGACGCAGCCTTTCGCAGAAGGGGGCCAGCAACTGGGGCTTTCTTGGGCTTCATTGTGAGCTTCCGAAGCATATCTGCCAATTCGTCCTCGTCGACGAGTTTGGCCGCCTCTTTTAAGGCGAACCAGCGGCGGGTCCGCTCGTCATCTTCCTTCCAACTCTTCTTCAACTGCTCGACGATCATCGGATAGACGCGGACGCGGCATTGCTGTGAAGACCCGTCATCAAGCGTCTTGTTGTAGTGATACGTGCCGAAGACCTCCTGCGCGACATGGCCCTTCGCGCCTGCTTCTTCGAGCGCTTCGATGGCAGCCGCCGCCCAGGGTTTAACCCCCTTCATCGTCCAGCCCTTTGGAACGATCCAACGGCCGGTATCGCGCGAGGTGACCATCAAAACCTCGACTTCGTTGCCATTCCAACGCAACGGCATGGCGGCTATCTGGTGCCTTGTTTTGCCCATTACACTACTGCCATCCCCATTCGGTTCTGTGCCGAAGGGGTTATTATACTGTTAAAGACAACCTCTCAGAAGTGAATCATGCCACGGCGACGGTCAGTCCGCAACGTCTGCTCTAATCTGACACCAGCCGTTCAGGAAGATCGGCGACCCGTTCAAGGCTCAATGTGGCCGCCAAGCCGGGGATGGGGGCCGTCTGGTAGCCGCCTCGGACGTGGCCGTAATCGATTTCGGCGGCCCGCGCTGTATGCCAGTCAACCACGCTGTCGCCGACATAAAGCGTGCGGCTCCGCTCCACGCCAAGTTGCTCAATCGCGTGCAGAAGCGGTGCCGGATCCGGTTTTCGCACCGGCAAGCTGTCACCACCCATGATGGTCTCGAACGGCCCCAATTTCAGCCGCGAGACGACATCGCGTGCCGGTGCCGCAGGCTTGTTCGTGCAGATGGCCAAACGCAAGCCCATCCCGTTTAATCGCCGCAGCATCTCCGGCACCCCGTCATAGACGGTCGTGCCCCGGACCGGATCGGCGTCGTAGATCTCTCGAAATGATGCGAGAACATCCGCATGTCGGTCCTGCGCTGCGTCGGCCCAGTCGAGGGCGCGCGTGACCAACATGGGAACACCGCTGCCGATGAAGCGGATCGTTTCAGAGAGGCTCGGTTCCGGAAGGCTGTGACACGCCATCGCCTGGGCCAGCGCGATCTGCAGGCCGGGGGCACTGTCGATCAGCGTTCCGTCCAGGTCGAAGACGACGGCGTCATAGTCTAGGGACATGGTGCCCCTGCGGCTGCCCAATCCAGGACTGCTTCGGCCAATGCCTCGGGCGTCGCAGGCGCCGCGGTGCGACCGGGGCCAGGCGCCCATCCCCACAGGACGAGGGGATCCTCCCGAATATGGTTTGCGATCTCTTGGAGGCTGCGCCCTCCATTCCGCTCCGGGTCCTTCAGTTGGTTGCAGATCTCTGCGGCTGAACGACCGGCCCAAGCCATCTCGGCCGGGGGCAGGCCCCAATGCGGTGCTCCCGGGGCGCCACCTTCCAGCGTCGTGTTTTGAAGGCCGTGGCAAGTGCCGCAAGGTGTGGTCTCTATCCCCATCCGGCTCTCGCCCGCGCGCACATGAAAGCCATGCGGACGCGTGTCATCACCGTCCGACCACAGCGGAATACCGGCGGCATCCACATGACAGTTCGTACAGCGGGGATGGGACAGGACTTCGTGGATCGGCGCGAAGTCTTGTGCCACGGCCGGTGCGCAGAACAGGGCCAGGCCAAAGGCATAGCGGATCATGCGAAGCGGATCGCCTTGGCGAAGGGCATTTCGCGCAGCCTTTTGCCCGTGGCCGCGAAGATCGCGTTTCCAAGTGCCGGAGCGGCAGGTGGCAGGCCGGGCTCGCCCGCGCCACGGATCTCGCCCGTGGTGCCAAGGGCGCGGACTGTGACGTTAGGCGTCTGCCAGAGACGCAGCGACTCGAAATCGTGGAAGTTCGACTGCTCGGGCTGATGATCCGCGAAGGTGATCTCCGAATGGATCGCATGCCCGATCCCGAAAAGCGCACCGCCTGACAGTTGCGCTTCCGCGTTGATCGGGTCGAGAACCCGGCCCAGTTCCGCGGCGATCCAAAGGTTCTCGAGCACCAGGCCGTTCTCGGTATCCCGCACCTCCACGATCTCGGCCACGGGCACCCCGAAGGAAAAGCTGAAGGCCACGCCGCGTCCCACGCTCTCGGACGGCTTCGGCCCGGACCAATTCGCCATCTCGGCCACCGTTTCCAGCACGTTCCGGGACGGTGCATGGTGCAGCAGGCGCAGGCGTTCCGCCACCGGGTCGGCCCCGGCTGCGTGGATCAACTCGTCTAGCAGGCTCTCGTAGAAGAAGCCGTTATGCGACGCCCCGACCGAGCGCCACGAACTGACGCCGACGCCCGCGGGCACGCGGTGGCCGGTCACCCGGCGGTCGGGGATCGTGTAGGGCGCATCCCATGCGGCAGCCACGATAGCGACGTCGGGGCCGATGGGTGGGAAGCCCACGCGGGTCAGCTGGCTCTCGCTCACCGAATGGGCCGCGATGGCCAGGTCGAGGCTCTGGACCTGACCGTCCTTATGTGTGCCACGCCCGCGCGCCAGGGCCATGGGCCGCAGATAGCCGTTCGCCATGTCCTGTTCCCGCGAGAAGGTCAGACGCACGGGGCGGCCCGGCACCTGCATCGCGATCTCCGCAGCCTGTCGGACCCAAAGGTCTTCCAGCCTGTGACCGAAGCTGCCCCCGGCAGAAAGCGCGTGGATCGTCACCTGCTCGGTGTCCTGCCCGGTAATCCCCGCCACCGTGCGGGCGAGGAAGGTGGGACCCTGCGTCGCCGTCCAGACCTCGGTCGCCTCGGGTGTGTAGAGGACCGTCGCATTGGCCGGTTCCAGCGGCGCGTGGTGCAGGAAGGGGACCCGGTATTCGGCTTCGAACGGCGTGCCGGTCGCGGCCTCCACGTCGCCCTCGTCGGTGAAGCGGCTGTCACGATCGCCGTCCAGTGCAGTGGCATGGGTCGCCCACATGGCGGCGCTGTCGGCGGGATGATCGGGTGCGGCCCAGGTCGCCTTGATTTCACGGGCGGCTTTCATCGCGCGCCAGTCGTTGTCGGCAAGGATCGCGAGGCCACCGGTGATCGGGATCACGGCCTCGATCCCGCGCATGTCCTCCGCCGCGCTGGCATCGTAATCCGCCAGCCCGCCGTGGCGGGTCAGCGTGGTGGCACGGACCATGTCTGGCACGGTCACGTCGGTGCCGTAGCGGTAGGTGCCGGTGGACTTTGCGACGATATCGGTGCGGCGCATGTCCCGGCCCAGCCAGCGCCACGCGGCCGGATCGCGCAGCGGAACCTCCGTGACAGGCTCCAACGCCGCCGCCGCGACAGCCAGGTCCTCATAGCGCAACGCGGTGCCATCCGGCGCGATCACGGCCCTGTTTCCCGTGCGCAGATCCGCCACGTCGACCGAGAGCCGGGCTGCCGCGGCCGCCTTCAACGTCTCGCGCGCAGAGGCGCCCGCCGCGCGCAGCCGGTCATACATGTCCGGCACCGTGGTCGATCCGCCGGTCAGATGCAGACCCACCAGCTTACCCAAAGCCCCAGCCGCGCCGCGGCCCGTCCGAGCAACGCGCCCCTCGTCCCAGGCCGCGAGCGGCATTCCTTCGGCCGCGACCACGCTGTTGAAATAGACCCCGCTGGCCGGGCCGGGGGACGTGCGGACGGTCATTGGGTCGACGTCCAGTTCCTCGGCCAGAAGATAGGTCTGGATCGAGGTCGCCCCCTGGCCCACATCCGCGCGCGGTGTGATCAGCGTCACGCCATCGCCGTCGATGAGCACATAGGGGTTCAGCGTCGTCTCGCCGTCGGCTAGCCCCGCCTGCAACGGATTGCCAAGATCCCGCCGCACCGCCCAAGCGCCGAAGGCCACGCCGCCCGCGATTGCGGCCGACCCGACCAGGAAGGTCCGTCGCGCGATCTTGCCGATGCTCATCACGCCCCCTCCGACTGGATTGCGCGCCGGATCGCGGTGCGGATGCGCGGATAGGTGGCGCAACGGCACAGAACGCCGGACATGGCTGCGTCGATCTCCTCATCCGAGGGCTCGGGGTTCAGCGACAGCAGGCTGGCAGCCTGCATGATCTGCCCGCTCTGGCAATAGCCGCATTGCGCCACCTGCTCCTCGATCCAGGCGGCCTGGACGGGATGCGGGTCGTCGGGCGTGCCCAACCCCTCGATGGTGGTGATCTCTGCGCCCGCCACCTCCTCGGCCGTCATCTGGCAGGAGCGGACGGCCAGCCCGTCCACATGGACGGTGCAGGCGCCGCATTGTGCGATGCCGCAGCCGTATTTCGGACCGTGGATGCCAAGCTCGTCGCGCAAAACCCAAAGAAGCGGCATGTCCGCCTCGACATCCACCTCGTGTTCGGTGCCGTTCACGGTGATCTGCATTGCGGGTCTCCGAAAGCTATCCCTGCAATTTACGCGGTGGTCCGGATGGCGTCCATCGGAACGCCGCGTTTCGGTCCGTCAGAACCGGACGCGCAGGGTGACGATCTCAAAGGGAGCGATCTGCAGCGTCACACTGTCATCCGTCACGGGCAATTCGTCCAAGTCCTCAAATTCCAGCAGGTGGCTATGATGCACGCTGCGCGGCGCTGTGGCGAAGCGCAAGGTCACGGGACCACGCGTGCGGTGCAGCTCCACCAGCCGCAGAACCACGCCATCACCGTCTTCCGCAGGTTTGATCGTCTCGATCACGGTGCCCTTGCGGTCCGGTCGAACGAAGGCCCGCCCATCACCCTCGCCGTTCACGATACGGGCAGGCGCGTTCAGCGCATGGGCCTCGCGCATCACATCCTCGCGCCAGGTCTGGCCATGGGGCAATAGCGCGTAGGTGAAATGGTGGAAGCCTTGGTCCGCCTCCGGGTCTGGCGACGTGGCGGACTTGATCAGCGTCAGCCGGATCACGTCGCCCTTCACGTCGTAGCCGTATTTGCAGTCGTTCAGCAGGGCCACGCCGTAATCGCCTTCGCTCAGATCGGCCCATTTCTGCGCGGGAACCTCGAACTTGGCATAGTCCCAGGAGGTATTGCGATGGGTCCGCCGCTCGATACTGCCCCATTGGATCTCATAGGTGGCCACCGGCGCAAAGACCGAAACCGGGAAGGCCGCCTTCAGAAGGATATGGCTCTCGTGCCAATCGACCTTGGTGTCGAAGTCGATGCGGCGGCTATCGGCCATCAGCCGGATCGTCTGGCGAATGGTGGAGCCGCGGAAATGCCAGTTCAGGCAAAGCGCCGCGCGGATCGGCCCCTCTTCGGTCACCTCCATGGAGGATAGACCGCTGATCAACTCTCCACGATCTTCGAAGAAGCTGTCGATGTCCCAGGCATCCCAACTGAGCGGCCTGTCCTCGAACGCCTGAAGCTGGTTGCCGATCCTGCCCTCCGCCAGGACTTCCCGCCCGTGGTCGCGGTCGAAGACCCGGGTCAGACGCCCCTGATTGTCGATCTCCAACCGAAGATGGCCATTATCCATGACGACGCCGGTCTCCGTCTGCGCGATGGTGACGGGTTGGGCGGGCGCTGCCGCGCGATCCAAAGGTGTGATCGAATAGGGCTCCAGGTCGGGGAGGAGGGCCAGCACCCCCTCTTCACTGTCCTGCGTCACCGCATTGGGTAGGCCCATCGGTCCGGGCAGACGGGTCAGGCGATTGCCCTGAAACGGGATCGTGTTCACCACCGACACACCGTCGCCCGGAACCCCGCACTCCTCCCATGTCCTGGCGGTCACGTCGGCGATGTAGACGTAGTCTTCGCAGGCATCGGCGAAGACGGCGCCGATGGACGTGCCGGGCAGAATGTCGTGGAACTGGTTCAGGCAGAGCTTTTCCCACGCCCGCCGCAACGCCGCCGGGGCCGGGGTGCCAGTGGCGGCCAGCAGGAACTCCACATCGTGCAGCGCAATCTCCGAATGGCGGTTGGCGCGCTTGATCCAGCCCTGGCTGGTCAACGTCCCGCGATGGCCCTCCAGATAGAGTTCGTCCGCCCATACGGGGACGTTGGCGGCCTGCCCCTCGATCGCCTCCATGCAATCCCGCACGGTCGAGAAGCGCAGCTCAGGCGCGCCCGGCATCCCCTCCCAGACCTTGGCGCGGCGGATCAATTCACCGGTGGGGCCGCCTCCGCCATCGCCATAGCCATAGGCGATGGGCAGGTCGCGGACGTGCTCCTTGGCGGTGGAGGTGGTCCAGGTGCCCGAAACCTCTTCGGCGGTCAGGTCCGATTTGTAGTTCGTTGGGAAGGGGAGGTGCTGGACCTCGCGCGGTGTGGTCAGGAACTGGGTCAGGATGCGGGTGCCGTCGATCCCCTCCCACCAGAGGGTCGAGGCGGGCAACTGGTTGTACTGGTTCCAGCTGGCCTTGTTGACGACCATCCATTTGAGACCCGCCTTGTCGATCAATTGCGGCAGGCACCACGACAGGCCGAACGTGTCGGGCAGCCACAGGACTGGCGTTTCAACCTCGCCGAACCGGTCCAGGAACCACGACCGGCCCAGCATCAACTGCCGCACCAGCGCCTCACCCCCGGGCAGGTTGGTGTCGGGCTCCACCCACATGCCGCCCATGACCTCCCAGCGGCCCTCGGCCACGCGGGTCTGGATGGCCTCGAAGACCTCGGGATAATCGGCCTCGGTATAGGCGTAGAGTTGCGGTTGAGAATGGCTGAACCGGTAATCTGGATACTGGTCCATCATTCGCAGGACGTTGGAATAGGTCCGCGCGTTCTTCCGCCGGATCTGGCTGATGGGCCAGAGATAGGCGATGTCCATATGGGCGTGCCCGATGGCGTGCAGCGTCACGTCGATGGGTCCGCCCGCCTTCGCCAGCCCATCCTTGAGCGCCTGTGTCGCAGCTGGGACGGTGCGCCAGAAGCCTTCGCCCAGCGGGTCGCGGGTATCCAGCGCCAGGAACGCCGCGTCCAAGGCCGTCAGGATCGCGTGCCGCTCCGGCCGGTCATCGGCCATGGTCAGCGCCTGTTCCAAAGCGACCTCGGCCAGGCTCAGGAAATCCCGCGTGGGCAGGTCGATCTCGACCAATCGACACCGCCCCATCTTCAGCTTGTCCGTGCTGGACGGGTCGGGTGGCCAGCCGGTCAGGCCGGTCCAGCCATGCAGCTCAACCCGGTGCCGTTGGCCATCCAGCACATGCGGCGGCAGGTAGATCGTGTGATGATACCGGTCCGCCGAGGCATAGGGCAGCCCGTCGAGATGCATCAGGGCTTCCGGATGGGTAAAGATGTCGCCGGCCACGCCCATGGGCAGGTGCAGCGCCACGGGCCCGTCGGCCCATCCTTGCGGGACAGTGAAGTGACTGGCCATCAGGTAGTTCACGTCCTGCCCGGCCCAGTAGTCGTTCCACGCGATCTCCTCCCAACCCGAGATATCCGCACCCAGGGGCGGACGTTCATCGGCATCGCGCAGGCGAGTCCATCGGAACGGGTCGATGGCTTTGGACCGCCGATAAACCAGCGGTTGGATCAACGCGATCCGCTTGGCGATCTTCCGCGCCGTGAAACGTTTGACGTGGTCGGACATGTCAGGTGGTCAGGGTGAAACCAGGGATCTCGCCGCGCATTACCGTACGGTTGTCTCGCGCTAGCCGATCCAGTCGGGCGGCGTCTTCCTCGGCCGTGCTGGGTGTGCCCCAGCCGCGGTCGATATCGGGCCACGGGATCGAGTCGATCAGAAGCTGGGTATATTCGTGCTGCGGATCGCCGATCACCGCCTTGGGCGGGCCGGCCTCGGCCACATGTCCCTGGTAAAGGACGATGACGTAGTCGCTGACATGATAGGCCGTGGCCAGGTCGTGGGTGATGTAGAGGATCGAGATCCCGTAACGATCCTTCAGGTCGTAGATGTTCTTCAGGATCGTCGCGCGGAGCGACGCATCGACCATCGATACGGGCTCGTCCGCGATCAGCAGTTTCGGGCTCAGCATCAGTGCGCGGGCCACGATCAGCCGCTGCCGCTGTCCGCCCGACAGCTGGTGCGGATAGCGCCGCAGGATCAGGGACGGGTCCAGGCCCACCGCATCGCAGGCCTCCTCCATCTTGGCCTGCACCTGCGCGTCGCTTTCCGCATAGCCGAAGCGCTTGTAGGGGAACTTGAGCGCGTGATCGACGCGGTAGAACGGGTTGAAGCAGGCATAGGGGTCCTGGAAGACCGCCTGCACGTTCTTGCGGAAATCCAGAGACGCGGCGCGATCCATCCCCGCCACATCCTGCCCCTCGTAAAGGACGCGGCCGGTGGAGGGTCGATTGAAGCCCAGCATGAGGCTGCCCATGGTCGACTTGCCCGACCCGGACTGACCGACGATGGAGATGATCTTCGGCACCTCCCCATCCAGCGCAAAGGACAAGGGCTGCAGGGCCGTCACCGAGCCGTAGGTCTTGGATACGCCCTCGAATTCCAGCAGCGGCACGCCTGGCTTGCCACGGTTCGTGGGTGGCGCGCCTACCGCGTCCTCCAGGAAGCTCTCGCCGCCCACCAGCGGCACGGAGGAAATGAGGTCGCGCGTATAGGGATGTTTGGGCGCTTCGAGTATCTGGCGCACGTCGCCGTGTTCGACCAGCACGCCGTCCTTTAGAACGGCCAGCTCGTCCACCGACTGCGCCATCAGCCCCATATCGTGCCCGATCAAGATCAACCCGGCACCGATCTTGGCCTGCACGTCCTTCAGCGTCTGCATCACATGGCGCTGGGTGACGACGTCGAGCGCGCTGGTGGGCTCGTCCGCGATGATGAGATCGGGCTGCAGCGTGACACCCAGGGCGATGCAGACGCGCTGCTTCATGCCGCCCGACAGCTCATGCGGGTAGAGCCGCCCGACCCGCGCCGGCAGCCCCACGCTTTCCAAGGCTTCGTCGGACCGGCGCTTCAGTTCCGACCGGTCGGTTTTGCCCTCATGGGCGACGATCCCGTCCCAGAGCTGGTCCTCGATCCGCATGATCGGATTGAGGGAGTTCATCGCCCCCTGCGGGATGTAGCTGACCTTCGACAGGCGGGCCTGCCGCATCTCCTCCTCCGAAAGGGCCAGCATGTCGGTCCCGCCCAGCACGATCTCGCCCTGCGCGACCCGACCGGGCGCGGCGAGCATCTGCATCACGGCCAGCGCGGTGGTCGTCTTGCCGGAGCCGCTCTCGCCGATGAAGCCGATGCGGCGTCCCTTCGCGACCGAGAGCGACAGGTCGGTCACCGCATGGACCACGCCCTTGGAGGTGGGGAAGTCGATGGACAGATTGCGGATATCGAGGACGGTCATGGGGCGTCTCCTGTCCCAGATGTGGGCGGGCAAACTCTTCCGCGAAGAGTCCGTTCGGAGTTTTCAACGAAAACTCCGCCCCCGGTGTGTCCGACAGCGCGCCCCCCCATCACAGCTTCCTCAGCCGCGGGTTCGCGACTTCGTCGAGCCCTAGATTGACCAGCAGGAGACCTACGAACATCACTGCCAACAGGATCGTCGGCAGCCCCCACCACCACCATAGGTTCTGGATCAGCGCGCCGGCATTGATCGCCTCGTAGATGATCCGGCCCAAGGTCGGCACGCGCTGGGGCCCGAGGCCAAGCACCTCCAACCCGACGGCCGTCACGATGGAGGTGGTGACCGAGGCGATGAACGACCCGAACAGATAGGGGACGAGGTTCGGCAGCATCTCCTTGAACATGATGTGCGGCGTCGAGGCGCCTGAGAGGCGCGCCATCTGGACGTAGCCCGCCTCCCGCATCGACAGGACCTGGGCCCGGATCAGGCGGGTGGGCGATTGCCAGACGAAACCCGCGATCAGAAGTGCCATCAGCGTCAGCGTCACATCCCCGAAGACTGACTGCACGACCACCAGGATCAGGAGCGGCGGGATGGTGATCATCACGTCTGACAGCACGCGGATCGTGTCGTCCGTCCGGCCGCCCACGAAGCCCGCCGTGAAACCCAGCACGATCCCGATGGTCATTCCGATCAGCGACGCCAAGAGTCCGACGAACAGCGTGTTCGGCGCCCCGATGATCAAGAGCGCCAGCATATCCCGTCCGGCCCCGTCGGTGCCCAGCGGGCTGGCCAGCGTCCCGGCCTGACCGCGCAGGTTCTCGAACCCGATGGGCGGCAGCTTGAGCGTCGAGGCGCCGGTGAAGACGAGGTCCAGGTTCCAAAGCAGGCGGCCCACGATGCCAAGGGCCACGATCCCCAGCAGCAGCCCGGCCCCCCAGGCCAGCTTGGGACTGGCCCAGGGATTGTCGAAGCGGCGGGCGCGCTTGGCGGCGCGTTTCTCCGCCCAGCTCCGCGGCTTGCGGAGATCGGCATCGGCGCGGGGCGGGGTCATGTCGGTGCTTTTGTCCGTCATGGTCTCACGCCTCGTGCCGGATGCGTGGGTCGATCAGCGGATAGATCAGGTCCACCAAGAACACGCTCACGGCGGTCATCAAGATGATGACGTAGCTAACACCTTGAATCACCGGGAAATCCTGATTGAGGATCGCGTCGTAGAGCAGCTTGCCCATGCCGTTATAGGCGAAGATGCGTTCCACCAGCACCTGACCCGCCACGAGCAACCCGATCTTCAGCGCGAAGGCGGTGATCTGCGGCAGGATCGCGTTGCGGATCATGTATCTGTACAAAATGTACCGAGGTTTGAGGCCCTTCGCCTCGGCTAATTTCACATAATCCTCACCTTGTACGGAAATCATCAGCCCGCGCATGCCCAGGGCCCAGAAGCCGAAGGTGACGATCACGATGGACAGGGCGGGCAGGAAGCCATGGCTGATCACCGAGGCGATGAAATCCCACGACCAGCCGGGTTCCACCGTCAGGCCGTAGGCGCCGGTCAGGGGGAACCAGCGCAGCTTGGCGGCGAAGATCCACATCAGGAGGAGGCCCGACAGGATCGGCGGGATCGAGGTGAAGACCATGGCCGCCGGGATCGCTACGCGCGCGAGTTTGGGCGTGCGGTCCCAGGCCATGAAGGCGCCCAGCGCGTTGCCGATGATGAAGGTGATGATCAGCGACAGGATCATCAGACCCAGCGTCCAGGGAAGGGCCTGTGCGATCAGGGATGAGACCGGTGTGGGAAACGACGCGGTGGAGAGGCCGAAATCGAAGGTCAGCGTGTTTCCGATATAGCGGACGTATTGCCAGATCAGCGGGCCGTCGATTCCCATCGACGACCGAAGCTGTGCCAGGATTTCATCGGAATTGGCGATCGACCCCGCCCCCGCCGCCATGCGCCCCAAGGCGATCTCGGCCGGATCCACCGGTGAGAGGCGCGGAATGATCCAGATCAGCGTCGCCGCGATCAGGACGGTCAGGACCAGCGTGATCAGCCGGTTCTTCAGATAGTCGAGCGGGATGCCTCCCATGGTTCGGTCCTCCCTCCGATGCGGTCTAGACGTGGTCTGCGGTGAACATTTCCCCCAGATACGCCTCCGGTGACGGTGCCTCGCCCATCATCCGGCGCCGCCAAATCTGCTGCTCGGCCGCGATGACGGCCAGTTCCCAGACACAGCCGATGACGCCGCGCCCGGTCACGTCCACCGTGGCGCCTGATTCATGCGCCCATCGCGTCACGCGTTGGCAGAGCACCGATCCCTGCTCCCACCAAAGTGTCAGGATCGATGTGCCCTCGCGCCCGGGATGCACGATGACGAACCCGAGGGTCACGTCGTCGGACAGCGTCTCAAGATGCGCTGCCGCGATCGTCTGCGCCTTGGAGAGCAGGTCGTCCGGCAACGTCTGCGTCCCTTCCGTGATCCCGTACATCTTCATGCGGACCCAGCCGATGGCCCAGACCCCGTGGCGCGTCAGGGCGCGGGGATGCAGGCGTTCGTGGCATGGGGCTGGATATGGTGCATGCAATGTCATGTTGAGATGCGGGGCGGCGGCAACCGCCGCCCCGCCGCCGATCACTCGGCCTTTTCCAGATTGTGGATGATCTGGTGGCCCGTGTTCCACCAGAAGAACGGATGGTTGTAGTAGTTCTGATCCGTGGGCCAGCCGCTCCAATAGGTCGTGTTGAAGGGGATCAGCTTGGCGGCCTGAACCAACGGGATGAACGGCATTTCGGCGTCGAGATGCTGGTAGGCATCGGCGACCATCGCCGGGATCGCCGCATCGCCAAGTGACATGCCCGCCATCTCGTCGACGATGGCGGTGTAGCTCGCCGCCGCTTCGCTGTCCCAACGGGCGGTGTTGTTGAAGCCGGGCGACCGCTCGCCGACCGGAACAACATCGTTCGTGGTGTAGCGGCCCATGGAGGCCCATGGCTCGTTCACCGACCCGCAGGAGAGCCAGGAATAGCTCATCTCGTAGGCGCCGAAGGGCAACACCTCGCCCCAGAAAACCCCGTTCTCCACCGGCACGGCGCGCGCGTCGATCCCGGCGCGCTGCAACTGCTCGACGATGACGTCGATGGTGCGGGTATATTCCGTCGAGGCGGAGTTGACGTGGATCGCCACCGACAGCGTCTCGCCATCCTTGGCGTAGTAGTCGCCATCGCGTGTCCATCCGGCAGCTTCGATCAGCGCCTGCCCCGCCTCCACATCGGCCGCGGCCGGCAGTTCATAGCCCGCCTCGACCACAGCATCGATGAAGGGCGACATGGCGCCGTATTGCGCGAACATCGTGCGGGACGCCTGCGTGGTCCCCTCATAGGCCACGTTCACGATCTGGTTACGGTCGATGATATGCGCGACCGCCTTGCGCATGTTCGGGTCGTCCCAGGGCGCAACAGTGGTGTTGATCTCTAGCTGACGGGCACAGGGATCGGCGGCGGTATAGGGGTAATCCTCGAACCAGGCGATCACGGCCGGGTTCTGGGCGCGCACTGCCTCGAAGGTGCCGACCGAGACGTTCTGCGCGGCGTCCAACTCGTTGCTCGCGATCAGCTGGGCGCGGCTTTCTTCGCCCCCCGTTTCCAAGAAGATGACGCGCTGGGGCTCGGGCAGGTCCATGAAGCCGGTCTTGGCGCCCCACCAATCGTCGTTGCGGTCCCAGATGGCGCGGTTGGTGGCTGCGCTGGTGAAAGTATAGGGGCCGGTCCCGATGGGCTCGGGGAAGGTGAAGGTGGCAGGGTCTTCGCCCGCCCAGACATGTTCCGGCAGGATCAGCATGGAGCCGAAGATGCGGATGCCGAAGTTCTCCACCATGAAGCGGGGATTGGCAGCCTGCAGTGTGAAGGTGACGGTGGTGTCGTCTACCTTTGCGACGCTGGCCACCTGACCGCGCAACTGTGCGGCTTCGCGGGCGGTGATCTCCTCGTTCCCCAGCACCATGTCGACCGTGTAGACCACGTCATCGGCGTTGAAGGCCTCGCCATCGGACCATTCCACGCCGTCGCGCAGGGTGACGGTGAATTCGGTCGCGTCTTCGTTCTGCTCGAACCCGGTGGCGAGCCACGGGACCAACTCGCCCGTATTGTAGTCGAGGATGAAGAGCGGCTCCCACATGACCTGATGGCCGCCATGCATCCGGCGCACGCCGGTGCCGTCGGTCAGCCAGTTGAAGTTGGCCGGGTCGGTGATCGTGCGGTCCAGATCGAAGATTACGGTGTCTTCGCGCGCGACGTCCTGGGCGAACGCGCTGCCCGTCATCAGGGCCAGCGCGGCAGTGCCGAGCGTCAGTTTCTGGGTCAGTCTCATGGGTCTCTCCCTTGGTGGTGCGGCCCCTCTCCCGGGGGCGGTGCGTCAGAGCAGATGGTCCAGCACGCGGACGCGGATGGCGTCGGGCAGGGCATCGGCCGTGATGTCGGTATGGGGACCGAAGGCGAACTCCACCCGGTCCTCGGTGAAATGGCGCAGGAAATCCTCGATCCAGAGAATGTTTGCTGGGCGGTAGACCAGCGTGCGAAAATGCATCGGGATGACCAGTTTGGGCCGGGTGCGATGGATCATGTGCATCAGGTCGGGCAGGGCGATGGTCGGCGGGCCGCCGGTCAGGGCAAGCAGGACGTCCACCCCCTCGAAGAACGCGATCTGATCCTCGGTCAATGCGTTGCCGACGTCGCCCATATGGGCGATCTCGATCCCATCGAGGTTGAAGCGGTACATGGCGTTCTGGCCCGCCGTGCCGCGGGGATGGTGTTCCCATTCTTCGGCCGCGATGGCACGTACCGTGAGGCCGCCTACATCGCCTTCGCCCTGGCCGTCGCCCGCGATGTCGAGCGTGTTGGCGATGGCGGGGCTTCCGGGGATGAGGTCAGACCGGCAATGGGCGTCGTCATCGTCGGATGAGGTCAGGACGACATCCGCACTGTCCTCAATCGCCGCGTAGCCGAGCACATTGGGCGTGTAGGGATCGGTGATGACCGAGATGTCCTGCCCCTCCAACCGCAAGGCGGCCTGACCGTACCACGTCACCCGCATCAGTTGTTGCCCAGCGCGCGGGGGCTGGATGTGGCGCGGATGTCGTCATTCTCCGGTCTAGGATGGGTCTCCCAATCGCCGGGCACGCCGCGGCACAGAACCGCCTCGACACCGCGTTGCCAGCCCGTGTCAGTGATCCCCACCGCGGGCGGGCAGTAGCGCAGCGTCAGGCCGCAGCGTCGACGGTCGGAGGTGTTCGGTCCCGATCCATGGACCAGCATGTCGGCATGGAGGGAGCATTCGCCCGCCTTCAACGTGTTGGTGAAGGGTGCGCCGAGCGCGTCGGCGCCGGGAATGCCATGGGCGAAGACATCGCCCTCCACTGCTTCCATGGCGATCTCGCCGCGATCGTGGGTGCCGGGGATGAAGCGCATGGCGGCGTTGTCCTCGTCGGCATCGTCGATGGCCAACCAGACGGTGACCGTGCGCGCCGGGTCCAGTGCCCAGAACCCCGCATCCTGATGCCACGGCACCGCGCGGGCCTCGCCCGCCGGTTTCGACAGGATCGCGGTCGCCCAGCACAGGATGTCCGGGCCGATGATGTCCTCGACCAGGTCCAGGATCGCGGGATGCCGGGCGACGTCCCAGAGCGTGGCCAGCCGCGCCTGGTAGCAGTTGATGCCGTAGGCGCCGTCGGGCCCCATGGCGTCGATCCATTGGTCCACGCGGTCCCGGAGGGCGGTGATCTCGTTCAGGGCCAGAACCCGGAACGGCTGCACGAAGCCGGTCTCATTATACTGCGCGACCTGCGCGCGCGTCAGTCGCCCCGGACGCGGATTGGCGACCGGCACGAACCGCAGGTCTCTTGGTCGGTCGAGCATCACTCCTCCCCCTGCCTAAACGTTAAGCGCCAAATGAACGCGGGGCATAGAGGCTGGATTGACCGATTGTTCCGCTATTTTGACTTTTGCATTGGTATTCATCCCTGCAGACACGCTAAACTGGCATCATGTCCGTGCGTCGCTTCCTATTGGCCAACTACCTCGACCCCGGCGATTCCCATCATGCCGTGATCAAAGATATTTCGCCGACCCGTCCGCGTTTTCGGCATGACCACGATTATTTCGAGCTGATGGTCGTGCTGGCGGGTCCCCTGCGACACGAGATCGGACCGCGCGCAGAGATCCTGGGCACCGGCGCGGCGCTGTTCTTGAGGCCGCGTGACGCCCATCTGCTGCATGCCCCCCGCGGCAGGACCGCGCGCATCCTGAATGTGATGGTCCGGCCGGAGGTGATCGCCGATATGGGGCAGCGCCATGCGGCCACGTGCCGTGAGCGGTTCTTCTGGTCACAGACCCCTCAGCCAGAGGCGCTGATCCTGTCTTCCGCCATGCAGGATCGTATCACCAGCACAGCCGACGTGTTGCGCAACGGCCCCGCCGATCTTTTGCGGTTGGAGGCTTTCTTGACGGTCTTTCTTGCGGAGCTGACGTCCGAAGTGGCGGCCTTCGATGCGAACCTTCCACCCTGGCTCGCCACGGCCTGCCGCACCGCCCTCTCGCCAGACGTGTTCCGCGATGGTGCGGCCGGGCTGGCGCGGATTTCCGGACGCAGCCACGAGCATCTGTGTCGCGCCATGCGGCGGCATATGGGCGTCACGCCCTCGGCCTGGATCAACGGCGTGCGTATGGACCATGCCGGGCGGCTGGTGCGGGAGGGACGTCTGGCCACCGCCGACGTGGCGGAGGCGGTAGGCATCGGCAATCTAGGGCATTTCTATCGCCTCTTTCGTGAACGCCATGGCATGACCCCCCGTGCCCATCGCCTGAAGTCGGCCCGCGCGCCCGTCTAGACGCCGCCGCGGGCATGGGGCAGGGAGGGGAAATGCGACCTGCGATCCCCTCATGACCCGGCCCGGCGGCCTGCCGCCGCAAACCGCGCTTCACACCCAGCGTGCCGTCTTCACCGACAGCTACGCCGTGATCCCGCGCGGCTGCATGACCGATATCGTGACATCTTTCCTGCCCGGCTGGCGAGGGATGCGGATGTGGGTTCTGGCCCGGCCCATGACTGGCTTTTCGGAGACCTTCTCCCATTACTTGATGGAGATCGGTGCCGGGGGTGGCAGCGATGCGCCGGAAACGGACCCCACCGCGCAGGGCATTCTCTACGTGACCGACGGTCACCTGACACTGACGATCGAAGATATCTCTTATGATATGGACCCCGGCGGATATGCCTATCTACCGCCGGGCTGTCGGTGGACCATCGCCGCGAGAGCTCCCGCTCGGCTCCACTGGATCCGCAAGCGGTGGCAGCCCGCGCCCGGTGTGACGGCTCCGGCCGCCTTCGTGACGACCCAGGCGGCGCAGGTGCCGGTGGCCATGCCGGACACCGACGGCCGATGGGCCACGACCCGTTTCGTGGACCCGGCCGACATGGCCCATGATTGCCACGTCAACATCGTCGCCTTCCAGCCCGGCGGCACCATCCCATTCGAGGAGACCCATGTGATGGAGCACGGCCTTTTCGTGTTGGAGGGAAAGGCTGTCTACCGCCTGAACCGCGACTGGGTCGAGGTAGAGGCGGGTGATTTCATGTGGCTGCGCGCCTTCTGCCCCCAGGCCTGCTATGCGGGTGGTCCGGGGCCGTTCCGCTATCTGCTCTATAAGGACGTGAACCGCCATGCCGCGTTGGCTGGGACGTTCGGGATTTGAGTATTTTCGGCCAGAGGAAGAGCCCATGTCCGGTTACCTGACGACCCATGTTCTCGATACCGCGCGGGGGCAGCCCGCCGCAGGTCTGGCGATCACCCTCTACCGTGTGTCGGGCAATTCGCATCGGAAGATCGCGGAGGCCGTGACCAACGAGGATGGCCGGACGGACGGGCCGATCCTTCCTGAGGGCAAGTTCAAGCCGGGCAGTTATGAGCTGATCTTCCATGCGGGCGCCTGGCTGCGATCCGAGGGACTGGCCGAGGGCGACATCCTGTTTCTGGGCGACATCCCGATCCGCTTCGGCCTGGCCGAGGACGCGCATTATCACGTGCCGCTGCTGCTCAGCCCCTACGGCTATTCGACCTACCGGGGCAGTTGATGACTGACCTCGCCATCCTTTGGGACTGGATCGAATTCGCCATCCGCTGGACCCACGTCATCGTCGCCATCGCTTGGATCGGGTCCAGCTTTTACTTCATCGCGCTGGACCTGGGTCTGAACCGCAATGTCCCCGGACCCGCGGACGGGGAGGAATGGCAGGTCCATGGCGGCGGGTTCTATCACATCCAGAAATACCTCGTGGCGCCGGACGCCATGCCCGAGCATCTGACCTGGTTCAAATGGGAGAGCTATGCGACCTGGCTGTCCGGCGCGGCCCTCCTGGCGGTCGTCTATTGGGCGGGGGCGGAGTTCTATCTGATCGATCCGGCCAAGGCGGACCTGGCCACCTGGCAGGCGATCGGCATTTCGGCGCTTTTCATCGCGGTGGGTTGGCTGGGCTACGACGCCCTCTGCCGCTCGCCGCTGAAGGAGAGCCCCACCGCCGTGATGCTCGTCCTCTTTGCGGGGATCGTCGCGGCAAGCTGGCTTCTGAACCAGGTCTTCACGGGCCGCGCGGCATTGCTGCATCTCGGGGCGATGACGGCCACGATCATGTCGGCAAACGTCTTCTTCGTCATCATGCCGAACCAGCGCATCGTGGTGGCGGACCTGAAGGCGGGCCGCACGCCGGATGCGAAATACGGAAAGATCGCGAAGCTGCGTTCGACGCATAACAACTATCTGACGCTGCCCGTCCTGTTCCTGATGCTGTCGAACCATTATCCGCTTGCCACGGGGACGGATGCGGCCTGGATCATCGCGGCCCTGGTCTTCCTGATGGGCGTCACGATCCGGCATTTCTTCAACACCATGCATATGCGGCAGGAAAAGCCCTGGTGGACCTGGGGTGCCACGGCGGTGATCTTCGTGATCATCATGTGGCTCTCCACCGCGCCTCTGTTCGACACCTATGAGGAGGCAGAGGCCCGTGCTTTGACCGCGCAGGAGGCGCGCTTTGCCGAGGCGGCAGGGTTTGACGACGCGGCGCAGGTGGTGCTTGGCAATTGCTCCATGTGCCATGCGCGTGAGCCGGTCTGGCCGGGCCTCCATTGGGCGCCCAAGGGGGTCCATCTTGAGACCGAGGCGGATATCGCGCGCCATGCCCGCGGCATCTATCTGCAGGCCGGGGTTAGCCACGCAATGCCGCCCGCGATCATGGGACGGCTGGCCGAGGTCGACCGGGCGGCCTTGGTGGCCTGGTACAGGGCGGGGCGCGACGGCCTCTAGGACGCCACCCGAACCTCCACGTTCCAATTCTCGCAGGCCCGGGTCAGGCCGGACGACGTGAGTGCCTGGTCGGTCACGAACACATCCACATCGCGCAGCGGGCCCAGGCGCAGAGGCGCCGTTCGGGCAAACTTGCCCCCATCTGCCACCAACATGGTCCGCCGCGCGGCCCGGATTGCGGCCTGTGTGACCGATGCCTCCTCCGCATCGAAATCGAGCATCGTCCCGTCAGGATCGAGGGCGGAGCAGCCGAAGACGGCCCAGTCGGGCCGGAAGCGCGCCACGCCCTCGGCGGCCATCGCGCCCGTGAGGCCGCCATCCGAGGACCGCAGCCGCCCGCCGGTGACCACGATCTCTGCCGGGCCGTCGGACAGGATCTCGGCCACGTTGAGATTGTTCGTGACCACCAGAAGTCGGCCATGTCCGGTCAAAGCCTCCGCCACCGCTTCGGTGGTCGTGCCGATGCCTAGGAAAAGGCTCGCCCCTTCGGGGATGCGGGCTGCGGCGGCGCGGCCGATGGCGGCCTTGGCCTCGGCCGCCATGGCGCGGCGGTCCGCATGGGCCAGGTTGGTCGTGCCGGAACTGAGCACCGCGCCGCCATGGACCCGCTGCAGCCGACCCGCCTCGGCCAGCTCGCCCAAGTCTCGGCGCACGGTCTGAAGCGAGACGCCGAAGCGTTCGGATAGGTCTTCCACGGTCACGCGTCCCTCACGGCGGGCAAGGGCGAGGATCTGGGGATGCCGCAGGCTCATGGGATCTCCGGGCCGGATTGACGCGTTTCAACCGTGAAGAAGCATTGAACGCGCGAAAAGGAAAGCGTATTGCTTCGCCAATTTTCGTTTTGGGGGCGATCATGCGCGAGTCCTACGATCTCTTCGTCATCGGTGGCGGCATCAATGGCTGCGGCATCGCACGCGATGCGTCGGGGCGAGGCCTGTCTGTCGGCTTGGCTGAGATGGGGGATCTGGCTGGCGCGACCTCGTCAGCCTCGACGAAGCTCTTCCATGGCGGGCTGCGCTATCTGGAATACTGGGAGGTGCGGCTGGTGCGCGAGGCGCTGCTCGAACGCGACGTGCTGCTCCGGAATATGCCGCACATCTCTTGGCCCATGCGCTTCGTGCTGCCGCTCTCGCCCGAGATGCGGTTCGAAGGCGGCACGCCCACCTCGAAGCTGCTCGGGACGGTCATGCCCTGGCTCAAGGGGCGCCGACCTGACTGGCTGATCCGGACGGGCCTTCTGATGTATGACCGACTGGCCAAGTCGAAATACCTGCCGGGCACGCGCACGCTTTCGCTGCGTGGCACGGCGGAAGGTGCGCCGCTGGAGGATCGGTTCATGAAGGCGTTCGAGTATTCCGATGCCTGGATCGAGGACAGCCGCCTTGTCGCGCTGAACGCTCGCGATGCCGCTCAGCGCGGCGTTGACGTCTCCGTGGGCACGCGCGTCACCTCTGCCGAGCGGGACGGGGATGCATGGCGCGTCACGCTGGAGGGCGAACGCAGCGGGACGATCCGCGCCAAGATGCTGGTCAATGCGGCAGGGCCCTGGGTGGGCGAGACCATCCGCGGCGTGGTGCGCCTGAACACCCAGGAAGACGTGCGCCTGGTGCGCGGCAGCCATATCGTGACCAAGCGCCTCTATGACCACGACAAGTGCTATTTCTTCCAAGGCGCCGACGGGCGGATCATCTTCGCTATCCCGTACGAGACCGACTTCACCCTGATCGGCACCACCGATGCCGAACATCACGATCCGTCCGACAAGCCGGTCTGCACGCCGGAGGAGCAGCGCTATCTCCTCGACTTCGCCAATGGCTATTTCAAGCAGGAACTGACCGACGACGACGTGGTCTGGACCTATTCCGGTGTCCGGCCCCTTTACAACGATGGGGCCAAATCGGCCACGGCAGCCACGCGGGATTACGTACTGAAGGTCGACGCGAACGGCCCGCCGGTGCTGAACGTCTTCGGTGGGAAGATCACGACCTATCGCCGCTTGGCCGAAAGCGCGTTGGAGAAGATCGGCGATCATCTGACCCTCGGCTCCGGCCCCTGGACACATGATGCACCCCTGCCGGGCGGCGACTTCCCGGTCGACGATGTGGCCGACATGGTCGGCCGCCTGCAGGCCGATCATCCTTTCCTGGGGGAGCGGTGGTCGCTCCGTCTGATTCGGGCCTACGGCACCGAGGCTGCGACGATGCTGGACGGCGCAACCTCGGCCGAGGCATTGGGCGAGGATTTCGGCGCCACCCTCACGGCACGGGAGGTGGATTGGCTGATGGACCGGGAATGGGCGCGCAAGGCCGAGGATGTGCTGTGGCGGCGCACCAAGCTGGGTCTGCGCGTCACACCAGACCAGGTCGCACGCCTTGATGCTTACATGGCCGCGCGCGCCACTGACAAAGCTGCATGACCCGCCCCAACCGGCCGCGCTACGCCGCTCGTCTGAATGCGTTTAAACTGCTGGGCGGGGGCATCCTGGGCTGGCTCGACGCGGCGGGCCGGGTCGGCGGGCTGGACGCGGCCGATCTGAACTATCCGGACCATTTCGACGGCGTGTCCCAGGGTGATCTGGTCGACGGTTTGGCGCGCAACGGTCTGGCGCTGAATGGCCTCGCAATGCGCTACTACACGGAACCCGGCTTCAAGCTGGGCGCCTTCACCCATCCCGACCGCGCCACCCGACGGGCGGCCATCGACGTGACCAAGCGCGGCATCGATGCCTGCCGGGCCATGGGCGGGTCCGTCATGACGCTGTGGATGGGGCAGGACGGCTTCGACTACGCGCTGCAGGGCGATTACGGCGCGATGTGGGACGACACCATCGCGGCCCTGCAGGCCGTGGCCGACCACGACCCGCAGATGGATATCGCCGTCGAATACAAGCCCAACGAGCCCCGCGCCTATGCCCTGATGCCCGATGTCGGCACCACGCTTCTGGGCGTGCGGGAGGCCGATCGGCCCAATCTGGGCGTCACGCTGGACTTCGCCCATGTGCTCTATGCCGACGAGATGCCGGCCCATGCCGCGCATCTGATCCACCGTCATTCCCGCCTGCTGGGCGTCCATCTCAACGATGGCTATGGTAAGCGCGACGATGGGCTGATGGTGGGCACGGTCCATCCCGTGGCGACGGTGGAGCTTTTCGCGGAATTGGACCGGATCGGCTATGATGGCGTGATCTATTTCGACACCTTCCCCGACCATGGCGGTCTCGACCCGGTGGAGGAGGCGCGCACGAACCTCGCACTGGTGGAACGGCTGCGCGCGATTGCCAGCGAGATCGGCGACGATCCCGACCTGCGCGCCGCGATTGCGCGCCAAGACGGGGCCGCTAGCCAGCGCATCGTGGCCCGCGCACTTTACGGCGCCTGAGATTTGGGCATGAGCGTCCTCGTCTTCGGGAGCCTGCATTGGGACGTGATCGTCCGTGCGCCCCGTCTGCCCGCCTTGGACGAGACATTGATAGGCGAGGCCGCCACCTATCGCTTCGGGGGCAAGGGTGGGAACCAGGCCCTGGCGGCGGCCCATAGCGGCGCGCGCGTCGTGATGGCGGGTGCGGTTGGCGAGGATGAGGCGGCCGGGCGCCTGCTGGCCGAGCTAGACGCGGCCGGGATCGACCGCACGGCTGTGGCGCGGGTGCCGGGACCTTCGGGCATGTCGGTGGCCATTGACACGGGTGGCGATTACGGCGCGGTCGTCGTCTCCGGTGCGAACCTGAAGGTGATGGCGCCTGTCCCGTCGTCCGACACGGGGGTCGTCTTGATCCAGAACGAAGTCCCGGAGGCGGCCAACCTGGCGCTGGCCCGCGCCCTTCCCGATGACGCCACCCTGATCCTGAATGCCGCGCCCGCGCGGAGGGTCGCGCCCGACCTCATGGCCCGCGTCGATATCCTCGTGGTGAACCGGGTAGAGGCCGCGCAGATGGGGGCCGCCGCGTTCGGCGACCACGTCACCATCGTCACGCGCGGGGCCGACGGGCTGACGCTCCATCGGGATGGCATGGAAACGCATGTACCCGCCCGATCTGTGCCGGTCGTCTCGACCCATGGGGCAGGCGATGCGTTTTGCGGTGCCTTGGCCGCTGCGCTGGCGGAGGGCGTGGCCTTCGCGGATGCGCTGGATGCCGCCCAATCCTTCGCCGCCCGCCATATCTCGCGACCCTGATCTTCCTCTGGCCAAAAATACTCCGGCGACCGGCCCGCCATTCCACGCGCCATCAGAGCCCGTAGAACCGCGCGGCCGTGCCGCCGAAGATCGCGGCGCGCGCGTCCTCGTCCAGATGGGCGGTCAGCGCCTCGGCCGCCCCCAGCCAGACGTCGTATTCCGCCCGCAGCCGACAGACTGGCCAATCGCTGCCCCACAGGATCCTGTCCGGGCCAAAATGTTCCAGGATGTGATCGACATAGGGCTTCAGGTCTTCGGCGGCCCAATGCTCGGCCGCTTCGGTCACCAAGCCGGAGAGTTTGACGTATGCCCGCGTATCGCGCGCGAGGCGGGCCATCCCTTCGGCCCAGCGGTCGATGTCTTGCCGTGCCACATCAGGCTTCATGCAATGGTCGATGACTGTCGGCATGTCTGGGTGACGGGTCAGAAGGGTGTGGAAAGTGTCCAGGTGTCGCGGAAAGCCCAGCGCGTCGAAGCGCAGGCCCAGATCGGTGAGCGCCCCATAGGCCCAGGCTAAATCGTCTCGCAGCATCCAATCGTTGTCGGGAATGTCCTGGATCATGGGGCGGAGCCCCTTGAATTTCGGGTGCTTGGCGAGCCGCTCTAGTTCTGCCCGCTGGCCGGGCTCCTCGAAGTCGATCCAGCCGACGACGCCTGCGATCCAGTCCGTCTCGTCCGCCAAGGCGAGCATGTGGTCGGTCTCGGCGACCGTGGCGGCGGCCTGTACGATAACGGCTTTGTCGATCCCGTTCGCCCGCAGGATCGGGGCAAGGTCTGCGGGTGCGTAGTCGCGGTTCAGGATGGCGTTGTCCTTCGGCATCCAGTCATAATCGCCACGGTCGACGCGCCAAAGATGGTGATGGGCGTCGATCCTCATGGGACGGCCCTATGAGTATTTTTGGAACATCGAAGGAGGCTCATGTGGGCGCGTCCTGGCGGAGCAGGCCCTCGGATTTCAGATCGGACCAGAGGGCATCGGGGATCGTGGCCCCAGCGGCGGCGATGTTGCCCGCCATCTCGGCCACACCCTGGCCGCCGGGGATGACCGAGACCGTGGTGGGGTGGAGGAGCGGGAACTGGAAGGCCGCGTCGACCATCTTGACGCCGTGGGATTGGCAGACCTTTTCGATGGCGGTGACGCGGTCGAGGATGTCCTGCGGCGCCGGGTCGTAATTATAGTAGGCGCCGGGTTTGGGGCCGGTGGCGAGGATGCCGGAATTGTAGGGGCCGCCGGTGACGATGCCGATGCCGCGGGCCTCGCAGAGGGGCAGGAAACTGTCGAGGGCTTCCTGTTCGAGCAGGGTGTAGCGGCCGGCCAGGAGGAACAGGTCGAAATCGCCGTTCTCGGCCAGTTGCTGGCAGACCTCCCATTCGTTGACGCCGGCGCCGAAGGCTTTGATGACGCCCTCTTTCCGCATCCGTTCCAGGGCATGGTAGCCCGAGGAGAGGAGTTGGGCGACCTTGGCCTCCACGTTGGCGCGGTTGCCCTGGTTGGGGACGTCGATGTCGTGGAAGAAGAGGATATCGATACGGTCCACGCCGAGGCGTTCGAAGCTGGCCTCAAGCGAGCGCATGACGCCGTCATAGCTGTAGTCGTAGACCTCATTGCGGTTGGGAACCTCGAACCATTTGCCGTGACCGTCGCGGGTCTCGGGCGTGGCGGGTACAAGGTAGCGACCGACCTTGGTGGAGAGGACATAGTCGTCGCGGGGCTTGTCGCGCAGGAAGCGGTTCAGGCGCGTCTCGGAGAGGCCCAGGCCGTAGAGGGGGGCGGTATCGTAGTAGCGCACGCCCGCCTGCCAGGCGCGGTCGAGGATCGCGTCGGCCTCGGCATCGGTGATGGCGCGGTAGAGGTTGCCCAGGGGGGCGGTGCCGAAGCCGAGTTCTGTAAAGGTGAGGCCCCCGTTGCCGAGGCGGTCCCAGTGGCGGGTCTTGAGTGTCATGGATGTCCTCCCTTGCGGGGATGCTAGTGCGGCGGACGCGGGCACGCTAGCGTTCCGGGCGAGGGAGACGCGCATGGTTTACGTTCTGGGAATCGACATCGGGACATTCGAGGCCAAGGCCGTACTGGCAACGCCGGAGGGCGAGGTGGTGGCGCAGGCGGTGCGGGCGCATCGCATGGATGTGTCCCGGCCGGGCTGGGCGGAACACGATGCGGAAGCGGTGTGGTGGGACGGGTTGGTGACCCTGTGCCGGGACGTGCTGGCGGGGCGGGATGCGGCTGCGGTGGCCTGTCTGGCGGTGAGCGGGATCGGGCCCTGCGTCTTGCCGGTGGACGGGGCGGGCGATCCTTTGGGGCCGGCGATCCTTTATGGTGTCGATGCGCGGGCGGGGGCGGAGATCGCCGAGATGACGGCCCGGTTCGGCAATGAGGCGATGCTCGCGAAATCCGGAAATATCCTCACATCTCAATCGGTTGGGCCCAAGGTGCTGTGGCTGCAGCGAAACCGCCCGGACGTCTGGGAGAAGACCCGGGGTATTGAGACCTGCACGACCTTTTTGGTGCGGCGTCTGACGGGAGAGCGGGTTCTGGACCACCATTCCGCCGGGCAATGGACGCCGTTCTACGATGCGCAAGCGGGAGAATGGTCCGAGACGATGTGCGAGAGCATCGTGCCGGTCAAGTGGCTGCCGCGGCTGACCTGGACGACCGAGATTGCAGGGCACGTGACGGCCGAAGCCGCGGCGGTGACCGGCCTGTCGGCTGGCACGCCGGTCACCGCGGGGACCATCGATGCCGCGGCCGAAGCCGTCAGCGTCGGGACGCGGGCGGCGGGTGACATGATGGTCATGTACGGCTCCAGCATGTTCATGATCCAGGTGGTGCCCGAGCGATTGCTCGACCCGTCGCTCTGGTCGGCGCCATGGCTCTGGCCCGATACGTGGTGCGCCATGGCCGGGCAGGGGACGAGCGGCACGTTGACGCGCTGGTTCCGGGAGAGCTGCGCGCGGGAGCTGGGGGAGGACGCGTTCGCGGTTCTGACGGCAGAGGCGGTGGCGGTGGCGCCGGGGGCCAACGGGTTGATCTGCCTGCCCTATTTCTCGGGTGAGCGGACGCCGATCCAGGATCCGCAGGCGCGGGGTGCCTTCTTCGGGCTGAACCTGACCCATGATCGGGGCGCCATGTTCCGGGCCGTCTGCGAGGGGATCGCCATGGGCACGGCCCATGTGGTGGAGACCTTCCGCGCGGGCGGCGCGGCGCCCCGGAGGGCGCTGGCGGTGGGGGGCGGTGTGAAGAATGCCGTCTGGCTGCAGGCCACGTCCGACATCGCCGATTTGCCGCAGGAGATCTGTGCGCGCAGCGTGGGCGCGTCGCTGGGCGATGCGTTCCTGGCGGCCTGCGCGGTGGGGTTGACGGCGCCCGAGGACATTGCGGCGTGGAATCCGGTGGAGCGGGTCGTCACGCCGGCCGCCCACGCGGTCTATGGGCGGCAATATGCCCTTTGGCGGGATTTCTATGAAACCACGAAGGAGATCGCCCATCGGCTTTGAAAATCAAGCCTTTGGCGATGTCACCCCCTGTACACCCCCCGTACAGACATTTTTTGACGTAGCGCGCTTTGTTAACCGCGCGGGCCTTAGCTGGCCCGACCGGGCGGTGCGCTGTCTGCCGCGTCGGAGCGCGTGTCGGGGCGGGCCTCCCGCCAATCCAGCACGACTTTCCCCGCTGTCCCGGCCTGCATGGCGGCGAAACCCTTGGCGAAGTCGGTCGCCGCGAAACGATGGGTGATTACCCGGCTGACATCCAGGCCGTTCTGCAGCATGGCGATCATCTTGTACCAGGTCTCGAACATCTCGCGTCCGTAGACGCCCTTGAGGGTGATGGCCTTGAAGACGATCCGGCTCCAATCGACGGGGGATCGGCCCGGCGGAATGCCCAGCAGGGCGATCTTGCCGCCCATGACCAGGGCTTCGATCATCTGGTCCAGCGCGGCCTGGCTGCCCGACATTTCGAGGCCGACATCGAAGCCTTCGCTGAGCCCGAGTTCATGGGCGACATCGGCCAGGTCTTCGCGCCCGATGTCGACGATCCGCGCGGTGGGCACGACCCGGGCGGCCAGGGCCAGCCGGTCGGGGTTGAGATCGGTCAGCACCACGTTGCGGGCCCCGGCATGGCGGGCGATGGCGGCAGCCATGATGCCGATGGGTCCCGCGCCGGTGATCAGCACGTCCTCGCCCAGCAGATCGAAGCTGAGCGCGGTATGGACCGCGTTGCCCAGCGGATCGAGGATCGCGCCGATTTCGTCGGGAATGTCGTCGGGCAGTGGGATGACGTTGAAGGCGGGCAGGCAGAGATATTGCGCAAAGGCCCCCTGGGTGTTGACGCCGATCCCGCGAGTGCCCGGATCGAGATGGAACTTGCCCGCCCGCGATTGCCGACTGTCCTTGCCGATCAGGTGCCCCTCGCCCGAACAGCGCTGCCCGAGGGTGAGAGCGGTGACGTTTCGGCCCATATCCACGATCTCGCCCGCGAATTCGTGCCCGGTGATCATCGGGATCGGGACCGTGGCGGCCGCCCAATCGTCCCAGCGCCAGATATGGATGTCGGTGCCGCAAATTCCGGTGGTGTTGACCCGGATGAGAACGTCATCGGGACCGATCTCGGGCACCGGGGCGTCGATCATCCAGAGACCTTCGCAGGGCTGGGTCTTGGCCAGCGCCACCATGGTGTTGGCCGTCATGGGATTACGTCCAGCGCACGGCCGACCTTGGCGAAGGCGCTTAGCGCGCGGTCCAGATCGGCGCGCGTCAGGGCCGCGTTCATCTGGGTGCGGATGCGGGCCTGTCCACGGGGGACGACCGGGAAGAAGAAGCCGGAGACGTAGACACCCTCTTCGAAGAGCTGTGCGGCCATGGTCTGGGCCAGCTGTGCATCGCCCAGCATGACCGGGATGATCGGATGCGACCCCGGCAGCAGCTCAAAGCCCAGCGCGGTCAATCCGCTTCGCCAATGGGCCGCGTTCTCAAAGAGGCGGGCGCGCAGATCGGCGCCGGTCTCGACTATGTCGAGGGCCTCGATGCCCGCGGCGGCAATGGCAGGCGGCAGGGAGTTGGAGAAGAGGTAGGGGCGCGCGCGCTGCCGCAGGAGATCGATGACCGGCTGGGGACCGGCGATATAGCCGCCGATCGCACCGCCCAGTGCCTTGCCCAGCGTACCGGTCAGAAGATCCACATTGACGCCGAAATGATCGGGCGTTCCGGCGCCGCCCGGTCCCATGAACCCGGTGGCGTGGCAATCGTCGACCATGACGATGGCATCATGGGCATCGGCCAAGGCGCGGATGCCCGGAAGGTCGGCCAGGGTGCCGTCCATGGAGAAGACGCCGTCGGTGGCGATCATGACGTGGCGGGCGCCAGCGGCCCGTGCCTCGGTCAGCTTGGCCTCCAGGTCGGCCATGTCGTTGTTGGCGTAGCGGTAGCGCCTGGCCTTGCAGAGCCGGATGCCGTCGATGATGGAGGCGTGGTTGAGGCTGTCGGAGATCACCGCGTCTTCGGGCCCGAGCAGGGGTTCGAAGAGCCCGCCATTGGCGTCGAAACAGGCGGCGAAGAGGATGCTGTCATCCTTGCCGAGAAAGGCCGCCAGCTTGGCTTCCAATTGTTGGTGCAGGTCTTGGGTGCCGCAGATGAAGCGGACGCTGGCCATGCCGAAGCCATGGCTGTCCATGGCGTTGCGCGCCGCGGCGATGAGACGTGGGTGGTTGGCCAGGCCCAGATAATTGTTGGCGCAGAGATTGATCACGTCGCGGTCTTGCACGCGGATCGTGCCCGCCTGCTCCGAGGTGATCGGACGCTCCCGCTTGTAGAGACCTTCGGCGTCGATCTGGGTCAGTGTCTCGCGAATGTCGGTGAGAAAGGCGCTGGGCATGGGGCCTCCTTCCATGCCAAAAATCTGCCATTACGGAGGCGTCTCCGCAATAGTAAATTCCGTCATCGCGTATTTTCGTCCGCTATGGTGTTGACGGCGGTGTCTTCACGATGAGAAAGGCGCGGGCCGGGCCGTCCAAGGCGGACAGCGCATGGGGCACATCGGCGGCGTATCGGGCAGTGTCGCCCGTGCCGAGCTCCGCGCTGGCCGCGCCGGAGGTGACGCGGAGCCGCCCGTCGAGGACGGTGAGCTGTTCCGTCGATCCGCGAGCATGTGGTTGGCTGGTCAGGGCACCCGCAGCGGAAAAGGCGATATCGTAGACCTCGTGGCCGCCCGCCTCGTCCGGTGGGGACAGAATGGCGATCCGGCAGCCCTGGCCCATCCGCTCGATCCGGGGCGTCTCTCCCGATCGGGTCACGTCGATCCGATCGCCCTGGGGGCCGTCTTCCAGAAGGCCCGCGAAGTCGACCTTGAGCGCGCGCGTCAGGTTCCAGAGCGTGGCGATGGTCGGGCTGCTTTGCCCGCGCTCGATCTGGCTCACCATGGAGCGTGACACGCCGCTGAGATTGGCGATCGCGTCTAGGGAGAGGCCCTGCGCTTTGCGCGCCTCTTTCAGGCGGGCGGGCAGGGCGTTCAGGATGCTGTCTTCGCTGTCCGTCATATTGGAAGTCTACGGGCGCCGCACGGGGTTTCAAGGGATCCCCGCGCGCGGTCGTGCGACGTTTGGGTCAGAGGGCGACCAGATGGTTGTCCCAGGCGACCGGATGGCGCGTGGCGCCCGCTGCGCGCAGGACGCCGCCAAGCCCGTCGGTGAACATGAGCCCATCGGCATCGGGCGCCACCCCGCAGATTTCGGCCCGCCGGACGGTTTCGTGAAGCGCACCTTCGGCGGCGTGGTAGATATGGGCGAGACCCCCGCGCGGGGCGGTGATGGCCACGTGTCGACCATCGCCCGAGAAGGCCACGGACCCGGCATAGCCGCGCAGCGCCGCCTGTTCCGGGCCTGCATCGAGAAGCTCCGCTGCCGCGCCTGGCCCGTGGAGCGCGAGAAGCGGGGTGACACGGCTTTCCGGTCCTTCCCATTGCAGCGCCATGGCCACGCGGTCGCCCGCCGCCGCGAGATGGCGGATGGAGGCCTGGCGCAGGGCGGGAAGCTCCACGATGTCGGCGACGGTGCCGTCTCGCAGATAGGCGAGGTTCGGCCGCATCGTGTCGAGGTTCAGCTTCTCCCGCCCGCGATCTGGATGGGTGCGGATCCCACCATTGGCGATGGCGAAGCGGCCCGAGGCGAGGCGCAGGATCTCGTGCGGGCCGATGCCGCCGGACGGCACCTCATCCACGCGGCGCCAATCGACGCTGTCCCAGATGCCGATGCGCCCTTCGCCGGTGGCAAAGGCGTTCTCGGTCGTCAGGAGATGGGCGCCGTCGGCCGTGTAGGCGCCGTGGCCGTAGAAGTGGCGGCCTGCTGGCGCGGCGAGGCGGGCGATCACCGCGCCGGTGCCGCAGTCGATCACCATGCCGAATGTGCCGGGACGGCGCGCGAAGGCCACGGCTTGCGGCCGGAACGGATGGGCGGCGGCGGCATGGCCGCGGGCCGGGAGCGGGATGCGGAAGGCGATATCCGCGACGGAGGTCAGGCCAATGAGGGCGTAGCTACCGGACGACATGCGCGCCGCGGCAAGATGCGTCGCGCCGGTGGCCGCCCAAGCGGGGGCGACCGCGCTGGCGGCGAGACCGGCCAGAAGGGCGCGGCGCGACGGCATCAATCGCCATCCGCGGAATTGAAGCCCGGAACGATCCCGAGACCGGCACCAATTTCCTGCAGCGCGGCCCGATGGGCGGCCCGGACGGTGGTCTGCAGCGCCTCGATCCGGGCGCGCGCAGCCGGGTCCGCCACAGCAGACAGGTCGGGACTGTCGATGGCACGGGCCTGGCTGAGCGCACGGTCCAGGGCCGCATCGGTCCGGGGCGCATCGGCCAGCGTTCCGGCCAGGTCTTGCAGGCTTTCGAGCGCCGCGATGATGATCGGCAGGGACAGATCGGACCGGCGCAGTTCCGCTCGCAGGGGCCTTGGGTCATCGAAACTGCCCAATGGGCGTCCCAGCCGTTGTTCGGCCGTATGTTCCAGGCCGGAGGCAAGGGCCGTGAGGAAGGCCGCCTGTGCCTCTTCCGGTGCGAGGTAGCGGGTATTGCCCGGCGCCCCGGCCGTGCGGAGCGTGTCGGCAAAGCCGTCCCAGCCCGCGCGCAGGGCGGCCGCACTGGCCGCGAGATCCGCGGCAAGGGCGCGGGTCAGCGGGCAAGGCGCGGCGTCCTCGAAGATGGCCCGTCCCAAGGCGCCGAGGCCCCGCGCTGCAACGGAGGCGCGGGTCAGGGCGTCGGGTGTCCAAGCGGCCGGATCCTGCCCAGCCAGCAGGCGTAGGCCGCGGCCTGTCGCATCCCGTCCATCGGGCCAGAACAGGATCGCCCGACCCCGCCCGGCCTCCTCTACCGGGCCGAGTGTGAGGTGCCCGGCCGCGGCCCAGGCCAGTGCGGCCTCGCGGAAGGGGTGGTCCATCGCGTCACATTCCGCCTCTGCGAGGCGGGCCGTGGCGGCGGCGAATGCATCCATTCGGGGCAGCGTATGGGTGTCGATGGCGGCATCGAGATCGGCCCACGCCGGGGCTGTAAGCAAGGCGACGGCCAGGGATAGGAGCGGGCGGTATCGCATCAGAGGCTTTCCAGAAAGGCGATGAGGGCGTCGCGGTCGACGGGCGGCATGGTGGCGTAGCGGTCGCGGGCGGCTTGGCCTTCGCCGCCATGCCAAAGGATCGCCTCTTCCAGGGTGCGGGCGCGTCCATCATGGAGGAACCCGGCCTCGGGCGAGATCTGCTGGACGAGGCCCAGACCCCAGAGCGGGGGCGTGCGCCATTCCGCACCCGTGGCCTGGCCCGCGGGCAGATCATCGGCGAGGCCGGGGCCCATATCGTGCACGAGGAAGTCGGAATAGGGCCAGATGAGCTGGAAGGAATGTTCGGGCCGGTCGGGCAGGCGGGCGGTTACGAATTTCGGGACGTGACAGGTTGTGCAGGCGGCGTCGTGGAACAGTTCCTTGCCGCGCAAGACCTGCGGGTCGTCGACTGCGTTGCGTTTCGGCACGGCCAGGGTGGCGCTGTAGAACGTCACGAGGTCGAGGCCGTCGCCCGACAGTTCGAACCCGTCTTGGGCGGCGTCCTTGCCGTGGGGGGCGGTGCGGCAGGCCGTCTGCGTCGCCATGCACTCGCCCCAGGGGTCGGGGCGCAGCGGCGAGGCGATGCCGATATCGTTGGCGAAGGCGTCGGCGGCCTGCTGGCGCAGGGTCGGCGTGGTGGCGCGCACGCCGAACCGGCCCAGCATCCGCATCCCGTATTCGGGGGCCATGACCATGTTCGGGCGCCCGGAAATCCCGTCGCCATCGGCATCGTCGGGGTCGGCATGGGCCAGGATGTCAGCGGCGGGAATGGCCTCGATCAGGCCGAGGCCGATCATCTGAGGGGCCACGCGGGGCGAGGCGACGGTGGCGACATGGAAGGGACCGTAGCCGGGCGCCTCGATGGACCAGACGGGCGCGCGGAGGGTGACGACCTTGCCGCCCGGCAAGGGGATCGGCTCCTGCGGTTCCCAGGTGACGACGACGCGGCCTTCGGCGGGGATGCCGGGCACGGACCGATCGGAGAGTTGGCGGCCGTAGATCGGGTCGGGCCCGCGTTCGGCATAGCCGCCATCGCCGCCATGGAGGCGATTGCCCAGCCGCACCACCAGGCTGTCGGCGGTGTCGTCGGGGCCGTCCGGTGCGTGGCCGCGCCCGTCCTTGATGTGGCAGGATTGGCAGGACCGGGTGTTGAAGACCGGCCCCAGCCCGTCGGAGGCGATGGTGGAGGCGGGGGCGGCGACCCAGAGCTTCTCGAACAGGCCGTTGCCGAGGAGGAATTCGCTTTGCTGCTCGAAGGTCAGGTTGGCTTGCGGCAGGCTGAACGCCTCCCGGTCGGCGCGGCGGCGCACGCTGCCGGCGCCGCCCGGATTGGCTTCGAACGGTTCGGCAGTGGCGAAATCGGCGGTGGGGGCCGTGACACTGGCCACGCGCGCAGCCTCCGCCGCCGTGCGGGGGGTTGCCTGGAGATGCGGGTCGAGGGTGTCGGCCTGCGCGGCCGATGCCGTCAGCAGACCGGTCCCGATCATCCGCGCAATCCAGCGAATCCGTGATCTGTGCATCGTGGAGCCTTCCCATCGGGCCTATTTCCGACTACGTTTGTCAGGTATCATGCCTTCGATCGCGGGGAAACCGATATGACTGCGCCGCATCTTGCACCGGATATCGTCCCCGAGCGTCAGCCCGCGCTGATCGCCCTGCTGCGTCTGGCGGCACTGGAGTGCCGTGCCGCGCCGCGCCCTGGGATGGCCCCGGCCGAGGCGATGCGGGTGGCGGCCATCGAGGATATGGTGGTCATGCTGGCGCGGATGCTGCCCAACCTGCTGTTGCGGCGTCCGGTGATTTGGCGGCCAGGGGCGGAGGGGCGGTCCTTCGACGAGGATTGGCTGCTTGCATTGGCGCAGGCATTGCGGACCGGCGACCGCCATTCTGCGCGGTTTCTTCTGGGACGGCGCGCGCGGCCTGACGGGGCAGCGGTTCTGCGGATGTTGGTCGGTGATCTGGCCGCCCGGCTGGATGCGGTCTGACCCTGACCCATTTCAACGGGCGCAAGCCAGTCCTGGCCAGCCGCCGGACCCGCCAGCATATCCTGACGTAAGCGAGGACATCATGGCCCAAACCGCATCCGACCTGTCGACCGACGCGACCGCGGAGATCGCGACGGCACTGAACCAGGCGCTGGCCGAGACCGTCGTGACGACGATGCTGGCGCAGAACTTCCACTGGAACGTGACCGGCATGGCCTTCGGGCCGCTGCACGCGCTGTTCCAGGAA